>NZ_JAHESC010000025.1 GCF_018598185.1 Dawidia soli
AGGACCGTCTGGTCGGCGGGGTTGCGGAGCAGGGCGGGGATGGACACGTTCTCCAGGGCTGAAAACTCGGGCAACAGGTTATGGAACTGAAACACAAAGCCGATCGACTTGTTGCGGAAGGCGGCCAGCGAGCGTGACGACATGGAAAAGATATTCTGGTCGTGGATCGTCAATTGCCCTTTGTCAGGTGTGTCGAGCGTGCCCAGGATGTGCAGCAGGGTACTTTTGCCGGCGCCGGAGGCCCCGACAATGGCCACCACCTCTCCGCGGCTAACCTCCAGATCGACACCTTTCAATACTTTTAACCGCCCATACGATTTTTCGAGTTGTGTGGCTCTCAGCATGTGTGATTTCCTCTGTTTCCTTGAAATAAAGCGGTAAATAAACTAGTTTCGCCCAAAACAAAAAATTCATGAACATACACGAGTACCAGGGCAAAGAGATTCTCAAGAAATATGGTGTAGCCGTTCAACGAGGCATTGTTGCCGACACGCCGGATGGTGCCACTCAAGCTGCCAAAGAGCTGCAGGCAGAAACGGGCACAAAATGGTTTGTGGTAAAGTCTCAGATCCATGCCGGCGGCCGGGGTAAAGGTACCGTGAAAGAGACTGGCTCGAGAGGCGTTGTACTGGCCAAAGGCCTGGGCGAAGTAGCCGATAAAGTAAAAGCCATTCTGGGCGGTACACTGGTGACGATCCAGACCGGTCCCGAAGGAAAGAAAGTAAACAAAGTGCTCATCGCCGAAGATGTATACTATCCCGGTGAGACCGAGCCGAAAGAATATTATATGAGCATCCTGCTCGACCGCTCGAAGGGATGTCCGGTGATCATGGCGTCCACCGAAGGTGGTATGAACATCGAAGAGGTGGCGGAGACCCATCCCGAAAAGATCATTAAGGAGTGGATCGATCCCCTGCTGGGCCTCCAGCCCTTCCAGGCACGGAAAGTAGCGTTCGCGCTCGGCTGGGAAGGCAATGCCTTCAAAGAGGGTGTAAAATTCATTCACGCACTTTACAATGCATACCTTGGCCTCGATGCTGCCATGTTCGAGATCAACCCGCTGCTGAGAACTTCCGACGGCAAGATCCTGGCGGTTGACGCCAAAGTAAACCTGGACGACAACGCCCTGTATCGCCACAAAGACCTGGCCGAGCTGCGCGACATCACCGAAGAAGATCCACTGGAAGTAGAAGCCGGCAAAGCTGGCCTCAACTATGTGAAGCTCGACGGCAACGTGGGCTGTATGGTAAACGGTGCCGGTCTGGCCATGGCCACGATGGACATCATCAAGCTGTCAGGCGGCGAGCCTGCAAACTTCCTCGACGTAGGGGGTGGAGCAAACGCTGAAACCGTAGAGGCTGGCTTCCGCATTATCCTGAAAGATCCGAACGTTAAAGCTATTCTGATCAATATCTTCGGCGGCATCGTACGTTGCGACCGCGTCGCAAACGGTGTGGTGGAAGCTTACAAAAAGATCGGCGATATCAAAGTACCGATCATCGTCCGTCTGCAGGGAACGAATGCGGAAGAAGGCGCGAAGATCATCGAACAGTCAGGATTAAAGGTATTTTCTGCGATTGTGCTCAAAGATGCCGCACAGCGCGTAAAAGAAGTTCTGGCCTAACCGATTAATTTACTCCGGCAAAAGTATTTGATATTTGTTTATATTGAAGAAAATTTGACTGGCCTCTGTTGATGAAAAGGTTTTTTACCATCTCGTTTATTGCAATCCTTCTGCCGGCTGTTGCAGAGGCTCAGAGTTTTTATGCCATCCGAAAGAACCGGAACCTGCTCGTTGGATTAGGTTCCGGTACTGCCAACTACTATGGCGAATTGGTGAACCCCGGTGAAATGGGCAAATTAAAACCAAACGTGGCCGTTAGTGGTGAATATTACCTGACGCCTCGCATCAGCACACGCGCCACCCTGACCTGGTTCCAAACGTCCGGGTCTGACGCCAAAGCCAATGACGACCGCCAGGAGCGTAACCTGTCATTCACGTCCAGCAACTTTGAGCTGTCGGCCGTGGGTATTATCAACCTGATGCCGATCGGCACCCGGTTCTACCAGCGCCCGAAGCTGAACCCCTACGGATTCATCGGTATCGGCTTGCTTTATTTTAATCCCAAGGCAGAATATCAGGGCAAGAAATATGCCCTGGCGCCACTGGAAACCGAAGGCTCCAGCTATAGCCGGCTGGCTCCGGTCATACCGATGGGCTTCGGCGTACGTGTGAAGCTGGACCCGTTCTTTAACCTCCTCGTGGAAGGCGGCTATCGTGTCACCTTCACCGACCACCTGGACGACATCAGCATCCGCCGTTATCCCGACCCCGCTACCCTGAAGAGCGACATTGCCCGCGCCCTCTCCGACCGCCGCGTCGAAATTGGCACGCAGCCCAGCCGCCCTACAGAAATCGGCGTTCGTGGTAATCCTGAAAAGAATGACAGCTATTTTATTGGCTCCATTACGCTGCAGTACTACTTGCCTCAGGAAGTGTTCAATGGCAGCAACCGCAAGCTTTATAACCGAAAACGGAAAGCTTATTATAAGCGTCGCTAAGAGCTTACGCTCTAAAGTATAGAAATGCATTTTTGACACCGGGTTTATCGCCCGGTGTTTTTGTTTGGCGGGAGTGGGCCGGTTTTATGTTGCGCCCTTTCAGGGCTTGAATGTCGTTTGTATTGGTTACCCAGGCCTTACAGCCTGGGCTGATGTGTTACGCCCTTTCAGGGCTGCTTCTGTCTTAGGACGTCACATCCAGGACCTGGAACCGGGAGTAGTTACTTTTATATTCTGGTACGATCTCCTTCATCAGCGTCACCATCTTGTGTTCATTCCGGTCGTGGATGAAGTCCTCGAGCAGGTCGAGGTTACGGCAGATCTCGTCATACTGATATTCCGATACCTTCGCCTTCATGATCTTCTCATGGTGCGTGGGGATGGTGTTCTCTTTGTCGTTCAGCAGCTCTTCGTAGAGCTTCTCGCCGTCGCGTAAGCCCGTAAAGACAATCTCGACATCTTTGTTGAGCTCTTTGCCGGACAGCATCACCATCTTTTTGGCCAGGTCGTAGATCTTCATGGGTTTGCCCATGTCGAAGATAAAGATCTCTCCCCCCTGCCCCATCACGCCTGCTTCGATCACCAGCTCGCAGGCTTCGGGGATGGTCATGAAATACCGTGTGATCTCGGGGTGCGTTACCGTGATCGGTCCTCCCTTCTGGAGCTGTTCTTTAAAGATCGGGATCACCGAACCATTCGAGCCGAGCACGTTGCCAAAGCGCGTGGTGACAAACGAGGTCTTGCTGCTTTTGCCCATCAGCTCCAGGTAGCGATCGAGTGACTGCACGTAGATCTCGGCAATACGTTTTGTACAGCCCATCACGTTGGTCGGGTTCACCGCCTTGTCGGTCGAGATCATTACAAATTTCTTCAGCTTGAACTCCACGGCCAGGTCGGCCAGCTGGCGGGTGCCAAAGATATTGACTGTCACGGCTTCTGACGGGTTGCTTTCCATCAGGGGCACGTGCTTGTAGGCTGCTGCGTGGAACAGGATCTGCGGGCGATACTCGCTAAAGATGCGGCGCATGCGCTCTTTGTTGCAAACATCGGCAACAAACACCACCAGGGATGTCTGCAGGTTTTTGCCGGACAGCTCGCGCTCGATCTCGTAGAGCGGCGACTCTGCCTGATCGATCAGGATCAGTTTCTGCGGCTTGAAGGTCAGCGCCTGCCGCGCCAGTTCCGAACCGATCGAACCCGCCGCACCGGTAATACAAATGACTTTGCCGGTCAGGTCGGCTTCGATGGCGCTGTTGTTTAACCGGATCACCTCACGGCCCAACAGGTCCTCGATGTTCACATCGCGGATCTCTTTTACATCGAAGTTGTTGCGGATCCACTTCTCGAATGACGTTACATAGCTCACCCGTAGCTGATGACTAAGTGCTTCGTCGACAATTTCATTCTTACGGTCGATCGACAACCGCTTGATGGCAATGATCAATTTTTTGGCCTTGAACTTCTTTGCCAGCTCGCCGAGCTTGTCGACACTGTAAATTTTGATGCCGTTAATGTCCTTGCCGTTCTTCTTCGGGTCGTCGTCGATAAAAGCAATGAGCTTATATTGCGAGGTCATGTCCGACTCGAGCGCCTGCTTGGTCAGAAAGCCGGCCACCCCGGCGCCAAATACGATGACAGGCACCTTCGATCGGTGACCGCCCTTGTAGAACGTAAACACGTTTTTCACCAGCAGCCGGTATTGGTACAGCAGCAGGGATGATATAAAAAACGATATAAAGACGACCGAAAAGGGAATAATGTTCCTGCCAACATTATAATGATAGAGCAGGTTGACCGCGACGATCAGAACCATGCTCAGAAGCTCGGTACGCACAATGCGCAGCCCGTCCTGGATGCCTGTATAACGGACAATGCCAGCGTAGCTCTTGGTGATAAACGTGGAGAACAGCGAAGCCAGCAAAAAAGCGACAACTCCCGGAAAAGGATTATATTCCAATACGATGTCCGTATTGAAATTGAACCGCAACAGAAAGGCTAGCGAGACCGAAAAAAAGATCAGAAACTGATCGATCAGGACAACGATATAGCGCGGTAAAACCGTAAGCCTGTTAATGATTCTAATCAAGAATTCTTGTTATTAAGGTGACTACTCTTTCCTGGACCGCTTTTTTAAAAGTTTATACCCGCCCAGTATTCCGCCCGACACCAGCAAATATTCAAGCCCGGTAATAGGAACTTTGTCCGGGTCTTCGCCAGGGTTTGTTGGCTGGCTGAGTACGGCGGGGCTAAAGCCAACGAGCACAAAAACTATTACTGAGAGGATCTTTTTCACAAAATTCATGAATTATTTTTTAATCAAGCGGTAACTCTTCCTACCTGTCATTTTATTCACCATCATTAAATACACGCCGCTGCGAAGGCTGCTGACATCGACCGTATACGTGCCAAGGCCCGGTGCGACCGGCAGCTCTGAGACTACCTGGCCCACGGCTGTCGTAATCTGAATGTTTTGTACATCCGCATCTACGACTTCCAATGTGAGCTGATCTCCCACCGGATTGGGGTAAGCCTTTACCAGTACGCCACCGTTTTCGTCGATTACCGATCCCGACAAAGTCTTTTCAACGGCAAACGAGGTGGTTAGCGCCAACGGCGAACAGCTACCCAATGCGCTAATCGTCAACTCATTTGTACCATCCTGCAGCGCGCCTGCCTGGACGTCGAAAGCAATTTCGTGGCCGTTGCCCTGTATGGGACCTGCAATAAGTGTACCCGCAGCATTAAACAGAGTATAGGATACATCGGCCGACGTACCGGTTACATTTACTGTGTAGGTCGTTGCCGCGTCGTCAATAATTGCCGGGGCCGTCACATCTATTCCGGCGAGGGCGTCGTCTATCACGGATATGCTAAAACGGTGCATGTCCCTGGATCCCTCCTTGCCATCGACGATGAATTGGTAGGCATTGCCTCGGAGCGCCGTCGTCTTTCCGAGATAGTGGTCGGTCAACAGAAACTGGTAACCGCTGATCACTTTGGTATTCAGGGTTATGGTGTAGCTGCCCTCGGCGACGTCCTTCATCTCCAGGGGGAACGAGTCGTTGCAGTGGAGACCGCTCACCGCATTGATCGCCATTGCGCGGTTACCGGGAGCCAGCGTGGAAAAGCTGAACGTCGGGTTATAAAGCTTAGGCGCATCGAGGCTGTCGAGACCGGGCAGTGCCTCTGCCACCAGCTTGACGTACGCGGCATCATACTGTGTCCCGTCCGACAAGGTCAGCGCGAATGAGGGGATTTCAACCGGCGGACGTTCGCGGAAAAATTCGGCTCCGGTTGTCACCTTTACCGCCTCTTGCAGACGCAGCACGGGATTAGCGCCAGTCGCTCGCACAAAAAAAGCCTGGCCCGGAGCAATCTGCCCATTGGCGATGTCATTGGTCACGCCGGGCTCGTAATAGCGCATCATACCCGTGGCGTTGTCGATGATCGAAATGACGATGGACATACGCGTACGTGTCCAGCCGCTGATATCCCAGTCGATTGTGGCGGGGTAAGGGTTGCCTACCAGGTTCCAGCCATTAGCATCGGCATTGGCGGTAGCGGTGTAGGTTACCGGAAAGGTAATGACGCCCTGATTGATTGGGCCGGTAACATCCACGATTGTGGGATTAGTGCACTCGCGTATGTATGCAGAATATCCGAGGCCCACCTGTATGGGGCTATTGGTCGTGTAAGTACCGGGGAGCGGATAACCCACGTACCCCGAGTTTACATCGCCCGTGGTGGCTTCATTGTAATAGAACAAGGATGTGGAACCTGTGCGGACCACTTCTCCGCAGATTGTCTGCTGAGGGCTGGGGTCCCTGAATCTGCCCGTGATGGGGAAATCGTCCTGCCACTGCGCGACCATGGCATTGCTCACCGGGCTGGAAAGATAGCGGTACATCCGTCCCTCCGGACTGATGTGACGCTCGACGGTCACATCGCCGGAAATTGTGTTGCCGTTCAGGAGCCGATAGATCGTGCCTTGTCCAGGGGCGCCGGCCGCGTCGGAGGTCGAACGCACTACCAAATGGCCATTGGAAGCCACGTTCTGGTTGATGGACGGGCTTACAAATTGCAGCAAGCCGACGAGGTTCAAGGTAGAAGTAAGCTGCACGCCGCCACCTGTTTTGGCAATGTTGATATTGCCGATTGGTACGCCACCTGCAGAGATCGTCTGCTCATCACCGCCACCCAGTATCACCGTGGTCGTGCCCTGCTCAAAGGTAGCGTCGGGCTGAAAAGTGACATTCCCGGTAAACGTTGTGTTGCGGGTGAACGTGAGAGTCTTACCCGCATTCAATTGGACATTGCTAAACGTAGGAAGGCTAGTACCCTCCACCGTGGTGATTCCGTCGAAGATCACCGTGCCTGTGCCTGGCACAAACTGACCGCCATTCAGCTGCCAGCTGGGGCCTCTCATGGTGATCGTAAACGCGCCGGGTTGCAGCGTGCCCCGTGTAACGGAGAACGTACCGTTGATGGTGACCGCCTTGTCCAGTTGAATAGTATTCTGGCTTTGCGCTGGTCTGATCGTCAAATCGCGCAAGGCGGTTTCGTCACCGGGAAGCTCAAGGCCGGTCTCGAACGGCACAAAAGGACCAGATGCGGGCGTCGATGTGTGATATTGTACATTGTACGCTCCGCTCACAGCCGGTGCTACACCGGCCAGCGTCGCCGTATTTTCGCGGACGATGGCTGCGTCGTCGCGCATGGTCAGACCCGATGTGTTTGTAAAGACGCCATTGGTCAGGTTGAATATCGAATCTACCTGGAGTGTGCTGTTTAATGTCACGCCGGCATCGGCCCCGGTACGGTCAAGGGTAAGGATACCCACTTGCGCAGCAGAAGGTGTGAATGGCAAAGTACCTGCCGAGCCACCTGTCGTACCGCCGATCGTCAGTCTTGACGCGGAAGTGCCCGCCAATCCGCCGTCCGTGCTGGCAACGGTACCATTCAGGGTCAGCAGGAAGTCGCTGATGTTCAGGCTTCCGCTGGTCAACGTGAGCGCTCCATTGATCGTAGTGTTTGACGCAAGTGTCACGCCATTTGAGTTGTCGATTACGGTTGTGACGTCACTGCTGGTGGGCTGCCCATTACCCATGTATTGCGGGCCTGCACCGCTATACACTATGCGAGAACCTGGCAGGTATATGCGGTACGCATTGTTGGTACGGATATTCCCGGCCGTGCTAACGTTCTGAACCGCTCCTTTCGGATCCAGAGAGCCGACGATAATCGTACCTGCCAGACGGAAGAGGCCCGGCGACGAACCGATCACGGGTGATGTGCCAACGTTCAGCACCGTGGTGGGGCTGATGTAATAGTTCATGTACCCCGTGATCGTACCGGTATTGGCAAACGTACGGAGACCGCTTCCCACGAACCGGAGATTCGCCTGCGTGGGATTGGAGCCTATCTCATCGATGCGGCCGCTGATCAGATTGAAATTTCCGGAGAAGTTCACTGTAGATACACCCGTCGTGCCAGCGTTGGCCAGGTGAAGAATGCCCTTGCTGGTCGCATTCATCGTGAAATCCCCGTGAACGTTCAGCGTGGTGTTTCCTGTATAAGTCAGATATGAACCAGCCGTATGGGCCGAGTTGAACGCAAAGTCGCCTTGCACCGTCACAATGGCTGCGTTGCCAGTCGTGGCAAGAATGAAGCGACCGACCAGCGCCGTAAAATTGCCCTGGATCGTGATGGCCTGGTTCTGGTTCGTACTCAGCTGAAGTACGCCTGTGCCGGTATGTTGCATGGTGAAATTACCGCGGATGGTCCGCAGGTTGTTGGCATAATTGACGGTGCTCCTGGAGTTGGAGCAGTTATAGGTAAAGTTACCCAGCGATTGATTCCAGCTGGCGTCTGCTGTTAGCGGCGTCGTACTGGTATAGCCCTGAACCATTACCGTCGAGGTGGCCGCCCAGGTCGCATACGGCAATGTACCGAAGGTGGTCGTATAGCCATGCCGGTACTCGGAGTCTGCCAGGAACGAAAAGCGCGTAGCATCGTCCTCGCTGTCGATCGTCGATAAGTTGTTTCGCTGGAAAACACCAGACACTTGCACTTGTGCGCCCGAACCGACGGTTAGGTCTGTACCGACGGTGCCATGGGCTAGTGTCAACTGACCGCCCGCCTCGATGACCAACGTACCACTGACAATCAGTTGATCAGCAGCAACGGTAACCCCGGTGGGAACCGTTACCGTGTGTCCTGCTTGCAGGGTAATCGTGCCAACAGCGTTGGTTGGAGTTGACGCCGGCAACCAGCTGGTGCCATTGTAGCGCTGCCAGGTCCCTGCATTATTCCAGTTTCCGGAACCTGTCGTGCGGTAGTCACCTGCCGACTGTCCCATGGCGGCTTGTTGAAGGATAATGATCAACAAACCTGTACATACAGGCCAAAGTCTCATACGTGTAATGTTTAAAGCCACTAATGCAAAATTATTTAAAATTCCTAATTGTACACTCATTCTGGATCAGCGGAGTGCAGGATTTGTAACCTGCAACCTCAGAATGGTTTCCACAATCTGCAAATATTGGTCCTTTGTGGTATTTGTTCCCGATGGGAGACAAAGTCCGGTGCGGAAAAGTTCTTCCGATACGCCAGCGCTGTACGAAGGAGCGTTCTTAAACACCGGCTGCAGGTGCATGGGCTTCCAAAGAGGCCTACTTTCGATATTTTTGGCTTCGAGGGCCAGGCGAATATCCTCCGTCGAAAACCCGGACCGCTGTTGGTCGACGAGGATGGTCGTCAGCCAGCGGTTGGAAAAATGACCATCCGGTTCTGGTAAAAATCCTATTCCGGGAATATTTTCCAGGGCCTCTCTGTACGTTTCGTAAATCTTTCGCTTTTGCTCAATACGCGTTTGCAGGATCTCCATTTGGCCGCGACCGATACCCGCGCAAACGTTGCTGAGACGGTAGTTGAAGCCAATATGACTGTGCTCATAATGCACGGCGGGATCACGGGCCTGGGTAGACAGGAATTTGGCATGCTGAATCCATGTGGCATTGCGGGCCACGAGCGCACCGCCACCAGAGGTTGTGATGATCTTATTACCGTTAAAGGAATATATACCCATATCGCCAAAAGTCCCCAGTTTCTTACCCCGGTATGTCGAGCCGAGGGCCTCGGCCGCATCTTCGATGACAGGTATCGCGTGCCGGTGGGCAATGTCCATGATGGTCTCAATCTGTGCAGGCATGCCGTACAGGTGGACGACGATGATGGCCCTGGGCTTGCGGCCGGTCTTCTTATGACGATCGACGATCGCCTCTTCCAGCAGGACCGGATCCATGTTCCAGGTCAGCCGTTCAGAGTCTACAAAAACCGGCACCGCGCCCTGGTACGCGATGGGATTACACGACCCGGAGAAGGTAAAGGACGAGCAAATCACTTCGTCTCCAGCCTTTACGCCCAAAATGATCAGCGCCAGATGAATAGCTGCCGTACCGGAGCTCAGAGCAGCACAGTAGGGAATATCATTATAGGTTGCCAGTGCTTCTTCGAAGGCTGCAATGTGCGGACCTACCGGCGAGATCCAATTGGTATCGAATGCTTCCTGTACATATCTGGCTTCTGCTCCGCCCATGTGTGGAGACGACAACCATATTTTTTCGCTCATTTTCGTTAGGTCAATAATAAAATCGGTTTCTGCGCCTTTTCAGGCTGCAGACCTGCAAATATAGGCGATTTAGAAACCAAACGTGGCTATACGGAGATAAAAGCATTACATTGATCGACTGCGCTGGTAATAAAAAGCGGGGATCAGCAACAAAAGCAAGGTAGGATTCAGAATGAGCCGGTGCAGGTAGGAAATCAACGGGCCATTGTAGGACGGGAAATACAGTTTCAGGATAAAATATGGCATTAAAAACAAAGCCGTGCCGACCAGCTGTGTCCAGAGCGCAAAGATTACGTACTTGCGTTCGTAAAATAATGCATACAACAGCCCGATTGCCAGCAGGTCATTTAACAGGAAGCGCACCGTTCTGTTGATCAGGAATTTATAGACGGGTGCTGTCACCAAGTGCAAGGAGCCTGCCAGGTCCAGGCGCTGAAACAAAAACACCAGCACCAGGCCGGTCGCGCAGACGCCACCTACTAACCATCGACGGGTCAGGTCCTGCTCAGGCATGGGCGGTCTGCCGGGTAAATTTCCGGATCCATATCAACCACAGCCCGAAGATCACCGCATACAGAAATGCGGTAAAGAGATACTTGTGTACAAAGTACATGGCGTCGGGCAGAAAGCGCGACACAACAAAAAGCAGGCTGATGCGCAACAGGTTCATCACGTGAACTACCACGATTCCTATGGGTATGAACCATAGCATCGGTTTACGCCAGGGGCCGAACGCCAGGATAAAGGCCAGGTACATCAACATCGCATTGACACCATTGCAGCCCTCGTATACCGCCAGGACCGATCGCTCTTCGAACACCAGATTGGTGACCGGCTGGCTACCATGATCTTTTGCCCTGACCGCCCAGACTGCCCGCAGCACGGCGGCGGTCTGCACGGTGACGGTGTGTGTGATAGGATCCGGCTTCGGATGATACGCGGTAATATAAAAGCCGTATAGCATGTTCGTCAGCACATACAAGCCGACAAAGCGCAGCAGAAAGAAGATGGTAGGACGGAATTCTGTAAACGAGAAGCTTTTCATCGCACCAGGGGTTTAGCAGGTACACCGGCCACTGTTATGCCGGCCGGCACATCGCGCACGACTACAGCGCCCATGCCCACGATACTGCCCGCCCCAACGACAACACCATTGCGCAGGTTGGCGCCGGAGCCGACAAAAGTCGATGCTTCGATCTTTACTCTTCCGGAGATATTCACCCCCGGCATGACAGAGGTATAATTGCCGAGCACGGCATCATGCCCGACCGTAACGTTCAGGTTCAGCAATACATGGTCGCCCAGGATGATGTGGGTAGTCAGGACGCAGCCAGCGGTAATGATACAGCCCGGTCCGCAATGAATCGCTGCCCGGTTCTGTAAAACAGCGGCCGGGTGAATGATGACCGGGAATCGCACGTGCGGATTGACAATACTCCGCACGAGCGTCGCCTTGTCGTGCGGATCGGCAATGCCGATCACGACATCGATCGGTTTCGGATAGGCATTCAGAAATTCCAACCCGCCTTGCACGGCCAGCCCCGGCATCACGACCTGCCCAGCAGGCACACCGTCGTCGACAAATCCTTGCGGCGACCACTCTGGCAACGCCAGCAGCAGCGACAAGACCTCGCGGCCCAGTCCACCTGCCCCGTATATTAGCAGTGGCCTTTTCATGATATATTGGTGTACTTGATGATGCGTGCGGGATTCCCAACAGCCACGGCATAGTCCGGTATATCGCGGGTTACGACAGCACCCGCGCCGACCGTCGCCCACGCGCCTACTTTCCGTCCGGGAATGACGACGGCGCCAGCACCGATAAAGGTTCCTTCGCCAACCGTCACCGTGCCACACAGGACGGTGCCCGGCGCAATGTGTACATAGTCGCTGATGATGCAGTCGTGGTCTACACGCACACCGGTATTCAGGATACAGTGATTCCCCATGTGGGCTTGCGCCTGAATGATGACGCCGTGCAGAATCATGTTACCGGTCCCCCACGATGATCGCGACGAAATGATCGCCGATGGGTGTACGGCGTTGGTATATTCATGCTGCGTGATCGAGACCACCCGTTTTCGCACGGCATTGTTACCGATGGCCACGATGGCCCTGGCCTCCGGCATGAACGCAGGGTCATATGCACCCCGTTGCGGCACACCCCACAGGTCTCCTGTATATTTTGGATCGAACAATGCCACGACCTGCAAACCCTGCGCCTGCAGACAATCCAGCACGACACGCGCATGCTCACCACCGCCCTGTATGATCACTTTATTCATCACCCATAAATTTTTCCATGGTAACCGACGTGTCACTGGTAATGCCATCGGCTTTTAACACCTTCATGATCGTCAAAAACAGGATTTTGATATCCAATGCCGCTGAGAGGTTATCGACATACCATACGTCGTAGGTGAATTTCTGTTTCCAGGATATGGCGTTACGGCCATTCACCTGTGCCCATCCGGTAATTCCGGGTCGCACGTCGTGACGACGCGCCTGCTCGGCGCTATAGCGCGGCAAGTATTCTACCAACAATGGCCGCGGTCCCACCAGCGACATATCACCCTTCACTACGTTGATGAGTTGCGGCAGCTCGTCGAGGGACGTTTTTCGTATAAACCGTCCGGCAGCTGTAAGCCGGTCGGAATCGGGCAACAATACGCCCTGCGCATCACGGGCGTCCGTCATTGTCTTAAACTTGATGACCGTAAAAATCTTACCATCCTTGCCGGGACGAGGCTGCAGAAACCAGATATGACCACGGTTTACAATTGCCAGGGCCAGCATGGCCCCCAGGATGAGCGGTGACGTCAGGAGCAGGGCCACAAACGCAACACAAAAATCAAACAAAGGCTTAAAGACAGATCGATACACGTAACACGAATTTACAAGGCGAAGTTAAGTGGACATGTCCAACCGCGGAACCTTTCGGTCGACAACCTGGCGATAATATTCCTCTCGCAACGATGTCCAGACATACTGTTGGTCGAAATTGGCCACCACATAACGCCGGGCGGCCGTCGAAAAGGCCTGCCGCCTGGGAGTATCCTGCAGCAGGGTGTTCATGGCCTCGTACAGGGCATCGGCATCTTTGGGTCTTACGATCAGCCCTGTTACGTCCTGTTGGATGATCTCGTTACAGCCATTGATATCCGAAACCACACACGGCACCTCCAGGCAACACGCCTGCATTACGACATTGGGAAATCCTTCACGGTAGCTTGGGAACACGAATATGTCGGACGCCATGATCCAGGGCCTTACATCCCGCTGAAATCCGGCCAGGATAACGCGTGGATCTTGCTGAAGAAAGGCATAATCGTCAGGAGGCAGCGGATCGAGATCCTGCTCAAACGCGCCGATCAGCAACAGGAACAGCTTTTGCGAAGACGCTTCCGACAAACGCCGGAAGGCTCGGATCAATTCTCCGATTCCTTTATCCTTTACGATACGCCCTACAAAGGAAAATACCACATCGCCTGGTTGAATTCCGTACCGAGCCCGGATGTCTGCGGCCTGGTGTTCCAACGCCGGCGTGCGTTTGAAGAAGGATGTATCGATACCATTCGTACTACCCCGGCCAATGATTGTGAGTTTCCGTGAAGGCACGTGCAGCGTTTGCTCGATAAATTTTTCCAGCCCTTTGGCGTTCGGATATACCCGATGCGCACATCGGTACGTGATCTTCTCCACAACCTCCAGGAGCCGGCGTTTTGCACCTCGTGTCTCCATCAGGGGCAACCCCGCCACGGTATGCATGCGCACGGGCACACGGCAAATCCAGGCAGCCAGCATCCCCAGCAAACCCGCCTTGGGAGTATGCGTGTGGACTATATGCGGACGCACCTGTCGCATGATCCGTATGATCTGCCAGAGGCAAAACAAATCCTGCAGCGGTGTGATCTTGCGTGTCATGGGTACTATATGATGCTGTGCACCCTCCTCTAAAACGTCCTGCGTCTCTTTGCCCGGGGCGCTCATCGTATGCACCACAAAACCCTGCGCCAGCATATACCGGAACTGTCCCCGTAGCAAAACATGTAATGAAATCGGAACGGTGGTGATCCTAAGCAGTCTGATCTTTTCCATGCATCTGGTAAATAAGGTCTGCCGTCTCCCCCATCGTCGCGCTGCTCATGTGGTACAGTTTACGGCAATAGTCGAAATGTTGCAGAATCTTCTCGAGGGCCTTCATGCTCTGCTCAGGGTAGTTGCCGAAGTTATGCGGATGCCACCAGAGGTGATAGACCTCGCTGTTGCGTGCTGCGCGCTCCATCTCGTGGCAAATGCGGCTGATCTTCATGTCATTGAGAAAATACTCCGCCGGATCGTACGGGCGCAACAGGCGACTGGCCGGCAAACAAAGTGGCAGGCCCGGCTGCACCGCGACGCTGGCCAGATCGTAGGTATTTTTTTTTCCAAGCGGTATATAGGCGTCTGCGCCGCGGTTGAGTCGTTTCCAGCGCGACTCGTTCTGGGTGCTGCGAATGTTCCAGAACCAGTCACGCGGGTTATCACGTACGGCTGTAAAGCCTTCTTCATAACACACCCGCAGGTAGTCTTCATTAAACTGGTTACGCGGAAACACGAGCGAGGTCAGGCGTGTGTTACACAGTGCCGCGGCACGTTGGGCTGCTTGCAGATCGGCACGGAACTGCCCGACGGTCTGCCCCGCTTCGTTGCAGTAATAATGCGAAAAGGTGTGAGATCCCAGCTCTTGGTGCGGAGTGCGCAGGATCTCTTTGACCAGCGACGCGGCAAAGTGAAACGGGTCGGTAGACTCGTCCTCGCCAATGCCCGATTGCCGGATGTAGTGATACGCCGACAACGTTGGCTGTTGATAGGCCGGCTTCGCGGCGGGGTACAGAAGTTCGGCATCCCGGCGGGAGGCCGGCATCAGCATTCCAACCGTTGCCCAGGTGACGTGCACCTCGTAGCGTTGAAACGCCCGCAGCATCGACGGAATCGTCTTGCGGGTATTCATAAAGTATTGACGATATTGCTGCAACGGCCATTTTTCAAAGCCGCCCCAGTGGAGTTCGAAATCCAGTGAAATTGTGAATAATCCGTTTTTCATGTAGAAGAGGGAACACTACCTTTTTTTAAGCGCTCGGCGCGCAACCGCTGCAACTGCTGCGCGCGCCATAGCTGTTGCCGCTGGGTATCCAGAAAGGCAAGTACAACAAACATCAACAATATCATGACCTGGCTTTTTTGCCGCATGGCCAGGCCCAGATTACCCGCAATCTGTGCCAGCGCTAGGGAGATTGTCATCAGGCTTAAGAAGGCCGACTTAACCAGAAAATTTCCCGTCAGCAAAAACCGTAATCCGCGCAGATTGCCGACCACTTTCCAGGACATGATTACATAAAAGACGTTTTCAAAAGAGACAATAAGCCCCAGCACGCCCGGTGCATCGACAAACAATGGCCGGTACATAAAGGTAAACAACTGCATCGGCAGACTATATTGAGTAATATCGACACCTGAAGCCGCCTTTGTCAGTTTGCTTGCACGGCCGCTCATGTCCAACCCTTGCGTCAGAAATTGCTCCTCGTCGATTCCTACCAGGCTCAGTACATCGCGGTAAATAAAGAAGAACGCCACAGCGGCGCCTAACAAAAAGGTCACCCGCACGGCCACACTTACGCCCCTGGAGGAAAAGATAAAACCCATGGCTGCCGATACCAGTATTACCAACATCACGTGCGGTCGCACATGATAGGTTATCACGGCACCGATGATCAGCGACACGTAGCGCCGTCGCACATCGCTGATTCCGAAGAAGACCATGCCGATGCCCATAAAGATGATAGAACCTTTTCCGAGGGACGACGACCAGAAGTGCAGGTTTGGAAGGAAAAACGTAAGGGTAAACAGATTATACCCCATGAAATAATGATTAAACCGAATGTTCTCCCGAAAAAAAAGGTAGAAGTATAAAAATCCGATATATCCGAATATTGAAAACAGCGCCATCGCTGCGTAAAAGGAGAAACCGAGATAGTGTATAAACGGATAAGCCACCCACTCGATAAACGTGGTACTCGTTCCGTAAAAATCCATCCAGGTATCACCACGAAAATGCGAGTTTACCTTTTCGTAGTATGCTTTCGAATCAGAGGGGTTATACGCGATATAGGCGAAATAGACGAGGGATAACAACACATGGTACCCGTACATTTTTTTTAGCAGCCCCGTATCCACGAAGGCATACCGCTTCTTCAACGCGCCAATCCATGCGAAGCAAACGCCGGCACCCAGTGCAAATATCAGAAGTCCTCCCAACATCGTTAAAACAGTTCAAGATCTCCTACCGACGGAGCCCATGCATGGAAGTGACGCAAGGGAGCCGTCCTGTCATCGCCCAGCTCGCGTACCACGACCATGGGGCCAATCTTCATTCCACGCCGCGCCCACAGTCCCCGTACCATATCCTGAGCGTGAACGCCTGAGATCGTTACATAATCGGCACGGTGCTGCGCTACTTTTTCAGCGATCACCCCACGCACCTGCTTCCTGTCCGCCCGATCGCTCAGAAATACGTCTGTGATCCGGAATTCATTCCCCGCCTTCGACGGCTTTATCCGGTAGAACACCAGTGCGTCCAGCACAATGCCCTGCCCCACACCGCACGCGAAGTAACGCGCTACCGGCACATCGCGGTATCTCCAGGCTAGCGAGCGCGTTGTGTGTGCCGTAATAATCTGCGCGGTATGGAGCCTGTCCTGCTGTTTCAGCAGCGACTCCAGTCCCGGATGCTCCAGGTATGTGGTGAGCGAGTCGTCATTCGCCGTGACAGGCGCCGCCTTCCGGAGGCGCAATGCATGGCCCGCCATCGAAACCGGGCGCACGGCATAGAGATCGATGGGCAACTTGCCCGCTTCGGTCCATCCCATTTTCAAATATCCCGGTTTACTGTTGTTATTGGGCGTGTTATAGACAAATTGATAACCCAGTTGCTGGCTTTGCTCGAGTGCTGCCCGGGTAAGCTTGCTGAAGATACCCCGTCGCTGGTATTGGGGATGTGTGGCCGTATCGACGGGGCGCACGGCATCCAGCAACCGACCATCGACTTTCCACTGCCAGCGCATAAAAGCGCGCAGTCCCACCAGCGTATCATCTTCCCAGCAGAGCATCACCAGGGAAGCACCAAAGGGATTATCGCGGTGCTTCCAACGCCAATATCCTTCTGATTTTGGCATGAGGCTTTCGCCCAGGCTCATCTTCGTTAACGCCACCATCGAGGGAATATCACCCTCTGTGGCCTCCCGGATCATCATAGTTTGCTATTCTTTATCGCTTCACAAATTCGTGATAAACACGCTCCAACCCAGCCACCATGGTTTCCAGGCTGAACGATTCTTCAATGCGTTTGCGCCCTTGTTCGGCCAGGCGTTTCCGCTGCTGTCCGTCCTTCAAAAGCGTCTGTGCAAAACTAACCAATTTCATAGGTTCGTCTACACCACAGAGCAGCCCGTCCTTCTCATGCCGGATCACTTCTTTGATCCCGCCGGCATCGGTGGATACAATGGCACATCCCGACGCCATGGCTTCCAGGAGTGCAATCGGCAAGCCTTCAAAAATTGAGCTCATCATGTACAGGTCGAACGCCGCCAGGTAAGGACGGACTTCTGTCTGTACCCCCACAAAGTGTGCATTCTTCTCAAGTCCCAGCTGCCGCCACTTTTCCTCCAGTTGCGGTCGCAGCGGCCCGTCGCCCACCAGTATAAAGTGCGCACGCGGCTCCTCTTTCAATACCCTGGCGGCTACCTCGAGCCACACATCCAGGCGCTTTTGAAACCGGAACACGGCAATTGTACCAATGACCGGTGCATCTGCCGGTATGCCAAACTGCGCACGCACTTCTGTACCACCCGCTGCATGGGGCGTAAAGCGTTCGGTATTGACGCCGTTTAAAATAGTTTCCAGCGGTGCCTTCAGGTTCGGCTTGTGCTTGCGAATCGATTCCTCTACATCCGCTGAAACGGCAATGACCCGTCCCAGCAGATTCATGGTGGCCAGGTTCATGACGCGTGTCGCCAAGTGGTATCGCTCCTGCTTGTTGTGCTCGGTGTACATGACGGGTATCCCAGTCATTTTACCGGCCAGCCGCGCCACGACACCCGCCCACGGAAGGTGTGCGTGTACCAATTCGATCTTATGCTGTCGGATGTAGCGGGCCAGTGCACGGGCCTTCAGCAAGAGCTGTATGTTGTTTTTAGCAGGCAGGCACGTTACCTTACCGCCGTTCTCTTCGATAGCGCCGACCATGGCCGTCTTCCAGGGAAGAAAGAAGATATAGTGAAAATCAAATGCCTCGCGGTCATGCAGGCGCAGCGTCTCCGGCAGGAGCATTTCGGCTCCTCCCCGGCCCAGCGATTTGATCACATGCAGAACCCGTATCTTTTCCTTTTTCATATGCTCAGGATATTCGTTGACATACGGCCGTATATACCTGGACGAACCGTTCGGCAATGTGTTCGTTCATGAAATCACGCGTTACCCGTTGGTACGCTTCCTCCCGGATGGCCGCGGTATGGCGCGCATCGCGCAGGGCCTGTTTTACTGCGGCAATAAAACCAGCTTCGTCGTTTTTCCCGATGAGCCAGCCGGTATGCCCCGTCTGAACAACCTCGCCGATTCCGCCGACATTATAGGCAATGACCGGTACACGGTTATAAAACGCTTCCAGGATCGTACCCGGCAGCCCCTCGATCAGACTGGGCATTACAAACGCGTCTGCATGCGCAAGAATGGCCGGTACATCACTTCTGTATCCAAGCAATAGTACATGTCCCGCCAGGTCCATCTGGCGGATGCATTCCTCCAACCTGGGCCTCAGCTTGCCGTCGCCGAGGACGACCACCCGCACGTTCTCTCCCTGCTTGCGTAACACCTGGGCAATGCGCAGTAAACCTTCGTGGTTTTTTTCCGGGACCAGGCTGGCAATGTTTACCAGCACGCGTGCCTCACCGTTGAATATGTGCATCAGATTCGCGGGCGGGGCCGACGGTATATCCACACGTTCAATACCGATGGGAATCATGGTCGTTTTCCGTTCCGGAATACCGTATAGCTTCATAAAATCCTGACGGCAGATTTCACTGACGGAAATAATGTGCGTCGCCCGGCGCGCCAGGAATCGGTTGAAAACAAGTTTGGGATAGCTATTGATAAAATCGCTCGCTTTGTTTGCATTGCGATAGACCAGTGGCGCCTTCCACCCCGTGAGCAGTTTGCTCAACACCGCAAACTTCAGCGTGTCCGAAGCATTTGCCTGGACCACGTCGGGCTTTACTTCCTTAATATAGGCCGCGAGCTTACGCCAGCCTGCGACGTCGACAAATCGTTTGGTCAGCGATCCGTTCAGGCAATATACCTCGCCTTCGAACGGCAGCGTCGCCGTGCCCGGCACGAGGCTTACCACAAAAACCGTGTGCCCTGCCCGCTGCAAATGGTTTCCCAGTTGACTGGCAAACATTTCGGCTCCGCGCAACTGCGCTTTCTGTATCAATAACAAAATCCTCATACGGCTTTCAGGATTTCCTCCGCGCGTTTATCCCAGGTGAAATGTTCTTCAAAATCGTGTAACGCCCGCGCGGCCAGCGTAGTGCGCAAGACGCTATTGCCGGCAAGTTCACCTACCGCGGTCACCCAGTCCTCCAAGACCTCCGGGGGGCACATGCGTGCGTTGACACCGTCCTGCAAAATTTCCCGAATGACGGGCAGGTCGGACGTAATAATCGGTTTCCCCGCCGACATATATTCGAATATCTTCAGGGGCGACATCCAAAGGGCCAGGTTGTTGGCGCCTTTCTTTCCGCTCACGATCACGGTACGGGTGTAGGGCGCGATTAATATATCAAATGATGCGATATACGCCGGCAGCTCCTGCTGGGACTTGAATCCATGAAAGATCACATTTGACGAACTCCTCGCTGAGAGCTGTTGGATCTGTGCCGTACTACCGCCCACCACGTGAAATTGCACTTCCGGGCAAGCCTTGGCCAGGGGCACGAGCGTCTCCATGCCCTTTCCGGGATACAGGCTTCCCACATAGCCGACCTTTACCGAACTACCGCTCAGCGCGGGTGTGGCCGCAGCAGGAAACGGATCTGCCCCATCATGGGCCACGACAATATCTTCTTCTTTATGACCAAACTCTTTTTTGTAATACTGCCGCAAGGCATCCGATATCACCACCAGCTTCTGCAACTTGGGGTGGAAGATGATATAGCGGAACATACGTTTTAATCGCCCACCCTTTCCCTCGAACGGTTCGTGGACTTCGAAGACCACCCGTTTGTTGTACAGCAGCAACAGGAACGCCGCCGTGATCGAACGGGTGTACAGCAAATCGGCTGACATTGTCATTCCTTTAAACGCCAGCGACAGGTTATAAAACATCCCTGAACCGCGAAACGCCTTGCGCGGATAGATCTTGATATCGAAATTATTCTCCACCGCGTAAAAGGCGTGTATGTCGCGCACGTCATGCCGGCAGGCCGTCGTGTTTTTCGCTAGCAGTGTAACCTGGTGCCCCTGGCGGGCAAAGGCCTGACACATCTTCATCACGTGTACGCTGTTAGGGCTAGACGACGGTATGGCGGAATCGGATATATAAATAATCTTCATAACGGCTTATTGGGTAGACATTATCGCGCGCAACTCGGCATCCATCCTCACATCTTTGCCGGCATGCCGCGCGAGGCGTTTCTTAAATTCCTCATACTCCTTGTCGGGGTTGTGCAACCCCACGCTTATCATAAAATCGCGTGCTTGTTGCGCCTGCTGCATGTCGTCGCGATAGCCGTCGCCATAAGCAGTCTTAAAGAACGTAAAGCCCGTGATGTACAATTCTGAAAAGTCCGACTCCAATAACGCGCACAGCGCCGAGTAACCGGTCGTGGGCCGGTATTGCCCCAGGGAACGGCCGATATCCTTGTAGAGCTTGCGCGACAGCACGTAGGTACGTTGTGGCATTAGGTATTTTTTATAGAAGTTAAAGCTGTTGCGCAGCCCCGTCCATTCATAACGCGGATTGATCACGGCCTGAATACCCTGGCGGCTGTACATATCAAAATCCAGCTTGCCTCCGCCGCTGTGCATGTTTTCCAGAAAACAATGAAAAAGCACATCGGTGCGTTCGCCGATGTCGGCTGCATGTTTGCCGGCATCTACCGTCAGCGCCGACTTGTTTACGCGCACCACGATGTCGAACCCGTCGATGTAGGCGCCGTTGCCAGTCTTAAAAGCCGAGCTGGCCGGTCCGACGATGGCGATGCGCTTTCCGCGAAATCGATCCTGGGGGAATACCTTGATATGGGTAATCGCCAGCATCAGGCCCCTGACCACATTCAGTAGTTTTTTCATGGCAATGGCTTTGCGTGCAGGTTAATATGGGTATTGTTTAGCAAAATGATCCAGAAAAACCGCCGACCCTTTTTTATTCAGATGGTCCTGGTCTACATACCACTGGGGGTTTGCCAACGGCGCTGTGAAGTCCTGCACGTGCAGGTTGTTTGCCGCCGCCAGCGAATCGATCACCTTTGTCAGGTATATGCTGGCCGGACGCAGCTGTATGAGCGAATCGTAGTACGGATGTACCGGGTACCGTACGGGAATGATCGTATATCCGTTGTTCCGCGCCAGATCGATCAGCTCCTGGTATTCGCGCAGCAATGTACGGCTCACGGCGGCGTCGGGGAACTGCGCTGCGGCACGCGAGCGGGCATGGGGTCGGGTAAATTTGTCGCGCTCGGGATCGTCCGCTTTCTTCCCGAACATCAGGAAGAAGCGTTTGGTGTCAAAGGCTGTATTCTGATCGAAGAACAACGGCAGCCAGTACACCAGGTGCTTGTTCAGGTACGGATTGTTAATGATGCGGTTGGCAGCATTGTTCTGCTTTGTTTCGCGGTATGCCGACAACAGGTGAGGCTCGAAAGGAAGGACCACGGCCTTTTCGCCCTTCCATTGATTTCGTGCCGCCGCGTACTCGAACTTCATCCGCATGTCGCTTACATTATCCGATCCGGTGGCAAAATTATATCGCTTGGGATCTGTATTGGCGGCCCATGACCGGTTGGAATGAGAGTCACCCAGGATCAGGAGCCGAAACTCTTCGGGACATTCCAGGTACTTTTCTTCATATGACCGTAAATTACCGCCGATCACAAAAATATATACCAGGTTGACCAGTAGCAGGATACCCAGGCAAAGCAAGAGGTGACGCAGAAATTTGTTCATGTCCTAAAACTGAAAATAAATGAATTCGATATTGTTTTCGCTGCCTTTACCAAAGAGTAGCAGCACGATCGTCATCACCAGCACATACGGTATGGCCGGAACGAGCGCATGTGGTTTCCGTTCGTCGTGCCGCGACAGCCAGTCGAGGACCAGTAACAGGGCAACCAGCAGCAATGAATCGGCATACTTCGGCATGGTCAGCAAATGGTGCCCAATGCCCTGTATATAGTGGAACGCATCGTGTACGGTATCGGCCCGGAAGAAGATCCAGCCTATTGTTACCAGCACGAAGGTGAGCAACATCTGGAATGTCTCGCGCACGGAAGGCAGCCAGCGGCTGGCAGCAACGATCTCGCCCGTGTGCTTGCGGTTGGTGTTGACCATAAACAAGGGCACGTACAACAACGCGTGGTAACCGCCCCAAAGGATATAGGTCCACTTGGCACCGTGCCAGAACCCGCTTAGCAAAAAGATTATAAAGATGTTGCGCAATGCCCGGCCCTTGCCTCCTGCCGAGCCGCCGAGCGGGATGTATACATAGTCACGGAACCACGACGATAGCGAGATGTGCCAACGGCGCCAGAACTCGGCAATATCCCGCGAGAAATACGGAAACTTAAAGTTTGTGAGCAATTCAAAGCCGAGCAGCTTGGCCGTGCCCAGGGCAATGTCGGTATAGCCGCTGAAGTCGCCATAGATCTGGAAGGCAAAAAACACGGCGCCCAGCACCAGCGTAGACCCCGACTCATCGGCGTAGCTGCTGAAGATGGAATTAACCACCACGGCCAAATTATCAGCGATCACCACCTTCTTAAAAAGGCCCCATACGATCAGGCGCAAGCCGTCCATGCCCTGCTCATAACGAAATACCCGGGGCTGTGCCACCTGCGGCAACAAGTGATTGGCCCGCTCGATCGGCCCCGCTACCAGTAACGGGAAAAAGCAAACAAAAACCGCATAGTCAATGAAATTCTTAATTGGCGTAACCTTGCCGTTGTAGATGTCCAGCACGTATGACATGCCGTGGAAGGTATAAAACGAGATGCCTACAGGCAACAGGATGTTGAGCACATAGGGATGCGTTTCCAGACCGAACCCTGCCATGAAATCCTGGAAGGCTTCCGCAAAAAAGTTATAGTATTTAAAAAAGGCCAGAATGCCCAGGTTGTTGACAATGCTCAGCCACAGGTAGATCTTCTTGCGCGCCTGCGTGGCCGATTGGTGAATGATCAGACCGAAGAAATAGTCGATCAGTGTAGACAGCATCAGCAAAAAGACAAATCGCCAATCCCACCAGCCGTAGAACAGATAGCTGGCCAGGAGAATGAGCACGTTTTGCGCACGCATGCTGCGGCCCACGACGAACCAATACAAAAAGAAGAAGATGACAAAGAAAAGCAGGAAGACGACAGAATTGAAAAGCATCAGCGCGGCGGTAGGTTAAGGGATGGTTGAAAATGACCGGATATAGTTATACCCGTTATGATCAAACTCAGCGTTGTTGTAACCGATAAAGTCAATACCATTGGCCGTGGCCGCCTGGTAGTCGTTGATCGAGTCGCCGATCAGCACGGTTCGTTTCGGATCATACCCGTTGGCGGCCAATACCTCTCTCACCAGTTGTGTCTTGGGGGTCGGCGACCCGTGGATCGAGACAAAGTACTGCGCGAGATCCAGGCTGAGGCAGATCATATTCAGCTCCACACCGTCAGATCCCGACACGATGTGCATCGGAACGTCGCGGTAGCGGCGGCGTACAAAATCCAGCGAGTCGTTGATCAGCAGTGTCTTGTTGATCAGCAGACGTTTCATGACCACCGAGAAGTCTGTCGCCATGCCTTGTACCTGTTCTTCTGTTACGGGTTCTTTTCGAATCTCCTCAAAGAAGTACCGGAACTTGACATATCGCGACAATCCGCCGTTGACGCGGTGGTATGCCATCAGTTCCGCTACTTGCTCCTGCGGGTAGGACGCCAGCACATGGCGGAAGCCTTCGTCGCGCACAGGCATAGAATCCATCAGCACGCCGTCGAAGTCCCACAGCAGGCAACTATAGTTTGATAAGTTTATCATAGATTGCTTCGGCTATCAGAAAATCGTCTTCCCAATCAATGTCAAAGGACTTGATCTTGTCCTGCTCGTACAGGAAGGGCCTTCCTCCGACCCGGTTACGGTCGTTGCGGTATGTCTCCCGCGACGCGATGAACATGGCGTGGTTCACTTCGTATAGCACAGGCAGGTCTTGCGTCCGGGGCCAGCGGTTTGCGCCGGCATCGTAATTGAAGACATTGGCCTGTGCGTCGAGTAGAAAGTTTTGCAGGGGCATGACGCTGATCAGCGAATCATAGCCCTGCCCGAGCTTGTCGAAATAGGCGCCGATGCCTTTGTCATACTCCGCGGCCGTCACAAAGGGCGTCGTGGTGTGCCCCCAGATAATATGCGATTCGGAAATGATCTCCGGCACGTAGGCGATCAGGTCGGTTAGTACCGTGGTGTCGAGACACAGATGATCGGGTCTGATAATAACCTGCACCTTTTCACCCGTGGGGTCTATCCGACGGGCCACGTCCATCGATTCTTCATCGTTTGTCGACAGCACGATGCGCTGCAGGGTCCTGCACTCCATTAGCTGCTGCAGCTTCACCGCCAGAATGCCTCCCTCCACACCCGCAAACGGGCGCGTATTTTTCGATTTGACGCGCTGGCTGCCTTTGCGCGTGGGCAGGAAAAAGCAAATATCTTTCTTCATCGGCAATGATTAAACTAAATAAGCGTACACCGAAACCACCGGCAGGTTGGCGTAGTTGGTTGGCGTCAGCGAACGCAGGGTACACTTGCCGTATGCCGTGAACGTGTTAAACAGAAACTCGTTTTCGTCCGAAAGCCCTTTCTCCAATTGCGTAATCGTTTTCTCCTGGTAGCCGTCGTAGCCTACAAGCAGCACTTCCTGAACGCCCAGGGCGAGCGCTGTTTGCAGTGCCAGCGCCGTATGCGAGTCGCGTAGCCTGTCGGTAAAATCCACACTGGCCAGTTCGAAGCTCTTTCCCTGAATAGCCTCCGGAATATAGGTCCCCATCTTTCGCGGGAATGGAGGCAGTACACACTGACCGTTGAAATGGCTCAACTCTCCCCGGAAAATACTTTCCAGGCGGTGGCCTTCGTTACCCACCAGGCAGAAGTATTGATCGGCCCGGATACTCTTGTAGCTGCCCGCATTTTTCGAGCTTGCATGGATCAGACAAATCTCGTCACTGTTCCGTTGCATGTACTCCATCACTGCTGCCTGGTGTTGGAGAGCATTCGGGCCGCCGCCAATGATGACGGCCTTGGCATAGCGCTTCACAGGCTGAAAAATCGGCAGCTTCTGGTTGTCTTCAATTTTCTCCTTTTGGTTGTGCAGGGCCCGGATGATGCTGTTGAATGAGTAGAAGCGCTTGGTCACCCATTCCATAACATCTTTCTGCGGCAACGAGTTAGCACCCGATACCATATAGGGCAAGTTCGTGCCCCAGCCATAGTGCTCTTGCAACTTCTCGAACGCA
Source organism: Dawidia soli (assembly GCF_018598185.1). Lineage (GTDB taxonomy): Bacteria > Bacteroidota > Bacteroidia > Cytophagales > Cyclobacteriaceae > Ohtaekwangia > Ohtaekwangia soli. Next base: position 25,993 of record NZ_JAHESC010000025.1, read on the forward strand.
TCAACCACATTGCTGAGCGCATTGAAGTCTACCTTCACGTCTGCACGGGAATTAAGCGCCGTAAGCAACAGCTCGGTCTTCAGGTTACCGGCACCGCGCCCCATCCCCGTCACTGTGGCATCGATCATCGCCGCTCCGTGCTCCACCGCCGTCAGTGAATTGATCAGCGCCAGCTCCAGGTTGTTGTGTCCGTGAAAACCGATTTTGCAGGCGGTGCGTTGCTTCACCAGGTCTATCGTCTCGACAACGTCTTTCGGGTACACACCACCGTATGAATCGACCATATAGAAATAGTCTGCCACGGCGTCTACATATTTCAGCTCGTCCAGGAAAGCGCTGTATTGCTTCCATTTGGACATATACATAACGTTGAAGCCTACTTCAAATCCCATTTTTTTAATGGCCTCGGCCAGCACCAATGCCCGCGACAACTGCTCGGGATCAAGTGCAATACGCACCATTGAGATTATTCCCACGCACGGCGTCAACAGCGCAGGCACATGCTCCGGTCGTACATCCTTTTCATTCAGGATCACCACCAGCTTCTTGTTCGAAAGGGTGTGCGCCTGCTCCAGCACATATTGCGGACAGTAAAAATATTCGCCCAGATATTCACGCATGGGGTTGCTGCGGTAACCGATCTCCAGGTAGTCTACCGGCAGATCATTAAAGGATTTGAAATACTTTTCTACAACTTCCTTGCTGAAATCCCATTCGGTATAATATCCGCCATCCCGGAGTGTGCAATCTAGTATCTTCATAATCTTCTTAATTTATTGCTAAAACTTCCATCCATTGACTCAGTATCAGATCCTGGTCAAACTTTGCGACCGAGCCCTTCGCTTGCCGCCGCAGTGTTTGATAGCGCGCTTCGTCGGTCACCAGCAGGTCGATGTGTTTCCTAAGCGCGGCAACGTCGCCCACAGGAAAAAGATACCCGTTCACGCCGTCCACAATAATTTCGCTCGGACCGGTCAGGCAGTCGGCGGCCAGTACCGGCACATCCAGGAACAAGGATTCCACCAGCACATTCGGAAATCCCTCTTTGCTGGAAGCCGAAAGCAAGGCCCGCGCATGACGCATGATCGGATACGGATCGGCGAGGAAGCCTTTAAAAATCACCTTATCCTGAATGCCCAGGTCTGCTGCGCGCTTGCGCAAACGAGCCTCGTCATAGCCCTCACCCAAAATCATCAGGTCATACGAGTCGCGCGCAACAGAACCGGCAAAAGCCTCGAAGATCACTTCGATACGCTTCTGCGGATGAAGCCTTCCCACGACAACAAAGTAAGGCCGTGGCGTCACGACCGGCGTATCCAGGGCGCTACTGGTAATGTCGGGAACCGGATTGTATAACAGGTGCAGCTTCGACTTTCGCATATAATACTTCCGCACATGACGCCGCAATTCCGACGATGGACAGATCACCTTGCGCACATTCGGTAAGTTAAACATTATCATGGACGTTATCCATTTCCGTTTTTTGAAGAAGAACGGATAGGCATCGTACCGGGTCATAACCCGCGGGTATAATGTGCTGGCCAGAAACTGGCCCCCCAGGCGGGTAAAAGATATCGCATACCGTGGCCGGATACGCCATACGGTTGCCGTCACCCGCCAGTAAATCATGAGCAGCTTTACCAGCTTGTTTTTATACTGTTCAATAGCAAGGTCGACGATCTGAACCCCCGTGTCGAGCGGATACTCTATCTTCTTCTCGAACAGGATCAGGTACACCGAATGTCCCCTGACGGAAAGCGACGAAGCCACCCGTGACAAGTTGCGCTCAGCCCCGCCTTTCTTCAGCGACCCTATCAAAAATACAAAGCGTTGTTTCTCCATAATCCTGATTCACCGGTTAATCAGAAGGTTCTGATCACCACCTTTTTCTTCGTAAGCCGGGTGTATACCTTGATGGCCCGGTTAATCAACTTTTGTTTCAGCGTAAATTTTTTCATGGGCTGCCCTTTGAAATAATTCTGGTTCAGCCCCTTTGAGAAGAAATAACGGGTCTTCGTGCCTCCGTTCAGATAATAATAACCAAACTTGACCGCGTTAGTCTTGTCCTTCGGCATGAGGTCGTCTGTTAGCAAAGCATCCACGCCGGAACGGTCTGCCGGCACATACGCTACATCGGCGTAGAAGTAACGGGCCTTGGCCAGCAGTACTACCGGCTTACCCCAGAAGCTTGCCTCTAGGCCCATTGACGTACCAAACGATATGACCTTCCAGGCTGTATCGAGCAACGCATAAGTATCCACGTCACTTTCAGGCGCGATGACATATATATTGGGATATTTCTGGTGCAGCGACCGGATCACCTCTACGTAGTGATAGGTGAGTCCCTTCAGGTTCGGATGCATGCGGATAATAAGATTGTATTCCGGAAAATTCTTTCCGTAAAAGTCCACCACGTACTGAGTACCATCCTCCTGCCCTTGGAAGAAGGGATTCTTGTACATGGGGCCTACCGCCGCAATTTCATCGTCCGAACTGTTATACAAGACGACATTCTTGCGCGAGAAATCGATACCCGCCGGCAGCCTGTTTTTCTCCTGTGCTACTACAAATGAGCGCGCAATGATCACTTCGCCCTTGCGCTTGCGCTCATAATAATTGGAGCCGATGCGCATCTTCTCTTCCTGTGGTACGGTCGGATCGCTCCAAGCCTCGTCGATGAGTGCCTGGCGCGCCTCAATGGTATGCGGCAACACATTGTGAAAACACTCGATGATCCCGCCTGGTCGCACCCGTTCGTACAGGTAACAGTCTACCGACAGCGCCTGGCAGGCACGCAATACCGAACGTGTGTAGTCAAGGCGCCCATTGAAGAATATAACCTTTTCGATCTGGTGTTCCTGCAGGAATCGCTTTACTCCAAGGTATACGAGCAAAGAATTGTAAGACACCCGCCGCAAGAAAGTGTCTTTATTTTCCCGCACCAGGTTCTTATCGCGCGTGCGTGTGATATATGGCGATATGGCGGCCTCGCCCACGTCAAATGTCTCGAAATAAAGATCGTGACGAATATCGGTAACGTTCCTGAAAAAGTCGTCTGCCGTCACGCGGTCTTCCGGTGTTATGAGCTGCGCCAGGCGCAGCACGTCATATTCGCCTTCCACCAGCTTCAATGTATTGACGATGTTTGCTTCGCAGTAATAGCAATTCGAAGACTCAGACGTTTTGTTGAACGCACAGATGTCGAACGTCTGGAAACAACTGAGAAAATAAAGCTTCTCGGCTCCGCCCGCATGAATTTCTTCTTGCAGTCGGTCAAGCATCACGGCGTTAAACAAAGAAGAAAGATATGGCGAAAATACAAGCGTTCTCATGCGGATCGATATTCACAATATAAGGTCATTTTTTTAAAGCATTTACGAAAAACCGCTGCGCGGCGCGCGGCGCCAGCGATAAGAGGAACATTCCCGCCACACTCATTCGCCACAGCGTGCGGTCATAGAATAACGCCCCGAAATGACGGGGAGAAAGGGCGTGCTGACGGCCCAGCGCACGCAGGCTCGGGAACATAAAAGAGTTGGAGTGACGCTTCAACGCACGCCGCATCACCTTGTCGTGCACGGTCGGCAGGAGTTGTTGAACTAATTGCCGCACGGGGTGGTTTGCCAAATAATGTTTGTTAGCGTTTATCACGCTGTCGACCACCCGATTGTCGTAACGCGCCCCCAGGTAGCAAACCCAGAAGCCGCGCTTACAGGTGTACATCAGACGCAACCAGGTTTCGCTGTCGCCACCACGTTTGAAACGCCCGGCGGGAAACCCACCCGATGACAACAACAGGTCTCGGCGTATCACGACGCTGGAAGTATGAATGGGTTTGTGCAGTAAAAAACGCTGCAGGTCAAATTCATGACTACCCGCGGCCTCGAAACGCCGGTAGTACATATGCGGGCGGCTTTTCTGCTCGTTGCCTACCAGGAAACCCGAACAAAACAAAGAAATATCTCTATGCGTCGCAATGGCATCGTGAACCTGCTGCAGAAACGCGGGCATCCACACATCATCGGCATCGAGAAACGCAATCCATTCAGCTTTCGCCTTTTCAACACCCAGGTTACGAGCAGCATACCCGCCTGGTCCGGGCGTATCGCGGTTGTATACTGTGATGCGCGGGTCGGCCAAGCTCGTTGCCACTTCTTCCGAACCGTCGGTCGACTTGTCTACAATCAGTACCAATTCGAACGAATGGAACGTCTGGGCCAGCACGGACGCTACCGTAGTACGCAGGTACGCAGCCTTGTTATAAACGGGTATGACGACTGAAAAAAAAGGTTGCTGGGCCATAGTTTAAGAACCGATTATTTACGACCGATGCGAATCAGGTATTTATTGTAAAATTGTACATCTATCTTTTTTTGCAAGACCTCCTCCAGCATAGCAATCTTATCCTGGATGTATACCTTGTCGAACCCCTGGAATTTCTGCTCTGCCAGGCGAAAACTCCCCTCCTTGCGGCCAAGCATCTTGTTATAGAACTTACTGCCCTGCAACTTGGCCTCACGCCGGAGAAATACCTTGCGGATGACATTGTTCCCCGGCACTGCAAAATCGTTCTTCGCAGCACGGCCGATACGTTCTTCAATAACCTCGGTCAGTTTGTCAAACGCGTCAGACCGGAAATTCTCCATCAAACGCTGAGCCTTCTCCGGAAGCACAAAGCCGGCAGAGTAGGCAGTCTTATCGCGGAAAGCTTCGTCGAGCAAGGTCGCTACCTCATCGATGGTCTGTGCCCGCCGTCCCATCTGGTTGGGCAGATAGTTGCTATTCGACTCAGCATAGATCGGCTTGTAATTGATTACCGGAATGCCCGACAGCTGCGCCTCGATGGCGGTTGTACATCCATCGTGCAAAATGGCCGATGAGCCGAGTATCCACGGGCCGACAGAGCCTTCGTACACGGTATGAATGTTGGGGACCCCCTTAAAAACCGTGTAATAGTAGCTATGATTTTCCACCGGATGCGGCCGGTAAACAAAATTAATGTGTGGGTAGCGAACCGCCAGATGATGGACCAGTTCGACCATCTTGGAAAGCTGGATGGCCGATCCCACGTAATAATCTATCTTTTGTAGACGTTTGACGGGATCGGATACAATGTAGTTCCCTTTGTCAGAAAAGAAATACGAAAGCCCGCCGCCATGATTGGCCCGACCGTAATTGCCGTTCACCAATACATAGTCGCCAAAGCGTTCTTTGATCTTGCGGACGTCCTCGTCGTAGAGGAATCTATATTTCTTGTAAAGCTCGAAACGCGGGTGCCCCGTGGTGATCACCGGTACTTTTTTGTTCTTGATACGCCCCCGGTCGTAGTCGGCCTGAAAATCTCCCCATACACATACCCGATCGTTTTCATCGAAAACGTCGATGTTATACTGTGACGACAACTTATCCTGCCAGTCTTTCTCGGTGCCGCTGAATACCGCGCCCTCTTCGTGCAGGTATACGATGTCGAAGCCTCTCTTCTTCAATCGGTAATACCCCTGATAAGAATCCACATCCGAGCGCTTGGCAAAAATATTCTTTCCTACATAGATACCGTTCTTGAAGTGCGGAATAAGGCGCTGCAGAAATTGGTACTGCCCGATAAAGATCGACCGGTCCTTTTCCGCCAGCTTGGCGGCCAGCGTGATGCGAAAATCAATTTCCCTGTTCAGGGTCTCTACCGGAAATAGCAAATTCATCGAAGAATGAAGTGGTTAAAATAATTGAGAGAATATCGATTGATAGAAGGCGCGTGTTTCTCGCTTCCTTTGTCCTAAAACATCATGCCCTGATGGCGCCGGTTCGTGCAATTTTCGCTGCACGGTCGTCACCAGGTCCTCTGCAAACGGTTGATCGACCCGCACCACCGCCTTGTAATACCCCAGGCTGTCATACATGTTTTGTACACGGTCCAATGCCGCCAGGCCTATGCTCTTCACGCCCAGTGCGATACTGCAAACATTGGCATGGAACCGCATGCCTGCCACCATCGCGCTGTTTTTATAGCCAGAGTAAATCTGGTTACACCCGAAGTCGCCCTGAGCAAAGGGCGCCACAGCCACCCGTGTTCGAATGTGAAAGTCATTTACATACTTCAGGATCGCATCGATAGCCTTGTAGTCACTGTAAATATGGGGGGCAAAGGCAATGTCAAGCTCGGTATCGGCAATAAGACGATTCACAGCAGTACCCATCTCGCGCACGTAGGCACCTTCGTCGATCTTGCCGAGATTTCGGTTTTCCATGTGCACCTGATCGGCAGTTGTGTTGATCAGGATATACGGTTTCTCGGATGCGCGGTAAAGACTGCCGTCGTTTTCGTAAAAGAAGCCGTGGTCTAATATTTCAGGGATGGCATCGTAATAGTGCGTGCCGATAAATTCCTTCAACGTATCTTTCGAACCATCATTACGGACGGCGACATAGGCGTTAGGCTTAGCCAGGAGCTGATCCAGGAAGCGTCTGAATTTGTCGATGTTTCCTTCGGGCACTACCTTATGCGGCATACAGCCTACGCTCGTGATAATGAGTGGCACCCGGATCAGATCGAGCACTTCCGGCGAAATGTTCAGCGTAGTGCCTGTTACACTATTCTCCACCCAGAAATCCAGAAAACCGCCGCCGCCTATAACAAACGCGTCGTAGGTGTTGACGTGGGCGGCAAAGTCCGCATCAAACCGGCACTTGTCGGGCAGCGAGTAGTTGTTGTAAAACCGGCGTATCTCGAGTCTGTCGATCTGCCAGGCAGCCCCTCCGAGAGAAGCCAGTATATTTCGGAATCCCAAGTGGCTGGCGTTGTCGCCAATATTGCCATAATGGGAGGCTAAATGAAGTATTTTCATCAGTACAAATTATTATCCGCCAGGAAGCGGGCATATAGCAAATCGGCCGGCTCGTCGATATCGATATCGTTGAAGCCGGTTAGTTCAAACCCGAGCACTTCGGGAGTCTTATACGAGCGTACCTCGCGGATATAGTCCACTGTCGATATATAAATGGCACCATTGTATTCGTAAGCAGGTTTGGCATCCTGCCGGCGATGGCTGTTGTCGCCGCTCACCACCGGCACCATCGTATTATCGTCGTTTTTATAAAACAACAACGTGGGACTTTTACGCGTTTTCGAAACCGACACCACCATGCGGGCCTGTTGCTCCAGCGTATACTCGATCATGCGGTCGATATGGGCCGCATGGCGAAAGGGCGACGTCGGTTGCAACAACACCAGGTAGTCATAATGTTCCTCGAGCTGATCCAGGGCGTGCATGATCACATCCATACTCGAACTACCGTCTTGCGCCAGCACGGCGGGCCGGACAAACGGCACATCGCAGCCGCGTTGACGCGCTATCGCCATGATGGCCTCGTCGTCACTCGATAAGATCAGCCGGTCAAGGTACCGGCTGCCAAGTCCCGCTTCAATGGTCCATGCCAGCAAGGGTTTTCCCCCAAGATCGGCAATGTTCTTTCCCGGTATTCCCTTCGATCCCCCGCGCGCGGTAATCAAGCCCAGAAATTTCTTCTCTCTATACACACTTGTTACGGTTATAGGTCGCGGAATTTCTTTTGCTTCGATGTCTGCCAGAAATCTTCTGACTCGATCACCTTCCGGAATTTTTCGGCGCTGTTACCATCACCATAGTGCCCACAGGGCGGGAACCGTTTCTTCTCGAACGCCCGGGCAATCGTATCCAGAATCGCGGCCTTGTCAAAGTCTACGTTAAAAATGGACTCGTATTGCAGACGATTGTTCTGCCGGGTGCCGATATTGACAGTAGGTACTCCGTAAACGGGCGCCTCATGAATACCGGCGCTCGAGTTGCCTATGATGAAGTCAGTATGTCGAAGCAACGTCAGGAAATATTCGAATCGCAGCGACGGAAAGATCTTGATGCGCGGCTGATTCTTGAGACGCTCATACGCACGAAAGATCTCGGCAGATCCCAGGTCGTTATTGGGATAGATCAGAATATAATTCTGCTCGCTCGCCAGCACAGCATCGGCAAAAATGGTGGCATTCTCGTACTGCTTGTCGATCTCTGTTGTGACCGGGTGTAACATCGCGATCGCATAACTGTCGAACGATATATCATACCGTTTTTTTGCTTCCGGCAACGATGGTAACGTGTCTGACAGCATGATATCGACGTCGGGCGAGCCGATGCGAAAGATACTCCCGCCGTTCTCCCCCAGCTGCTGCAGGCGTTTTTCGGCAACCGTGCTGGCCACGAAATGCATGTGCGAGAGCTTGGACGTGGCGTGGCGAAGCAGATCGTCAATCGTGCCCGAAACCTCTCCACCCTCGACGTGTGCTACCAGCGTATTGCGAAGGGCGCCGACAATGGCGCCCGCCAGAGCCTCTATGCGGTCGCCATGGATCACGATCAGGTCCATGTGATATTCGTGCAAAAACCGTGTAAGCCCCGTGATGGTGTTGGCCAGTACGATTTCCATCGACTCGCCTTCCATCTGGTTTACGTACATGAACAGGTTATCGAAACCGGCACGCTTGATCTCCATGATGGTATTGCCATATTTTGACAGCATATGCATGCCCGTTCCGAAGATCATATAATCGTAATCCGGGTGATCCTGCACGGCCTTGATCAACGGCTTGAGTTTCCCGAAGTCGGCACGCGTGCCGGTAATAAACAGGATTCTTTTTTTAATCATCACAATTTAATCCAGGTCACTCCACTTCAGGTGCACGTCGTTGGCGACGTCGTTCTTGACACGTTTCCCTATCAGGGACTCATAGTGCTCTGCCAGGATTTCACCCGTGCCCGGACGTTTCACCCAAATGTTTTCTTTCGTCAGAATGTCGCCCTTCTTGAGTTCGCTGATCGACACGACAGAAGCATAGGCAAAGTCAATCGTCGGCTGCTCTTCCTTCACGAAAGATTTTTCGCCGCCGCGCTCCTGCTTCAGGATCTTCGAACCCTCGATAAGCTCGGCCATAGCCTTCGGGTCCATCGAGCAAACAATGTCCGGGCCTGGACGGTCCATGCGGTCCGTGAAGTGACGCTCCAGAACGGACGCGCCGAGCGCCACGGCGCCGAGACATGCCAGGTTGTTTACCGTGTGGTCGGAAAGCCCTACCACCGCATCGGGAAACTCCTTCGCCAGCTGGTCCATCGCCCCCAGACGTACCAGGTGCGGCGGCGTAGGATAAATGTTCGTGCAATGCAATAACGCAAATGGCACCTTGTGTTTGCGGAAAATTGCAACGGCCTTGCGGATGCTGTCGATGCCGTTCATACCGGTGCTCAGGATGATAGGCTTTCCAAATTGTGCGATATGGTCCAGCAGCGGGTAGTTGTTGCACTCGCCCGAACCGATTTTATAGGCCGGCACGTCAAATTTCCGCAAGCGTTCGGCCGCCGCGCGCGAAAAAGGCGTGCTGATGAAGATCATTCCCTTTGACTGCACGTATTCCATTAGCTTGCGCTCGTCTTCTTCGTTCAGCGCGCAGCGTTTCATGATCTCGTAAATGGAGACGTCGGCGTTGCCCGGGATTACTTTCTTTGCGTCGGCCGACATTTCATCTTCAACGATGTGAGTCTGGTGTTTAATGATCTCGGCGCCCGCGCGATGGGCCGCATCGACCATTTCGAACGCGGTCTGCAGCGACCCTTCGTGATTGATACCTATTTCTGCAATAACCACAGGGTCATAATCATACCCGATTTTCCGGCCCCGGATTTCAAAGAAAGGATGCATATAGTTTGTTTATATATTTTGCGTAATTAAAATTCTTGTAATTCGACCATGCGCTTGAAGCGCGCCGACCGCTCGAGCATTTCCGAGAAGCTCCCCGAGGCTGCAACCTTACCTTTCTCCAACAGGTAGATCGCGTCGGCATTCTTGATCGTCGACAAGCGGTGCGCGATGATCACGATAGTATAACGACCGTGAAGCATTTCGATGTTGCCCTGGATAATCTTTTCGGTTTCCGAGTCCAGTGCAGAGGTCGCCTCGTCAAGAAGAAGCACCTCGGCCGCCTTATACAGTTCGCGTGCAATGGAAATGCGCTGTTTCTGTCCGCCGGATATCAGTATGCCGTTGTCGCCCAGGTTGGTCTTTTCCTTCTCTGGCAGGCTCGACAGAAATGTCGTCAGCGAAGCCAACTCGATAATCTGCCAGAAGCGCGAGAGATTGGCCTCCGTCGACTCAGCCCAGAAGGTGACGTTGTTGTAGATGTTATCATTAAAAATCACCGGCTCTTGCGAGATGTACCCGATCTTGCTGCGGAAGCTGTCCAGGTTGTACTGCTGCAACGACATGTCATCCAGCAGGATCTCTCCCTCGTCGGGTTTGATCAACCCGGCAATCATATTCGCCAGGGTAGTTTTGCCCGAACCGCTCTCGCCAACCAGCGCGATGGTATGGTTCTTCGGAATATGCAGATCGATATGTTGCAACACCGCATTGGCACCGTAGGAAAACGACACGTCGCGGATGGTAATGCCGCGCTGGATCGGCGGCGCAGCCACCGGCATCTGCACTTCCTGCATGCTTTCCATTTCTGTCAGCAGCGTCGCCACCGAATTCATCGAGCCGGTGTTCTGAATGAAATACTGCCAGTGATTCTGAATAACCATCAGGTAGGTGAGCGACCGGTAGAACAATAACAAGCTAAGCAAGATGGTGGACAGGTTTGCCCCCATCAGCTTCAGTTGAGCCTGAATGACAAGCACGACGATCACGATGATGATCGGTTCTTTGATACTGTTAGTGATTGAGCTATAAGTACCCGTCTTCCGCGATAGCAACTCTGACTCCCGAATCACTCCTTTGAGCTTCTGGGCGAATACAGCAAAGTAGTTCGTTGACTTCAGGTACTTGAAATTAAAAACCGCCTGCACCAGAAAGCTGTTGAAGCTGTTCCCTTTGCGCGATATTTCAAGAGAAATGCGCTTGGTCGAGTTGTAAATCTTGCGGTACAGGAAGTTCGACAGGCCGGCTCCAATAGCTACCAGGAACGCGAACTGGTAATTGGCCATGAAGGCCAGGAATACATACGTGCCCAGCATGACCACCGATTGGGCCGCATTGAAATAATTATTCATGCCCTGATACAGGCGTTGCACTTCGCTGGTAAGCGTATTGTGTACGCGACCGGCATCGAGGCTCAGAAAGCCCCGATAGCTGAGGTGCTGCAGATCGTCCACCAGACGATAACGAACCGTACGCATAAACGTATGCCGGATGTGCACCTGGTATTTCAGTTGTGCGAACTTGACCGCACCCTTGACTACAAATACGATCACCAGCACCGCCAGCACCGTGTCGACGGTAATGTCAAAGCCCAGACCCGTGATGGCATCGGTCAGGTAATGCAATCCCCCCATCGTCTCCTCCTGCGACGCGCTCACACGCTCACCGTCACCTACGGCTTGCAGCAGCGGCATGAACATCGCTAGTCCCATACCATCCAGGAAACTGATGAGAATACTTAGCACCAGGTTCAGGATCAACCTGTTACCCAATACGCTGTAGTAAAATGAAAAATACCCTAAGAAATTATTATTAAACTTAAGCTTCATGTCACTTCTTTCTTATCAATTCCACCGGGCTAGCGGGTGCATCCAGCAACCCAAACCGGCTTTTATCTACGTATTTCGCGAGTGTATGTTCGCCACGCCCGCACAATGTGCGTATCAGGCGCAGATAAGCCACCTCCGACCCATGAAAACCATCGACCGCCTCGTGATCCGTGGCGTCTAGTTCCTTGAGAGACGAAAAATTGTGTACCCGCAAACGATGGCGTTGCATGGCGGAATCCAACTTCAGTAAGTAATCATACTTGCCAGATGTCACCATCCGTTGGTATATCTGATCCGGATATGGTGGAAAAAACATCACCAACGCAATACCATTCTTCTCACAATACATTACAAATCTCTGCAATACATTGATCGCTTCCGGGTTCACCTGGTAACACCATTCAAATTTGTTAATTCCGCGTTTAATTCGTTTCTCAACATCGACAAACGAAACCGTATCGCCACGAAATACCTTTTCAACGGTCTTTCCATATCTATAACTTCCGTCATAACGAAACCCGTTGCCGTTCATGATGGCATTCAACCCTATATGCTCGGACGTATGCCACAATTTTGCAAGATCTATTTTACCGTCGTATAGATCAGTATAGACCTTTTTCAACGAGTTGGTGAAAAGCTGCGTCGCATGACGCGTGCGATTGTAACGACACGGATCACGCATATCGTCCCAATTGGCGTTGAAGAAGTTCTGGTCAAGCGATAACAAAATAAACGCCGGACGATAGTTGGCACGCTTGAATTCCTCACTCAGGCAGTTTAGGTCCCCGATATCGGCAATGACCCCTCCGCCGTTGAAAAATTTTACGTCTTGCTGAAAGAAAAAGTGTCGCACCTGCATGATGCGAGATGTACCGAGCGCCAACACCTCGGGCTTCCGGTACAAAATCTGTTGCAGTTTGTAATCGCGCGCCTGGTCACTGTACGCAAGGCCGAGAATTTCGCCAGAAGCTATGTTCCTTTCTGAAAAATCATCCAGTTCACCTGAAATTTCCAGTACGGCATACGGCACCAGCAAAAACAGCGCGATTGGCAGCGCATACAGCAACGTCTTGAAAATGAACGATTTCATTAAAATTGAAAATAGATAAACTCCTCACTACCAAAAGCCCCAAAGAAAATAATCAGCAGCACCAGGCTATAGTACAGTGCAAACCGCGTCACCGCGTTGGTTCGTTGCAGGAATTGGGGCAATCCGTTTCGGAAGAGCCATTCCAGCACCACGAAAATGCCCATTATACCAACCAACCGCATATCGAGCTTCGTTACATGCTGCCCCCAAAACGAGTGCGTGAAAATTCCCTGGATGTACCCTATGGCCTGCGTCATACTTTCCGATCGGAAGAATATCCAGGCAAAGCATGTCAGTGCAAACGTCGTCATTACCTGGAACAACTCACGCGGCGACGGCAGCAACCGTCCGGCGGCAATCGTATCGGTATTGCGGCGATTATTGCCCGTCAGTAACAAGGGCAGAAAATACAAGCCATTGAGCGCTCCCCACACAATAAATGTCCAGTTTGCCCCATGCCAGAAGCCGCTTATCAAAAATACGATCATCGTGTTCCTCACCGCTTTCATTCGACTAACCTTACTGCCGCCCAGCGGAATGTAAATGTAGTCGCGAAACCAGGTCGTAAGTGAAATGTGCCATCTACGCCAGAACTCGGCGATATCGCGGGCGAAGTAGGGAGTCCGGAAATTGACCAGCAATTCGATACCGAACAATTTGGCGGTGCCGATGGCGATATCCGAATACCCCGAAAAGTCACCGTAGATCTGGAACGCAAAAAAGACCGTTCCTATAATGAGTTCCGAGCCTGTGGCCACTTCATAGTGATTAAAGACCTGGTTGACCACCAGCGCACAGTTGTCGGCAATCACTACTTTCTTGAAAAGGCCCCACAGGATGAGGCGCAGGCCCTCTACCGATTGTGTATAATTAAATGACCGGTCGCGTGTGATCTGCGGCAGCAAGTGCGTTGCCCGCTCAATGGGCCCAGCCACGAGCAACGGAAAGAAGCTGACGAACAATGAATAGTCCACAAAACTTTTGATCGGCGTAGCCTGTCCACGATAAATATCGATGACGTACGACATGCCGTGAAAAGTATAGAAGGAGATGCCTACCGGCAACAAGACTTCCAATAGAACGGGGTTCATGTGGAGGCCAAAGGATTCGAGCAGAATGCGTGCAGAGTCGGAAAAGAAATTGAAGTATTTGAAGAAGAACAGAACGGCCAGGTTGTTAAAAATACTGAGCCACAAAAACAGTTTTTTACGGTTCTTCGAATTATAGATCCACAGCCCAAAACTATAGTCGATCAGCGTGGACAGCATCAGCAGGAACAGGAAACGCCAGTCCCACCAAGCGTAAAAAACATAACTGACAATCCAAAGCAAGTTATTCTGCAGCCGTCGCTCGCGTAATACCCAATATAGGGTGTACACCACCATTAGGAAGACCGCAAATTCAAGTGAGTTAAACAGCATATACTCTGTAATATGACACTAATCGGTTATGCAACGCGAAGATCATTGCTATTCGTGGTAATAGCCGTGATCTTTGCCCTTCGTCCTGCTGCGGTAGCCATAGCTCCCATACCCATACCCATAGCCATAGCCATACCCGTAGCCATAACCACCGCCGTAACCGTATCCGAGACCGCTTTTCCGCAGGTCATTAAAGAGCACACTGATATTCATCAGCTTCCCTGTCAGGTAAAACTCATTCAGTGCATACAAGGCCTGCATCGGTGTATAGTTCTGGCGTACAACAAACAGAGTATGGTCAGCATATTTGGACAATACAAAGGCGTCGGTCACATAGCTCAGCGGTGGCGTATCGACAATAATGAAGTCATATTCCTGGCGCAGCCTGCCGATCAGATCTTCCATCGACGCACGCAGCAGCAATTCGCTTGGGTTGGGGGGCATAGGTCCGCCCGCGATCAAGTAGAGATTATCGATGTTGCTCGCCTGAGTAATCTCTTCCAACGTGCTCATACCTGAAAGATATTGACTTAACCCCACGGCATTTAGCAGACCAAGCTCATCGAACAACTTCGGCTTACGCAAGTCAGCCCCTACCAACACCGTCCGCTTGCCTGCCAGAGCATACACCGAGGCGAGGTTAAGCGCCGTAAAAGACTTACCTTCCCCCGGAATGGAAGACGTTACCATAAATACCTGGCGCTCTTTGTTACCCGTAAAGTAATTGAGGTTCGATCGAAGCGCCCGAAAAGACTCGGCCATCGCCGAGCGTGGCTTATTGGCCACCACCAGGCGATCTTCCGCAGGATTATGCCCCACTCCACCGATGACCGGCACATCCGTCGCCCTTTCAATGTCCTCTTTGGACTGAATCCGGTTGTTGAGCAACTCCAGCAACACAAACACCAGGACGGGCAGCAACAACCCAGCAGCCAGGCCAAAGATATAATTCTGTGAGGGCTTAGGCGAGATCGCTCCACCGGCCATAGGGGGATTTACGACTACTATGTCAGACGTGGTCGAGGCCATAGACAAGCCCGCCTCCGTACGTTTCTGCAACAAGTACACGTAGAGGTTTTCCCGGAGAGAGTAATTACGCTGAATTTGCACCAGTTCACGCTCTGTACTGGGCAACTTAGCCAGCTGCTTTTCGACCAGCGCAATCTGATCATTGATAAACGCAATGTTTATTTGTTGTGTTTTTCGGCTGTTCTCAATTGTCTCCAGAATGCTCGATTTGATCTGGTCGATCTCACGTACGGTGCTCTGATATCCCGGTACGTCCTGGTACTTTACTGCACCTCTCTTTTCAGAGCCCTGCGACATATGCAGGCGTGTACGAGCCTCGATCAGACGTGTGACCAGGCCGGAGATGACCGGGTCGGTAATACCAACGCTAGTCGGGGTAAAAATGCCGTCAAACTGATCCGATTGCAAAAGACGCGTGATGTAATTATAGTAGTTGTCAATGAGACGATACTGGAATTTCTGATCTTCAAAACCCGTTAGCTTCTCATAGAGGCGGTTAGTCTCGTCCTGTAGCTCGGTAATGATATTGCGCCGCTTGAAACCCTCTACCTGATCTTCGAAATAGTCCAGCGAGTCGCCAATCACTAAAAGTTGATGATCCAGGAACTTGATGGCGCGCGACGCCATATTGTTTTTCTTCTCAATATCATAGTTTTGGTAACGCTCAATAAAGCGTGTGAGGAAGTCGATCTCCTTTCGCGGCACCGGGCCGTTTACCTCCAGGTCGACGACGGAGGCGCCCTGCATTGCCCAATTGATCTTTAAACGGGAAGAATACGATTTGGCCAATACTAGCGGATCATTAAATCGTATCACAAACGTCTGATTTCTGATCTCAGAGATGTCTCCTTTTTTGCGGACAAATAAGCGAAAGCCATTTACCTGCACACTGTCGTCGAAGGATAGCGGAGCGTGGCGCTGTCGGGCATCATCATTAGACATGATCGGCTCCAGACTGTAGGTATTGTCGCTCGTCACCTTAAAGTAGCATGACAGTCCGTTGGCACTTTTACCAGTGGGCAACACCCTCAGATCAACCGGGAAATTGTGGTTGTAATA
This sequence comes from Dawidia soli, assembly GCF_018598185.1. Classification (GTDB taxonomy): domain Bacteria; phylum Bacteroidota; class Bacteroidia; order Cytophagales; family Cyclobacteriaceae; genus Ohtaekwangia; species Ohtaekwangia soli. The sequence continues at coordinate 42,138 of NZ_JAHESC010000025.1, forward strand.
TTCCGTTGTTTTTATGTCGCCCTCCAGGTATAATGAAACATGGAAGCCCAGGCTTTCAACCACCTCCTGCAGCAGTGGATACGACTTCATGATATAGATCTCATTGTAAAAATTCCGGTAGGGTGTCAACAGCTCGTTATTGTATAGGAACTTAGCACCGGCATTCTCCTCGCTTTCGCGAATGATGATAGAAGCCTTCACGGGATAAATGCTGGTGCTATACCGGTTTACGAGATGCGCGATCGTCATCGCGATGGCCAGCGAAATGACAATGAGATACCAAAACCGCAGTGCCCGGTCGAGCACTCGCTTGAGATTTATCTGCACGCCGCCCTGGCTACGGCTTTTCTGTTCATCCGGAAATTCGGGTATTGATGTAGACGCGCTCAAAGTTTATCGGGACAAAGTTATGATAAACAGACCAAAGGATATGACTGTGGTAATGACGCCCAGATTGCCTACAAAATATTTTCGGAACGGACGCTGCTTCAGCGGTGGGACAATGATAACATCGTTTTGCTGAACGTAATAATAAGGAGACTCGACATATTCCTCTTTCAGAAGATCGACATAAAACACGTCGACCTCGCTCCCCTTCTGTCGTAACACTTTCACGTGGCTGCGGTCCGCGAGTTCCGACAAGCCACCGGCAAGACCGATCGCCTCCATCATCGTCAATCGGGTATTGCCCGAGACGACGGTATTCTCGGCATTCACCTCACCCAGAACCGTAAAACGGAAATTCATCATACGCACACGCGCCACGACGTCCGGCACATATTGGGCAATTACTTTTTCGATCGTATCCTTGGCTTCAAATAGTGTCAGGCCGGCTACCTTGATCTTTCCCATAACGGCATAGTCGATCTCGCCCTCGGTGTTTACGACAATACCGTTTAACGCGCCTCCTGACGCGCCGCCGCCACCTGAGCCGCCACTATTGCTGCGCGTCGAAAGCTTCTGCAAGAAGTCGGATTCATCGTCCTGCTTGCTCAGCGTCTCAAAGCTAATACTAAGAATATCAAGAGGTTGAATCCGGTATTCCCGAATGTTAAGCTGGTGGGAGCGTAAAACTGTGTCTTTAGGAATCTCTTTCCGCCGTTTCAGATCGTCCTTTTGAAGATAAACCAGCTTCTTGTTTGGAACACAGGCGCCAAAAGTCAACAGGAGCACGCCTAATAACAGCCATATTCGCATCATTTCGTCGAGATCGCTTTTTTAGAAGCGGTAAATATACGCGAAATGGACAGATTTCTTAGCTTTTGAGGTAAAGTGTGCATACCGTGGCGCTTGTTTTTGCAGGTGCGGGCGCATCGTCTCCATGCTAAAAAATCGCGCCAGGGAGCGCCGAATGGTCCTTATTCAAACCGCAGCGACTCGATGGGATCAAGCTTGGAGGCCTTCCGGGCGGGATAGTATCCCGAGCCGAGCCCCACCAGCACACACACCACAAACCCGACGAACACCCACAGCCAGGGGATAATGAACGCATCGTTGCCTAACAGCTTCGACGCCAGGTTTCCGAGAACGATCCCCAGGATCACGCCGGCTATACCGCCCAGCATACAGACCACGATGGCTTCGATCACGAACTGTTGTTTGATGCGCAACGGCGTCGCACCCAATGCTTTCCGCACACCGATCTCACGCGTGCGTTCGGTGACCGATACCAGCATGATGTTCATCAGGGCGATGGAAGCGCCCAACAGCGTGACGGCCCCTACAATGAAGCCGAATACCTGCGCGATCGCCGTCAGATCGCCGAGCTCGTCCAGCGCTTCACTGCGCTCCAGCTCAAAGGAGTTCTCCTCTCCTACCCGGTCGCCACGGATCTGGCGCATCATGCCCGTAGCCTCGCCCATGGCGTATTCCATCTGGCTTTTGTCACGCACGGCCACCGTCAGGTTGTAGTTCAGGACCCGGTCGCCGGCCAGTTGGTTTGCTTTGACAATGGAAATAAATACCATGTTATCGAAATTCGAAGACGGGTCACTAAAGCCACCTTTCTCCTTCAGCAAGCCGATCACACGAAACTGTGTGCCCTTGAACGTCACATACGTGCCCGTAACTTGTTCGCCCGTGCCGGCATCGTACAACGCTTTATAGATCTTATAGCCCAGAATGGCGACGGGCGCGCCGGTGCGAACTTCCAGGGATGAAAAAGCACGCCCCTGTTCAAATTCCAGGTTCTTGACCGCGTAATACTCGTCATTCGTGCCCATGACGGTAACGTTCGGGTTCGTCTTTTTTGACAAGCGCTTGACTTCGGCAATACGCGTCGCCCACGCCGACAGGCTGATCGCCGAGGACGACCGGAACTCATCCATGAATTTAAAGGCTTCCGTCATGCGGATCTCCGGGTATGCTTTTTCAGCCCGGCCGTCGCTGCTGCCACCGCGGTTTGTCTTCGAGGAAATATCGAACGTATTGGCGCCGAGCGACGACAGGCTCTGCATAATGGAATGCTCGATGCCATCGACGGCGGTCAGTACCCCCACCAGGGCGGTGATGCCGAGCATCACGATCATCGCCGTGATCGTGGAGCGCAAAAGGTTCGCCCGTACCGACCGTAATCCTTCCCGTATATTTTCGATGAGATTCATGCCTGTTTCAACGTTTGCTGGTATTGATATGTTGACGCCGGGGCCAAAATGTTACACCCTTCCGCCACAAAATTCATCCGCTCACCCGGCCCGGCATCAAAATGCCACCAAAGGTAGCACGAAAGTCTCTCGGTATTGGTAACTTTAGATCATGATAATGGCTTCGTGTATGAAGAAATGTGCGACCCTGCTGGCCCTCATCGTGCTGACCATCACCGTGGCAGCGGCGAACTCGATCTTTATTCCCATGGATGGGAAACAGGCTAATCACCTGAAGGCTTATGGCATTGCCTATTGGATCCTGAAAAGCGAACGCGAAGTGGACTGGCTGTTGAACTACCGCGGCGGAAGCTTTATGTGCCAGTATCATCCGGCCATCCAGAACGAGCTGGTCGTACGGGGCGTCTCCTACGAGATCATTTCCGATGCGCAAGCCAACCAGCTCATTACCGAGATTGCCAGTCCCGCACTCAACTACGACATCATGAAGCTCGAAAAATACCCGCGTATCGCGGTGTATTCGCCCAAGTCCAAGCAACCGTGGGACGATGCCGTCACCCTCGTGCTCACCTATGCCGAGATTCCCTACGATGTGATCTTCGACGACGAAGTCATGAACGGCGCACTGCCGAAATACGACTGGATCCACCTGCACCACGAAGACTTTACCGGTCAATACGGCAAGTTCTATGCGCAGTTCAACAACTACCCCTGGTATATCGAGCAGCAAAAGGAAGCCGAGGATCTCGCCCGCAAACACGGCTTTCACAAGGTATCGCAGCTCAAGCTCGCCGTGGTCAAGCGCATCAAAGAGTTTGTCACCGGCGGCGGTTTTTTGTTTGCCATGTGCTCGGCCACCGATACCTATGACATCGCGCTCTCGGCCGACGGCGTCGACATCTGCGAACGCATGTACGACGGCGACCCTGCCGACCCGCAGGCACAAAGCAAACTGAACTTTGAAAACACGCTGGCCTTTACCGATTTCAAGCTCGTGCGGGATCCCTATCAATACGAGTTCTCCGACATCGACAACCAGCCTGCCGAGCGCGGCCTCCGGCAGGACAACGACTACTTTGCATTATTTGAGTTCTCCGCCAAGTGGGACCCCATTCCCACCATGCTCACGCAGAACCATACCCAGGTGATCCAGGGCTTCTTCGGACAAACGACAGGCTTCAAGCGCGACCTGATCAAACCCGACGTTGTCGTGATGGCCGAAAACAAAGAGATCAAAGAAGCCAAGTACATCCACGGCGTATTGGGCAAAGGATTCTGGACGTTTTACGGAGGCCACGACCCCGAAGATTATCAGCACCAGGTCGGCGAAGAACCGACCGATCTGAACCAGCATCCCAATTCACCGGGCTACCGGCTGATCCTCAACAACATTCTCTTCCCGGCGGCAAAAAAGAAAAAGCAAAAGACGTGATCAATGCATGCGGTCGTCGCGAACTTCCATCTGCAGCATGATGGCCGCTTCTTCCTGTAGCAGCGCGCGCCAGCGTTCCATCACCTCTTCCTCGGGTATATATTCCTTGGCCAGCGCCAGGAAGTTCCGGTAGTGACCGGCCTCCGACACCATCAGCTCGTAATAGAATTCTGACAGCGCGGGATCCGATATATTCTTCCACAACAGTTTAAAGCGCTCACAGCTGCGGGCTTCGATCAAGGCATTCATCAACAGTTTTTCCAGCAGCTGTTGCTCGCGATTGCCGCCGCGGCGTAATACCTGGCTGAGCTTCTCTACATAGAGGTCCTTCCGCGGACGGTCGAGACCGTAACCTCGCTTCCGCAGCTCTTGCATAACCCGCTCGAAGTGGCTCCATTCTTCGGCTACCACCGGCGTGAGCACCTCCACCAGTTTATCCTTCTCGGGATAGGCAATGATCAACGAGATACACGACGACGCAGCCTTTTGTTCGCAGTAGGCGTGATCCACCAGAATGGCCCGGATGTTCATCTCCGCAATGTTCACCCAACGGGGATCCGTGGGTAGCTCGAGGCCCAGGGTAAACTTGTCTTTTGCTTCCAAGGGTACTAAAGTTGAATGACCGACAAGGTAAATGTTATACGTAAACGCTAATCGTAAAAGGACCAGTCAAAACCAAAATCGAGGATACTTCCCTGCCCGCGATAATAGGGTGTGGGCATATACCCCTGTTTGGTGATCGTCTGTATGAGGTTGTGATACTTCAGGAAGATCCGTCCCCGCTTGATGCGCGTGGCAAAGAAAACCTCCACCAGGGGAAACGAGGGTACTATGCCGCTGTTGTTATCACCTATCTTCAGCGAGTTCTGCACATAAAATTGTTGTGTCGCCACGTCATATCCCATCGCGCGGTAGGCCGAATGCCAGTGTACATTCACCCCCGCCTGCATGTCGAGGTTGCCGTTAAAGAATATGTTCTCATACGACAGCTCGCCGTTGACAAAGAGCTCCGGAACCTGTATCGCGCCGTAGTTGGCGTCCTCTGTATCATCTTTCAAAATACTGGTATAGATCGCGCGGCCACGCAGGTACACATGGCGCAGCATCGTAAGTTGCAATCGTACCTCCGGTGCCACCCAGGCTTGCCCTGTTGAGCTTTGGTACGGGGTCACAAGCTGCTCCACGGCCGTGGGGTCGGGCGTCTTTCGAAAATAGGCATAGTTGCCCAGCCGGGTAAAGGTCAGGCCCGGCGAGAATGAAAACACCCGGCTGTTGTAATGCACGAATCCCGAAAACTCCGTTACGTTCACATCCGAAAACGACCTGTTGCTCCACTCGTCGTGCGTGCCGCGGTAGCCCTGCAGAATATTGCTGGGCTCATATTGCATCTGTTTCACCGACGCCTCAAACCACCGGCTTTTGAGCTGGCCCTCGATGCGATAGTTACCCGTCTGCAATACCTCCACCCAGCCCGAAAGCTCGCCGATCGAGTCTAACCGCAGCGCCATACGCCCGCCCAGGTAGTGCTCCGCCCCCGACCGGTTATAGCTATTGTCGAAGTTGTACGTCTGGGAATAATCGCGGATCGCATAGTAGCCGTTGTAAAAAAGCTTTGCCAGGTTGCCCTTCAGACCCAGCTCATTTCGAACCGTCTTGAACTTCGAGCGGTCGTCTACCGTGTCGCTCTCACTTAGCTCGTAATCGTAGTACTGCCGTGTAAAAGAATCGGGCACATCCGAAAATACATTGCCCTGACGAAAGCGGTCAAAGACATGATAGACCTGCAGGGCCTTGCCGATCTCGTACTGATGGAACACGTGCAGATTGATCCGCACCTCGGTGCTGGCCGCGTTGGTCAGATAGGTCCGCACGTTGGTCTGGAAGTAGTCCCCATACTCGGTGTTGTCGGCATGTACAATACCGCCGTTTTCGTCCATCTGGTGGCGATTGCGTTGGAAGTTGGCAAAGAGCCGGTAGGTACTGTCCTTCGACTGATAGGCGGTATAAAGATCGTAATACACACCCCGCACCTGGCGGTCGCCCTTCCCCTGTCGCTGGATCTGCTTGTCGATGAACAGACCGCGATAGTCGAAGCCGATGTTCCAGCGTGGATTGATGTTACGGCTGTACGATGCCTTTGTCATCGACCGGCCGCCGCCGCCCAGCATTACCCACATATTCGAATAAGGCGACTTGGTGTCGAAATACCGCACTTTCTCCGTGTCCCAGATCAGATCGAATTGCGTAAAGCCCGAACTCACACCGATATTGGCGGGAGTCTGATAATAGATCGGGTGCATGGACGTGCCGATGTTGCCCAGATCCTGGTACAGGTTGTCGTTCCGCTGAAGATAGGTGTACCGATAAAATCCGCGGATCGCGGTGTCGATAAAATGATACGTCTGTTTGTTGAGGCGAACGTCCTCTTCATAGTAATAGCGGGAAGTCTTCGGCCCGTACACCTGCCGGGTGGTGTCGTCAATGATCCGCGAACCACGCCGCGGACGTTCCTCGTCTTGTCCGGACGCCGCCAGGGCCACGAAAAGAAAACCTAAAAAGAGTGTAAACCGCCAGAATTGCACGCGCAAAAATAGTTTTTTAGTGGTCACGAGCGACAACATTTTGAATCATCGCATCAAAATCCTCACCATTTTTGACAAACTCCACCTCGATCGGCAAAAAAAAGAACGGCAGGCCCGCCCGGGCACCCGCCAGTTGCTGGTCTACCAGCTTGACCATGTCCTTCTCGGTCGTCAGGATGCTGGCCTGCGGGTATTGTTGGGTAAGCTTGCGCAGGTTGTCCAGGTCGGCCGTAGTGTAGGCCTGGTGGTCGCCAAGCTCGAGGTGCGCCACGACGGTGTACGTCGAGGCCACGTATTTCCGGAGCGGCCCGGCCTGGGCAATGCCCGTCAGCAGGATCACCTCCACCGCCGGCGTCGGTTGCTGGTGCTCGCCAAAGGGTGTGGGGGCGCCGTAGCGCACCGTCGTAAAAAAAACAGGCTTTTCGGCATACCGGCGCACGCGTTTTTCAATCTCGATACACTCCTCTTCCTGGATCTCCGGCGGGCACTTGGTAATGACGATCACATCCGCCCGGGCCGCGCCACCACGCGACTCGCGCAGCCGGCCCGCGGGTAACAGCATGTCGGTGTAAAAGGGACGGTTGTAATCCGACAGCAAAATGGTGAACGCCGGTTTTACCCGTCGGTGCTGGTACGCATCGTCCAGCAGCACCACCGCGGTGTCTTCCCGCTCCTGCAGGATATTCGGAATGGCAAACGCGCGGTCTTCGCCTACCGCCACCGTCGCCAGTGTACCAAACTTGCGATAGAACTGCGCCGGCTCATCGCCCAGGGTGCGGGCCGTGTCGCCCGGGGCCGCCAGCCGAAACCCCTTGGTCTCCCGGCCATAACCGCGGCTGAGGGTAGCCACCCGGTGATCGGTCTGCAATAACCGGATGAGGTGCTCGATCATGGGCGTCTTGCCCGTACCGCCTACCGTCAGGTTGCCGACGGTGATCACCGGCACGTCAAAGGACGCCACCGGGCGCAGGCCCCGGTCGTACGCATAGTTCCGCAAGCCGGTAATGGCTCGGTATAAAAGGGCAAAGGGTAATAACAGGATGCGGAGCAGGATCATGCCTTTTTGTATATATTCGCAGGTATATGGCCGTAAAGATAAAAGATGTTACCAATTACCTTGAATCCATTGCACCGCGCCCCTACCAGGAGTCATACGACAACAGCGGCCTGTTGGTGGGCGATCCGCAAGCGGAGGTAACGGGCATCCTCATCACCCTCGACTGCACCGAGGCCGTGGTACACGAGGCCATTGAAAGCGGCTGCAACCTGGTGGTGGCGCATCATCCCATTGTTTTTAAAGGTCTGAAGAAATTTACCGGGGCCAACTACGTAGAACGCACCGTCATGCTGGCCATCCGCCACGACATTGCCCTGTACGCGATCCATACCAACCTCGACAACGTGCACACGGGGGTAAACCGCAAGATCGCCGGCAAGATCGGCCTGACCAATCTCCGCATCCTGGCCCCCCGCCCCGACACCCTGCAGAAGCTGGTGACGTTTATTCCCGAGGCCGACACCGAAAAGGTGCTGATCGCCCTGCACGAAGCCGGTGCCGGCCAGATCGGCGAGTATAAAAATTGCAGCTTCCGCGTAGCCGGTACCGGCACGTTCCAGCCCACCGAAGCCGCCACGCCGCACATAGGCCAGGCTGGCCGCCAGGAATATGTGCCCGAGACACGCGCCGAGGTGATCTTTCCGGCCCACCGGCGCGGCGACCTGCTGACAGCCCTGCGAAAATCACATCCGTACGAAGAAGTAGCCTACTACATTACGCCGTTGCTGAACGAAAACCAGGAGGTTGGCGCCGGCATGATCGGAGAACTTGCAACGCCTGTTGAACCATTGGTGTTTCTGCAGGGTTTAAAGAATAGCATGAACCTGAAAATGCTCCGGCATACGGCAATCCTCCCCAAAAACATTCAGAAAGTCGCTGTTTGCGGCGGGGCCGGCAGTTTTCTGCTGCCCGATGCCATCCGGGCCGGAGCCGACGTTCTGGTTACCGCAGACTTCAAATACCACGAATTTTTCGATGCCGACGGGCGGATCATTGTCGCCGACATCGGGCATTATGAAAGTGAAGTCTTCACGAAAGAACTCTTACAAGAGGTTTTAATGAAAAAATTTCATACTTTTGCGAACATTTTTTCAAAAACTGTCACGAATCCAATAAGCTACCTATAAATGGAAAATCAATCAGTCGCACAAAAGCTCGAAGCGCTTGTAAAACTCCAATCCATTGACAGTAAACTAGATGAACTTAAAAAGCTCCGCGGCGACCTGCCCGATGAAGTTCAGGACCTGGAGGACGAGATCGAGGGCTACAAAACCCGCCTGACCCGTTACGAAACCGAGCTGAAGGATATCGAAGAAGGCAACAAGAAGTACAAAGAAGGCATCAAAGAAGCCGAAAAGCTCATCAAGAAATACACCGAACAGCAGAAAAACGTTAGAAATAACCGCGAATTCGACGCCATCACCAAAGAAATCGAGCTTCAGGAGCTTGAGATTCAGATCTGCGAGAAAAAGATCAAGGAAGGAAAAGAGAACATCACCGACAAAAAGGACGAGGTAGAAAAGACCAACAGCCTGATCGCCGAACGTGGTGAGCACCTGGACAACAAGAAAAAAGAGCTGAACGACATCCTTGCCGAAAGCCAGGAAGAAGAGAAGCGCCTGCTGGCCGAACGTGAAAAGGCCTCTAAAAAGATTGAAGATAAGCTCCTGAAGTACTACGAACGTCTCCGCACCAGCCTGACCAACGGCCTGGCGGTGGTACGGGTCGTGCGTGGTGCGGCCGAAGGCTGTAACATCGTGATCCCGCCCCAGAAGATCGCCGAAATTCGTGAGAAGAAGAAAATTGTGATCGATGAGCACTCCGGTCGTATCTTAGCAGATGTCGACATGGACTCACTCGATGAAGGAGATAAACCTAAAAGCGCAAAAACACCGGTTGTGGTGCCTAACCGCAGAAAGAAAGTTGAATAACCCGGTTTACAAGATCCTTGGGAAGGCAGGCCTGCTGGCTTGCCTTTTTTTATTGCCCGCCGGGGTCGTTGCCCAGGACTTTACCCTGTCGGAACACGAACGCCGCGCCTATGCGCTCGCCCTCAACCTGCAGACTACCGAAGCCCACGCGCTGATCCCCAGCCCCAAGACGGTGTCAGAGCATTACGTCACCGCCCTGGCCGAGGCCCTGGAGCTGCTGGTGACCGAAGACCCTGAAAAGTACGCCGAGTACGAAAGCCGCTTTGAAAAACGTCTGGCCCGCAAGACCAAGACCTCGTCGGTAGACGAGCTGTTCCTGCAGGCTGAGATCGGGTTGCAATGGGCCTTTGTATACCTCAAGTTCGGCCACGAGTTTGACGGCGCCCTGAACCTGCGCCAGGCGTACCAGGCTACCCAGGAGATCAAAAAGCGCTATCCTAAATTTACCGCCATCCACAAAACCGAGGGACTGCTAGACGTCATCATCGGGTCGGTGCCCGAAAAGTATAATTGGGTGCTGGGCCTGCTCAACATGGAAGGCTCCGTCGGCAAAGGCATGGCCACGCTCGAATCGTTTCGCCACAGCAACCATGTGCTGGCTTTTGAAGCCGATGTGCTCTACGCGCTGACCCAGGGCTTTGTGCTGCAGCAGACCGGCCCCGCAATGCAGGAAGCGCGCGTCCTCCTCGAGAAGAATCCCGGCAACCGGCTGGTGCTTTTTCTCGGCGCCTCGCTCGCCCTGAAGAACGCGCAAAGCGAAGACGCACTGGCCATGCTTCTCAAGATCAACGAGCCCAAGCTCGGCGTGCCCCTGTCCTATGCAGAGTATTTAAAGGGCGAAGTATACCTGCAAAAGGCCGAATACCTCAATGCGGTCTCGTCCTACCGTTGGTTCATCAACAACTACAAGGGGCAGAACTACATCAAAGATGCCTGGTATAAGATCGGGTTATGCTACTGGCTGAACGGCAACACCAGCGACGCCCAGGCCACCTTCGCCCAGGCGCGCACGGCCGGTAAGGAAGTAGCCGAAGCCGACCGCTATGCCGCCCGCAGCCTGGCGGAAACCGAGCTGCCGCACGTCAAGCTCACGCGCGTACGGTATTTTACCGACGGCGGCTATTACACCCGCGCGCAGGAAGCGCTCGCCACCATCGCCACCGACGAGCTCGTTACCCAACGCGACCAGGTGGAGTACGCCTATCGCCAGGCCCGCATCACACACAAAACCAACAACCTGACGGCGGCCCGCGAATTCTATCAATACACCATCGACCTGGCCGGCGACGCGCCCTGGTACTTCGCCCCCAACGCCAGCTTACAGCTCGGCTACATCGAGTGGGCGGCGGGTGATCTGGAAAAGGCTAAAGAGTACTTTACACGCGCCCTGACCTACAAACGGCACGAGTATAAAAACAGCATCGATAGTAAGGCGAAGTCGGCGCTGGCTCAGCTCAATGCGCGCAGGTGATCGCGGTCGTTGTACCGGGCCACGGTAAACATCGACCCGGTGTGGTGCAACAGATACAAGCACAGGTTCTCGTGCTCGAACATATCCATGCTTTTCAGCGGATAGCGCAGTAAGTGGCACATCAAAATGCGGATAGCACGTCCGTGCATACAGATCAGGATCGTCTTCTCGTCGGTCTGGCGCATGATATGCTCCAGGGCGGGTGCCATGCGGGCCACCACGTCGTTGGGGCTTTCACCACCTTCGATCTTCAGGGACGTGTCGCCGAGCTGCCACTGCTTGAGCATATAGTGATAATACTCGTCCTCATCGGGCGTTACCTTTTGCCCCTCTTTATTGCCCCAGCTGATCTCGTTCAACCCCGGCAACGCCTCGTACGGAATACCCTTATCCAGGAACGGCTGCACCGACTGATGCGTGCGCCGCAAGCCCGACACATACACTTTGTCGAACGGTACATGCTGATACGCCCGGAAAAACGCCTGGGCCTGGGCCCGACCGCGGTCGTTCAGGTCCGTGTCTACGCCGCTGCCCTGTACGATGTTCTGCAGGTTGTAGTTGGTCTGCCCGTGGCGGATCAGGTAAATGGTCTTTGTACTCAACTTTTTGCGGGTTTTCGGCCGCAAGTATAGCAAAAAACAGAGTGAGTGTGAGAGCCCGCGCGAATAACCTTTTGTTTATTAACTTGGCCCGCGCAAATGCGTTTACAGACAGATTATGGGAATTTTCAGAAATGATATCACCGTCGAGTTCCTCAACAGATATGGCCCGAACACGATGGCGGAAGTACTCGGCATTCAATTTACGGCCGTAGGCGAAGATTACCTCGAAGCAACAATGCCGGTCGATAAACGAACCCATCAGCCCATGGGATTGTTACACGGGGGGGCTTCCGTGGCCCTGGCCGAGACCATGGGCAGCGTGGCCGCGATGAGCTGCATTGATATCAGCCGTCAGTACTGTGTCGGGCTCGACATCAACGCCAACCACATCCGCGGGGTACGCTCGGGATTCGTAAAGGGAGTAACCCGACCCTTACACATCGGGGGTAAAACCCATGTCTGGGAGATACGGATCACCAACGAAGCCGGCGACCTGGTGTGCATCAGCCGCATTACCATGGCCGTCCTGGACAAAAAAGATTAACTTAGCGCCTACGCACGACCGCATGAATACGATCTCTTCCGTCACTTCACACACCCCATCACGCACCGGAATTGAATATATCGCCTATCTTTTGCGGCATGCCATAGAAAATCAATACGCCGTGGCGGTATGGCGTCTCCCCAACGACTCCGTCTGTCACCTCATCCTGTCGCGCAAGCTGCAGCGGCTTTCGCCTGATGCTACCCTCGAAGAGCTGCCCACGGGCTTCCTGTTTGCGCCGTTCCAAAAGAGCCGCGACCGCATTTTCCTGCCAGCCGATTTTAAGTTCACGTTTGCCGGTGGCAACCTGCAGCCGGCCGCGACTCCGGCCGAAACCCAGTCGCACACGTGGCTGCAGGAACAGCTGAAACACACGCCCTATACACCGCACAGACCGGCCTGCTATACCGTACCGCCTACCGGCCAGGAAAACGAAACATCGTATGCCGAGCTCGTGCGTAAGGCTGTGGCGGAGATCGAGCGGGGCTCGTTCGAAAAGGTGGTGCCGTCGCGCCGTAAGATCGTCGACCTGCCCGAAAGCTTTGACGTGGTGCAGGCGTTCCATACGCTCAGCAACGCCTATCCCCATGCGCTGGTGTCGTTTGTCAGCACCCCCGAAACCGGCAGCTGGCTGGGGGCGACACCCGAAACGCTGGTACACGTGCACGACAGGACGCTGTTTAAAACGGTAGCCCTGGCGGGTACGCAGCGGTTTGTGCCCGGCACAGACCTCAAGACGGTGGCGTGGACGCAAAAGGAGATCGAAGAGCAGGCCCTCGTAGAGCGATACGTCATCAGCTGCTTTAAAAAGATCCGCGTGCGCGAATACGACGAGTACGGCCCCAAGACCGTGGTTGCCGGTAACCTGTTACACCTACGCTCCGACTTTACCGTCGACATGAAGGAGATCAACTTTCCGCAGCTCGGGTCGGTCATGCTGCAACTGCTGCACCCCACGTCCGCGGTCTGTGGCATGCCGCTGGAGCCGGCGTCGGCTTTTCTGCAGCGACATGAAGGCTATGACCGCGAGTTTTACGCAGGCTGTCTGGGCCCGGTGAACGTCGGCAACGACATACACATCTTCGTAAACCTGCGCTGCCTCAAGCTGCACGACGGCAAGGCTACCCTGTATGCCGGCGCGGGTGTTACCGTCGATTCAACCCCCGAGAACGAGCTGGCGGAGACTGAGATCAAATTCCAAACGCTGCGCAAACCGCTGTTTGACCAGCCGGTCTGAATGCCCCATAATAGCTTGATCATGAATATTTTGATCATGATCGATTAATCTACAACTCCAATTTCTTACATTGTAGGCTGTTTTCATACACCAAAGGCTGCCAAACGTGGTATTTGCCTATTTTTGATTTGGACCAACTGAAACATGCCTATGAAACGCTCCCTCTGCGTTATTTTTTTGCTGTTGCTACAGGTTTCCACCTACGCACAAGACCTCATCACCGAAGGCGTCACCGCGCCCACCACGGTCGACCGGTACCAGGTGTTCAACGTCTCGACTACCGTAAAAAACAACACCGCTACGCCCACCGGCGCGGCCACAGTGCTGCAGGTGAAATTGTCGTTTGACGCCGTGCTCAGCCCCGACGATCCTACCATCGGCACCAGCAACAGCATCTCCTCCATCGGCGCCAACGGTACACGGTCCGTAACCGTGAGCTGCTATACCGGCAGCGTTGCCGCCGGCAACTACTACCTCATCCTGCAGATCGATCCGAACAATACCATTACCGAAACCAACGAAACCAACAACGCGGCCGTCTTCAGCGGCTATACCGTAAACCAGCAAAATGTCGACTTCGTCATGACCAGTCTCGTGCCGGCCGCAACCACCGTGCCCGTCGCCGACCAGCTTTCGGTGGACTACGAGCTGCGCAACAACGGCACCACCGACCTGGGCCAATCGACCCGCACCAGCTTTTACCTGAGCACGGACAACACGCTCGACGCCGCCGACAGATTTCTGACAATGCATGAAATTCCCCTTGCGGGCCCGGATGTATTCAACAAAACGGTCGTCATCAATATCCCGGCCGTACCGCAGGGCAACTACTTTCTCATCGGCAAAGCCGACGATGACCACGGGGTGGGCAACATCGATGAGCTCGACGAAACCAACAACACAACTGCCGCCGCCATTGCCATCGCCGTCAGTGACATCGACCTGGACGTCACGCTCGGCGCGCAACCCGCCGCCACGCTCATCGACAACGGTGGCACGGCCGAGATCACCGTAGAATACGACCTGGGCAACCTGGGCTCGACCGGCGCCGGCGGCTACGACGTGCATGTCTATATTTCCACCGACCAGACACTGGACGCATCCGACTATGATCTGACCGCCGATGTAAAGCCTTATCAAATAACGCCGGCCTACATCGCTTCCATGACCATCCTCTCCGCGCAGGTCAAACAATTTGTGCCGAACATCAACACCCTGGTCGGCACCCATTATGTGATCTGGAAGATCAATGCCACAAACGCCATCCCGGAAACAGACTATACCAACAATACCCTGGTCAGTACCAATACCATTACGGTAACTCCCGTACAGCCCGCTTTCCAGATCAACAGCATTACCTTCACCTCGGCGCCGTACGACAATACAGACGTGACATTCGACTTCTCGGTGGACATTACCAATACCGGCCCGATCAATTCGTTTACGCAATCCTTTGAGATCCAGATCCGCGATGTGGACGACAACGTCGTTTACACCGCCGCACGTCCGAACGAATCGTTCCTCTTTGCCATGACGGGCGACGACGTCACAAAAAATTGGAGTATCACCTTACCTGCGGCCCTGGCCGCGGGCGACTACACCCTGGTTGTACAATGCGATCCGGACGAGAGCTGTTATAGCACCAATACCCAAACGGCCGCGCTGGAGATCTCGCCGGCGCCCTATATCATCAGTGGCACGATCACCGGCAGCGACGGCACGAACATCACGAATGGCACCCTATACCTGTACCGCAAAGCCATGGACGGCACGATAACCCGCGAGCAAACGGTCTCCACGAGCAGCAACGCCTTTAGCCTGACCGTAACCGATACCGATCCGCGCGCGCTCTATTTCTTCCCCAACGCCGGCACTTTCGGAGCCTTTGCGCCTACCCTTTCGGGAAATTATACCTATCTGCATGACGAGGCGTTCTTCACACCCGTCGCCAATACCGTCGTCAACCTGACACCCCCCCGCAAGACGGCTCCGCCCGCCGGCAGCCGGTATATTTCCGGTACGGTGACACTTCCGGGTGGCAACGCCGTCCCGAACACGCCCCTGTTGCTGTACGACGGCGCCACGCTCGTAGAGATCTTGTATAGCGATGCCGGCGGCAACTATAGTTTTACGAACCTGGCCGCCAAAGCATACAGCCTGGTACCCGCGGTGGCACTGACCCACGACATCGTCGACCAGGCCTATCCGGTAGATGTGAGCACCATGCATGCCGAAGCGAACATCGTGATCGAAACCGACAACATCGAAGTCACCATCAGCTTCCTAAAAGTGGCGCAGACCATTACTTTCCCTGCGCTCAGCGACAAGGTTTATACCGATGCACCGTTCGATCCGCAAGCAACGGCCAGCTCGGGGCTGACGGTGACCTACGAAAGCGCCGACACCGATATTGCCGAAGTTATCGGCAACCAGATCGTCATCCGCGGCGTCGGTACTACGACCATCACTGCGCACCAGGAAGGCGACGCGGCCTACGAGCCGGCGACGCCCGTAAGCCAATCGCTGACGGTGAACAAAGCCCCTCAAACGATTACGTTTGAAGACCTGGCTCCCAGGCGGCCGGATGATGCCGACTTTACACTAACCGCTACGGCAAGCTCGTCATTACCGGTAACGTACACGTCCTCTAACGCAACGGTGGCCGTCGTCACCGGCAACGTGGTCAGCCTGCGCGGCGAAGGCGAGACCGACATCACCGCGCATCAGGCGGGCGACGTACACTTCCTGGCTGCCACCGCTGTCACGCGCACCCTGCGCGTCAGCGTCGTGACCGGCATCGACAACAACCCGCTGGCCGGCGTGCGCATCTACCCCAACCCCACCGCCGGACTGCTGACAGTAGACAGTGCCGTACCCGTACGGCAAGTAACGGTCACCGACCTCACCGGCCGGCCACAGACCATCGGCATAGCCGATGCAGTCCTCGATCTCCGTCACCTCCCCACCGGCGTCTACCTCCTCACCCTGCAAGACAAAAACCACACAAAGATCATAAAGGTCATTAAGAAGTAAATCACTCAACAACTTTCAACAGCCGCTTCAGCACCTGCACGATCACAACCGGCATAATACTGGCCACCGCCACAACCACCAGCCCTTGCGGGTGTATCGACACCAGCGCCAACACCGAGCGCAGCGGCGGCACCAGGTAGGTCACCACCGTGACCGCCACGCAGAATGCCAGCGCATACCATACATACCGGTTGCGCGTCACCGGGTTCTGAAAGAACGACACCTCGCGGGTGGGCATATTGAACACATTCCACAGCTGCGCCAGGATCAGGGTATAAAACGTGATATTGTTGACCACGCCCTCTTCGTGTCCCATGTAGAACACAGCATACAGCTCCGCGCCGATCACGCCTGCCGTCAGGCTTAACGCATAGGTGACAACCGACACCCAGTTGGACTTCGACACCAGCGGGTCGGACGACTTGCGCGGCCGCCGTTTCATAACCCCCTCTTCCCCTTCGCTCATACCGATGGCCAGCGCCGGAAAAACATCCGTGATCATATTGAGGAAAAGGATCTGCAAGGGCTGTAACGGCAACGGCAGGTTGGCAAAAGACGCCGTCGCCACGATCATGATCTCGCTCATGTTACACGACAAGAGATAGATGATGAACGTACGGATGTTTTCAAAGATCACCCGGCCATACTGTACGGCCGTGACGATCGACGGAAAGGCATCGTCGCGCAGGATCAGGTCGGCCGCTTCCTTTGCTGCTTCCGTGCCGCGTATCCCCATCGCAATGCCGATATCGGCCTTCTTCAACGCGGGAGCGTCGTTCACACCGTCGCCGGTCATGCCGACCACGACCTGGCGATCCTGGTATAACGATACCAGCCGCAGCTTTTGCGCAGGGTCTACACGCGAGAAGACCACTGCGTCTACGATCTTCTGCTGCAGGTCCGCGGACAGGTCGCCCTCCGGTATATCTTTTCCCTCTACCGTCACCACGTTGTCACCCTCCGCCAGGCCCACCTGCCGGGCAATGGCGTTGGCCGTACCCGGGTGGTCGCCCGTTACCATCGCCACCTTGATGCCCGCGGTATGACACGCTGCCAGCGCATCTTTTACGTCCGCGCGCGGCGGATCGATAAAGCCCGCCAGACCGAGAAACACCAGCCCCTCGGGCACCTCGTCATCGGCGGGTACCCGGTCCGTGCGGCGGTATGCAAACCCCAGCATACGCAACCCTTGCCCGGCCAGGTCGTCGGCTTTCTTTTTCCATCCCTCCTTGTCGTTCAATCGGGCCTCGTTCCCCTGTCGTAATTCAGCCTCGCATTTTTCCAGCACCGCTTCCGGCGCACCCTTCACATACGTATAATGTTCGTTATCGAATGTATGCGTAGACGCCATCATTTTGATATCGGCATCAAAGGGCAGCTCTGCCACACGCGGTTGCTCCCCGCGCAGCTTGTCCACATTCTCGCCAAGCTCCGTGGCCATGCGCAGCAACGCGACCTCCACGGGGTCGCCTACGGCCTTCTCGTCGTTCCCTTCCGCCGGCAGCGCGCTGTTGTTGCACAGCACGGCCGCATACAGGAACAGCTTATATGCAGGATCATCTTTCAGACCGTCACGGTTCTGCTGCTCTCCCTTTACCGTCTCGGTACGATCGCCCAGCGCCACCACCTGCACATGCATCTCGTTCTCCGTCAATGTGCCGGTCTTATCGGTCAGGATCACTTCTGTTTCTCCCAGGGTCTGGACGGCCTCGAGCGTCTTCACGACCACCTGCTTCTCCGCCAGCCGCAGCATGCCACGGGCCAGCGCCATGGTCGAAATGACCGGTAGCCCCTCCGGGATCGACGCGATGGCCAGCGCAATGGCGGTCTCGATCATCACCAGCCAGTCCTCGCCGCGCAGCACGCCGGCGCCAAAGATCAGTACCGACAGGATGAGCGTAAGCCAGATAAGCCGCTGGCTGAGCGACCGCAGCTTTTTATTCAGCGGCGTGGCCTCCTTGTCGGCCTCTTCGGTCATCCGGGCGATCTTACCGAGCTCGGTAGCATCGCCGGTGGCCACCACTACGGCCTTGCCGTTGCCGCGCCCCACGACGGTGCCTTTGAAGATCGAGTTCAGGCGGTCCGCCGTGCGCGTGTCGGCACCCAGCGGCTCCGTATTTTTTTCGACGTCCACCGACTCGCCCGTGAGCGCGGCCTCCTTCACGGCCAGGCTGTTTTCAGCAATGATGCGCGCGTCGGCCGTCACGACGTCGCCGGCCTCGACAAAGAGAATGTCGCCCGGCACCAGCTCGGAGGAATCGATCTCGATCTTCCTTCCCTGACGCTGCACCTGGGCCTTCGTACGCGCCATGCTGCTGAGCTTTTCCATGGATCGCACCGCCTGGCGTTCCATAAAAAATCCGATCAGCGTATTGATCACCACCACGATCATGACGGCAATGCCCTCCAGCAGGTGGCTGAACGCAAAGGCTATCGCGGCGGCAGCGATCAGGATCCACACGATGGGGTTGGCAAACTGGCTGATCAGCATGCTCCAGATGCTCGTCTTTTTTTTCTCTTCCAGGGTGTTTTTGCCGTACTGCTCCAGCCGGCGACGGACTTCGTCGGTCGAAAGTCCTTGTGACGCATCGCTCTTCAGGGCCTGGAGCACCTCCTCGGCAGATCGTGCAAAATACTCGCGCTGTAATTCCATAACCCACACAAGTTATAAATAACCAGGCCACTACTGTCCGTAAATTACGCCGGCGTTCTGCCAGGCATTTGAAAATTCCCCTCCCCCTCCCCATATTCGCACACGAATTACGCATGACCCGCTTCCAACCGATCTACGACATTGCCGAGCTGTGCGCACGCAAAGGGGTCACCCAGGCTGTGCTCTGCCCAGGCTCCCGTTGCGCCCCCCTCACCCTGGCCTTTGCCCGCCATCCCGGTATCGCCACCCGCACCTTTGGCGACGAACGCAGCGCGGGCTTTGTCGCCCTGGGCATCGCCCAACAGAAAAAGGCCCCCGCGATCCTTGTTTGTACTTCAGGATCAGCGGCTTATAACTTTTCCCCGGCTGTGGCCGAAGCCTGGTTCAGCGAAACTCCCTTAGTGATCTTCACCGCCGACCGACCAGCCGAATGGATCGGGCAGCAAGACGGCCAGACCATCTACCAGCCGGGTATCTTCGGCCGCCACGTCAAGCAATCGTTCCAGCTCCCGGCCGATTACAGCCACCCCGACAGCGTCTGGGCCATCAACCGCATTGTAAACGAGGCCATCAACCTCTCCTTCCAGGAGCCCAAGGGGCCTGTGCACATCAATGCGCCCTTCCGCGAGCCGCTGTATCCCGCCGCCGGCGAAATCATCGGGTTCAGCCCCGAGGTACGCGTCATGGACGAATTCTCCTCCACGTTCGCGCTCACCGAAGAGCAGAAGAAAGCGATCGCAGGCGAGTGGAAGCAATATCATAACATCCTCATCGTCGCCGGCCAGCAAGAGCACGACCGCCTGTTGACCGACACCCTGCGGAATTTCTTCCTGCAGCACAACGTGCCCATCGTGGGCGACATCACCTCCAACCTGCACGGGCTGGAAAAGCTGGTGCGGCACGCCGATACCTTTCTGGGTCATGCCACCGAAGATGTACGAAAGACGCTGCAGCCCGACCTGCTCATCACCCTGGGTAAGTCGGTATTGTCCAAACAGCTGAAGCTATACCTGCGCAAGCACGCCCCCAAGGCACACTGGCACCTGCAGCCGTCGGGCACGGCCGCCGATTCCTTCCAGAGCATCACGCGGGTATTTAACACCAACCCTGTCGACTTCTTTTTATACCTCAGCGCCCTGCCGCAAGGCGAAACCTTCGAGACACAGAAACAAAACAACTATAACAAGTTTTGGGAAGTAGAAGAGCGTCGCGCCCTGCGCACGCTGGAAGACTTCTTTCCGCAGCCCGAGTTTGGCGAGCTGGAGCTGGTGCGCGAAGTATTGCAAACCTTGCCCGAGGGCAGCAACCTGCACCTGGCCAATAGCATGAGCGTGCGGTATGCCAACTTCATCGGCCTGACGGCAAAACAAAAAGGCATTCAGGTATATGCCAACCGCGGCACGAGCGGCATCGATGGTTGCACCAGCACCGCCGTGGGCCACGCGCTTTCCATCGACCGGCCCAACGTGCTGATCACAGGCGACATGGCGTTCTTCTACGACCGCAATGCATTCTGGCATAATTACCCGCTGCCCAACCTGCGCGTGGTCCTGCTCAACAACCACGGCGGTGTGATCTTCAAAATGATCGACGGCCCCGGCGACCTGCCCGAAACCGCCGAGTACTTTGTCACCCGGCAGAAGCTCAATGCCCGCAAGCTGTGCGAAGAGTATGGCATCAGCTACCTCGCCCTCGACAGCAAACGCAAGCTGCGCAACCTGCTGAAAGACTTCCTGGAGTTCGACGGGCAAACCAAGATCCTGGAACTGGAAACCGACACCTCGGTCAATAAGAATCTATACGAACATCTGAAACATCAACTAAAAAAGAGCTATGAGCTTTAAATACGACTGGAAGCCCGTCAAGGAATATAAGGATATTCTCTTCCACAAGTTCGAAGGCATTGCCCGCATCAGCATCAACCGCCCGCAGGTACACAACGCCTTCACCCCCCTTACCGTACAGGAAATGATCGACGCCATGCACATCTGCCGCGAAGACGCCGACGTGCGCGTGGTCGTCCTGACCGGCGAAGGCGGCAAGGCCTTCTGCAGCGGGGGAGATCAAAGCGTGCGCGGCCATGGCGGCTATGTAGGCCCCGACGCAACGCCCCGGCTAAACGTGCTCGACCTGCAAAAGATGATCCGCTCCATTCCTAAGCCGGTCATCGCGGCCGTTGCCGGGTGGGCCATCGGGGGCGGCCACGTACTGCACGTGGTGTGCGACCTGACCATCGCCGCCGAAAACGCGCGGTTCGGTCAGACCGGCCCCAAGGTCGGAAGCTTTGATGGTGGCTTTGGCGCCTCCTACCTGGCGCGTATCGTCGGCCAGAAAAAAGCCCGCGAGATCTGGTACCTCTGCGACCAGTACGATGCCCAGGAAGCCCTCGACATGGGCCTGGTCAACAAGGTCGTGCCGCTCGAAATGCTCGAAGAGACCTACGTGGCCTGGGCCCGCAAGGTCATCGCCAAGAGCCCTCTGGCCATCCGCATGCTTAAAAGCTCGTTCAATGCCGAGCTCGACGGTCAGGCCGGCATCCAGGAGCTCGCCGGAAACGCCACGTTGCTGTATTACCTCAGCGAAGAGGCCAAAGAAGGCAAGAATGCGTTCCTCGAAAAACGTGATCCGGACTGGTCAAAGTACCCGCAATTCCCTTGACAGTGTTGGGTAAGTTGTTCATCTTTAAGGGTGAACAACTTATCCCATGAAACTCGAGAAGCTTGAGATCTTGCGTAGCATTGCCGAGATGGCCTACGTCATCGCCAAAGCCGACAAAGGTCTGAGCTCGGAAGAGCGCAGAGCTTTTCACAAGATCATCCAGGACGAGCTGGAATACGATTCATGGGCCGCGCAAAGCCGGTTCGAATTATTGGACGAAGTCCTACAGCCCACGGCCGAGAAAGCCTACAACGAAGCCATCCACGACTTCCGCAAATACAAAGACCATCCCCTCTCGCAAGAGCTGAAGGAAAAGGCTATCCGCGTCATGACCCGGGTGGCCGAAGCGTGCAGTGGCGTACATGAAAATGAGCTCCAGATCATCGAACGATTCAAAAAAGATATCCACTACGAAGGCTGACGAATACCCCTATCCCTCCCTGTGGCTAAATGGCCGCGACGTACCGGTCGCCGCCGTGCGCACAGGCGACCCCGCATCCCTGGCGACCACACCGTTTGAAGAAAGTACGCTGGACTTTGTCCGCGCCTGGCTGAACGGCGAGACGACATTTACACTCCACACCAGCGGATCCACCGGCACGCCCAAACCGATGACCGTATCCCGGCAGCAAATGCTCACCAGCGCCGCCATGACTGCCGCCGCGCTGGGCCTGACAGCCGGCTACACCGCGCTCGTCTGTCTCGACACCCGCTACATCGCCGGCAAAATGATGCTGGTGCGATGCCTCACCACCGGCATGCATATCGTCGCGGTGACACCGTCCTCCAATCCGCTGGCCGCCGTGCCCGACACGATCTCCGTGGACTTTACGGCCCTGGTGCCCTACCAGGTATATGCCCTGCTCGAGTCGCCGGAGAAAGCACGGCTTGGCGCCATTCGCCATACGTTGATCGGCGGCGCCGCCCTTGATCCGCGCGTGCTCCCTACGTTGGCAACACTCCCCGGCCGGTTCTACGCCACCTATGGCATGACCGAAACCATCTCGCACATCGCACTTCAATACCTCAATGGCCCCGCGGCCGCGCCGATATTCCGGGCCTTGCCGGGCGTTACCCTGACCACCGACGATCGCGGCTGCCTGGTCATCCATGCGCCCCACGTGCCGCAACCCGTTGTCACCAATGACCTGGTGGACATGACAGCTCCCGGCTCCTTCCAGTGGCTCGGCCGTTGGGACAACGTCATCAACAGTGGCGGCGTGAAAATTATACCTGAGAAGGTCGAAGAAGCCATCGGCGCAGTACTGAATGGGTTGAACCTTACACGTTCATTTATAGTCTGCGGATTGCCAGACCCCAACTTGGGGCACAAGCTTACACTTATTGTCGATGGCATAGAATTTACACCTCAGCAGTGGAACGTTATCCAGGCAAAACTTCGTCAATCGCTGCCGGCGTACGAAGTGCCTAAAGACCACCTCTCCGTTCCAGCCTTCCGGTATACCGATACCGGTAAGATACACAGACAAAAAACGATTGAAATTGTTACAAAACCTTACTAAAGGTTACATACATCCAATCTGCTGTATGTAGGGTAGCATTTTTGAAAAAACCGCGTTTTTCCCCTTTGTGCATCTAAAAAGCGGGCTTCGCGTTTAAACTTTTAAATAATTTTAAAATGAAAGGTTACATCCGTGTCATTTTTTTTATTTAGCTTTGGTTTGTCTATTTAGTAAGTTGGCTTTAAAGATCCCTTCTTTAATCTACTCCCGATCTTTAAAGCAGCATCTTAAGGTATTTAAACATGTAATACCATGAAGAAGGTATTGGTTATTGAGGACGACGTTCCTCTATGCTGGCTTTTAGAGAGGATACTGAAAAACAATTATGAGGTCGTTATTATGAACGACGGTATGGAGGCCTGGTCTTGGCTCACCGACGGACATATTCCCGATCTCATCATCTCCGATCTCAAAATGCCTTCTCTGGATGGCTTGGAGCTGTTGGAAAATCTGAGTACTAGCGGGTTGTTTAAAAACATTCCTGTTATCATCCTCTCCGGATACGAAGATGTCAACAAGCGCAAGCAATGCCTGGATCTGGGAGCATTCACGTATTTAGTGAAGCCCTTCGAGCCACAGTCCCTGGTGACTGAAGTGAAACGTGCGTTATCAGCAAGTAAGGAGAAACTGTTTTCGTAAAAAAGTATGGATGTAGCTTTACAACTCAACGTTCAGGAGCCCCTGAACCCTTCCGTGTCAACCACCATGAAAGTGCAGGCTTTCACCCGTCACATTTTGCGGGTCGGCTTTATCTCTGTCACGCCCGACTATGAGTATGGAAAAGACGAGATACTATTTACCAACACAACCGCCAAAGCCGTGCAACAACACCTGGCCTCCGGCGAAAAATTTGACGCCGTCTTCATCAGTCCCGACCAGGGCCAGCAAGACATTGCGCTGGTAAAAGAGTTCGCCAAGGAATACGCCCTGCCCGTCATCCTGTATTCGGCGAAGTTCGACGCCGACTGCAAAGAGATCGCCCTCAAGCGCGGCCTGGACGACTACTTTTACGGCAACATCACCGCGGCATCCCTCAAGCGTCTCGACTTCATCCACAAGCTCAAGACCTATAAAAATAAACGCGGCAACAAGCCCTACGCGGCACCGCAGGTCGCCGACGTGCCCAAGATCAAACTGTGGGCGCTGAAGCGCACGTTCGACATCGTGGTCTCGGGCGGCATGATCCTGGCATTGTTGCCGATCATGATCATCACCGCCATCCTGATCAAACTGGATTCGAAAGGCCCGATCTTCTATATCGCCAAGCGCGCCGGGTCAGGCTACAAGATCTTCGACTTCTATAAATTCAGATCGATGCGCACCGGCGCCGACGCCGAGCTGGCCAAGCTCACGCACATGAACCAGTATACCGAGAGCGCCGACAAAAGCGTATTCTTCAAGATCAAGAACGACCCGCGCGTAACACGCCTCGGCCAGTTCCTGCGCGACACCAGCCTGGACGAGCTGCCGCAGCTCTTCAACGTGCTCAAAGGCGATATGTCACTCGTGGGCAACCGTCCCCTGCCCTTGTACGAGGCCGAAAAACTGACCAAAGATCAGATCGCCTGGCGCTTCCTGGCACCCGCCGGCATCACCGGTCTCTGGCAGGTGACCAAACGTGGCAAAGACAACATGTCTGAAGAAGAGCGCATTCAGCTCGACATGGAGTACGCCATGAAGAACTCTTTCCTGTATGACTTAAAAATTCTTTTCAGCACCATCCCTGCCCTGCTCCAAAAAGTGCAGGCATAGCGATGCAGAATTTTGTACCTCGATGTTAGTACTGGAAATTATTCTCCTGGTTTACTTTGGCTTTGTCGTATTCCATAACTTTTTCTTCTCAGCCATTAGTTTTATATACCGTGAAGACGGCTTCTACAAGGGTCCGGTAAACAAACACAGCCGCATCGCTGTGTTGATACCTTCCTATAAAGAAGACGGCGTCATCATCAGCACCGCCGAGCTGGCGGTACGGCATAACTATCCGCCGGAGGCGTTCACGGTCTTCGTGATCGCCGACTCGCTGCAACCCGCTACCGTGCAGGCCCTGCGGCAAACCGGCGCCACCGTATTCGAAGTGTCGTTTGAAAAAAGTACGAAAGTACGTGCCCTTCAATATGCCCTGGCCAGAATGGAAGGCTATGACATCGCCGTCGTGCTCGATGCCGACAATGTCATGAAGGAAGGCTTCCTGGCCAAGGTCAACCAT
Organism: Dawidia soli; assembly: GCF_018598185.1. Lineage (GTDB taxonomy): Bacteria > Bacteroidota > Bacteroidia > Cytophagales > Cyclobacteriaceae > Ohtaekwangia > Ohtaekwangia soli. The sequence continues at coordinate 67,673 of NZ_JAHESC010000025.1, forward strand.
GCCTTCAACAACGGCTTCCGCAACCTGCAGGGCCGCCGCGTTGCCAAGAACAGCGACACCCCCATGGCCTACCTCGATTCCATCAGCGAGGCCATCAACAACCAGATCTTCCGCAAAGGCTATAACGCCGTCGGCCTGTCGTCATCGCTGATCGGGTCGGCCATGGCGTTTCCCTTCCAGCCCTTCCGCGACAACATCAACGCGATGGACTCCGTCGGTGGCTTTGACCGCGAGCTGCACCTCCGCCTGCTGGCACAAAAGCAACGCATCTATTACCTGGAAAGCGCCGAAGTATACGACGAAAAGACCCGTCAGGCGGAAGCCTTCTCCAACCAACGCCGCCGCTGGTTGTCCAGCCAGTTTGTATACCTGCAGCGTAACTTCGGGAAAGGCGTGCGCCAGCTGCTCAAAGGCGACTTCGTCTTCTTCGAAGCCTCGGTGCTGAGCAACCTGTTGTTGCCGCGCATCCTGACCCTGGGCTGTCTGCCCATCCTGGTCATACTTTTCACCCTGCTGCGCCACTACCTGGTGCTGGGCTATGCCTGGACCTGGGCCTACGCCATTCTCTATGTAGCAGCACTGGTCATTGCCGTGCCCGCGAAGTACTTCGACAGGAAGCTCTTTGCCGCCGTCGCCAGCCTGCCTAAAGCCTTTGCACTCATGTTCCTCAACCTGTTCCGGTTGAAGAATGCCAATAAGAAATTTATACACACACCGCATTCCACTACAACAGTAGAATCAAAAAAGTAAAGCGATGAAACAACAACCCCTTGTCTCGATCATTCTGATCAACTGGAACCAGCTGCCCGTTACGCTCGAATGTCTCGAGTCCCTGAAACGACTGACGTACACCAACTACGAGATCATTCTCGTAGACAACGCCTCGAAAGAAGATCCTTCCAAAATTGTAAAGGAAAAATTCCCGCATGTACGCATGATCAGGACCGACCAGAACCTCGGCTTCACCGGTGGCAACAACATCGGGTTGAAGATCGCCAAAGGCGATTACTTTTTCATCCTCAACAACGACACCGAAGTGGCCAGCACCAACCTGCTGGAAAAACTCATCGAGCCATTTGAGAAAGATCCTTCCATCGGCATGGTGAGCCCGAAGATCCGGTACTTCTCCCATCCCGACATCATTCAATACGCCGGCTATACCAAGATCAACCCTTTTACCGGTAAGAACCGCCAGGTAGGCGAAAAAGAAGAGGACAAAGGTCAGCACAACGTGTCCGGCTATACCGACTACGCCAACGGCGCAGCCATGCTCGTGAAGCGCGAAGTGGCCGACCGCGTCGGTGTATTTCCCGATCACTTCTTCATCTATTACGAAGAGCTCGACTGGTCGTCGCAGACCGTCAGGCACGGGTATAAGATCTATTATCAGTCGGAGGTCTATATCTTACACAAAGAGTCCATTACCATGGGCAAGGCCAGTGCGATCAAAACGTACTATAACAACAAGAACCGCATCCTGTTCATGCGCCGGAACTCCAACAGCTTCCAGCTGATGTGCTTCCTCGCATTCCTGGTTACGTTCACCATTCCGAAGAACACGCTGTCGTTCCTCTTCTCCGGGAAGTTCGAGCACCTGCGTTCGTTCTACCGCGGCGTGTTCTGGAACGTCAAGAACCTGAACCTGTACAAACACGAGCCCTTGAATAAATCACTGGCCACGGTAGAAGCTCCCAAACAAGTACTCTAAAACCTCTGCGGCAACATGTGTGGCATTAGTGGCTATATCGATTTTACAGGCAAGAGCGGCCGCGACGTACTCGTCGGCATGGTCGATTGTCTGACGCACCGCGGCCCCGACGACTCCGGGTACCACGTCGTGCAACACGACAACTATACGCTCGGCCTGGGGCAACGGCGCCTGTCCATCCTGGACCTCTCCCCACTGGGCCACCAGCCCATGTTCTTTGAAAATCTCGGCATCGTTTTCAACGGCGAGATCTATAATTTCCAGGAGATCCGCCAGGAGCTGATCGCTCAGGGGCACTCCTTCATCAGCGGTGGCGACACCGAAGTTATCCTCAAAGCCTTCAAGACCTGGGGCCCCGCCTGTGTGCAGCGCTTCATCGGTATGTTTGCGTTCGTCCTGCACGACACCGACACCAACAAAGTATATATCTACCGCGACCGCGCGGGCGTAAAGCCGCTGTTCTACTACTGGCACAACAACCTGCTGTTGTTCTCGTCCGAGCTCAAGAGCTTTCACCGCCACCCGGCGTTCGAAAAGAGCCTGGACTACAACCACCTGGCGCTGTACCTGCAATACAACTATGTGCCGGGGCCGTACTCCATTTTCAAAAATACCACCAAGCTCAGCCCGGGCCACTACCTGGAGGTCGACCTGCAAAAACGCACTGTCGTCACACACCAGTACTGGAACGTGCTCGACCACTACAACAAAGAGAAGCTGAAGATCAGCAAGCAGGAAGCCATTGAAGAAACCGAGCGTCTGCTCAAATCGGCCTTCGAATACCGCATGGTATCCGACGTACCCGTGGGGGTATTCCTGAGCGGCGGCTACGACAGCACCGCCATTGCCGCCTTGCTGCAGAAAGGACGCACGGAGAAGATCAAAACCTTCACCATCGGCTTTGATGTAGAAGGATTTGACGAAGCGCCGGAGGCCAAAAAGATCGCAAACTTTCTGGGCACCGATCATACCGAACACTACTGCACACCGCAGGAAGCGTTTGCCATCATCCCTACCCTGGCCGACATCTACGACGAGCCCTTTGCCGACAACTCCACCGTGCCGACGGTGCTGGTGTCCAAGCTCGCACGACAGTCCGTAAAAGTAGCGCTGTCCGGCGATGCCGGCGACGAGATCTTTGGCGGCTACTATAAATTCATCCAGTCCGTCGAGCTTACCTCGCAGTTTCCCAAGCCCCTGCAGCGCACGTTGGCCGGGGTGATGAGCATGGTAAACCCCGAGAAGCTGCCCTACTTCAAAGACCGGTATAACTTCTCGACACGCTACGAAAAAGTATCCGAGATCTGGCGTTCGGGCAATCCGTTGACGGCCCTCAAACAGATCAGCCATTATATCACCGGCAGCGAGTTGAAGCAATACCTCAAACACAGCTTCCTGTTGCCGCCGACAGACTTCGACCTCGAAAAGGATATGCTCGATAACAACGATGCCTTCAATAAAATGCTGGCCATCGATTACCGTACCTTCCTGGTCGACAACAACCTGGTAAAGGTAGACCGTGCCACCATGTCGGTAGGCCTGGAAGGCCGCGAGCCGTTCCTCGACCACCGCGTCATCGAGTTCGTGTCACGGCTCCCGTCGTCGTACAAGATCCACGGCAAAGAGAAGAAAGTGCTGCTGCGCGACATCGTACACCGGCATGTGGACAAGCCGCTGATGGACCGGCCCAAGAAGCCGTTCATCGCGCCACTCACGGTGTGGTTCCGCCAGGAGCTGAAAGATTACTTCCTGCATTACCTCAGCGAAGACAACTTAAAGAAGGGCGACTTCTTTAACCCGGCGCCGATCATCGCGTTACGCGACCGGTACCTGAGCGGCGCCCAGGTAAACCACCAGAAGCTCTGGAACATCCTGATCTTCCAGATGTGGAAAGAAAAATGGCTATAACTCAAAAATACTATACTATAACTCTTACATCTCCCTATTATGGCTAAATCACTCATCACCGGCGGAGCCGGCTTCATCGGTTCACACGTTGCCAAGCATTGCCTGGCTGCCGGTCACCAGGTCATCGTTCTCGACGACCTCAGCGGCGGTTTTGAAGACCATATTCCCGCCGGCGCCACGTTTATAAAAGGCTCCATTACCGACGAGCAACTCATCTCGAAGCTGTTCGCCGAGCACAAATTCGACTATGTATACCACCTGGCGGCGTACGCGGCCGAAGGCCTGTCGCACTTCATCCGCCGGTTCAACTATAACAACAACCTGATCGGTAGCATCAACCTGATCAACGAGTCGGTAAAGCATGAAGTGAAATGCTTTGTCTTCACCTCTTCTATCGCGGTATACGGTCCCGGCCAGGTGCCGATGACCGAAGACATGGTACCCACCCCGGAAGATCCGTACGGTGTATCCAAATACGCCGTAGAGCTTGACCTCAAGGCCGCGCACGAAATGTTCGGCCTCAACTACGTGGTATTCCGCCCGCACAACGTATACGGCGAGAACCAGAACATCGGCGACAAGTATCGCAACGTGATCGGTATCTTCATGAACCAGATCATGCAGAACCTGCCGATGACGATCTTCGGCGACGGTACCCAAACGCGTGCCTTCAGCTACATCGACGACGTCGCCATTCCGATCGCGAAATGCGTGGACATTAAAGAAGCCTACAACGAGGTATTCAACATCGGTGCCGACAAGCCCTATACCATCAACGAGCTGGTGACCGTGGTGAGCAAACACCTCAACGCGCAGCCGAACGTAAAACACCTGCAAGCGCGCAAGGAAGTGCTGCACGCATACTCCAGCCACGAGAAGAGCCACCGCGTGTTCAAGACCGGCGCCCCCGTCACGCTCGACGAAGGGATCGGCAAGATGGCGGCCTGGGCCAAGAAAGTAGGCAGCCGTGCCAGCCAGGAGTTTGGTAACATCGAGATCGCTAAAAATCTGCCCGAAGGATGGACCAAAAAGTCCTGAAGCGACCGCTGAAGGTAGTCCTTTCGATCCGGCAGGGTCAGGTTGGAGGCGGTGAATCACACGTACTGGAGCTGGTCAAAGGGTTTGACAAATCCCTCGTCGAACCCGTCGTGCTCAGCTTCACCGACGGCGAAATGATTGACCGCCTTCAGGCCATGAACACCCCCGTACAGGTTATCCCCACCACCACGCCGTTTGACGTGCGTGTGTGGGGTAAAGTAAAACGATTTTTGTCCAACACCGCGCCCGACATTGTCCACGCCCACGGCACCCGCGCGGCATCCAACCTGTTCTGGTCCACCCGAGCGCTCAAGCTCCCGTTGCTGTATACCGTACACGGCTGGTCGTTCCATAAGACACAGCCTAAAACAACGTACTATACCCGTTTATATACCGAGAAGTTTATCACCCGCCGGGCAGCCCTCAACATCTGCGTGTCGAACAGCAACGAAGAAGACGGCAAAAAGCTCTTCGGCCTGAAAAACTCGATGGTGATCCACAACGGCGTCGACCTCGGCAAGTTTGACCCTACCCGCACCTACCCCGACATCCGGCAGGAGTATGGCATCCGCTCCGACGAGATCCTGATCGGCTATATCTCGCGGGTAACCTATCAAAAGAATCCACTCAATTTTATTCGCGCCATCGCGCAGCTCAAGAAAGCCGTTCAGAATTTCAAAGTACTGATGGTAGGCGACGGCGACATGAAAGACGAAGCGCTGGCGCTGGCCGCCGAGCTCAACCTGCAGGATACGATCATCTTTATCAAGTTCCGCAGCGACGTGCCCGCCATCCTCCAGGCGTTGGACATCTTCTGCCTGCCCTCGTGGTGGGAAGGATTCTCCATCGGTTTGCTGGAAGCCATGGCGATGAACAAGTGTGTCGTTTGCAGCAGCGTGGACGGCAACAAAGAAATCGTATCCGACCGTTCTACCGGGTATTTTATGCAGCCCGAGGACCCGCAGCAAATGGCCGATACGCTGGCGTATCTCTGCCTCCATCCTGCTGCCCGTGCACAGGCAGCAGAGAAAGGGCAGCGTTTGGTCCGCGAGCAGTTCTCGGCCACTAAAATGATTCGCCGGGTAGAAAACCTTTACCGCGACACTGTGCTCTACGCTTAATCGCAGGGATATTCGTAGTCTTCCCAGGGCAGTTCCTCCCTGGAGCGCGAAAGCGGAATATCGTTTTCGTCATAGGTGTACTCAAAGATCTCCGTTCCGATCTGCGGGACGTCGATCAGCGTCACATTGTTCCGGCTCATGTTGTTTTCGGGCATGTAGTACTGCCAGTAAGATCCGGTCAACCCTGTCAGCCGATACACGTTCACCGCGGTATCATATTCATAGGATTGCGAAAAGACGGGAGATCCGCCCGGCAATTTGTATTCCTGGTGTGTGATGTTACCGACCGCGTTATAGTGATACAGCATGGTCAAAGTGACTTGATCGGATGCGTTGAGCTTTTCCATTTCGGTGATCTGGTCACCGGTCTTATAGTATCTGTTCCTGCCCACCAGGACTGCCGGCGGGTCGTCGCTCGACTGATAATTATATTGATATATCGACTCGACGATCACGTCGGCCGACGGGTAGGTAAACGTGGTGCGTTGGGTCTTGCGCTCAATACCATCCAGATACCTGTAATATTCAATCCAGTCTAACTGGCTGCCAGTATATCTATAAAAGGCGGTATAATTTTCGGCCGGATCGAATTCTGAGAAAAATTCCGCATAGTCCACGCTGACGGGGTCATCGCTATAATACACGTTCATCCTCCCCAGGAATGCCGGCAACTTTGACGGCAGACACTCCACCACCGATACGGGCGTGACCGTAACCACGTACTGTTGTGTACTCTCATCCTCAGCCGTGACGGTATACGTCACCGGGTTCGTAAAGTCCTGCACTACACCCGACGCCGGTGAAACGGTCGCCCCTTCCGACACCTCGATGGTCGGAGTCATTGCAGTAATGTTGGTAAGTTCTTGGGGCACGGTGACCGCGACGGTCTTCGCAGGTTCATTGATTGTGCCCGGTATCGGCGGGTCAAAATCGGCAAAAGTAAAGGTGACAATCGCCTTTGCGTCACTCTCGGGGTCTTCTGGGTCTGGATCCACAGGGCCCGGATCGGGATCAGGATCCGTCGGCTGCTCGTCATCGCTCGAACAATTTACCAGCAGGATCGAACACATCAGGATGATCAACAGATTAAATACCCATGTCTTGCGCATCATAAATTAAGTGTTAGGTAAAACGGCAGGTAGGCGTGAGGCTTTCTCACGTATGAATAATATACAAAAAAAAACGAATACTTCCAATCACGATCGCACCCTGCGTTTCCATGAGCAGCGAAACGCTCTCCTCCAAACGTTTTGCACGACCAAAATGATCCGTATCTTGGCGGGCGTACCGACGAATGGTACGTCGTATTCCGAATAATATGAACCCCAGCATAGCATTCATCGGGCTTGGCAACATGGGCTACCCCATCGCCAAAAACCTGATCGAGCAAGGCTTTACCGTAAGCCTCTACAACCGCACCCCCGAGAAGCTCCGCGACCTCCTCACCCTTGGCGGCCACGCTGCCGAAACACCCGCCGCAGCCGTTGCCTCCGCCGCCGTCGTCATGACCATGCTCAGCGACGATGCCGCGGTCACGACCATCGCCGATCAGGTATTATCCGCCCTGCAACCCGGCACGGTCTTCCTCTCTCTCAGCACCATCAAAGCCGAAACCGCCCAGGCCCTCGCCGACCAGTGCCGCACCCGTGGTGTGCACTATGTAGCCGCTCCCGTCATGGGCCGCCCCCCGGCCGCCGCCGCCCGTCAACTGTCGATCCTGTTATCCGGCGATGCCGGCGCCCAGGCGCGGGTCGCCCCCATCGTAGCGGCGATCGGCGCGCGCTGCTTCGACTTCGGTCCCGAACCCGGCACCGCCCATACCGTCAAGCTGATGCTGAACTTCATGATCTTTACCATCGTAGAGATGCTGAGCGAAGTCATGCTCATGGCCGAGAAGGCCGGCATCGACAAAGCAGCTCTGCTCGACACCATGCTCAACACCGTCTATGGCGCCCCCGTATTCAAAAACTACGGCACCCTGATCGTACAGGAAAGCGAAGTCCCCAACGGCTTCGCCACAGCCCTGGCCAACAAAGACCTGCGCCTGGCCCAGGAAACTGCCGCCGCCCTCGGCGCCAAGCTGCCGCTGGCCGAACTGGTAAGAGCCCACTTCGAAGAAATGATCGCCGCCGGCAAAGGCGACAAAGATGTGTCAGGGTTGATCACCCACTTGCGGAAGTAGACGTCGGGCGAAGCCCGAGGCCAAACACTGGCGCCGGTCTTTAGCCCCGCCTCGGGGCGGAGACCGGTGCCCCGTATGGTGGCGGTCTCCCGACCGCCTTACCGTAAACCAATTACCCCAAAAAACACAAAGCAAAAAACTCCCGTAAAGTGCCTCTCATACCAACTATTCACTAACTTCATCACCCAGTTCGTGTAACCCCGTTAGCATGAGTCGCAAATATAAATTCCGAGACCAGGAAGCAGTCTATTTTGTAACCTTTACCACGATCTATTGGCTCGATATCTTCATCCGCCAGGAATATAAAGATATATTCCTAAACAGCCTTCGTTATTGCCAGGAGAACAAAGGTCTGGAGCTCTACGCCTATTGCATCATGAGCAGCCACGTACACCTGATCATCGCCCGTCGAGGCAGACCAGAGCTTCAGGATATCGTACGGGATATAAAAAAATATACAGCAACGAGCATTATTCATGCAATCCAAAACAACCCGCAAGAGAGTCGTCGGGATTTGCTGATGTGGCTGTTTGAAAAAGAAGGAAAGTTCAATAATGATAATGAACGGTACCAGTTTTGGCAGCGGCACAGCCATCCAATCGAACTGAACACGGAAGAAAAGCTGTATCAACGAATGGAATACATCCATAATAATCCTGTTGGAGCAGGAATAGTCTCACAACCGGAATATTACCTGTACAGCAGCACTGCATCGTATGGTGGGTTATCGGGAGGGTTGATAGAAGTTATGTTGATTTAGCCGGCATTCTTAAGGCGGTCGGGAGACCGCCACCATACGCGGCACCGGTGCGCGCCTCCGCTAACGCTCGGCGCTAAACACCGGCGCCAGATTCAGGCCAAAGCCCAATCAAACTTTTTCCCACCACCCCACATCCTAAAACCAGTATCTTTACCCCATCAAACCGCACCCCCGTGAGACGATTCTACTGGCTATTCCTGATCTGTCTGCTCACCGGCGCCGCCGCACCGGCATGCCATGCCCAGAAACAATTGGTGCTGCTAAAAAATCAGAAAGTGAGACTTCGCCTCTACCCCGGCGACGAGATCGTATACCGCCTCAAAGGCAGCAAAACAGTTCATACCAGCTACATCAACAACCTGTTTGACACCGCGGTCATGATCCACCAGGAGATCGTGCCATTTCATAAGATCGACCGCATCTACTTCAAACAACGCAACCTGCTCAACCTGGCCGGCGGCTTCCTGGTAACGGGCGCGGTAGCTTATTTTCTGATCGATCAGGTGAACGAGACCCTGGTGCAGGGTAACGACGCTAACCTGGATAAAGGCGTGGCACGTACGTCGCTCATTATGACAGCCGTGGGCGTGCCGTTGTTACTGCTGCACCGTAACTCGCGCCGCATCGGCGGGCGCATTCATCTGCTCACGGTGGACAAAGGCTCGGCTTTCTACCATCCCGACATCCGCAACATCCAGTGGGTACCGAACTGAGCTAATCGGCCTCTACCCGGCGCTCGACACGGTAGTGCGCGTTCAGCTCTTCGAGCAGCTCTTGTACAATGATCCTGGCTTCCTCCGGCGATTCGATCTCGACGGCGTCGCCCATCATCAACACACCGCGGCAGAACTGGCGCATGTTGCTGGCGATGAATGTCATGCGCACGTGGGTGTCGAGGTCCTCCTCCGACACATAGCCATAATAATGCTTGGCGCTGACCAGATAGCCCGATAGTGGCTTGGTCATCAACAAGCGCACCTGCTGTACATCGTGGTTGGCTTCCGACAGGCTTTGTAGATATTCTTGCAGGCTTAACAGGTTTCGGCCGTCAAAGGCATCGTTGGTGACCGTCATATGTTTGATACGGTCTGTGCGGAAGTCGCGGTAGCCGTTGCGCAGGCGGCACCAGGCAATGAGGTGCCACGCCTGGCTGTAGTAAAACAGGCCGATAGGCTCTACGATGCGCTCTGTAATCTCGCCGTGCTGATTGCTGCAGTAGTTGATCTTCAAGGCGCGCTTCCCGACAATGGCGGCCTGGATGTCGGTCAGGTACGAGTCGGGAAACTCCGCCTCGCGCGTGGGCGGGTGGCGAAACACTTTGATATACGACTGGAGGCTCTCCAGGTGGTCCTTCTCGTTGTCGTGCAGCACAGACTTGATCTTCATCAGCGCCGACTCGAACGTGCGTTGCACCGACTTGTCCGTCATCTGCTCCACCAGCTTCGAAGCCATCAGCATGGCGCTGGCCTCCTCCTGGGTGAACATGACGGGCGGCAGGTGGAATCCGTCTACGATAAAGTACCCCTTGCCCGCTTCCGAGCCGATCGGCACACCGGCCTCCATCAGCGCCTTTACGTCGCGGTAGACCGTGCGCAGGCTGATCTCAAACCTGTCGGCAATCTCCTCGGCTTTCACCACGCGTTTGGATTGCAACTGGATCAGGATGGCGGTAAGGCGGTCGATGCGGTTCATAAGGTTGGGTATACCCCAAAGATACGACAGGAATGGGTCAAGGTTTCGGCTCGGCGGTAAAAAGCAAGGCCCTCTTTCGTCTTATGCGCACGAAAGAGGGCCTGCTTGCCGGCAGAAAGGTTCTTCTACCAGAACATCGTGTACAGGGCGACCAGGATGCCGCACACCAGCACCGCGCCTACGGTGAACGAAGTATTCGTCCGGAACATCGAGCTGTCCACTTCCAGGCCTTTCGGCTGAATGCCCTTGCTGTTCTCATACTTGGTGATGATGATCATACCCAGCACAGAGATCAGGAACACAAAACCCATCCGGTCCAGGAACGGTATTTCGTAGATGCCCTCGGCATTGGGAATGGCAAAGCCCATACCCGACAGGAAAGACAGGTCCATGAATTGCGGCAGGAACTTAAAGAACACCGACAGCGCAAAGCCGCCGATCGTAGCAAACAGCGCCGCGTTCGACGTCGTCTTTTTCCAGAAGAAGCCCAGCAGGAACATGGCAAAGATACCCGGCGATACAAAGCCCGTATATTCCTGGATGTACTGGAAGCCCTGCTTGCCCTCGCCCATCAGCTTCTCGCCGATCAGCAACGACAGCACTACCGCCAGGAACATGGAAATGATCACGGCCAGCTTACCGATGTTCACCAGCTTCTTCTCGCTGGCATTTTTATCAAACGCCTTGTTGTAAATATCCAGGGTAAAGATCGTACCGATACTGTTGGCCTTACCCGCCAGCGAAGCCACGATCGCCGCCGTCAACGCCGCGAACGCAACACCCTTCATACCGTCCGGCAGCAGGTTGAGCAGCGAGGGATATGCCTTGTTAACATCCAGGATGCCCTTCGAGTCGAGCATCTCCGTCTGGAACATACCCTTTTGGTGGAGCACATACGCCGCGATACCCGGCAGCACCACGATCACCGGCATCAGCAGCTTCAGGAAAGCAGCAAACAAGATCCCGCTGCGTGCCGTCTTCAGGTCCGCGCCCAGGGCGCGTTGCGTGATGTATTGGTTACAGCCCCAGTAATTCAGGTTGGTGATCCACATACCCCCGATCAGCACGGTCAAGCCCGGCAGGTCCATGTAGTTGGGGTTGTCACGTTTAAAGATCATGTGGAAGTGGTCGCCGGCCTGTGAGGTCAGCAGCGAGAAGCCGTTGAGGACCCCTGTCTGGCCGGACTTTTCCGCCACGAGGTTCAACGCGATATACGTCGCCATCAAACCACCCAGCACCAGGAAGAACACCTGGATCACGTCCGTAAAGCCGATCACCTTCATACCCCCCAGTGTAATGACGATCGAGAAGATCGCCAGCAGCAGGATACAGAAATAGATGTTAAGCCCGGAGATCCCGCTGATCGCGATCGCGCCCAGGTAGAGGATCGACATCAGGTTCACCACGATATAGAGCAACAGCCAGAACACCGCCATGATCATGGCCACCGTACTGTTATACCGCTCGTTGAGGAACTGCGGCATGGTATAGATCTTGTTTTTCAGGTATACCGGGATAAAGAACACCGCCACGATAATGAGCGTAGCGGCCGCCATCCACTCGTACGTGGCAATCGCCAATCCCATTTTAAAACCCGACCCCGACATGCCGATAAACTGCTCGGCCGAAATGTTGGAGGCGATAAGCGATGCACCGATCGCCCACCACGTCAGCGAGCCCTCCGCCAGGAAGAAATCCTTGGAGTCTGTCTGTTGACGCTTTTTACGGTGGTAGATCCAATAGCCATAGCCGGCCACAATGACGAAGTAGATGAGGAAAACTATATAGTCAATATTCTTAAGGCTTGCTACATAGTCAACGGGTTGCTGTTCTTCCATGATTAGGTTTAGGGTTATAGGCAAATGGGTGTTAGGGTCTTATCACCGAATACGTTCGTTCAATCGATAAACTAAAAATGAATTTCTTTTTCCAAAAAGACAAGCCATCGGTCAGAAAGCTTATGGTCATTTTGACAAAAAGTTGCCGTACGGACAGTAAAAGGCGGTCGGGAGACCGCCACCATACTCGGCACCGGTCTCCGTCCCGAGGCGGGGCTAAGACCGGCGCCAGATGCAGATGCTTTCGGGGCTCCGCCCCGTCCGCCTCTTTCAATTACTTAGTCGAAAACTTGTAAGTCGTCTGTGTCGAATAGGTCTCACCAGGGTTCAACACAACCGACGGAAACGAAGGCTGATTCGGAGAGTCCGGATAGTGCTCGGTCTCCAGGCACAAGCCAAAGCGCTTCGCATAAGCATTCCCTTGTTTACCCACGACTGTGCCATCCAGAAAATTACCACAGTAAAACTGGATCGCCGGCTCTGTAGTATATACTTCCAGGAAGCGGCCGCTGGTCGGCTCATATACCGACGCCACGGCCTTACCGCTATCGGCAGGCGACAATACCCACGCGTGGTCGTATCCACCGCCCACGATCAGCTGCTCGTCCTTCTCATTTACGCGCTGCCCTACCGCCGTGGCCGTGCGGAAGTCAAACGGCGTGCCGGCCACGTCCTTCAGCTTGCCGGTCGGGATCAGTACCTTGTCCACCGGCACGAACTTGTCGGCGTGCAGCATCACCTGGTGGTCCAGGATGTCGCGTTTGGCGTTGCCCGTCAGGTTGAAGTACGTGTGCTGGGTCAGGTTCACGACCGTCTTTTTATCGGTCGTAGCCGTATAGGCGATCTTAAATTCGTTGTTATCGGTCAGGGTATAGGTCACCTCGGCCTGCAGCGTGCCGGGATAACCTTCCTCCATGTCCTTGCTGGTATAGGTCAGCTTCAGCGACGGGCCCTCCGCAGCGGGTACCTCGGCAATGTGCCAGTAAACCTTGTCAAAGCCTTTGAGACCGCCGTGCAGGTGCTGGCCGTTGTTGTTTTGGGCCAGTGTATAGGTCTGACCGTCGAGGGTGAATTTGCCTTTGGCGATCCGGTTGCCATAGCGGCCCACGATGGCGCCGAAGTACGGCGAGCCACCCAGGTAGCCCTTCAGCGAGTCGAAGCCCAGCACCACGTCTTCCAGCACACCGTTCTTATCGGGCACCTTCAGCGAGGTAACGATACCGCCGTAGTTGATCACCTTCAGCTCCACACCGTTCTTGTTCTTGAGTGTATATTCCTCGACGGCCTGGCCGTCGGGAAGGGTACCGTATGCCACCTTGGCGACGGCGCTGGCAGCAACGGCCGTCGTATCGGCCGCCGCGGGGATCTTTTCGTCGTTCTTTTTACAGGCTTGTGACATCATAGTGCAGATCAAAAGAGTATAAACTGTTAGCGTACGCATAGATCAGGGGTTTGATGATTCGGATAGCAAAGTCTGCTTGTAATGGATCTCCGGCAGGTCGCGCAGACGGGCGGCACTGAACTCGGGGGTAATATCGCGTTGCGGGTTGGCCAGCATCTCGTAGCCTACCATAAACTTCTTCACTGTGGCCGACCGCAGCAGCGGTGGGTAGAACACCATGTGCCAGTGCCACGCCGCATGCGGCGCACCGTCGCTCGGCGCCTGGTGGATCCCGGCCGAATACGGAAACGACACCTCGAACAGGTTGTCATACCGCGTCGCCATCCGCCGGTACGCGTCGGCAAACGCCTGGCGCTCGGCTTCCGTCATATCGGTGATCCGGGCCATCGCCCGCTTGGGAATGATCATCGTCTCGAACGGCCACACCGCCCAGAAAGGCACCAGGGCCACAAAGTGCTCGTTCTCAAAAACGATCCGCTCCGCGCGCCGCACCTCCAGCGGCCAGTAGTCCGACAGTAACGTCACACCCTTGCGCTGGTAATAGGCTTCCTGGTGTTGTTGCTTTTTCGCCGGCTCGACGGGAATGGACTCCTGCGACCAGATCTGACCGTGCGGGTGCGGGTTGGAACAGCCCATCACCGTGCCCTTGTTTTCGAAGATCTGGATATAATTGATATTCGGCTGGCGGCTCAGCTGGGTATATTCGTCCACCCACAGGTCCACCACGCGGCGGATGCCGTCCGTATCCATCTCGGCGATCGTCAGGTCGTGCCGCGGCGAGAAACAGATCACGCGGCAGATGCCCGCTTCGCTCCGGGCCAGCAGCAGATCGCCATCCTGGAAATCGCCCGCCGGCACGTCGTTCACCAGCGCGGCAAAGTCGTTTGTAAAACTATAGGTCGACGGATAGGTTGGATTCACCTCGCCATTCGCACGCACGTTACCCGGGCAGAGATAACACGTCGGGTCGAATGCCGGGCGATTGTCCTCCCCCGTCTTCTCTACCTGTCCTTGCCACGGGCGCTTGGAACGGTGCGGCGATACCTGCACCCATTCTCCCGTAAGAGGGTTATACCGTCTGTGCGAATGTTCTGTTAGATCGAACCTGTTATCCATAGTTGATTATGCATTCTTCAAAATATGCTGTTGCCATTTCCAGGCAGACCGCATCATCTCTTCCACGCCCAGCTCCGTGCGCCAGTGCAGCTCCTGGTTAGCCAGCGCCGTGTCGGCATAGATCTTTTCAATGTCGCCCGGGCGGCGGTCGACGATCTTATAGTTCAGCTTGAGGTTGTTCACACGCTCAAAGACTTCGATGATCTCCAGTACCGTCAGCCCCTTGCCGGTGCCCAGGTTGAAGAACTCGTAATTGCTCTTCTGCTGGCCGCTCAGCAGCCGTTGTACGGCGATGACGTGCGCTTTCGCCAGGTCCACCACGTGGATATAATCGCGCATGGCCGAGCCGTCGGGCGTATCGTAGTCTTTGCCGAATACCAGCAGCTGCTCGCGAATGCCCGCGGCGGTCTGCGTAATGAACGGCACCAGGTTGCCCGGCACGCCCTGCGGCAGCTCGCCGATCAGGGCCGACGCGTGCGCACCCACCGGGTTGAAGTAGCGCAGGGAAATGGCCTGCGTGGCCGGCACAGCCCGGCAGTTGTCGCGCAGGATCTCTTCGCCGACCTGCTTGGTGTTGCCATACGGCGACTCCGCCGGTTTGAACGGCGTGGCCTCGGTCACCGGCAGCTGGTCCGGCTGCCCGTAGACAGTGCACGACGAGGAGAAAACAATGTTGGCAATGCCGAGGCGCTGCATCGCTTCCAGCAGCAGGATCAGCGACAGGATGTTGTTTTTGTAGTACAGCAGCGGTTTTTGAACCGACTCGCCCACGGCCTTGCTGGCCGCAAAGTGAATGATGGCCTTGATGTCGCCGTGCTGCGCAAAGAAGTCCGTCAGTGCCCGCTCGTCGCACAGGTCGAACTCGGCAAAGACCGGGCGTGTGCCCGTGATCTTTTCGATGCCGTCCAGCACCTCGTATTGTGAATTGGAAAGGTCGTCGACGATAACGACTTCATACCCTGAATTGATCAATTCGACCGCCGTATGCGAGCCGATATACCCGGTACCACCGGTCACTAGAATTTTCTCCTTCATGGCCCTAAAGTAAATTAAAATTCCGATTGGCTAGTGTGCCACACCGGTACCTTCTTTTACGTGGACGATGTAGGCCTCCATGTCGATGCCGAATGCCTGCCGGTAGGCCTCCCGGGTCGTGGCTACGAAGCTGTCCACGGCCTCGTTCCGGATCAGGTTGATCGTACAGCCCCCGAAACCGCCCCCCATCATGCGCGCACCCGCCACCACGTCGGTCGCCCGGGCCTGCTCCACCAGGAAATCCAGCTCCCGGCAGCTTACTTCGTACAGCTTCGACAAGCCGTCGTGGGTCTCGTACATCTTGCGGCCGAACGCCGACAGGTTGTGTTGTTTCAGATCCTGGCTGGCCTCCTGCACCCGGGCAATTTCCTGAACAACGTACAGGCAACGGTCAAACACCTTGCCCGCCAGCTCGGCCGCGTGCTGACGCACCATGGCTTCGCTCACATCGCGCAGGCTCTTCACCGCCGGGTAATGCTTTTGCAAGAGGGCCACACCCCGCTCGCATTCCGCGCGGCGGGTATTATATTCAGAGTCTACCAGCGAGTGCTTCACCTTCGTGTCGCACAGCACCAGCGTATAATCTTTCAGGGCCAGCGGCGAGTAATGATACTCCAGCGAGCGGCAATCCAGCACAATCACCTGGTCTTCGGCGCCCATCATGCTGGCAAACTGGTCCATGATACCGCACTTCACGCCCACAAAGTGGTGCTCGGACCACTGCGCCATCAGGATCAGATCGTTCTTGGGAATGTTATGGCCGTTCATACGGTCCAGGGCAAAGGCAAAACCGCATTCTACAGACGCAGACGACGACAAGCCCGCGCCCATGGGAATATTACCGCCGAACACACAGCGGAAAGGCTTCACCGCATAGCCCTTGTCCACGAACTGGCGCAGCACACCTAACAGGTAGTTCGCCCACTTGGGCGCCTTCACCGGCTGCGGGTCCTGCAGGTTGACGGTAAATGTTTCGTCGTATTTGAGGGAGTAGATCACCGACACCGCGTCGGGTGCGGGGCTGATGGCAAAGACCGTTTCCCGGTCAATCGCGGCCGGCATCACAAAGCCATCGTTGTAGTCAGTATGCTCGCCGATAAGATTGATACGGCCAGGAGAACGAACTACCAGCGGCTCGGTCTGGTAAAGCTCCTGGAATTTGCGTGTTACATCCTGTACACTGAAATCCACGGTCTATATAGGTTTAGGTAAATGCGCTAAAAAAAAGCTGCCGGAAACCAAACGTCCTTCGATTTCCGGCAACTGTTAACCAATCAATTAACCCAAATGTTAATGACATCACGAAGTAGCATATACGGAACCACATACCAAACACCGAAACACCACCGCAAACGAAATAACGGTGCCGGAAACGTTCTCGAACATCAAATTCCCCTCGTCGGCCGGCGTTGCGGTTTGTGCTGTACTTTCTGTACTTTCGTGCCCAGTATAGCCATGAAGAATACCCAGGCCACCATTCGCGACCTTGCCTTGAAGTTGAATATCTCGATATCGACCGTCTCGCGCGCGTTGCGGAATGCTCCTGACGTAAACCCCGAAACCAAGAAGGCCGTACTGGCCCTGGCCGAGCAGCTGCACTACGAGCCCAACCGCGTGGCCCAGAGCCTGCGTATCAAAAAGACCAAGACCATCGGCGTGGTCGTGCCGCAGATCGCCATGCACTTCTTCTCCTCGGTCATCAGCGGCATCCAGGAGTACGCCGCGCAGCACGGCTATAGTATCATGATCTGCCAGTCGCTCGAATCGCTCGATACCGAAAAGTCCAACATCCACATGCTGGTGTCCAACCGCGTAGACGGCCTGCTGATCTCGCTGTCGAGCGAGACCACCAACGTCGAGCACCTGGAGCACCTGCTGGCCAAGAAAATTCCCATCGTGCTCTTCGACCGCATTACCGACGCGCTGCCGGTATCCAAGGTCGTCGTAGACGATCACGACGGCGCCTTTACCGCCGTGGACTATCTCATCCGCACCGGCTGCCACCGCATTGCCTACATCGGGGGGCCTGAGGGCCTGTCCATCAGCAACCAGCGTCTGCAGGGTTACCGCGATGCGCTGCAAAAGCACGGCCTGCCGCTGCTGCCCGACTACATCGTACACTGCACCGACCTGCAGCACGGCGCCACCGACGCCACCCGGCGCCTGCTCGACCTGCCCGGGCGCCCCGACGCCATCTTCTGCATGAACGACCCCATGGCCATCCTCGCCATGCAGGTGCTGCGCGAGCGCGGCGTGCGGATTCCAGACGACATCTCGCTGGTAGGCTTTACCGACGAGCCCGTGTCGCGGTTCATCGAGCCGGCCCTCACCACCGTGGCCCAGCCCGCCTATACCATGGGCCAGGCCGCCGCGCGCCTGTTCATCGGCCAGGTAGAACAGCCCGATAACTTCACCCCGCGCCAGGAAGTATTGCCCACCGAACTGATCGTACGCGGCACCACCCGCCGGTTATAAACGTTTTTTACAGTCCTTCCTCCCCGTTTCCTTTTGTGGCTGCGAGAAAATGTCAATCTTTGACACTACTACTTATCCATGGCACAAGGCTTACTGATCGATATGGATGGCGTTGTCTACGGCGGCGACATCCTCATCCCCGGCGCAGACGCATTCATTGACCGCTTGCTGAAGAACGATATACCGTTCATGTTCATGACCAACAACAGCCAGCGCACGCGGCTCGACGTGGTCCGGAAGCTGAAGCGGCTCGGCATCGACGTGGAAGAAAAGCACGTCTATACCAGCGCCATGGCTACCGGCAAATTCGTCGCCGGTCAGATCCCGCAAGGCACCGCCTACGTGCTCGGCGAAGGCGGCCTGCTCACCAGCCTGCACGAGAACGGCATCACCCTGGTCGACACAGACCCCGACTTCGTCGTGCTCGGCGAAGGCCGCAACTTTACCCTGGAGAGGGTGCAGCGCGCCGTCGACATGATCCTGGCCGGCGCCAAATTCATCACCACCAACCGCGACCCCTCTCCGAAAAAGAAAGGCTGGGCCAACCTGGGCATCGCCGCCACCACCGCCATGATCGAAGAAGCTACCGGCGTAAACGCTTTCGTGGTCGGCAAGCCGGGCCCCGTCATGATGCGGTCGGCACGCAAGGCCCTGGGCCTGGAGACGGCCGACACCACCGTCATCGGCGACACGATGGATACCGATATACAAGGCGGCGTACAAATGGGCTATAAGACCATCCTCGTGCTGTCGGGCATCACCAAAGCGGAAGACTTCCGCAAGTATGCATTTAAGCCCGACCTGGTGGTGAACTCGGTGAACGACATCACCTTCCCCCTGGATTGGTGGAAAAAATAAGCGTTTAAACGATTGTTTCGCACCCCCGGAAAGCGAGCAACAAATTCCTTCTTCCTGTCAAAAACCGCGCGAAATGCAGGCTCACCGTGCATCTTAAACCGGATTTTTAGGGTTCGTGCCCGCGCCCAACCGACATTCATTACTCCCGTTAAGAATTTTGCTATCCCTCTGGCATGCAACGCACAGGGCTATGCTTCCTCTTTTTTCACCCGAACCACCCTAAACAGCGTTAGGCGGCAAAATCCTCGGTATTTGATCTTATTCTTACATATCTTATAAGGCGCCCTTTTCCGGTGAGTTAACATGCCTGCCGATAACCTACCTTTGAACCTTAGAAACAAAGCCGGATCGCTGCTGTATGACCACAAAACGAATACCCAACATCTGGATTATCGATGACGACCCCATGTCGTCGTTCATGTTAAAACGCCTGGCGGAACTGGGCGAGCTGGCCGATATTATTACCATCTTCAACCACGCCCGCGGCGCCCTCGACTACATCGAAGAACACAAGAAGGATTACAACCAATTGCCCGACGTGATCCTGCTGGATATATACATGCCCGTCGTAAACGGCTGGGATTTCCTGAACCGTTACCGCGAGCTGCGTCCCCTGCTGGAAAAAGACGTCCGCATTATCCTTGTCAGCTCGTCCGACCATCCGCGCGACCTCAACCAGGCCAAGACCTACGAAGAGGTAAAAGCGTATGTCACCAAACCCGTATCGCTGGAGCGTCTCAAAGAGCTGCTGCTCGTCAATGCGTGACTCACCGGGAGTGAATTCACCTATTTGCAACGTATACCTTGACCGTTAGTGCGGCAGCTTGTCGCGCACACGTCCATAGCACCAGGTACCCGCGATCGCGCTCAGCAACGTTACGATCACTACCGAAGCCCCGGTACCGATCTGGGCAAACAACGGCCCCGGGCAAGCGCCCGTCAACGCCCAGCCAAAGCCGAACAACAGCCCGCCGTACACATTGCCCCACGTAAACTTCTTGGCCGGCACAACAACCGGCTCACCGTCCAGCGTGCGGATCTTAAACTTGCGGATCAACCACAACGACACCATGCCTGTTGCCACCGCCGAGCCAATGACACCATACATGTGGAACGACTGCAGCCGGAACATCTCCTGAATCCGGAACCACGAGATCACCTCGGCCTTTACCAGCAGGATGCCGAAGAAGATTCCCGCCAGCAGGAATTTGATATTCGGCCCGAAGGCCACACGTGTAGTGCCCGGGTTGGTCATGGCAAGCGCAGGATATAAGGAAGCACCACGTTGGCCATCAAAAAGCCTCCTGCCATAAAGCAGCACGTTGCCACGACCGACGGCCATTGCAGCGACGAGATGCCCATGATGGCGTGCCCCGATGTACACCCGCCGGCATAGCGCGTGCCGAAGCCCACCAGAAAGCCGCCCACGATCATCAGGATGATGCCGCGCAGCGTCAGCAGCGCGTGAACGTTGAATAATTCCACCGGCACCAGGTGGCTGGCGTCGTGTACGCCGTAGGTAGCCAGTTCGGTCGACAATGCCGGGTTCATCTGTACCGGCGCCGGATTGCGCAGCAACGTGCCCGCGATCAACCCGCCGAGAAAGATGCCGCCGGCAAAGAACAAGTTCCAGGACTCCTTACGCCAGTCATATTGAAAAAAGGGAACCCGTGCCGGTATACACGCCGCGCACAGGTGACGAAGATTCGCCGAAATACCGAAGGGCTTGTTGCCCAGCCATAACAACAACGGTACCGTTAGACCGATCAACGGTCCTGCGACATACCAGGGCCACGGGCGCGACAGTATTTCCAGCAGCGCGTCCACTTAAGCCTTCTTACTGCTGCACGTAAAGTTCGTCCGGGGAATGGACGTCGCGGCAATGGCCTTGAAGCCACCGTCCACATCGATGATGTTATTCCAGCCGCGCGCCTTCAGAATAGACGCCGCCACCATCGAGCGGTATCCGCCCGCACAATGCAAATATATATCACCTTCTTTGGGAATGGACGCCAGGTGGTCGTTCAAAAAGTCCAGTGGTGTGTTTACCGCGCCTTCTATATGCTCGGCCTCGAACTCGCCGGGCTTGCGTACGTCGAAGATCTGCAACTCGCCTGCCTGAAAACGCTTTTCAAATTCCGCGGCGGGGATCGACTCGATCGTCTCTACATCTTTACCCGCTTCCGTCCACGCCGCAAAGCTGCCTTGCAGATAGCCGAGCGTATTATCATAGCCTACACGTGCCAACCGCATGACGATCTCTTCCTCGCGGCCGTTGTCGGCCACAATCAACAACGGTTGTGCTACGCCTGGTACCAACGCTCCCACCCACGGCGCAAAGCTGCCGTCGATGCCGATGTTGATGGCATTGGGAATATGCCCTTTGGCAAACGTCTGAGGACTGCGTGTATCGAGCACCAGTGCGCCGGTTTCATTGGCCGCCAGCTCAAATTCCTCGGCCGTCAGCGCCCGCGTGCCCTTTTGCATCACGGCGTCGATGCTTTCGTATCCTTCCTTATTCAGTTTTACGTTCTCGGGGAAATACGCCGGCGGCGGCAGCAGCCCGTCCGTTACCTCGCGGATAAACTCGTCGCGCGTCATGTCGGCACGCAACGCGTAGTTGATCTTTTTCTGGTTGCCCAGCGTATCCACCGTTTCCTTCATCATGTGCTTGCCACAGGCCGAGCCGGCGCCATGGGCAGGATAGACAATGACATCGTCCGCCAGCGGCATGATCTTCGTGCGCAGCGAGTCGAACAGCATGCCCGCCAGGTCCTCCTGCGACAGGTGCGCCGCTTTCTGGGCCAGGTCGGGGCGCCCCACGTCGCCAAGGAACAAGGTGTCGCCGCTAAAGATCGCGTGGTCCTTGCCTTGCTCATCGCGCAGCAGGTACGTGGTGGATTCCAGCGTGTGGCCCGGTGTATGCAATACTTTGATCGTCACCTCCCCCACCTTCAGCTCTTCACCGTCCTGGGCAATGTACGCGTCAAAGCTCGGCTTGGCCGTCGGGCCATAGACAATGCGGGCACCCGCCTTGGCCGCGAGGTCCAGGTGGCCCGAAACAAAATCAGCGTGAAAGTGCGTCTCTAGCACATACCGGATCGTCGCCTTGTTGCGGCGTGCCTTCTCCAGGTAAGGTCCCACCTCGCGCAGGGGGTCGATAATGACGGCCTCCCCGGCCGATTCGATGTAATATGCGCCCTGTGCCAGGCAACCGGTGTAAATCTGCTCTACCCGCATAAATGTGCTCGTTAGCGTTGTGTGTTTGGTCTCAGCCGCAAAGATAAGCGTTTGTTCCGTTCGCGCAGGACCATTTTACCGGTTTAAAACACCGCTTTAAGCGTCTTTGTTCCTCCGGGCACAACAGTAGTAAACCTATAATATCCACCAGCTTTATCTGGTTTCATACTGCAGCTCCTCATCACCCGGCTGATAGGTAACATATACCAACAGCAAGGTTAACATCTCCTGGTCGCTGCGCATATCGCCCATAGATTCCACGAACTTCGGCGGACTATTGGGGTTAAACGGATTGTTCTCCGTATTGTCAAACACACCGATCACGTTTACTATATCACCCTGCTTCAATATAGGAGGCTTGCGATATTTATAGATCTCCTGCCAGCGAAAGTCCCACGCCGGTATATGTACCAGCGGTATCGTATCGGCGTCACGCGTGGCAAAGGCCGTAAACTCCTTGCCCAGATAGTGCATGTGCGGCCAGGCGTATAACAAGGTAATATCTTCCCGCTGGTTGGCAATGCGCAGGCTATGCGTTTGCACCTGATTGGCAAACAATAACAACGGCGGACTGATATCTTCCTCGCCAATTCCGCCGGATCCCAGGCTTATCACCTTTACTTTCCGGCTGATCGGCGTCTTCTTAAAAAAGAAATTCACACCGTTTATACTCTCATCGTTTTTTCCAACCGGAGAAAAATGAACCGTCAATAATACGACACCACGCTTCGGCATCACCCAGCCCATATCCTGCGGATAAGACTCATACGACGTACCCGGTATCCAGCCGCCATAGTACGTCATCTCCTTCTTATAGGGCAGCCACTGGTCGTACGAATATGCCGATGTATTCATATCGACCGAGTCGACCGTCTTATACAGATCGATCGCGGGATCTTCCACCGGGTGTATCGCAAAGTTAGCGTGGTGGATCAGCTTCTTATTATTCGACGTAAACTCGATCGCCTCCACGTTGGCAGCCTCCGCGAGCTCGAAGGGTATCTTAAACACCACAAAACGCTCCTTACGATCGCCCTTCAGTTTGTAGGCATACTTCATCTTGAGCTGCAGGTCTGGCTTTCGTCCATACGAAGTACCCTCCTGCGACAATGCCAGCAGCCGGCGCTCGGCGGCCGCGTTAGTCTTGCCCGCCGGAGCACCCTGGTCTATCCAGGCGATGATCGCGGCCTTCTCGGCGTCCGTCAGCGACCGGTTATTGACAAAACTGGCATAGTGGTCGTCCGCCTTCCACGGCGGCATATAGTTGCTGGAGATCACTTTCTTGACGAACGCCGAGCGTTTGCTCACATCTTCGTATGTGATGAGGCTGAACGGTGCCGCTTCGCCGGGGCGATGGCAGGGCGTACACTTGCTATGGATAATGGGTTGAATGTCCTTGTAAAAAGAGAGCTTTTGCGCATAACTGAACTTCATGGTAATCCCTGCAACCAGGAATACGACAACAAATCGCGCGTACAAATTTTCCATCATTCCAAAGTTACGAACTTCATGAAACAAAAAAAGGTGGCCGTTGCCGACCACCCTCCTTCGTTTTTTTTATTACTGTTTAGAGAGCATCCCACCATACACGGCCGAACGCATCCATGGTGCTTTGACCAAAGTTAGGGTCGGCAGCCATCTCGTCGTATGCCTTCTTGATGTTGTCGTAATTCGGGGCGCTCTCCAGCGGGGGCGACAGCGGTGCCCGACGAGGAATGCGCAACGATACGTTGTTGGTCTTCATATCTGTCAGCGGCAACACCGTACTGGCCGCACTGGGATATCCCGTGCGCTTCCAAACGGCCCATCCTTCAGACGGTTGGCGGAAGCTGTTGAGATAAACTTGCGCAGCGATTTGCTCCAACGCCTTTGTTTCGTCAAAAGCGATCGCCGGTTGAGCCAGGTAATTCGTGATCTCCGTGCCGCCAAGCACTGTATAGTTCTGCAATTTAGCAGCAATGGCAGCTTCATTATACCATTCGATCGAAGCTACTACGCCTTTGTCATAGTATGTTTTCGCATCTTCAGTCGTTACGCCGAGTTCGGCAAGTTCTGCACGATTAAAGCAGAAGTCAGCATACGTCAGGACAGGTATGTAGTTCACACCGGTACCGTTGTTAAACGAAGGTTGGAACAATCGACGTTGGATCAGAGACAAAGTATCATAGTTGTAGGACGCATCGCCCACCGTGAATTGCACCGGTGTATAAAACTGATTATACAGGTCGTCATCGGCCACCTCGTCGGGGCTGGTAAAGCTACCCACATAACGATTCTGAGCAGTCGTTCCCGCGTTCAACTTGCCATTGGCAATCATGAAATCGATATTTGCCTGCGAGTAATCGTTGGGCTCCACAAACGCATCCAAACGCGGGTCGTCATTCGCCAACAGAAAGTCGACCAGTGGCTTCGAGGCCCGCAGACCATCCGGATTGTAGTTACCACCATCGGTAAACTTAGCGGCAGTCTTCAGCACCCAGCCATCGGCGTTGCCGATCATCAGGTTCGATGCATCCGCCAGTACTTCGTTGGCAATTTCAGTGGCCTTGTTTCGGTCGCGTTTCACCAGTCGGGTGGCAATTCGCAAACGCAGCGCATTGCCCGCTTTCATCCACGCATTAATGTCACCGTTATAGTACTGGTCAAAGCTTCCCAGCGGGATTTGCGGCAACTCCTGTGCCTCTTTCAAACCTGCAACCGCAGCTTCGATCTCGCTGTCGAGCAACGGCAACAGCGTCTGCTGATTGTCATATGCCGGCAGCAGGGTACCGCCATAGCGCGCCTGAAAGCCTTGCGAGTACACAATGCTTCCGAAAATATCGGTTACGTAGAACGCATAATACGCCTTCAGAATATGGCCGATGTGTTTCATCTGATTATACCGCGGTTGATCCTTCTCAGGAAGCTTGCCGACCAGCGAATCCATATCCGTCAATACATCGCCGACGCCGATATACAAACGGTCATACCGGTAGAAGTTACCGAAATTCGAGGTAAAATCCTCTCCGTTACCAAGGGTGGGCGTAACATATTGCATCCAGGGCATCATGCGCCGGTAGAAGTCGTAAAACGCTTCATAGTCCTGGCTATGAATGGAAACCGTGGCCTTCAGAAATTGGCTCTCCGGCGGAATCGCCGTAAGCCCGTCAGGGTCTTTATTTATATCAACGTAGTCCTGATCATCGCATGACACCAACAGGGCACACGACAACATCAAACCGGCAAATATTTTCTTATAATTCATCTTCATTGTTGTTCCATTAAAATTCATTACCTAGAAACCAGCCGTCAAAGAAACGCCCATGGTACGGGTGAACGGAAGCCCACCGTATTCTGAGAACTCACCTGCTTCGTTGCTCTTCAAGCTTTCAGGATTCAAGCCCAACGGAAGCGTACGGTACAGGTAGGCCAAGTTACGACCTGTCACGCTCAAACGCAGGTTCTGCAGCTTCGCTTTGCTGATCAGGCTCGCGGGGAAGTTGTAACCCACCGAAACCTCGCGCAGCGACACCCAGGTGTTTTCAAATGCCGAGTACTCGCGGATACCGGCGCCCCAGTTCGAAATGTTCCGGTAATAGCGACGCGCTTCGATCGGCAGTACGTCACCGGCCGCCACAGCGTCCTTAAACGAAACACCCCCCAGGTCATGCCCGTCTTTAATAGACTTGATACCTTGTGCCAATACGCCTTCAGGAATGATACCGTCGGTACGGGTGCTGCCATCAGCGGCGGTATATTGTACGCCACCGTGGTCAAGATCTCGTCCAAAAAGGCTGTTCTCCATTGCACCGAATGTTGTACCGTATTGATGCGTAGCCGATACCAGCGTACCGCCTACTTTCGCATCCACCTGTACGTTCAGGAAGAATCCTTTGTATGTCACCGTGTTTACCGTGCTCAACAGGAATTTCTCCATAGCAGACCCGATCTTTTGCTGGCCCTGGCCATAATTCACACTGCGCAGGTAGGTGAGCGCGTTTGCACCGTCGGCGTTGCCGATCACGTGCTGGCCGTTAGAGGGATGGTCGATCGGTTGACCGTTCTCATCACGTGCCTGGAAGGTGGCATACGCAAAGTTCGAAACGATCGTACCATACTCTTCACCGGGTTTAGCGATAGACGCTACGTCAACACCAAACGCGGTAGCCAGATCATATTGTGTAATACCGTCCGCCAAAGAAACAACGGTGTTTCTGTTACGGGAGAAGTTAAAGGTCGTATTCCAGGTCAGGTCGGGCGTCCGGACCGGCGTACCGCGCAGAATGATCTCGATACCCTTGTTCTGAATTTCGCCGCCGTTTACAAGTCTGCCGCTTACGCCCGACTCAATGGCCGATTTTACAGTAAAGATCTCGTTTTTAACAGTTTTGTGATAGTAAGCAACATCCAGGCCGATGCGATTATCCAGGAACTGCAGATCCGCGCCAATTTCCCACTCACGTCCTTCACGAGGTTTCAGTCCCTTGTTCGACAAATTGTTGTCGTAGAAGCTGTAGTAGTTCACAGTACCGTTCGGCGTCAGCAGCGGATCCATCGCCTTGTACGAGCCTGTTCTGTTCAGCGTCCACGCATCCGTATCACCGCCGGTCATACCGAAGTTACCGCGAAGCTTACCAAAGCTGATCCAGGTCGGGTGAGCCTTGAAGGTCTCGGTGAATGTCCACGCAAGACCGGCAGCCGGGTAGCTATAGCTCCAGTCACCGCTGCCATCGGCATACGCCAGCGTCGAAGAAAAGTCCGTACGGTGGCTGAGCGTCAACGTCAACTGATCACGCCACGTCAGGTCACCGTAGATATAGTACGCATTCTTCAGTTTAGATGGCGCATTGTAGCGCGTCGTGATCTTCTTGCCATTCATACCGTTCTCTACCGAGAAAACGTTCGGAATACGCAGACCACCGTCTGTTTCGATCTGGTAATAGCGACCACCGATGTTTTTGTTGGTTTCACCACCTATGGTAGCGCTTAAAAAGAAGTCGTCGTTCAGCTGTTTGTTGGCTGTCAAAAGCCCCTGAATACGATATTGGCGGTTGACTTCCTGGCTCTGGCTATAGAGGCCACCGAAGTTTTCTTCCTTCTCACCGGCACGTTTGTGCTCATCGCTATAGTTTTCGTCCTGCAGGTTGGCACGCAAAACCGCGTTCAACCACGGCGTAATGTGTGTGGTCAGGTCGAAATTAGCACGCAATATGTTTTCGGTGCGCTCGTAATTATCTTCAAACGTATTCCACATGAAGTCCGTAATGGTGTACGGATCGTCGTTACCTCTACGTTGACCGCCGATAACCGGCATTTTATAATTATTCATCCAATAGTCAATATCCAGGTGACGCGGCTGACCATAGATAAAGGCAAACACCGGGTTGTTGTTACCTCCCTGACGGATTGGGTTAGTCAGCCTGTTGTTGGTATAATCCACACCTAAACCGATATCAAACAACTTACCGACCTTATGCGTAGCATTCACGTTGAAGTTGTTACGACGCATCTTCGTGCCGTTCGGCATGATCGTCGAGTTGTCGAGATTCGAGAATGTACCGCGGATCGTCGAACGGTCGTTACCCGCTTCCAGCGAAATGCTATTGTTTATGTATTTTCCCGTCTCGAAGAACTTCATCGGATCGTTTGCCTGATACTTGATCATACGGCCGTCCACGTCACGAACCATTTGTCCGTTGAATTTGGGGCCGTAGCTATAATAATAAAAAGTAGGATCCAGCATGTCGATACCATCGCTCCCTTTAGCGAAGGTTGTGCCGTTACCCCCACCGAACTCGTTCTGCAGATCGATGAATTTGTACGCTTTTTCAAAAGAAGAAGTGTGGTTGAAGGTGACGCCGATGCCCTGACGCTCAGTGCCTTTTTTCGTGGTGATGATGATCACACCGTTCAATGCGTCCGAGCCGTACAACGCACTGGCTGCAGAACCTTTCAACACAGACATGGATTCGATATTGTCCGGGTTAATGTTCTTCATAATGTTA
This sequence comes from Dawidia soli, assembly GCF_018598185.1. Taxonomy (GTDB): domain Bacteria; phylum Bacteroidota; class Bacteroidia; order Cytophagales; family Cyclobacteriaceae; genus Ohtaekwangia; species Ohtaekwangia soli. The sequence goes on from NZ_JAHESC010000025.1 coordinate 96,030, forward strand.
CCGAAGTCCTGACCATCGCCCCACGGACCTGAACCTGTTGTGGTCGGGCGGATCAGCACGCCGTCCACCACGAAAAGCGGTTGCGTGTTTTTGCTCAGCGAAGAGTTACCGCGGATGCGAATACGCGACGATGACATCGGCCCACCGGTACCCTGGTCGATCATAACGCCGGCCACCTTACCCTGCAACGCGTTTACCACGTTACCGGTATTGGCACGAGTCAATTCACCACCTTTCACTTCCTGAACAGCATAGGCAACTTTGGCAGTTTCTTTCGTCTCACCAAAGCCAGTGATCACAACCTCGCCAAGTTGCGAGATATCTTCTTGCAGTAATACATCGATGGTAGTTTTGTTGTCGACAGCAATCTCCTGCGTTGCATAGCCAATAAACGAGATCACCAGAGTTCCGCCCTCACTCCCAACATTCAGCGAATACCGTCCGTCGGCATCCGTAGAGGTTCCTCGGGTAGTTCCTTTAAGTACGACAGACACCCCCGGCAGAGCGGAGTTGTCCGACGACGACGTCACACGGCCAGTCACGGTCTGAGCGAAAGCCGGCAATGCAGCCATCGTCAGCATGACTGACAGAAGTAGTAAATGTTTCCTCATTGATAATTGATTTAGGTTAAGAAATTCTGTTCGGAACGGTTTCCCGGCAAATTTCCGTTGGCCACCCCGAATTTTGACAAAAGGTAGAAAGGCTTTTGGTGATCTCCAAGAAAAAAGTAATTTCGTTTGCGCGCACGGTGCATCCGTGTACGCAAACGAGCCAAAACTAAGCGTGTGGGCGGAAACAGCCTCCAAACGTACGTGACCGGTAAGAAGCCGGGCGTAAAAAATGTATTTTTAGTCATTATAATTAGCCGTATTATTCGCCACCCAAAACCATGAGTAAAAAGATCAGAATTAAAGACATCGCCGAAATGGCACAGGTGTCCGTTGGTACAGTAGACCGCGTTATCCACAACCGGGGCGAGGTAGCCGAAGACTCTTATAAAAAGATCATGGCCATCCTGGAGAAGACCGGGTACAAGCCCAACCTCCTGGCACGTACCCTGGGATCCAACAAAACCTTCCGCATCGCCGCCCTCATGCCCAACCCGGCACAAGACGAATATTGGGAACAATCCGCCGAAGGCGTCAAACAAGCACAAGACGAGTGGACCCAGTATGGCATCGAGATCCACCCCTACCCCTTCGATCTCTATAATAAGGAATCCTTCGCATCACAGGCGCAGAACCTGCTGCAAACACCGCCGGACGCCGTCCTTACCGCACCGATCTTCCACCAGGAGGCCCTGAACTTCTTCCGCGCCTGCCAGGACCAGAACATACCCTTCGTCGTGGTGAACAACACCATCGAAGAAGGCGGCTCCCTTAGTTTCATCGGCCACGACCTGAACCAAAGCGGGCGCCTGGGCGCCGAGTTGCTCCACCTCAGCAACCCCCAGCCCGGCACATACGCCATCCTGCACGTATACGACGACGTACACAACTCGCTACACTTAAATGAAAAGGAGAAAGGCTTCAAAGAATATTTCGCCGAGCAAAACGGCGGCGGCTTCAAAGTCGTAAGCCGCGACCTCAACCACACGCACGAGCCCACACTCGAAAAAGACCTGAACGACCTCCTCAGCGACGCCTCCCTCCGGGGCATCCTGGTAACAACCTCCAAAGGCGCCTTCATCGTCTCCCGACTCATCGAAAAGAAAGGCAAGAACGGCGTGCGCTTCGTCGCCTACGACTTACTTAAAGAAAACCTGCATTATCTCCAGAACGGCATCATCGATTTCCTCATCAACCAGAACTCCAAACGCCAGGCCTTCATCGCCATCAGCCAACTGGCCAACCACCTGTTGTTCAAGAAAGACGCCCTCCCCACCTACCTTTTCCCCCTGGAGATCATCAGCCGCCAGAACCTAAAATCATACCTCAACCCAGGCCACTAAGCCTGTCCCATCATAAAACATTCAGCCGGGCCCTGCCCGGCTTTTTTGTTCATTCACCTTTCCTTGAAAAAGCGTTTATTTGCATCGTTTTTTTAATCTCCGTCTGCTAACACCTGTCTATCGTGAACCGCTTCTCATTAACCCTGATGCTACTGGCTCTCGGTAGCCTGACAAAAGTGTTTTCCCAGGCAGACTATCGCCCGGGCTACATTGTTTCATTACAAGGTGATACCCTTCGCGGATCGATCGACTACCGCAACTGGTTGCGCAACCCCAAGGCTATTTCCTTTCATCCGTCTGCCCAGGGTGAAGATCGAACGTATACACCGCTGGAAATACGCGCCTTCGGCGTGGCCGGCGACATCTACGAAAGCGCCATCGTGCAGGTGGACGTCAGCCCTACCGATGTGGGCGAGCTCTCGGAAAGCCCCGAGCCACAGCTCGTAGCCGATACCGCGTTCATCCGGGCCCTGATCACGGGCGAGAAGAGTTTATACCTCTATCATACGGCCGATCAACGGGGCAAAAACGAGCAGCTCTACATCCGCAAAGACGGACAGTGGGAGTTGTTGATCTACAAAAAATATATCCGCAAACAGACCACGACAGGCACGCAGGAGTTTGTGACCTCCAACAATCGCTATATCAAGCAACTGGCCTTTTATTTACAAGCGTGTCCCTCCATTCAAAAAAAGATGCGCGACATCCGCTACGGCAGCACCAGCCTCGAACGGCTCTTCCGCACCTATTACGAATGCACCACCACAACGCCGGCATACGAAAAGAAACCCGAAAAGCGCCCCGTGGAATTCGGTATCCTGGCCGGTGCCGCACAGACTTCCGTCGACATCCGGACAATCGATCGCCTCGCCGCGTCACCCCTGGCACAGGCATCATTCCCGAAAGGCTTTACCTTTACCGGCGGGCTTTTCCTGGATCTCGTACGCCTGCGCAACAACCGTAAATGGTCCCTGAACAGCGAGCTGGTCTACACATCCTTTACGTCCGAAGGAACGCATTACGAACAACGAAACGCCGACAGTTATACATACACCTATATCAACCTCGAGTATTCCTACCTGAAGCTCAACACGCTGGTGCGGTTTAAATACCCGGTTGGCAAACTGTACCTGTTTGCCAACGCCGGTATTTCCAGCGCCATTGTACTGCAAGGATCAGACCGCCAAACAGAAGTCCGGTACTTTCAAAATACGCCCACCGTGCATGAAAGCAAAGCGTTCGACAACGGCACGGAATCATACGACCTCGGCTTCCTCGGCGGCCTGGGTGTTCGCTACCAGCGCTACGCCTTCGAAACCCGCTTCGAAAGAACCCAGGGCATGATCAACTACACCGGCATGAGCGCACGCCTCACGAGAGTAGCCTTCCTCCTATCGTTCCGCCTCTCTAAATAAGGGGTAGAAAAAAGCCCACCATCAGCCATTTCTGGCGCCGGTGTTGCACTCAAGCGACAGCGCGGGGTGCGTCACCGGTGCCCGGTATGGGTCGGTCTCCAGACCGACTTTTACACAACGAAAGCTTGCTTTCCCACCACCCGTAACTCCGGTTAACAGAACAATTCCACCGATCGTCGGAACCCACCAACCATCAACCCACTAACAATCAACACATTAAAAACACACCCCCGCCAAACCGCGTTGCTTCCCCTCTTCTTTCCGTATTACTTTGCCAAAACCAACGCCCACAACAATGCCATCAACCAGCATTTCTTCACAGGCAAAAACAAGCCCCATGAAAATACTCTACCTGGAAGCCACGCAAGACACCCCGAAGGTCATGCTCAACAAAAAAGAAGGTGTGTTCGAAATTTCCGGCCGCTCCATCCTGGAAGACACAGAGTCGTTTTACAATCCTGTCATGGAATGGCTTGAGCAGTACAGGCAGGAGCCCAGCCCCACTACACTGTTTTCATTTAAGTTTAAGTATTTCAACTCGTCTACTTCAAAAATTATCTATAACATCTTTGATGTACTGAAAGATATCCCCGGTATACAAGTAGAATGGTGCTATCACAAAGACGACGATGACATTCTCGAAGCCGGACAGGAATTTGAAGAGGAACTAGAGATGAAGTTTTTATATAAGGAGATCTAATTATGATTATTTGATGGCTTTATCGAAAAACCATCGACATTACTTTTTGTAGAATGAGTATGTCCATCAAATTGATTAGTCCCAAAAACAGCCAATACAAAGACTTTAAAAGCCTCTCTCTTACTTCAATGGTATACCATTGAAGTAAGAGCCAATATGCATATCCGAAGAACGCAATGAAAGAATAGCCTATTAAGAGAAGTATAATCACGATAAGCAGCCAGCCCGGGATTAACCAATTGCTGTAATTCAGCATTACTACGAACAGTTCTGCCAAAAATAGAAACCATATATTTCTGGAACATTTCCCGGTCGTGTCACTTTTCAAAATTGAAAGGAGCTTCATCATTTGCTACTTTAATTGATGGGCAAAATCTTTGGAGGACCGTATGGTAATGCACCGTGTACCAACATCTTAGGTGCTGAAACTAACCCTAATCCCGCTCTGCATCTGGCGCCGGTGTTCCACCGGTGCCCCGTATGGTGTCGGTCTCCCGACCGACTTTTACACAAATGAAAGCCCCCTCCCCATTCTAGTAACCCTCACTCAGAACCAAATATAACCAGCCATTATCATATACAAACCAAGCGAAAAACCCACAAATGAAAGAAACAGATATAAAGGTTTAACGCTTTTATGAATTATGATCTTCAATTTACTGCTATCTATTGGTTCCTGAAATATTCTTGACGTTAGCATCGACTCCTTTGCCTCTACAGCTCTCAAATTTGAAAAGGACAATCTACAATGACCTTGGCTTTCTACAGTAAAATACCAACATCCCGTCGTGATCTCTCCACCCCTTCGAAATCTGGGTGATATAATATAGCGATTGACCTTTAGCAAATCACTGTTATTAACCTCCACCCGAATATCCACCTGCTCAAGTTTACTTACAGACCTGGCATCCAACACAGCGATAGAATAAACTCCCGGCGATTCGACATCAAATTCACATACACCATCGGAGAAACTAAAAATGTAACTTGGCGTTATCGGATTCATCCTCACAAACACCGTAACAGACCATACAACCAGAATAAGGCCCAATACCTGAATTATTACCATCCCCATGTAATTTAAGCGTTATGATTCTACCATTCAGGAACTACCCATGCCTGATAGCTGATTCCGATAACAAAACCTCGAACGACAGCCATCCATTCCTGGAACATCTCTTGGTGAATGGCATAGCAGGGCAATAAAAAGCTCCGCCATACGCTACTTAAGACCGTTCAACATCCTCCGGAGTTCCTGTCGCGTCAGCCGATACTGATCTTCTACATAATCATAGTAATTACGACGCACGACATATTCTGTCAGTGCACGATAGGTATCTATATCCCCCAGAGAACCAGACCTGAATAACGCGGGAAAGAGAAAATAAACGACGACATTCGGAATAAACAACAGGACCACTATCACCCCCGACTTAACAAGACCGAAAAGAACGATCAATATTTCGGGCCGCATGACCACGGCAACGATCGCCAGCACGCACGAGCCTAAAAATACACCCAGCGATATGAAGAGACTAAGTTTGCCCGATACCGGTTCGGGCAGAACCAGCCCTGTTTGTTTTGCAAGCTCTTTCAGGTCGCCTCGCAAATACCGCGGTGGAAAGATTTCTTTTATGGGGGTCTGGCCGTCGAACGTGTTTAGAGAAGTTATGGTGCTCAACGCTCCACGTATCCTTTGATCAAAAATGGGATACAAGAACTTCCGCAGTAGATCCCGTCGCTCGTCGAACACCTCTACAAACCTTCCAACGACCGCATCTTCCGAAATCATGGCATGTCCCACGAACAAGTTTTCGTCGGCGCCTATTTGAGAAACAATGGCCAATGTTTTAGCGCGAAGATCTGTATTCATTGGATAGTAACACCGTAAAATTCGACGCCGTATTACGCCGACTTCTTCACATACTGCGTCAATATAACGATCTGCTGACCATTGATGCGCCCTTCAATCTGCCCCGCATTACCTTCCACCAACACAATACCCTTCACCGCCGTGCCACGCTTCGCCGTAAACCCAGCCCCTTTCACATCCAGATCCTTGATCAGCACAACGGTATCGCCCGCCGCCAATATTGTACCGTTGCTGTCTTTATGGATCACTTGCTCTTCTGCCGCGGATTCGTCATCAGCTATGCCACTTTTCGCCCACGCAAGCATTTCATCATCGAGGTATAGCGTATCCAGCAGATCTTGCGGCCAGCCGTGGTCAGACAGGCGGGTAAGCAAACGCCAGGCCGTTACCTGCACCGCCGGTACCGTGCTCCACATGCTTGTGTTGAGGCATCGCCAGTGATTGGCGTCCAGCGGTTGGGCGCCTTGCAGCTGCCCGAAGCAGGTCTTGCAGACCAGTATGCTTCGATCGGCGTCGTTCGTGCCGGGCGGCACGTCGTATATCGTTAACGTTTCAGTATTTTCACAAAGCTCGCACACCTGGCCGCTTCGTTGACGGAGTATTTCTTCCTGGGTCATCGCACCTTTAAATCAGGTCGCAATGATACGCTTTTGCCGATCTTGTTCCTATGACAAATGTTAGCGTGGCCCGCTATCGCCCGACTTCGATGCTGCCCTGCTCGCCTATCAACCGCAGGTACTTTGGCGACCGCATCATCAGCATCAACGACTTCAGGTAATCGTTGCCAAACCCCACCGAGCGGATCACGTCATACGAAAGACTGCGCGTACCCAGGATATTGCCACGGCGGTCTACCAGGCGCAGCCGGAAAGAGCGCTCGTAAACCTCCTCCACCCAGCCCACTAAAATGCTGTGCTCTACGTGGCGTCCGACCGAGACCAGCCCGCCGGTTTTCTGAAAATAGGTGAATAGCTCGCGATCGGCGTCGAGGTTCAGGTCGAGGTAGTTGTCCATGAACTCGCCCTTGAGATCAAAGATCTCACGTTTAAACGCGACAGCTTCGGATTCAACCTCGCGCAGCAGGAATTTTTTTCGCACAAACACAAAGCCATCCAGCAAATAATCATAGGGATTGTCCCGAAACAACACCCACGTTCTCCCCGTCGATACCAGCAAGCCATCCAATAACCCCTTGTATCCCTTGATTTTAATCCTCCTGAACCGCCTCATGTCTTCTCTTAATCCGTTTTCCCTCCCATCAGTAACAGCAAAACGGCCGCGCAAGTAACAGCAACGTAAGAAAAAAGGCATTATTCCACCCAAATAAATTTATGGCAGAAGATCAGGCCCCCAGCTTCCACACGATCATAATTCCGGTAACGAAAAAAAAGACCGTCGCAAACCGTACCAGGGTCGTAAACTGCGCAAACCCCGCGTCGGCATACAGCGCCGCATATTGCCGGTGATCCGGCAGCTTTACATAAAATCTTGACTGGGCAGTCCACTTGCCGTGCAGCACCTTATAATCGGCCGCCGACAACAAGCCTTTTTCATGAAAATGTTTAAGATACCGCAACATCCCCGCCACCTTGTACTGGCAGAAAAATATGAACAACAAAAACCATCCGGCAATCAACCATCCTATCATACGAATACCTCCACGCCGCAACAATACAACCCTGTAACGTGCTGACATACGCCAAATATCCTCAAAAACCTGCTAACACGAAAGTCATGATCGTCGCTTCGACCGATCATACCCGTATCAAAACCCTATCATACCCGTATCAAACCCAGGGTAAAGCCGTACTTGAGCCGTACGAAAGCCACGGTTGACCTATCCCTGACCTATACTATAAACTTTTCCACAATCTTCACACAACCTTGTATAAACAAGATAAGCGGTATACATTCATGGGTTACCACACGCAACACACAGTATAAAGCGAAAATACGACGCGCGAAGACATGGGCAAACAAAAAGGCATCATCATACTCGAAGGCAAATGCGGCGATAAAGTATACTACTGGCATCCGAAATATGGCTGGCTGGTACGCAACGTTACATCCGTAGATGCCGACCGGATCCTCACCGATCCGGCGTTTGCCGTTGTGCGCGAGCACAACGCCCAGTTCGCGCAAAGCGCGATGTTTGTCAAGGCCCTGCGCGCGGCATACTACCCGTTATTTCAACCGTTGGCCGACACACGCATGACGAGTCGCATCACCAGCGCGGTCGTAAAAGCGATCCAGGCCGATCCCGCCCTGTCGCCCAACGAACGCCGCCTCGCCAACGGCGACCTCCGCCAGCTGATAGACCTGAACTTTAACAAGGAAACACCCTTACAAAAGATCCTCACCGCCCGGTATAGCACAACGGACGCCGCCGGCGTCCGTACAACGACCTTTACACCGCAAGGCGCGCGGTTCGTAAAAACCCGCGCCGGCGCCACGCATTTCCGCCTCGTGAGCAGCATCGCCACGATCGCGTACGACGCCACCGCCATGGCCGTACACACAGCCTATAGCGACTATATCCCGACAAAACCGGGCGGCGCGACAGCGATCACACTGATCAACGCAGGCACACCGCTCCCCGATTCATTCCTGACGCACGTGGTCGGCGTCGAGTATTTCCAGGAGACAAACGGTGTGTATTATCCCCTGCACGCCAAAACCGGTAATGCGCTGGCCATTATCGCGGCGCAAAAAGTGATTTCCCCACAACGGAAGGCGCTATACAAGCGAGGTGCAATCCGTGTCGGGCGACATCGTCTTGCACCTCGTATACAGGCATCTGTTATGATCTCACAGGAAAGATCGCCCGCAGGCGTGCGTCGCGCAGCCAGAGGCCACCCCAGCCCAGGATCGCCAGGTATACCGGGAACAGCAAGTGGCTGAACAACGGTGCATCTAAGCGAAAGTGCGTATTGATCGCGCCTCCCCAGAAACCCGTCAAAAATACGATGCCCAGGATAGCGGTTTGAGGTATTGCATACAGGATCGTACCGAGCAACGCCAACGCGCCCATCCATACAATGTGATGATCCTGGTAGCCCAGCTCGGCAGCCGATTGGATCACCGGCTCGGGCTTGACAAACTTCATCACGCCGTCCATCAGCATAAACAGGATAACGATGGCGCTCATGATACGGCCCGTCCACAGGCGCGGTTTGGAGATGGTGTTGTTAGTTTCCATAGTATTTTGGTTGGTTTATGATGCAAATATATAGCGCAACCTCCCAAGTACGGCGGTGCCCTTACGACAAGAATAAGGGCAAAAAGTGACAAACCCCGTACGTCTGTACTTCACGCCTTTACACGCGCCGTGTTTAGCGGTGTCCTTACGACAGGCATAGGGGTAAAAAGTGACAACCGGTATAAAACAAAAATGCCGCCCGTCCACCCGAAGGCAAACGAACGGCATGGCTATCAAACCCCTCTCTCTTCTACTGCACAGCCTTTGTCTGCGGAACGTCCGAGCCGTCGCGCACTTCTTCGCTCGCCGCCAGCACGATCTCATCCCCCACGCGCAGGTCACCATATACCTCCGTCTTGCCATCGATCGTACGGCCTGTACGCACCGGCGTCCATTGCGCCTTGCCGCCCACGACCTTGATGATAAAGACCTTCTCCGGCGCGTTGACCACCGCGCGCTTCGGTACAATGAACGTGCTGTCCTTCGCCGGCAGCGGCACGACTACATCGGCGATCATCCCCGGCAGCAGGCGTTTGTTATCATTCGTCACATCCATCTCGATGCGCTCCGCCCGCAGGCGTGTGTCCAACGCCCCGGCCAGACGCGCCACGCGCGCCTGGAACGCCTTGTCGGGTTGTGACTTCACGTAAAAGTCGACCGTGTCGTGCAACGACAGGTATGCCGTATACGCTTCCGGCACCGACACCACCAGGCGCAGGTGCTTTTGCTCCTGCAGCGTGAACATCGGCTTCTCCGACCCGCGACCCGACGGCCCCACATAGGCGCCCGGGTTTACGTTGCGCGCGGTGATCACCCCGGCGAACGGCGCGCGGATCGTCAGGTAGTCGCGCGTGTTGCCCACCTCGCGCTGCGTGGCGCGGGCCGCTTCCAGCTGGACCAGGGCGGAGTTCATACGCGCCCGGGCCTGGTCCAGGTCGTGGGGCGAGATCGTGCCCGGCGTTTTGCTGGTCTCCAGCAGGCGCTCGTAGTGGGCCTTGCTGGCCAGGTATACCGCCTCCTGCGACTTGCCGCGCGACTCGGCACCGGCCAGCCGCGATGAGATCTCCGGCGCCTCCAGCGAGGCCAGCACCTGCCCCTCCTTTACTTCCGAGCCGACATCCACTACGATCGTTTTTACAAAGCTCGTCTCGCGCGCATACAGGTCCACCTGCTGGTACGAGATCAGCTCACCCGGCACACTCAGCGTCGACGACAACAGCCCCTTCTTCAGGGACACCGTCTCCACCGCCGGGGCGGCCTGCGGAGCTTTATTCCCGCCGGCTCCCCCCGCAGACGTGCTGCAACGCACCAGCGAGGCCGCCAGCACCAGGGCACCGGTAATTTTCAACGTATTCAAATAAGCATTCATAGGTAGAGCGATCATAACGAAGTCGAAGTATTCGGTATATAAAATTTACTGTCTTTATCCTCCGGGTCGAGCGACACCGAGTCGGTGGTGGTTTTTCCCTGCATCCACGCAAAGGCCATCGGCAATACGATCAGCGCGGCAAAGGTCGAGGCAAACAATCCGCCGATCACCGCCCGCGCCAGCGGCGCCACCTGGTCTCCCCCTTCGCCATGGCCGATCGCCATCGGGATCATCCCCGCGATCATCGCGATCGACGTCATCAGGATCGGCCGCACACGCAGCGCCACCGCTTCCTTGGCCGCCTCCTGCGCATCCCCTGTCTGCAACCGCAGCTGCTCGGCATTCGTCACCAGCAGCACCGCGTTGGCGATCGAAACCCCCACCGACATGATAATACCCATGTACGACTGCAGGTTCAGCGTCGAGCCCGTGACCAGCAGCAGCAACAGCGCCCCCAGGATCACCGCCGGCACCGTCACCAACACCACCGCCGATACTTTAAACGACTGGAAGTTCGCCGCCAGCATCAGGAAGATCACCACGATGGCCACCAACAGTCCCGACTGCAGGCTGTCCAGTGTTTCTGTCAACACTTTACTCATGCCGATCGTTTCCACCGTCAACCCACGGGGCAGCTCGCCCAGCGAGGCCAGCGCTTTGTTGACATCCGCCGTAGCGGCCCCCAGATCCTTGTCGCTCAGGTTGGCCGTAACCGACAACACCGGCATCGCCCCCAGGTTATCCACCTCGCCATAGACTGTATCCGGCTCGATCGTCGCCACATCGCTCAGGATCGGACGCGTGGTGTTGCGCAGCAGCGGGATCTGACCGATGTCCGACACCCGCGTCATCTTGTTCTCCGGCACCTGGATCTGCACACTATAGCTCAGACCGGCCTTCTCGTCCAGCCACACGTTCTTTTCGGTATACCGCGACGACGATGTCGACGCGATCAGCGACCGCGACACATCGCTCATATCCACCCCCAGCTGCGCCGCGCGCACACGGTCGACCGTAATGTTCAACGCCGGGTAGCGTACCGACTGCCCCAGCTGCACGTCGCGCAGGTAGGGTATTTCTTTTAACTTGCCGATCACCTTGCGCGCATACGCTTCGTTCTGCTTTTTATTCCGGCTGGCAATGCGCACCTCGATCGGTGTGGGCGAGCCCTGGCTCAGGATCTTATCCGTCAGCTCGATCGGCTCGAACGACACCGCCAGCTCCGGCAGGTGCTCGTGGAGCTGCTTCCGGAGCTGCTCCTTCAGCTCGTCCATGTCGACGTGATGCTCCGGGTTCAGGCTCACCTGCAGCACCGCCTCGTGCGGCCCACCCGTAAACAGGTAGATGGGGCTGATCGAAAACAAAGCAGGGTGTTGTCCTATATACGCAGAGCTGACGCTCACGTTCTCTTTTCCAACGATGCCTTCCAGTAAATGGATCGACTCGCGCAGCTTCGCTTCCGTACGCTCGATCCGCGTACCGTCGGGCGCGCGCAGCCGCAGCTGGAACTGACCGGAGTTTGTCTTCGGCAACACGTCGCGGCCGATGCTGTTCAGCAACCACGCCGCCAGGCCGATCACCACCACCAGATAGCCCAGCACCACCACGCGGCGCCGCGGGAACAGCCGTTCGATAAACGCCACAAACCCTACGCGGAAGCGCTCGAAGCGGCTTCGCTTGCCATTGCCGGCCTGGGCGGCCAGCGCCGCCGCCTGGTGATGATCGATGGGATGTGTATGTTTCGACGCATGATCCTTCATGATCCAGTTGGCCAGCACCGGCACAAAGGTCTGCGACAGCAGGTACGACGTGATCATCGAGAAGCCGATCGCCAGCGACAGCGGCAGGAACAACGATCCCGGTATCCCCTGCATCGACAAGGCCGGAGCAAACACCGCCAGGATACAGAACAGGATCAACAGCTTCGGAAACGCGATCTCCTTACACGCATCCCAGATCGCCAGCGCCTTGGATTTCCCCATATCCATGTGCTGGTGTATATTCTCGATCGTCACCGTCGACTCGTCCACCAGGATCCCGATCGCCAGCGACAGCCCGCTCAGCGTCATGATATTGATCGTCTGCCCGAACAATTGTAAAAACAAGACACCGGAGATAATGGATGTCGGGATCGTCAGGATCACGATCAATGCCCCGCGGAGATCCCCCAGGAACAACACCACCATCAGCCCCGTCAGCACCGCGCCGATCACGCCTTCGCTGATCAGGCTCTTTACGGCGTTGATCACATACGTGGACTGGTCGAACTCATACGACAGCGTCACGTCTTCCGGCAACTGCGCCTGGAACTTCGGAATAGCCGCCTTCAGGTTCTTTACCACCTCCCAGGTAGACGCATCGGCCGACTTGGCGATACTGATATATACCGAACGTTTCCCGTTCACCGCCGCATACCCCACCGTAATATCCGCGCCGTCTTCTACCGTCGCCACGTCGCCGAGGTAAACGTTCTGCACATCGCCTTTGAAGAGCGGGATCTTTTCAAAGTCCTTGATATTCCTGATCGTCGTGTTTGTCGGCGTGATATAGTTATAGTCGCCGATCCGCACGTTGCCCGACGGCGCCGTTTGGTTGTTGACCCGCAGCGCCTCCACCAGCTGGTCGGGCGTGAGGTTATGGGCGCGCATGCGCTCGGGGTCCGCCTTGATCACGATCGTCCGCACGTTGCCGCCAAACGGCGGCGCCGCCACCAGGCCGGGGATGGTCGTAAAGGCCGAGCGCACATAGACGTTGGCCAGGTCGGCCAGCTCGTTGTTCGAGCGCACCGGACTGCTCACCACCAGCTGCCCCACCGGCAACGTCGAAGCATCAAAACGTATAATGAACGGTGGGTTCGACCCCGGTGGAAAGATGGCCTGCGCCCGGTTGGCAAACGCGCTCAGCTCGGCCGCCGCCTGCGCCATGTTCGTGCCCGGGTAGAACGTGATCTTCATCAGGGTCAGCCCCTGGATGTTTTTGGTCTCGATGGATTTGATCCCGTTCACGAACAGCATGATGTTGATATACTGTTTGGCAAAGAACGCCTCCATCTGTGACGGCGTATAGCCGCCGAAGGGGTGCGAGAGGTAGATCACCGGCAGGTTCATCGCCGGGAAGATGTCGATCTTGATGGTACGTGCCGCGTTCACGCCAAAGAACAGCATGCCGGCAACAAGCACCAGGATCGAAATAGGCTTGCGAAGAGCAGATCGTATTAAATTCATAAACTAGTGAGCCTGTTGGATAAATAAAGTAAAGTCGCCCGACGCGGCAGCTTTCAGCAGCAGCGCCTGCCATACGTTGACATACGCCACGCTGCGGTCGATCTCGGCGCGGTTCAGCGCATACATCGCTTGCTGCAGGTCGACGATCGTCGTCAGGCCGTTCTTATAGAGCACGTTCTTCTGCGTATAGGCATCCGAAGCGGCATTGTATTGCTGCGGCACCTCCTGTAAGCTTTGCAGGCTGTTGGCCAGCCGCTGGTCCGCCAGGATGAGCTGGTCCTCCAGCTGCACGCGCACCTGGTCGTACTCATGCCGGTACCCTTCGGCCACGAACTGCTGGGCCCGCGCCTGCTGCCGCACTTTCAGCGGGCTGACCAGATTCCAGGAGAAGCTCACGCCGGCTACATAGTTATACCGCGCGGGGTCGATCCCGTCGCTGTACTTCGACGAATAGCGCCCCGGAAACTCCGGCGTATAGTTATAGTCGAACCCCGAACCACGGGCCTGGTACACGCCGAACAGCGAGATGCCCGGCCTGACGCTGCGTTGCGCCACACGCGCCGCCTGCGTGGCCTGCTCGATCCGGGCCTGGTAAAATTTCACCTGCGGGTTATCGGCCACCGTCACACCTGCATTCAATTCCTGCGGCGCCTTCCCTAATAACGTGCTATCCAGCACAAACACCGCCGGCGGTACATTCAGGAGCTGCGCTAGCTGGTTGCGCACCTGCTGCTCGTTGGTGCGCAGCTCGATCAGCGACAGCCGCGCCCGCGACACCTCGGCATTCGCCAGCGACGAATCGACACCGGGGTTCAGCCCCGTTCGGGTACGGGCCCGCACCGTGCGCTGCACCGCTTCGGCCCGTTCGAGATTAGACCGGCCGTTGCGTAAAAATTGCTGCGCCACCAACAGGTTGAGGTACGCACCGGAGATCCGCACGCGCTGCACAAACTCTTCCTGCTCCAGGTCCGCCGAGTCGCGGTGCACCTGTGCCTTTGCCAGGTCGATGCGCGACCTTACGCGTCCGAACGTAAACACCTCCCAGTTTGCACTGACGATATAGAGCGCACCAAAGGCCGCATTCCAGCTTTGGTCGCTATAGCTCGGCCCCGCCGACGCCACCCCCAGCACACCCACCGCCCCGAGCGGCCCGAACTGACCGTTCACCGTGCCGTACGCCTGCTGTACCGCCGCGATCACATTGGGCAAATATTCATTGCGCGCATTACGCGTAAGCGCCTCCGAGGCGTGCAGGTAGCTCCGCTTCGCCCGGATGCTCTGATATTGCTGCACGCCCGTCTCGACGGCTTCCGGCAAGGTGAGGTAACGCTCCGGTTGTTCTTCGGCCACCGTTGTCTGTGGCTGCGCGTAAGCACCCAGCACACCGGCCAACATCAATACGGCCGGCATAATATGTATTCGAAAAAAAAGATGAACGGCAACCCTGCCGTCCGGGATCAATCGCTGCATGAGCTGCATAAGAAATATATAGCGTGTATTGCGTTTATAGAAATCACCACGTGGGGGGAACGTCGTGATTCGAAGTATATTCGTTCAATCGTTTTCTAAATAGGTAGGTCTGGGAAGTGTGTGAAGTTTTTATAAATTAAGTATACATTCATTCCTGCTACGTTGTATCTGTTATTACAAAGGCGGTTGAGTGAGTGTGAGGGGTGCGTGTGAGGGGTGAGTGTGGCCAGTTACAAACTGGCCACCGTGTAGGCACAAGTCACCGCCCCGAGACGGGGCTCAGACTTGCGCCAGATGCACGTATAGGGGCTGCGTCCCTGGCGCAAGTTTGAGCGAAGCGGTAACTTGTGCCTATACGGCCGGCGGTTTGCAACTGCCGTCGCCCCAAACCCGCCACAAGCAACAATGTCAATGATTCACCAACTTCTGCATCCCTTCATTATACCGCTGCCCCACATCCGGATACTGTTTTAATATACCGTCGATCGTCGCCAGGTCGTGCGTCGTCAGGATCACATCCGTCGCCGCCGCATTCTCCTCCAGGTACTTCCGCTTCTTCGTCCCCGGGATCGGGATCACATCCTCTCCTTGCGCCAGCACCCACGCCAGCGCCAGCTGCGCCGGCGTAATGCCCTTCCCGGCGGCAACCGCCGCCAACGCCTCCGTCAACCGTAAGTTGTTACCGATGTGCGCATCCTGGAACCGCGGCAACGTCCGCCGGAAATCGTCCGGTGCCAGCTCCTCCGGGTCCAACGCCGCCGTCACCAACCCGCGGGCTAGTGGACTGAACGGTATCAAGGTGATGCCCAGCGCGCGGCACAGCGGCAGGATCTCCGCCTCCACATCGCGCGTCAATAGCGAATACTCGTTCTGCAACGCCGTGATGGGATGCACTGCATGCGCCTTGCGGATCGACGCCGCCGAAGCTTCCGACAAGCCGAGATAGCGCACCTTGCCTTCCTTCACCAATTCCGCCATCGCCCCGACCATCTCCTCCACCGGCACCGCAGGGTCTACACGGTGCGCGTAATACAAGTCGATGGTGTCGATGCGCAGGCGCCGCAGGCTGGCCTCGACCGCCGTCTTCATATAGGCCGGCGAGCCGTCAAAGTACGTGGTACCGTCGGCACGGTAGCGGAAGCCGAACTTGGTCGCCAGGAAGATCTTGTCGCGGTTGGTCGCCAGCACTTCCGACACGAGCGCTTCGTTGCGGCCCTGGCCGTACATGTCGGCCGTATCCCAGAAGTTGATGCCCAGGTCCAGGGCCGGTGTAACGTCGCGATCGACTCGGTGTTGTCCAGCGGGCCGTAGGCATGGCTCATACCCATACAGCCCAGGCCGATGGCAGAGAGTCTTTCAGAAGTGTTGCGTAGGGTTCTGTAGATCATGTCGCAAAGCTATCGGGTCAAGCTTCGCAACGGATTATGGATTTCAAACCAAAAATTATAAAATTCGAATAATTATTTTCGAAGCGAACGAGGGGTCGCTTGGGTTTGCTTCTTAAAAAAGTTGTTGAAGTACGCCGGGTATTCAAACCCAAGCGAGTAGCCGATCTGCGACACGCTCCAGTCGGTATGCATCAGCAGCGCGCGGGCCTCACGAACGATCCGTTCGGCGATGTGATCGGTCGTGGTCTTGCCTGTCACCTCTTTTACGGCACGGTTCAGATGGTTGGGATGTATAGACAACCGCTCGGCGTAATCGTTTGCCGTCCGCAGCTTCAGCGAATGCTCCACCGAGTCCACCGGGAACTGCCGCTCGAGCAGCTCTATAAAAAGAGACGCAATGCGCGCCGACGCGCTCGTGGGATGATGCGACTCCGCCGGGTGCATCTTCAGCGCCTCGTGAATGACCAGGTTGACATAGTTGCGCAACAGCTCGAATTTATGCGCATACTCCGAATCCCGCTCGGAAACCATCCTCTCGAAGAACCGGCCGATGTGCTCATCCTGCTCGGGCGACAAGAAAAATACCGGGCTGCAGCCAACCTGGAACAACGGCGACTCCAGGATGCTCTCGTTCCCCTTGGTATTGATAAAACCGTCGGTGAACAAACAAAAATAGCCCGCCTGCACCTCCGACACCGCCTCCCACGCATACGGCACCTTCGGGTTGAAGAACACCAGCGCGGGCTGGTTGATCTCGATCGTTTTGTCGGCAAAGTATAGATTACCCTGGCCGCGGATCAGCGAGATCTTATAATAGTCGCGGCGGTTATAGGGCGCGTAGCGGTTGCAGCTGTCGCGGCGGTATACATTAAAATGCCCCGTCTCCGAAGGCAGGGCCGGATCGTAGGCCGCCGGCCGTTTGGCCGGATAGCGGTTGTAAAAATCTTCGAGCGTCTCGCTTTTTGGCTGCATCCCCAAAATTATAAAATTCAAATAACAAACGGAAGTTTGCGGAGCCGGGTTACACGAACCTGCCCATCGGTGGTATAAAAGTGACGAGCGGCGGCCTTTTGGTGACGGAAGTCATTTCGCATTGGCCAAACAATAAAAAAACGATATTTTGCCGCATGACGCACCTCCCGCAACTCATCACCGACCTCGGACTCATCCTGGCTGTAGCAGGTATCACCACCCTGCTCTTCAAGAAGATCCGCCAGCCGACGGTCCTGGGTTACATCCTGGCCGGCCTGCTGGTGGGTCCCTACGTGTCCCTCCTGCCCACCGTGGCCGACGCCGAAGGCATCCAGGTGTGGTCGGAGATCGGCGTCATCTTCCTCCTCTTCAGCCTCGGCCTCGAGTTCAGCTTCAAGAAGCTCGTCGCCGTGGGCGGCTCCGCCTCCATCACCGCCATCACCGAGATCGTCATCATGATCTTCGTCGGCTTCGTCACAGGCCAACTCCTGGGCTGGACCACCATGGACAGCATTTTCCTCGGCGCGCTGTTATCCATGTCGTCTACAACCATCATCCTGCGCGCATTCGACGAGCTCGGCGTCAAATCCAAAAAGTACGCCACCCTCGTCTTTGGAATCCTCATCGTCGAAGACCTCGTCGCCATACTCTTGTTAGTGTTGCTGTCCACCATTGCCGTCAGCCAGCAGTTCGCCGGCGCCGAGCTGGGCATGCAGCTGCTCAAGCTGATCTTCTTCCTCATCCTCTGGTTCCTGGCAGGCATCTTCTTTATTCCCACCTTCCTCAAACGCACGCGCAAGCTGATGAGCGACGAGAACATGCTGATCGTCTCCATCGGCCTGTGCCTGCTCATGGTCATCCTGGCCGTTACCGTCGGCTTCTCCGCGGCCCTGGGCGCCTTCATCATGGGCTCGATCCTGGCCGAGACTACCCAGGCCGAACGCATCGAGCACCTGATCAAACCCGTAAAAGATCTTTTCGCCGCCGTATTCTTCGTCTCGGTCGGCATGATGATCAACCCGCAGGTCCTGGTGGACTATGCCGTGCCCGTGCTGGTCGTTACGCTCATCACGATCGTCGGAAAGATGATCAGTACCACCATTGGTGCGATCGTCTCCGGTCAACCGCTGAAACACTCCGTACAGGCCGGCATGAGCCTGGCCCAGATCGGTGAATTCTCCTTCATTATAGCATCGCTCGGCATCAGCCTGAAAGTCACCAGCAACTTCCTCTACCCCATCGCCGTCGCCGCCTCCGCCGTAACAACGTTCACCACGCCGTACTTCATCCAAAAATCCGAAAGCCTGTACAGACTCCTGGAGCGTACGCTGCCCACGCGCTGGGTGAACGGCCTGTCGCGGTATAGCTCCGGCACACAACAACTGTCCGCCAGCAGTGACTGGAAGCTCCTGTTGCGCGCCTATGCGTTGAACATCGTCATCCACACCGTCCTGGCCATCGGCATCATCGTCCTCTCCCAGCGATACCTCTATCCCTTCGTCACCACGCGTATCGCCGACAGCCCGCTGGACAAGATCATCACCGTGGCCCTGACGCTCATCGCCATGGTCCCCCCGATCTGGACCATCGCGGTCCGTCGCATCGAACGCGAGGCCTATGCGCATCTATGGCTCAACCGCAAGCTGAACCGCGGCCCGCTGATCATGCTGGAGCTCGTGCGCATCGCCGTGGCCGTCGTGCTGGTAGGCTTCCTGCTGGACCGTTATTTCTCCACGCCCGTCGTGATCATCGTCGCCCTGGCCGTCACCACCCTGGTCGTGGTGTTGTTCTCGCGAAAGCTCCAGCAATTCTACGACCGCGTGGAACGACGTTTCCTGGGCAACCTCAACGCGCGTGAAGCACAAAAACGCCGCCCCGAGATCGCCCCCTGGGATGCCCACCTGGCCGAGTTCGAGGTGCCCGCGGAATCCCCCCTCATCGGCAACACCCTGCAAGAGCTCTCGCTACGCGAGCAATACGGCATCAACATCGGACTGATCGAACGCGGCAACATCACCATCCTCACGCCCGACCGCTACGAACGGCTCTACCCCGGCGACAAAGTATCCGTCATCGGCACCGACGAGCAGCTCACCAAAGTGAAAGGCCTCTTCGAAGAATCCATCAACGGCCGCAACGAAGAAGAAGCCGCCAAGAACGAGATCATGCTGCTGAATATAACCTTACAAAGCGACACCAGCCTGATCGGCCAGTCCATCCGCAGCACCGGCATCCGCGAGCACGCCAAAGCCCTGATCGTCGGTATCGAACGCAATGGCAACCGCATGCTCAACCCCGACTCCACCGCCGTCCTCGAAGAAGGCGACACCCTTTGGATCGCCGGCAACAAAAAGCGCATCAAAGACTTCCTCAAAGCCCAGAAACTCCCCGCAAAAAAATCGACCCCCGACTAACGCCCCGCGGTGTCAGCACGGATACCGGCGCCGTCAATAAAAGTCAACCATAACCTGCCGGGCCAGGATTTCCCGGCTTTCATAAAAATTTCGACAGAAAAAGCACTTTCGCTGTGCACAACACAGCTTTGGGATCACACAAAGCCAAAAATTACCGGTCACAGCCATTCCGGCTATCCTGCACTATACCGTTTGAAATCATCCGGAAATCGGTTGATCTTGATGGAAGTTTATCAAAAAATGTGAAGATTGCAGAATGAGAGGTCAGACTATGGAGGATATCCACCCGATACGGATCGACAGCGAGTCGCGCATTCCCAAATATCACCAGATCGTCAATTCGATCGTCGGCGATATCGAAAAAGGCATCCTTACCGTGGGCCAGCGCATACCGTCCATCAACGAGATCAGCGAAGAGTATTACCTCTCGCGCGATACCGTCGAGAAGGCGTATAATTATCTGAAAGAAAAACAGATCATCGTTTCCGCCAAGGGCAAAGGCTACTATGTAGCCCGCACAGTACTGCCCTCGCGCATCAACATTCTCTGCCTGCTCAACAAGCTCAGCTCCTATAAGCTGCAGATCTATAATTCCCTGGTCGGCAGCCTGAGCACCAACGCCCACGTAGACCTGACGATCTACCACGCAGACCCTAACATCTTTCTCACAGCCTTGCGCGAAGGCACCGGTCGCTACGACTATTTCGTCGTGATGCCGCACTTCAAGGACCAGCACCTGGCCCACGAAAGCACCACCGCCGAAGTGCTCGACGCCCTGCGCAAGATCCCCGAAGACCGCTTACTCCTACTGGATAACTATTTACCCGAGCTCAAACGCGACGTCTCCTCCGTCTACCAGGATTTCAAGAACGACATCTATGAAGCCCTGCGCGAGGGCCAGGCACGCCTGAAACGATACGACAAGCTCATTCTGGTATACCCCCGCAAAACCGTCTACCCCTACCCGCTCGAAATATTACAAGGCTTCCAGAAGTTCTGCTCCGACGCCGGCTTCGACTTCGAGATCCTCGAAGAGATCTACAACGATATGGAGCTCCAACCCAAAGACGCCTATATCACCATAGAAGAGAACGACCTGGTCCGGCTGATCAAACAAGTACGCGACAAGAAGTTTGTTCTGGGAAAAGATATAGGCGTGATCTCGTATAATGATACACCATTAAAAGATCTGCTCGGCATCACCGTGATCTCTACCGACTTCCAGGTGATGGGCGAGACTGCCGCCTATATGATATTGAAGAAAAAACGTGAAACTGTGAAAAACGTATTCCGTTTCATCGACCGCGGCTCAGTATAAAGCAAGGCGGTCGGGAGACCGCCACCATACGAGGCACCGGTCGCCCTCCCTTTGGTGGGGGGGGGCGCCCCCGCCAGCCGGCCCACACCCCCGCGCGGGGGGCCGGCGGGCGCGCGGACACACAGACGCACCGCAGAGGCGGGGA
>NZ_JAHESC010000026.1 GCF_018598185.1 Dawidia soli
CTTAGACGCATGGTCGTGGGGTCGGTGATGTGTTTAAGAGACAGGTTCTATAGCCTCGCCCTGGTTTGTGTGGGGGCCTCTCCCACGGTGCTGGCGCTGGTCTGCTGCCTGTTTTGTTTTGGATTCTTTGCCAACCTGCTGAACATCTCGATCAATACCCAAGCCGTTGTGGTCGAGCGACGCTATCAGCAAAAGCTGATGGCAACGTTTCACGGACTGTGGAGCCTGGCGGGTTTTGCCGGCGCGGCGCTTGGCGCCTGGATGATGGCGCACGCCGTGCCGCCGGCCCATCATTACATCCTCATCTGCGTCGTCTTCCTGCTGGTGATCAGCACGTGTGCGTTTTACCTCGTATCGCAAGACGATGTGGCGGGCGAGAAGCTGCCGCTCTTTGCCTTGCCTGACCGGGCGCTGATCAGCCTGGGCCTCATTGCCTTTTGCTCGATGATCGCCGAAGGGGCGATGTTTGACTGGAGCGGCGTATACTTTAGTAACGTGGTGCGTGTCGATGCCGCGTATACGGGCCTGGGGTACACCACGTTCATGATCGCGATGGCGGGGATGCGGTTTGTCGCCGACAGGCTTTCCGGCCGGTTTGGGTTGAAGCGCATTTTACAAGCGAGTGGTCTGCTTACCACGGTGGGTTTATTGGTAGCGGTACTCTTTCCTTCCATCCTACCCTCGCTGGCCGGCTTCTTTTTGATCGGCATGGGCGTGTCTTCGGTCGTGCCCCTGGTCTTTAGTGCCGCGGGGAAGTCGAAGACGCTTTCGCCGGGGGTCGCGATCGCGGCGGTGTCTTCGCTGGGGTTTATGGGCATGCTGATCGGGCCGCCGATCATCGGCTTTATTGCCGAGGCTACCAGCTTGCGGATGTCTTTCCTAGCCTTGCTGGTGTTGTCGGTCTCTGTTGTGATCCTTTCTTCGATGATCAGGCGATCTGCGGCTGACACGGAATAATTGAACCGACCTGAACGAACAATTATATGAAAACTCTTTTTGAAGAAGCTACCCGGAACGAATTGATCCAACGGGTCCATTCGCTGCAAGAAGGCAACGAAGCCCTGTGGGGAAAGATGAATGCATACCAGATGGCTAAACACTGTACGCTGTGGGATGAATGGGTGCACGGGAGGAATAACCCGGTCTATACCCGCTCCTTTCTCGGGCAGATCTTTGGGAAGTGGGCGTTGAAAAACTCGGTAAAGGATGGGACGCCGATGCAGCGCAACATCCCGACGTCCCGGGACCTGGTTATACGGGAAACGAGCGGAGACCTGGGGCTTCAGAAAAAGAAGTGGATGGAGCTTATCGCGGCCTATGCGTTTTATTCAAACCCGGCCTTCGTACATGACTTCTTTGGGAAGATGACGAAGGAGGAGATTGGGATCTTTGCGTATAAGCATGCGGATCATCATTTGCGGCAGTTTAATTGCTGATTTCCTTACACCGTGCGATACATTTTTCAGGAATATTTATTTCTTGCCGGCTAAATACTCCTGTTATGAATCGCTATGCGTCTCTGCTTTTGGTTGTTTTGCTAATATTTGGTAGTTGCCTGGGGCGAAAAACACAGGATGAGTCACCTGCTATAGGCGACAGTTTGGCAGCACCTCGGGAGGTGACTTCGACTATGCCTGACGATACCGTCGTTTATTTATCGGAGGAAACGATGGAAAGCGGTGAAGACGGGTGTGTTTTCGATACCAGTACGTATACGTTCACCACGGATAAGCTCAAGGAGTATAAACCAAACATCTCCTACCACTGGGACCGGTGGCAGGCAAAAGCGCGTACAGTACTGGCTGACGGTGATACGCTATGGCTTCACATAGGCGGGTGCGATCATTTCAGTTACATGGCTACGTTGAGCACTGCCTTGTCGATCAACGACTCTGCGGCGCTGATGGACAAGACGCGTTGGTTGGCTCGCACGTTCCTGGACAATGGATTTGATACCGGGTATGATGAGATGATCACCAAGAGACAATTTGAACTTGGTAAGCGCTCAATTCCCGGGAAGGAATATCTTTACAGCGTTATTGAGTCAGACACAGCCGTGGCAAATCATTTCAATGATGGCTTTCGTTTCTATGATGGATTTTCGTTTACCCGTCATGGGGCGGGTACGCGGATTGAGATTGCGGGGTATATTAATTAGTTGGGAATAATTTTACTATACTATATAAATCCACCACGCCAGTCTGGAGACTGGCACAATGCCAGGCACGTCCCGATGGCTATCGGGACGCCCTCCCTTCGGTTGGAAGACGTCGCGCCAGATGTTGATGTTTGTAAGGGCTACGCCCGTACCCTTTGCTGACGCAAAAAAAGTTTCTCTCTATGTGAAACATTCTCCGGCACGTTATCAATCCTTGTTAAACGTTGGGCAGGGTATAAAGCGTTCTTTTTTACGGGTTTTGACGCGGGTGCCAAGGTCGACTTTGAATTTGAGGGCGATCTCGTGGGCGCCGCCGGAGATGGGGCCCAGGTCGGAGACGGTGACATCGTAGCTATAGGTGAGCTCCACTTTCTGGAGCTGAAAGCCGAGAATAACTACGACAGCATCCTGACTGATATTATCGCGGACGTTTTGCTTGATGGGGATGCCGCGGTACCAGAGGCCCAACACGAGGGGTTCGTAGAGGAAGTAGGTACCGATGTCGAGCTGGTCGAAGGTGCCTTGTGTTTTATATACAAACGACGGTGCCAGGGCGGCGACGCGGTCTTTCTTAAACAGACCGTGATACAACGGTATGCGCACACCGCCGTGTATCGTGGTCTTGATGGGGATCTGCGCTTCGCTGTTGAGCAGCGAGCGGTTGGGACGATTGATGTGCGCGGTGGCCATGCCGATCCAGAACTTGCGGCTATAGGCCAGGATGCCGCCGCCGAAGTCGAAGTACGAGGTGTTCTTGAGGCCCAGGTCCGTGGGGGGCGGCAGGTTGATGCCATCCTGGTCGAACTCGAGCTGTTCATAAAACACCAGGCGGTTATAGTCAACGGTACGGAAGCCCACGCCAAAGTTCAACCCCGCTGATAGCAGCCATTTGTCTGAGAGGTGGACCTTATAGGCATACTGGAGGTTGAACTGCGTGGACTTTAAATTCGCGGAGCCGGCTTTGTCGGCCAGCAGTAAAATGCCCAGCCCGCTGTTGAGGCTGGACAGGTTGTAGTCGTATGAAAAGGCATAGGTCTCGAAAGCGGTGCTAATGTTGGGCCACTGGTTGCGGTAGTTGGCCATGAAACGGTGGTCTTCGGACGTGCCCGCAAAGGCGGGGTTCAGGTATAGCGGCGCGGCGTAGTATTGCGAAAACTCGGGATCCTGCGCCTGGGCCGCGAGTGTATAGACTATAGCCAGTATTGTAAAAAATCTTTTCATGCGGTGCCTGTTATCATTCCTCTTCTACCCTATCCTACCGTAATAAATTGATATCGCCTGTGCGCGTAAACTGCTTACCATCGTCGTACTCGACGGTGATCTTATAGATGTACACATCCTGCTGGCAGAGCTGCCCCTTATAGTAGCCATCCCATCCCGACTCGGGGTTTGAGCTTTCAAACAGCAGCTGTCCCCACCGGTTGAAGACGAACATCTGGAACTTGGTGACGTTACGCATGAGCGGCAGGAACACCTCGTTGTTCGACACATTGGTGCTGCCGGGCCCGGTGCCATTGGGCCGGAAGGCGTTGGGCACAAGCAACTGTCCGCGTTTGATGGTTTGCACGGCGTTCGTGACGGAAACGGTGTCCGAGCATCCGCTGGGGTTGTAGGCGATGAGGGTGATGGTAAAGATGCCCTCTTCGGTATATTTATGCTGCGGTTCTATCTCGGTCGATGTCTGGCCGTCGCCAAAATCCCAGAGGAAGCTGGTCGCGCCGAAGCTGCGGTTGTTGGTATACAGCGGCTCGGTGGGGATGTTGAGCACCTTGGGATAGGTGGCAAACTGTGCCGTGGGGCCGTCGTATGCCTCTATGATCTCTGATTTGGTGATATGAACGGTCTGCCCCAGGGCGTTTGACGCCGAAAGCGTGACCGAGTAGATGCCGGGTTCGAAATAGGTATGGACCGGATTGACGGAAGTCGACGTGCCGCCGTCACCAAAGTCCCAGACGTAGCTGCCCGGGTCGGCGTATTGCGAGGTGTTGGTGAACTGTACCGTTAAGGGTGAACAGCCTGAGGCGGGGTCATAGGTGAAGTCCAGTACGGGCGGAACAGGATGAATGGTGACCGTCTCGATATGGTCATCGACGCAATCATTGTCGCGCACGGTCAGCGTAATGGTATAGGTACCAAAGGTCGCGTACGTGTGCGGCGGCACGTCACGGCCGGTGGCGGTGGTACCGTCGCCGAAGTCCCACCGGTAATCCCACGGGCCGGGAGTACTGGTGTTGGTGACGGTGACGGTGGCATCGGGCAGTGTTTGTTCGACAGGCAATGCGGTAAAGGAGGCGCTGATGCCGGGGTTTCGTGGGATCAGCACGTTGTGTGTCGTGGGTGGACTCGGGCAATTCGCGAAGTTGGTGGTGATAAGCCGGATGACGACGTTTTGGTCTACGGTGGTCGATCGCTGAATGGCATAATCGAGATTATCGCCTGTAGGGGTGGCCATCACCACGCCGTTGATGGTAATGCGCCAGTTGTAAGCCTGCAAGCCCTTTTGTGTGGCGTCGAGGTGCAGCACGACGGTATCGCATGTATACGACACGGTGTCGTAGGTGAAGGCGGACGACGGCACGGGGTTTATGCGGATCGATACGGTCGAGTCGCCATAGCACGTGCTGGGCAACACCGCGCGCAGAGTGACGGTAAAGTCACGAATGGCCTGGGTCGCGTTTTGAAACTCATAGGTGAATGCGGGCGCGGTGCCGGTACTGACCCAATCCAATTGGCCCGAATCGTCGGCGACAGTCCAGATATACTCGGACGGGTTCATCGACTGCGTTTCGGTATCGACGGCAAAGTCCACTTCTACCGGCGAGCAGTTGTCGTTGAAGGGCGAATAATTGAGGGACACAAAGCCTGCCGCGGGCCCGGGAAATACGGTGATCGTAACCGGTGCCGATACGGAGTCGCAGCCACGGTTTGTGACGGCCCGCAACCGCACCCGATACTCGATGTTGACGAGCGTGTTGTTGACAAACTCGCGTGTATACTGACCGTCGAAGCCGGGATCGGTGGGGCGTTGTACGGCGTCTACCAGGAAGGTGCCGCTGCCGTCGTCAATCTCCCACCGGTATTCCTGAATGGTGGCGGCCTGGCTGGTGGCCGTGTTGGTGAAATTCACCGTCAGGATGCTACAGCCTGAGAGGCGATCGGCCGTAAAGGTAGAGAGCGGCTTGGGGTCTACAATGATGTTGGGCTTTACCAGCATCACTTCGCAGCCGCTGCTGGTGACGACGCGCAGGGCGACACGACGTGTACCGGCGGTGGTGTAGGTGTAATCGAATTCTGTTTCATCGTCGAGGGTCGGGTCTTTATCAAAGGTGCCGTCGTACTCCATATCCCACTCACGCACGGTGATGCCTTCTGCCAGGATCGGATCGAGCGTGGTGGCATCTATAAAATGTGTAGCAATACCCAGGCAGACGCGGTTGAAGGTAAAGTCGGGTTTTGGTTTTTCGTATACGCGTATCGTGTCCGTGTCTTCGGTCGTACAAAGGGTTACGTTGTCACGCACGGTGAGTCGTACACGGTAAACGCCGGGGGTTGTAAAGGTGCGATCGAACGGGCCGAGCAGCGTTGTTGAAAAACCACCGCCGGTGGGCGATTCCAGGATCAGGGCTCCCGTGGCGTCAAAGAACTCCCAGCGTCGCCCTGTCGTGGCCGTGGCCGTGCCGGTGGAGATATCGGTGAAGCGTACGTCGAAGTTGGTGAACGGTGCTGCGGCTTCCTGGCAGAAGTCCGTCGTTGCCAGCGGCCCGTTGGTCGCCGGATCGATCAGGCCTATGGCCGCTACGAGCGACGGCGTGATGTTTACGGTGTGGGTAATTTCAGCTTCACACGTTCCCTGCGCCGAGTTATTGCGAACACGCAGGCGGACGAGCTTTGTCCCCCCGGTGGGATAAGAATAAACCGGATTCGCGTCGGTGCTGGTTTCCAGCAACGTGGTACCGGCTGCGTCGTCGTAAAACTCCCAGGTATACCCGAAGTTTCCGGAACCGGTGGTCTGGTTACGGAAAAAGATGTCTTCGTCGATGCAGAAGTTAGTCGTCGTGACGCCGGCGGCGTTGCGCGTAAAGAAGGCAGGCACGGGGGCGGCCACAATCTGCACATAGCCACGGGTAACGATAGCGTCTTCGTAGTTAGGATTGGCGTTGCTGCCATTCCAGGGATTGCATACGTTCCAATTAAACATCGTGACTTCAAAGCGATTACCTACTGCGTTGGCCGCGTCGGCGGGTGCGTTCATCGGTAATGATACGGAGATGGGCGCGTCGGCCGGTACAGGTACTATGTCTACGGGACCGAAGTACGCGGCTGTTACGGGGAGTACCGTGCCGCGGGTCTGTGGGCTTACCAGGTTGCCGGTGGCATTGGTGAGTGGCTGTGCACCGCCGTCGGTCAGTGTGAGATTGCGAATGGTAGCGGCAGGGTTGTGGTTGGTGCCATATACAAACTGCACGTGGCGTGCCGCACGGTTGGGCACGTCGGGCTCGACCTGGATGTTACAATTAAATTCGGAAGCGTCGCGGAAGACGGCATCGACGACGGGGTTGTTGTAACACACATTCCAGTTTTCCGGCGCCATCTCTACCTGACCATTCCCCTGATCGTCCGTGCTCCAAAAGAATGCACTCTGACGCTGGATCGATGTCGGGCAAACGGCACCATTGATAACAATGTAGGCTGTGGGGATAATGCTACAATCGTTGTTGGTGTTGTAGGTAAAGTTCGCGTCTGCGGTAAATTCCGTATTACCGGCACCGACACTTAATCCGTTGCCTACGTTAACAAGTGTCGTAGAGTTTGCCGGGTCATTCCATTCATAGAGGATGGCGATGGCGTTAGGATCTTGCGGCGTGGAGAAGGAATACGTTACGAGGAATTGTGTTACCGACACGGGCGCGCAGTCCTGATCCGTATCGAAATCTACGGAAATTGTCGGGCGTAGCTGATTACACTGCGCATGCGCATGGTACACTGCCCCACAAAACAAAAAAAGAGAGAGTAAAGCTTTTTTTAAATCCATCCCATTGACCCGGTTGCACACTTATCCTACCGATCAAAGGCCAGCTATAGAACTTGAAGACGGCCGTTAATAGCGAAGCGGGCACAAAAGAAACCTTCACAAACGGCCTGAAATATTACCTGATCGTCGAACCCGAATAATCCGGTGTTAAAGTGCGTGAATGTAAGTCGGATGGTTTAAAAAATCGGGCCGAAACCGATCCCAGGTATAACGATGATGTTGAAAGCCTGAACAAATCTTGTCTCGAAACGCGGGCCACTTGTCCGGATTTTATTGGGAAATGTCGCCATCCGGGCATAGAAAGTTGTGAGCACGACACTAATTCACTTGGTTTTGTGGCGTAAATGGCTAATTTTAGAAACCAGAGGATGGGCCTATGGGAAGATTTTTACAGTATCACGTACGACCTCTCGTTACTTTCTATAAAAACCGCGTTTCGGAGGTTTTACGGGTGGCTAAACCTCTGATGCCGGCCGGTAGCCGTGTGCTACGGCTGGATAAACACCCACGAGTCCCCGCCTTTTCTTACGGAAGATACTTCGTAATCAACACAGCGTTTTTTTACCAATTTACTCATTACCATACCTAACAGCATGAAGAAATCTCTACTCCTCGGGCCCCTCCTCCTATGGACGATGCTGCAGGCACATGCCCAGGAATTTAAAGTTTCAGGAAAGGTGACGGCGGCAAAAGATGGTTCTTCCCTACCCGGGGTAAACATCCGAATTAAAAATACCAACCGCGGTACGATCACCGACGGTGACGGTGTATATGAGCTGATGGTGCGTTCTTCGCGCGACACGCTTGTCTTTTCGTTTATCGGCTTTCAGCCGCGCGAGGTTGTCGTGGGCCAACGGACCTCACTGGATATACCACTCGATGCGGAGACGACCGAGCTGGATGAAGTCATCATCACGGGTTTCCAGGAAGTAGACCGGAAGTTGTTTACCGGTTCGACGGCCACGGTGAAGATGGCCAATATCAAGAGTACGGGGATGAACGATGCCAGCCGTATGCTGGAAGGCCAGGTAGCCGGTGTTACCGTTGACAATGTATCGGGTACGTTTGGTACGAGCCCCAAGATCCGCATTCGCGGCAACACCTCCATCAACGGCGATACACAACCGCTGTGGGTGGTGGATGGAGTAATCCTGGAAGACCTTAACAACGTGGCGGCCGACGATATCATTACCGGCAATGCGAATACCCTGACGGCATCGTCTATCGCGGGGATCAACCCGGACGACATCGAGTCGTTCCAGGTACTGAAAGATGCTTCGGCGACGGCACTGTATGGTACGCGTGCCAAGAACGGTGTTATCGTGATCACCACCAAGAAAGGCAAGAGCGGTCAGACACGGGTGAGCTATGCGGGAAACTTCTCGATGAACCTGCGGCCCACTTATAAGCAGTATGACATTCTGAACTCGGCCGACGAGATGTCGGTATACCGCGAGATGTATGAGAAAGGTTTGATCGATATCACCACGGCGGTGAAAGCGCAGACGTTTGGAGCGCTGGGGAAGATGTTCAATGAGAAGAATGCCGGTACGCTAAACTGGAGCAACGAGGGCAGTGGTGGTCTGAATGAAGATTTCCTGCATCAATACGAGACAGCCAACACCGACTGGTTCGATGTGTTGTTCCGCGATTTTTCCTTGCAACAGCAGCACTCGGTGAGCCTCACCACGGGTACCGAGAAGCACAACAGCTATTACTCGCTGAGCTATCTGAATGACAACGGTCAGACAATTGCGGACAACGTAAAGCGGTACTCGGGCACGGCGAAGAACAGCTTTATATTTTCGCCCAAGCTTATGGTCGATCTGAAGCTGACGGGCAACTATCGCGAGCAAAAGGTACCGGGCACACAGAACCGCGACTTCGATCCGATCTCCGGGCGTTTCCGGCGCGATTTCGATATCAATCCCCTGAGCTATGCGCTCAATACGAGCCGGTCGATCCGGCCTTACACCAGCGACGGTGTGCTGGAGTATTTCCGCCGGAACTATGCGCCGTTTAACATTCTGGAAGAGCTTCGCCTGAACTTCATCAATATATCCGTTGCCGACGTTTCTACGCAGGCGGACATTACGTACCACATCCTGGACAACCTCACCTTTCGCAGCACGCTGATGGGCCGCCATGCCACCACCAAACGCGAGCACGTTATACACGAGCGTTCAAACCAGGCAGAAGCATACCGTGCCGACGGCACACAATACATTGCCGATGCCAACCAGCTGTTGTACAAAGACCCGGATGATCCCAACGGCGAGCCCCTGGTCGTATTGCCGGAAGGCGGTTTTAACAACGTGACGGAAGACGAGCTTCGGAACTTCTATGTACGGAACAGCCTGGATTGGTCGCACACCATCAACGACGTGCACCTGGTCAACGTCCTGGCGGGACAGGAGATCAAGTATACCAACCGTACGAGCCTTCGCGCCGACGGTATCGGGGTGATGTATGACAACGGGGGCATTGTTAACCTGGACCCGAAGATGATCGAGTTCCTGAGCCGCCAGGGTATCCGCACGTACGCACTGGCCGTAGACCGTGAGCGGTTTGCCGGTCTGTTTATAAACGGCGCCTACTCCTACCGGGGCAAGTATATCTTTAACGGCACCGTGCGGTATGACGGTTCCAACCGGCTGGGTAAAGCGAAGAGCGCACGTTATCTGCCAACCTGGAACGTGAGCGGTGCCTGGAACGTGACCGAAGAAGACTTTGTCAATATCGACTGGCTGAACAGCCTGAAGCTGCGCGCCACGTACGGCCTGTCTGCCAACCTGGGGCCTAACACCAGCGCACTGCTGAACCTGCAGTCGGGCGTAACCCTTCGCCCGACCGATGTGGAGACCTACTTATACATCGATGCCCTGGAAAACCGCGACCTGACGTGGGAGAAGCTGAAAGAGTTTAACGTTGGGTTTGATTATGCGGTGCTGAACAACCGCGTGTCGGGCACGGTGGATTTCTTCAAGCGCAATTCGTACGATCTGATCGGGTTGATCCAGACGAGCGGTGTCGGGGGGAACCCGTACAAATATGGCAACTATGCGGACATGCAATCGCACGGCATTGAATTTACGATCAATTCGCAGAATGTGCGCGTGGGTAACTTTTCCTGGGCTACGAGCTTTAACGTGGGATATACCAAAGACAAGATCACGCGTCTGAACTTCAATCCACGTTTAGGCGACGCGATCGTACAGGGTGGCGCGGCAGTGCAGGGTGGTCCCCGCCGTGGTCTGTACTCCACACGTTTTGCGGGTCTCGATCACCGTGGCATTCCTACCTTCTATGATGGCAGCGGCGAGATCGTTTACAACTACGACTTACAAGATCGGGAGAACATCTGGGACATTCTGCGGTATGACGGCCCGGCGGAGCCGCGGGGTGCCGGTGGCCTGACGAACATTTTTAATTATAAAGGGTTTACGCTCAGCGCGCTGTTGTCGTTCAAGTTCGACTATAAGATCCGGTTGGACGATGCGTACAGCCCACGATATACTGATTTCAACTCGTTGTCGCGCAACTTTGTGAATCGCTGGGTGGTGCCGGGTGACGAGTTGATCACCGATGTGCCTGCTATTCTGGACAACAACACGATCGTCACGGGAAATCCGGATTACCAGAGCGCATATGATCTCTACAACAAGAGCACGGTACGGGTGGCCGATGGTGGCTACGTGCGGTTAAAGACGGTGCGGGTAAGCTACAACTTACCGGGGCCATGGGTGCGGCGGATCGGTGCCAACACAGCGTCGATCTCGGTGGAAGGTCAGAATCTGGCCCTGCTCTACTCGGACAAAAAGCTCAACGGTCAGGACCCTGAGTTCTTTTCTTCGGGAGGCGTGGCGTTGCCACAGCCGCGACTGTTTACGACGGCGATCAACATCGGTTTTTAATTTAACGAGGGCATTTATATGAAACGATATATCACTCACCATCGCTCTTCGCTGCTGCTGGGTCTCCTGCTGCTGACGGCATGTGACCAATACCTGGAAGAAAACCCGGACAACCGTGTTGACCTGAACACGACCGAGAAGGCGGCGCAGTTGCTGACCAATGCGTACAGCGCAGGGGGCTACCAGTTTACGGAGTGGATGACAGACAACGTGACCTATACCAGCGGCACGACCAAGCTGCCGGAACACGTGCAGGCGTATGAATGGGAAGACATCTTTCCGGTAAACCAGGATACTCCGACGAACTTCTGGGAAAACACCTACGATGCCATTGCGCATGCCAACGAGGTATTGGCGGTGATCGACAATCTCCCGGGCGAGGAAGCGCAGAGAGATGCTGTCAAGGGCGAGGCGCTGCTGGCGCGTGCGTATGGACACTTTATGCTGGTGAACCTGTTTGCCAAACATTACGATGCGAGCACGGCTACTAGCGACCCGGGCATCCCCTACCCGACCGAACCGGAGCGCGACTTTCTGGTACAATACGAGCGCCTGTCGGTACAAGAAGTGTACGACCAGATCGAGGACGATATGCTGGACGGCTTGAGGCTGGTCGACGCGACCTTTTATGCCAATTCGGGCAAGTACCATTTTACCCGTGAAGCTGCGCTCGCGCTGGCCTCGCGCTTCTATCTTTTTAAGGGTGAATGGGAAAAGTGTATCAGCTATAGCACACAAATGCTGGGGGACGATCCGTCGGTCTTTGTAAAGGACATTTATGGCATGCTGGCGCAAAGCAGCAACGACGACGATTTTATCCGCAAGTATACAGCGCCGACGGAGCGCAGCAACCTGCTGATGATCCGGCAGGTGACGAACTTTCCGGTAAACGTGGGCTTCTGGCCGGACTTCAACATTTTCTCTTACTTGTTCTACATCAATCCTTTTAACAGCGATGACGACGCCCGTATCAGCACGGAAGGTTACCCCGTGTACCAGCGCGGCGACAACGGCATCTGTGTGAACAAGTATGAGTTTTTGTTCGAGCGGAACAGCATCACGTCGAACGTGGGCCTGAACTATACGATCGCCACGGCATTTCATGGCGAAGAGGTGCTTCTGAACCGGGCCGAGGCATATGTACAGCTCAACCAGCTCAACCTGGCGCTGGCGGATCTGCAGATCCTTGCACGCAAGCGGTATACACCGACAGCCACGCTGACGACGAACCTGTTGCGCCAGTATTACAACAACTCCAACAACCAGCAGAACGCGCTGGTGTACGTTCTGGAGGAACGGCAAAAGGAGTTCATTCACGAGGGTTTGCGCTGGTTCGACATCAAGCGCTATGGCTACATGATACGGCACCTTTTACAAGATGGCAGCATCATTATCCTGGAGGCAGACGACAAGCGCAAGGTGCTGCAAATACCCCAGGCGGCCATCGACGTCGGTGGTCTTACCCCCAATGAACGTTAATCACCTCCTATCGACATTTCTTATATGAAACATATCATCACTAAAATCACCCCGTTGTTATTGACCGGCACGTTGCTGATGACGGTTGGATGCTACCAGCGCGACGAGATCGATATTGAACAACGCGATACCACGCCTTCGACGGACGAGCTGGACATTTACATTCAACAGAATTTTGTCAAGCCGTATGGCGTCGCCGTGCGGTATGCGTACGTGGACCGGTATGTAGACCCCAGCAAGCGTGTGACACCACCCGACCGCGACAATGTGATCCCGATGCTGAAGTTTTTACAGAGCTATTGGGTCGACCCGTTCACACAAGTGCCGAATGGCACAACATTCTTTAAGAAGTATGTTCCCTCGGAAGTGGTGTTTATCGGTTCGACAATCTACAATGCCGACGGCACGGAGATCCTCGGTACGGCCGATGCGGGAGCGCGCATTACATTGTCGCGCGTGAACTACATCGACACCCTAGACCAGCAATGGATGTTCCTGCAGTTGGGCACGATCTACCATGAATTTGCACACGTGATGCACCAGAACTTCAAGCTGCCGCCTAACTTCCAAAGTATCTCCCCGCAGGGCTATACATCTTCGGGATCGTGGTTTGTGCTGACGGATGAAGAGGCGCTGCAACGCGGTTTTGTTTCCCCCTATGCTACCAGCTCGTTCAACGAAGATTTTGCCGAGACCGTGGCGTTTATCCTGTACTATCCGAACTTCTACGAGCGTTATTATAACGACGAGGAGAATTGCGCTACGCTGGACTGTTTAGCCCGCAACGAGGGCCGTGAATTGATCCGCCAGAAGTACAATGCTATTCTGGCGCATTATAAGCAGTATACCGGTGTGGATCTGTTGGAGATCCGTGCCATTGTTCAAGAGAAACTGTCAGAGTAACCCTTTCTACCGCGCTATACTATGTATTTACCGATAAAAAAATCTCTTTCCCTGACGTGGTTCTGTCTTGTGCTTTTGCTGGCGGGGTGTAAGGATGACGATTTCAATAAATTCGACAAGTCGGCAGACGAACGTGTTGCCGAGGCCAAGGCTGATCTGAAGAACAGCCTGGTGTCGCCCACGCACGGCTGGAAGCTGCTCTATACGCCGCAGGAGGGGTATGGTTCGTTCCTGGTGCTGCTGGACTTTCAGGAGGACAACAAGGTGACCATCAAGACCGATCTGGGTGTGAGCGACGGCAAGTTTTATGAGCAAACCATCGGTTATCGCATTGACAGCTCCCTGGGACTCGAGCTGATCATGGAGAACTTCTCGTTCTTTGCTTATCTGTTTGAATTAGATCGGGCTACGTT
Organism: Dawidia soli; assembly: GCF_018598185.1. Classification (GTDB taxonomy): domain Bacteria; phylum Bacteroidota; class Bacteroidia; order Cytophagales; family Cyclobacteriaceae; genus Ohtaekwangia; species Ohtaekwangia soli. The sequence goes on from NZ_JAHESC010000026.1 coordinate 13,900, forward strand.
TGGCGCCGAGTTTGAGTTTAACTACGTGCGGAAAAACGACAACGGTTCGTTGCTGTTCAGCAGCAAGTCGGACGTTTCCGATCCCACACAACTGCTTTTTGAAGAAGCGAGTGAGGACGACCTGGATGATCCCGGTGTGCGAGTGGCCGAGAAGCTGACGACGATGACGGCCGACTTACACAAGATCACCACATCACTGCGCATGACGTACGAGGACAAGGACCTGATCTTTTATCTATCGCTACAGGAATCTTACCGGCTGCTGACGATTTCGTCGGCCTCCCGGAAGAGTAATACAAATACCACTCAACAGCTGAATTTTACGACGGGTTATTATTTGAAGAACGACTCGATCATATTTCACTCCCCGCTGGCGGGAACGTTTGTCGGCATCGCCACCTCTTTAAAAGGCATCCAGGTGAACGGTTTGGAAAATACCGAGCTGGACCTGTGTGATGATCCCATTCCGCTGCATGGCTATAAAGGTGTAACCTCGGCAGGCGACGATGTGTTGCTGGAAACGTCTGTGGCGGATGCCAGCGGCGCGACATTTACGAAGTTCGATTTTCTCCAGGGGCCTCCTGCCAACGTGGCCTATCTAGGGGAGACGGCATATGAGCAGGTGACAACCGATATCAACACGCCGACACACATTCAACTGTATTACAACTATAGCCTGGGCGACGGCTCGACGATCAACGCCCTGGGCTTCCGCATTCAAAACCCCGACGGTTCGATCACGTTTGCCTTGTGGGAATTTGTGCCGACGCTGGAAGGCAATAACCTGAAGTTCGACTTTGCGCCCGAGATCAGTGAGCTGGGGGACGGCCCGACGTCGGAAGAGAACCTGGCGGCGGTAAAAAAATACATTGAATACCTGACGGATGGCGGTAATACCTATGTATTCCAATACAGCGACGGCGTGTATGAGTTCAGTAACCCCTGTACCGGATGGAGCGCTCTTCTAATTGCACCACAATAGAAACAAAACCTAAATCTTAATAATCATGCGAAACCCTTACCCATTTTCCAAATCGTTGCTCGCACTGGCCGTTGTTGGTGTGAGCTTGTCCGCCTGTAAAGACGACGACGGCGACTCGAAGCCTGTCGTAGGCTTTGCATCTTCTACCCTGTCAGCGAGCGAAAGCAACGGCACGATCGAGGTAGAAGTCGAGCTGGACAAGGCGGCTTCCCAGGATATCACGGTGACCTATAACCTGGGTGGTACGGCGCGTGACCGCGAAAGCGGTGGTGCCATTAATTACGACTACACGATCGCCGGCACGGCCGGTGAGATCACCATTGAAGAGGGTGAAACAAGCGCCACCATCGAGATCGCGCTGAACGACGATGGCATTGCGGACAACAACGAAACCATCGTGCTGTCGCTGGACGATGTCGAGGGCGACCGCGCTGTGGTTGGTGACGATGACGAGATCACCATTACCGTTGCGGACGGCGTGCTGCTTCCCCAGGTATCATTCTCAGAATCCACGTTGTCACTCTATGAGTCGGATGACGAGACTGAGATCGAGGTTATCCTGGATCGGGCGGCCACCACAGACATTACCGTCACGTATGAAGTGGCCGGCACGGCTACCGACGCTGTGACGGCCGAGGCCGAAGACCTCTGGGCGGACTACGAAATTGAAGACCAGGGAACGGTGGTAATCAAGGCGGGACAAACCAGCGCGACTATTTTGCTTTCGCCGATCACCGACATCTGGATGGAGGACGATCCGTTCACCGAAGAAACAGAGGCTGAAACCATCGAGCTCTCCATCACCAACGTAAGCACCGGCGCCATTATCTCGGCAAACAATACCCTGGAGATCGACCTTCTACAGGAGGCCGGGCTTTTTGCTTTCCTGGGCTGGGGCACGGAAGGAAACGAGTATCCTGACGTAGACATGGACCTGATCTTCTGGCTGAAACAATCCGGTTCACTGCAACCATTTGCCGCTTCGTCGTATGAAGGTCCTGAATATTTCGAGGCGATCTTCATTCCGGATGTATTGCCGAACGGGCAATATGGCCTGTCGTATTCGTACACCTCGGGAACGGAGAACGAGATGCAGTTCTTCATCAGCTTTACACATTACGCTGAAGGTGGTTTTGACAACGACAATTCGACTGAATTTACGGAAACATATAGCCTGGCAGACATTACGGACTGGCGCGAGAATGGTGTTTCTTCGATCTTCCTTTCTCAGACGTTTGACCAGACAGACGATGGCTTCGATAATTTCTCAGCCATTATGAAGCCTTCTAATGCTGGCCGTCTGGGTGCTCCGGCGGCAGCAGCGGGAAGCTTCCCGGCGAAGCTACAGCGAAAAACTGCTCCGCGGTCCTTCCTGCATCACAAGGCTGGCTTGCGCGAGCGCGTTCGGGCAGGGCTATAATTCACACTAAAAGCTAAGAAGAAGGCTGTCCTTTATCAGGACAGCCTTTTTTTATTCATAACGCAGGGCACGCGTGGGATTTGCCAGTGCCGTGCGCATGGACCGTGCGGCTACCAGCAACAAGGTAAGGCCGAGTACCGCCACGACGGGTACAACAAACCACCACCACGCCAGCGGCACGCGGAAGGCAAAGGCCTGCAGCCACTGTGCGCTGAAATAATAGGCCAACGGTGTGGCCACCGCACAGGCCAGGCCGATGAGGATCAGGTACGGCTTCGACATCAGTACGATGATGCTGTCGACGGATGCTCCGAGCACTTTGCGAATGCCCATTTCTTTCGTACGCTTGGAAACGGCGAGTGACACCATGCCGAAGACGCCGGTGAAGACGATGACGAGCATCAGCCCCGTGGCCACGCCGGAGGCTTTTTTCAGTCGCATTTCATTTTTATACAGCCTTGCCAGCTCCTGGTCCATGAAAGTGTATACGAAGGGGTCGTCGGGGAATACCTGGCGCCACTTCGCTTCGACGGCAGCCACAGCACCAGCCATGTTGCCGGCTTCCAATTTGACGGAGAAGTGCCGGAAGGCTTTGGTGCCGCGGGTGTGCAGAAAGGCCATGGGCTTTACATTTTCGCGCAGGGAAAAGAAGTGAAAATCCTGGATGATACCGGCGACGGTAAACACGACGGTATCGTTCTTTATCCGCACTTTGTCGCCGACGTTCACGCTCAATGCCTTGCCTGCAGATTCGTTTATCACCATATCTCCCAGGTGCCAGGCATGCTGTTCGTCGGCCAGGAATACCCCTTCTTTCATTGGAATGCCGTAGGTGTCGGCAAAATGTTCGTCGGTCATAAGCAGAGGCATATCGACGGCTTTGTCTTCGTCAACACCTTGCCGGTAACATTGCACCTGGTTGCCGTAGTTGCCGGCGGGGATCTCCCATGACAGGCTTATGTCTTTTACCATGGGTAACGATAAAAACTCCTGTCGCGCGGCTTCGATAGACCGCACTCCTTCTTCGGACCAACGACGGGGTACGGATGAGATGGTGAGCACGTAATCTTTATCGTAGCCCAGATCTTTTTGCAGGAAGAATGCTACCTGGCGTGTAATGACAATGGAGAATGCAAAGACGCCCATGGCCAGTATAAATTGTACGACCACCAGGGATCGCGAGAGGCCGCCGGCCTTCCCCGACGATGCCTTATTTCGAAGGGATTCAACGGCGTTGTACGACGATAATAGAAAGGCGGGATAGGCACCCGCGAGCACTCCCACCGTGAGCGTAATCAACAGCATCACGCCGATAAAAACGATGCCCAGGTCACTCACCGCGGGCAGCAGGATGCCCAGTATGTCGCCGGCATAGGGACGCGCCAGTGCGTACACACCCAATGCCAACAGGAACGCCCCGACACTCAGGGCCGACGACTCGGCCAGGAACTGTGCGATGAGCTGCCCGCGACGGCCGCCGACGGCCTTGCGCACGCCGATCTCGCGCAGGCGCCCCAGCGCGCTGCCGATGGTGATGTTGATAAAGTTAATAACGGCCAGCACGAGGATAAAGACCGCGATGGCCGATACCGTGTAGAGCAGCTTCTTTACGCGGCCGTCGTCGGCTTCCAGGTAATAGGTACGCAACGGGTTGAGCGTGACGGTCAGCTTGCGCAGGTCTTCTGGAGCCTGCGTCTGCATAACGTTGGCGATGGCCTTTTCTGCATCGGTGCGCATGGCGCCGGAGCGCAGCCTGAGGTAGCTGACCATGACGCCGCTCTCCCATTTCTCCGGGTCGTTCAACTTATATACATCGTTCTTTTGTACGCTGAGAAAGATCTGTGCGTCCATGTCTACCAGGTCAGTAACGGAGTTGCGCGGCAGATCGTCGAGGACGGCGGTTATGGTATAGTCGTAGCGTTTGTTGTCGCCCGACTCTCCTGAAAGCGTGAGGGTCTCTCCCACTACATCGGTGCGATTAAAGAAACGCAACGCCGTTGCTTTGGCGATGACGATGGACCGCGTGTCGCGAAAGGCATTCACGGCATCGCCGTGTAATACCGGCAGGCCCAGGAGCGACACCAGTGTCGAGTCGCCGATCTGGCCCTGGAGGCGGAAGTGCTGATCTTCCCTGGATACGGTGATCATCTTATCCCAAAAGCGATAATATCCTTCGAACAGCAGCGGGTATTGTTCGGTGACTGCCGATGGCAGCGGCGCGGGTGACAGAAAGGGACGCCAGAATGTTCCGTCGGCCATCGATGTCTCCGCCATGTACAGCCGATCGACGTCGTGCAGTGACGCGTTCACACGAAGTTCCTGGTGGACGAAGATGCCGATCATCAGGGCAAAGGCCAACCCGATGGTGAGGCCGAGGATGTGAATGGCCGAATGGGTCTTCTGCTTCCACATGGCGCGGAGCATAACCTTACCATAGTTTTTTATCATCGATGCAGGGGTTAGGGTGTACGAGAGCTTGTTTCGCAGGAGTATGCCGGGGCGGAAGAACCGCAGTACCTGCCAGGTAAACCGGCGACGGGCGATGCGATGCCCCACGTTAGCGCAGTCTTCTTCGAACTGCTCGAGCAGGTCTCCTTCTATGCCTTCGCTCAGCGCCGGCGGACAGAACCAACGCAGGAAGCGAAGGGCTATAGCGGGTGGTTGCACGGAATGTCGTTGCATGGTTATGCCGTGGTTATGTCCAGCTGCGGTATAAGTTTCCAAAGGTCCATGCGCGCTTCTTTCATCGTACGCAACATGGACAAGCCGGCATTCGTAATGGTAAAGATCCGCTTGCGGCGGCCGCCGCGGGCGTTCGTTACACCGCCCATGGTCGACCTGACCAGACCTTTGTCTTCGAGCCGGTACAACGTAACGTGTACTGCGCTGAGGTTCGAGTCACGGCCGAGACGGTCTTTGATGGCCGTGACAACGGCATTTCCGTAGGCTTCTTCGCCGAGTACTCCTACCATGGTCAGGACCAGTTCTTCGAACTCGCCCAGGTATTCTTTGCTCATTTGTATATTTTTTGTAAAACAAATTAACGGGATTTGTATATATTTTGTTAGACAAATCATGAATTCTTTAACATCACACTGATTTTCAGACACTTAAATAACAGACAACGAAACGCAATATAGTGATGGGCAATATTGCCGGGGCCACGGATCGGCCCGGCCAGCAGGTGATGTACTTCCAGGATCAGGCATGGTGATCGAAGTCTTAAACTACATTCGGCCCATGGCTGAAGCATCGTTAAAGCAGCCTCCTCATTACTGCTTCAACTGTGCCGCAGCTGTGCTGCAACACTGCGGGAACTATGCTGCAACCCCGGATGTGCCCAGGAGTAACCCTATCTCTACGTTACTAGAAAACGACATCGGCGGCGCGTTGAATGTCGGTATAGGTCTGTTCGATGGCTTCGCGCAGGGCCTGCAGGTCGCCCAGGTATTTTTTTACGCGGGGGCGGTCTTTCATGATCTCGTAGTGGTCTTCGAGCAGGCTTTGGTAGTCGTCGCGCAGGCGGGTGGAAAAGTACGCGCGGGCGGTTTGGAGGCGATCGTATACGGGTTGGAAATCGTTTTGCGCGATGGCTTCCTGTACCATGCGCCGGAGCTGTTCCTGGAAGCGTTGGGCCACGTTCTGCAGTACATTCATTTTCACGACCATGTCGTCGGTCATGGTTTCGGCGTCGGCTTTGTCGCGGAACATGCGCTGGGATAGCTCGTCGCGGAAGCGGTTGAGCTCGTCTTGCACACCGGCCAGATCGAACAGGGCCGCCACGGCTTCGAGTAGTTCCTGGCGTCGCTCCTGCTGCAGCAACGGACTGAGCTAGTCTAGGTGGTCTTCTTCCCGGGCAAACCGGATAATGCGCTCGTCGGTCATGATGCTGCTGGCCTGGATGCGCGAATGCAGCACGATGCCTTGCAGCGAGGTGCACCGGCTTAACGCCACGTATACCTGCCCTGCCGCGAACGAACTGCCGGCATCGACAATGGCTCGTTCAAAGGTCAGCCCCTGGCTTTTGTGAATGGTGACCGCCCAGGCCAGCCGGATGGCATATTGGGTAAACTCTCCGAGGATCTCCTCCTCTACCTGGCGCGTGCGGGTATTGAATGTATAGCGGATATTCTTCCAGGTATCTTTTTGCACCTCCATTTCGGGACCTTCGCCGGGAAAAATAACAACGATGCGTTCGGACGTGATGTGGGTGATGCGTCCGATCTTGCCGTTGTAGTACCGGCGCACGCGCTCCATGTCGTTCTTGATGAACATAACCTGTGCGCCGACGCGCAGGTGCAATACCCGGTCGGTGGGAAAGTTCCGTTCCGGAAAGTCGCCGCGCACCTCGCCTTCGAACCGCCAGGTGGGGCCGGGCAACTTTTCGAGCTCGGCCACATTGATGGCGTCGGCTTTGTGGTTGTGCGTGGTGAGCGTAATATACTGTTCGCGCGGGGGTGGCCGAAAGCCCGGCTGGTATCGTTCGTGCAGCCGGTGGTAATCTTCCTCCTCCATGGTATTGTTGCGCACGTTGTTGAGGATGCGGATAAAGTCGGGGTCGCGCTGTCGGTAGATCTTTTTCAGCTCCAGGTATAGGGGCTTTACCTGTTGCAGGACGCGTGCGTGAAAAAAGAATGGTCCTTCGTAGTACTCGCGCAGGATGCGCCACTGGTCGTCGGGGATCACGGGCGGCAGCTGAAACAAGTCGCCGATGAACAATACCTGTACACCGCCAAAGGGGCGGTAGGGCTTCCGCCGGATGTAGCGCAGCACGGTGTCGATGGCATCGAGGGTGTCGCTGCGCACCATGGATACTTCGTCGATAATGAGCAGTTCCAGCGCGCGAATGACGGCCCTTTTCTCCGAGTCGAGCTTGAGGTCTTGCAACAACGAATATTTGTCGCTCATGTCGTCGGCTTGCTCGGAGCCGGGCCTGACGTCGGGCACGAAGGGTGTGAACGGCAGTTGGAAAAACGAATGCATGGTGGTGCCGCCACAGTGGATCGCGGCTACGCCGGTGGGCGCCACAATGACCGTATTTTTCTTTGTCGTATTCCTGATATGGCGCAGGAAGGTGGTCTTTCCGGTTCCCGCTTTGCCCGTGAGAAACACGGGACGGGAAGTCTGGTGTATGAACTCCTCCGCCATGTCAAAGAGTATATTCCTTTCGATATCAACGGGAGCGGAGAGCATTGCCGCAAGATAGCGAAAAAGATGCGACGGCCGTCAACGTCCGAACAGGCGCTTCAGAAAGCCGCCTTTCTTCTTTTTCTCGTTCTCGGGTTCGCCAAAGGCCCGTTTCTCTTCCTTGTTCTTTTTGCCAAAGATGCGCTGGAACATGTTTGAGTCGGAGCGGTACAAGTCGCAGGAAAGCTTTTTGGCCAGCGACGGATAAAGTGCCGGGAAGCGGGCCTGGCTGATGCTGGCAAACCGGCTGTCGTTATTGACCTGGTGCAGGAAGTCACCTACGATCGGCATCGCCGTGCGGGCGCCCTGGCCAAGCGAGGTTTTGCGGAAGCGGATGCGCGGATCGTCGGCGCCGACCCAGGAGCCGATGACCAGGCGCGGCGTCATGGCGATGAACCAACCGTCGGCATTGGACTGCGTCGTACCGGTCTTGCCGGCAATGTCGTTCTGTATGCCGTAGCGCGACCGGAGGCTGGCGGCAGTGCCCTCGTTGACAGTGTGCTTCAGCATCTCGACCATCATTTGCGCCGTTTCGGGCGACATGGCCTGTTCTGACTTGTCCGGCGTAGGAAAAACTTCCAGGGACTGGCCGGTATGGTCGTGGATGGCGGTGATGTAATACGGGGTTGTCGTCTTGCCATTGTTGACAAAGCAGGTATAGGCACGTACCATCTCGATCATGGAAATGTTGGCCGCGCCCAGGGCGATGGCGGGTACCGCGGGCAGGTCGCTTTCGATGCCCATGCGATGGGCGAGCGCGATGGTGTTGCCGATGCCGGCTTTTTCGAGTACGCGTACCGACACCGTGTTGACCGAATAAGCCAGGCCGCCGGTGAGTGAATACTTCCGATCGTAGTTCTCTTCTGTATTCTCGGGCTTCCAGCCTTCGACGTTGGTATACTCGGTTTTTGCCGCGGAGACAAAATCACACGGGTCTACGCCTTGTTCGAGGGCGGCAGCATAGACGATCGGCTTAAAGGTGGAACCGATCTGACGGCGGGTGTTCTCCCGCACGTGGTCGTATTGAAAGAAGTGATGGTTGATCCCTCCTACCCACACACGAATGGCGCCCTGGCGGGGGTCCATCGCCAGCATGCCCGCCTGCAGAAACCGCAGGTAGTGCCGCACGGAGTCGTAGGGACTCATAACGCGTTCCTTCTCCCCTTCCTCTGTAAGCACGTTCATGAGGACGGGCTCCTGCATGGCCCGGACAATCTCCTCCTGGCTGAGACCCTGCCGGGCCAGCGACCGGTAGCGCTCGGATCTGCGCAAGGCGTTTTCGAGCACTGCGGGTTTATTATACCAGGGATCTTTGCTGCCCCAATGTTCCTTAAACCGCTTCTGAAGACCGGCCATCTGATGGTCCACCGCATTTTCGGCATATTGCTGCAGGCGTGAGTCGATGGTGGTATAGATCTTCAAACCATCGGTATACAGATTATAGGATTTACCATTCGGCTTTGTATGTTGTTTGCACCATTCCTCCAGCTCTTCGCGGATATATTCACGAAAGTAGGGTGCCAGTCCGGAGTGATGGCTGATCTGATTATAAAACAGCTTGACCGGCAGCGCCTGCGCGGCGGCGGCTTCAGCGTGCGGCAGCTTATTGTATTTTTCCATTTGTGCCAACACGACGTTGCGTCGCTGTACGGCCCGCTCGGGGTGCAGGCGGGGATTATAATACGATGTGGCTTTGAGCATGCCGACCAGCACGGCGGCCTGGTCGACAGTGAGCGCGGCAGCGTGCACGGAATAGAATCGCTGCGCGGCGGCTTCGATGCCATAGGTATTATCGCCGAAGGGAACTGTATTGAGGTATAATGCCAGCAGCGCTTCCTTATCATATACCGCTTCCAGTCGCGCGGCCAGGATCATTTCGCGGATCTTATTGATGGGCATCGAAAACAGCCAGTACCTGCGCCGGGGATATAGATTTTTGGCGAGTTGCTGTGTAAGTGTACTGCCGCCGCCGGACGACTCCTGCTGCAGCAGGATACTTTTTATCATCACGCGCAAAAGGCTCTTGCGGTCTATGCCGCTGTGCTCAAAGAAGCGGATATCTTCCGTGGCGATGACCGCGTCGACGACGTGACGGGGGAGCGCAGCATAGTTTACATTAGAGCGTTCCTGAATGAAGTAACGGCCCAGGAGAACACTATCGGCACTGTATACTTCCGTCGCCAGCGGGTTCTCAACTGCTTTTAACTCTTCTTTATCGGGCAGGTGTCCAAGGGCTCCTGTCCAGGTGAGTATGAACAGGATCAATACACCTGACACGGACACACCGATGAATGCCACGGCGATGTAGCCAATTTTTCGCAACGTGGTGCGGTTCTGAAAGGAATGCCATGCTTGCCGCCAGGTTTCGCGGAAGCGCGTTGTAAAGTCAAACTTCATTCTACGGTCTTTCATAAAAAAACGCAGGATTGAACAATATTGTATTCAATCCTGCCTGTTTGTCAGCCTAACCGACTTTTACTTCGCCAAAAAAGCAGTCAACATCCAGTGATGCTTTTCAAGCTTATTGATAAACTTCTTGATCATTTCCTCTGTCCCTGAGTCGCCTTGTTCGGAAGCCGCATGCACCGCGTCCGCCATGAAGTGCAACAGGATGGTAAAGTCGCTTAACACTTCGCGGACCATGGTGCTCGACTCGAGGTCCGTTCCTGTTTCTTTTATGGTCGACACTTTCAGGTAATCCTTCAACGTACTCAGGGGCGTTTGGCCGAATACCCGGATGCGCTCCGCAATCTCGTCGATGTTCATGAGCGTCTCGGTATAAAGCTCTTCGAATTGTTCGTGCAGATCGAAAAAATCGGAACCTTTCACGTTCCAATGGTAGTTCCGGAGCTTTTGATAGTGGACACTATAGTTGGCCAGGACTTCGTTCAACGCCGTTGATATACGCTCTACCTCTTCCGGCGACCAACCCAGTTTCATGGGTTTCGCCTTTGCCAGACGGTTGTCCATTTGCGTCTTGGCTACATTCTCAACATCTGCTTTTGATTCCATACATGCTCATTGTTGGTTCATGAGCAGTTGCGCAATTTTCATTCCCGCCGCGAGGAGAAAGCATCCGCTGAGCCTGTGAGGATATTTTTCCCCAGTCGTCTATTTCATATACGGCTTTAGTACGCGCGTCCATATTTCATAGCCGTTGGCTTTCATGTGCAGGCCATCTTCGATGAACAGATCATCTTTTACCTTACCGGTTGCGGGGTCGATCATGGGCGTCCAGATATCCGCGTAGATCACATGCTTATGTTTTTCGGCCCACGCTTTCAGCATGCCGTTAAACGTGCGATAGGTCTCGTGCTGGTTCCAGCGCGCCAGGCTGGGCTTGGCTGCCAGAAACACTACGTTTACCCGGCGCGATACCTTTTTACGAATGAGGTATAGTAAACTGTCTGCCTGGCGTATAATCTCTTCAGGCGTTTTACCCGATGCCAGGTCATTATCGCCTTCGTAGATAAAGATCTGTTTGGCATGGTATGGCAGGATCAGCTTATCGAAATAGTATATCAGATCGCTCATCTGTGAGCCGCCGAAGCCCCGATTGAGCACGTTCTTGTCGGGAAATGACGACGCCAGGTCGGGGCGCCATAAGCGAAAGCTGGAGCTACCGGTGAACAGAATGAGGTTTTTCTTTTTTACGGCGGTGTCACCTGCGACGAGGTTTGTTACTTCTGCTTCAAAGCGACGGGGATCTTGTGCTACTACGGTAAATTCCAGCAACAACAGACAAGCAATGAGGAGTAGGTTTCGCATGAAAGGAAAATAGGTTATGTTGAAAGACTATGGAAGGCTTGTTATTCAAAGAGATCGGAGCTGAGGTAGCGGTCACCGCGATCGCAGACGATGAATACGATCACGCCTTCGGTGATCTCGGAGGCGATCTGCATGGCGGCACTCAAGGCTCCGCCGCTGCTCATGCCAGCCAGCACACCTTCTTCCCGCGCGAGGCGTTTGGTGTATGTGCGTGCATCCTGCTCGCGCACGTCCATGACGCGGTCTACGCGGTGGGGTTCGAATATTTTTGGCAGGAACTCGGGTGACCACCGGCGAATGCCGGGAATGCAGGAGCCGTCGGTGGGTTGTGTTCCTACGATCTGTATGGCAGGATTTTGTTCCTTTAAGTAGCGTGATACGCCCATGATGGTGCCGGTAGTGCCCATGGCAGAGACAAAGTGTGTGATTTTGCCGGCGGTGTCGCGCCAGATCTCCGGGCCGGTGGTACGATAGTGCATACCGTAGTTGTCGGCGTTGGCAAATTGGTTCAGGATATGATACCCTTCTTCGGCGGCCATCTTCTCTGCCAGCTCGCGTGAATATTCGATGGTCCTGGCCGACGGCGTGAGGATCACCCTGGCGCCATACGCCTCCATGGCCAACACACGCTCGCGCGTGGAGTTGTCGGGCATGATGAGCGTCATTTCCAGCCCCATGATGCGCGCGATCATGGCCAGGGCGATGCCGGTGTTGCCGCTGGTGGCTTCTACCAGTTTATCGCCGGGTTTGATCTGCCCGCGCTGCAGCGCGCCCGTGATCATGCCATAGGCGGCCCGGTCTTTTACGCTTCCGCCGGGGTTGTTTCCTTCGAGTTTTCCGTAAATGGTTACACCTTTTTTAACCGGGATGGTCTGGAGGGTGACGAGCGGTGTATTACCGATGAGGTCTGCGAGCTTCATATAAAATCAGAGCTTCCTTATTTGAATATGACCATGTCGGTCTGATTGGTATCGTCGTTGAACATCTTGGCCTGGTAGTAGATCTTCGAATGCGGGGGCACACTTCTGGTAAGCCAGACGTTGCCGCCGATCACGCTGTCGTGACCGATGGTGGTTTCGCCGCCCAGGATCGTTGCGCCGGCATAGACGACGACATTGTCCTGCAGCGTTGGATGGCGCTTGCGCCGGGCGTCTTCTTTGTTGACGCTGAGGGCGCCGAGGGTAACACCCTGGTATATTTTGACATGATCGCCGATGATCGTTGTCTCGCCTATTACCACACCGGTGCCGTGGTCGATGCAGAAAAAGTTGCCGATGGTCGCCGCCGGGTGGATGTCTATCCCTGTGCGGCTATGCGCATGCTCGGTGATGATACGGGGAATGTCTCCAATGCCCTGGCGGTATAATTGATGCGCGATGCGATAAGCGGCAATGGCGTAAAAACCGGGATAGGTACGCACTACTTCCCCAGCGCTCCTGGCCGCGGGGTCGCCGGCATACATGGCGGCCACATCCTGTTGTATCTTTTCGAAGATCGTGGGTAAGGCATCAAAGAAGTCGGCGGAAAGTTGCACGGCGCTGCTCGTGCTGGTGGCGGCGTTGTTCTGCAGCAACCGCGCGAGGTCGCGCTGCAGTCGCTCCATGAGCTCGGTAAATTGTTCTTCCGAGAGGTGCGCCAGCTGGGTAAAGTCGGCAAACAGGGCTCCGAGCAGTTCCACGAAGAAATGCTGTACCTCTGCCGGCGAGGGGCACGTAGGACACACCAGGTGTGATTGATAGAGCTTGCGTACGAACGATTTATCCATGCACGTGTAAAGTCTGCTATGCTTGTTGAAACAAAAAACGAAAATTCTTACGAATAACACACGTTTTTTAACAATCAGTTCCGGCGATCGGTACCTTAATTCTGCGATTCCGGAAATTTTTATCCCTCATTCATAACACAGAAGACGGGATTTTGTCTATACGTGCACCAATCAAGCCTGTTATTCGACGAGCTCGATGCGGTATGTTCGCTGATTAAATTGAAATTCGTCTCCTGCTTTCTGGCCCATGAGCCGGGTGCCGATGGGTGATGCCGGCGAGACGGCAAAGTAAGCCTCCTTATCCTGGCCAAGCACACCGGCGCTTACCGCTATATAAAAATTCCCCTGCGTGGTTCGTACGGCGCTGCCGAGCTGGATGACGGGGGTACTTCTCCGAGGGTCGATCTGCTCGAGGATCTGTTGCAGCTTTTTGTTCTCCTGCAGTTGCGCATTGAGCTTCTCCATTTCATTCTGGGCCATGGCCCGGGCGGTCTCATATTTATCGCCGGCGGTACTCTTTGTCTCTTCGTGGGCCGATTGCTGTACTTCTTCCAGGGCCTGGCTGATGTCCCGGATGCGACGCTGTACATGGTCCTGGCAGAGCGCATAAAGTTTTTGCTTGTGTGTGCTCATGTGTATTTCAAAATGCTTCGTGAAATTCCACAATATTGATATTTTGGACACCACATTTCCTAGCGTTACTATGATGAATCTCCCGAAATCATTCTTCCGGCTTCTGGCCGTGATGCTGCTCCTGCTGCCGGGTGTCCTGCCGGCACAACAGAAAGAAATAGTCACCTTTCCGCTCCGTGGTTTTTGCATTGCAGCGCCGCGTCCGGCAGACGTCGACCAGTTCGTAAAGTTTATTACCGAAGAGCTGGTTCCGCGGAAGGTAAATACCCTGATCCTGCGGATTGACTGGAACTATCAGTTCGTGCACCATCCCGAGCTGCGCGACAGCGTGGCCCTGAGCAAGGAGGATGTCAAGAAGATGGTATGGGCGTGCCAACGCGGAGGCATTCGTGCGATCCCGCAGATCAACCTGTTGGGCCACCAGTCCTGGGCAGGAACCGTTCACAACCTGCTGCGCGTCTATCCTCAGCTGGACGAAACCCCGCATGTAAAGATGCCGGCGAAATATGCCTGGCCCAACGCCGATGGTTTATACTGCAAGAGCTACTGCCCGTTGCACCCCGAAGTACACCCGATCGTGTTTTCGTTGGTAGACGAAATCTGTGATGTATTCGAGTCGGACGCGTTTCACGCCGGCATGGACGAGGTCTTCTATATTGGCGACGACAAATGCCCACGGTGCGGCGGTCGCGACAAGGCTGAGCTCTTTGCCGGGGAAGTGCGGGTGCTGCGCGACTACCTGGCACAACGCAACCGGAAACTGTGGATCTGGGGCGACCGCCTGATCGACGGTAAGACAACGGGACTGGGCATGTGGGAGGCCAGCCTGAACAATACACACCGGGCGATCGACCTGATCCCCAAAGATGTCATGATCTGCGACTGGCACTACGAGCGCCCCGACAAGACGCCGGTATACTTTGCCATGAAGGGTTTTAAGGTGGCGACATGCCCCTGGCGCAATCCGTCGGTAGCATTAAGCCAGGTGGAAGACATGCGCACCTTCCGGCGGGATGCCACCCCGGAAATGAAGGAGAACTTCCAGGGCATCATTCAAACGGTGTGGTCGGACACGCGCAGTTTTCTGGACGGGTATTATGGCAAGAAGAAAGATCCGGCGGACAAGGGCAACACGCCCTGGAATTGTTTTCGGACAATCTATTAAGTTATTCAAGCGGTGCTATTATCCTATGTGAAATTGTATCTTTAACTCCGCATGAACACCTATTCCATCCTGCTGGTTGAAGACGACCCGGACGACGTTGAGTTAATGATACAGGCATTGCAGGACAACAATGTGCCCTACCGCATGGAGACGATCAGCCAGGGGGATAAGGTGGTGCCCCACCTGGAACATTGTGAGAAGCTGCCCGATGTGGTTGTACTGGATTTGAACCTGCCCAAACTTCATGGGCGGGAGATCTTAAGCCGCCTCAAAGCATTGCCGCGGCTGCAACGCCTGCCGGTCGTCATTCTCACGACGGCCTCGTCGCAGCAGGAACGCGATCAATGCCTGCAACTGGGTGCCGATCTGTTTATCACCAAGCCCTCTACCGTGAAAGGATTTAATGAGATGATCGCGGCCATTGTCGAGCGCGTACGCAGTCAGCCCGACCTGAGCCGTTAGCGTTACAGCAGGTGCCGCTCGATGGCTTGCGCCACGCCGTCGTCGATATTCGCTTCCGTGATCTCTTTTGCCAACGCCTTTACTTCATCCCGACCATTTGCCATGGCTACCCCCCACCCGGCGGCTGTTAGCATATCCATGTCGTTATAGTTATCGCCGAATGCCATGGCGCTGGCGGCCCCGAGACCATAACATGTTTTGAGCACCAGTTCCATGGCGGAAGCCTTGGAGATGGCGCGTGGTGCTATTTCGAGGTAGGTGGACTTGGATCGATAGGCGTGTACATCGGTTGAAAAGCCGTTTTCCAGAGCGTTTTGAAGCGCGGATATCGCACCTTCGTCGCCCATACACATGATCTTATGGGCACCTGTACCCTGGTGCTCCCAGCGGGCCAGGACGTTTGCCGCCGGATCGATCTGCGGTGACACCTTGGTGATGCGGGCTTCACGTTCAGTCCACTGATCGTAGCCGGGAGCGTACCAGTTGTCCTGCTCGTACAGGCTTATGTGCAGCGAGCTGCCTGCGGTCAACGCCAGGATCTGACGGCAAACCGCCACGGGAATCACCACGGAGTCGAGCACGTGTGGCCGGGGACCGTCCAGTTGTAGTACGTACCCCCCGTTGTAGCAGATCAAGGGATGGGTAGTGATGCCCAGCTCCTGCTGCAGGTGCCGCATGGCGGCGGGCATGCGCGACGAGGCCAGGATGATAGGCAGGGTGTCTTTTATCCGGCCGATGGTTGCCAGGGTACGGGGTGACAGCTCGCGGCGGCTGTCCAGCAGGGTTCCGTCTATGTCGGTGCAAACGGCTCGTATCCGTTCTCGCAGGGGCGTGATCATGTTTGCGCAATATCTCCAAGCGTGCTGACTGTACGAAGCCTCCTTCTACTATTTTTTTAACATTCTGTGGAATTGCCACCCTGCTATGGGATTTCCCGGGCGGCGAACCGCTGGCAAGGAATTTACACGGTCTTCAGAAAAAACAGACACTTTATGATAGCACGTGACGGTTCATTTGTTAGCCTATGGCAGGAGGTGCCGGTATACGGCTCCCTGCACCGGGCGCAGCAGGATACCCCCTACGATGTAGCCATTGTCGGTGGAGGGATCACAGGCATAACGACCAGTCTTCTGCTTCAGCAGGCTGGCCGGAAATGTATTTTACTGGAGGCCGAGAACATCGGCTTTGGCACGACGGGAGGCACGACGGCGCATTTGAATACGCTGCTCGATACCCCCTATACCACGATCATTAAAAACTTCGGAGAAGACGGTGCCCGGTTGGTAGCACGTGCGGTGCGCGAAGCGATCGATATTATCGAACGGCATGTCAGCGCCTATGGAATTGACTGTGGTTTTGAAGAGGCCCCGGCGTACCTGTTTTCACAGGATGAAAAGCAGTCGAAGGAACTTCAGGATATCTTTGATGCCTGCCGCACGGTGGGTCTGGAGATCGACTATGCAGACGGCATTCCTGTGCCGATACCGATGCAAAAGGCTGTTCGTGTCGAACGACAAGCCAAGTTTCACCCCATGCGGTATGTACACGCCCTCGCCCACGCGTTTGAAAACCTGGGAGGAGCCATTCTGCAATATGCTCCGGTAACGAAAGTGACCGAAGGAGACATTATCACCCTGGAAGCCGGCGGTAAATCCATCCGCGCCCATAACCTGGTGTACGCCACCCATACGCCGCCCGGTATAAACCTGGTGCACCTACGCATGGCGCCCTGGAGAAGCTATGCCATGGCGGTCACGCTGGCCGACGGCAACTATCCCGAAGGGCTCTGTTATGACATGTACGACCCTTATCATTATTATCGCACGCAGGTCGTAGACGGCCAGCGGTACCTGATCGCCGGCGGAGAAGATCATAAGACGGGGCATGAAGAGAATACCGAAAAACGCTTCCGTGCCCTGGAGGCCTACGTCCGGAAATATTTTAACGTTGAATCGATCGCCTATCAATGGTCATCGCAGTACTTTGAGCCGGTGGATGGCCTACCGTATATCGGAAACTTACCCATGCACCGCGATAACATCTATGTGGCTACCGGTTATGGTGGCAACGGCATGGTCTACAGTACGGTGGCTGGCCTTCTTTTGCGTGACCTTATCACGAAGCAGGAAAGTCCGTACCAGGAACTGTTCAGCCCTTCGCGTATCAAGCCTGTAGCAGGATTTACAAGCTTTATGCAGAATAACCTGGACGTGGCAAAGAGCCTGATCGGCGGCTGGTTCTCGACTGAAACGTTGCAAGACCTTGTTAACCTCGCCCCGGGAGAGGGGAAGGTCGTTGATTACGAAGGAAAATCGATCGCTTTGTCGCGCGACAGTGAGGGCGCGTTGCACGCCGTGTCGCCGACGTGTACCCACATGGGTTGTCACGTAGCCTGGAACCTGGCCGAGCAAAGCTGGGATTGCCCCTGCCACGGCGCCCGCTATTCACCGGACGGCAAGGTGCTGACGAGCCCCGCCAGCGCAGATCTGCAGCCGATCGAATTACGCACTGCCGTCGAGACGAATCAATAGTTCGACATGCCCGAAGGACCCTCGATCGTATTGTTGAAGGAGGCCGTGGAGATGTTCGCACGAAAAAAAGTGCTTCATGCTTCCGGTAACACCCGGCAGTTCGACCCGACCATGCTGGAAGGCAAAGCGATTCGCAACTTCAAAAGCTGGGGAAAGCACTTTCTTATTTGCTTCCCCACTTTTACGCTGCGAATCCATTTTTTGTTGTTCGGATCGTATCTCATCAATGAACGCAAGGCCACACCTCCGCGCCTCAGCCTTCAATTCAAGAATGGTGAAATTAACTTCTATGCTTGCGGGCTTCGCATGCTGGAGGAGTCGCCTGACGATGTTTACGATTGGTCGGCAGATGTGATGAGTGAACAGTGGAGCTCTTCCCGGGCTTTACAGAAGCTAAAGGCTATACCCGATACGCTGGTCTGTGACGCGATCCTGGATCAAACGATCTTTTCGGGCGCGGGAAACATTATCAAGAATGAGGTGCTTTTCCGGATACACGTTCATCCCCTGAGTACAATAGGAAAATTATCACCGGCCAAGCGACGGCAACTGGTAGAAGAGGTTGTGCGCTATAGCTATGACTTCCTCGCCTGGAAGCGGGAGTTTACGTTGCGAAAGCATTGGCTGGCGCATACAAAAAAAACCTGCCCGCGGGATGGCGCGCCGCTTCAAAAAGCTTATTTGGGAAAAACCAACCGGCGCACCTTCTATTGCGAAGTATGCCAGAAGTTGTATGTTTAGCCATCGGTAAGTGGCATGCTTTTTTGATTCCCATCAGAAACATTATCTATCATGAATACGCGCATGTACTTATTTCTTATGGCCTTTTCGGTCCTGCTGTCCTTTACTTCCTGCGGTAACAAATCGCAAGACAGCACCGAGGTTGCCGAAGCGGAAAACGACGAAAAGCTCGACACCCTGGATCTGAAGGCCGATGGTGAATTTGCCGTTGCAGCAGCCGACGGTGGGATGCTGGAGGTAACCCTCGGCAAGCTGGCGCAGACAAAAAGCACTACACCGGCGATCCAGGAACTGGGCAAGACGATGGAGCTTGACCATAGCAAAGCCGGCGAAGAACTTAAAGCCATTGCCGGGCAGAAAAACATTTCTCTCCCCGATTCACTCAGCGAAAAGAATCAACGACTGGTCGATGACCTGGACCAAAAGGCCGGGAAAGATTTTGACAAGGCTTACGCCGATCTGATGGTGGATGACCACCAGGAGGATATAGACGCGTTCCGGAAAGAATCTGAAAAAGGCAACGATGCAGCGTTGAAGGCATGGGCTACTGCCAAGCTGCCGATCCTGGCGCACCACCTCGAGATGGCGAAGCTGGCACGCGAGACGTTGAAAGACGAGAAGAAAAAAGAGAAGTAGGGTCTATTGCGGGGCTTATCCCCGGTTGTAATACTTCGTCAGTGTTCTCAGCGACTCTTCCGTTGTTGCTGTTATAGCATCGGGCACCATGCGCCAACGCCAGTTCTCGCCTACAGAACCGGGTGTATTCATGCGGGCGTCACTCGCCAGGCCGAGGATGTCCTGCATGGGAATGACAGCTGTGCGCGCAACTGACCCATAGGCCAATCGTATCAGCGCCGACGGCACCGCCTGTGTCTCGGTGGCAGTGCCGGCATATCCAAGGACTGCTTTTTGAACGGCGGGATCAAGCTCGGCATACCACCCGTGTGTTGTATTGTTGTCGTGCGTGCCGGTGTATACAATGTAATTTGTGCTTTCGAAATTGTGGGGTATGTACGGTGATGTTGCCAACGCGTCGCCAAAGGCAAACTGAAGTACCTTCATGCCCGGAAATTCAAACGTATCACGCAGCGCGTATACTTCGTCCGTTATTTCGCCCAGGTCTTCGGCTATGAACGGCAACGTTCCGAGTGCTTGCCTGACGGCGTGGAAGAATTCCTCTCCGGGGCCTTTTTGCCACTTCCCTCCTACGGCGGTCCTGGCATCGGCCGGTACTTCCCAATAGGCTTCGAATGCACGGAAATGATCGAGCCGAACGAGGTCGAAAAGCTCTATATTTTTACGCAGGCGATCGATCCACCAGGCATATCCCGAATCTTTCAGCGTATCCCAGCAGTATACCGGCATGCCCCACAACTGTCCCTGGTCATTAAAATAGTCGGGTGGTACGCCGGCGACATACTGCGAGCGAAGCTGGTCGTCTAATTCAAAGAGTGCCGGATTGGCCCAAACATCGGCGGAATCAAAGGCCATGTAAAACGGCATGTCACCGAGGAAACGAATGTCTAAACTATGGCAATAGGCCTTCAGCTTTTTCCATTGGCGATCAAATATAAACTGCAGCCAACGGACTTTGTCCAACCGCTCGGCGTGTGTATCGCTGAATTGTTTTAGCGCCTGCGGGTTGCGCCTTCTAAACTCCTCCGGCCACAACGACCAGCTCTTTTCGTGGTAGTGCTCGCGAAGCGCTTCGTATACCGCAAAATCATGCAA
The DNA here is from genome assembly GCF_018598185.1 of Dawidia soli. Classification (GTDB taxonomy): domain Bacteria; phylum Bacteroidota; class Bacteroidia; order Cytophagales; family Cyclobacteriaceae; genus Ohtaekwangia; species Ohtaekwangia soli. The sequence goes on from NZ_JAHESC010000026.1 coordinate 34,285, forward strand.
CCATGCCGCTTCTCGTTGTACAAAGCTCTTGAATGCTTGCTGCAGCGCGTGATGTTCACCCGTTTTGAAGCGCTTCCAGGCATGGTCGTACAAGGGCTGCTTTGCCTCGCGCATAGTCGTAAAGTCCAGGGCCGCTGTAGCGGGTTTGCGTTCGGCTGCCAGCTCTTCGGCGGTGAGCAGACCATCTTCGGCCAGCAACTCGGGGCTGATCAACCAGGGATTTCCCGCCATGGCCGAATACGCGCTGTAGGGCGACTCATCGCTACCCTTTGACGTCGGGGTGAGCGGCAGGATCTGCCAGCATGTCTGGTGCGTGCGGTATAGAAAGTCGGCAAAGGCATAGGCCTGCGGCCCCAGGTCGCCAATGCCAAACGCCGCCGGCAGCGATGTGATGTGCAAAATGATACCGGCGGTACGGTTACGCTCAGGTTCCGTTGCACGGAGTAAGCCCACCGGACATACGGCCAGCACATCCTTCACCAGTATGCGTTTCGTTTCTTTACGGGACTCACGGGTCAGTACATTCACCCAGCGTTCGGGTGCGTCTGACGGAAGTAGTACACAGGTATCCTGCCAATCCACCGCCGCGGCCGTAGCGTACAGGGGCGCGATGACAATATATTGTTTTCTCTTATGCCTTCGTGCAAAGGCGATCACCTTCCGACTGTGGATACCTTCCACCGCCAGGGGTATATAATCACCGTCCGCGAATATTTCTTGTGATGCGGTCCGCTCACGGTACAGAAGCGCTGTAAGCCATAGCTTAATCCCTGCGTCGTGGCGATCGTGCCATAGCTGGCTCCAGATACCGGCGGCGTCCTTTGCTGCGGCTTCGTCCAGCTGTTCCAAATGTTCGAGTCGATGGTGGTAGTCTATGGGGCGACGATTGTCGGGGTCTACCAGGCTCAGGTCCCACAACTCGCAACCCTGGTACACATCGGGAATGCCGGGGCACGTGAATTTCAGCAGTACCTGAGACAATGAGTTCCGGATTCCGGCTTCCGTCGCGCGGGCGGAGAATTCCTGAAATGATCTCATCCAGGGGCGTTGCGTTTGCAAAAGACCTGTAGTAAATCGCTTCACTACTTCCTCATAGCCTGTGTCGGGCGCAGCCCAGTCGGTATGCCGTTTGGCCTCGCGGAGGGCCTTTGTTAAATAAGCTTCCAGCCGCTCGGGAAACTCCTTGTCGCCGGCATCGGTATAGGCGCCCACGAGGGTTTGGTATATAAAGTATTCATCGTTTGCATCGGGGCGGTCGTTTTCCCGCAACGACGCATTTTCCTTTCGCCAGGCTTCCACTGTTTTCACCCACTCTGCAGCATAGGCTGCTACGCCGTTGAGGCGTGCCCGGACATCTTCGCCGCGTTTTGTGTCGTGCGTGGCACTGGCATTGAGTGAAAGCGGCCACGCCCCCTGGCGGTGTTTCATGATTTCATGAAACTTTTCTACGGAGAGGCCAAAGTATTCCGGCGAGTCGCCCACCTCATTGTGCCCGATGAAGCGGTTATAGGTATACATGAGGGTGTCTTCCACGCCTTTGGCCATAAGCGGTCCCGAGAACTGCATGCACCGCATGAGGAAGCGGATGGCCCTGGCATTGTATTCTTCGTCCCCTCGGGTGGTCCTCTCCAGCAAGGCTTCTTCCAGCAATTCCACGGCTTGCGTGAGCTGTGGTATTTCCGCTTGTATCCCCCGGAACAGCGCACGAAGCTGCTGCTCATCCCCGGGGGGCAATGGGACTCTGTTGCCGTATGCCCGGTAGGTGGGGAACCGTATGAGGAGCTCTGCCAGGCAGGACTTGAAGTCTTCTGCGGAAACCTGCGCCCTCCGTTCTTTCGGGATAAGATTGAGATCTACCAGAAAGCGGGCCAGGTTGTTCAACTCGCCGCCCATGTGGCGGAACAGGATGTTCGCCTTTTTAGCGCGGATCTGTCCCTGTATGGAAGCGTCGTCGGGAACAAGCGTTGCATAGTATTTTGATAACGGCTGCTCCGCATCGGGCGGGGTTAACAAGTTGTTGACCCAGGCCAGAAACTCATAGCCTGTGGTGCCCTGGATCGGCCATGTTGCCGGGAGATCCTCCTCCAGCTGCAGGATCTTTTCGGCGACGATGTATACCTCTTCTCCTACCAGCGCGCGAAGGCGCTCCAGGTATTGCGTCGGATCGTACAGGCCATCGATGTGATCGATGCGCAGGCCCTGGAATATCCCCTCGTCCACATACGACTTGATCAGCTTATGATAGTGCTCGAACACTTTTCCGAACTGCATATTCAGACCGATCAGCTCGTTTACCGTAAAGAAGCGCCGAAATGTGATACGTTTATCGGCCTGTTGCCAGGCGTTAAATACATAGTTCTGCTCTTCGGCGACAGTCCGCAGCAACTTCTTATCATCGTTTGTTGCGAGGATCCGCTGCTCGATGTATTCCAGTGTGTCTTCGCGTTTGGTAAGTGCGTCCAGTTGCAGGATCAGCTCATGCCAACGCAGGGTATAGGCTACCGGCTCTTCGATCGTATGCAGCTCTTCAATCTGGTTGATAAATACCTGAATGGCATCGGGCATATCGCTACCGTGCAAGATCGTTGTATAGGAACGCGGATGCAGTGGATAGGCGTTGTCATAATACTGAAATACCAGCCGTTGCTCGGCACGGCTGATCTGAAGCTCCTGATTAAACAGGACGTCCTCCAACGACGAGCCCAGAATGGGGACGATGAGACGTCCCTGAAACAGCTCGCTCGCCCACGCCTGATCGAAGAAGGACTCGTATACCGAGTTGCGGCCTTTTTCGAGCACATCCATTAACCAAAGGTTTTCAGGGTGATAGGCCATGTGGTTGGGCACGATATCCTGCACCCAGAAGATGCCGGCTTCCCGCAGCTGTCGGCTGATGCTGCGCAGTTGGCTGTCGGTACCGATCTCGGGGTTGATCCGGTGCGGATTGATCACGTCGTACCCGTGCATACTTCCGGGTACTGCCTCAAAGATCGGCGACGCATATACGGTCTTTACGCCCAGCTTTTGCAGGTACGGTATTATTTTTTCAAAATCGGTGAAATTGAATTGCTTGTGAAACTGTATGCGGTATGTGGCAACCGGATTGAACATAAGCTTTAACGCGTATAGAGTATAAACGATTCGGGCTGCAAGGTGACCTGGTCTCCCGTCTGGGCCAAACTACCCGGTCCTCCCCATTCTGTGTCGGCCGAGTCGAGGACGCGACGCCAACGCACGTCAGACTCCAGGGACATTGTCTGTGGGACACTCGAGAAATTCATCAGGCACAGGGCGTGTTCCTGATCACACCACCGGTCAAGCCGCAACGTTTGTGTTTCTTCCTGCGCGGTGACAGTAAGCTGGTTCCTGTTGGTGCAACGTAAAGCCGCCGAGCGTTTCCGGATGGCGATCAGTGTTTGATAGAACGTAAACATGGTTTGATGCCGGGGCTCCTGCAGACGGGACCATTCCAGTTTGGATTGCTGGAATGTTCCGGATGCCTGCGGATCGGGGGCCTCGCCTTCATCGTGAAAGGCTGCGAACTCTGCTTTGCGTCCCTTCCGCACAGCTTCGATCAGCGCTTTGTCTTCATGGCTCACGAAGTATAGAAAGGGATTTGTTTCGGCATATTCTTCTCCCATAAACAACAGCGGCAGGAACGGGCTCACCAGCGTATTGGCGGCGAGCAGCTTGAGCATTTCAAAACTTACCAGGCTACTGGTACGCTCACCGAGCATACGATTGCCGACCTGGTCGTGATTTTGCGAAAAAACCACAAAGCGGTCGCCGGAATGGCCATTTGTCTTCACGCCAAAAGATCGCTGCCGGTGCTCGGAATACATGCCATCGTACACATAGGCATCACGATAGGATTTTGCCAGGTGGGTGATGCCTTTGAAATCGCTATAATAACCGGTCGCGGGCTGGCCGGCCGCGACCCGAAGGGCGTGGTGAAACTCATCGACCCATTGAGCGTCCATGCCATATCCCTGGCGGTCGAGCGGGTCGATGAAGCGTGTGTCGTTCAAGTCGAGTTCTACGATGAGGTAATACTGACGCCCGGTCTCGATCATCAACTGCTCCACGTGTTCGCGTATAGCGCGCAGAATATGTTTGGGACTGAAATCGCGTATGGCATGTACTGCATCGAGGCGCAGGGCATCGATGTGGAAATCGCGAAACCACATCAGGGCATTCTCGACAAAATAATTCCGTACGGCGTCGCAGCCGGCATCGTCGAAGTTTATGGCATTGCCCCAGGGAGTTTTATATTTTTCCGTAAAATATTGCCCGAGGGCAGGCAGGCAATTCCCCTCCGGACCGAAGTGGTTATATACTACATCCAGCACGACGGCAATGCCGTGAGCGTGGCAGGCGTCGACCAGCTTTTGTAAGCCTTCTGCTCCACCATACGATGCCTGTACGGCAAAGGGGAAAACCCCGTCATAGCCCCAATTCCGGTCGCCTGGAAATTGCGCCACGGGCATGATCTCAATGGCTGTAATGCCCAGCGCCCGCAGGTACGGCAATTTTTCCTGGATACCTTGAAACGTGCCGGCGGGTGAAAACGTGCCTGTATGGATCTCATAAAAAATATAGTCCTGCAGCTTTGGATTAACCCACGCGGAGTCGGTCCAGTTGAAACCCTCTACCGTTCGCGCGCGCGACGGGCCATGCACGCCCCCGGATTGGTCGAGGGAGGCGGGATCGGGCACCGTTGTTTTTCCGTCAATTTGAAACCGATACACGTCACCCTCGCGCAACGTATCGGTGGTCAGCTGCCAATATCCATACGGTTGTTGGTGCAGCAGTTCGGGGGTATCGTCCTGACCCCGCAGAAGTGCTACTGCTTTTGCCCGCGGAGCCCAAAGTCGTATCGATGCCGTACCCGATGAATCGAAGGTGACGCCCAGGGTGCGTCTACTTGTTTTTACCGGCATTATCATACGCAATCTTATGCTGAAGCAACATAATCGAACGGCTTTCTACTTTGATCGTTTCTTCCGGCGCATGTTTGCTGTCGCGACCGATTTTTCCGTCGGCCGTATTGAGGACCTGAATCCACTCCTTTCCATATTTTGCAGACGGAAGCTTGTATTCCACCGGCTCGTGATGGGCGTTAAAAATGACATAGAAGCTATCATCGACGATCTGCTCACCTTTAGGCCCCGGCGTATGTATACCCCGGCCGTTTAAGAAGACCGCCAGTGTCTTTGCAAAGTCGTTGTTCCAATGCTCATCGCTCATTTCACTACCGTCGGGCAGAAACCAGGCAATGTCCTCCAGTCCGATACCCTTGATGGGCTGTCCCTGGAACCAGCGGCGACGACAAAACACCGGGTGATCCTTGCGCATCTGTATCAGGCCCTGGGTAAATTGCAGAAGATCTTTATCGGCGTGCTCCCAGTTGGTCCAGGAAATTTCATTGTCCTGGCAGTATGCGTTGTTGTTACCCTGTTGTGTGCGACTGATCTCGTCACCAGACAGCAGCATGGGCACACCCTGGGACAGGAATAATGTGGTCAGAAAGTTCCGCTTCTGACGCTGGCGCAAGGCGTTCACCGCCTCGTCTTCCGTATCGCCCTCGGCGCCGCAGTTCCAGGAGCGATTGTGGCTTTCACCATCGTTGTTGTCCTCGCCGTTGGCGTCATTGTGCTTATCGTTATACGACACCAGGTCGTTGAGTGTGAAGCCGTCGTGGGCGGTAATAAAATTAATGCTGGCCGTGGGGCTTCTGTAGTCCCCTTCGTACAGGTCGGAGCTGCCCGTGAAGCGCTGGGCGAATTCACCCAGCATACTGTCGGCACCACGCCAGTAATCGCGGATACAATCGCGGTATTTGCCATTCCATTCGGCCCAACCGGGTGGAAATTTACCCACCTGGTATCCACCTTCGCCCACATCCCACGGTTCGGCGATCAGCTTTACCTGTGATATGACGGGGTCCTGGTGGATAATATCAAAGAAGGCGCTCAGCTTGTTCACTTCGTGCAGCTCACGCGCTAGTGTGGACGCCAGATCGAACCGGAAGCCGTCTACATGCATTTCCAACACCCAGTAACGCAAGCTGTCCATCATCAGGCGCAGTACATTGGGCAGATTCGCATTCAACGTATTGCCCGTGCCGGTATAGTCGAAGTAGAAGCGTTTGTCTTCTGCCAGTCTATAGTAGCTCGCGTTGTCCACGCCGCGGAACGACAGTGTCGGCCCCATCTGGTTGCCTTCTGCCGTATGGTTATAGACCACGTCGAGGATCACCTCGATGCCGGCTTTGTGCAGGTCCTTCACCATTTGTTTAAATTCGTTGACCTGCTCACCGAGCACGCCGCTGCCGGAGTAGCGGACCTCCGGGGCAAAAAAGCCGATGGTGTTGTACCCCCAATAGTTTGTCAGCCCCTTTTCCACCAGGTGGCGGTCCGCAATGAAGTGATGCACCGGCATCAGCTCAATGGCGGTTACGCCCAGTTCTTGTAAGTAGCCGATGGTAACGGGATGGCCGATGGCCGCATAGGTGCCGCGGATCTCCTCGGGTATCTCCGAATTCATCTTGGTAAATCCGCGCACGTGTGCTTCATAAATGATCGTACTGTGATACGGTATTTTTGGTGCGCGATCCCCCTCCCAGTCGAACTCAGGATTGATAACCACACACTTCGGCAGAAACGGTGCGCTGTCGGTCTCGGACATGCTCAGGTCTTCTGCCTCGTTGCCTGTTTCATATCCAAACAGGGCATCGCTCCATTCAATCTTGCCTGCAATCGCCTTTGCATACGGATCGATCAGCAACTTGGCCGGGTTAAAGCGGTGGCCATTGCTGGGATCATACGGGCCATGCACGCGATAGCCATACAGTTGCCCGGGTTTCGCATCGGGAATATATACGTGCCATACTTGCGCCGAGCGCTCGGTGACGGGTACCCTTATCGCTTCCGCTTCGTCGTTCTGATGGTTGAATAAACAGAGCTCTACACCGGTAGCATTTTCGGCATAGAGTGCGAAGTTCACGCCCTTACCATCCCAGGTAGCTCCCAGAGGATATGGACTTCCCGGATATACTTTTGCCCTAACTTTTTTTGCTACTTCCGCTTCTTTAATGTTCATAGGTATTTTGCAGGGTCATTGCCCAGGTGGGCATGTGTATCTCTCTTCTATCGGCTTCCGAGCGAAGGGCACCTTCTTGTTTTTCCGTAACGGGGATGCGTTCGTATTTACTTAACTGATACGAGAAATCATTCAGAATATTCATATAGTTCATGAAGGCTTCGTACGGCGATGCATACGGGCTGAAGTATGCATGTACCACGCCGTCATTGCTCTTTTTGGTCGACATATAATAAAAATGATCGCTTGCCTGCAACCACCGCCACCGCTCCAGCAGGTGAGGATCGTCTATGCTTTTAACATCCTGCTCCATGCGCAGCATGGTTTCGAAGGCATCGCGTTGCATGTCATTGCCCAGCCAGGCAGAGAGATCGCGCTCTTCGTCCGCCCACGATATGTACGAGGGTACCGGAAGGTTATCCACCGCGGGTGTGTGTGCAATGACCTGCGAGGGCGTGGCCAGGGTAAAGTGTTTTTGTTTAACCACGGTCAGCAAAAACTTCTCCAGGAACTTCAGAATGCTTTCGTGACGCTGGTGCTCGCCGAAGGTCTCGTAGTCCATACCCAGCACAACGAGTTGCTCGTGGGCCGGTATGCCGTTCAGCCAGGTCATGTATTTTTCGACCGACAGCGGCTGGTTGTTTTGAAAGAACCGGAACGCGATGTCGTCACTTAGCCGGTAGTTGCGCAGCAAGATCTTCAGCCCCGTCTGATCGGGATGCTGATACACGTAATGGGGCTTACGGCCATGCAGTATTTTCTCTACGCCGTCGGTAAATATACCGGTAAATCCCAGGGCTTCTACGCGCCGGCCGATGTCATCGCTATAGATAAGCTCGGTGTTTCGGAACACGGTGGGCCTGATACCGAAGTACTCGTGCAGCTTGGCTACCTGGTCGAGCACCTGTACCTCAAATTCGTCGCCGGGCATCATACACGCCAGCGAATGTTGGTCGGTCTCTGCCAGGAACTCAACAGAACCGGTATCGGCTAAAGCCTTAAAGCTATCCAATACTTCGGGCGCGTACTCTTTAAATTGATCCAGGGCCATACCGGAGATCGAGAACGTCACTTTGATCTCGGGGTGCTTGCGGATAAGCTTCAACAGCAAAGCGTTTGTAGGTAAGTAGCTTTGGCGCGCGACGCGTTCGACGATAGACCGGTTAAGATCATCGTTAAAGTACTCGCGTTGTGAACCGATATCAAAGAAACGGAATGGCCGAAGCCGGCGAGGCTGGTGTACCTGGAAGTACAGGACCAGCTCTTGCGTGGGGCGTGCGTTAGGTGAAGCGTTCATATTGTTATGGCTTTTTTATTTGTCCGTTATGGTTGCTGAGGAAAAAACTCCCCAGCGTTCGATATAGTGATCACCGATATATCGACCGGATTTTACCGGTGAAAGGGGGCGGTCAGCCGTCTCGGTATCAGCCGGCTGCTTGCGTTTAGTCAACGTTATATTGCGAGCCGGCAAATCTCGGCCAGGATTCGTTGTTTTCATAAAAAGTGTTATTAAATGAGCTTGTGGTTGATGCCAACAATAAATAAAAACCTATGCCTGGGGAATGCATGGGACAAGCTCTGCGCACCCGTCGTGCGTAGTGCGTGGGTAGGGATGAAAAAAAGTGTAAAAAACCTCCGGAATTCCCCGGAACGATATCACATTAACCCGGGTAATTACTATGCCTTCATGGGCAGGATTCGCATAGTACGGATGTATCCCTCCTCGAACCAGAAGAGGTGTTGGACATCTTTAATGGATATTATATTTCCCAAAAGATCACGGATAATCTGATGTACTTCCACAACGACCTCGCCGGAGCCTATGGCGTCACATTGAACGGGCTTGAAGTGCGGATCGATATATTCCCACTGACGTTGCCAATATTGGCGGATCTCTTCATGGCCCGATACGAACCCGCCTTCCATACCGTTTGCCCAGCTTACGTCGTGGTGCATGGAATCCAGGACTGCCTCGATATCGCGGGCGTTGATAGATTCGTACATTCTGTACAAAAGAGCCTTCCGGTCGGTTTGCAGGGTAGTCATGGGAAGCAGCATTTTACGGAAGATGCCACTTCCTGTTCCTCCCGCCAACCGAATTACCATGAACGAACCGTTCGGGCGATAATTGTTGCGTTTACACGGTCTGCCGCGGCGGGATTATTCGTACCGCAAGGATTTGGCGGGATTTACACGTGCCGCTTTGAGCGTATGTATGCCGACCGTCAGCAAGGCCACGATCACAACCGCCGCGCTGGGCAATGCAAAGAGCCACCAGGTTAACGGAATGCGATACGCGAAGTCCTGTAACCAGGTATTCATAACGCCCCAGGACAATGGCACGGCCAGCATAATAGCGATGACCATGAGGACAAGGTAATCCTTACTCATCAGACGCAGGATGCCGGGCACGGTGGCTCCGAGCACCTTCCGCACACCGATCTCTTTGGTTCGTTGAATGGCCGTGAGCGAGGAAAGCCCGAACAAGCCAAGACAGGCGATAAAGATGGCCAACCCCGAGAATATACTAAACACACTCCGGAACTGTTTGTCGGCCCGGTATTGCTGCTCGTAATGCTCATCCAGGAAGAAGTGAATGAAGGGGTTGCCCGGAAATACATTTTTCCATTCCGTTTCAAACCGCACCAGTGATTCCTTCACGTTTGCCGTATTGAATTTGATGGAATACATCCCGCCGGGCGCGCTGTTATACCGGAATATCAACGGGTCGTAGGCCTTCTTCAGCGACTCCTGGTGGTAGTCTTTCACGACACCGGCTATGCGAAAAGTATCTCCCCAGAAAAAGATCTGGTCGTTGATCGCATCTTCTATCTTCTTAAAGCCCATGAGCCGTGTAGCCGATTCGTTCAGCAGCACGTTCTTATATTCTTGTTTGTTGGCATCCGAGAATCCGCGGCCTGCGGCCACCTCCAGGCCATAGGCTTTTATAAAACCACCGTCCATCATGATGACGCGATATTGTTGGGCGTCTTCATCGGTCTGGCTAAGCGTACGGATCCCCCCCGCGTTCCATCCCGGTTGGCGACCCGGCACTTCTGTCGAGGCACAGACACTGACCACCTCGGGGTATTGGCTTATGCGCTCCTTAAATACCTGGAACTTGTTCTCGTAGGTCGAGTCGACAATGTTCGGCGAGTGGATGACCACCGTTTGTTGAATGTCGACACCCAACTGCTGGTCTTGCATAAAACTGATCTGCTGGTACACGGTGAATGTTCCCACGATCAGGGTGATCGAGGTTATGAATTGTACCACGACCATTCCTTTCCTAAAGAACACGCCCTTGTTCGTGTTCTTAAAGCGACCTTTTAACACTTCCACGGGCCTGTAGGCCGACAATACAAAGGCCGGGTATAGGCCCGAAACAACAGCGCCCGCAACGATCAATGCAGCCGTCCAGCCCCAGAAAGAGGACTGCTGAAAGAGTGTATAGCCGATTTCACGACCGGTCAATGTACTGAACGATGGCATCAGCATCACCGCCAGTAAAATGGCGATGAATACGGCGACCACGTTGAGCAGCAGCGACTCAAATAAAAACTGTTGTACCAGCTGGGCCCGGAATCCTCCCATTACTTTCCGCACACCTACCTCGCGGGCACGTTCTACCGATTTGGCAGTCGAAAGGTTTATATAGTTGATCCAGGCGATGATCAGGATCAGCCCGGCTACGATGGAAAGAAAATAGGTAGCCTGCCGGTCTCCATTGGCTTTAAATTCACCAATGAAATTGGAGTCGAGGTGAATAGTGTTAACGGGTTGCAGGTGAAACTTCATGTCGGCGTTGTAGCGCTTCAGCTCCTCGCCTGCCTTCTTTTGCACGTACGCCGGCAATTTGGCCTCCAGCGCCTTTACGTCGGCACGCTCGTTCAGCAGTATATATGTCAGGAAGCCGTCCCACATCCACGAGAGCATGGGATCGTTGTTCAATTTCTCCAGGCTTGTGAACGAGAGCAATGCATGGATCTGCATGTGTGAGTTGATCGGAAGATCTTCAAATACGCCGGTGACCTCATATTCCGTCTTGCCGTTGTTCTTCATGACCTTGCCCACCGGGTTTTCGTCACCAAAGTATTTCTTCGCCAGGCTTTTCGAGATCACCATCTGGAAGGGCTTCTTTAATACGGCCGAGTCCACGCCGTCCAGCAGCCTGACTGAGAATATGCGGAAGAAATCTTCGGATGCGAAGAATACATTCTCTTCTTTAAAATATACATCGCCGTGAGACAACAGGGCGTTGGTGCCAGAAAGCCGTACATACCGCGCTACCTCCGGGAAGTCGGTTTTTAGGTCGGGGCCAATGCCCGCGCAACCCGATGCCCAGCGTGTGGACAGCTCGCCTTTGTCATACCGGTCCAGCTGTACGCGGAAAATGCGGTCTTTCTCGTCGTGAAAGTCATCGTAGCTGAACTCGTGAAGCACATATTGTGTGATGAGCATGCATGCCATCATGCCGATGGCCAGGCCGAGGATGTTGATGGCGGTGAATCCTTTGTTGCGCGATATGTAGCGCAGGACAGCCGTGAAGTAATTTTTGATCATAGGCAAGCGGACGTTAACAGGTATACCGGCCTTACGCCGAAAGGTTACAGCCCTGGGGGCAAGTACGGTGCCATTTCTCAGGTGCCTTAAACCGATGTGCAAGGCGCTTTTTCCGAGTCCGATAGATGGTATAAATGAACAGTGCTTGTCCGCAAACGGACGCCAGGCTACAGCCGTTTGGTGCTTTCCAGCTTGCGGTTGATGATGCGAATGACCTCGTCCAGCTCATTGGCGGCTTCCTGCAGGCGGACGATGATCTCCTCATGCTCGTGGCGCAGCTCCTGAAGCTTGGCCAGTTCCACGAGGCCTAATATTCTGGCCAGCGGGCCTCGCACCTCGTGCGCGGTAAAGAATGCGTACTCCAGCAGCCGTTGATTTTTGGCGGCGATCTCCTCGGTCCGCTCGCGCACCATGGACTCGAGGTTTTCGTTCATCTGGTTGACCTCGTGGTTGAGCTTCAGAAGTGCGTCCTTGGCTTCGGCGTTGCTTTTATTCAGGCCATAGAATTTATAGCCGAGCATGATGGCCAGGATCAGGATCACGGTTACGCCGGCGATCGCGATGTACTGACGCCGCACAATACGCTTTTGGAATCCCAGCTCCTGCTCCTTCTTTTCAAATTCGTAGATCACTTGTATGGTGGCGATCTGCTCTTTGCTTTGCCGGCCATAGATCTCCTGCTCCAGGGTTGCCAGGGCGCGTGTATAGTACAGCGCCGAATCAAGATCTCCGGTCTTTTCAAAACATGTGGCCAGGAACCGCATGGCTTCGACCTCCTCGCGGCGGATGTGATGCCGGTGTGCTACCGCAATGGTGGCCCGCAGGTAATCATAAGCGGAGTCATATTGCTCCTGGGCGAGGAACATCTCGCCAAGCTTTTTATAGGATGCGGTGATCTGCAGGTTATCTTCTATTCGTTGTGCCTGCTGCAGGCCCTGCTTGTAGAACGATGTGGCTGCGGGGAAGTCCCGCTGCCGGGCATATACCTCTCCTATCTGTAACAACGCGTGGCTGATCCCTACATCATCGTGCAATCCCTTGTATCGCTCCAGGGCGGTTTGTCCTGTCCGGAGCGCCTGTTCGTACTTGCCCGTGCCGGTGTAGTAATCCGCTATCGACAGGAGCGAATTTGCAACGCCAAGGCTATCACCCATTTTTCGTTTTAACCCGATGGAGCGTCGCGCGAACGTATAGGCCTGTTCGTATTCTTTATTGAGATTGAAGATGAGGGCCAGGTTATGTAAAATTTTCGCCTCGCCGCCGAAGTCTTTCAGCTCTTCGTATAGCTTGAGCGACTGGTAGTAATATTCGGTGGCAGCGGTGTATTCGCTCCGAACGTAATAGATCACGCCGGCAATCTTAAGCGCGTCGGCCAAACCCTTTTTATAGTGCGCCTCACGCGCACGGCCGATGGACTCGCGCACGATCTTCTCGGCTTCTTCTACAGACGTACGCGTGTAAAATGTCGCAATGCTATTGAGCTGGTCAACGCGCTGAAGCGGGTCGACTACGGCAGGTAGTGATTTCAGAAGTGAATCGATCTTACTCTGCTGGGCGATGCCGGTAACCGACAGCCCTAAAACACTTAACACAAGTACAGCAAAAATCTTCATCAGAACACAATACCAGCAGGCAAACAAGCCGCTAATATAGGTTAAAATAATTCTTTTGCTATGCGATAGATCGGATCGGATTTACCCATGGAATAAAAATGGAGTGTTGGAACACCCTTTTTGATCAATTCTTTCGATTGCTCGATGCACCAGGCAATGCCCAACTCTTTGACAGCAGCATTATCCCTGCACTTTTCAGCTTCGTCGACAAGCGCCTCGGGTATATCAATGTTGAATGTTTTAGGAAGAACGGTCAATTGCGCCTTGCCTGTGAGCGGTTTAATACCTGGAATAATCGGCACATGGATGTCTGCTTCCCGGCAACGGTCTACAAAATCAAAGTATTTCTGGTTGTCAAAGAACATCTGCGTGACCACATACTGTGCTCCCATGTCTACCTTAAGTTTCAGGTATTTGAGATCGGTCTTCAGGTTAGGAGCATTAAAATGCTTCTCGGGATAGCCCGCCACGCCGATGCAGAAACCTGTAGGGGCGGCGGTTTCGAGCTCTTCGTCGAGGTAAACACCGCGGTTCATTTTTACGACCTGTTCGAGCAGCTCGGACGCGTAGCGATGGCCATCGGGCTCGGGTACAAACCGGGCTTCGCTTTTGATCGCATCGCCCTGCAGCAAAAGGACGTTATCGACCCCGAGGAAGTGCAAGTCGATCAGGGCGTTCTCGGTCTCTTCGCGGCTAAAGCCACCGCAAATGATGTGCGGTACCGTGTCTACCTTGTAGTGGTTTTGAATGGCCGCACAAATGCCCACCGTGCCGGGACGCTTGCGGGTGGTGCTCTTTTCGAGCAGGCCGCCCTCCTTCTTTTTGTATACGTATTCTTCGCGGTGATAGGTAACGTCTATGAACGGTGGCTTGAACTCCATGAGCGGGTCGATGTTGCCGAACAGGTTCTTGATGTTCTCGCCTTTCAGCGGCGGCAGAATCTCCAGTGTGAACAGCGTCTTTCCGTTGGCGTTTCGCAGGTGGTCAATGACCTTCATAGCTCAGATAATTTTCTTTTTTACAGTTATAGATGTGGCGCGGCGATCTTACAGGTCGTAGCTCAGGTTGGGTGACAGCCACCTTTCGATTTCTTCCACCGGCATGTTCTTGCGCCGGGCGTATTCGGTAACCTGGTCTTTTTCGATCTTCCCGAGGCCGAAGTATTTCGAGTCGGGATGCGCGAAATAAAAGCCACTGACAGCCGCGGCCGGATACATGGCATAGGACTCCGTAAGTTGAATGCCCACCGGCTCGGCTTGCAGGATGTCGAACAGCAACCTCTTTTCAGTATGGTCGGGGCATGCCGGGTAGCCCGGGGCGGGCCGTATGCCTTTATACTTCTCCTCGATCAGGTCTTCGTTGGTGAGCTTCTCATCTTGTGCATAGCCCCAATACTCTTTGCGGACCTTCTCGTGCAGCAGCTCGGCAAAGGCTTCAGCCAACCGGTCGGCCAGGGCCTTTGCCATGATCTCGGAGTAGTCGTCCTGCTCGGCCTTATAGCGGTCGACCAGCTTCTCCAGCCCGAGGCCGGTGGTGACGGCAAACATACCGAAGTAGTCTTTGCCCCGTTCGGGCGAGACAAAGTCTGACAGGCAGAAGTTGGGCAAGCCTTGCGCCTTCTTGTTTTGCTGCCGCAGGAAGTGGAAGGTGGCAAAGGGAGCTGTGTCTCCCTGCGCCTGGAACAGGTCGATGTCGTCGCCCGTGTTGACCGCCGGGAAAAATGCAAGCACACCGTTGGCTTGTAAGCTTTTATCACGGATGATCTCGTCGAGCATCTTGTTGGCGTCGTCGTACAACTTTTTAGCCTCTGTGCCTACAACGGTGTCCTGGAAGATGCCGGGATAGCGGCCGGCGAGCATCCACGTCTGAAAGAACGGAGTCCAGTCGATATACGGCCGGATCTCGTCCAGCGGGTAGGCTATGAGTTCTTTTCTGCCGGTGAACTTCGGTGTGGCATATTGCGTGGCGCTCCAATCGATCTTTACCGGATTTTTCCGGGCCTCTTCCAACGTGATATAGCTCTTGGTCTGTTTGCGGCTTTCGTGATCCACGCGCAGTTTGGCATATTCATCCTTCATTTTCTGTTGGAAGGATGCCCGCGTCGAGGTGCTGATCAACTCACTGGCCACGGGCACGGAGCGCGAGGCGTCGAGCACGTGTACCACGGGGCCGTCGTATACGGGGTCGATCTTTACCGCCGTGTGGATGCGCGAGGTAGTGGCGCCGCCGATCAGCAGCGGCAGGTCCATTTTCTCCCGCTGCATTTCGCGGGCTACGTGTACCATTTCATCCAGGGAGGGCGTGATCAGACCGCTGAGGCCAATGACATCTACCTTCTCCCGGCGGGCAGCCTCGAGGATCTTCTCAGAGGGGACCATGACACCGAGGTCTACCACTTCGTAGTTGTTACACGCCAGCACCACACCCACGATATTCTTACCGATGTCGTGTACGTCACCTTTTACGGTGGCCATGAGCACCCTGGCGGCCGACTGCTGGGTGGTACCGTTGAGGCGTTTTTCTTCTTCCAGGTAGGGCGTGAGGTAGGCCACGGATTTTTTCATCACGCGGGCGCTCTTTACGACCTGCGGCAGGAACATCTTGCCGGCCCCGAAGAGGTCACCCACGACGTTCATGCCGGCCATGAGCGGTCCTTCGATGACGAACAGCGGGCGGCCGTATTTCTGGCGGGCCTCTTCGGTGTCGTGATCGATAAAATCGATGATGCCCTTGACGAGCGCATGCGTGAGCCGTTCTTCCACGGTGCCTTTACGCCACTCGTCGTCCTGCTCTTTCTTTTTGGCGGCGCCTTTTACGGTCTCTGCAAATTCCAGCAGGCGTTCCGTTGCGTCGTCGCGGCGGTTTAGCAATACATCTTCTACCCGCTCGAGCAGCTCTTTGTCGATCTGGTCGTATACTTCGAGCATGGTGGGATTGACGATACCCATGTCCATGCCGTGGCGGATGGCATGATAGAGGAAGACGGAGTGCATGGCTTCGCGGACCTTCTGGTTGCCGCGGAAGCTGAACGACACGTTGCTCACCCCACCGCTTACGTGCGCCCCGGGCAGGTTCTCACGGATCCACCGGGTGGCGTTGAAGAAGTCGATGGCATAATTACGGTGTTCTTCAATGCCGGTGGCTACCGGGAAGATATTGGGATCGAAGATGATATCCTGTGGCGGAAACTTCACCACGTTGACCATGATGTCGTACGCGCGCTGGCAGATGGAAATACGACGCTCGTAGGTATCGGCCTGGCCCTGCTCGTCAAAGGCCATGACCACGACAGCCGCGCCATAGCGTTTCACCAGTTTGGCCTGACGTATAAATTCTTCTTCACCTGATTTGAGGCTGATCGAGTTTACGATGCCTTTGCCTTGCAGGCATTTTAAGCCGGCTTCGATCACGTCCCACTTGGACGAGTCGACCATCACGGGTATGCGGGCGATCTCGGGCTCGGAGGCCATGAGGTTGAGGTACCGCACCATGGCCGCCTGGGCATCGAGCATGCCTTCGTCCATGTTGACGTCGATGACCTGGGCTCCGCCCCGCACCTGATCGAGCGCTACTTCGAGCGCTTCTTCGAATTTATCTTCCTTGATCAGTTTCAGGAATTTGGCGGACCCTGTTACGTTGGTCCGCTCGCCGATGTTGACAAAGTTGGAGTTGGGCGTAATTTCAACGGCTTCCAGACCGCTGAGTTTCAGTCGATAATTCATATTTGATATCCAAGGCCCGCTTCCCCCGGGGGAATCTGGGAGGGTCTGTTGTGATCTGTTTACTAATTATACCAGCTCGGTTTCCGCTACCTGCCGGGGCGTATACTTTTTGGCGATCTCCGCGATGCGGTGGATGTGGTCGGGCGTTGTGCCGCAGCAGCCGCCGAGGATGTTGACAAGCCCTTCTTTCAGAAATTCTTCCACTTGTGCACCCATCTCGTCCGCGGACTGATCATACTGACCGAATTCGTTGGGAAGGCCGGCGTTCGGGTATGCGCTTACGAAGAACGGCGCCTGCTCTTTGAGCACTTGCAGGTACGGGCGCAACGCACTTGCGCCGAGGGCGCAGTTCAAGCCGATGCTGAGCAACGGCACGTGCGATACCGAGACGAGAAATGCTTCGGTCGTCTGCCCGGACAAGGTGCGTCCGCTGGCATCGGTAATGGTGCCCGACACCATGATGGGCAGCTCGCGGCCGATCTCGTCGAATAACTCCTGAATGCCAAACAAGGCAGCCTTGACGTTGAGGGTATCGATGATCGTTTCGAGGAGCAGCAGGTCTACCCCGCCGTCTATCAGCCCTTTGGCCTGTTCTTTAAAGGCTACAACCAGTTCGTCGAACGTAATGGCTCGAAAGCCCGGGTTGTTTACATCGGGCGACAGGGAGGCCGTCTTGTTTGTCGGACCCATCGCCCCCGCGACGAACCGTGGCTTGTGCGGCTCGCGGGCTGTGAACTCGTCGGCTACCGCGCGTGCAATGCGTGCGGACTCGTAGTTGATGTCGTAGACGGCATCTTCCAGGTGGTAGTCTGCCTGGGCAATGGTCGTGCCACTGAAAGTGTTGGTTTCGATGATATCGGCGCCCGCCTCAAAATACAGGCGATGGATGTCGCGGATGATGTCGGGACGGGTGATGGACAGGATATCGTTGTTGCCTTTCAGCGGATGCGCGTGGTTCTTGAAACGTTCACCGCGAAAATCTTCTTCTGTCAGCGTGTGCCGCTGGATCATCGTGCCCATAGCGCCATCGATGATCATGATGCGTTCTTTTAGGATGTCCTGGATCTTCATAAAGCCCTCCATAGTTTTCAGATTCGTGCTATCCAGAGAGCCGTGGTTGAGACGGGGTGCCTATCTTTTCCTGGCATGGGTGATCGACGCCCGGAGTGGGATTTAGCACAACACCCTCATGCAAACGTTAGAGGATAGGATGCTAAGACTTCACAGGGCCCAATCCCTCCGTCTTTCTGAATAAGCCTTGCAAAGAAAAACAATAAGCGCTTAAAATAAAAAGGCAATAGCTTAATTTTGACTCGCATGAAGCTCGCCGCGATAGACATTGGTTCCAACGCCATCCGTTTTCAAGTCTCCACCGCGTTGGATAATGCCGCGCAGGTTGTTTTTAAGAAGCTCGAGTATGTACGCTTCCCGTTACGCCTGGGGCATGATGTCTTTACGACGGGGCGGATCAGCGCCAGGAGCATGGAGAAGTTCCGTAAGCTGATGACCACCTACAAACTATTACTGGAGCTTTACGAGGTGGATGATTACATGTTCTGTGCCACCTCGGCCATGCGCGAAGCGGAGAACGGCGCCGACCTGGCGCAGCAGGTATTGGACGAGCTCGGCGTGATCATTCACGTGATCGACGGCAACCGCGAGGCGGAGCTGATCAATCGCGCGATACATTCTTACCTGACCGACAAGACGTACCTGCACATCGATGTGGGCGGTGGTAGTACCGAGCTCAACCTGTACGCAGGCGGGCAGAAGATCCAGACCCGGTCTTTCAAGATCGGCTCGGTGCGGGTGCTGGAAAACAACGACTCGCCGCTGGTCTGGGAGGACATGGAGCGTTGGATCAGGGAGCACATCAAAAAGAGCTACGGCAAGGTGACCGCCGTCGGTACCG
Source organism: Dawidia soli (assembly GCF_018598185.1). GTDB lineage: Bacteria > Bacteroidota > Bacteroidia > Cytophagales > Cyclobacteriaceae > Ohtaekwangia > Ohtaekwangia soli. Next base: position 53,196 of record NZ_JAHESC010000026.1, read on the forward strand.
GCGGTAACATCAGCAAGCTTTTCGACCTGGCACAATCCAAACCCGGCAAGACCGTCTCCCTGCGAAAGATCCGGGAGACGCGTGATATGGTGAATGCGTATTCGATCGAAGACCGCATTTACAAACTGCAGATGAACCCCGATCGGGCGGATGTGATCATCCCCGCCAGCAACATCTATATCAAAGTGATGGAATGGGCGCGCGCCAGCAGCATTCTCGTGCCCGAGGTCGGTCTCAAGGACGGTATTATGCTGTACCTCTACGAAAAGAACAAACTGCAGCCAAAGCTGTTCTGATCAATACCTCCGTTTTCTCGGATCGTTGGTGCTCTTTCCTTTCTTGCGATTCTCAACCTTCAGGTCGATCAGGTAAGCCAGGGATACGCGGAAACCCTGGTTGCGTACCTTGAGCGGCTCCTGCCAGGTGGGGATCAGCGAAGGATCAAACGCCCCGTCGCTTTCCTTGCTGAGGTAACTGTGGCCGAGCTCGTAGCGCACGGTCAGAACGATCTCGCGGTCGGGCACGGGCTCGAACAGAAAGCCTGCCGTAAAGTTCAGCCCCAATTGCAAGCGCGTAGGTTTTTCTATGACTACTTCGTGTTGCGTGGCCGATTCCGGCGATTTGTTGAAGACCACTTTAACGGGCACAACGACATCGCCGTTGCTAAACTCGTGTGTGTCGTTACTTTCAATCGTGCCTTTGCCGCCAAGCCAGTAGGATATATTGGGGCCTACGCCGAGCGAATATTTAAATTCCTTTTGACCGACGTGACCTTTAAAATAAGCGGTGTACACCAGCGGAAGCTCCATGTAACGGTATGTCATCTCATATTTCAGCGGCGACACCTTCCCTTCCATGGTACGTCCCTTTGTCGAATAGATGAGTGATGAATGTAAGAAAAAACGCTTCCGTACACGAAATGCACAGTGTGCACCGAAATGGTAGCCATACTTTCCCTTGATCTTATATTCGTCTTTCAAATCCTTGTCGCCGAACGAAACCCAGGAATAATTGGCTCCGGCCACTGGTCCTACAAGAATTTGTGCGTCAGCCACTTCCACAACAGTCAAAAGCAGCAGAAAGAATACGGGTAAACCTATTTTCACTATACGTGTAATTTGAAATACGTTTAATTCGACACAAAAATACTTCATTTCACCCAAGTTAACGCGGAGTATCTGCCAATAAACCAGAAAAACGCCGTATATTCGTGAGTTTACTACAAACGTACATAACTCCGGATGCAACACTCGAAGGCGGATGGCATCTAAGTTGACTAACCAGGAGGCAGAGCCTGATTTTTTTTGGTGACCTTCGAACTATTGCCCATATGAATGGACGTAGATGACTTATTTTTTTAACTTTTGTGTTGCCCTCTCCCTGCTTCTTTGCATGACGTCCGTTCATGCCCAGAATTTCCCTGTTTATAATAATTTCTTTATCAATCCGTACCTCTACAACCCGGCCGAGGCTGTGACAGACTACACGTATGTGTACGCCCTGCACCGCCAGCAATGGACCGGGATCGAAGGCGCCCCGACGGTTTCGGCGCTGACGTTCAACACCATGGTGAACGAAAGCCGCGCGGGGTTTGGCGGTAAGATCTCGTCCTACAAACGCGGGCTGCTGACGACGAACGACATCACATTATCCTACGCGTATGCCATGCCCGTGGGGCAAAAGAACTGGCTGATGTTCGGCCTGTCCGGCGGGGCCATTTCGAACTCGATAGACATGGCCAAAATAAGCGACCCCAACGACCCCGCACTGGCGGACTATACCGCCAACATGCAGCCGGTATCGAGCTTTGGCATGCTCTACCGGTCTGGATCGGGTATAAACCTGGGCTTTGCGTTGCCGCAACTGTTCCCGCCGAAGTTTAACAATCCGGGCAGCTTTACGAATACGACGGTGTCGCCAGCCGACAATGTTTTTGTTACGGTTTACTACAAACGGAAGGTTGAAAGTAAGATCGTCAGCAAACGCCAGGGCAATGTCAAGCGAAAGGTTAAGACCAAGGAGACGATCGCTCCGCTGGAGTTTTACTTCAACTATAAATATTCGAAGTTCGGCACCAGTCAATTCGAGCTGCTCGGGAAGATCAACCTGTCCGAACATTTCTGGCTGGGGGGCTCCTACCGGTTGCCCTACGGGCTAACGGGCAATACAGGACTGAAGATAAACCGGTTCATCATGGCCTACTCGTACGAGCCGGTGAATCAACCGGAAGAGGGCTTTTCGCAAGGTACCCATGAGTTTATGCTGGGGCTGCAACTGGGTAAGAAGAAAAAATTCAAGCGGGTTGCCCCGGTACTCCGCTCTACGCTGACGAAAAACCCGGCAGAAAAACATACCGCACGCTTCCAGGAAGGAACGACAGATCCAAACGAGATCAACCAGACGGAGTCTGCCACGAAGCGTTACTTTGTTGTGGTCAAGGTCTTTGTCGACTTTAATCAGGCGGACGCCTATAAACGCCGTCTGCAGAACGAGCAGTTCAACGGCGATATTTTCTACAACCCGCAGGACCGCAAGTACTATGTGCACGTATTGGAAACGACGAAGGCGTCGGAAGCGCACGAGGAGATCAAGAACCTGAAAACCTATACCAAAATCAAACAGGCTCGTCTGCTGGTGGTTACCGGAGAGAAATAGAATGCATTTATAGTCCGAATATGAAACAGGCATTGGCACCGACAGTAAAGACCACTCTCCTGGCCGGATTTTTCCTGCTGCTTGTTACCGTTTCGTGGGGCCAGCGCCCCGTGATCCAGGGCATTGAACAGGTCTCCGGCAGCACCGGTCAGCTTATCCTGATCAAGGGTAACTCCTTTGGCGGTGATAAGACAAAGTTATTGGTCCATTTCGGCGCCGTGCAGGGCACGGTTGAATCGGCGACCGATCAAACACTGAAAGTCCGGGTACCCGCCGGCACGACCTACAGTCACCTGACGGTGACAAATCTGACATCACACCTGACGGCATATTCTCCGAATCCATTTTTACTAAGCTTTAGCGGCGAGCACCCCACGACAGTTGCTTCGTTCGACGCACGGCAGGATTATTCCGCCGACAAAGGTGTCGACGACCTTTGCCTTTGTGATCTCAACAACGATGGTTTATCGGAAGTCATTACAACCCACAGCGGCGTAAGTACGCTCTCTGTATACCAGAACAACAGCACCGCGGGTGCCGGCACCGTGGCTCTGAACAGAATTGTCTTGCCCGGGCCGGGCTTCAGCACGCTTTCACTTCATGTAAAGTGCGACGATTTGAATGGCGACGGCTGGAAAGACGTCGTGGTGACTGGCACGGGGAATGCGAGCGCTGCGGAAAAGGTTTATGTTCTCCAGAATGCGAACGGCTCCACGTTTACGGTGATTCCCATCACGGTGCCGGGCTGGGCCATGGCCGACGTGGAGATCAATGATATCGACCTGGACGGACGTCCTGATCTTGTCATTTCGAACCGGACGGAAAACAACACGTTAGGTATTTTGCGCAATACAAGCACGGGCACCGCGCTCTCGTTCAACGAAGCACCGGTCGTGCTCGTTGCCGCGCCGGATGTTGTTGGCGGCGTCTCGACATTTAAAGGTACGAATGCTCTTGCCGTTCAGGACGTGAACGGCGATGGTCGCCCCGAGATCATGGTAAGCCAACTACAGGAACCCAACCACAACAACCTGTGGATCTTCCCCAATCAAAGTACGTCGGGAACGATCTCATTCGGTTCTGTTACGAAATACTCTATCGACGGTCGAACCGTGCAAAGCATGCGGGTAGGTGATCTTGATGGCGACGGCAAAGCCGATATCGCCTTTAACAGTCTGTCGGGGGGAACGTATCTCGCCCGAAACACGAGCAGTAGTTCCACCTTCAGCTTTGCTTCGCCTGTTGGTATCAATTCCGAGGTCGGCCGGGAAGGTATGGACTTCGGCGATGTGGATGGCGACGGAAAAATCGATATTGTCATGGGTTGCAATCAGTTCAATCGCGCGCTGACCATCCTGAATAATAATAGTACACCGGGTTCTCTTTCGTTTACGGGTATCCCCGTCACCACTCCCCTGGTAAGCAAATACGTGCGCGTGGGCGATATGGATGGCGATGGCAAGCCGGATATCGTTTTCCCTGGCGCTGATGTTACTGCCCCGCAGCTTTCCATTCTGCGGAACAAGTCATGTGTAATGCCTAAAATTGACCCTAAAGAGGACTTCTCTTTGTGTACAGGTGTTGGTGCCGACACCCTTACTGCCACATGGTCGCCGGGGGCATTTTACGAGTGGAAGAAAGGTGGTGTGACAGTAGCCTGCGGCAAAGATCAATACCGCTACAGGATCAACGCCACCGTGGCCAACTCAGGAGCCTATACGGTGACCATTCGCACCGAAGGTGGTGCCTCCTGCACCGCGGGGAGCTGTGCTTTGTCTTCTGAAAGTGTAAACGTTACTATTTCAACAGAAAGCGCTGTAACACTAAACCCATCCAACAACGGGCCGGTCTGTAAAAACACTGAAATTACGCTTTCCGCCGGCGGCTCCACCAGCGGCGTGTCTTATTCCTGGACAGGTCCTAACGGTTATGCTCAAACGACCACCAGCAACTCACCTCCGCCCTTTCTGGCTACCGGTGTGGCACAGGCAGGCGAGTATACGGTAGAAGCAACCAAAGGCGGTTGCGTAGCCGGCAAAGGGCGAACCCTTGTAGAAGTGATCGAAATACCCTCTACGAGCTTCAAGATCAGCGGGCCTGCTGCTGTCGTGGCTTGTATCGACGACCCGAACTTTACGCTGCAACTGGACGAAGCGCCCATGGCTTTTACATACAAGTGGTTTAAAGAGGGGAATGTCGTCAGTATCGGATCAGGCGCGGTATCGCCCCCGATCGTCACCGAGACCAGCACGAATGGCAACTACTACGTCGAGGCCAGCAGCACTGGGTGCGGCTCCTTTAAGACGCCTTCCGTTAAGGTAACTATCACGACAAAGCCCGTCGTAGAAATTATTATTCCCGCGAAGGCGTGTACCGACCAAGTTGTTGCATTTAAGGATAATTCCACCCTCGATCCCAATGCCACGCCGGTTTATGAGTGGTCATTTGATGTCGGAAACCCCTCGGCGGGCTCTACCAAAAAAGATCCGGAAACCAGCTATTCTTCGCCGGGCGTCAGGACGGTGCAGTTATCGATCCACTACGGTAACAATGCCTGTAAAGCGACATCCGCTCCGAAGACAATCGATGTCACGCTTTCTCCGGTTGCGTCGATTGTCACCCCCGACAATGTCTTCGAATTTTGCGAAGGCACAACGCTTCCGCTGGAAGTGTCCAGCACCGCTTCTATCAGCAGTTATACATGGTCCACCGGCGAGACAACGCCTTTGATCGAGGCTGCCGACGGGGGTACGTACACGGTAGACATTGCCTTTGCAGACGTACCCGGATGTGTGGCTACCAAGAGTCAGGCGGTTGCGCAACTCGAGGCGCCGGAAGTAATTGTCACCGGCACACCGGAGCGGATCAACGAGGGCGAAACCTCGCAGTTGACTGCATCCGGGCTCGACACATATCAGTGGACCCCGTTCGAGTCGCTTTCCGACGCAACGGTCCCCAACCCTGTTGCACAGCCCGTTACCACGACGGAGTATACCGTGACGGGTACCGGCGCCAACGGGTGCCCCGGCTCGGGCACCTTTATTTTACAGGTAGTAGGAGAAGCTATCGTCACCAAGCTGAATCCGCATAACTTCTTCTCCCCGAACAACGATGGCCCTAATGAACAGTGGCAGGTAGACGAAATCCTGAATTATGCACAGTGCGGGGTGGTTATTTACGACGACAAGGGCGTAAAGGTCTTCGAGGCCAAACCTTACCACAACGACTGGAACGGCACGTTTAACGGCAAGCAACTGCCCGACGGTGTGTACTTCTATATTATCCGCTGCGACGGCGAAGAAAGCACCCCGCGTGCCGGCAGCATTACATTGTTGCGTTAGGATATACCTGCCGTCTGCCGGTAGTTTTTTGCAGGCCGTCGATTACCGCCCTGGCAGAATGGTCAAATCGGGTCCAAATCTTACATCGCGTGGTTACAATCCCCTATAGGTTGCGATAAAAGTGTCGAGGTAATACTTGTGATGATTACATTATACCTACATAAAGTGTCATTCGGGTATTTTTCCTTACATGACCAGTTACCGAAATATGGATTTCAGAGCAGCCATAGTTAGGGGCATGTGTTTTAGATTTGTACATAATTTCTTTTCGCCTATGAAGAAGCTTTTCTTCCTGATCACCCTGTTCTGCCTTAGTGCTGGATATTCCCACGCACAGGAGATTTGCAACGACAACCAGGACAACAACGGCAACGGTCTTATTGACTGTCTTGACAAGACTGAATGTCCTACCAAGACCTGCGAAATCTGCGACAACGGCATCGATGATGACGGTGACCGTTTCATCGACTGTTATGACAAGGAGTGTTCCTTGAGCACGGTTTGTAAGGACTTTTTCATTGGCAAGCCTGTTACCTGTGAAGTTAAGCCGGAGACCTTCCCTCCGTTTGAGATGAAGCTTAAATACAAGTCTCAGCCCGGCACGGCAAACCACGTGAACCGGTTGATTGTCGGGGATGTCGATAGCGACGGAGTGCCGGAGCTAGTTACCACGTTCCGTAACGGCGACGGCAGTCCGACCGTGGGTGTAGTCAACGTGTTGCAAGCACCGGCCGCAGGTACTACGCTTACCATCGACAAACAGATCGACTTGTTAGCCGACGGATTCAAGCCTGCATTCGAGGACATCGCCATGGGCGACATCAACAAAGATGGTTGCACCGAGTTCTTTATTCTACACGCTAATTCCGATGGAAAAGGCTACAAGCTGATTGCCTACGACTGTACCGGTAAAAAGGTCTGGAATAACCCTATCGACTTCGGTGGCGATTACCCGGGCACGCTCGGCCTGACCGACTTTGACGGCGACGGCGCGGTGGAATTGTACGTCCGTACAAGAATTTATGATGCGCATACGGGGACGCTCATGGGGGCAGCTCCCGATATCATCTTCGCGGAAGCCAGCAATGGACCGATTGCCGCGAATATCCTGACAGCCTCCCCCAATCAGGAGCTCATAGCGGGCTGTCGCATTTACTCAGTCAATATCAATCGCCCGGCAGCACCCGGTGCGACCCTCCCCACCGGCGTTATCCCCCCGTCCACCAGCTCGGTAACACTGACGAAGAGCGTATCCGATTATTATGTACGCCTGGGACGCACCAAGGGCAGCGGCACAAGCATTGCCGACTTTAACCTGGATGGCTTCCTGGATGTAGTGACTACCGGGTCCACCGGCGGTAACGACAAAAATACCACCATCTTCTTTTGGGATGTCGAGCACGACGTGGTGAAGACCTATATCGATAAGACATATTATACAAACGGTTGGGGCAATGGAACCGGCCGTATCAATATCGCAGACATTGACGGCGACGGTAAAATGAACGCCGTATACGTATCGGGAGGGCAGCTATACGCGCTCAAAGAAGGCCCTACCAGTCTGGAGCAGCTTTGGGTTGAAAATGTTACAGAACAGACCTCCGGCTTTACGGGCTGTACGATGTTCGACTTTAACGCCGACGGCAAATCGGAAATTGTCTATCGCGACGAAGACTACCTCTACATTTATACGACCGACGCCTCCGGCAATGTAACGCGGAGTACGCCGATACGATGCGCATCGCGTACCTCCAATGAATACCCGATCGTAGCCGACATGAACGGCGACGGATCCACGGAAATTTGTGTTGTATGCTCTACCGACGAATCTCAATTCGGACGGAACCTGACCCTTTATAACGATGCCGAAGTGCGCGTCTACGAATCGGCCAACGTACCCTGGGTGCCCGCCCGTAAAGTATGGAACCAGCACGGCTATTTTGTGGTAAACGTCAATGACGACCTGACCATTCCCAAGCAGATCCAGCAACACCACCTGGTATATTCTACGAATGCGGTCTGTTCGGTCGATAAGCTGAGCCGTCCCTTGAACAACTTCCTCAACCAGGCTCCGTTCCTGAACTCCTATGGATGTCCGTCATACGCGGCGCCCAACCTTTCGGTCGTTCCGTTTGACCCGAGCGACCCGACCGGCGGGCAACTCAAAATCGAGGCGCCTACCTGTCCGGACAACAAAGTCGGTGTGACGTTTAAGTTCCGGAACAAGGGTGACATTGCCATCTCCGGGGGGCTGAAGGTGACCTTCTATAATGGCGATCCGCGCACGACGTCCGCGGTAAAAATTTCTACGACAACGATCACATTGGCCGATATGGCACCGGGCGATACGATCACACACAAGGTTACGATCGCCGGGCCGGGATCATCGTTCAATCTATACGTTTCGGTGAACGACAACGGCACCACGATCCCCCTGGATATTACCAAACAGCCGGGCAGGATTATGGAGTGTGATTATGGCGATAACTTGCTGAATGCTCCGGTCAATCCCGAATTGGCCTCGATCACTACGGCCGTTATACACAATTTAAAATGCCCTGCCCCTCCCGGTGGAGTGGTTATTCCGGATAAGGGTATAGCGAAGGCCTATGGCCCGGGTAAAGACTCCGTGAATTATGACTTCTACTGGTTTAACGGCCACGACGCAGGTTTGCCTTCCGCTGCCAACTATAAAGGGTTTGCTTATTCCAAGCTTCCGGCAGGAGAATATACCGTCTACGCTGTACATAAGACGGCCAAATGCGGTTCTGATACACTTCATGTTATTGTCGAAGACCGCGTCGCCCCTAAAGCAAATGTGACCATCGACCTCATCAGCGATTACACGAACTGTAATAACACGAACGGGCATCTGCGGGCTAAATTAGACGATCCTACCAAGTATGACATTATGTGGTTTCCGGTTTCCCTAAACGATACGCTGGGCTATGACCTGGATCTGACGGGGCTGGCCGAAGGCAGCTATACGGTAATGGCTCAGGATAAAAAAACGGGGTGCCCCAGCTTCTCAACCGGCGAGATCAAGAAAGATCAAAAACTGCCGGTGATCAGCACGGTCATTCAAACTATCAGCTGTTCCAGCGCCAACACCGGCAGGATCGACGCACAAGCCGACGGCCAGACCACCGGTTACACCTTCAACTGGTACGACGGTTCAACCGTGCGCCCGACGCCGAATAAAGCCAACTCACCGTTCTACGATAATCTGCGCCCCCAGAAATACACCGTGGTGGCCATCAACAACACTACCGAGTGTGAGGCAAAAACTACGGTGACGGTGACCCGAACCCTTCCTCCGACGATCACCGCCATGGCCAGCGACAACCAGCTGTCGTGTGACAAAGACGCGCCTACCGGCATGGTTAGTGTCACCGCTACCGGTACGACAGCCACTCCGCTGACCTATCAGTGGTATGAGGGCGGAAGCGCCATTCCCAGCGAGGCTATTTCCGGCGCTACAAGCGCCACACTGGAAGACATCAAAGCCGGGCTCTATACGGTACTAGTGACCGAGCCTTCCACGACCTGCTCGAAAACAGATACCGTGCGGGTGCTTGACCGTCGTATAAAGGTCGAGATAACGCCTACGGCTACCGCCAAGAGCAGCTGCGCGCCGGTCAACGGCAAGATCGAGATCACCTCGGTGAACGCCGGCACCAGCCTGAGCGACTATACGTTCGAATGGAAGAATCTCGACACGAACACGACCTTGCCGGATACTGACGGCACCCTGGAAGGGCTCGAGCCCGGCAACTATCAGGTTGTGGCGGTCCATACGGAGTATACCTGCCGGTCCCTGCCCGTGGCGGTGAAGGTTGCCGATATGGTCGACAATCTTGTTATAGCATGGCCGACACCCAAGGCTGCCTCCAACTGTCAGAACAGCGGTGACGGTATTTTGTATATCGAAGTAACATCACCCACCCCTGCCGGCGGATTTAATTTTGACTGGCAGACAAACGGTGTTGCCTCGAAACAAACGCTTGGTGGATTTACCGACTTCATCGTCGGCGATGCTTTACCGTACACGATAAAGATCACCAATCCGACCAACGGTTGCGACACTACCGTATACGGCACTATACCGTATCAGAACGGCCATACGCTCGACGTCGTAGCCGATAAGATCCAGAAATGCGACCTGCCCGGGGGCGCGCTTCATGTTACGCTTAACCGCTCCGTCGGCTACGTCGACCCGGACTACGATGTATTGGTATACAGAGGCTCGAAAGATCCGGATGCGGCGAATCCTTATACTACACATACGGCCCCGTTCTTTGTTAACTTCGTTGATAATACGGCAGACACGAAATTCGACACCGATTATCCGTTGGATCCGACGACCTATACCGTGGTAGCGGTTAACAAGAAGAATGATATACTGCTTAACTGTCGCTATGCGAAAACCATCACCCTGAGCCGCGACATCAAGCCGGTGACACTAGACGGCGATGTGAGCGCTGTAACGGCCGACATGAACTGTGACCGCACGCTGGGTGGAAGCGGAAGCATCTTTGTAGGCGTGAAGAAAGGAAACCCCGGGCTGCCCGGAATCGCTGACAATCCTGCCAACTATTCATTTACATGGATCGATAAAGACACCGGCAATCCCCTGCCGTTGTCGAAACTGACCGGCACCAATAATAAAGACGCCATTAACCTGGAGGAGAACGAGTTAGGCTACGAGGTAACCTTCGTCACGACGACAGCCATCAACGAAGGCTGCCGCGGCAGCGCTACGTTCCTCGTACCGACCATCGAGCAAGACCTTCGCCTGGTCAACGGCGACTTAGTGACAACGGCTATCACCGACTGTATCCCGGGCAGCCCGACTTCTGCGATCATGACCAACGGTACCGCCAGGTTTGTGCGGATCGTGAAAGATGAAGCGCCGGTATTGGATCCGTTCGGAGGCTTTACTTTCTCGTGGCTGGACCGTGATGGCACAGCCCTGGCTAATCCTGTCCCGGCTTTCCACCACACTGCCCTGGATTCCGGTAAGTATACGGCCATTGCGCGGTACACCTCCACCGGCTGTGAAGTGAAACAAGACTTCACCATCGAAGACCAGACCATCGGTACCGTGGATGTGGAGCTGACAAGCTTCCGCACCGAGATCATGTGCGTAGACCCTATCACCGGCTTCCTGGAAGTAAAAGGCCTGCCTGAAACGGGCAGCGACTACCAGTTCACGTGGTTTGGCTACGACAATAGCGGCGTGCGCAACCCGACGCCGGTACAAGGACCTACGCTCGGCACCACCAGCACTCTGGCCAACCAACTTTCGGTCAACGACTTTACCGTACGCGTACTGAACCCGGACAACAACTGCTGGATCGAAGACACCTATACCGTGCCGATGGATACCATCAAGTTCCAGGTAGCCGCGTCGGCGCTGCCGATCACCAACTGCGTGAACGTATTCCTGACGCCGAACATCGTCGAAAACGGCTCGACCTTTGCCCGTGTATCGTCGGCCGGCGTATTGCCGCCTTCCGATCCGCTGGCCGGTCAGCCCCGTCCGGTCATCCAGGACAACTACACGTTCGAGTGGTACGACGAAGACGAAAACCTGATCGGCATCGGCCGCTCGCTTGAAAATCTCACGTCGGAGTATGCCGGCCGCGAGCTCAAGGTAGTAGCCTTTGATAAGATCGATACCCGCGTCGGTGCGCGCAACGCTTGTAAGAGCGATACCGCCCGGGTGATCCTGGAAAGAGTATTACCAGCAGTGCCGATCACCACGCAGCTGATGGCCCCGGTATCGAATTGCGATCCGTTGATCCCGAACGGCATGGCGTCTGCCAGTGTGAACGGCGACGTCGTGAACTACCAGTTCAGCTGGTTTGAAGAACCGTCGGCACACCCGCTGAACCCGGTGGCGGCGTTCCGCACAGACTTCATGGCCGACAACCTGAAGCCGGGTGACTTTAAATATACCGTGCTGGCGATCGACCTGATCTCGGGCTGTATGGACAGCGCCATGGTGACGATCCCGTACCAGCCCCTGCCCGTGCCGGTGCCCTCGATCGAGATCCTGTCACAGGTTACCGAGTGTGATGAAAACAACGATGCCGGCAGTAACGGCTCGATGTCCGCCTCCGTGGGGGGTAACATACAGGACTACATCTTCCAGTGGTACGACAACACCACCAACAAGCCTGACACCGAAGTTGTTTCACCGGATGTGGTAGGCGACTTCCGCGACGGCCTCGCCGCCCAGGTTCCCTATGGCGTGATTGCGATCGATCGTACGACCTTCTGCGAGTCCGACCTGGTATTCAAGCAGCTGGAATTTATACCGACGTTCCCGGAGTTTGACCTGGAGGTTACACCGGCCTCCTGCGGCAACCCCGACGGTACCGTGGCGCTCCTCCTCACGAACGCTGTCGATATCGGCGAGATCATGTGGGTCATCAACGGCAACCAGGTGGTTTATGGCGACCCCAAGCAAAACGGGTTGATCTCCAGCAAGGGCACGGAGCAGTACACGGTGACCGTAACGACGCTGCTGGGATGCTCGGCGACCGAATCGTTCCAGGTGGGCACCGAGATCCATCCGTTCAACGGTATCTCGCGCAACGGTGATGACCGGAACAGCTACTTCCACATCGATTGTATCGAAGAGTTCGAGAGCAACATCGTGCGGATCTTCAACCGCGCCGGTACACTGGTGTACCAGGCGGAAGGGTACAACAACAATACAGTATTGTTTGATGGTATTTCGAACCGCGGCGTGAGCCCCATGGGTACGAACCTACCAGACGGTACTTACTTCTATGTGATCGATAAGCGCAACGGGTCGAAACCGCTTGCGGGTTATCTGGAGATCGTCAACTAAACTACCACGACATGATGCGACTTTTTTACCTCAGTTGTCTGCTGCTCTTCGTTACGGGAGTCTGCCGTGCCCAGCAGTACCCGGTGTTTACGCAGTACTTTTTTAACGAGCTGGCGATCAACCCCGCGTACGCCGGTGCACACGTGCAGTTCAGTGCCACGGCGTTGTACCGCAACCAATGGGTTAACTTTCCGGGAGCTCCGCGCACGTTCTCCTTCTCGGGACACACAGCCCTGATGAAAAACAAGATCGGCGTCGGTCTGATGGTGAACCGCGACGAGATCGGCAGCTATGGGAACAACCACGTGTACGGCAGCTATGCCTATAAGATCCACATGGGCCAGGCAACCCTGTCGATGGGCCTTCAGGCCGGGTTTACATTGCTGGGCGCTGACTACAGCAAGCTCAGCCTGCAAGACGACGACCCCGGTTCGTTCCTGTCCATGAACACGTTCAAGCCCAACTTTGGCGCGGGCCTGTTCTTTAACAAGAAGAATTTCTTCGTGGGCCTGTCCGTACCGTTCATTATCAACAGCAAGTCGAACAAGAACGGCGGCTTCGAAGGCGCCCTCACTGAGGTGATCGAAAGACGTTACTATATGCTGCGCTCGGGCGTCTACATCCCGCTGGACCGTGCCGGGAAGGTGAAATGGAACCCGTCCTTCCTGCTGCGTTCGCAGGAAGGCCAGCCCCTGAGCATCGATATCAACAACGCTATTACGATCTACGACATCTTCAGCATCGGTGCTGCCTGGCGTAGCAGCGACGCGTTTATCGGCTTCCTCGACCTGAAGCTTACAGAGAAGATCCACTTTGCCTATTCGTATGACTGGACATCGTCCGCGCTGAATAAGTTCTCGAACGGATCGCACGAGTTTGTCCTGAACTTCCGCTCGATCATCCGGGGTGTGCACAAAAACCCCGAATGTCCGTCGTATTACAGCTATCGCTAACCGCTGATATCATCATAAAAAAGGCTCGCCAAATTTTTGGCGAGCCTTTTTTTATTCCTTAGCTCTCTCCGGCTTAGAAGAGCCGGGCCTCCATGACGATCTCGCGCGTCACTTTGTAAAACTCCTTGTGAATGTTGAAGGATGGCTCACCATCCAGCTCTTTTATGAGGTAGCTGCCGTCTTCCTGCATGATGTAGGCATTAACGTTGTCCTTCAGGTTGTACCGCAGGTTATTGATAGCCTGCTTCTTCAGGAAATCGTCGTCGAGCAGGAAGAGCGATTCAATGCGGCGGTCGAAGCTGCGCACCATGGCATCGGCGCTGCCGATGTAAACCTTGGGGTTGTCGGCGTTGCGGAAGTAATAAATGCGTGAGTGCTCGAGGTATTCGCCGACAATGGAGATCACCTGGATGTTTTCGCTAAGCCCTTTGCGTCCCGGGCGCAGGCTGCACATGCCGCGAACGATCAGCTTGATGGTCACGCCGGCTTGCGAAGCAGCGTACAGCTCATCGATCAGTTCCTTATCCTGTAAAGAGTTGAGCTTGATCACGATGCCAGCGGGAACACCGTTACGCGCATTTTCCGCCTCGCGTTTTACGAGGTTACACAGTTGTATGCGCATGTCGCGGGGGGAGGTGATCAGGTTGCGGTAGGTAGACGGTTGCGAATGACCGGTGATGACGTTGAAGAATTCCGACACGTCGTTGCCATATACTTCCTTGGTGGTCAGCAACCCAATGTCTACATACAACCGCGATGTAGACTCGTTGTAGTTACCGCTGGACAGGTGCACGTACCGGTACACCTGGTCGTCGCCCTCCTTGCGGACAATGAGCAGCAATTTGGTGTGTGTCTTCAGGCTGCTGACACCGTAGATTACGTAGCATCCTGCCTTTTGCAGACGTTGTGCCTCGCGCAGGTTATTCTCTTCGTCAAACCGGGCCTTCACCTCAAACAACACCGACACGTGTTTGCCATTTTCGGCAGCACGCAGCAGCGCATTCGTGACACGTGATTCCTTTGCGACACGATAGATCGTGATCTTGATGGACAGCACATACGGGTCGTCGGCCGCCTTCTCCAGTAGTTCCAGCACAGGCTCCATGGAGTTATACGGATGGTGCAGCAGGATGTCGCGCTCTTTCAGTACTTCGAACAGATCGCGGCTCCCTTGCTCCGGGAAGTTCAGCGGTTTGACCGGCGCGGGCATCTGTGCACGCTTACTTTTGAATTCCTTATGACCGACGATCTGGTTCAAACCCGACAATTCGGGCAGGCCGCCTTGCGGAATATAGAATATATTGTATTCGTCCAGGTCCCACTGAATTTTGAGCACCCGCATCAGCCAGGGGTCGGGATTTTCCTCGATCTCCAGGCGCACCACCCGGCCGCTGCGGCGGGTCTTGAGCTTGCGCTTGAGGTCTTCGAGGAAGTTGGACTCGATGTCTTCGCTTTCTTCCAGGGTAAAGTCGCCGTTCCGGTTGATGCGGAACAGATTGACCGCCTCAATCTCCACATTGCGGAAGAGGTTATGAATTTTGTGCCGGATAATTTCTTCAATGGGCACAAACAGAATCATGTCATCGTCGTGGTCAATCTCGTAAAAGCGCGGCAGGTTTTGCGGCACCTGGATGAACGACACGCGCTGGTTGGTCGGGCCTTCGTTGTCGCTTTTAGTCACCACGCCAAACAACAGGCGGTTGTTCATCAACACCGGGAAAGTGTGGTAGTTGTCAAAGACCATCGGCGTCAGCATCGGGAAGATCGTCCGGTTGAAATAATCGGCCACGCGCTGGGTATCTTCCACCGACAGATCGTTGTACGACGCTATGGTAAACCCATTCTCCTCAAACTGTGGTTTGAGTTTATTATAATACTCGTTCTGGTCGTGGTAAAACTTCTTTGTCTCGCCGAGCAACAGCTTACGGAAGGGCTCTTCGCGCAGGCCGTTGTAGTCAAAACGCTCTTTGCCGTAGTCCAGGTAGTTATACAAGCTACCGAGGCGAATGGTACAGAACTCATCGAGGTTATTGGCGGTAATGGCCAGGAACTTGAGGCGATCGAACACACTGCGCTCGATGTGCCGGGCCTGGTCGAGGACGCGGTAGTTGAACTTCAGCCAGCTGAGGTCGCGGCTGATGTAGTTGCTTTCGTCAATCTTTTGTTGGGCTAACTTACTGTCCTGGGATACTTGCAGTTCATCCATGGCAACTAGGGGTAAAATGTCACGGTTCACAGCGCACGATAACAATCGTGTACTGTGAACCGCATGCTTGTTTAGAGTGCTCTATTAAATATCGATGCGCGCGTATTTCGCGTTCTTCTCGATAAAGTCCCGCCGGGGCGCCACCTCGTCTCCCATCAACATGGAGAACAGGTGATCGGCTTCGGCAGCAGATTCAATGCTCACTTGTTTGAGCGAGCGCTTCGAAGGATCCATGGTGGTGGTCCACAATTGCTCGGGGTTCATTTCACCCAGACCTTTGTAGCGCTGCACGTTCACAGAGTCTTCTTTGCCTCCGCCCAGCTCGGCTACCAGCGCAATGCGTTCTTCTTCTGTCCAGCAGTAGCGTTCTTCTTTTCCTTTTTTCACCAGGTAGAGCGGCGGCAAGGCAATGTATACATAGCCGTTCTCGATCAGGTCACGCATATAGCGGAAGAAGAAGGTGAGGATAAGTGTACGAATATGGCTACCGTCCACGTCGGCATCGGTCATGATGATGACCTTGTGGTAACGCAGCTTTGTCATGTTCAGCCCCTTCTCGTCTTCTGGCGTACCAAACGTTACGCCGAGGGCCGTGATCATATTCTTGATCTCTTCGTTTTCGTAGATCTTGTGTTCCTGGGCCTTCTCTACGTTCAGGATCTTACCGCGCAGCGGCAGGATGGCCTGGAAGTTACGGTCGCGGCCTTGTTTTGCCGATCCCCCTGCGGAGTCACCTTCGACGAGGTAGAGCTCGCAAACGGTAGCGTCAGAGCTGGAGCAGTCCGCCAGCTTACCCGGCAGGCCTGTGCCGCTCAATACGTTCTTGCGTTGCACCATCTCCCGGGCTTTACGGGCGGCATACCGCGCCTGTGCGGCCAGGATCACTTTGTTAACAATGAGCTTGGCTTCGCGCGGATGCTCCTCCAGGTAGGTTTGCAGCACCTCGCCGACGGCACCGTCTACAACGCCCATGGCGTCGGAGTTACCGAGCTTGGTTTTGGTCTGTCCTTCGAACTGAGGCTCAGCGACTTTAACGGAGATCACGGCCGTGAGGCCTTCGCGGAAGTCGTCGCCGTTGATGTCTATTTTTACCTTCTCCAGCATGCCCGACTTTTCGGCATAGCCTTTCAGCGTACGCGTCAGGGCACGGCGGAAGCCGGCCACGTGGGTTCCCCCTTCGTGGGTGTTGATGTTGTTTACATACGACACCAGGTTTTCGCTGAACGAGGTGTTGTAGCTCATGGCCACCTGGATGGGGATGGAGCCTTTGTCGTTTTCGATATAGATCGGCGCGGGAATCAGCTTCTCGCGCGTAGAATCGATGTATTCCACAAACTCGCGCAGGCCGCCGACAGACAGGAATACGTCGCTGCGTACTTCGCCCTTTTCGTCTTTCTCGCGCAGGTCCGACAGGTTGATGCGGATGCCCGGGTTCAGAAAGGCCAGCTCGCGCAAGCGGGTGGCGATGGTTTCATAGTTGTACTCCCAGTTGGCAAAGATCTCTTTGTCGGGCAGGAAGTGTACCTTGGTACCGTGCTGGTCGGATTCGCCAATCACGCGCACCGGGTATTGGGGATTTCCCCGTGAATACTCCTGTTCGAAGATCTTTCCATCCCGTTGTACGGTGACATGGAGCATTTGCGACAGAGCGTTCACACAGGATACACCTACGCCGTGCAGACCGCCGGAGACCTTGTAGGTGTCTTTATCGAATTTACCACCGGCATGGAGCACGGTGAGTACAACTTCCAGTGCCGAGCGTTTTTCTTTTTCGTGCATGTCGGTGGGAATCCCCCGGCCGTTGTCCAACACAGAAACGGAATTGTCTTCGTGCACGGTGACAAAGATTTCGTCGCAATAGCCTGCGAGCGCCTCGTCGATGGAGTTATCCACGACTTCCCACACCAGGTGGTGCAGGCCCTTGATGCCTACGTCACCAATGTACATGGCGGGACGTTTTCGCACCGCTTCCAACCCCTCTAAAACCTGTATGTTATTCGCTGAATACTGGGTAGGCACTTTTCCTTTGTCTTCGCTCATCTGTGATTTTTAGAACCGTCAAAAATAATCTTTTTGGCCTTACAAACGCAGGTCGGATCAACATTTTTAGCGTTAAAATTTCCTGTTTCTTGGGGCCGCAAAGTAGCTTTCCGCCGCTCGTTTTTCAAGCTTTTTTTTCACGATGTGAAGCCATAAAAGTGCGCCGCGGACGATCAGTATTGGCGGCTGCGCAGCAACACCAGGGTGCATGCATGCAGCGCCTCGACGCCCCGGTCTTCGGCCATTTTTTCGAACGTTTCGTTTTCGGTGCCAGGGTTAAAGATGATGCGCCTGGGCTTGAGGCCGAGGATGTAGTCGTACCACTCCGGCTGTCGCTGTGGACCGATGTATAAGGTAACGGTATCCACGCCTTCGATCACCGGCCGCTGCCGGATGTCGCGGATCTCGGCCCCCGACACGGTACCCGTTTTGATCCCCACGGGTACGATCTCATGCCCGTAGCTGGTCAACATTTGCGCCGCGAGATAGGCATAACGTGAGGGGTCGGTTGTCGCCCCGATGATCACGGTCTTTTTGGTGTTATTTGCTGTATTTGTTGCCACCGGTCCTGTATTGTCTAGTATCGAAACAAAATAAAATTATCTTCGTTCCAAATTCAATTTCAATATGTTTATAAAAAGATCATTCCTGGGTTTGTTGCTGCTGGCGTCTGCGCTGACCGCATACCCCCAGGGTAAAAAGGGAAAAGGCTACCACTATACGATAGACCTCACCAACGTCGTCAACGACAAGCTATATGTAGAACTTCTACCCCCTCCTACCAGCCAGAACGAGCTCACGTTCTATCTGCCCAAGATGGTGCCGGGTACATACTCCATCGAAGACTACGGCCGTTTCGTGTCCGACTTCACCGCCGCCGACAAGAAAGGCAACAAGCTCGTAACGGAGAAGCTGAACGACAACGCCTGGAAGATCAAAGACGCCAAGAAACTGGCCAAGATCAGCTACTGGGTGGAAGACAGCTATGATACCGAGCTGCCCGGCCCGGATATCTTTCAACCCGCCGGCACCAACATTGAAGACGGCAAAAACTTTGTGCTCAACACCAGCGGCTTCTTCGGCTACTTTGACGGCGTGAAAGAGGTGCCCTTCCAGTTCTCGGTCATTCGCCCCGAAGCCTTCTACGGTTCGTCCGGCCTGATCCCCCTGCAGACGGGAAAGCCCTTAAGCACCGTGCGCAAGGAAGCCGGCAGCGCCGACAAAGCCAAGCGCGTCGACACCTTTCAGGCAACCGACTATGACGAGCTGATCGACTCGCCGCTGATGTACGCGAAGCCCGATACGGCCGTGATCAAAGTCTCCAATACCGAAGTATTGATCGGCTCGTATTCGCCCAACAACCGCGTGACCGCCAAACAGATCGCCGCCAGCATCCGCGAAGTGCTCATGGCCCAGAAGGAGTTCCTCGGAGGCAAGCTGCCGGTGAACAAATACGCCTTTATTTTCTATTTCACCGACAAGCCGGTGACCAGCTACGGCGCGCTGGAGCACTCCTACTCGTCGTTCTACTACATGCCCGAGCAGACCATCGACGAGATGAACCAGCAGCTGCGCGACTTTGCCGCCCACGAGTTCTTCCACATCGTCACCCCGCTGACCATCCACTCGGAGGAGATCGGCCACTTTGATTTCAACGACCCCAAGATGTCGCAGCACCTGTGGCTGTACGAAGGCGTAACCGAATACTTCGCCGGCAGCGTGCAGGTACGCTATGGGTTGATCACACCGGAAGAATACCTGGACGTGCTGCGCGAGAAAATGATGACGGCCGACCAGTTCATCAACGACGTGCCCTTTACCGACATCAGCCGCTTTACATTGGATAAATACCACGATCAATACGGCAACGTCTATATGAAAGGCGCATTGATCGGCCTGTGCCTGGACCTGAAGCTCCGCAAGCTGTCGGCCGGCAAGTATGGATTGCCCAACCTGCTGATGGACCTGTCCAAAAAATATGGCAAGGAAAAATCCTTCCGCGACGACGCACTGTTTGACGAGATCACGGCCATGACCTATCCGCAGATCGGCGAGTTCTTTGCCAAACATGTAAAAGGCACCGAGCCGCTGCCGCTGGCAGAAGTGCTGGCCACCGCGGGCGTACTGTATAAAGAGGAAGTACAGGTAGAAGATTATTCCATGGGTCTGAGCCAGAACAACATCGGCATCACACAGGTGAACGGCAAGCCCATGCTCGAGATCTCCACGACGGCGAACATGAACGAGATGGGCGTCGCACTCGGTTTTAAAGACGGCGACGTACTGCAAAAGATCAACGGAGAGACTATGCCCGACCTGGGCCCCGAGCTGGGCGCTTTCCTGCAACGCCAGCGCGATGCGCTCCCTACTTTAAAAACAATAGCGTTTACGGTGCTGCGCAAAGATAGCACCGGCGCACAACAACCCGTGGAGCTTTCGGCCCCCATGCGGAAGGTGAAGCTGTCACAACGGCACCTGCTGGCGTTCGACCCCGAGGCTACGCCGGAGCAGATTGCTTTGCGTGATGCCTGGTTGAAGAAGTAAATGCGCCGGTAGGAATATAAATTTTCCTGCCAGCCCCGAAAGGGCGGAATACAGAGCCCCAGGTCTCCTGTGGTCTCTCGTGCTAGTGACGACGGAGCCCTGAAAGGGCGCAACAAATCAGCCCAGGCGGAAGGCCTGGGTCTATTATGTTAGTGAAGACGGAGCCCTGAAGGGGCGTAACAAAATGGACACGTGCGTGCCTCGAATTGTTGCGCCCTTTCAGGGCTTCCATATTATTGGGATTTCTGTTTACCCAGGCCTTCGCTACCGCTACAGCCTGGGCTATTGTATTACGCCCCTTCAGGGCTATAATGTCAGCCCCTGGCAAGTCTGAGCCCCGATGGGCGGAGACCCTGTATGCAGTCCCGATAGCTTCTATCGGAACTGCATACAGGTCGGGCAGAGATTTCACATTGACCCCACAGGGCCGCCGATAGCGGCCCTTATTTTTTTATCCGGCGCACAGCCGCCTCCGCGCAACGCTCACCGTCCATGGCCGCCGAGACAATCCCCCCCGCATACCCCGCACCTTCACCACAGGGAAACAGGTTCTGGATCTGCGGATGCTCCAGCGTCTCTTTATCGCGAGGGATCTTCACTGGCGACGACGTGCGGCTTTCCACCCCCACGATCTGCGCATCATTGGTGAGATATCCCTTCATCTTGCTTCCAAAGTTCTTAAACCCCTGCTGCAGCGCCTGCGCAATGCGCGACGGCAACACATCCTGCATCGCCACCGGGGCCAGGCCGGGCTGATACGAGGACTCCAGCAACGACGTCGACACACGTTTGTCGACAAAGTCCACCAATCGCTGCGCCGGCGCCACCTGCGTGTTCCCGGCGATGCGACATGCCTGCTGCTCGATGGCTGCCTGAAAGTACATGCCTGCCAACGCACCGTGCTGACGAAAATCTTTAAAGTCTTCGCTATCCACGGCCACGACAATACCCGAGTTGGCATATTGGGAATCCCGGCGCGACGGGCTCATGCCATTTACAACGACCTCGCCGGGCGCCGTAGCCGCAGGTACAATAAAGCCACCGGGGCACATGCAAAACGAAAACACACCGGTTTCTTTCCCACCGACGCGGGCCTGGTGCACCAGGGCATACGACGACGCGGGCAGATACGGTCCACGGTCTGTCGGACAATGATATTGGATCCGATCGATCAGCTCTTGCGCATGCTCCACGCGCACGCCCAGCGCAAAGGGCTTCTCTTCGATCAGAATTTGTTTTTCGTGCAGCAACCGGAAGATATCCCGGGCGGAATGCCCCGTGGCCAGAATGACGGCCTCCCCCTCGATCGCGTCGCCCCGCTGGGTCTTTACACCATAGATGCTGCTGTCTCTCAACAGCAGGTCGGTGACCGTCGTATTAAAATGCACCTCACCGCCAGCCTGCAGAATACTCTCGCGCAAGGCGGCCACCAGCCGCGGCAGCTTGTTCGTACCGATGTGCGGGTGCGCATCAAACAGGATATCTTCTTTGGCGCCGTGCGCCACCATGATCTCCAGGATGCGGTTCACATCGCCGCGCTTTTTGGAGCGCGTATAGAGCTTGCCGTCCGAGTATGTTCCCGCGCCGCCTTCGCCAAAACAATAGTTAGACTCGGGGTTGACAATATGGTCTTTGTTGATGGCGGCCAGGTCACGACGACGGGCCTGTACGTCAGCACCGCGCTCCAGCACAATCGGCTTCAAGCCCAGCTCGATCAGACGCAGCGCGGCGAACAGTCCCGCCGGGCCGCTGCCGACAATCACGACGCGCGGTGCATGGCTTACGTTGGGATATTCTGCGCGAGGTGCGTCGGGTATAGCTTCTGCGGGTGAGAGGATCTCACATTGAATGCGTACAACGACCTGCCGGGAACGGGCGTCGATCGAGCGCTTGACGGGACGGATATATACGCTGCCGTCGTTTTGGAGGCCCAGCTTTTGGTACAGGTGGGCGGTAAACTGCTCTTCCTCAAACGCCTCTTCAGGCGTCAGGACTACTTCTGCTGTCTTCATATCGTGGGAAGGTTTTTATCCTTCAATCCAGGGGCAAAGGTAAGGATTTCACCTGACATTCTGACCGCGGGCATTCTAAGCTCCAACCTCCAAAACACGCTGAAAACGCAGATCTGCTGTTTTGGGCCGATAGGGCTTTGGGTGGACTTCAGTAGGGCTTATGTAGGGCTTTAGTAGGGCGTATCCCGGGCGATCCATCGACGGCCTTCAACATTATGACCTTTTGGCAGAGATCGGGGACGTTAGCGGTACGAAAACACGTTGCCGAAGTTCAGACCGATGTGGAAGGTTCGGGAAAACTTGTCGTGGTCGAGCGCTTCAAAATACGAGGCAAAGACCGGATCGATGTCAAAGCCGCGGTAGCCGATGTTGACGGAGGCGAAGGTATCGATCGTAAAGCCGGCGGCATTGTTCCGGCGCATAATGCGGTAGCCCAGCATCGGCCCCCACTCGATGCGCTGCTCCACGGCGTTGACCGTGAATAGGAACGTGGGTTCGTTGATGAAATGGCCCAGGTTGGTGAACCTGATCTCGTGGCCGAAGTACCACATGCCCACCTTCAGACCATTGTAAAACTTCTGTTTGATGCTGATGCTGTAACCCCGCTCGAAGAGCTTGCCGGGGGTGATCTCGTCGTCGGCGGTAAAGAATGGGTCGCGGATGCCCAGGAACTCGAACTCATGGCCCAGCCGCTCCTGCACATAGAACTCCACGCCCAGCGGAATACGTCCGACCGCCGTCCAGACAGGATTCGTGCTCATGATCACACCGTGAAACTCGTTGCCCTTTTCCCGGAAGTAGCGAAAGCCCTGCGATCTGCTTCGCCCCTTGCGCGTACTGCTGGTGGTCGCCAGCGCCACGATCTCTTTGCCCAGCTTACGGTCGTCGTAAAAGGGTTTGTAATAGCCCGAGAGCTTGCCGTCTTTTTCGTAGATCTCCCACGTGCCTGTCTTGAGCTCGCCTTCCAGCGTGCCTTTGGTCTGCAGCTCGCCCGTGGGGTAATAGCCGTAGAACGTGCCCTTGTCGTAGTTGTATTCGCACACGCCTTCGCGCGTGCCGTCCGGCAAAAAGAACTCCCACTTGCCGTGGCGCTTGCCGTCGCGGATCGGGCCTTTTACTTTCAAGGATCCGTTGGGATGGTACTCGCGGTATTCGCCGGAGCCTTTGGTGAAGGCGACTTCGCTTTTGAGGGTGCCGTTGCTGTTGAGTGTCTTCCAGTATCCTTCCTTTTTGCCCGCTACATATTCGCCGGATGATTGCAATCCGCCGCTTTCGTAGAAGTACTCCCACGGCCCTACAGGCTCGTCGTTGGCGTAGCTGCCCTGGGCGGCCACGGTACCGTTGGAGAAATACCGTTTCCACGGGCCGTGCTTCTTGCCGTTGGCGTAGTCGCCTTCGCTCTCGAGGGAACCGTCTTCACGATAGAATTTCCAGTGGCCCGTATTGCGTGTCCCGACGCGCGGGCCTTCGCTTTGCGTCTTACCGGAGTGATAATATTCGGTGTAGTTGCCGGCGTCGTCTATGTAGAGGATCTCGCCCTTCAGCGTGCCGTCTTCGAAGTAGTTTTTCCAAAGCCCTACGCGGCGGTTCTCCTTGTAGGTGCCTACCTCCTTCACATGGCCGTTCTCGTAATAGGATTTCCATTCGCCCTCGCGGTTCTTGCCGTTGATGATGCCCTCCATGCTCTTCTGGCCGCTGCCTTCATAGAAGTACTCCCACATGCCGTAGTTGGAGCTTTTGAAAAGGATGCCGCGCATTTTGAGCTTGCCGGTTTCGTAGTAGAACTCCCAGACGCCGGTGGTTTCGTTGTTCTCGAACTGGCCCTTGGACTCTACCTGGCCGTTGACAAAGTAAGAAGTGTAACGGCCGTGGGCTACGTTGCGGAGCGTATCCTTGACCTGGTAGACTTCCTTGATCTTTTTCTTTTCCGGGTCGTGGTAGGTTTTACGGGTGAAGCCCTGGCCGCACGCGACGCTGCAGGCGCCTGTTAAAGCAATGAATATCAGCCAAAAAGGAGATTTTGCGGGCATTCCGGATTAAACCAGTTCCAAAGATACGGTTTATTGGGAAATGGCATAAATCGACTATCCCCGGCTGTTAGACGATTACATTCTCCTCTATCAAAGTCTCCTTCACGCAATCGTTCAAGAAAAGTTCCGAATGTCGCTTACAATGTGCTTCTATGGTTCCAGCCATGTCATTCCATTTCCAGTGTTTCGCGCGTCTATCACCATTCACGGTTTTCTATATATTTTATTCTATCAAGTACGCTTTGATGTAAAGGATGACTTAAAAAGCAGTCTTCATGAAATCCGGCGTCATGAAAAAAATACAATGGATCCTCAGGAGCTCCAAAATAGGCAGGTAATCCGACGATCTTATCTGTAGGTGTTAGCACTTTGTTACACATCGTGCATGTACTCTTATTCAGAATGATAATAGCCATAGCTTCTTAATATCAACGGTAGTATATCCGAAAAACTATACTCATCCCTTTGCCGGCAACAATCCCGCCCGCACACGTTCCCTTCGCGCCTCCGGCGCGAGCCGCGCCATTTCCAAAACAAATTGCCCGAGCTTCGTCGCGTCTACCGACACCGCGGCCAGATTGATGTTCAACTCCTGTGCACCGGTCAGTGATTTACTCATGCGCGTAAATCCCCGCATAAAGCGTCCCTTCTTCCGCGAGGGCTCGTATTGTTTGTCGACGATCAGGCAAATGAACCTGGTCTGATTGATGTTCAACAGGTATGCATCCCGGATCACGTCCCAGGGAATAACCTGTTTGAAGGCGGTGCGATCGAACACGCCGACCTCGTTGAGAATGATCTGCGGCCGACGGTCGAACATGTTAAACAAGGACAGCGGTACTCCCAGCCCGAAGAAACCGATACAACACCAGGCCCAGAAACGGTCCGCCTCGGGATCATTCAACATCCAGATACCAATGGCTACAAATAACAGGCAGACTACAAGCAACAGGAGTGCTTTCCACGGAGACTTGTAAAGTTTGATCTCCATCAGTAGAACGAAAAGCTTTTCATCAGGTTCGTTGCCACATTTTCATAGTTGGCATACTGCGTCGTTTCGGCGGTATAGGTAAACAAATAGGCGGTCTGCTCTTTGATGAACCAGTATTGTTTCAGCTTGAGGTTGCGTCCGTCGTAGGCCATCTTGAAAACAAACTCTTTGCAGGGCTGCCCGCCGATGGTCGCGTCTTTGAGTGATACGATCGCGTCGTTACCGGCAAATTGCACGACCTGCTGACGCGTAAGCTCGGTGTATTGGTCGATGTTCATCGGCTGCTGCGTCAGGTCTTGGAGCATCAGGTTTACGTTCTCCTGGAATGCGTCCTGCTCGTTCTCCTTCGGGCTCAGGAAAGCCACGGCGTTCATGCCGGCCTGGTTTTGCCAACGCTCCGGGTAACGCATGTTGAACTTGTTCATCGGGTTGGTGTAGGTCAGGAATTTTGTCTGGGGGGTCGCCAGGAGCAGGAAGCTTACAAATAGGTTTATCATACGTGCTAAATATTACAGGGTGTCTTGAAGGACTTCGACGTCATCGGCATGCTGGTACCTTCGAAGCATCGATGCGTATATATTACTATCGCCAGGTATCCAGATCTGTCTGTGAATTGTTTCATGGTATATCGATACAACCTGACAGATAACATCGCTGTTGCCATAAGGCATACTCGAAATCGTGACAACGTCTCCGTTTTGCAATTTGATATAATATTCACCGTATTCACCCCGGATTCCCTCCAGGATAAACTCGCGATCGTAGATCTCTGTTCCCAGAAAATGGGAAAAGCCAATGTCAAAGTTCCGATGATAACGAACGTCAAAGGGTTTTAGCCATACGGCATGGCGGCTACCTTCGTCGTAAAGCAACAGCTCTATCTCGACGCCGTCATCCACACAATAGATTTTGTTGTACTGTCTGAGATATTCCATGATGCTATACGGCAGCAATCAAAAATACCCCGTTGGTTCAGAAAGAAAAAACCAGTATGCAGTATAATCTTACATCGACTATTTCGCCGCAGCCTCCATAAACGCCTGCTTGCCCCACTCCTGCAATTCCTGCTCCGACCACAGGGCCGGAAAGAATGAGATCTTCTGAAAGCGCGGGGGCAAATACTTCTGCCAGTTGGTACCGCCCGTGGCTTTGATATCCTCGGGAGACTTATGCAGGTAATGCCCCGCCGAGCGCATGTGGGCCAGCGGCCAAAGCACGTTGGCCAGCGTATCAAATTCCCGCAAACGGGCTACGACCGCGTCACGCTGCGGCGATGTGGAGAAATGTCGCTGGTACAGCTGCCAGAGGTTGGTGTCTTTCAGACGCTCGCCGGCCTCCAGGAACTCGGCCGTGTACTTCTGCTCGAACTGCCGGAGTGTGAGCGTTTTTGTACCCGAGGCAAGCTCCGTCGCCCCGCTGCGCCAGTACAGCTTGTCGAGCAACACCGGGATGGGCTCTCCCTGCAGGTTGGGCCGGTCGTTCAGGTTCACCAGGTTGATCATGTCGGTGGAATACAGCTCGATCATGCGGTATTGGGCCGACTGAAACCCGCTGGCCGGCAGCAACGCCATGCGGAATTTGAGGAATTGCTCCTTTTCCATCCCCTGTACCATCACGTCGAAGGAATTTTCCAGGTGACAGAAGTATCGGATCACGCGGTCCAGGCGATCGGTAAAGAACGCTTCGCTGGGTTGCGGGTTTGCGGTGATCTGTTCCAGCTCGTGCAGGATCAACTTAAAATACAGCTCCGTGATCTGGTGGTAAAGGATAAAGATCTTTTCATCCGGGAACTGCGTTTTGGGGTTTTGCAGGCTCAGCAGCGTATCCAGGTGGATGTAGTCCCAGTACGTGAGATAGTCGGCGTACAACAGGCCGTCCAGGTACGACGACAGGTCTTGGCCCATGGCGTTGTACTTGGCTTGCAGCTTTTTAAGTTGCTCTAACAGCACAGGGTCTACAGGTGTATTATCCATCATAGGGGCTTATCGGAATGTAAATTAGTTGTGTAACTTGGTGCGCAAGTTATTATGTCCTAATCCCATTTCAAATTATGTCTGCACAAACCGCGACCCCTGGCCTTGGCAAGAAATCCCTGAAACAGGATACCTTCGAGCATCCGGACTTTTATCAGCTCGACGATCTTTTTACCGAAGAGCACAAGCTCATCCGCAGCGCCATCCGCGATTTCGTAAAACGCGAGATCTCTCCCTATATCGAAGACTGGGCGCAGCACGCGCACTTTCCCTATGAGATCGTCAAAAAGTTTGGCGACATCGGCGCCTTCGGTCCTACCGTACCGCAAGAATACGGTGGCGGCGGATTAGACTATATTTCCTATGGACTTATCATGCAGGAGATCGAGCGCGGCGACTCGGGCATGCGCTCCACGGCCTCCGTGCAAGGCTCGCTGGTGATGTATCCCATCTACAAATTCGGCAGCGAAGCACAGCGCAAAAAATACCTGCCCAAGCTGGCCTCCGGCGAGTGGCTCGGATGTTTCGGTCTGACAGAGCCCGACCACGGCTCCAATCCCTCCGGCATGGTCACCAACTTTAAGGACATGGGCGACCACTACCTGTTGAACGGCGCCAAGATGTGGATCTCCAATTCACCGCGCGCAGACGTAGCGGTAGTGTGGGCCAAGAACGAAGCGGGCCGCATCCACGGGCTGATCGTAGAACGCGGCATGGAAGGCTTTACAACCCCCGAGACACACGGCAAGTGGTCGTTGCGCGCCAGCGCCACGGGCGAGCTGGTGTTTGACAACGTAAAAGTACCGAAAGAAAACCTGCTGCCCGGCAAAAGCGGCCTGGGGGCGCCCATGATGTGCCTCGACTCCGCCCGGTATGGCATTGCCTGGGGTGCCATCGGCGCGGCCATGGATTGTTACGACTCCGCCCGCCGGTATGCGCTGGAACGCGAGCAGTTTGGCAAGCCTATTGCGTCGTTCCAGCTGGTACAGAAAAAGCTGTCGGAGATGCTGACCGAGATCACCAAAGCCCAGCTCCTCAACTGGCGCCTCGGCACCTTGATGAACGAAGGCAAAGCCACGACACCGCAGATCTCCCTGGCCAAGCGCAACAACGTGCAGGTAGCGCTCGAGATCGCCCGCGAGGCACGCCAGATCCACGGCGGCATGGGCATTACCGGCGAATATCCGCTGATGCGCCATATGATGAACCTGGAGTCGGTCGTTACCTATGAGGGTACGCACGACATCCACCTGCTGATCCTGGGCAACCAGATCACCGGCATCCCGGCGTTTGTGTAACCTGGCAACGATCGGTCCATTAAACTATACTATATTCTTTTTCGCTTTAGAACGTGAGACGTATTATCTGTGTTGGAATGCTGGCCCTGCTCGCCGGCTGTGGAAGTGATGACGGTGACAACGATGTACAGTATACTATCGAGCCGCAACTGGAGTTTGTATCGGTAAAGTTTGTAGCCGGCGCTACAGCAACACCGATCGATACCGTGGCGGTAACCTTCCGGTACCGGGACGGCGACGGCGACATCGGTCTGACGGAAACAGACCGGGACGCCCCCTATCAGTCCTACAATTTCTTTCTGGAGAATGGCACTACGTTAACACCTGTTCCGGGTGCACGCGTCGACGTACAATACAACCAGAGCGTCGGCACCTTTGTATTGGTAGATCCCGGCACGGCTACCGGCACGCTGGCTACACTCGAGACTCGCGAAAAGCCCGCATTCAGCGAGCTTCCTCCGCTGGTCTACCCGTACTCGTGCCTGAACTACCGCGCCGGAAGCATCCTGGTAGCAGCCAAAAACAAAGGCATCCTGAATGACTCGCACGTCATCAGCGACTCCCTGATGATGGAGGAAGAAAAATTCTATATACTCTCGTCTATCGACAACACGTTCTACTCCGAGCAGAATAAAAATGCACTGAACCTGTTCGTGGACTTTCTGGTAGCAGGAAACGACGGAACCTATACCGAATTCGACTTCACCCGCGACCTGCCCACAAAGGTCTGCGCACAAGGCTTTGACACGCGGCTGCCGCTGCTCTCCGCCCTGACACCGGGCCACCACACCTTTCTGGTTTTCGACTTTACGATCACGTCCGATAAACAGGGCGAAATTACCTACGCCATGACAAGCTCCGGCTTTCGCGACCTTTTCCACGGCAAGAACCTGAAGCTGCGCCTGTCCCTGAAAGACCGCGCATTACACGAAAGCAACAGCATCGAGACCTCGGTGATCCGCATCCAATAAATCCATTTTACCACCCGAAGCATGACAAAACTCTCTACCTTTCCCGACTTCATCGTTTTTCTCTACGTACACCTGTCGCAAGCCGACAATCAATACGACCCGGCGGAAATGGCCGCCATCAAAAACAAGATGGCCTCGCTCTACCCCGCCGGCACAGACCTGGAGAAGAAGCTCTATACCACCATCCGCGAATACAACGCCCTGGATAAAGCACAGCTGCCCGCGTTGCTGGAGACCTCGGCCCGCCAGCTCGGCGCCGGCCATGACGCCGACCACGAGGCGATCCTCGCCACCATGCAGGAGATCATCCGCGCCGATGGCCAGGTAGCCCCGGCCGAGACAAAAGCATTGGAAGCACTGACACAGCTCATCGCCCTGTCCAGATAACATGAAACGCGGACTCCTTGCCGTCATCCCCCTGCTGGTGCTCTTCCTGTCGGCCGCGTGTGACAAGCGCCAGCAGATACCGGACGCACCGGTTTCCATAAACGAAGCCGTAGGTCCGATCGTGCTGCACGCTTCGCTGCAAGACACACTGTCGCCGGCATTCCTGCAGGCGCTGCGGTTGGGAAAGGTCGAGGGGTTGAACGTGAAATACCTCTCCGGACGGGAAGCGCATTATTTTGCCTATATCGCCGACCCCGACGCAGTATTGCGCGCAGTAGCACGCACCGCCTTTTCAAAGCATGTGGTTGTCGCCGACACCGTCTGCCGGCGCATCGACGCGCGTGCGTTGGACGTACTGGCGCAACCGCTCCATGCCACGGAACTTGCCGCGGGAGCTTTCTTCTGGCAGGCCGACGCTGCCGGGTTGGAGGCATACGAGTGTGTGCGCGGGCCGGTACGGCATACGTTGCTCATCCGCCGCGCCACGCATACGGTACTGCACCGCGTGGAATTCAGTGCCTGATCGTGGTTAACGGTGTCCCGTGATGTACACTTCGAGCTCTTCGATAATGCCGCGCTGCTCGTCGATGATGAAGCGCACCACGTCGCCGATGGAGATCATGCCGCACAGACAGCCGTTGTCGAGCACCGGCAGGTGGCGGACAAAACGGCTGGTCATGAGCGTCATGCAATCTTCAATGCTGTTGTCTGGCGATACCGTTACCGGGTCTGTCGTCATGATATCGCCAATGTCGGTATCTTTCGAAGAGCGTCCCTGCAAGATCACACGCCGGGCGTAATCGCGTTCGGTAAAGATCCCCAGCATCTTTCCATCAGCGTCGGTAATGAGCAACCCGCCGATGTTCTTCTCTGACATAAGCTCGATGGCCTTGTAGACCGTCGTTGTAGGTTCGACCGAGAAAACCTGGTTCCCTTTCGCCTGCAGAATGTTTCTGACTTTTCCCATACCAGTTTGCATTGTCTTGCAGAGAAGTTAATCAATTTCACGCCTGAAAACAATGTGGTTTCGACCATCGCGGGAATGATTCGGCCAACTTTTATTTGTGCGTAATCCAGGCGACATTGTGACGTTATTAGAAGCGGGAATAATTATGATGGTACGGGGTTTACAAGGTAAATATGTGTTCCTACTGGTATTTCTGACAGCGGCGGCAACCTCTATAGCCCAAACCAAGCTGCAGCAGAAACTGCCGGAGAAAACGCGCATTCTGTTCCTGTTCGACGGCTCGGGCAGCATGCTGGAGCCCTGGGGGCGCAATCAGACGAAGATGAGCATCGCCCGCAACATTCTCACCAAGGTGGTCGACTCCCTGAAACAGAATACCAGCCTCGAGCTGGCGCTGCGTGTGTACGGACACCAGTTCATGAAAGAGGTCAACAACTGCAAAGACACGAAGCTGGAAGTGCCTTTCAAGGCCCGGAACCACGCGCAGATCATGGCAAAGATCGACGAGATCAAACCCAAGGGGGTTACGCCCATCACCTACTCGCTGGAACAAGCCGCCAAAGATTTTCCCGCCAACAGCGTTGGTTATCGCAACATCGTCATCCTCATAACGGACGGCATCGAGTCGTGCGGCGGCGACGTCTGTGCCACCTCGCGCGCGCTGCAGAAGTCGGGTATATTTTTAAAACCCTATATCATCGGGCTGGGCCTGCGGGCCGAGAAAACGCTGGACTGCGCCGGCAAGTATATCAGCGCGGAGACACCCCAGGAGTTTTACCGCGAACTGAACAAAGCCATCGAGTCGACCTTCGCCCACACCACGGTGAGCGTAGAGCTGCTGGACGCGCGCAAACAGCCCACCGAAACGAACGTGAACGTAAGCTTTGTCAACACGCTCACGGGCCTGGGCCTCTATGACTTCGTGCACTACCGCGATGCCCAGGGCCGCCCCGACTCCGTGCAGGTAGACCCCGTCGTAGACTACGACCTGGTAGTCTATACCTTGCCGCCTACCGTAAAGCGCAATGTCATCCTCGAGAACGGTAAACACAACGTGGTCCGCATCGACGTGCCGCAGGGCAACCTGGTCATTCGACAGGAAGGGCGCACCGACAGCAACCTGGAGGCGATCGTACGGCAAAAAGGGAAACCGGAGGTGCTGAACATCCAACGCAGCACCGAGACGATCCGCTACCTGGCAGGCGCCTACGACGTGGAAACCCTTACCCTGCCCCGCCGCAAGTTCAGCGTCGACATACAAGGTGGCAAGACCCAGAACGTCTACCTGCCGGCACCGGGCGTGCTGAACGTCAACACCCTTGCCACCGGCTTTGGCAGCCTGTACGAGGTCCTGGCCGACGGCACCCAGGAGTGGGTCTGCGACCTCGACAACCGGCGCGCGCGTTTCCCGCTGACGTTGCTGCCCGGCCGGTACAAGGTCGTTTTTCGCGTAAAGAACGCCTCCGGCAGCAAATTCACAGGCTCGAAGGCCATTACCCTCAAAGCCGGTGAAACGGCCACGGTAAACGTCTTTAATTGACGGAAACCGCGGCAAATAGTGCGGCCGGGGTGCTGGTAGAAACGAAATTTATTTACGACTTTCGCAGCGCCTTGCCGGTACCGGCAGGACCTGAAACAACGCTACTATCTCCATGACCAAATTTACCTTCACTGAAAAGAAAGACACACGCTCGGGCTTTGGCGTCGGGCTGCATGAACTGGGCAAACAGAACCCGAACGTCGTAGCGCTTTGCGCCGACCTGACCGGATCGTTAAAAATGGATGCCTTCAAGAAGGAATTTCCCGAACGCTTTTTCCAGATCGGTATTGCCGAGGCAAACATGATCGGCATCGCGGCGGGCATGGCCATTGGCGACAAGATCCCCTTCACCGGCACGTTTGCAAACTTCTCGACCGGCCGCGTGTATGACCAGATCCGCCAGTCGGTTGCCTATTCAGATAAGAACGTAAAGATTTGCGCGTCGCACGCCGGCCTCACCCTGGGGGAAGACGGTGCCACGCACCAGATCCTGGAAGATATCGGCATGATGAAGATGCTGCCGGGCATGACCGTGATCGTGCCGTGCGACTTTGCCCAAACCAAAGCCGCTACGATCGCCCTGGGCGCGCACCATGGCCCCGCCTACCTGCGTTTTGGCCGCCCGAACTGGCCCATCTTTACGGCAGACCGCCCCTTTACCATCGGCAAAGCCGACAAGATGCTGGACGGTAAGGACGTGACGATCTTTGCCTGTGGCCACATGGTATGGCAGGCCATCGAAGCCGAAGCCATCCTGGCCGAGAAGGGCATCAGCGTCGAGCTGATCAACATCCACACTATCAAGCCGCTGGACGTAGAGGCCATCCTGACCTCTGCCAGCAAGACCGGCTGCGTGGTGACCGCCGAAGAGCACCAGATCAACGGTGGCCTGGGCGACAGCGTAGCCCAGGTATTGGCGCGCCATAACCCGCTGCCCATCGAGATGGTCGCTGTAAACGACTCGTTCGGTGAAAGCGGTACCCCCACCCAGCTGCTGGAGAAATACGGCCTGAGCCCGAAAAACATCGTGGCGGCCGCAGAAAAGGCCATCCAACGTAAAAAGAAATAAGCGCCGTCAAAGACGGAACAGATTTCACTAAAAGGTCGCCCACAGGCGACCTTTTGTCTTAATAAGGGATCGTTTCAGGCACTTTCAGGCGCATATATCATAGATATGTCATAGATATGAAATAGCATTGAAATAGCATTGAAATAGCATTGATATAGTCCTTAAGGGCTATTTCGATGCTATTTAGATTCCCGGTAGGTTCACGTTTAAGCTCGCCGTGTCCGGCGTTTCTCGCGCCCGGAACTCCCGGCAATGCCGGCGATAGCCCGCTGTCCCCCGAACCTCAAAAAAGGGGGTTGACAGCGGTCCTGATAAATCGTATTATTACGATCTAACCAATAACCTATGGGGGCAAGTAAAATCGACGGCTTTACACCGGCGCAGCTACACTTAGCCGAATACGCGCACGCCCTGGGGCATCCGGCGCGCATTGCCATATTACAATTCCTGGCGCAACGCCGGCGCTGCTTGTGCGGCGACATCGTCAATGGCCTGCCCCTGTCGCAAGCGACGATATCGCAGCATCTCAAGGCGCTGCGGCAAGCGGGACTGATCAAGGGGCACAGCGATGGTCCGAGCGTACATTACTCGATCGACGAGAAGATCTGGAACCGTGCACGCCATGCGCTGGGCAACCTCTTCCTGCATTGTACGCCGGCCGAAACGCAGGAAACTTCTGCGGTTGTGGTGCAATCACAAGATTGATCGCTTACATTAGCCGCATGGAACTGACCTATAGACTCATCGACACCCCGGAACGTTTTGAATCTTTTCGTGCACTGCTGCGCGCCTCCGGCCTGCCGGCAGACGATCTCGACTATACACGCGACCTGCTGGTGGGGTACTATGAAGGCGACCAGCTTGTCGGTACCGGCGCACTCGAAGTATACGGCGCGTACGCGTTGCTTCGCTCCCTGTCGGTCAAGCTGGGCATACGTGGCCAGGCCGTTGGCAGCAACATTACCGAATATTTGTTAGCCGAAGCACGCAACCGCAGGCTGGCAGGTATATATTTACTCACCGAGCGCGCACGGGGTTTCTTCCTCAAGAAAGGATTTACCGATGTGACGCGCGAAGCAGTGCCCGACGCCGTCAAGGCGTCGTCGGAATTCTCGTACGTGTGTGGTGCCACCGCGGTGGTCATGCACCTGCCGCTCTGAACACAGGTACCAACGGACAACCGTTAGGACAATAAAAATAGCGTCCATCACATCGTACATCGTACAGGATAAATTACATTTGCGCTTCATTTCCTACCCATGAAGCTGAACAAGTATTTTGTCATCGACTTTGATAGCACCTTTACGAAAGTAGAAGCATTTGACGTGTTGGCCGACATCTCCTTACAGGATCACCCTGAACGCGAAGAGCGCAAGAACAAGATTGTCGCCATCACCAACCAGGGTATGGATGGCTCGATATCGTTTCGCGAGTCATTGGAACAGCGGCTGCACTTGCTGGCGCCCAGCCAGCACCACCTGCCGGCCCTGATCACTCGCCTGAAAGGCAGCGTGTCTGAATCGTTCAAGCGCAACAAAGAGTTCTTTCAGACCTACGCCGACAATATTTACATCATCTCCAACGGCTTCCGCGAATTCATCGAGCCGATCGTGACCGAATATGGCATCAAGCCCGAGAACATCCTGGCCAACGAGTTTCGCTTTGACAGCGATGGTAAAGTGACGGGCTTCGACACCGAGAATCCACTGTCGGCAAACGGTGGCAAAGTGACCCAGCTGCGAAAACTGAACCTCGAGGGTGATATTTACGTTATCGGTGATGGTTATACGGACTACGAGATCAAACACGCAGGACTTGCCAACAAGTTCTTTGCGTTCACCGAAAACGTGGCCCGCGAAAACGTAAAAAGCAAGGCAGACCATATTACGCCGAGCCTGGACGAATTTCTTTATCTGAACAAATTGAACACTGCGATATCCTACCCGAAGAACCGCATCAACATCTTGTTGCTGGAGAACGTGCACCCGGTAGCTGTGGAGCTGCTGCGGTCCGAAGGCTTTAACGTGGAGACCTACCACGCCGCCATGACAGAAGAAGAGCTGATCGAAAAGATCAAAGATGTATCGGTACTCGGGATCCGTTCAAAGACCATGGTCACTGCCAAGGTACTCGAGCACGCCAACCGCCTGATGGTGATCGGCGCCTTCTGTATCGGCACCAACCAGATCGATCTGAAAGAAGCTACACGCCGCGGCATCGCCGTCTTCAACGCACCGTTCAGCAACACCCGCTCGGTGGTCGAGTTGGCCGTGGCCGAAATGATCATGCTGATGCGTGGCATCGTAGACAAGTCGACCAAGATGCACCAGGGCGTGTGGGACAAGTCTGCCAAA
The DNA here is from genome assembly GCF_018598185.1 of Dawidia soli. Classification (GTDB taxonomy): domain Bacteria; phylum Bacteroidota; class Bacteroidia; order Cytophagales; family Cyclobacteriaceae; genus Ohtaekwangia; species Ohtaekwangia soli. The sequence goes on from NZ_JAHESC010000026.1 coordinate 89,389, forward strand.
GGCAGCTTTGAAGTACGCGGCAAGAAGCTCGGCATGATCGGCTATGGCAACATCGGTACGCAGCTCTCCGTCATTGCCGAATCGCTCGGCATGAAAGTACTGTACTACGACACCGAAGAGCGCTTGTCGCTGGGCAATGCCGTGAAGTGCAAGTCGATGGAAGAAGTGCTGGAGCAAGCCGATGTGATCTCCCTGCACGTAGACGGTCGCAAGTCGAACGCCAACCTGATCGGCGCGAAAGAATTCGCCCTGATGAAGAAGGGCGTGATCTTCATCAACCTCAGCCGCGGGCACGTGGTGGACATTCAGGCACTGCGTGATAACGTCGTGAGTGGAAAAGTAGCCGGCACCGCCATCGACGTGTTCCCCTACGAGCCGGTCAGCAACGACGAGGAATTTATCAACGATCTGCGGGGCCTGCCCAATACCATTCTCACCCCGCACATCGGTGGCAGCACCGCCGAGGCGCAGGAGAACATCGGCCGCTTTGTGCCCGGCAAGATCATGGACTATATCAACACGGGCAGCACGTCCAACAGCGTGAATTTCCCGAACCTGACCTTGCCGATCCTGAAGGATGCGCACCGCCTGATCCACGTACACAACAACGTGCCGGGTATCCTGGCCAAGATCAACCAGACCCTGGCCGACCACGGCATCAACATCGCCGGCCAGTACCTGAAGACCAACGAGCTGGTAGGCTACGTGATCACCGACATCAACAAAGAATACAACAAAGACGTGATCACCAAGCTGCGCGCCATCGAGCATACGATCAAGTTCCGCGTGCTGTATTGATAAGCGGGTAGCAAGTCCGGGATAATTTTAGGATATTCGTCCGGTGAGCCATCACTCCGTAAAACCCCAGGAAACGCTACGCGGCCGGCGGCTGCGTTTGTACGAGATCATCTTTGAAGCCGATACCGTGGCGGGTCGATTGTTCGACCTGATCTTGTTAGCCTGTATCGTTGGCAGCGTCGTGACGATCATAATCGAAAGTGTGCAGTCGGTCCGGGCGCTCTACGGCCCCTGGTTTCGCGCGCTGGAGATCTTCTTCACAGCGATTTTTACGGCGGAATACCTCGCCCGCGTGTGGGTCGTGCCACAACGGCGGCGCTACATCTTCAGTTTCCTGGGCATTGTCGACCTGCTTTCCATTCTCCCCAGCTACCTGGCGTTATTCATTCCCGGCGCGCAATCGCTCATGGTCATCCGGAGCGTGCGGTTGCTGCGGATCTTCCGCATTCTCAAACTCTCGCGCCATATCGGCGAAAGCCAAAACCTGGTCCGCGCACTAAAGGCCAGTCAACACAAGATCACCGTATTCCTGGTAACGGTATTGACAACCGTGGTCATCACCGGCACCTGCATGTACATGATCGAAGGTGCCGAGCACGGCTTCACCAGCATACCCCGCAGCATCTACTGGGCCATTGTAACGATGACCACCGTAGGCTACGGCGACATTGCCCCCCAGACGACGCTGGGCCAGGCGATGGCCTCGTTCATCATGATCCTCGGCTACGGCATCCTGGCGGTCCCGACCGGCATCGTCTCCGCCGAGATGGTCCAGCTCAAACAACAAGAAAAGATCACAACCCAGGTATGCCCACGCTGCCTCAAAGAAGGCCACGACACAGACGCCCTATTCTGCAAGTTCTGCGGAAGCACCCTGAACGCATGATCACAGCCGCGCAATATTCCGAGGTCCGCCAGCCCCAAAGGGGCGTAACAGATCAGCCCAGTTGCAGGCCTGGGCCTATAGTCTGAGCAATTGTGTTATGACAGCGGCGTAATGTAGAAGAACCGTACTCTTGGGGGAAGGATGAGGCATTAAATGCTATCGTCCGGGGGAATGGAAAAGTATAGACAAAAAAATACCCAATGGATTTGGTGGGTGTTTCTGAACCCCATAAAGACAAGTTTTGAGCTGCCGTCGTTCGCAACCTTCTTCTGTTAACCTGCTTTTTGGGCGAGGGCCCGACGAATCGGGATGAGGCCTGATTTTGACCGAAAGCTTGACTCGGTATTGTTTATAATTGTTAGGTTCAGCAAACGTGTCCCAAATCCAAGGGTGATGCAAACTTAGGCAAAACCATCAGACCTGTCAACTATTTTTCAGGAACCTATCGGCAACGAAATCGGTTACCGCGGCAGAAGGCTGCCGGTCCGGCCGATGTGTGGATTTGTTCGTACAACTTTTTGTCGCCGGTGCCGGATGATTAGGTGTAGAACGTTTACTTTTACGTTCTATTATGCGTCCCAAGATCAATTTCACTCCCGGCCCTTCCCAGCTTTATTTCACTGTTGAAGACCACGTACGCACCGCCTTCCGCGAAGGCATTCCCTCTTTATCGCACCGCAGCAAACAATTTGAAGCCATTTACCGCAAATCCGTAGACGGCCTGCGCACGCTGCTCGACATTCCCGACAACTACACACTTGTCTTCACGGGGTCTGCCAACGAGATCTGGGAACGCATCATCCAGAACCTGGTGGAAGAAAGATCCTTTCACCTCGTGAACGGCTCTTTCTCCAAACGCTTTTACGAGATCGCACAGCAGCTCAATAAAAAACCGGCGAAAGCAGAAGTCGCCATGGGCCAGGGCTTTGATGCATCCGTGGCCATACCCGCCGGCACGGAGCTGATCGCCGTAACGCACAACGAAACCTCCTCGGGCGTATCGCTGCCGCTGGAAGTGATCGCCGGACTGCGCGCGAAAAATCCCGGTGCGCTCCTGACGGTCGATGCCGTATCGTCTCTGCCCTACCCCACGTTTGACTATACGCAATTCGACTCCATCTTCTTCTCCGTGCAAAAGGGCTTTGGTCTGCCGGCCGGTCTCGGTGTATGGTTGATCAACGACGCCTGCGTGGCCAAAGCCGAACAGCTGCTGGCAAAAGGTATCTCGATCGGTTCGTATCACTCCATCCCATCGCTGCATAGCCACGCCCGTAAATATCAAAACCCCGAGACACCCAACGTATTGGGTATCTACTTGCTGGGACAGGTCGTAGAAGACATGGTACGGCGAGGCATTCAGACGATCCGCAAAGAGACGGAATATAAGGCGGTAACACTGTATAAAGCGTTACAAGACAACGGGCTCATGAATCCGTTCGTACAGGAGAAAGCCTATCAATCCAATACGGTGATCGTCGCCGAGTGCGGCGAGCATACCGAGAAGATCGCAAAGCTCTTGCTGGAGAATGGCATGCATCCCGGCGACGGCTACGGAGCGTTTAAAAAGACGCAACTGCGGTTCGCGAATTTCCCGACACACTCCAAGGAGCAGTATGAGCTGCTGGTCGATACTTTGGCTAAGCTTTAGCGGACGCGCTGGAACCGCGGCCGCCCGGGACCGGTATGTCCCCCATGTTACCGCAGCTTTACCAATGGCTTTGTAAAATTCGCGGGTTTGGATATTTTGCCGGAATATTCATTAACCCACGAGCCATGTTTCGCAACAAATCCTTCTTTTTCACACTTCTGCTAGCCCTGGGCGGGTACTGGCTGCCGGCACAGGACTACCGGTGGCAGCAGCGCGTCGAGTACGTCATGGACGTTACGCTGGATGTGAAAACACACAAGATCACCGGCACACAAAAGCTAACCTATTACAACAACTCCAAAGACACCCTCCGCAAGGTATATTATCATTTATACTTTAATGCCTTCCAGCCGGGCAGCATGATGGATGTACGCTCGCGCAACATCGCCGATCCCGACGGCCGCGTGAAAGACCGCATCTCGAAGCTCAAAGACGACGAGATCGGATATCAGCATATCCAGAGCCTTAAACAGGATGGCAAAGATACCCGGTACAAAGTGAACGGCACGATCCTGGAAGTGACGCTCCCCAAGGCCCTAATGCCGGGCGCCAAAACGGTGTTCGATATGAAGTTCGAGTCGCAGGTGCCGCAGCAGATCCGCCGTTCGGGTCGCAACAACCGCGAGGGCGTGGCCTACTCCATGACACAGTGGTATCCGAAAATGGCCGAGTATGACTTTCAGGGATGGCATGCGTATCAATATGTAGCACGCGAGTTCCACGGCGTATGGGGTGACTTCGATGTAAAGATCACGCTCGATCCCACCTTTGTGGTTTGCGGCACCGGCAAGCTCAAGAATGCCGACAAGATCGGCTATGGCTATGAGCAACCGGGCGCCACCGTAAAACGCCCCGAAGGCAACCTGACCTGGAACTTCGTGGCCAAAGATGTGATCGATTTTGCCTGGGCGGCAGACCCCGACTACCTGCACGACCGCGCGCAGGTACCCAACGGACCCGAGCTGCACTTCTTCTACCAGAAGAACGATAAGATCCTCGACAACTGGAAAAAAATGGAAGGCTTTGCCGTGCGCCACTTCGAGTTCATGAACAAAACCTTTGGCAAATATCCCTACGACACCTACTCGATCATCCAGGGCGGTGACGGCGGCATGGAGTACCCCATGTGTACGCTCATCCTGGGCGACGGCAGCCTGGGCGGCCTGGTGGGCGTGATGCTGCACGAAGCGGCGCACAGCTGGTACCAGGGTGTACTGGCCTCGAACGAGTCGCTGTACCCGTGGATCGACGAAGGCTTTACGGATTTCGCCAGCCAGGAATCCGAAGCGGTGCTGCTCAACACATCCCTCGCCGAGGCGCACACCGGTAGCTACAATGCATACTTCTCGCTGATCAAGAAGGGCCTGCAGGAACCGATCAGTCAGCACTCCGACCATTACAACACCAATACCGCCTATAGCACCGCCGCGTACGCGATGGGTACCGTGTTCCTGCATCAGCTGAAGTATATCATCGGCGAAGAGAACTTCTATAAAGGCATGCGCCTGTACTTCAACACCTGGAAGTTCCGCCACCCCGAGCCCAACGACTTCATCCGCGTGATGGAGAAAGTTTCCGGCCTGCAGCTGAAATGGTATATGAGCTACTGGGTGAACACCACCAAGAAGATCGACTACAGCATCCGGAGCATCCTGGAAAATGAAGACGGCCTTTTTGTAACGCTGGAACGTCTGGGTGAGTTTCCCATGCCGGTAGACCTGTTCGTTACTTACAAGGACGGCAGCAAGCAGCTATACTATATACCCCTGAACGAAACGATGGGCGGCAAGCCCGACGAGAAGACCCTGCCGCGCAAAGACCTGGAAGCGTGGCCCTGGGTCAACCCGACGTATACACTGAAGATCGATCGCCCCGCCGCCGAGATCGCCACCATCGAAATCGATCCGTCACAGCGCCTGGCCGATGTAGACCGCAAGAACAACACCGCCGATCTGTCCAACGGCCTCCACGCCTACAGCAACCCCACGCGTTAGAACATCTATCGCGCCCCGATCATACTACGTGTCGCCGTGAGCAACCTCCGGCGGCACGTTTTTTTTGTTTCACCATCGGGCCTGTGCGTGCCTCGAATTGTTCCGCCCTTACAGGGCTCAAATATCATTGGAATTGCCGGTGACCCAGGCCTTCGCTATCGCTCCAGCCTGGGCTATTGTGTTGCGCCCTTACAGGGCTTCATCACGTCATCAGGAGTAATGACCATTGCTCCCAGAATGCTTGTAGAGTATGATGAAGACGATCAATTTTGCTGTATGAAGTACGTACTTGCCATTCTCTTGCCCATTCTTTACCAGATCGCTGTCCTGGCACAAGACCGTCCTGCCGGCGCGGTGACGGGCTCGATCGCCGATGAGCATGGAGAACCTGTACCGTTTGCCACCGTGGCCGTATATAATGCGGCCGACTCGGCACTGGCCGCGGGCGGCACGTCCGATGTAGCGGGTGCTTTTTCGCTGGCGGTAAAGCCCGGGCGGTACTATCTCAAGGTTACGTTCGTGTCCTATCGCGATAAGATCGTGCCCGGCCTGCGTGTGGCCAACACGCCCCTGGCCGTGGGGACGATCGTACTCCAAACCAGCGCCGATGTATTAACGGAAGTCGTGATCGAAGGCGAGCGCCCGCCCATGGAGCTGCAGCTCGACAAACGCGTGTTTAACGTCAGCCAGGACCTGAGCAACGTCGGCGCCAACGCATCGGACATCCTGGGCAACCTGCCCTCGGTAACGGTGGATGTAGACGGCGCCGTGAGCCTGCGTGGCAGCGGCAACGTACGCATCCTGATCGACGGGCGCCCCTCCGGCCTGACCAGCCGCGACCCCGACGCGCTGCGCAAGCTGCAAGGCAACCTGATCGAGCGGATCGAAGTCATCACCAACCCCTCGTCTCGCTACGACGCCGCGGGCGAGGTCGGCATCATCAACATCATCCTCAAGAAAGACAAACGCGCCGGCATCAACGGCACCTTCGTCGCCACCGCCGGAACCCCCTACCAGCTCGGCGCGTCCTACAGCATCAACTACCGCAAGAACAACATCAACCTCTTTTCCAGCTACGGCATCGACGACCGCAACGCCCCCGGCTATGGCTCGTCATATCAGCGATACACCAGCGCAGACACCAGCTTTGTATACTCCCAATACAACGACCGCGAGCGCGGCGGCCTGGCCCACAACGTCATGCTGGGACTGGACTACTTCCTGACCGAAAAGACCACGCTGACAGGATCCTTTCTATATAATCCCTCCTTTGGCGTGAACCACTCCACCAACACCTATCACGACTACGACGAAAACGGTACACTTACCCGCAACGTTGTGCGTACCGAGCGTGAAGAGGAAGACGAATCGACGATCGAGGGCACGCTGAGCTTCAAGAAAGACTTTGAACGCAAAGACCAAAGCCTGACGGCCGACGTCAAGTGGATCCGCGGCGTAGACGACGAAGCCACCCGCTATACCGAAGGCACCCCCGGCGGCGCCCTGTTGCAGCAACGCGGGCTGAACAACGCCGACGAAACCAACTGGCAGGTGCAACTGGACTACGTACATCCGTTGGGACAAGAAGGCAAGCTGGAGGCTGGCATGAAAACCGCCACGCGCATGATCCGAAACCTATACTCCCTGGAAACCCGGGAAGAAGACGACACGTGGACACCGCTGCCCGCCTTCAGCAACAACCTGGAGTACAACGAACACATACACGCCGCCTACGTCATGGCCGGCAACGCCTTTGGCAAGTTCTCCGCCCAGGGCGGCCTGCGCGGCGAGTACTCCGACATTACCACCGAGCTGACCGAGACGAACGAAACGAATCCACGCACATACTTTAATCTTTTTCCCAGCGCGGCGCTGTCGTACAAGCTAAAAGACAACAACACCCTGCAGTTCAGCTATAGCTATCGCATCAACCGTCCGGACTTTCGCGACCTCCTGCCCTTCTCCGACTTCCGCGATTCGCGGCAGTTCTTTATGGGCAACCCGAACCTGAAGCCGGAGTATACAAACGCCTTTGAGCTGGGGTACCTCATCGAATGGGGCGAGGGGTCGATCCTCTCCAGCGTGTACCACCGCCACCGTACGGATGTGGTCCAGCGCATTATGACCGACGTCGACGAGCAGGGCCGCACGCAGATCATCCCGATCAACCTGGCCGAAGAAAATGCCTACGGCGCAGAGCTGAACCTGTCGCATGCCCTCTTCACCTGGTGGAAGGTCAATACCAGCGCCAACTTTTACCGGGCCATTACCGAAGGCACGTACGAGGACCAGGTCCTGTCGGCCGACACCTATACCTGGACCAGCCGTACCACTTCGAAGTGGACGTTCTTCCGCAAGCTCGACCTGCAAGGCTCCTTCAACTACCGCGCGCCACGCGTCACCACACAGGGCCGCAACCGGTCTGTCTATTCGGTCGACCTCGGCACGTCGTACGATATCTTCCAGGGCAAGGCTACCGTCAATGCCTCAGTGCGCGACCTGTTCAACTCGCGCGTACGCCGGTCGATCATCGACAACGAGGGGTATTACTCCAGCTCCAAATTCCAGTGGCAGTCGCGCCAGCTGCTGCTGACCTTCACCTATCGGCTCAACCGCCAGAAAGAGAAGGAGAAGGAATCCGAGCGCACGGAGGAGATGTAGAACGATCGCCGCAAAAGCGCTGTGGGCGCTACGCCGACCGTTTGTACGATCCACATTTTGCGGTTAGCTTTATGCCCGTATGACAGCGGATCAGGCCCAAAAAGAAATCGCGAAACTAACCGACGAGATCAACCACCACAACGATCTCTATTACCAGCAAAGCGCACCGGTGCTCAGCGACTTTGAGTTCGACAAGCTCCTGGAAAAACTGGTGGCGCTGGAAGCCCAATTCCCTGAACACCGCCAGCCCGACTCCCCTACGCAGCGGGTCGGCGGCACGATCACCAAAAACTTCGAGAACGTCGCGCACAAGTATCCCATGCTGTCGCTGGGCAACACCTACAGCGCCGACGACCTGCGGGAGTTCGACAAGCGGGTGGCCAAAGGCCTGGACGGCAACCCCTACGAGTATTTTTGTGAGCTGAAGTTCGACGGCGTGTCCATCAGCCTGACCTACGAGAACGGCATCTTCGTGCGGGGTGTGACCCGTGGCGACGGTGTCCGCGGCGACGATATCACGCACAACGCCCGCACCATCCGGTGCATTCCCCTCCGCATCAAAGGCAAGAATATACCCGAGTCGTTCGAAGTACGCGGCGAGGTGTTTATGCCGAAACAGGTCTTTCAGCAGCTCAACAAAGAGCGCGAGGACATCGGCGAAGAGAAATATGCCAACGCCCGGAACACCACCTCGGGCACGCTCAAGCTGCAGGACAGCAGCGAGGTGGCAAAACGCAAACTGGACTGCTACGTATACTACCTGCTCGGCGAGAAGAGCAAGACACACGCAGCAGGCATTCAGCACCTGGTAGACTGGGGCTTTAACGTATCGCCCACCTATAAAAAGTGTACTTCGATTGACGAGGTGCTGGCCTATATTGACGAATGGGAAACAAAGCGTGCCGACCTGCCGCTGGAAACAGACGGCGTGGTGATCAAAGTGAACGACATCGACCAGCAGCGCCAGCTCGGCTTCACAGCCAAAAGCCCGCGCTGGGCGATTGCCTATAAGTATAAGGCAGAGAGCATGAGCACCCGCCTCAACGGCGTCACCTACCAGGTGGGCCGTACCGGCGCCGTGACCCCGGTGGCCGAGCTGGAACCCGTGTTCCTGGCCGGCACCACGGTCAAGCGAGCCTCCTTGCACAACGCCAACGAGATCGCACGCCTCGACCTGCGCATCGGCGACTATGTGTTTGTCGAGAAGGGCGGCGAGATCATCCCCAAAGTAACCGGTGTCGACGTGGCCCGGCGCCAACCGGAGCTTGTGCCGCTGCAATACACACAAACCTGCCCGGTGTGCGGTACCCGGCTGATCCGTGAAGAAGGCGAAGCTGCCTTTTATTGCCCGAACGTAAACGGCTGCGCACCGCAGATCCGCGGGCGCATCGAACACTTCATCCAGCGAAAGGCGATGGACATCAACTCGCTGGGCGAGCAGACCATTCGTCAGCTCTACGAGCTGGAGCTGGTAAAAAGCCCGGCAGACCTCTATGACCTGAAGCTGGAGGATTTGCTGCGCCTGGACGGCTTTAAGGATAAGTCCGCTAAGAATTTGCTGGGAGGCATCGAACAATCGAAGGCCGTCCCGTTTGAAAGTGTGCTCTTTGCCATCGGCATTCGCTACGTAGGTAAGACCGTGGCAGAAAAGCTGGCGCGGTACTTCAAGACCATCGATGCCCTGGCCGCGGCCAGCCAGGATTTGTCAACGTTACTGGCGGCGCCCGAAGTAGGCGAAAAGATTGCCGAAAGCGTGCAGCGCTTTTTCCAGGACCCCGAGAATCGCCGGGAAGTCGACCGCCTGCGGGCCGCCGGCCTGCAATTGGAGAGCACGGCCCGCGAGCCTGAAAAGGAGAGCGAAGTGCTCGCCAACAAGTCCTTCCTGGTGTCGGGCGTATTTCAGCGCTACGAACGCGAACAGTTACACGACATCGTCGTTAAAAACGGCGGCCGCCTGGTGTCGTCAGTGTCCAAAAAATTGGATTATTTGCTGGCAGGTGATAATATGGGGCCCTCTAAGCGCGAGAAGGCCGAAAGTCTGGGCGTACGGATCATTTCCGAAACCGACTTTGAAGCCCTGCTGCGCGGAGAATCCATCTAACTTTTACGATGAAGCTCAACTTCCTTAAACTCAAGACTAACTCCGTGCTTCGCAAAAGCAAGGCGTCCCGCAGCAACCTGCCCTATAAGCAGGCGCGAACGGTGGGCGTACTTTTTTCGGTCGAAGACAAACAAAAACACTTTGTCATCAAAGAGTTTATCAAAAAGCTGGAGCAGGACGAGAAGGTGGTGCAGGTGCTGGAATACCTTCCGGCCAAGCACGACAATTACGAGTTTAAGTTCGACTTCTTTACCGAAAAAGAACTGTCGTTCTGGGGCAACATTACGTCGTCGAGCGCCAACCAATTTGCCGACGCGCCGTTTGATTTTTTATTCTACATCGACCTGGAACCGAACGTACTCGTGCTGAACCTGCTGGCCCGAAGCAAAGCCAAGTGCCGCGTGGGTAAATATTTCGACGGCGGCGAACCGTACCTGGAGCTCATGATCGAGTCGGTCGCCAGCATTCAGGCGCTGATCGACGGCATGTATAAGTATGCCACGCAACTGAAGTAATCATAACCTTTATCCCATATCCTAGTAAACATGAAAAAGCTCTACGGAACAGGCGTTGCCCTGATCACACCGTTCACCGAATCACTCGAGGTTGACTACAAGGCCCTGAAAAAGCTTTTGCAGCATACAGCCAAGGGTGCTGATTATTACGTTGTGCTGGGCACGACGGGAGAATCTCCCACGCTCACGTCCGAAGAGAAAAATGCGATCCTGACCTTTATCAAAGCCAACAACCCGGCCAGGTTGCCGATCGTCTATGGCATCGGCGGGAACAATACACACGAGGTACTGGAAGCAATTGCCGCGACCGACTTCAAGGGTATAGACGCCATTCTGTCGGTAAGCCCGTATTACAACAAGCCCTCACAGGAAGGTATCTATCAGCACTACATCAAAATCGCCGACGCCTGCCCGGTGCCGGTGATCTTATATAACATTCCGGGCCGCACCGGCTCGAACATAACGGCCGAGACCACCCTGCACCTGGCCAACCACAAGAACATCATCGGCATGAAGGAATCGTCGGGTAACCTGGAGCAGTGCCTGAAGATCGCCAAGCATATGCCCAAGGACTTCCTGCTGGTATCGGGTGACGACATGCTGGCGCTGCCCCTGTATGCGATCGGCGGCAAAGGCCTGATCTCCGTATTGGCAAACCCCTACCCCGTCATCTTCAAGAAGATGAAGGAGTATTTCCTCGCCGGCAACGCCACCCGGGCAGCCCAGGAGCTGTATAAGCTCTCAGACCTCAACGGAGCAATGTACGAGGAAGGCAACCCCATCGGGGTGAAGTATGTACTCTCCAAACTGGGCATCTGCGGTGACCATGTCCGGCTGCCACACGCACCCGCGTCGGCAGGTTTGCGCAAGCGCATCGACGCGCTGCTGGCGGAGGGGAAAAAATAAGCTCTTACCATGATGAGTGTATCCATCCGCAACGCCGGTACTACCGACATTCCCGTGATCCGTCTGCTGGCAGAAGAAACGTGGTGGCCAACGTACAAGCCGATCCTCGAAGACGAGCAGATCCGCTATATGCTGGAGCTGATCTACAGCGTCGACGCGCTCACTACGGTCATGACGCAACAGACGCAACACTTCATCCTCTTGTCTGACGATGAGGGCGCGCAAGGTTTTGCGGCCTATGGCCCCCGCGCAGACGAGCCGGTGTACAAGCTGCATAAACTGTACGTGCGCCCCGGCAACCAGGGCAAGGGCTACGGCCGCCGGCTGCTCGACGAAGTTGTGCAACGCGCTAAAGACCAAGGCATTACTACGTTGGATCTGAATGTGAACCGGTACAACCCGGCCCGGTCTTTCTACGAAAAGGTGGGATTCTCGGTCTTGCGCGAAGAAGACATCGCCATCGGCCCGTACTGGATGAACGATTATGTCATGCGGCGTATTGTGACCCCGTAGGCATTCGCCGAGATCATTGGCCCACGGCTTGCATAAACAGCGTACACATTGTTAATTGCTACCTGTTAACTGCTACAACGTGCTTTGGTATCGTGACTTTGGAATAACAGAAATCGTCTTTATCACCTTGTTTGTGGTATTGTACGCGCTGTACGTGGTGCGAATGGTTCGCACCGGCCGGCGCATGAACAGTCCATTCTCCACCATATTCGCCAAGCTCTTTGTCCGCACGCTATACTTCGCCCTGTTTATCATCGTCATTCTCGGCCCGTCGTTCGGCGGGTCGAAAAAAGAGGTGAAGTCGGTTGGCAAAGACATCATGATTTGCGTCGACCTGTCGAAGTCCATGGACGCCTTTGACATCGCCCCCACCCGTCTGGAAAAAGTGAAGTTTGAGATGAAGAAAGTGGTGGACGCCTTCAGCTCCGACCGCATCGGGGTCATCATCTTCTCATCGGAGGCATTTATGCAATGCCCGCTGACCTACGACCTGAACGCCCTCAATCTTTTTATCGAAACCATGAGCTCAAACCTGGTGCCGGCGTCGGGCACGGATTTTGGACCTCCGTTGCGGTTGGCCTTAAAGAAACTGGAGGAAGAGACCGACGGCCCGACAACACAGTCGAAGTCGAAGGTGATCATCCTGATCAGCGACGGCGAGGACTTTGGTGAAGATTCGCGCGAAGTAGTGTCGGAAATTGAAAGTAAAGATATCAAGCTTTTCACCCTGGGCGTAGGCACCGAAGCCGGCGGGAACATTTATGCCGGCCGTTCGCTGAAGACCGACCGCCAGGGCAATACCGTCACGACCCGTCTGAACTCGTCGGCGCTGCGCTCGCTGGCCGACAAGACCGACGGGCAATATTTTGAGATCAACGCCACGCGCAACGATGTGTCGCGGCTGATCAATACCATCGGCAACATCGAAGGCGAGCTGCGCGACGCGCGTTTTGTAGACGTTACCGCCAACAAGTACTTCTACTTCCTGGTGGCGGCCGTGGTGTTGCTGATCCTGGATGTACTCATAAACGTACCCGCGTTGAGATTATGAACTGGCTCCTGGTATCCATCTTCCTGTTTGCCCCCGCGATCGATCCGGTTAAGACCGCACGGATCAACCGTACCAAAACAGAAGCCCGCAAAGCATACACTTCCGGCGATTATAAAACGGCGGTGGCCAAATACCGGTACCTCGCAGACACGCTGGACGTGGTGGAAGACGAGGCGATGCTCAATCTGGCCAACGCATATTACCTCCTCAAAGACACCGCCCACGCCTTTACCGAATACCAGGCGCTGGCCGGGAGCGACAAGACCGAAGTGCGGTCAAAAGCCCAGCAGCAGCTCGGCGTGATGCACCATCAGAAAGGCCAGTACGAAGAGGCCATGGCCAATTTCAAGGCAGCGCTGAAGGCCGACCCGGCCAATGCCGACGCGCGCTACAACTACGAGATGATCAAACGGAAGCTGGACGAGAAGAAGAAAGAGGAAGAGAAGAAAAAGAACCAGGATCAGAACAAGCCGCAGGAACCTTCTGCCTACGCCAAACGGTTAAAAGCACAGGCGGATGCACTGGCGGCGCGGTTCCAGTTCAGGGACGCGCAGACCCTGATGAACGAAGGCGCCAAAAAAGACCCTTCGGTGATGTATTACAAGGATTTCATCGATCGTTTAGGAGAAGTTGTTACCATCGATAAAAAGTAAGCTATGAAGAACTTCATTTTGCTCATCGTTTTCCTGATCGTTGGCAGTGCGGCCTACGCCCAAGGCGCACAAGCGTACTTCAACCAATCCGCCAACTATTACGTCGGCGGTAAAAATGCCGAGGCCCTGCGCCGTGTAGGCGAAGGCCTGCAGAAATACCCGGGCGACCCGAAGTTGAGCGCCCTGCAAAAGAAGCTGCAGCAAGAACAGAAACAGCAGCAGCAAAAGGACCAGCAGAAACAGGATCAGCAGAAGAAAGACGAGCAAAAGAAAGAGCAGGAGAAAAAAGATCAACAGCAGAAGCAGGAGCAACAGAAGCAGGACCAGCAGAAACAAGATCAGCAACAAAAGGATAGCCAGGACAAGAAGGATCAGCAGGAGAAGAAGGAAAACGACCAGCAGAAAGGCCAGGAAGAGAAAGAGAAGCAGCAGAAGGACCAGCAGAACCAGCAACAGAGCGACGAAGAGAAACGCGAGCAGGAAAAGAAAGAGCGCGAGCAGCAGCTTTCCGATAAGCTTCAGCAAATGAAGATCAGCAAAGAGAAAGCGGAGATGATCTTGCAGGCCATGAAGAACCAGGAGGTTCAATACCTGCAGCAGAACAAACGCAAGGCCAGCAAGCCCAAGGATCGCAGCAAACCCGATTGGTAGCCGGCCGCCGCAACCACGAGTAAAACCAACCAACCCAAATGAAAGAAGTATATATTGTTTCTGCCGTACGGACACCCATCGGCAGCTTTGGCGGTAGCCTGTCTTCGCTGACGGCCGTACAGCTGGGGGCCATTGCCGTAAAAGGTGCGCTGCAAAAAGCGGGCATCGACGCGGCACAGGTCCAGGAAGTTTTTATGGGAAATGTGATTGCCGCGGGACTCGGCCAGGCGCCTGCCACCCAGATCGCCGCCGCGGCCGGACTGGGCTTTACCATCCCGTGTACCCTCGTCAATAAAGTCTGCGCTTCGGGCATGAAGGCCGTCATGCTCGGCGCGCAATCCATCATGCTGGGCCACAACGACGTTGTCGTGGCGGGCGGTACGGAAAGCATGAGCAACATTCCCTACTACCTGCCCAAGGCGCGTACAGGGTATAAATTCGGCAACGGCGAATTGCTCGACGGCCTGACCTACGACGGCCTGACAGACATCTACAATCAATGCGCCATGGGCGTTTGCGCCGACAACACGGCACGCGAGATGAAGATCTCACGCCAGGAGCAGGACGCTTACGCCATCGACTCCTATAAACGCTCGGCCGCGGCCTGGGCCGCCGGCAAATTCCAGGACGAGATCGTACCGGTAGACGTTACCGACCGCAAAGGCAACGTCACCCGCTTTGCCGAAGACGAAGAGTATAAAAGCGTAAACTTCGATAAGATCCCCGGCCTGAAACCGGCCTTTTCCAAAGACGGCACCGTGACGGCGGCCAATGCCTCTACCCTGAACGACGGCGCCGCGGCACTGGTGCTGATGAGCCGCGAAAAGGCCGAGACGCTGGGCATCAAGCCGCTGGCGACCATCCGCGGTTTTGCCGACGCTGCCCAGGACCCGATGTGGTTCACCACCACTCCTTCGCTGGCCATTCCCAAAGCGCTGAAGGTGGCCGGGGTAGCCCCCGAGGCCGTGGACTTCTACGAGATCAACGAAGCGTTTTCGGCCGTGGCCCTGGCCAACAATGCGTTGCTGAAACTGGACGCCGGCAAGGTGAACGTCCACGGCGGCGCCGTAGCCCTGGGCCATCCGCTGGGTGCCTCGGGTGCCCGCATCATCACCACCCTCATCAACGTGCTCCGTCAAAACAAAGGCCAGCACGGCGTAGCCGGGATCTGCAACGGCGGCGGTGGCGCCTCGGCCATCGTAATCTCCGCATAAGAGCAAGCGTAACAAATCGGCGACGTACGTGCCCCGATTTGTTACGCCCTTACAGGGCTTGGTATATCTGTGTTGACGGTTTACCCCGCGTAAACAACGACATAGCCCTGAAGGGGCGTAACAAATTAGCCCAGGCCCTATAAACAAAAAGGCTGCCCCTTGCAAGGCAGCCTTTTCAGGTCAACTATCCATCAATCTACTATAAAAGCGCTACGGTAAAATTTCCGTTTATATAGGTGCCGGACTCCGACCGGGCATCGATACGGCCGGTTACTTCCGTATCGGTGATCGTCAGGATCTCGATGGCGCCCTTGGTGGCAATATGACTAACGCCGGTGGCTTCGTTATACAACGTGATCGTCTGACTCTCGTCGTTGCCGCTGGCCAGGTTGGCATCCCAGTTTATGCTGAGCTCGTAAACTCCCACGGCATCCGGCACGTCGAAGAACACATAGTTGCCTTCAGGCACCTGCATATCCTCTACCTCCTCGCCGGATATATTCTGTACCAGGTCGATTCCGATCACCTTTTCGCCGTTCACGATCTCCGTCGTGGCGAATCCGCTGCGGTGCGTCCAGACCATCCCCCCGATCATCCCCTGCAGTTCCTGGTCTCTGAAGCTATAGCCGGTCTCTTTCTTTACGGCGGTATCATCGTCCTTACACGATATGGCCAGGGCGATGAGCAGGCCTAGCAGGATGGTACTTCTTTTCATGAGGGGGTTGTTGTTATACTACAAAGTAGCTTCTCCTTTTACTATTTATTCTGCCAAAAAGAAGACCGATCTGGGGCATGTATGATTCGCGTGTACAATGCATAAATACCCTCCAGCCGCTTCAAAATCGTCGCCCAAACACCTATAGCGATGTCAAATGCCGCGGAGCGCCGCCGTACCGGGCGGGTGTCGAACGGCGGCCGCCGCGTATATGACACCGGGCCGGCCGGCCGCCACCCGCCAGGCTTGACCTTACGCAAAAGATTGGCTAGATTATCACAACCAAATGGAGTCGGGACATGGAGAAATTGTCGAAGGATTGGCTGACGCAGGGACTGATCGATTTTGAGTACAAGAAGTATATGTTGCTGGCCTACCTGCAGGCCGTAAAGAGTTCATTTGACCGCGTGGAGCTTTACCCCTTTATGGCGGACCTGGTCTTTCACTACCGCAACCTGATGGCGGTCAAGGAAAACAAGACATTGATCCGCGAATCGTTCCCCAAGGAGATCTCCCTGGAGGAGTTTAAAAAACTGGAGCTCAGCTACCGCGAAATGATCGAGGACGATGCGGTGATGCAGGAGCTGGAATCGATCATCGACTTTGCGTTGCCACAGATCCGCAGCTCGTTGCAGGAAGGGTCGGTCATCTATGAGTACGTCGAGTCGCAATGTGAGATCTCCCCCATCGGCGTCACCCCCCTGTATGCACGGGAAGGGTATCTGTTTGTCACGCTGCCCCCGGAAAAGGAGACCGCTATATACCGGTACCAGGTCAGCATCTTTGAGGACAGCCAGGAGCAGCTGCGGGGCCTGAACACCGAATTTATCGAGCGCGTCGAGAAAAAGCCGTTACACACCTACGAGCGTATGAAACTGGACCTGATCCGGCAGTATTCGGACATGCCCAATCCCGCCACCTACCTGATCCTGTCCAAGTCGCGCTTTCCGTTCTACGAGACATTTATGCCGGTCGCTAAGCGCCTGTTCGTCAAACATATATCAAAATAACAAACGGTATCCTGCCGCGTGGCACGAGGGTCTGTCAGTATGCGCTGACAGACTCTGCCACTTTGCCAGCCACGGTCGCGAGAATCGCCTCTAAAAGCTGTCGCGAATAGAAAAATTGTCCGTAATTCGCATCTTCTTACGCGGTGGCACAATAGGTGCTGAGCGGAGGATGTTGAATTGTTAAACCTTAAAAAATCGATTCGTATATGTCAAAAATCAACTTCAAACCAAACGAGGACCGGGTGTTAGTTGAACCCGCTGAAGCTGAGACCAAAACAGCATCAGGTATTATCATTCCTGATACAGCAAAGGAAAAACCCCAGAAGGGTAAAGTTGTGGCCATTGGCGAAGGTCTGAAAGACAAGCCTGTTACGGTAAAAGTTGGCGACAATATTCTGTATGGCAAATATGCCGGCACAGAAATCAACATTGATGGCAAGGAATACCTCATCATGCGCAACTCTGACATTTTCGGAACCATTTAATTTATCTCAAATCGTACAACAACTATGGCTAAAGAAATAACATTTGATACCTCTGCCCGCGACCGCATTAAGAAAGGCGTAGACAAGCTGGCTGACGCAGTAAAGGTGACCCTCGGCCCCAAAGGCCGCAACGTGATCCTCGATAAGAAATTCGGTGCTCCTACCGTAACCAAAGACGGTGTATCCGTAGCGAAAGAGATCGAGCTGAAAGACCCCATCGAAAACATGGGCGCACAGCTGGTGAAAGAAGTAGCTTCTAAAACCGCTGACGCAGCCGGTGACGGTACTACTACGGCTACCGTACTGGCACAAGCCATCTACGCACACGGTATCAAGAACGTGGCGGCCGGCGCCAACCCGATGGACCTGAAACGCGGTATCGACAAAGCGGTTGATGCTGTTGTTAACAACCTGAAGAGCCAGTCCAAGAAGATCAAAGATTCGAACGAGATCGCACAAGTAGCGACCATCTCTGCCAACAGCGACGTGACCATCGGTAAGATGATCGCCGATGCGATGGACAAAGTAGGAAAAGACGGTGTGATCACCGTAGAAGAAGCAAAAGGCACCGAGACCGAAGTGAAGACCGTAGAAGGTATGCAATTCGACCGCGGCTACCTGTCAGCGTACTTCGTAACCAACACCGAGAAGATGGAAGCCGAGCTGGAAAGCCCCTTCATCCTGATCTACGACAAGAAGATCAGCAGCATGAAAGAGCTTCTCCCCATCCTGGAGCAATCTGCCCAGACCGGCAAACCGCTCGTGATCATTGCTGAGGAAGTAGAAGGCGAAGCCCTCGCTACCCTGGTGGTGAACAAGATCCGCGGCGCCCTGCGCATCGCTGCCGTAAAAGCTCCCGGCTTTGGCGACAGAAGAAAAGCGATCCTCGAAGACATCGCGATCCTGACCGGTGGCAAAGTGATCTCCGAAGAGCAAGGCTTCAAACTGGAGAACGCTACACTCGACATGCTGGGCCGTGCAGAGAAGGTTCATATCGACAAAGACAACACCACGATCGTGAACGGCATTGGCAAGAAAGAAGACATCGTGGGCCGTGTGAACCAGATCAAGGCTCAGATCGAATCTACTACGTCCGACTACGACAAGGAAAAACTGCAAGAGCGTCTGGCCAAGCTGTCAGGCGGCGTGGCGATCCTGTACGTAGGTGCTGCTACTGAAGTAGAAATGAAAGAGAAGAAAGACCGCGTAGACGATGCCCTGCACGCTACACGTGCTGCCGTTCAGGAAGGTATCGTTCCCGGTGGTGGCGTGGCCTTCATCCGTGCGATCGAAGCACTGGCGGATCCCAAGGCTATCGGTGTTGACAACGACGACCAGGCTACTGGCGTGAACATCGTTCGCCTGGCCCTGGAATCACCCCTGCGCACCATCGCGGAGAACGCAGGTCAGGAAGGTTCTGTGATCGTGAACAAAGTTCGCGACGGTAAGAAAGACTACGGCTACAACGCCCGTGAGAACAAATACGAGAACTTCTTCGACGCGGGTATCATCGACCCGACGAAAGTATCTCGCCTGGCGCTGGAAAACGCTGCCTCTATCGCCGGCCTGCTGCTGACGACAGAAGCGGTAGTATCCGACATCCCGGAAGACAAGGAAGCTCCTGCCATGCCTCACCACGGCGGCGGCATGGGCGGCATGATGTAATCCAACCATCATTATACACCGTTGAAAAAGGCTTCTCCCCCGGGGGAAGCCTTTTTCTTTTACCCTTACCCACTATCTTTGCGGGCAATTATCGGCTATGCGCGAACGTCTTCGAATCTTCCTGCTGCTCATGCTCTTCTGGCTGAGCTATATGATCTTTATCCGCGGCCTTTTCCTGGTGTACAACCACGACCTTTCGGCGCAGCTCACCGCGGTGGACATGGTACAGACCATGACCCACGGCATCCGCATGGACGCCAGCATGGTGGGCTACGTTCTGGCCCTGGCCGGGCTGCTGCTCATGGTTTCTTCCTTTGCCGCCGGGCGCTGGCTGCACCGTACCCTGCGGGTGATCACCTTTTCCTTGCTGACGCTGTTCGGGCTGGTCGTCATGGTCGACCTGGAGCTATACCGCCACTGGGGCTTCCGCCTCAATACCACACCGTTCTTTTACATCGGCTCGGGCGCCCTGGGCAGCGTATCGCCCGGCGTAGTCGTCGGGCTGATCACGATCTTTTTCACCGTGACCGTATTGTATGCCTGGCTGTATAACCGCCTGGTGTCGCCCTATACTTCTACCCTGCTGACCAAAAGCACCTGGGGCACGGCGTGTGTGATGCTGGCGGTGGCAGGCCTCATGTTCTTCCCCATACGCGGCAGCGTGTCGGTGGCCCCGATGAACACGGGCTTTGTGTTCTTTCACAAGTCGAAGGCATACGCCAATCACACCGCCATCAACGTGATCTGGAATTTTCTGAACAGCGTGCGCAAGGGCGCCAATGTTCGGTACCCCGAAAACTTCGTCAACGCAGCCGATGCCGAAGCGCAGTTCGCCGCCCTCTACCCCGCCAACGACTCCACCCGGCACCTGTTCAGGACGGCCCGCCCCAACATCATTTTCATCATCATCGAGAGCTTTACCGCCGATGTGATCGAGCCCCTGGGCGGCCTTCCCGACATCGCGCCCAACCTCAACAAGCTGTGCAAAGAAGGGATCCTGTTCGACAACTTCTACGCCAGCGGCGACCGGACAGACAAAGGGTTGGTCAGCATTCTGAGCGCCTACCCCGCCCAGCCCCAGACCTCGATCATCAAGTTCCCCGCCAAGACGCAACGCCTGCCCCACCTGAACCAGGCGCTCCGGAAGCTGGGCTATAAAAGCTCGTTCGTCTATGGCGGCGACGTAGACTTTGCCAACTTCCGCTCATACCTGACCACCAGCGGTTTTGAGCACATCACCAGCGTGAAAGACTTTCCGGTAGAGCTGGACGCCTCCAAGTGGGGCGTGCACGATCACTTCATGTTTGCCCAGGCCCTGCACGAACTGGACACTACCCGCAGCCCGTTCTTTAAGGTCATCCTCACGCTCAGCAGCCACGAGCCCTTTGATGTACCCATGGAACCTTTTATTACCGGGCAGGACGAAGAGTCGCTCTTCCTGAACTCGTGTCACTATACCGACAAAAGCATCGGTAATTTTATCGAGCTTTGTAAGAAGCAACCCTGGTGGGATAATACCATCGTGGTCATGACCGCCGACCACGGTCACCGAAGCCCGGGCAACAAAGAGCTCAAAGACAAACGGCGGTTCAAAACACCGCTGCTGATCATGGGCGGCGCCGTACGCCAGGATACCGTCATTCATACCCTGGCGGGGCAAACCGATATTGCCAACACCTTGCTGGCACAGCTGGATAAACCGTTGCCGGAGTTCCGCTTCAGCAAAGACATCCTGGGCAACAATACCGTGCCGTTTGCAGCGTATTTCTTTAACGATGGCTTTGGCTTTCTCCTGCCCAACGACAAACACATGGTGTACGACAATACCGGCAAGCAATTCCTGGAAAAAGTAAACAGCACCGAAGAAGACGTAGCATTGGGCAAAGCCTACCAGCAGGTACTCTATAGCGACTATAATAAACGTTAAGCCTATGAAAAGATATATTACGCTGGCGCTGATGACACTGGCCGCCGTGACCACCCAGGCACAGGAGTTTGGCCTTTCGTTTTCGTACTTCATACCCAAGAACGGCTACTTCTCCACGCCGATCAGCCCGTTTTCGATCCGCGGGCTAGGCTTTGACTTTAACCGGTACCTGGCGTTGGAAGCCGGCGCTTCGCTTTATCGCATGTCGGGCTTGAACATGAAAGACCTGCCGTTTGAAAGCAAGGACCCGCTCGTGGGACCGAACTTTACGATCTTCGTTCCGGTCGAGCTGGTGATCCAGTTTCACGGCCAGAAGGCCGATTTCGATATCAAAGGCGGTGCCTTTGGTTTTCACGGCTTCAGCCAGCGCATCAACTACGGTAACTTCGACCGCGCGCTGCGCAAGGCCGAAGGCTGGGAAGTGGTCAACAGCGACTTTACGTTCAAGAACAAACCCGGCTGGGGTTATCACGGGGGCGCCGAGCTGACGCTTTATGTTACCAACGACGTCGGCGTTTCGCTGGAGGCCAACTACCTGGTGGGCGAATCCAGGTTCCCCTTGAAAGGAAGCTATACCGGCGGAAATACCACGCTGGAAACCCGCACGGTAGAATATGCCGACGCCAAGATCGACTTTACCGGCTGGGAGTTCTCCGTCGGGTTGATCTTCAGCTCCGGCAACAGCGGCCCCTCGGCTCCGAAGAAAGCCATGAAGCGCAAACGCCGCCGTCGCTGATCGCTACGGCTCTTTCTTATCCTGCGTATCGTCCAGCATCGGCACATCGTCGGGTCGGCGGGCCGGCGTCTGGGGGCGTTGTAAGATCTCGGGTACTCCTTTATTGTGCTTCTTATACAGTGCGCGCGAGTCGTCTACAAACGTCTTGAACGCAGCACGCGCCGTCGCATCTTTGGGCAGGTCGATCGAGTCGAGCTCCACTTCGGGAGCGGGCAAAATATAATAATCCCTGGAAGGAGCACGGTGCACCCACTCCAGGTAATAGGCAGCGCTGTCGATCATCGTGATCGCGCTGTCGGGTTTGTAGGCGATCTTCTCCAGCTCGATGTATGCCATGGCGCCACCGTCTGTGTAACGCTTGCGTTGTCCCGAAACAAAGTTTCCAAGCGAGTAGGCAACAAAGCGGTTCTCGGCTTTGCGCCATTCCATGGGTTGAATCACATGAGGATGTGCGCCGATGACCAGTTGTGCGCCATGTTTAAAACAGAATTCCGTCAGCCGTTTTTGCAACGCCGAGGGCAGGCTCTGATATTCTTCGCCCCAGTGCGTAAAGACGATGATGGCGTCGGGCTTCAGCGAACGTGCATGGATCAGATCTTTGCGCATAATGGCCGTGTCGAGACGGTTCACGATGTTGGGTTTATATACCGGCAGTCCGTTGGTGCCATAGGTATAGTTCAATACCGCCAGCTTAAATCCTTTTCTTTCCAGGATCATCGGGTGCTCGTTCATACGGCTGACCGTATCGACAAACGTGCCGGTGTGGGGCATCTGCAGGCTGTCGAGCATCATGACCGTGCGCTCCAGGCCTTTCCGGCCGCGGTCAACGCAGTGGTTATTGGCCGTCACGAGGGCATCGAAGCCGACGTCTTGCAGCGTCCGGGCCAGCGCGTCGGGCGAACTGAACTGCGGGTAGCCTTTGTAGGGCGGGCCGGCAAGCGTAACCTCCAGGTTGCCGATCGCCAGGTCGGCCGACTCGATATAGGGCTTGATGAACTGAAAACAGGCTGTATAGTCGTACTTCTTCGTGGCCGGATCATACGCCGCGGCGATCTGGGAGTCGTGTCCCATCACGTCGCCGACAAACAATAGCGACAGGCGGGTGGTATCCTGGGCGAAGGCCTGCAGCGTACACGCCATGAAGCAACCTAGCAGTAATTTTTTTATCATAGTCGTTTAAGGGGTCAGAGCTCGAGCACTTTATCTTCAAGTATAGCAAAAACTTTCGCTTCTTTCCGGGGCGTGATGCGCGCCAACCCGGTAAACATACCGAATGCGGGGAGTAAGCCCTGGTTTTTTCCGAAGTAAAAACACGGCAGCATCAGCGACTGCCGGCCTTTTCCGCGCAGGCACACACCGGGGTGGATGTGGCCGGCCAGGTTATAGTGGCCTTCTTCGATCTCCTCCTGCGGGTGATGCGTCAGTACCAGGGGGCCGATCTGCAACCGGTCGTGTACCTGTATGCCCTTGCGTTCGTATTGGCGCTCGCTCAGAATGTCGTGGTTGCCCAATACCAGCTCGAACGAAATGGCCCGGAAGTGGCTCACCAGTTCGCCAAACACTTCCCACTCGGTATTATAATGGCTGTGAAAAAGGTCGCCCAAACAGATCACCCGGCGCGGACGGGTGGCATGCAGCAGGTCGACGATGATCTCCAGGTTGTGATCGTTCGCTTTGCTGGGCACGGCAATGCCATACCGGCGAAAGTGGTTGACCTTGCCCAGGTGCAGATCGGCCAGCAGCAGCGTTTCCAGGCGCGGCCAAACCATTGCCTTCTGTGGCAAAAGACGAAATTCCTCACCTGCAATGACAACCTCCATGCGCCGCCAAGATAGCACTTTGCCGACCGTATGGAAAACCCAGGATTTTAGCCGTCCGGAGGCGTTGAAAAGAGTGTCTTTAACACTCAATTTTCCCTTTTCTTAACGACTCATAACTATTTGCTTGTCAGTGCCTTTAGAATAAAATAGGAGATTATTGATTAAAAAAGTTAACATAGTCGTAACATTGGGTGATTGAAATCGCCTTAGATTGCGCCCGAATTCATCTGTATGTTCGAATTAGACCTGTCTTATTCTATCCTCCTGGTCCTTTGCCTTGTTGCTGCCTGTGGTTTTGAGTTTGTAAATGGATTCCATGATACAGCCAATGCGGTTGCGACAGTGATTTACACGAACTCGCTAAAGCCCTGGGTAGCCGTGATCTGGTCGGGTTGCTGGAATTTCCTTGGAGTGTTATTTGGCGGTGTCGGCGTGGCCATGGGCATCGTCAACCTCCTTCCGGTAGAATCGCTCATCGATCAAAATATTGCACATAGTATTTCCATGGTCATGGGGGGGGGCCCCGGGCCCGCCGTGGGGGGGCCGGGTAGCCGGTGCAAGGGCGGGGCCCGCGCCACCCCGGGCCCCCCCGCGCGGGGGCGGTCTGGGGGGGGGGGTGGGGGGTGGGGTTTTGAGGGGTGTCG
>NZ_JAHESC010000027.1 GCF_018598185.1 Dawidia soli
CAGACGTCGCGGGGGCTCGGAGATGTGCATCAGAGCCCGGGCTATACAGCGCGGTGATCTGTGCCCAGTCCGTAGCGTCGGGGCGCGCGGCTTCGGCATGCAGGGCCGCGATGGCGGCCTGTAGCGCATAGGGGCCCGGTGGTTGGGAGGAAAATGCCTGCTCTACCAGCGTCAATCCCTCGTCAATCATGGTACGATCCCAACGCGCGCGATCCTGGTCTTCTAAAAGAATCAGGTCGCCTGTGGGGGATGTGCGGGCCGGTCGCCGGGATTCGTGCAGGAGCATGAGGCCAAGCAGTGCGGTGACCTCCGGGGCCGGCAGCAAGACGTGCAGCAGGCGTCCCAGCCGGATCGCCTCGTTTGAAAGGTCGACGCGGGTCACCGACTCGCCGGAGGAAGCGTAATAGCCCTCGTTGAATACCAGGTAGATCACCTGGAGTACAGCCCCGAGCCGGTCCGGCAGATCTGGTCCCGATGGCACTTCAAACGGTATTTTTGTCTCCCGGATCTGGGCCTTGGCACGGACGATCCGTTGGGCCATAGTAGAAGGCGTAACCAGAAATGCGCGGGCGATCGCTTCGGTGGTCAGCTCACAGACCTCCCGCAGGGTCATGGCGGTGCGTGCATCGAGTGACAGCGCGGGATGACAGCAGGTGAAGATGAGCCGGAGCACATCATCTTCGATCGCTTTGTCGACCAGCCCCGAAGGATCGATAGCCTCAGCCTCGATTTGCCAGGCCTGCTGCTCGTGCAACGGGTCGAATTTTGATTCGCGCCGGATGCGATCAATTGCTTTGAACCGGCCTGTGGAAACGAGCCACGCCAGCGGATTTGAAGGAATGCCTTTTTCTTTCCATTGCTCAAGCGCGGCCTTAAAAGCATCGTGCATGGCGTCTTCGGCAAGGTCAAAGTCGTTCAGCAAGCGGACCAGTGTGGCAAATACGGCGCGCGACTTGTTGTGATAAAGCTCGCCTACAAGCTGAGAGATATGTTCCTGAACGTTTGGCATGTGCTGGTTGGCGGCTTCACGGCGTGATAAGAAACGTGGCTACCTCGAAATATACAAATTTGACTAAGGATTATTGGGAACGTTGGTAAATGCCTGCGGTTGCCTAGCCGGCGGAATAAAAATAAGTATTTTCTTTGCCTGAGCATTTTGCGCTGCATGAAAACCATAGTAAGGCTTTGAAACTTCAACAAAAGAAAGAGCATCCCGACGAAAAGCCTGGTCTACACCCGCGGAACAGGCATCGCAAGCGTTATAATTTCCACGAGCTCGTGGATACGTTTGCTGAACTGGCGCCATTCGTGCGGTTGAATGAGTACGAGGATGAATCGATCGACTTTTCAAATCCAGCGGCAGTAGTGATGCTGAACCGGGCGCTGTTGAAGCATTATTATGATATCGATCACTGGAATCTTCCTTCGGGTTATTTGTGTCCGCCGGTGCCGGGAAGAGCTGATTACATACATCATATAGCCGATTTGCTGGGGAGCTGTAATGGTCAAATAATTCCGGTCGGGAGCAAGATAAAGTGCCTCGATATTGGTGTCGGAGCAAATTGTATCTACCCGATCATTGGAAATAAAGAATATGGATGGTTCTTTATCGGGTCCGATATTGAACCAGCGGCTATTAAATCCGCCGATAAAATAGTGCACGACAACCTTACCTTGCGCGGAAAGGTAGAGCTTCGGTTACAGCGCAATACCAGGGATATTTTTCGCGACATTATCCAGAAGGATGAGCGCTTTGATCTAACAATTTGTAATCCGCCGTTCCATGCTTCCTTACAGGAGGCGCGATCGGGATCGCTTCGTAAAGTAAGCAACCTGAATAACAAGCGAATTACTACACCAACCCTTAACTTCGGAGGCACGAACAGTGAGCTGTGGTGCGAAGGGGGCGAGGAGAAATTCGTTCGGAAGATGATCAACGAGAGTAAGCGATTTTCATTGTCCTGCTTTTGGTTTTCTACCTTGATCTCGAAGTCGTCCAACCTGAAAGACGTTTACACCGCGCTTAAACAGGCAAAGGCCAGTGAGGTGAGAACGATCCCCATGTCTCACGGAAATAAGATAAGTCGTATCGTCGCCTGGACGTTCCTAACGCCGGAACAGCAGCGCAGTTGGGTGCAAACAAGATGGGACGGCTTCACCGAACCACCTCACTGACCAGGATGACCGGTGCTATACTTGTGTAATTCGCAAAGTCGGCTCGTATGGCATCCCTGTTCGGGGCTATGGCCGCCTGATACTCAGTCAGGCTCTTTACATAGAATGTTCCGATTGCCATGTACGGCAGCGGTTGGTTGGGAATGCCGCTGCCAAGGCCTTTCTCAATAGTATACTTAACCAGATTCGAGCCTAGAAATCCTGCAACCATCGGCATATGTTTTGTTTCATAGTACTCCATATTGAATGTTTTACCTTCAGCAAAGGGGTACATGACGGATACTTTGATCAGTCCTTTCTCAGTGATCGCAGCATCGTGTTTTTTTGATTTACGAGGAGATTTTTCCTGACTAAAGGAAACGACGCTCGCCGTCAGAAGAAGAAGTGATAGTATGAGTCTACCGTTCATTGTTTCTTTTTTAGTTGTTTGAACATAGGTCGGTGAATCCTCAGCGGAAATCCTTATACTCAAATGTCTGAAGAAGACATATATTTACAAAACGGTATTTTTCGATAACATCGATCGATGGAACCGATTTAGAGATATGGAGCTGAGACAGCTTAAATACTTTATTAAAGCAAAGGAATTGCTGAATTTTACCGATGCTGCTAAGGCTTTGAATATCAGTCAAAGTACGTTATCACAGCAGATCAAACAGCTGGAAGAAGAATTGGATATCTTGTTGTTTAATCGGATCGGCAAACGGATAATCCTTACCGAGGCGGGGGAGATGTTTAGCGAATATGCTTTGCAGAGTATAAATAAAGCGAACCAGGGATTGTTGCTTTTAAAGGATTTGAACAATCTGAACACGGGAAAAATTACGATCGGTGTAATCTACTCCATGCGCATTCCTTTTGCCAAAGCGTTGATCCAGTTTGCCAGGCGGTATCCCAACATCAAAATTCAGGTTGTTTTTGGTACTACAAAAGATCTTCTCGAAAAACTCGAGCTGCATCATTTTGACTTTGTGTTGTCTTTTTATGAAAGAACCAAGCAACCGCATTTAAAATATCAAACACTTTTAAGCTCAAATATGGTGTTGGTGACGGCCAAAAAATCATCACTTGCCGGCAAAACCAGTATTTCCCTTAAACAAGTTGCCGAACTGCCATTGGCTTTGCCGTTCAGTGGATATAGCACGATTCAATTCTTTGTCGAGTCATTCAGTCAGAAGAAATTGAATCCGAATATTTGTATGGAGATAAACGACATACCTACTTTATTTGAAATCGTAAAGACGGGGCATTGGCATACCATTTTGAGTGAAACCAGTGTAAACGACCCGCACGTGGTAGGGATACCAATCGAGGGAAAGAACATGCGGCGAACGATCATGATCATATCACTCAGGGAAGCCTATGAAAAGAAAGCCGTAAAGAAGTTTTACGAGCTAATGACCGGGATTCAAATCTGACAGCGTGTTCGCGTTACCGTGTTCCGCCATCATTCGGATCAATCTGAAAAAATGGCGCGAGCGCTATTTGCCGACGCATCCTCCTTTCATCGTTGATGGCCAGTGCGTTGCGTGAGTTGGAGTAACAACGTAGCGCAGCGTAAGCTCAAATAAGATTTCGACCGGTTGCGGAGTTAATGTATTAGCATTCCTTTTCTGTCGTTCATATTTGCCGTTATGCGCCCTTGGTAAAATGGTTAAATGTTCCTCCATACGAGCGCCCAAGCTAAACAAATTGGAGTTTCTGAGAGATATGAATAACAACGCCCTTCCCACAAAGCCGCATTATCTGATACTCGATGGCCTGCGCGGTGTGGCGGCCATGATTGTTGTTGCTTTCCATCTTTGCGAGCCGCATGCCACGAGCCATGTCACACAACTGGTCAATCACGGTTATCTGGCGGTAGACTTCTTTTTTCTTTTGTCCGGCTTTGTGGTAGGCTATGCATACGATGACCGGTGGACCAAGCTGACTGTGGGCGGATTCTTCCGGCGCCGGTTAGAGCGGCTTCAACCGCTTGTGGTGTTGGGTATGGCGATGGGAGCGATAGGTTTTTATTTTACGGATTCGACCATTTGGCCATTGATCCACACTGTGCCGGTGTGGAAGCTGGTGGTGGTGATGCTGATAGGATTCACACTGATACCCGTACCTTTGTCGATGGATATCCGAGGTTGGCAGGAAATGCACCCCCTGAACAGCGTAGGCTGGTCTTTATTCTTCGAGTACGTTGCCAATTTTCTCTATGCGATCGGTATCCGGAAATTATCGAAGAAAGCATTATCGGTTCTGGTCGTACTGGCGGCAGCGGCGCTTGTCCACTTTGCCGTAACAAATCCCAACGGCGATGTCACCGGCGGATGGACGCTCACCCCCGAACAGGTGCGTGTCGGCTTGACGCGTACCATCTTTCCATTCTTCGCTGGACTGTTGCTCTCGCGCATAGCAAAACCAACCTATATCAAGAATGCTTTTCTATGGTGCAGCCTGTTACTGGCGGCTGTGCTGTTCATGCCCAGGATAGGAGGGACAGAGCATTTATGGATGAATGGGCTTTATGAGTCGGTTTGCATAATTTTTATCTTTCCCGTCATCGTGTACCTCGGAGCGAGCGGGAGGGTTCAGAACCCTTCGGAAGAAAGGATCTGTAGATTTTTGGGCGATATATCGTATCCTTTATACATGACGCACTATACGCTTGTATACTTTTATGTGGCATGGGTCAGTGATCACAAGGGCATTTCCCTTACAGAATCCTGGCCGTACGCGCTGCTTACCTTTGTCGGAGCGCTTATCGTAGCGTATGCGAGCTTGAAGTTATACGACGAACCGGTAAGGGCCTGGCTTCGGAAGAAGTTCAAATAGTACCCCGCCACGGCGTGCGACAGGTATCCGGCTATGCCGCTGTATGCCTCTGGCGGTAGAAGCGTCGGGCGATAACGGCCACGGGGATTCCTAGCGCAACGCCCAGGATACACCAACCTACCGCGGCCCGGGGCAGGTCGAACGGGAATTTGGGCAAAGGCGTGAGCGGTAGCACCACAAACCCCATCACCATTCCGACGAAGACGCCATAGAGGAAACCGACGAGGAAAACATTGTAGGCCTGCAGTCGGAATTTTGGATAGAGCAGAAAGAACAGCAAGGTGAACGCCGTGGCAATAAAGTAATGAAAGAACAGCCCGAGTACGGACGTCCATAAACCGCCCTGCAACGATGTTTCCAGACCGAGCGCTCCGCCCGCTATATACTGAAGTAGTTTGTCGGCAAATTTCCCGGTTAGCATGAACTGATTGATGTACGCGGCGATGAGGTCCGTTGTACCCACGAGAAGTCCGGCGTACATAACTGTTCTAAAAAAGGGTTTCATGGTCACTGATGTTTAGGTGATATAGCAGAGTTCATAATCAATGTCTACTTGTGTCGGGAGTGCCAGCCCGTGCCCGGGGGCATCGTTTTTCTGAGTGTACCTGTCTCGAACTGTTGTCAAAAAGACGGGAAATGATCGTATAAATGATAAACCAAACAACCTGACGTATATCTAAAGTACGGAAAAATAATATTGATTTTGAGAAAGGTAACGGGATCAATTTTTATTCTTGCCTGGTGGATAACACCTTCTACAGAGACAATCGGCGTAATTTTATACGAGCGATACTGAAAAGCTCGTACTTTTTAAGTAAAATAGCTGACATCTCTTCGAAGTGACGGGTGCGGTGCCCGATGTATACCCTATCAGTGGTTGTTTGAGAAACAGAGAATGACAAGAGTGAACACATGAAATATACTGAGAATGCCTTTCAGCTGGTTGCTACGGACCTCTACGGACATCTCGCTTGTCCTCACCTGACGCAGTTGAACCGCCGGGTGACTTTGGGGGAATTCAGGAGTCCCTATAGGAATGACCCCTCTTTGGAGATACTCATCAAGCGGGGCCGTGAGCATGAGCAGGCGTTTGTCGAGTACCTGGAGCACAAAGGCCTATCGGTTATCAATCTTCAAAACCAGCCGACAGCCTCGACAGTGGCGGCGATGGCGAAAGGTATCGATGTGATCGTACAGGCCCCGCTTGAAGACGGGCGATGGAGCGGAATTGCCGATGTTTTGCTTAAGCGGCCTGGAGAAAGCAGATTTGGCGCCTGGGAATATGAAGTTTATGATACAAAATTGTCGCTGAATACACGGGCGGGTACCATTCTTCAGCTGTGTCTCTATACCGACCTGCTTTCAGCGATGCAGGGGAGCATCCCGGAGAAAATGTATGTTGTCAAACCGATAGAAGGATTTTTGCCGGACGAATACCGATATGCGGAATTTCAAGCCTACTATCGGTTCGTGAAAGGTAATTTGACGAGGATCATGGACGGGCCCCTATTGGATACCTATCCAAAGCCGGTCGCTCATTGTGATATCTGCAATTGGTGGCCGGTATGCGATAAAAAGCGTCACGATGACGACTATCTCTCGTTGGTGGCAGGGATTCGAACGCTGCACATCGAGGAATTGCAACGACAGGATATTCACACGCTGGAGTCGTTTGCCCGGGCGACACTGGCGGCGCCGGAGCGGGGAGACAAAGAGATCCTTAAAAGGAAACAGCAACAGGCTAAGGTTCAGTTGAGCGGAAGGGAGCGTAGTGCATTAGAGTATAAGCTGTTGCCGCTGGAAAAAGATCGTGGATTTAATCGGCTCCCAGTGCCCAACCCGGGCGATGTATACTTCGACATCGAGGGCGACGCGTTTTATCCGGACGGCGGCTTGGAATACCTGTTCGGTTATGCCTTCCGCGAAAAAGACAATACCGCTACCTATCAGCACCATTGGGCGACCAACCGCCTGGAGGAAAAGAACGCTTTTGAGGCCTTCATGGGTTTTCTCCTGCAACGCCTAAAGGCTCATCCGAATCTTCATATCTTTCATTTTGCCCCGTACGAGGCGTCCGCGGTAAAACGGCTGGCCAGTACGCATGCCCGGTACGAACGGGAAGTAGATGAGCTGCTTCGCGCGGATCGATTTGTCGACCTGCACGCGATTTTTAAGGAGGCCCTGTTGGCCAGCGTAGAACAGTACTCGCTGAAAGCGCTGGAGCAATTTACGCGCTATACGCGAAAGCTCGATCTGCCGGATGCACGCATGGCGCGTAAGAACGTAGAGGCCGCCCTCGAGTTGCAGGAATTCAGGTCGCTCGCCGCTGAAACCGTTACACACCTGGAGGTCTACAATGAGGATGATTGCATGGCAACAGAAGCATTGCACGACTGGCTGGAGAAGCGGCGTGAAACGTTGGTGCAGGAGGGGATGGAGATTCAACGGCCTGTCCCTAAACCTCAGGAACCCAATGAAAACCTGAGAGTCCAGGAAGCCCGTTCGCGTGCGCTGTATGATGCGCTGGTCAAGAACATTCCGGCAGAAGGGCGATCGGACGTACAGCAGGCGCAGTGGCTTCTGGCGCATCAGATCGAATACTTCCGAAGGGAAGATAAAACGGTTTGGTGGGAACATTTCAGGCTGCAGAAGATGGAGCACGAAGACCTGTTGGACGAGCGAAAAGCCATTACGGGCTTGGTGTTTGTGGAGGCGATTCCACCGAAGGGAAAGGAGCGGCTGCCAACGCACAAATATACTTTTCCTTTTCAGGAGATCGGCCTTCAGCCGGGGGAGAAGCTCATGGAGGTGAATAGCATAAGCGACACGGATAAAGTCGGACGGGAGATCGGTACCATCGAATCCGTGGTGCTGGAAGAAAATGCAGTCTGCATTAAGAAGAAGGGAGCTACTGTGGATATACACCCTGTCGCCGTGCATATTTACGATCGGGTGGACCCGGATGCCCTTTGGACGTCGCTGATGGAACTGGCGAACAGCATCATAGACGATGGGCTCGATCCCCCGCGCTCGCCGTACAGGGCCGCCAAGGATCTATTGATGAGCAGGCGACCGCGGCTGCGGGGAGGGCAGGCAGGTGCCGAGCTGTTACCGGAAGAAACGGTAGACCAGGCGGCGATCCGTATCGCCCTGTCCTTGGATGGAAGTATATTGCCCATTCAAGGGCCGCCGGGAACGGGTAAAACGCATACCGGCGCAAAGATGATCCTGGAGCTGATCAAGGAGAAAAAACGGGTAGGCGTTACAGCTGTTAGCCACAGGGTGATCATCACATTGCTGGAAAAGGTTCATGAGCTTTCTGTCGCAGAAGGCGTCGAGGTTTCCCTGGCCCATAAGGGTAGCCGCAAGACGGAGTATATGCCGGATTGGATAGACGAGCTGGACAACGCGGAAAAGGTGCTCAAGTCTATTGGAGCAGGAGCGGTGGTTGGTGGGACGGCATGGCTTTGGTCTGACAATAAATGCATCGAGGCCCTGGACTACCTGTTCATCGATGAGGCCGGACAGATGTCGCTGTCGCAGGCCCTTGCCGCGTCGCGTGCCGCCAGGAACCTGATCCTGCTGGGTGATCCGCAACAATTGGAGCAGCCACAACGGGGCGCCCATCCCGAAGGAAGCGATGTGGCAGCCCTCACGCACCTGTTGGAGGGTAAACCGACGATGCCCCCCGGAAAAGGGTTGTTTCTCGGCGTTACACGCCGGATACATCCCGGCATCGCGGGCTTCACCTCTGAGCTGTTTTATGATGGTAAATTGACCGCCTTGCCGGGTTTGGAAGCACAGGTTGTTTCCGGGACTGCTGCTTTTGATGGTGCTGGCCTCTTTTACGTACCGATCGAGCACACCGGTAATCAGAACAGCTCACCAGAGGAGGTCTATGCTGTGGAAAGAATCACGAAGCGGCTTTTGAAAGGGGGGCAGTGGACAGACCGACACGGTACAGCGAAAGCGCTCACCAAAGACGATATCTTGATTGTGGCGCCGTACAACGCCCAGGTCGCCACGCTCACGGAACGGCTGCCGGGATTTCAGGTGGGGACGGTGGACAAGTTCCAGGGGAAGGAAGCGCCGGTGGTGATCTATTCGATGGCGAGCTCGTCGGTACAGGACGCTCCCCGGGGCATGGGGTTCCTGTTTAGCCCCAACAGGCTTAACGTAGCGACCAGTAGAGCGAAGAGCGTTTGCATATTGGTGTCTTCTCCGCGGCTTCTCGAACCGGAGTGTAACACGATACAACAGATGAGCTGGGCGAATAACTTTTGCCGGTTCAAAGAACTGGCAACAACCATTGCAGACATTTAAAAGGCTTTACATACACAATGTCATGCCCTTTGTTTCTGTGGGCATTACGTATGGGATGTGAACAATTCCGAGTCTAAACGGTCGAACGCACCTTTTCACCTGCCAAAAAGCTCAAACCATTCCTGTGACGAGCCGTTTTTCTATTATGATGCTTCAGTTGTAAAGCCGGAAGTGCTAATGTAGAACCTTATGAAGATGCCGTTCGAAATGATTTTGGTCACCAGCTGTATCGGCGCTTTTCAAAGTGTTTTTTTTGGGGTTTACCTTTTCACTATCCGCAAAGGGCGCGCGATCGCCAATGTATTACTGGCGCTGTTGTTGATCGCTTTCGCGATTAGGATATTTAAATCAGTCGGATACTATTTTTCGGATGGCCATGTAATTCCTAACCTACTGATGAACTTTGGGTTTGGCACTAACCTGGCCATCATGCCCCTGCTATGGCTCTATCTCAATGCATTTGCAAACAGAGAGTATCGGTTTTCCTGGCGCCGTGATTTTATCCAGCTGGTACCTTGTATTATTGCGCTGCTGCTTAGCCCGGTTCTCACCGATTATTTCTGGATGAACCAGAATGGTTATGCAATTTCCCTTTTGTCGATGCTGGTGTATTTGCCTTTCTGCGTGCACCTGATAATAAAACATCAAAGCTCTCTTTCCCAGATTCAGCGTCTTTGGCTCATCAGCCTGATATCAGGCGTGACAGTTGTTTGGTTCGGTTATCTTGGCAATTTCGTATTCGGGATTGTTCCCTATATCGCTTCTCCCGTACTGTTTTCCGTGGTGATTTGTTTTCTGAGTTTCCTCGCTTTAAAGGAGAGTTCTATTTTTATACGCGAAACGAAATACCAAAGCTCTTCCTTTACCCAAGCGCAGATTGATGTTTGTTATTCGCGGGTGCAACAATTGTTATCCCAGGGCCAAGCCACCCGTGACCCCGGCTTGACCCTACCCAAACTTGCCGGCAAGCTGATGGTCACGTCGAATCTGCTTTCCGAAACGATCAACAAAAAAGCGGGCCTTAATTTCCCGGATTTTATCAACAGCTACCGGATCAGTGATGCTAAAGCACTGTTTGAAAATCCCGCGTATGATAATCAGAAGATTGCAACCATAGCTTTTGAGACCGGGTTCAACAGCCTTTCGGTTTTTAACGGCGCGTTCAAAAAAGTCACATCCACCACACCTTCAGCTTTCCGCAAGTCTCTTAGGAAGGCGTAAAATGCCCATTTTTACTACCGGATTTACACTTCCGTCAGAGGTTACAACGTTACTGGCAGATCCGGCCCCAGACTTATGCTAGTTTTGAGCGTATTTATTCGCTTAAAACAAATTATCGCTATGCCCAAATACATCCTGACGATAAACAAAAAGCAACACAGCGTTGAGGCGGATTCCGATGTCCCCCTGGTATGGGTGTTGAGAGACTATGTGGGACTGAAGGGTACCAAGTTTGGTTGCGGGATCGCCTCATGCGGTGCCTGCACGATTCACTTGAACGGAAGCCCGGTGCGTTCCTGCCAGTTGAAAATTTCCACGGTCCCGGCAACAGCACAGATCACGACAATAGAAGGGATAGGAGAACAAGTTCTCCACAACGTGCAGCAGGCCTGGCTGGAATTGCAAGTCCCTCAATGTGGTTATTGTCAATCCGGACAGATCATGTCCGCCGTGGCGCTGCTGAGAAAAACCCCGGATCCAACAGACAAGGACATCGATACTGCCATGGCGGGTAATCTGTGCAGGTGCGGAACCTATGAACGCATCAGGCAGGCCATTTATCGGGCTGCAAAAATGGAGGCTGAAGTTGTGACAAGAGATAAATAATCAGGTATGCTGGCAGAATCACCCAAAACAAATCGTCGAGATTTCATTAAGACTTCAGGTCTTGCAACACTCGGTCTATTGATCGGACTCGACGCGAAGGCAAATCTTCTTAACCTTTCGGCCAACAACGCTGCGGCGCTTCCGGTAGAAATAAATCCTTTTATCGTGATTGGCGCGGACAACACGATTACTATTATAAACCCGCGCCCGTGCATGGGGCAAGGAACCATTCAGTCAGTGCCGGCGATGATTGCCGAAGAACTTGAAGTGGATCTGGAGAACGTCACGATCATCCAGAGTGATGGCAAAAGTAAGTACGGCGCCCAGACTTCTGGAAACAGCAGCTCAATCCGAAGACTATGGCTTCCGCTTCGTAAAGCGGGCGCAGCAACAAAGGAAATGCTGATCGAAGCAGCCTCCGGGAAGTGGAGCATATCGCCAACGCAATGCTATGCCGAAAACGCTAAAGTATTTCGGAAAGACAACGGTCGGAGTTTTACCTACGGTGAGCTGGTCGAGGCGGCATCTAAACTCAATGTTCCGCAAGAGCCCGTGCTCAAGCAAAAACACGAATTCAAAATTTTAGGCAAACCAGCCAGGCGTTTCGATTTGCATGACCGCGTGACAGGTAAAGCCGTGTATGGACTCGACATCGATGTTCCCGGAATGGTCTACGCCGCCATCTTACATAGCCCCATGATATTCGGTAAACTTGTATCCATTGATGATTCCGAAGCGATGAAAATTCCTGGCGTAATCAAGACGCTGCCATGCGAGCGCACCATGATCTATACCACCGCGGATTCGGTGGCGGTGATTGCCTCCAACTGGTGGGCGGCAAGCAAAGGAAGGTCTGCGTTGAACGTTACCTGGGATGAAAATGGACTGGATACAACACTCGATAATAAAGAATACATGGGCCGGTGTTACACGGCTGCGAAGAAAGAGGGTATTCGTTTCGAAGAGTTCAACGATTTTCAAAGTAAGTTCGAAACATCACAATCGAAGCTGGATCTGACGTATGAAACGCCGTTCTTGTCGCACGTCCCTATCGAGCCGGAAACAGCAACAGCCCATGTGAAAGAAGATGGCTCGGTAGAGATCTGGGCACCGCTTCAGGGGCCGGGTGAAACACTGGAAGAGGTCGCCCGCTATCTGAACATCTCAACGGACAAGGTGAAAATTCATGTAGCATTGATGGGCGGATCATTCGGAAGGAAAGCTTATATGGATTTTATAAAGGAAGCGTGTTTTCTTTCAAACAAGCTTAAGGTCCCCGTAAAAGTGATCTGGACACGCGACGATGATATTCGTCAAGGTCCCTACCGCCCGGCATTGCTCAGTCACATGCAAGGTTTTGTGAAAGATGGAAAGATCAAGGGTTACCATCATCATATGATCGGAGAGTCGATCCTGGGACAGGTATTCAAAGGACTTGCCGACGATAAAGCCGATCCATGGATAGGAGAGGAGTCGAGCCCGAGCAATAACAAATACATGTTCATCGAAGCGCATAAGGTCAGTTGGACGAATGTCAAAACGATCATTCCTGTTATGTGGTGGAGATCGGTCAATGCATCGAACATTGGGTGGGGGCAGGAATGTTTCATCGATGAGCTCGCGCACCTTGCAGGAAAGGATCCACTGGAGGCACGCCTTGACATTCTTGAAGACGAACGGTTCAGAAAAGTACTTACCACGCTTGCCGAAAAAACAAACTACCATCAGAAACTTCCACAAGGATCAGGTCGGGGTATTGCCATCACCCGTGCTTTCGGAACGATCGTAGCATGCTGCATCACGGCCACAAAATCCGGTCATGGTGTAAAGCTCGACAGTATAGTTTCTGTCATCGACTGTGGGATGTATGTAAATGCCGACACCGTAAAAGCACAGACGGAAGGCAACATCATTATGGGCATCACAGCTGCGATTAAGCCGGGAATTGTTTTCAATAAGGGAGTTTGCGCGCAAAACAACTTCAACAACTATCCCATTCTCAGAATAAATGAAACGCCAAAGATTCAGGTGTACATCATGGAAAATGCGGAAGCCCCGGGCGGTGTGGGAGAGGCCGGGCTTCCACCGGTTGCGCCGGCGTTGGGCAACGCTATTTTTGCCGCTACGGGTATCCGTAAGCGCAATTTACCGATCGACATCACCAACCTCATCACATGACGGAAATCAAAATCATCGGCAAATTTGCTGGCTTCCTCGACTTTGAAGCGGCATCTTATGCGGCGTCAGGGGCAAAGCCATTTTTGGCGGTACCCAGTCTTCAGCTTCTTCAATTTCACCCGGCATGCTGTAGGCTATTTGAAAAGGTAGGAACGGAGCTGCAAGACGTCTGCGGCTATCTCCATATCGTTGGCGCCGGGGTACCCCTTTTATAAGATGCAATCAACTGAGCAATTTTATGTATTTTTATGCCATGCGTCAATTGGCAGCCATTCTATTTGCAGACATTACCGGGTACACCGCCATCATGCAGGAAAACGAACAGCTTGCCCGGCTGAAGCGGAAGCGATTTAAAGACATATTGACCGGCACCGTTCAAACCTTCGAAGGAAAAATACTCCAGAATTATGGCGACGGCTCACTGGTTATTTTCAGCAGCGCCCGTCAGGCTGTATCCTGTGGCATAAAAATACAAACACAATTACAGGAAGAACCTCGTGTTGATGTCCGCATCGGCATACACATCGGCGATGTGAGCGTGGAAGACGAATCCATCTATGGCGACGGCGTGAATATAGCGTCACGCATCGAATCGGCCGCTATACCGGGCAGCATTCTTATTTCCGGCAAGGTGTATGAAGAAATTAAAAACCAGGACGATATCACTACGTTGGAATTGGGGTTCTTCGAATTCAAAAACGTAAAAGAAGCGATTTGCGTTTTTGCCATTACGAATGACGGGATTATCGTTCCGTCGCGGGCTGCATTAAAAGGAAAGACCCGGACACCCGTAAACCGAGTTGCCGTTCTTCCTTTTGTCAATATGAGCGCGGACCCCGACAATGAGTACTTCAGCGATGGAATTACAGAAGAGATCCTGAACACGCTTACCAAAATAGACAATATCCAGGTGACGTCGCGAACTTCTGTTTTCGCTTTCAAAGGAAAGAACATCGACGTGCGGGATATTGGCGTTCAATTGAATGTTGACAAAATACTGGAAGGAAGTGTTCGGAAATCGGGAAATCGCCTGCGTATAACGGCGCAGTTAATTAATGCTGCCGATGGCTATCATATTTGGAGTGAGAACTATGATCGCAATCTCACCGATATTTTTGAAATACAGGATGAGATCAGCGGCATCATTGCCAATAGGCTCAGGGAGAATTTATCACCGGATCACGCTGAAAGCCCGTCCCGGACAGGCACTAAAAATATTGAAGCGTATACCCTCTATCTTAAAGGCCTTCATGCTTTCAATAAACTAACGCCAGCGGATACCCGTCAGGCCATTGTATATCTTGAAAACGCCATAACGCTTGAACCTTCCTATGCGCAAGCACACGCGATGATTGCCCGTGCCTATACCCACCTGGGATCTACGGGACAAATGGTGCCCCAAAAGGCGTTTGAGCTTGTGCATAAACATGCAGATATGGCCTTGCACCTGGATGCTACTATTGCCGAGGGGTACATGGCGAAGGCCGCGGCGTATTTGTATTATGAATGGAGATGGGAAAAAGCACACGATGCTTTACAAAAAGCCATACACCTTAATCCTACCGCCACAAACGCCTATCAATTGCTGGCCTACTACTATGTCATTGTAGGCAAGAAAGAAAAAGCCATCGTAGTGATGGAAGAAGCCACCAAGCTTGATCCGCTCTCTCCGTTTGTTACACACCACCTGGGAAATATCTACGTTATCAATGAACGATATGATGATGCGATTCATCAGGCGGATAAACTCCTGACCATGGATCCTGCCATGCGCATCAGTATCGAATTGAAAGCATGGAGCACCGGCATGAAAGGCGAATGGGCGAAAGCGCTACCGCTGTTTTTAGAAACACATCGCCTCACAAACCATCCATTAAAAGGATTGATGGGTGTAGGTTACGCATACGGAAAGTTGGGGGAACGTGAAAAGGCATTGGAATGCATTCGCAAGATAGAACAACGTCAACGGGAAGAACCCGGCGTAGTGTTAGATAACGATCTTGCGGGAATTTGGTACGGCCTGGGTGACTTTGATAGGACTTTTTACTATATCGAAGAAAGTTTAAAGAAAAGAGCCTCGACACCGGCGTTATACCTGGAGTACCCCGCTTTCAAAGAATTGAAAGTCGATCCACGATATGAAGCGTTGATGAAGCGGGTACGTGGATGAAGCCTGATCGCCGTCCCGGATCAGCGGTTTTATACAATCAGGTATAGATTTTATGCTACTTTCCTTGTATATTGTTAACTGTAAACTGCTTGCAGGCAGTACTAAGCGGATGCTCACATGGAACGTTGGCGGTAATGTGATAAGAAATGAACATGGAAAAGAAGCACACTCAAGCCCACCGGGAAAACAAACAACAGCCTGTTGCATCTGCCGTTGCTCAACCACGGGGCAGTAGTCATTCATCTGTTCAGTCGATGGACAACCGGCCCGAAGCTGTGAAACTGAGAAAGCTGCAGGCGATGGCGGACAATAGCCTGCAGGCGAAACAGCGGGCTCCATGGCAAGCTATGGCAGCCAACTACCCCGTGCAGCAGCAAGCGATTCAGCGGAAGGAAAATAATACCGGGTTGCCCGATACCCTTAAATCAGGCATCGAAAACCTCTCGGGCTATGCCATGGATGATGTGAAAGTACATTACAACTCTGCCGAGCCGGCCCGGCTTAATGCACATGCCTATGCGCGGGGAACGGATATACATGTCGCTTCCGGCCAGGAAAAACATTTGCCACACGAAGCCTGGCACGTGGTGCAACAGAAACAGGGGCGAGTAAAGGCGACAACGCAAATGAAGGGTATGAACGTCAATATCGATACAACGTTGGAACATGAAGCGGATAGGATGGGCCTGCAGGCTGCGCAAACAGGATCAGATCCGGTGGTGCAAGGGAAGGTTGAGCTAAAAAAGCAAAATATTGATTTTGACGCCCGGGGAGAACACGTGATCAGTTGTAAGCTACAGAATGATAAACTGAATGTTGTTGGAGAAGATCACGGAATTTCAGGTTCTATTCGCGAACGTGAAAAAGATTATAATGAATCCATAGGGCTACCCAGGGAAGCTTATTACGAGGAATACCAGTTTTCATATACGGACCCGGAGACCCGGGAGAGAAAGCCTGCGGATAACCCCATCAAGAGAGTCGTATTTGCAGCCGCCAAGATTTATGACGATGTGAATTTCCTTGTCGGAAATATCCGTAAGATGTACAATCCTGACAATGAGGCGGGCGATGGGGACGTGCTGAAAGAGATATCAAATACCTTGAACAATGTAGAAGACGTGATATATATATTAGTTAATGAAGATATTGGAGTAAAAGATAAAACTTTTCAGGACATCCGTCATGCATTGAATGAAAAGACTGTTCTGGTGACCAGTGCCATCGACACGCTGCAAAAGAAACTGGAAGTCAAAAGTCGCCCCGACAAAAAGAATTTTGAAGAGCTAATCACCCTGCTGCTGTCATGTGAAAATGACATGCATGACAATGTGAGTAAGCTGAACGCCCGTGCAAATTTTTTATTAACCGGCGAAGCGCCCACCAAAGAACAGGACGAATGGTTCCGCGAACTATCTCCGGAACACATGGCATCGGCAGCATCCATGAGCCGGTCGGTAGAATTCCATAAAGCAGCCCAGGCGGAATTCCAACAGGTAGCCGTGTGGAAGGTGGGATTTGTACATTTTGACGAAATGAAAATGGCGGCAGAAGGTGATCAGGCAAAGTATCATGCCGAGCCGATGGATTCGTATAATGAAGCAGTGGCTACCTTTATGCAGTAGCAATCGAATAAATGAGTATGAATACATACGCGGATAAAACACACAAGAAAAGAAGCGGGTCGGCTGCGAATGAAGCTTTTCAGAAGGATCAAAGTAAAGGGCCTGTTTTTCAGTTTAGAGACAATCGCCCGGAGGCCATAACTCTGCGAAGGCTGCAAGGAGTTATAAATAATAGTCTCCCCGTTAAGCAAATGAAAACCTATCATACAATGGCCGGTAACAGCCCACAAGTAAAACGGCCGGCGGCCGGCAACGAAATAGTTGAGAGTTATTCGTTGGGCAACGAAGGCAGACAACAGAATGTTTTACAAGACGATCGGTCCACCTCATTTTATCCCTCTAATGATCCACTACAATTGAAAGCTGCCGTAAAATCACTAAATGTTGAATGGGATAAACCCGGCAGGCCGGGTTTTGATATTACAACGTATGCGGAGTTCTACGACAATGGTGGATATACTGCCACCGATGCTGATGTGCGGCAGTATACAACAGGTAGGCACACCGAATGGAAAATGAGCGATGATAGAACAGAATGGGTAGAAGTCGACAGCTCTACAAATGCCGGAACATTGGAAGACTGGTCGCGGGAAGAAGCGCCCAACTCTTACCAGGACAATCAAGCGATCATTATCGATCGCTCCGGTTTTGATGATGGTGATATACCCGAGGGACACTTTCTCAGTTGGGAAATCACGGCCAGGCAGTCTGTTCATGATCGCTCTGAAGGTAACGCGGAAATTGCCTATATAGAAGCCCAGACAGGAACGATTTATGGAACAATACCGCTCGAGGAAGACGTTATAAAAGCCCCTGCAAAGAAAAAAGGAGTAGTGACGAGGCAGCCTTTACTCGGGATGGGACTCGAAAATGAATGGATGAAAGACGAGGATGATGCCACTACGCAGACGAAAGCAACCGGTGAAGGCCCCGTTCAGATGCGTTAATCAATAGCTGTCAGTGCTATTCCTTTCAGATCCATTTCACCTGATGGCTGGGGGCCTCCTTGAAGCAGCCGGATGGTACCGATGCTTCCGCTGGTGTAAATGATGTATACCTGGTCGCCCTTGTCCAGGTGTGTGCCGTCGGGTAAATCGGTTGCCGCCTTGACGATATACGCGTGGCCTTTTGGAGCGGGTAGCACGAGCGGAGCACGCTGCTGACCTCTCACAACCGGTGTATCTTCGTGCACGGTCGGTTTTTTTGCTTCTGTCACGAGTTTATTCCAACGGTCACCGGGAATGAGATTATAAGTTATTGATTCCCCCGGCTTATTGTTGATGATATCGTTCACGTGAGCATTGCCTACTTTCCAGAGGGCCGTTACGCCGGCCTGCTCCGCCTGGACCGCAGCTTTGTGCATGACCATGGATCTTGCCGCACTGGTATCTTCTCCCCGCTTTTCAGTGTCATAGACGATGTCTTTGTTAAAGACTTCCGGCATGGTGGTTTTGAGACCGGCGACCAGAAGGTCGATCTTTGTAATTTGCTCCTGGAGTTTGCCCCACGTAGTAGGATACGCATTCCAGTCGGAAGATTTAAGATCGCTGGCGTTTGTTTGTTGTTCAAGCTTGGTTACCAGGCTGTTGACACCTATTGCCTGTTTGTTGTCACGTAATTCGTGCATCAGCTTTGTCAACGCGTCAATCCGTTGATGGGTTCTTGGTCCTATGCCGTAGTCACTTCCTCCGTCAAGGTACTCGGATATATCGGTAGTAAGCGTTTTATTTGAAACAAGCCATTCCACTATTTTATCTTTAATGTCTTTTATAATTCCCGTGATGTCTTCCGTGATCCCAATCTGATCTTCCTGTGTTGGCTCCGCAGTGCTCAGCGATGAGAGGACCCCTCCATGGAACTCTGTCAATTCATTGCCGCGAAGTTGAAGGGGTCTCTTTCTTCCATCCAACTCGTAAACGTGCAGGTCGCTGAGAAGCGGGGTGTCACCCGTGATATTGATTTTATTTTCATCTGATCCTATTGTGATATTAAATGCGTCTTCCGCGTAATATGGCTTTTGTGCCATGTTCGCCATTGTCATCACCTTTTTATCAGAAACCTCCAGTTCAGATTCGCGGTGATCTGTTTCTCCGGCCATGTTGAATTTCGTGGGGGCCAGCTTGTCGTTGACCGCCCGTTGAATGGGGTGCTCAGATGTGTTTTCTGCCGACTGAAATGGAACTGTCGGTTTTGCCTGCATGCGATCGGTCGTGACCTGTATATACCTGCTTTGCGCCGTTTGCGAACTGGTAGCGATGTTCCGTAACTTTTTCCAGGCAACAGTCTCAGGCCGGTTATCGACAATTTCAAAAGCAGGCTTACCGTTGATTTTCATTTGAGCCATCTGCTGCGCTACTGACTTATTCTTATCCGTATGCGTATTATCAGTATAAGTGGTCATCTTTTTTTTCTTTTTTTTCTGTCAACGGTCAGTGCGTCGATAGTTGCTTTTTTATGATGAATCATCGTTTCTCCACTACATAGCGGTGTTCCGTGCCCTGCGGAAAACGAACCAGGTGTTGACTACTGATCATGGTGTCTTCACGGCCGTTATAAAGATTGGTATTGAAGTTTTTAAGAAAGCCGGGGGCGCTAAAGGAATAATCCGTATGATCTTCGCTTGACTTCGCCTCCATAACCTGTTGTATAAGATCGCAAATAGAATTTATCGTTGCTTCCCATTGCTGGATATACATTAATGGATCGGGTATTGGTAATTTTAGCCAGGCATCAGAGATGGCGGTGATGCGTTGTCCCTGAACGGTTACCCCGAGTCCTTCCAGTGTTTTTAAGTAGGGAGCCATGAGCGCGGGCAACTGTTGCTTCCACAAAGGGATCACAGCTTTTCTAAGCTGTCCGCGTGTCTTTGCCATGGAGA
The DNA here is from genome assembly GCF_018598185.1 of Dawidia soli. Lineage (GTDB taxonomy): Bacteria > Bacteroidota > Bacteroidia > Cytophagales > Cyclobacteriaceae > Ohtaekwangia > Ohtaekwangia soli. The sequence goes on from NZ_JAHESC010000027.1 coordinate 20,000, forward strand.
ATTGTACAAGTTCATTTAAGAGCACTTGTTTAAGATCACCCTTAAACCAGCTCCCCGTGATGTCTTTCACTGAACTGTGCCAGCTTGCCATCGCTTTTACCTTTTTTACGGTGAGCGAATCTGTTTCCTGGACCTTGAGCACGGAAGGGTCCTGGTACTCCCAGGCTATTTCCTGTAGCATAAACTGGAAATTTTCACCGATGCTCGCTAAGGCACCGGTAACTGATTTTTCGCCGATGAGGGTGCAGATGGGGCCGGTGTTGTCAGGAGCTTCAGCGCCAAACGGATTTTTTATTTTTTCAGGCAGAGGTCTGGCAAGCGCGGAGAAAATGCGGGCGACACACTGCATATGACTTTGCCACATGTACGCCGCGCTGCCTGTATCCGGAGGCTGTTGGGCATGTTTACGTTTTGCCAAAAAGATCATTGCATTGATAGCGTTTACATCGGTATGCGGTCCTCCGAGGGCGTCATCCCAAAGGCCATGGCTTGTTAAGAACATTTTAGGAAACTCGGGGTCGCTGCTAAAAGACGCCAGGTCATTCCGGATCTTCTCATACAGATCAGATCTTGATTTTCCGTATTCGGCTATCGAAATGGCCTTATTGCGCTGTGTATGGGCGCCTGTGGGATCTTTTTGACTGGGGGATAACAGGGTGTCACCGATATCCTTGCGTAGGGTCTCACGCTTCGACTGCCCCACGGCCGCTTTAATATCAACGCCCTCGTCGACGTTATATTTGTTCACACCTGTCCTGATCTCTTGTTCGGGAACAGGTTCCAGTTCCATCGGATAGGTGGCATTTGCCTTCGCCACCCACTGGGCAATGGTCAAAGGAGTACTAACACTGGCTTTGGCAAACGATTCAAGGTCTGCCTGCGCTTCGGCTTCTTCTTCGGGAGCCATCCAAAGCGGAGGGGTGACAATTTCCACGGTGCTGCCGGAGTCTGTTTCCAGCTTAAAGGGCAGGTCGTTTATGCGCGATCTTTTCTTGCTGCGGGCTAACTCGATGTGTGTAAAATTTAATAGCGGATTCTGATGGTATCCGAATTCAACTTCAAGGCCTACGGTGTGCTCGGCATCCAGGTCGGGAGAGTGGTCGGGGCCTTTATTGATCGTGATTATCTCCGACAGGCTCCGATTCATTTCGTCAAGCGAGTCGACATCGATGGGGAACCCATCATATTCACCTTTGTTCATTGCTTTGACCAGATCTTGTATCGTTGATTTATCCCCACCGATCCGTTTTAACTGTTTATATATTGAAACGATCTCTTCCCTGGTCAGGTCTTCTGAATTGAAATCGCCATGGTAAGCCGAATGAATACGTCTGCGTTGCGCTACCGGTGAAGGGGGAATAGTATTTGTAGGTTGAAGGGGCTTTTGTGCCGGCATGCCTCCGTTTTCCGGTCCTTTATTACTACGGTATTGGCGGGCAGCATATTCACCGGATCTTTTTAGGAATTGGGTAAGATCGTTGGCCTGTGAACTATTGTTAGCTATTTTCTGCAGCCTTTCAATCTGAAGGGCTTCCGGTCGGTTATCCGCCAGGTGAAAAGCAGTCCCCTGATCTTGGTTTTTGCTTACCTGTTCTGTGTGTCGAATGTCCTGGGTGTCCCGGTTCTTGGCTGCGTACATTTTTTTACATTTATTTTGAGTTTCAGTGATCACCAGTAACTATGAACATACAAGTATAGCATACCAATTTAAACACAATGGAGGCATGAACATCAGGATATGAGGGGAATAATTCCGCTGCTGGATGAGATATCCGGAGAGTGATGTTTTTTTTGACCCCATTATGGGCGGTGCTTGGGAATGTTGGGTGATTTTTGGGATTGTTCTGGAAAAAGGTGACTACGGGGGCGTCGCCTTTTTGTTTATCCGGAGGTCTCTGCGCCCTTCCCCCCTTATGAACGAGCGAACTCGTAGCCACCGGCCCGTCCGTCGGCCGGCAAAAACAGCACCGGCTACAATCTTGACAGCAAATTCTACAATACTGACAGGCCGCTTTTGGGGTTCCCAGTAGTTTTGCAAACGTATTCGGTGAAAATCTGAAGCGTTTGATCGATCTACAGTAAACCCTATAATATGCACAATTCTACAGTCAATGTCCTTCATGAGTTAAGTCGGAGATGCCGCCAGCATTTGAGGTATGTAATACTGTTGCCGGTGTTTCTCGATTTTGCGCAATTGTCGGCCAGGCCAATGGCACTCCGTGTCTCCGGCGAGATCTCAGCCGGTATTTTACAGGATAAGATCGAGATCCAGGGCACTATAAGCTCTACAGACGGCGATGTGCTTCCTGGCGTGGCCATTCTTGTGAAAGGAACCACCGATAACGGAACGATCACCGATAATGATGGCCGGTTCAAGATAAAAGTGGAGCGTGACGCCGTGCTGGCGGTATCCTATGTGGGCTTTGCGAAACAGGAAGTGCGCGTAAACAACAGGGCGCAAATCGATATCGTTATGGAGCCCGACGTCAGCACGCTGGCGGAAGTTATGGTGGTAGGCTACGGCACGATCCAAAAGAGCGACTTTACCGGGGCCAGCAGCACCATACGCACGGACTATGCCAAGGATAACAAGGTGATATCCGTGTCCGAGGCTTTGCAGGGACGAATTGCCGGCGTTCAGATCATGAATAACACTGGTCAACCCGGCTCGGGGATGACCTTTAATATCCGCGGCATGACCTCCATTACCGGCAGCAGCCAACCTCTCATTGTTATTGACGGTCAGCCAATAGAGTCTGGCCTGGGCGCAACCAAGGCAGGTATAGGCATGGATGGGGGTACGGATATTCCACCCGCTGACCCGCTGGCAAGCCTCAATCCGGATGACATTGAATCCATCGAAATCTTGAAAGACGCTTCATCTACAGCCATCTATGGATCGAGGGGTGCCAATGGTGTGGTATTGATCACCACTCGGTCGGGCAAAGAGGGGAGAGACAAAATAACATATTCCAATCGTTTTGACGTGAGTTATTTGCCTAAACAGCTTCCCATGTTGAGTTCACGCGACTACATGAATTACAGGAATGAAGCCGCATTGAACGACGGTTTGGACTCTGTATATGTGGCCCGTCAGCTCGATTCGATCTCGCAAGTTACCAATGTCAACTGGCAGGACCAGATCTATCATGCCGCTGTATCGCAGCAGCATCAGCTCACGTTCTCCGGGAAAGACGACAAAAGCAGTTACTTTATTACGGCGAATTATTCCAGGAACAACGCCATCCTGAAGAACGCCGATTTTACACGATACGGGTTGCGCGTCAACCTGTCGCGAAACGTCACCAACAAACTTTCAATCGGTGTGCGGTCTTATCTCTCCCTTGCCGACAGAAACTTCGGGCAGGAGTCGAACTGGACAGGCATACTCGGCTCAAACGTGGTGTTGGGTGCATTATCGTTTAATCCTCTGCAGCAGCCCTACGACCCAAATGGCGATATCGACGAAACTTATGTCAACAACCCCGCGCTCATTACAAAACTGGTCAAAGACAGGACGCAGATGCGTACCATCATCGCCAACGTAGATGTGGTGTATAAGATCAATAAAAATCTGTCCTATACATTGAGAGGAGGAGTGAACGACCTGTATTCGTTGCGCGAAATTTATTACCCCACCGGAACATTCATTGGCGACAGCGCGCCGGGCGGGTCAGGCAGCCGCGCAGACAATGCAAACTCCAATGTTCTGGTGGACAACCTGCTGACGTATAACAAGGATTTTGCGCGCAAGCACCGTCTCAACGCGGTGGTGGTTTACTCGTATCAGAAATGGCAAAATAAATCGTCGAGCAACACCAGCCAGAACTTTCCTTCCAACGCCATGAGTTACTATAATTTACAAAGCGCCACCTCTCCCGGCCGGATGTATACAGGTACGAACAACAGGGCACTGTCGTCTTTGCTGGGGCGTGCGAGCTACTCCTATGACAACCGCTATACCGTCATGCTCACCGGTCGCTACGACGGCGCGTCACGCTTAGCCGAAGGAAATCAATGGCAGCTTTTCCCTTCCGTGGGTCTGGCATGGAATGTCTCCAACGAAAAATTCTTCCAGAACAATCTCAAATTCTTAAGCCTTGTCAAGCTCAGGGCAAGCTATGGATTGTCGGGTAATGAGAACGTGGCCATCGGTGCTACCCGGGCGAAGTATGGCATTAATTACAGTGTGATCGGCACGGATATCGTTCCCGGATATGTCGTGGAAGATTTCGCCAACCCCGATCTGATTTGGGAGAAAACTCAACAGTATAACGTAGGGACCGACCTGGGGCTGCTGGAAGACCGCCTGACGCTGTCGGTCGATCTTTACAAAAAGAGAACGACCGATCTGCTGATCAACCTGGGGCTGCCTGGATCCGCCAGCTACAGTAATTACTATACCAATCTCGGTGAGGTAACAAACCGGGGAATCGATATCGAGGCGGCGTTTGACGCGTATCATCGTGGAGAAGCCCATCTCACCCTGGGTGCCAATTTCTCCATGGTCAGGAACAAGGTAGTCGATATAGGATCCGCAGAGGTACTTTACGGGCGCGGATACTTTGCCGGCGGCGGCGTGCTGCTGAGTCAGCCGGTGCATGTGGCAAAACCCGGCCTGCCCATTTCCACCTTCTGGGGATACCAAACCGATGGTATCTATCAAAACCAGGAGCAGATCGATACAGATCCCGGTTTGGCCAATGATAACACCCGGTCGCTTGTGCGGCCCGGCGACGTGAAGTGGGTAGATCAAAACGGTGATGGACAGATCAATGATTCAGACAAGACCGCTATCGGCAACCCGAGTCCGGACTTCAGTTTCGGTTTCAATGCCAACTTTACCTACAAAAGATTTTCGCTTGGCGTGAGCCTCTTTGGTAGCTACGGCAATGAGCTGATCAACCTTACACGGTGGGTAGTGGGCATCAACAACACCACGGCAAATTACAACCTGTTGCAAAGCGCGTGGAATGGCCGGTGGCACGGTGAGGGCACCAGCAATGAGCTGCCCAGGGCCACCACAAACCCTACCCGGTTGAACCAGCGCGTGCCTGACTGGCTCGTGGAAGATGCGTCGTTTCTCCGGCTGCAGAATGTGAGCTTCGGTTATATCTTTCATCTCCCCCAGGGCGTCATGGTGCGGTCTGTGCGTACATTCATATCAGGTACCAACCTGTTTACCTGGACCGGGTATTCCGGCTATGATCCAAACGTAAACGCATTTGGCAACCTGCCCCTGAACAGCGGTGTTGATTTGGGCACGCTGCCCCAGGCGAGGACCTTTTCTGCCGGCATCGAAGTCGATTTTTAAATTATTAAACAATCTGCGAAATGAACATATTCAAATATCTCTCTGCGTTACTGCCGATACTCGTTTTGATGGGTATACTGTATTCGTGCAGTATCAATGAATCATTGATGGATACGCCCACGCCGGAGCTTATTACGAATGAAGATGACCTGGAGGCTGTTATCCATGGTGCTTACGCCAGGTTTAACGATGCCGCTGCTTTTAAATTTCAAGGCATGATGATGCTTATGCTCATGGCTGACGACCTGTACTCGGATGCCGGGTCGGAATTTGGCCCATTTGCCAATCGCTCGTTGAGCGGTGTGAATACAGCCACTTTTTGGAATCAGTTCTATTTCTCCATCGCCTCTGCCAACGCGTTGCTCAAAATCGTTGACGACCTTGACCTGGATCCCGCTGTAGAAAAGCGGGCGGCTGGCGAAGCATATTTCCTAAGGGCTTTTTCTTACTATTACCTCGTCAGGCTCTATGGCCCTGTACCGTTGCGCCTGGATGCTGTGGATATCAACAGCAACTTCTATTTGCCGAGAAGTCCTCTCGACGAGGTGTATGCCCAGATTTTCGATGATCTGAAAAAAGCATCAGCAAGGCTGCCGTTATATTCGGCCATACCTGCGGGCGAACTGGGTCGCGCATCCAAAGGCGCCGCCCAGGCTCTGCTCGCACACGCTTTACTGACCTATGGCAACCAGCTTTCTCTGAAAGGAGGGAATCCCGATGAGCGCTACACACAGGCCGTGGTGTATGCCGACTCGGTCATCAATAGCAACGAATATATATTGATCAACAGTTTTGCCGACTTGTTCAACCTTGATAAGGAAGCGGATGCTTATGACGAAGTGATCTTCGGCATCCGGTTTCAGGTCGATAATCAGTCACGTGCACAGCCTTCCGCAGGATCTGAATTCGCCCTGCGTTTTATGGCCCCCGTTACTGCCGGAGTAACAGGCAGAGCTAATGGAACGGGTGCAGGCAGTATCCGCCCGATGCCGTGGGTGGCCGACTTCTACCGCACAGGCGACTACGTAACCGGGACAGACGCGGGAAGAGTCCTCGATTTTCGTAATGAAGTTTCTTTCTACCCAAAAGGCGTGAGTACCACAGGCAGCACCGTGATCATGTATCCGGATATTGCCGGCGCCGGGCAGACCAGGGTGCCAAGCGCGCTCGTAGGAAAATACATCGATCCCAATGGCAAGGATGAAAGAAATAACGGCAACGACTTTTTCGTGATCCGCCTGGCGGAAATATACCTGATCAAGGCAGAGGCCTTGAATGAATTGAACGGCCCGACACTAACCGCCGTCGATGCATTCAACATGGTGAGGGCCAGGGCGAGAAAGGCCAATGGAACACCCCGCGCGGTGCCCGCAGACATTCCGGCAAGCCACACATTTACGAAGGCGCAGTTTCGTATGAAGATTTTTGAAGAACGCGGATTGGAATTTATCGGCGAAGGTCAAAGGTGGTTTGACCTGGTACGCATGCAGCATCCCTCCGATCCCACCAAAACCATGTATGAATATCAGTTCCTGGAAGAATTGCCGAAGGCGAAATACCCGAAAGTACTTCCCGTATGGCAGGCAGCACAAAATAAGTGGAGCAATTCTTTTGCAGTCTACGCCAAGTCTTTGAATGTAATAGTTCCTAAGTTCTTGCTGTTTCCTGTGCCCACCACCGAGCTGCTTCAAAACCCGAGTATTGGAATGGAAAATCAGAATGCCGGATGGTAAGATTACTCAGACTTTTAGCAGTTTTCGTCCTTGTATTTACTTTTGACCAGGTGGTCGCCCAGTTCAGGGCGCTACCTGACAAAAGGCCAAACATCGTGCTGATCATGGCCGATGACCTGGGCTATTCCGACATCGGCTGCTACGGCGGCGAGATCGAGACCCCCAATCTTGACCGGCTGGCCAGAAGGGGGTTGCGCTTCAATCGCTTCTACAATGCCTCGCGGTGCTGTCCTACACGCGCAGCGTTATTGACGGGGTTGTACAACCACCAGGCTGGGGTAGGCATTATGACAACAGACCAGCAGGCGCCCGGCTACCGCGGATTTCTCACAGAGAATACCGTAACGATTGCCGAAGTGTTAAGAGATGCCGGTTATCATACAGGCATGGTGGGTAAGTGGCATGTTTCCAACACCGTTGAACAATCGACAAAAGAGGAGCACCTTCGCTGGCAGGCCCACCAGGTGAGCTACCCGGTGTTTTCTCCCGTAAACCAGTATCCGTCAGGACGAGGATTTGAGAAATTCTACGGGAACATTTGGGGGGTCGTCAACTATTTCGATCCTTTCGCATTGGTGAACGGCACCGAGCCTGTTCCGGCGGTTCCTAAAAACTTCTATTATACCGACGCCGTCAGCGATAGCGCCTCCGCCTACGTGCGGCAGTTCAGTAAAGCATCCAATCCATTCTTTCTGTATGTAGCTTATACAGCTCCGCATTGGCCGCTGCATGCACTGCCGGAAGATATTAAAAAATACAAGGAGACTTATCGTGCCGGGTGGGATGTGATCAGGCAAAAGCGGTATGATAAAATGATGAAGAGAGGCTTGTTCGGTGGCACGAAGAATATCTTATCACCGCGATGGAATGGGAAAAGAACGTGGGACGAGAATCCGGACAAGGAGTGGGACATTCAGGCCATGGCGGTGAAAGCGGCGATGATCGACCGGATGGATCAGGGTATCGGCAGGATCATCCGTGCGCTCGAGCAATCCGGTGAATTGGAGAATACCCTTATTCTTTTTTTAAGCGACAACGGTGCGAGTTCAGACGATGCACAGAAATATGGGCCCGGGTTTGACCGGCCCGGACAGACGCGCACGGGCGCAGAAATAATCTATCCCGTTGACAAAAAGATGATGCCCGGCCCTGAAACGACATTTGCCTCTGCGGATAACATGTGGAGTAACGTGTCCAACACGCCTTTCAGGTATTGGAAGACAGAACCCTATGAAGGGGGTATCTGCACACCCCTCATTGCGCACTGGCCGGCCGGAATAACGGCACGCCGCGGAAGTGTAACGGACCAGGTGGGGCACGTCATCGACTTCATGGCCACGTTCCTTGAACTGGCGCATCAAGCTTACCCCACGGAATTCAATGGGCGCAGCATCTCGCCCACACCGGGCCGCAGCCTTGTGCCGGTGCTCAAGGGGAACCGGAGACAGGCACATGACTACCTTTTCTTTGAACATCTCGGCAGGAAGGCCGTGATCCACGGCAGATGGAAACTGTTGGCCGTAAATCAAAAGCCCTGGGAACTATATGATTTGCAGCGTGACCGCACAGAGATCGAGAACGTGGCGGCGCAGCATCCTGACCTGGTAAAAGAACTCTCCGCGCAGTGGCAGACGTGGGCCGTTCAGAACAAGGTACTTCCCAAACCGGCATCTGTAAAACGATAACAACATGAAAAGAACTTCTATTTTATACTTATTCTCCATGCTGATGGCCTCGCTGGTGTTGCCAGGCGTGGTCGGTAAGCTTCAGGCACAACCACAATCACAAAAGCCCAACGTGCTGCTTATTGTTGTTGACGACATGAATTGCTGGAGTCTTTTAGAGGACTATCCCGTGCTGAAAGTACCGGCTTTCCGGAAGCTGAAGTCGGAAGCTTATTACTTCCGCAATGCCTCTTGTGCAGCGCCGGTCTGTGTTCCTTCCCGCGCGGCGTTCTTCAGTGGCAAATATCCGCACCACTCCGGTGTCTATCGCAATGGGCCGGACGTGTGGACACGGTCCACCTTGCTGGCGGGCGTCGAGGCATTGCCGGAGCTTTTCAAACGGAGTGGCTATACCACGTGGGGCGGCGGCAAGACCTTCCACGTGCCATTGGGCGAACGGGAGAAACAGATGTTCGACAACAAGGTCTTTCATGGCGGGTATGGGCCATTTGCCACGGGAAAGGGGCACTGGTACGATGTCAAGCCCTGGGAGGGGCCTGATACCGATTTTACAGACGTGGTCAATGCAGATGCAGCCACCGCGTTTCTGGCCCAACAGCATGATAAGCCTTTCTTCATGTATTATGGCCTCTATCGCCCGCATTCACCCTACACGGCGCCCAAGAGATTTTATGACCTGTATGAAGGCGTGAATTTTCCTGAGCCGCCCGGGTATCTCAAAAACGATCTCGACGATGTTCCTGAAATGGGTCAGGAATTATCAGACGGCCTGAACCGGGTCATGAAAAATGGATTGTCACGCGCGGACAACATGCAGACCTATCTCAAGGCATATTGTGCCAACACCTCTTTCGCCGATTGGAATGTGGGACGCGTGCTGGAAGCCCTCGATAAAAGCGTCTATGCTAAGAACACACTCGTGATTTTAGTGTCTGACAACGGTTTTCACAACGGCACTAAAGATCACTGGACCAAGCAGACCCTTTGGGAACAGGCAGATAATATTCCTTTCCTGGTGAGGATGCCGGGAGGCAAAGCGAGCATCTGCCCGCAAACGGTAGGCCTGATCGACATCTATCCCACACTGGTAGACTACTGTGGCTTAAACCGGCCTCGGCAGACACTCGATGGCAAAAGCTTTGTGCCGGTGCTGAAAGACCCTGCCTTCACATGGGAGCGCCCCGGGTTGACTACGTTTGGAGAGAACTATACTTCCCTGCGGAACGAACGCTACAGGTACATCATTTATCCGGATGGCTCGAAGGAATTGTATGATCATACCAACGACCCGTATGAGCATACCAACCTGGCAGGTCGGGCGGCCATGAAACCGGTCATGGAAGAACTGTCCCGTTCAATACCCACGCGTTTTGAAAAGTCAGTGCTGGCGGAAAATGAAGACCTCGTCACTCCGCGCAAAACGGTTCCTGCTACAAGTAAAAAGAAAAAACGAAAACAAATGCAATCGAATTAAACGCCATCGGAAAAAAAGTGTCTATGAGAGCTATGTATAGATTTTCTACACTCGTCGTCTTTTTACTGTTCGCGAGCTCGATCGCCGAAGCGCAGACCGTCCGTCCAAACATCATCATCATTCTCGCTGACGATCTCGGCTGGGGTGATGTTGGATATCACGGCAGCACCATCCATACCCCCAATATAGACCACCTGGCGAAAGAGGGTGTGGAGTTGAATCGTTTCTATGTGGCCGCGGTCTGTTCACCCACGCGCGCAGGGTTGCTCACCGGACGTTACCCCGACCGGTTTGGCCTGCGGACCACGGTCATTCCACCATGGTCTGATTTTGGCGTAGACACCCGCGAGACCTTTCTTCCGCAGGTGCTGGCACGTGCAGGTTATAAAAACCGGGCGATCCTTGGAAAATGGCACCTTGGTCACGCGGCACGGAAATACCATCCGCTCAACCGGGGATTCACACACTTCTATGGTCACCTTAACGGTGCGATAAATTATTTTACGCATGAAAGGGAAGGTGAGCTCGATTGGCATAATGACTTTGCTGTAAGCCATGACAAGGGCTACTCTACGGACCTGCTTACCGACGAAGCGATCAGGAATATCAAAGCTTACAGGAAAGATTCTCCTTTCTTTCTATATGTGGCCTACAACGCGCCGCATGGTCCGCTGCAGGCTAAGAAAAAAGATATGGTTCCTTACGGTTATGACAGCACCAAACCTGCGTTTGGTAATAAGAACAGCGCCGAGGTGGAAAGTAGGGAGGGACGCGGCAATACGCAGCAGCAGACCTATGCGGCCATGGTCACCAACATGGACCATAACATCGGCAGGATACTCAGCACCCTCAAGGAGCTCGGCATGGAAGACAACACCCTGGTGCTTTTTCACAGCGACAACGGCGCTGCGCCAGGCATCCGGGGATCGGGCAGCGGCGAATTAAAGGGTACTAAGTTCACGGAGTGGGAGGGGGGGGTGCGTGCGCCCGCCATCATCCGGTGGCCCCAAGGTTTCCGGGGGCATAGGGTCATCAACCAGGTGATGGGTTATGTAGACGTTATGCCTACGTTGATGGAGATTGCCGGCATCCGTGATACGCCTTCAAGGCCGCTTGATGGCATGAGCATGATGCCGGTGCTCACCGAAAAAAGACAAACCGTAGACCGGGTGCTTTACCTCGGCTCGGGAGCGATCGTCAGTAACGAATGGAAACTGATTGTTGCTTCGGATAAAAATCCCAACATGCGGCTCACCGAGGACCACCTGTTCAACATAGCCGGTGATCCCTCGGAAAAGCACAATGTAGCCGGGGAGAATCCCGAGGTTTATACCGGCCTGAAGGCACGGCTGGCGGAATACGACGCCATACGGTCGGACGTAACGGTACCGCCGTATGGCGCAGGGAGGGCCGGCTTCCAGGCGCCCAAAGATTGGGTCATTAAAGAGTGATCTGTAAAACGTTTTTTGATGATATGAAAAGCATTGGAATTTTTATTGCGGTATGTCTTTTTCCTTTGTCGGTTGCCGCGCAGCAAAGGCCCAACATCGTGCTGATCCTGGCCGATGACATGGGCTATTCTGATTTGAGCAGCTATGGCGGCGAAGTGAGCACGCCCCATCTGGACAAGCTTGCCTCGGGCGGTATCAGATACAAGCAGTTCTACAACGCGGCACGCTGCTGCCCTACACGGGCTTCGCTCATGACGGGGGTCTACCCGCACCAGGCCGGGATGGGATGGATGGCCGCCGCTGATCTCGGCACACCACCATACCAGGGTAATTTGAACAACCACTGTGTGACGATAGCAGAAGTATTAAAGAGCGCAGGGTACGGTACATATATGGCCGGCAAGTGGCATCTCACCAACGAAAGGAAAATTGACGGTATGGTCACGGATAGCTGGCCGAAGCAACGTGGCTTCGATCGGTATTTTGGAATTATCCCCGGCGGCTCCAATTACTTCACACCGGTAATTTATAGCAACAATGATCGGTATCCTGCTCCGGCCGGTTTTTACCTCACCAATGCTATCAGCGATACGACCGTACATTATATCGATCGTCACTTTGCTCAGCGCAAGAACACCCCGATGTTCATGTATGTGGCCTACACCGCGCCGCACTGGCCGCTTCACGCCCTGCAGAAGGAAATCGACAAGTATAAAAAACGGTACCTCGCAGGATGGGACAAGATCAGACAGGAGCGGTTTGAAAGACAAATGAAGCTGGGTGTCATTCCGAAGGGAACGCTGCTCTCCCCACGAGATCAGCAGGTAGAATCCTGGGAGTCGCTTTCTGAAGAAAAACGAAATGAAATGGCGATGCGTATGGCCATCTATGCGGCGCAGATCGATATCATGGACCAGGGCATAGGCCGCATCGTGGCCAAGCTGAAGGAAAAAGAACAACTTGACAATACCCTGATCCTTTTCCTGAGTGACAACGGCGCCTGTGCTGAATTTATCAGCAGCGGTCAAAGCAAGGTCGTGAACGGAAAAGAAGACACCTTCGAAAGCTATCGTATGCCCTGGGCCAACGTGGGCAGCACGCCGTTCAGGGAATACAAACACTATACGCACGAGGGTGGCATCGCCACACCGCTCATAGCACACTGGCCGGCCGGCATCGAGCGTGAATTCAACAACACTTTTGTGAAAGAGTATGGCCACGTGAGCGACATCATGGCCACCTGTGTGGATGTAGCGGGAGCCACATATCCCGCCCGGTACAAAGGAAATGCCATCACGCCCCTGGAAGGAAAAAGCCTGGTGCCGCATTTTACGGGGCATTCCAATAACCGCGGGGTTGTTTACTGGGAGCATGAGGCAAACATCGCCATGCGCGATGGAAAATGGAAGCTGGTAGCCAGCACCCCGGAAGACAAAGGATTTTCAAAGGAGTCGCTGGAATTGTTCGACATGGAGGCCGATCCATCGGAAATGAAAAACCTCGCTTCAAAATATCCTGACCGCGTTAACGCGATGTATGACAACTGGCTTACGTGGGCGAACAAGATCGGCGCCTTCCCCCTGGACACCCGCGGTTATGGCAAACGCATGGAGGTATACAGAAGAACGGTGAATGGATCCTTTGATGACAACCTGGGAGGCTGGAACATAAAACAGAACAACACCGCCGAAGGCATGGTTATGTTAGACACCACCGGCCAGCTCACCGGCAGGAATGCAGCAAAAGTCACCATGCTCAAGCCGGGAGATAAATCCAACGGCCTGGTGATGATCTGGAATGTAAAGCTCGGGCAGGGGCAGACCTACCAGGTGAAATTTCGTTCAAAGGCAACCAGAAGTACCACGTTCATCATGCGGATGGAAATGCAGAATAGCAAAGGGGAGAAGTTGGTGGACGAGGAGATCACGACATCAAACCATGCCATCAGCAGCGCTTCCAGGGATTTCGAAATTCCGAAGAATGGCGCCTACCAGATAGCCTTTTACTTTGGCAAGCTCCGCACGGGTGACGTGGTATGGATCGATGACGTGGAGCTTGTGCCTGTGACAAAGTAAACAGCCGTGCCATATCCAACACCAATGTCCAATACCTAATCTCGTAATCGTAAAATGAAGTCATACTGATATGAAAAAATGCTTATCACTAATTGTTGTTGTGTGGGTTTCTTCTGCCATGATGCAGGCACCCACCCTTGGCCAGGGGCTGAATCCGGTGGGAATGAAAACGGCCTGGGGAGAGAAGATTACGCCTGAGAATGCCTGGCGCCAGTACCCCAGACCGCAGATGGTGCGGGAAAGCTGGAAGAACCTCAATGGATTGTGGGACTACGCTATTCTGCCGAAAGAATCGGTGGCGCCTAAAACATTTGATGGAAAAATACTGGTGCCGTTCTGTGCCGAGTCCAGTTTATCCGGTGTGGGTAAAATGGTGAAGCCAGATCAGAACCTGTGGTATAACACCACGTTCGACGTGCCGGCAGACTGGAAGGGAAAGAATGTATTACTGCATTTCGATGCGGTAGACTGGCAGACCACCGTGTGGCTGAATGGCAAAAAGGTAGGTCTGCACAAAGGTGGTAGTGATCCCTTTACATTCGATATCACGCCTTTTCTGAAGAAGGGTACACAGGAGCTTGTGCTTTCCGTTTGGGATCCTACCGACACCGGCACGCAAAGCCGCGGCAAACAGGTGCTGGAACCCAAGGGCATCTGGTATACACCGGTAACCGGCATCTGGCAGACGGTGTGGCTCGAGCCTGTGGCGAAAACACACATTGCCTCCATCATACCTGTGCCGGATGTTGACAAGGGTACCGTTACGATCAACAGCGTGCTGCGCGGTGCTACCGGCAAAGAGAATCTCGTGGTGAAGGTCTTGAAAGATAATAAGGTCGTGGCCGAGAGAACAGGCAGCGCCGGCAAGCCCCTGGAGGTGTCCGTGCCGGGAGCCGACCTGTGGACGCCTTATCACCCTTCGCTCTACCAGTTGGAGGTCACGCTCACGGGCGCAAACGCCACGCTCGACAACGTGAAGTCATACTTTGCCATGCGCAAGATCTCCCTGGCAAAAGATGCCTTCGGTTTTCAAAGGCTTATGCTGAACAACGAGATATTGTTTCAATACGGCACGCTGGATCAAGGATGGTGGCCTGACGGATTGCTCACGCCGCCCTCTGACGCCGCCATGCGTTATGACATGGATGTGCTGAAAGACATGGGCTTCAATATGCTGCGCAAGCACATCAAGGTCGAACCTTCACGTTATTACTACTATGCAGACTCCCTGGGGCTCCTGGTATGGCAGGATATGGCGAGCGGTTTCAATACCGCCGAGCGTGAGGTCCAGCATGTCAAAGCACAGTCCGTAGAAGACTGGAAGCGGCCCAGGGAATCTGCCCAGCAGTTTGAGCAGGAGTGGAGATCGATCATGGATCACCTGCGCTTCTTTCCGTCTATTGTAGTGTGGGTGGTGTTCAATGAAGGCTGGGGTCAATATGAAACGAAACGCGTGGTGGAATGGACGCAGCAGTATGATGCCACGCGCATTGTTGATGGTGTGAGTGGCTGGGCGGACCGCGGTGCCGGCCATCTCAACGATGCCCATCAATACCCTGGGCCGGCCATGGAGCCGGCGGAGCTCAATCCGGGTCGCGCCATTGTGCTGGGCGAATTCGGTGGGCTCGGCTTGCCTGTGGAAGACCACATCTGGAATCCGCAAATGCGCAACTGGGGGTACCGCACCTACCAAAGCAGGGAACAGCTGATCACGGAATATGCCACACTTATGCATAACCTCTTCCCCATGATCCACCGCGGGCTGGCGGCGGCCGTATACACGCAAACTACCGACGTGGAAGGCGAGGTGAACGGCCTGATGACCTATGACCGGAAAGTGGTGAAGATCGATCCCGCCTTGCTGCGCATGCTGCACAAATCGCTCTTTACCGCTCCGTCTAAACCGCTGACCATCGTGCGCGATTCTGAAGTAACACCCCAGCCCCTGCGCATCTCCGCCAATGAAACGTTCACGGCCTCATCTGCGCCGTTCAAAGAGTCGAGCTTTACCAGCGTGCAGGCACCGGTGGCTGTGGCCAAAGGCGATAACCGCCAGGCTACGGTATCTTTTCAGCTGACCGAGATCCCCGCCAACTTACAGCTGCGTATCCTCGCCCACGGCGACGCCAAAGTTTATCTGAATGGAAAATTGGTGTTGAATAAATTTATCCAAACCAAACGCCACTATGACGAGGTAAGTCTCGGCGAGTATTGTGGATACCTGCGCAAAGGTAAAAACCAGCTTGTGGTGGAATTGAGCAAAGTGGCCAGCAACTCGCAGTTTGATTTTGGTTTATATACTTTCTAAATCCGCCCAGGAGTTCACGTTCAACGATCAGATTTAAAAATCCGATGACAGTCCATAAACACTTTCTGCTGCTTACTGCCGCCTTGCTGGCAGCCTTTGCCCTGGTACCCACGCATGCCGCCAGGGCACAAGGCGAGCAGGCCCCAAAGCCCGGCCAGCCAAACGTCGTGATCTTTATCGGCGATGACCTGGGTGTGGAAGATATTGCGCCCTATGGCAATAAGGTGGTGAGAACACCCTACCTTGATCAATTCACGAAAGAATCACTGCTCTTTACACGCGCTTTTGCCGGCTCGCCTACGTGTGGCCCTTCACGCAGCACCATGCTCACAGGGCTCTTTCCTTTCCGGCATGGCGCCCACGGCAATCACACCGGGGTGAAGCCGGAAACCCGGTCGCTGGTTCACTACCTCCAGCCGTTGGGTTACCGGGTGGCCATTGCCGGCAAGCTGCACGTGGGGCCGCAATCGGTTTTTTCGTTTGAGCACGTCTCGCACTCCAATGTGATCGAACCCGGGTTTGAAGGCAGGCCCGGACTACATTATGACCTGAACATGGGGCCGGTTGACCAATGGCTGGCACAACAGTCCAAAGATCAGCCTTTCCTGCTCATCGTGGCAGACCACAGCCCGCATGTGGTGTGGCCGGAGAAGTCCACCTATGCTCCCGGAGGAATCGATATTCCTTCCGTTCATGTCGATACGGATAAAACGCGGCAGGCGCGCGCTCGGTATTATGAAGACATCACTAAAATGGATGGGAATTTTGGCAAACTGCTGGAAAGCCTGGACAAGCACAACCTGGCAGCCAGCACCATGGTAGTGTTCACGGCTGACCAGGGCCCGCAATGGCCTTTTGCCAAGTGGAGTCTTTATGACGACGGCATCCGCGTGCCGATGATGGTACGTTGGTTCACGCAGGTAAGCCAGGGCGGCCGCACGGGCGCACTCGTCTCGCAGGCAGACTTGCTTCCTACTTTCGTGGAGATGGCCGGAGGCACCGCGCCGGATGCGATAGACGGACAAAGCTTCCTGAAGGTGCTGAAAGGAGAAACCGACAGGCATCGTGAAGTGGTATTTGCGTCGCATACCGGCGACAAGCTGATGAACCGCTCTCCATCGCGTATGCTGCGAACGGATCGTTACAAATACATTCTCAACCTGGCGCCTGAAAATGTCTATCACACGCACATGGACAAAGCCAAGGATCATAATGGTGGCCGCGAATACTGGAGCTCGTGGGTGGAGAAAGCGGAGAGCGATAAACACGCCGCCGCCGTGCTGCAGCGCTACCACCATCATCCTGCGGAAGAGCTCTATGACGTTGAAGCCGATCCCGATGAAGTTCACAACCTGGCTGCCGATCCAAAGTACGCAAAGATGTTAGCGGATTACCGGGGTAAGGTGGCCGCCTGGCGCAAGCAGCAGGGCGACTTTGAAACCGGCCCTGAAGAACTGAAACCCGAAGCAGAACCTGTCAAAGGCAAAAAACCGGTGGCCCCGTATGTTTTCCTTGACTAATAATCCACGATCTATGAAAGCAAAGAAACTGAACCGTATTGTTGATCTTGTCCTGCTGCTAACGCTGTTCATCAGTACCGTGGCATCGCACGCGCAACCAAAGAATAAGAAAGCAGACGCTACCGGTAAACCCAATGTGGTCATTATCATGGCAGACGATCTGGCCAGCAGTGAGCTGAGCTGCTATGGGGGCACGAACATCACCACTCCACACATCGATGCGCTGGCCAGGCAGGGGCTGAGGTTCAGGCAGATTTATGCCTCCACATCCATGTGCACGCCCACCAGGGCTTCGCTTTTCACCGGGCTATATCCTGCCCGGCACGGCTCTTTTCAAAATCATAAAGCCGTATTCGATAACCTGAAAAGCATTGGTCACTATCTCGGCGACCTGGGCTACAAGGTAGCCCTCACGGGAAAAAATCATAGCACCCGGCCGCGTTCCGTTTTCCCCTTCGAGATCATTGGCGGCTTCCAGAAAAATTGCGTTTCAAAAACCGCCGACTATACAATAGACAGTCTTACGAGTTTTGTCAGCAGTAGCAAAGAACCCTTTTGTCTCTTTGTCATGAGTATCAACCCTCACGCACCGTGGACCGTTGGCAACCCGGGGGAATTCAATGCCGATAAACTCGTGCTCCCACCCGATTGGGTCGATACCCGCGAAACACGCCGGCAGTTCACCAAATACCTGGCAGAAGTCATGCAGCTGGACAATGAGGTAGGCGCGGTCATGAACATGCTGCGCGCTACAGGGAAAGATAAAAACACCCTGGTGATCTTTTTGGGAGAGCAGGGGCCGCAATTTCTGGGCGGCAAATGGACCTGCTGGGACCATGGGCAGAAAAGTTCCATGATAGCCTGGTATCCCGGAAAAATACAGGCGCCCCGCGAAACGGATGCCATCGTGCAGTATGAAGACATCACGCCTACGCTAGTGGACTTTGCGGGCGGTAAACCCATAGAGGGCCTGGACGGCACCAGCTTTCTGGCCGTGATAGAAGGCAAGACTGAGAAACACCGGCAGTATGCATATGGCATTCACAACAACATTCCCGAAGGCCCCGCCTATCCCATGAGGAGCATCCGCGATGACCGCTACAAGCTCATACTCAACCTCACGCCCGAAGCACACTATAAGATCAAGTATACCATGGCCGGTAAAAATACCATGCTGTGGGATTCGTGGCTGGAGAAAGCACAGACTTCAGAAGAAGCAAAGTTTATCACACGGCGCCTCACCACCAGGCCCCCGGTGGAATTTTACGACATCAGTACCGATCCTTGGGAATTGAAAAACCTTGCTGCCGATCCGGCCCATGCAGCGCGGATCAAAACGTTGACCGACGAACTGCGCCGGTGGATGAACCAACAGGGCGATGAAGGCGCCCCCATGGATAAGGTATATAGTAAAGCCGGGCATTGACAAAAGAACCCGCTACGATAGTGACGACCGTGGTTCGGAAAAAAATATAATTATGGAATCCTTTTTTACGATCAGTTCATTTGCCATCAACCGTGTGCTCGCGGTTCTGCTGATAGCGGGGTATGGCAGTTACGCACAAGCTATTGCTCAGCCTGCTCCGTCAAAGACCGAAAATAACCTGCTGCTGGCAGACCCGCACATCTTTTTTCATGACGGCCTTTATTATCTGTATGGCACGAGGTCGCCTGATGGATTCGAAGTATTCACATCGCGCGACCTGCAAAACTGGGAAGGCCCCGCAGGGCGGAAGGACGGTTTCGCTTTAAAAAGGGGCGACGCTTTCGGCACGTCACGTTTTTGGGCGCCGCAGGTAGTTTTTCATGGTGGTAAGTTCTATATGGCCTACACCGCCAATACGCAGATCGCCATTGCCACTGGCAGTAGTCCGCTGGGGCCGTTTACCCAAAGCACACCGGCCGCCTTGCCCGCGCAGGTTAAAGAGATCGACCCGTTTATTTTTATGGACGATGACGGAAAGAAGTATCTATACTACGTGCGGGTGACCGATGGCGGCAACCGCATATTCGTGGCAGAGATGACCGATGATCTCCTGGCGATCAAACCCCAGACACTTACAGAGTGTATCCGTGCAACAGCACCCTGGGAAAATACGGCCGGCGACAAATGGACCGTGACGGAAGGCCCCACTGTGTTAAAACACGAAAGACTCTACTATCTCCTCTACAGCGCCAATGATTTTAAAAACCCCAACTATGCCGTGGGGTATGCCACAAGCAAAAGCCCGTTCGGCCCCTGGGAGAAATACAACGGCAACCCGATCCTGAGTAAGAATACCGCAGGGGTGAATGGAACAGGCCATGGAGATGTAGTGCCTGACGGCCAGGGCGGAATGTTCTACGTGTTCCATACACATAGCTCCAGCACAGCCGTGGGCCCCAGAAGGACTGCGCTCGCCAGGATGACCTTTACCCACGATGCGGCCGGCCCGGATCGGCTCGAGATCGATGGCGCAAATTTCCGTTTCCTGGAAAAGAAGCAAGCCGTTCAGCAGCAGCCGGCGGGCAAGGCATCACGACCGAATGTAATTTTTATCCTGGCCGATGACCTGGGTTACTCCGAGCTGGGGTGTTATGGCAATACGTTCAACGAAACGCCCCACCTCGACAAGCTTGCTGCACAGGGCGTGCGGTTTACCAATGCCTATGCATCAGCTCCCGTTTGCTCGCCCTACCGCGCGGCGCTTATGACGGGCCAGTATCCCGCCCGTGTAGGCATAACCGATTACCTGAGGCCCAACGCGGCCGATCACCTCGATACCGCGTATGTCACCCTCGCGGAGATGTTTCTGAAGAACGGCTATCAAACCGGCATCGTCGGCAAATGGCACCTCTCCGGATACCGTAACCATCGGGCACCCGAAGAGACGTTACCCGACAAGCATGGTTTTGCCGAAGTCATGATCAGTGAGAACAGGGGTATTGCTGACGGCACTTACTTCCATCCCTACCACTTCAACCGCGAAATAGAAAAGAAGCTGCCCGGCGCGTACGAGTTCCTCACGGATCGTGAGAACGTTGAAGCGGTGGAATTTATTGAGCGGAACAAAGAAAAGCCCTTCTTCCTTTTTTTAAGCCATTATGCGGTCCATACCCAGGTGCACGGCAAGCCCGAGCTTGTAGCCCACTTCAGGAAGAAAGCCGGTGCAGGAACCAGCGCCCCCGGTAAAAACAACAGCGAGAATGATCCGTATAAAAAATTCCCTGCTGACTACCGGGCTGAAAAAAACAATCCGCACCTGGCCGCGCAGTTGTATTCCATAGACGAAGGCGTGGGCATGATCATGGCCCAATTGCAAAGCCTGGGCCTGGCAGAAAACACGATCGTCATCTTCACCAGCGACAATGGGGGGGAGGTGAATGTCACATCGAATGCACCCCTGCGTGGTGGCAAAAGTATGTTATACGAAGGCGGCGTGCGCGAGCCGCTCATTGTGTGGAACCCAACACGGTTCGCGCAAGGTAGCGTGGTGCATGAGCCCATCGTTAATTTCGATTTCTATCCCACATTGCTGGAAGGGACGGGCGCCAAACACCGTGGCCAGAAGCTTGACGGCATATCCCTCGCCTCAGTTTTGAGAGCCCCGGGCGGTTCTTTGCCGGCACGCAGCTTCTATTGGCACTACCCGCTGGTGGAGCCCCACTTCCTGGGCGGAAGGTCAGCCGGCAGTATTCGCAAGGGCGACTGGAAACTGATAGAGTTCTTCGATAAAAACGAAGTGCAGCTCTTTAATCTCAAGAACGACCCGGGTGAACAACGCGACCTGTCAAAAGCACAGGCTGCTAAAGTAACCGAGCTGAAGCAAGAACTGGCAGCCTGGAGAACTTCCGTGGGGGCGAAGATCAAGATCAATTAATTAACGCCCGGCCGAGCTTCAGAGCTTCACGTTCTCCGGAATATGTTTTTCGCCGAATTCGCTGGGAGCAATCTGGAACTGCTGGATAAAACATTTTGAAAAGTAGGAGTGTGAGTTGAAGCCCACCATAAAGCCTACTTCAGAAACGTTGTATTCATTTTGAATGAGCAGCCTGGCAGCCTTCTTGAGCCTGACCAGGCGGATAAATTCATTGGGCCCCTGGCCGGTCAGTGATTTCATTTTCTTGTGAAGGGATGACCTGCTCATGGCCATTTCACGGCTGAGTTCTTCCACGGACAATTGTGGATCGGCCATCCTGGCCTCGATGATGTCGACAATCTTTTGCAGAAATTTCTCGTCACGCCGGTTGGTGGCAAGCGTTACGGTTTCGGCAAACGGCTGTTGTGAGAATTTACGCTTTAACCGGGTCCGTGACTCCAGCTGATTTTTGATCACTACCTTAAGGTGTCGCCAGGTAAAGGGTTTTGTGATGTAAAAATCCGCTCCACTTTCAATACTTTCTATTTCCGCTTCAAGGTTTGACTTGGCGGTCAATAGTATGAACGGAATATGGCTGTAATCAATGTTCGACTTCAGTTCCTGGCAGAGCGCCATGCCGTTCATCTCCGGCATGACGAGGTCTGACACAACCAGGTCCACTTCTTCCTTTTTCAAAGATTCCAGCGCGACCACGCCATTGTCAGCGGTGAGGCATTTATAGCCTTCGGCCGCCAGGCTTAACGAAACGTAGTCACGCATGGAGGCATCATCGTCTACAAACAGTATGGTCTGCCGGCCCACGTCCTGTTTGCTTATAGCGCCCGTTTCTTCCGCCACGGCCACTATACCTCCTGGCTCAGCCTTGTCGGGTCGCTCCAGCGGAATCATCACGGTGAAAATCGTTTTTAATCCTTCCTCGCTTTCCACCATCAGGTCGCCACCGTGTTTGGCAGACAATGATTTCGCCAGCGCAAGACCGATACCTGTGCCGCCAAGATTACTATAGTGGTGCTTTCCGGAAGTAATCTTGAAGAATTTCTTGAAGATGTTTCCCAGGTGTTCCTGGGGTATGCCTATGCCATCGTCTTCAACACTGATGGAAAAGAAACACCGGCCCTGCTCATCTTTGACCGGCTCATGGATGCTCAACTGCACGCGGCTTCGGGTGAACTTAAAGGCGTTGATCAGTAAGTTGCTCAGGATCTTGGTCAACGCTTCAGGATCGGCTTTCACCTCCAACCGGTCGGTGGTGGTGCTCATCGTAAATTGAATGTGTTGCTTGTCGGCAATGGGAGAGAACCTGGCATACAGGGACTGCACGGCGGTGACCAGCTCCATTTTTTCAGTGCTAATGGTGTAAGCCTTACTCTCTATTCTCCTGAAGTCCAGCAGATGGTTGACCAGCGTCAGCAAGCGGTTCGCGTTCTGGTCCATGATTCTGAGGTGGTCCTGCACTTCTGCGCCACCCCTGGCGGACGCAATCAGGTCCT
This sequence comes from Dawidia soli, assembly GCF_018598185.1. Taxonomy (GTDB): domain Bacteria; phylum Bacteroidota; class Bacteroidia; order Cytophagales; family Cyclobacteriaceae; genus Ohtaekwangia; species Ohtaekwangia soli. Next base: position 42,910 of record NZ_JAHESC010000027.1, read on the forward strand.
CCAGCGGAGCCGTGATCAGCGATAGCGGTGTCCTGATCTCGTGTGCCATGGTGGTGAAGAACTCGATCTTTTGCTTATAAAATTCCCTTTCCTCTTTGTTCTTCAATTTTTTCAGCCTGATCTTATTCTTTTTCTCCTGCCTGCGGATGGCGCTCTTCCTGGCAATGATAAATATACCCAGCGTTAACAGGCAATAGGCCACATAGGCGAGAGTTGATTTATAGAAGGGAGGAAGAATACTGATGTTCAGCGACGCCTCCTGGTTTTGCCACGTTCCGTCGGTACCGGTGGCTTTTACCCTGAAGACATAGTCACCCGCGGGCAAGTTGGTGTAAGTGGCCTTTCTTTGGTCACCCACGTAGTTCCAATCATCGTCGAACCCCTCCATCTTGAAAGCGTAACTTGTCCTTCCGGGCGACAGGTAGCTCAACGCGGCGTATTCAAAACTGACTACGGACTGCGCATGCGTGAGCGTAAGGTCCCCGGAGTGGTTGATCACTTTTTGCAATGGACTGCCTTCTTCATTTAGGGTGATGTCTTTGTTGAATAACTGCAGGTTTGTAAAGGTCACAGATTGTTGAGATCGTATGCTCGTAATGCTATCCGGGTGAAACACGTTGAATCCGTTGATACCGCCAAAATAGAACCGGCCGTCCGATGCCTTCATATAAGCCTTGTAGTTGAACTGTGGGCTCTGAAGATTATCAAATTTGTCGTAGTGTTTGCCCGTTTGTTGACCGGGATCAAAGTTGATGATGCCGTTATTGGTCGAGAGCCACAGCTGCCCCCTGTTATCTTCGAGAATGCCGTAGATCAGGGAGGCGGGAATGCCGTGGTGTTCATCGAATACTTTGAATGTGCTCGTTTTGCGATCGAAGTAGTTGAGGCCGCCGCCGTCTGTACCCAGCCACAGGTTGCCGTCTTTGCCGCAATAGATCGAGATGATCTTGTTGGTGCTGGGTGAGGTGGGGCCGCTATCCTTTCCAAATTGCAGCCACTCGTCGGTGTTACGGTTGTGCGCCACCAGGCCATTGTTGTAGGTGGCAAACCAGATTACACCCTGAGCGTCTTCATAGATGTCATAAATAACAGACCGTCCGAGTTTCTTTCGGGTGATCCGGTTGAAGTTGTCCTTCTTCGGATTGTAGAGGTTCACACCGGCCACGGTTCCCACCCAGATCCTGCCGCGGCGGTCTTCGTTGATGGTGTAGACCGTGTTGTTGCTCAGCGAATGATCGTCAGCGGGATCGAACTGGTATCTTTTGATTTTGCCGGTGCGCGGATTGTAAATGTTCAATCCGCCCGCGAAGGTACCGATCCAGATGTTGCCATGCTTGTCCTTATACAGCGCATGGATATTGTGATACGATAGTTTCTCCTGGCCGGGTTCGAAAGGATATTGCCTGAAGGTTTTGGTCTGCGCCTCAAAAAGGTTCAAGCCCCCGTCTTCCGTTCCTACCCATATTCTGCCGGGTCCGTCTTCGAGAAACGCACTGACGGCGTTGCCGGATAGGGTGTTCTTTTCTTCTGTGGGATAGTATAACGCGAAGTTCGTGTCGTCCGGATGAAAATAGCTCACGCCCCCAAAATAAGTACCCAGCCAGATGCCACCCTCCTTGTCTTCAAAAATTGAATAAACCGCATCATCGCTGATGCTGTGCGGATCGTTGTTCTTGTTGACGTAATGCCGGAAAGTTTGCGTGGGGATATCGAGTATATTCAGCCCCTTTTCGGTGCCGATGTATAACTTATCGGGGGCAGGTTGATAAATAGACCTGACGATATCATCATTGATGGAGTTCTTCTTATCGGATTTGATGTAGCGGATAAACTTGTCCGTGTTCTTATTATATACATTGAGTCCGCCCGTGAGTGTGCCCACCCAGATATTTCCTGAAAGGTCTTTGTGAAGCGAAATGATGTTGCTGTTCGAGATGGAGCCGTCCTGTTCGCCCGCGTAGTAATGCCGCATTTTTAGTGTTTGTGGATTCAGCACATCCAGGCCCTTCACCGTTCCCATCCAGATGTTCCCGTCGTTGTCTTCTGCAAGAGCCCTGACGAGATTGATGGAAATGGTATTGGGGTCGTCGTTTCGATGTACAAAATTCCTGACCGAGCCGTCGGCGGGATTGTATTGGAATACGCCCTTGCTGGTTGTAGCGATCCATAAGGAACCGCGGCGATCCCTCATGATGTCGAAGACCAGGTTCGTGCCCACGGTATCGAACCGGTGAAAAGCCTCCGTTTCGAGATCGAGGATAAAGAGGCCTTCCTCTGTACCGATCCAATATGTCTTGGCGTCGTACTTGAAAATCTTTCGGATAAAATTATTGCCAATGGAAGATGGATTGTTCTTATCGAACTTGAAGGATTTGAACTGATAGCCATCAAACCGGCTCAGCCCGTCTTTGGTGCCAAACCACATGTAACCCTGCTCATCCTGCGAGATCGCCCAGATGGTGTTCGACTTCAGGCCGTCCGTCACCGCATAGTTTCTGAAATGAATGCGATCCTGCGCATAGACACGTATGCAGAGAAAGGAGAGAAGTAGGACAAGCGTTGCTGCGCGTGGTTTTTTCAGGGGTTTCATAAGAACGACTCGTTGCTTTCGGCTTTGTATAAAGGACTGATGACTGGACGCTTTACCCGCAGGTGGATCATAAGCGTTTTAAATTAAGTCATTTTTTCGGCTCTTGCTCAGAAAAAAAGCTCGTTTTGATTCAAATCAAACGTTTGTTGTTCGCTTTTCCATGGCCGGTAACTGGTTGCCGCGCAACGCTCGCCCGAGAGGACGTCAAATCAACAATTTTGCTATTCTTAACTACAAAATTGACAGCAATTTCTCGCCCGTCAGGGTATTATTGCGGCCCATGATCCCTACCACGATGACTCATCTCAGAAACGTTATCCCTTGCGCGGTGACGATAATGCTGACCCTGCTGTGGGCCGGTATTCACAACGTGCATGCCAACCGCTTGATATCGACGCCGGATGGAAAGCGTGAAAAACCCAATATTATCTTTATTCTGGCTGACGATCTGGGATGGGGCGAATTGGGCTGCTATGGAAATTCCTTTAATGAAACGCCCAACCTTGACAAGCTGGCCTTACAAGGTATCAGGTTCACACAGGCCTATGCGGCAGCACCGGTATGTTCTCCCACGCGCGCGAGCATCATGACCGGGCAATATCCTGCCCGTGTGGGCATCACCGACTTCCTGGCGCCCGCCAGCGGCCGGCTGCTGGATCCAGCCCGGTATATCACCATAAACGAAGCGCTCGGCCAGGCAGGTTACCGCACCGGCCTGGTGGGCAAATGGCACCTGGATACCGACTTTAAAAACAATAAAGGCGGCCCCGGTAAACATGGATTCGACGAAGTCATCGGAACCGAAACAAAATACATCGCCGATGGAGATTATTTTTTTCCCTATGACAAGATCAGCACATTTTCGAATGGAGTAGCAGGCGAATACCTGACGGACAGACAAAGCGAAGAAGCCGCCGGGTTCATTCAAAGAAACAAAAGGAGCCCGTTTTATTTGTTCCTGTCGTACTACAGCGTGCACACCAGGCTCGATGCCCCCGAAGCGCTGGTCAACAAATACAAAAGAAAGTTTGACGCAAAGTACGGCGAAGGCCAGGCAGAGAAACTATTTGAAGGAAAAGCAGGACACCAATCCGATCATCACGACAATCCTTATCTGGCCGCGATGCTGGAGCGCATGGACGCCGGTGTGGGAAAGATCATGGACGCCCTTGAGCGCAATGGACTCGCAGACAATACGCTCCTGGTCTTCTTCTCCGACAACGGCGGCGCCAATCATGTTGCTAACAACGGCGGCCTTCGCATGAACAAAACCTGGTTATACGAAGGCGGCATTCGCGTGCCGCTGATTATGCGTTTGCCCGGCACAATAAAAGCCGCAAGTGTAACAGACGCACCGGTGAGCAGCCAGGACTTTTATCCGACATTTGTGGACATCGCCCGGGCCGCGATGCCGCGGGGATATCGGGTGGATGGCACCAGCCTGTATCCCCTCGTCACCAAAGGCAAGGTACCTGAACGTGAAGCCATGTTCTGGCATTATCCCGCCGAGACGGGAAAGTGGAAGAACAGGATGTCCAGCGCCATACGGAAAGGTGACTATAAGCTGATCTATTTTTACGTCAGCAAGCGAGCGGAGCTGTTTAATCTTAAAGCCGACCCGGAAGAAAAGCAAAACCTGGCCGACCAAATGCCTGCCCAGGTAAGTGAATTGATGGAGGCGCTGAATAAGTGGAAGGCGGAAGTTAAAGCTGAACAAGCCGGTATATGATGAAATGGACGCTACTACTTTTCTTTCTCCCCGCATGCGCTTTTTTTTTCGCTTGCCAATCTCCCGGTAAAGACGATCAACCGGAAGGTATGGTGTGGATTCCGGGAGGACAATTTACCATGGGATCAAATGATCAAAAGTCCTATGAACATGAAAGGCCCGCGCATTTGATTAGCGTTGACGGTTTTTGGATGGATATCACGGAAGTGACGAATCTTCAATACAAAAAGTTTGTGGAGGCTACTGGTTATGTGACTGTGGCCGAGCGGGTGCCCGACTGGGAAGTGCTCAAGCTGCAACTGCCTGCCGGTACGCCAAAACCGGATGACAGTTTACTGGCCCCGGGCTCTTTGGTATTCACGCCGCCGAACGAACCCGTCTTGACATTAAACGATTGGTCAAAATGGTGGCGTTGGAAAACAGGAGCCAATTGGAGGTCACCGGAAGGTCCCGGAAGTACCCTGGAGGGGCGATGGGATCACCCCGTCGTTCATATCGCCTACGAGGATGCCGTGGCCTATTGTAAGTGGGTTGGTAAGCGGTTGCCCACAGAGGCTGAGTGGGAGTTTGCCGCCCGCGGAGGCAAGCAGGAATTGGTCCATCTATCGGATGCCGACCTTAGCATGGATGGGAAATTTACCGCGAATTATTTTCAGGGTAGTTTTCCAAACCATGACCTTTCCCAGGACGGATTTAAAGGAACGTCGCCCGTAGCCACCTTCCCGGCAAACGGTTATGGGTTGTATGATATGATCGGCAACGTTTGGGAATGGACCGGTGATCTTTACCATATCGGCTATTATCAACGGCTCTCCCGTAACGGCGTTTCCAGGAATCCAAAAGGGCCCGAGATATCATACGACCCGATAGAACCGGAGGTGAAGAAGTATGTCACCAAAGGCGGTTCCTTTTTATGCGCTTCGGATTACTGTTCCAATTACCGGATAAGTGCCAGACAGGGAACTGCGTTTGACACAGGGTTATCACATATTGGGTTCAGGTGTGTGAAGTGATTTCTTGTGTTGACCGGCACACGTAACATTCAAAGGGGCATTGGTTTTGGGGATTTGTGTCCTGGAATGGCTAATTAATTCGATGAATAATATTAACCATTCCGGTCTGTCCGTCATAAGAAGGCATTACACTCGTTTGACCGCCTTTATTTTTCTTACCCCAACGATACTGGTGGGTGAGGTATGCCAGATTTGTGGTTAGTATACCAATACCTGCTCCTGCCAGTACATCGGAAAGCCAATGCCTGTTATTCATAACACGCATTGTCCCGACTCCGGTAGCTATTGTATAGGCTCCGATACTATACCATATACTTTTATGGCCATACTCTCTGGCCATAAAAGTTGCTGTTGCAAAGGCCTGCGCAGTGTGTCCCGAAGGGAAAGATGTTAATTCTTTAGTATCTGGTCTGGGTACTGCTGTAATTCGTTTCAAAGAAAATGTTAGAATCCCTACCATCATCTCGGACTTAATTAAAATGGCGGTACGATTAGCGAAATCATTTTTTCCTTTTACACCAAGCCAATTTAGCCCGTACACAATCATAATAGGGGAATGTTGCAAGTAGTCGTCAGCATGACGCCGGAAGTGAGGTATATATCTATTTCTTTCTTCCTGAATCTCATAGTTATCATCATTATCATCGTCTAAAGTAAATAATCCTGCAGCCGTAAATAGTACTGGTGCAATAACTGCCCGTCGGAATGCAACTGACTTTAGCGAGATGTTTCTAATAAAAAGATTTTTTTGGAACGTAGGAGGATCGCTTTTTAACTCGCGCGTCATTTCATCCAGCGCAAAGCCGGAAACCATACGGGCAGGATCATTAAATAAGCCATCATACCGTTTGGGTTCTTCCATGGTAAATGCCCGAGCACGGGTAAGAGCCATTTCACTATCAATAGTTGGGTCAGATTCATTTACCACAAAGTTTACTCCGGGCAATGAACTATTTGATTCCCGGTCGGCGATTTTTCCTTTTACAGTCTGCGTGATCGACTGGGCCTTTAGAGAAATTGTAATAAACATAGTTAAAGCCAGAACGGATAAAAGTCTTTTAAACAAAAGAAACATGACGATTAGCGTGAAATTGAGTTTTGTTTGGTTAAGACAATTCAATTGTTACTTCCCCCTATGGTTACATGATTTTTCAATGGTTTTTAAATTTGTTGCTCACTTCGGGATGTTTAGGTTTTGAGTAACAAACTGGTATCGAAAAGTAATGGGGTCGGGATATGCTAAGTCATTGATAATCATCTTTAAAAGCCGGATTCATAGGTTAGTTGAAGAGCGAATACCCTGCGTAACTAACTAATTATCAGTTGAGGTAAGCGGCTGCTTCCCAATACAGAATCTTTCAGCGCTGATGGACAGCGCATTACACGAGTTGAATAACAAAGTAGTACAAAATTTGCCTAAACAACCAGAAGAATCCCTAGAAATGCTTCTCTTCGAAAACCACCTACGACAAGAGAACAATGTCTCTCACCTTAAAGACTACTCACTCTTCAACGTAGTGGCCGGGTTGATTCTTGCCATTGTCAGCGTGAGGTAGCCTAATGTAACCCACGATAGTAAAATCAAAAATATTCCAGCGCCAATGAAAATGATTGGATTCAACGTAACGCGATAAGCAAAATTCTGAAGCCAGTGTTGCATGATCCAGATTACAACCGGTGTAGCGATGATTACGGCAACCAAAATCAGAATAGTAAAATCCTTAAGCAACAAAACCACAAGATTGCCGAACTCAGCACCGAGAACTTTTCTTACACTGATTTCCTTGGTCTTGTTGCGGAATGTGAGTGCTGCGATTCCCAGCAGTCCAAAGCAGGCAATCAAAATGGCTACTCCTGAGAATGCAATGATAACGCGATTGATATTTTGCTCATTGCGATATTGTTGGTTAAGATTATCAGCCAGGAAAAAGAACTCGAACGTAAACCTGTTGTCGAATTTTTTCCAGGTTCCTTCTATTTCCTTAATCGTTTTGTTGAAATCATGGGTGTTGAGTTTTAGAACGATGTAATTGAAACCATTATTTCCCAATTTGATCAACAATGGTTTTACTGTGTGATGCAGGGATTGAAAATTAAAATCTTTCACAACGCCGATCACAGTCGCCTTCAGGGCATCGCCATCTCGTTCCCAGATAATTTGCTTTCCCACGGGATGATCGAGCTGAAGATTGCGCGCAGTAGTTTCGTTAATCAGAAATGCATTGTCTGCATCCGCAGGATTCTCCCTTAGGAAATCACGTCCTTCCACCAGCGAAATGTTTAATACTTTAAGAAAATCGTGATCAACAATGAGCTCCGAAGCATCAATATCATTTTCAGGATGAGCCGATTCAAAAATTTCATTTTGATTGAATGATCGCCCCGGAATGTTAGATGCTGCTGAAACTTCTTTCACACCGGCAAGTTGCCGGAATTCTGTCTCTACGTCTGCGAAGCGATCTCCCAAGGCATCCTGATTTTTTACGGGTATTACGATCACTTCTTCTTTGCTAAAACCAACAGATCTGTTTTGAACTGTCTGAAGCTGATTGAAGATTATGACTGCAGCACAAATCAGTACCATCGATGCACTGAACTGAAAAACAGTAAAGGCCTTGCGTATCGAAGTTCCCTTTGGACTTTGCAGAAATTTACCTTTCAGCACTGCGGTTGGTTTTACTGACGATAAGTAGAGTGACGGATAAATACCGGACACAAGTCCAACGACAATTCCGATCGCTGCCAAAATCGTGATCAATGAGATCATCGAAAACTGAACTGCACTTTCCGTCATAAAGTTGAACACTGGAACCAGTGTCTGAATCATAGCAAGGGACACCAGCATCGCTGCCAAAGCCACCAGCACAGATTCACCAGTGAACTGAATGATGAGTTGCCTTTTTAAAGCGCCAAGTGATTTGCGAATACCAATCTCCTTTGCGCGCTCTGCTGACTGTGCGGTCGTAAGATTAATGAAGTTGATGCACGCGACGACAAGAATCAGAATTGCAGCAGCAATCATCATGTAAACATAATCTATGTTGCCATTGCCCTCCAGTTCCCAGCGAACATTTGATTTGAGGTGTATATCTGTAATAGGTTGAAGTTTCAGTCCATAACGATTGTCCTCAAAGTATTTCAGATCTTCAGCTGACCAATCCACATAATTTTTGAGCCAGGGCATTAATTGACTTTCAAGTTTTTTTGCATCTGTTCCAGGTTTCAGTCTTACATAATTATAGTGTCCGAAATCTGCCCAGGTGTAGTACTGACTTTGCGGATCTTCGAGTGCTTTTTCAAGAACATAGGAAACGAGGAAGTCGAAATGAAAATGCGAAAGCTCCGGAACATCTTTGAATACCGCTACGACTTCGGTAAGCGTTTTGTCGTCATTGACCGAGAGAAATTTTCCGATAGGATTTTCATCACCGAAGTATTTGTGTGCGGCTTTTTCTGAGATCAGCAAGCCACCCATTTTTTTCAGCGCCTTGTCGGGATCACCTTTTACGATCGGAAATGAAAAAACTTTGAAGAATGTGGTGTCAACTGCCAGCACACCGGTTTCATCGTATTGAATGTTTTTCTGCGGGTTGCGGATGGAGAACGTTTCGCGTGTAAGGCCAGGGCCCCAGAGGGGAGAAAGACTTACAGCATTTTCTACTTCAGGAAAGTCGTGCACCATCGCCTGTGCGAGCGGATGAGGAGTTCGTGTTTGTGGATTATCGTTTTCCCACATAACGCGATAGATATTTTCTGAACCTTCATGAAATTTATCGTACGCAAGTTCTCTGCTAAGATATTGATTGATGAGGAACACGCATGTGATACCCAAGGCAAGCCCCAGAATGTTGATGAGGCTGTAATATTTGTTCTTGAGCAGATTACGAAGCGAGATCTTTAAATAATTGACGATCATAAGTCAGGTTAAGGGTTCCGATGCCTTTGCCATTTTCGGGCCAATGTATAAAACTTGCAATTACCGAGGTTTAGTAAGGTATTTTGAAAGATTTACCGTTCGGTTGTGAGGTTTGGTGATCGGTGGCGGACATGGTCTTTTGCTGGCTTCTTTCTCTACGAGCTTACACTTTGGTACAGTTTGCACGCTATCTCCATACATTTTTTTAGCCATCTGATTTTCTTCATCAGTATGTATTTAGTGACGTTGAGGCAATGTTCCGGAGACATGACTCACGCGTTTATGGTGTTATTGCGATTTCGTTGGGGAATGTTTAGGGAAATCATTTCCCGATACAAAACTTAGAAAAGATATTATCCAGCAGATCTTCTGTTGTAATAGAACCCGTGATCTCCCCGAGGTAATGTAACGCCTGTCGTATATCCATGGCCAGGAAATCGCCGGTTATACCGTTGTCCATGCTGTCCAGCACGCGGGTCAGCGCATCATTTGTCTGCAGCAGGTTCTGATAGTGTCGCAGGTTCGTGACCAATACGTCGCCGGTGGTAACAGTCCGGATCTTGAACAGGTCGAGCAGGCGATCTTTCAGTCCCTGGATATTTGTTTTGCCCGCGGCGGATATGAACGTGAAGTCGTGGGAGCGAAGCGTCTCTACCAATGTCGGATCGGCCTTATCGATCTTATTGCCTACTTTCAGATAGGGGATGCCCAGCTCCTTGAGTGTACCCTCTTCTTCTTCAATTTGAGCCGATGTAGTGGACGAGAGGTCGATCAGGTATAAAATGACGGATGCTTTCTTCATGCGCTCGCGCGTGCGCTCTACACCCATAGCCTCGATGACGTCCTGTGTTTCGCGCAGGCCGGCGGTGTCAATAAAACGGAAGTTGATGCCGCCGAGGATCATCTCATCTTCGATAACATCACGGGTGGTGCCGGGTATGTCCGAGACGATCGCTTTCTCTTCGTTCAGCAGTGCGTTTAACAAGGTTGACTTACCGGCGTTGGGCTTACCGGCGATCACTGTGGGCACGCCGTTCTTAATCACGTTGCCGTGGTCGAACGATTGGATCAGGGCGCGCAAGTAGGATTGAATGCGCTCGATAAGGTGGCGGAGGTCGTCGCGTTTGGCGAACTCGACATCTTCTTCGCCGAAATCGAGCTCGAGCTCGATGAGGGAGGCAAAGTGGATCAGCTCTTCGCGCAGGTGGGCGATCTCTTTGGAGAAGCCGCCGCGCATTTGGTTGAGGGCCGCCTGGCGGGCGTTATCGGTTTCGGCGTGGATGAGGTCGGCCACGGCTTCGGCTTGCGCCAGATCAAAGCGGCCGTTGAGGAAGGCGCGTTTGGTGTATTCACCCGGTTCGGCCAGGCGGGCGCCTTGTTTGAGCAATACCTTGATGATCTCTTTGGCGATGACAGGGGAGCCGTGGCAGGAAATCTCCACGCTGGGTTCTTTTGTAAACGAGCGATTGCCTTTGAAGATGGCGACAAGCACTTCGTCGATCATGCGGTCTCCGTCAACGATAGTGCCGAAGTGGATGGTGTGCGAAGGCTGCTCCCGCAGGTCCTTGCCGCGGAATGTGCGCTGGACCAGGTCAATGGCATCCGGGCCGGAGAGGCGGATAACGGCAATAGCGGAAATACCTTGCGCCGTAGCCAGCGCGACAATCGTATCGGAGTGCTGCATGGACGCAAAGGTACATCGAAAGCCGGATTTTATAATACACGGCCGGGGCACCTTGTTGGCCATGGATATCGGGCAGGATCTCTATTATCTTGGGGGGATCACAGGATCAACTACTACGGAATATTTTTTCGAAGTTTTGTATCGGGAAGTGAATTCAATTTTTCTTACTGAAAGTCAATGACTTATATCGGTTGACTTGCTTTTTTCACAATTTTTAGACCACTGCGATTTGAAATAGCCATGCTTGTAGAGCAATTGGGCTTTATACAACATCTTGACGTTGGACGACTTTCGGACACAACTTCTCTTCCTTCTCTTCCTTCTATTCTATATCTTACCATGATGGACAAAGTAAAGGTAAAACCCTCAAGCATGAGGAAGACTTGGTTATCTATTTTGGCAGTTGCACTAGTCACTATAGCTGTAAGTAGCTATTTCCTGTTGCAAAGGCAAGCTATTTCGCCTAATAGACCGCAAGAGCCGAAGGGCCCATTTCCATATAAGATAGAGGATGTTTCATTCAGAAACAGCACAGCGAACATTACGCTTTCTGGAACACTTACAGTTCCATCTAGCGTGAATCGTAAAAAACCGGCGGTGATCTTAATCTCAGGCTCCGGACCTCAAAATAGAGATGGTGAGTGGTTTGGTCATAAACCATTCCTAGTAATTGCAGATCATCTCACAAGGCAAGGAATTGCAGTATTGAGATTTGACGATCGGGGTTTCGGGAAATCAACAGGAGATTTTCATTTAGGAACATCTTTAGATTTTTCAACGGACGTGGAAAGCGCAGTGCAGTTCCTAAAAGCCAGACAGGAGCTTGATAGTTGCAAGATTGGCTTGATCGGCCATAGCGATGGTGCTATGGTTGCGTCCATGGTGGCTGCAAGATCAAGCGATGTGAGTTTTATGGTGATGCTTGCAGGGCCTGGAATATCGGGAAGTGAATTGATGGTCAAGAGACAGGTTGCCTGGGAACGAATGGCAGGAAAATCTGAAAGTGAAATTCAACGCTCCAAGGAATATATAGAAACACTAATCAGCATAATCGTTACTGCTGAGAATGAGAACGATCTTCATAGTAGACTAACAAAGTTTGGCAACGAAAATAAGGAGCAAATTCCTGCCGATCAGATACCGCCAAATATGACGAAAGACGAATTCATTTCTCGTCAGGTCGCCATGTTAACGAGTCCTTGGTTCAAGTATTTCTTCACCTACGATCCAAGACCTACCTTGGAAAAAGTAAAATGCCCGGTACTTGTACTTAATGGTGATAAAGACGTTCAGGCAATCGCAGCAGATAATTTACCTGCAATCAAAAGCGCACTAATTACCGGGGGAAATGAAGATTTCAGCATAAAAGAATTGCAGGGACTAAATCATATGTTTCAGGAATGTACTACGGGGATGATTGTCGAGTACCCGAAAATTGAACAGACATTTTCGCCACTAGCTTTGAATGAGATATCTCACTGGATAATTCAGAAAGTGAACGATGATATACGAACAAAAGACTAAGTGAGTGTGATATCCGCTACTATTTTGTTACTCGAATCGTTAAACACACTGACTATCAGTAATGGGCGCATTTTGCATTGGCAGATAGGAACTTGCATCCACCTTTCCTATTTTGGCTATTGCGTTTTATCGTCAGTAATTTCGTTTTTTCAATACGATGCTTTATTCTTTTCAATAGTTTTGTAAAAAAATCAGAAAAATGCAACCGGCCAGAATTCCTTTAACCATGATTCGAACAAAACGCCCCTTTGGAAAACATTGAGTGCTCTTAATTTGGCAACCGGAGAGAGAGTACGCGTGGCAAATACCATTGGATAATGACACGTTAAGGCAACCGACAGGTGTGGCACGACCGAAAACCCGTCGGGGTATATCGTGGGCCTAACAAAAAAGCCATTGACAACACCCTACGATCACTTAGCATCTATCAATTTCAACAGATCATCCGGCATGTGCGATGGCATAGTGATTCCTGAAATAATCCCAGGCCAGTGCAGATACCGTGGCAGGGAACGGTATGCCCTTGAATTTCATATGGAGACATGATCTATGCGCTAGAAGGATTCCTATGTTGTTGGACCAGGCGCCGGTACTTCGTTGCTTGTCATACGCAACTTCTTAAACAGCACTCCATGCGTCGGTGAAAATAACATCGCCAGCGCAAACAGCAGCCCCGTCATACCAGCAATAGCCCCCGCAATCGAGCCGTCCAGCCACACGGCGACATAGTAGCCGCTGAAGGATACCAGCACGCCTGCAATACACGCCAGGACCAGCATCACCAGGAAGTTGTCCGTCAGAAGATACGCCGTGGCAGCCGGGCCGATGAGCAGCGCTACCACCAGGATGGCACCGACCGATTCGAAAGAGGCTACCGTAGTGGCCGATACCGCGCCCATGAGCAGGTAGTGCCAGAACGTAGCGGAGATGCCGAGGGCGCTGGCGAAGGCCGGATCGAACGTCGTGAGCAAAAGCTCCTTATAGCCGAAGGCGATGAAGAGTACGATCAGGGTAAAGATGGCGCCCATGATATATAGAGCCCGCGGGCCAAAGATGAGACCGGTGGGAGAGAGGAGCATATCCAGGGGTACATAAGCGATTTCGCCGTAGAGCACACAGTCCTGGTCGAGGTCGACCTTGCCGGCAAAGAGGGAGATGAGCACTACGCCGATGGCGAACAGCCAGGTGAAGGTGACGCCGATGGAGGCGTCGGTCTGAAGCCGGGCTTTCTTGTGGAGGAATTCGATCAGAAAAGTGGTAAGCATGCCGATGAGGCCGGCGCCGAGCAGCATGGTCAGGGAGTCGCGTGAGCCGGATAGTAAAAAGGCAATGACGATGCCGGGCAGGACGGCGTGCGAGATGGCATCGCCGACCATGGCCATTTTACGCAGGATCAGGAAGCAGCCCAGCAGGCCGCAGCTACAGGCTACGAGCGAGGCGGTCAGGATGATATATAAGTCGTTCATACCGGTTTCTTATAAGGTATCTCGGCCTGGTGGGGATCTACCCGGGGATAGTTCAGCAGGCGTTCCAATTCGGTTTCAAGTTCGGGTGTGAGTAAGTGCTCGATGGTGTCGGCATCGTCGTGCACATGGTCGGGGGCGATGTTGACGTGTGTCGTCAGGTACAGCTCCCACAGACGGTGGATCTTCACCACCCGCTGGCCGCGGCTCATGCCTTCTTCCGTCAGCTGCCAGGCAGTGCCTGTGCGCTGTACGTAGCCCTGGCGTTGGAGCCGGTGAAGCACACTGGCGAGCAGGGCTGCGGGGTAGCGGCGCTTATGCAGAATGTCGGCTTCGGCGTGGGGCCGGAGGAAATTTTTACTTTCTTCTCCCAGCTGGTAGAGCGTCTTGAGGACGTTCTCGTTGTTGATCGTGCGACGGATGCTACGCTGCCGCACCAGCCGGCTGATGACGCCCCGGCGCGGGGCCAGGAAGAAGGATATAAAGGCAATGGTCGAAATAACGATGACGATCCAGGGGCCGGTAGGCATGGCGGGGGCGATGTAGGAGATATAGGCTCCGGCCAGGCCACTGAAGGCGCCGAACACGCTGGCCAGGAAAACCATGACCCCGACCTTGTGCGTCCAGAAGCGCGCCGCGGCGGCGGGCGTGATGAGGATGGCCGCCATGAGCACTACGCCCACGGCCTGGATGCCGATCACGACGGCGAGTACAATGAGCGAGGTCAAGACCAACTCTATTCTGCGTACGGGAAGTCCGATGGACTGCGCATACGCTTTGTCGAAGGCCAGTAAGGAGAACTCTTTAAAGAGCAGGAACACGCAAAGTAGCAATACCACCGCTACCGTGCCGAAGACCATGAGGTCTTCGCCCACCAGCGCGGCGGCTTTGCCGAACAGGAAATGGTCGAGCCCCGACTGGGCTGCATTGCCGCTCTTTTGTATCACCGTCAACATTACGATGCCGACGCCAAAGAATACCGAGAGCACCAGGCCGATGGCCGTGTCTTCTTTAATGCGCGTGCGACGGGTGATGAATTCCACCGATACCAGCGAGAGCCAGCCCGTGATGAACGCGCCGACGATAAGGTAGGCGGGGTTCTTCGTGCCGGAGAGTATAAAGCCGAGGCAGATACCGGGCAGCACGGCGTGCGCGATGGCATCGCCCACGAGCGACTTTTTATGCAGGAAGGTAAAGGTTCCCACGATCGCGGAGCTGGCCGTGAGCAGGATGGAACCGATCACCACAAAGCGGATGTTGGGATCGGCCAGCGAAAGGAAGTCGATCAATGAATTCATAGCGCCGGTTTTGAAATGCCTTCGCGGTTCGGGAAGTGCTCGCGGCGGATCAGGTCGCCGACATCGCTGAGCAGCGTGAGCTTGCCGCCATAGGTTTCCTGCAGGTTCTGCTGCGTGAAGGTCGTCTCGGTAGGACCACACGCCACCAGGCGCGTGTTCAGCATAATGACCCAGTCGAAATACCGTGTAACGGACTGCAGGTCGTGGTGCACGACGATGACGGTTTTCTGCGCCTCTGTCATGGCTTGAAGCAGGCCGATGATGGCTTTCTCGGTGGCGGCGTCCACGCCGGCAAAGGGCTCGTCCATGAAGTATATATCGGCCTGTTGCGCCAGGGCGCGGGCCAGGAAGGTACGTTGCTGCTGGCCGCCGGAGAGCTGGGAGATCTGGCGGTTGGCATAGGCTTCCATGCCTACCTTGCGGAGGCAGTCGAGGGCGACATCACGGTCGGCCTGGCGCACGCGGCGGAAGAGGCCGAGCTTGCCGTAGCGGCCCATGAGCACCACGTCCATGACAGAGGCGGGAAAGTCCCAGTCGACGGATTCGCGTTGGGGTACGTAGCTGATGCGGCCGCGCACGTTGTCGATGGGCTGATCGTAGAGTCGCACGTAGCCGCTGCTGAGGGGCAGCAGGCCCATGACGGTTTTGATGAGCGTAGACTTGCCGGCGCCGTTGGGGCCGATGATGCCGATGAGCTTGCCGGCCGGGAGCTTCAGGTCGATGTTCCACAGCACCGGCTTGCGGTCAAACGCTACGGTCAGGTCGTGTACCTCCAACGCCGGAGTGGTTGTTATGTCAGGTTGCATGATGCGTATTTAGTTCAAGGCTTGTACAATAGTGTTGACGTTGGCGTGGATCATGCCGATGTAGGTACCGGCCGGTGTGCCGGCGGCGCCCATGGCATCGGAGTATAGATTGCCGCCGATCACCACCGGCCAACCTTTTTGACGGCAGCCTTCCAGGACGGCTTCAATGGACCTGGACGACACCGATGTTTCCACGAACAGGGCTTTGATCTTGTGCGATACGATAAAGTTGACAAGGTCGGTCACGTCTTTTACCCCGAACTCGGACATGGTCGAGATACCTTGCAGACCCCGTACCTGTACGTGGTAGGCATCGCCGAAGTATCCAAAGGCGTCGTGCGCCGTAATGAGCACACGCTGGGCCTCGGGCAAGGCGGCCAACGTAGCCTGCACGGCGGCGTGCAGGGAGTCCAGGCGCGCCGCATAGCGGTCGCCGTTGGTTTTATAGTAAGCCGCGTGCGCGGTGTCCTTTGCCTGCAGGGTGTGCGAGACCTGGAGCACGGCTTGTTTCCAGAGGTGCACATTAAACCAGATATGCGGGTCGTGGCTGCCCTGAAAGCCGGGCACCGTGCGCAACTGGTTTTCGGGGATACCATCCGCGACGGCGGTCACGGGCTTGATGCGGTTGAGCTTGCGCAATACTTCCACCATCTTGCCCTCCAGGTGCAGACCGTTGTAAAACACCAGGTCGGCGTCGGAGAGTTTTTGTACATCGCCTTGTGTGGCTTTATACAGGTGGGGGTCTACGCCCGGCCCCATCAGGGCAACGACGTCAGCATATTGGCCCGCGACGTGTTGCACGGCATCGTGGATCATGCCGGTAGTGGTCACGATCAGCAGCTTTTCATGCGGCCTTTTGGGCTTTTCGGTACAACTGCTTGCCAGCAGGATCGCTGCCAGCAGCCAGGTCAGGGGACGTATACTATAATAAGACGATGGGCTCATTCTGTTACCAGTAAGTTTTGCGACGCCTCGCGTGATATAAATACTTTCTTTTTGCCGTCGATCATGATCTCCAGTGAACCGTCAAACTCGATCTTTTCCAGGATCGCGACCGTCGCGCCGATGTATACTCCGATCTTGCTGAGGTATTGCAGAAAGGAGGGCGAGCCGTTGCGTACGGCGCGGATGGTGATCTTCTTTTTACCGCTGCAGTCCGACAGGGGGATCTGTCGCACCTCCACGAACTTGCCCGTCTTGTCGGGGATAGGGTGGCCGTGCGGGTCTACCGTAGGGAACTCCAGGAACTCGTCCAGCTTCTCGATGAGCAAAGCGGACTGTATATGTTCCAGTTGTTCGGCTACATCGTGTACTTCGTCCCACGAAAAGTGCAGCTTTTGCACGAGGAAAGTTTCCCACAGGCGGTGCTTGCGCACGACCATGAGGGCTTCCGCCTTTCCCTGGCGGGTGATCTTGACACCGTAGTACTTCTCGTAGGAGATCATATTTTTAGCCGAAAGCTTTTTGATCATATCCGTTACCGAGGCTGCGCGGGTGTTCATGGTTTCGGCTATTTCGCTGGTCAGCACGGCCTTGGTGCCGCTGCCGGACAGGTGGTAGATGGCTTTGAGGTAATTTTCTTCAGTATAGCTCAGCATGGCTATCAGGTTAACGTACCTGTAAAAATAAAAGTTTAGGGTTATCTAAAAAATTTTTTAGAACATATCTTGGTAAAAGGCGGTTCAGGCGGGCTGGAAGGCCGAAAAAATATTTTCCAAAGAAGCGTGACCTTCCGTGAACGGCCGCATTCTGAGTGCGAATTGAATCTAAACCAAATTCATTTGCTTATGGAAACGAAAGGGAAAGCCAATGACCCCAAGAGCTGGGATGACCTGGTATTTGAAAACCGGAACGTAGATTACGGTGCCTATACCGTACGTAAGTCTTATAATGGAAACCTGACCTCGGGATTTTTCCTCAGCGTATCGTTTGGCGGTTTGTTATTTGTCGTGCCGATAATCACCAGTATGTTCGATGACGGTAGCGACAAACGCGGGCCCGGCCCGGTGGATCCGAAAGTAAATGACACGCTTGTCTTTGTGAATGTCACTCCTCCTGAATTTAAACCACCGCAACCGCCCGCACCGCCCACGCCCCCCGTTACACCGCCAGTCGATCCGCCGGTGGCCAATATAACGCCGGTGGTATCAACCACTGCGCCGATGGAAACGACAATTCCAACCGTCGACGACGTGCTGCAGAACCCGCCTGCCCCGCCCGAGGGCGTTGATGGTGGTGTGGCCGGCGGAGTGGAGGGTGGTCAGGGCACGGTGCCTGTAGATGCCGTTCCGTCAGCCGGTGTAAATCCCAACGAGATCGTTCTGGTGCCGCAAGTGCAGGCATCATATACCGGCGGTATGGAAGCCATGTATAACTTTATCCGCCGCAAGATAAACTATCCCGCCAGCGCTCGCCGGATGGGATTAGAAGGTACCGTATATGTCAGCTTTGTGATCGGCCGCGATGGGAAAGTAACAAAGGTAGAGGTCGTCAGAGGCCTCAGCCCTGACTGTGATAAGGAAGCCGCCCGCGTCATCGCGCTGTTGCCGGGCTGGAATCCGGGCCGTCAGAACGACGTGCCGGTCATGGTGCGCATGACCTTACCCATCAAATTTGCGCTAAATAAATAATGTGTATATATCAAATACTTGTTGTGGTGAGCGGTATATAGTTTAAAGTTTAAGGTTGTCTTTGGCCGGTGATTGCATGCAGTCGCCGGCCTTTTTTATAGCTCGCGTACGAACGTATTGATCACGGCTAGAAGCTTTTCGCCTTCGTGTTCCCAGAAGACATCGTCCGGCACGGTGGTATAGAATGTTTTTTCACGCAGCTGTTGCAGGGCGTGCGCGGCGTTAAAAGATGCCGGTTGAAAGGTTACCGCGGCATCGAACCGTGCAGCATAGTCTGCCCACGGCGCATACTCGATGAGCAGGATCGGCAGGTGATACCCCAGGTACTCGTATAGCTTTGTGGGAAACGAGTGCTCGGTGGCGGGATTGGGAGGATAGGCGATGATGCCCGCGTCGGCCTGCAGGATCTCGCGTTCGATGGCGGGGTGCGGCACCAGGTGGTCGCCGCCATGCAATATAATGTAGGGCATCGTGGCCAGGCGCGCCTGCAGACGGTGCCGTTCGGCCACCAGCGCACAATAGCCGATGATGGTGCCGCGTACGGCCGGATCGTGGCGGTGGAGCGCTTCCAGCAGGTCGAGGAATGTGAAGAGGCCGGTGATCTCCGACAGGGTACCGGTGAACAGGAACTGGCGTGCAGGGGTTTGCCGGGGCGCGGGAGCTACCGCCGGGGGCCGGCGTAATTTATTTTCGATGATGGTCCTCCGGCCCCGGCCAAACGATAGCTCCTGTGCATAGCCCTTTTCGGCCAGGAGGAAATGATGTATGAACCCGGCGCCGATATGCTCGCATACGCGCACATAGCCCGCCACGAGCGGGCGCAGGATGCGCGGGAAGGCGGCAGTATATAAAATGTTGCGGTAGTAGTTTTCCCGCACGTCATATATCAGGCGGCACCGCGTTAAAAGCCGCGCCAGCACGGCCATGAAGATCAGCTCGTGTGTGCAGAACACAAACACGACGGGCCGCAACGCGACCACGCGGGCCAGGATACGCCAGGGCGCCAGCATACGGCCCAGGCTGATGCGGCGGAAGGGACGGAGCGGGTGCACAAGCACATCGTTCCGGAGGGGAGCGGGAGCGCTGCCCGGATAGCCTACGACGTGCACTTCGTAAGCGGCCGACAGGCTGCCGCCCATTTTCTCAAACATGCGCGTATCGTCCACCGGTTTCAGCACCGAGGCGAGGACTATTCTCCTTTTTTTCATTTCTTGCACGTGGATTTAAAACTAAGAAAATGGAACTGAAAGAACTCATTGAAAAAACCTGGGAAGACCGGTCGCTGCTGCAGTCACTGGAAAGCCAGGAGGCTATCCGGTCAGTAGTAGAAAAGTTGGACAAAGGCAAGCTGCGTGTGGCCGAGCCGACAGAAGACGGCAACTGGCAGGTCAATGAGTGGATCAAAAAGGCCGTGATCCTGTACTTCCCCATCCAGCAGATGAAAACCATCGAGGCCGGCCCGTTTGAATTCCACGACAAGATCGATATGAAGCGCAACTTCAAAGATCTGGGCGTGCGAGTGGTGCCGCATGCCATTGCACGGCACGGCTCGTACCTGGCCAAGGGCGTGATCATGATGCCGTCGTATGTCAACATCGGCGCCTATGTAGACGAGTGCACCATGGTCGACACCTGGGCAACGGTAGGGAGCTGCGCACAGATCGGCAAGAACGTACACCTGAGCGGCGGTGTCGGGATCGGCGGCGTGCTGGAGCCTGTACAGGCGGCGCCCGTGATCATCGAAGACAACGCCTTTATCGGCTCACGTTGCATCGTCGTGGAAGGCGTGCGTGTAGGCAAGGAGGCGGTGCTGGGGGCCAACGTGGTGCTGACGTCCAGCTCGAAGATCATCGACGTGACCGGCGCCGAGCCCGTAGAATATAAAAGCTATGTGCCCGAGCGCTCCGTGGTCATCCCGGGTTCGTATACCAAAAAATTCCCGGCAGGCGAGTTCCAGGTGCCGTGCGCGCTCATCATCGGCAAGCGCAAGGAGAGCACCGACAAGAAAACGTCGCTGAATGACGCGTTGCGGGACAATAATGTGGCCGTTTAAGCGTCTTTTTGGACAGAAGGTGTGCTTTCGTAATATTTTCGTAATAACGTTGGCACATCCTTTGAATTTCATAAAACGTTTATTTGTCAATCATGCGCCTTGCGTAAATTTGGATAACGCGATTATGAAAAAGTTGGGTCTCTGGATCACCGCCATAGCTGTCATCTTTGCCTTCACACAAGAAAGCAAAGAGCAGTATTCTGTTGTCAAAAACGAGAGCTTCATGCGGGGTGAAGTCATTCGTTTCAAAATGACGTACGGCATATTCACGGTGGGAAAAGGCAGTGCGACCATTGCCCCTACCTACTATAAAATGAATGACCGCAACTGCTTTAAAGTGGACGTGACCGGCAAGACGGTGGGCATGGTGGATTGGGTAGCGGACGTGGATGACCGGTGGGGAGCGTACATCGATACTGCGGCACTTATTCCCCATCAGTTCTACCGCCGCATCCGCGAAGGACGTTACAAAAAAGATGAATGGACGAATTTCGATCATGAAAAACGCAAGATCGAGGTCAAGACCATCAATAATAAAACCGGCCAATTTAAAGAGCCCAAATACTACGACGCCCCTGCCCAGGTGCGCGATATGATCGCCGGTTTTCTGTACCTGCGCGTACAGGATTTTTCGAAGCTCAAGGTAAAAGATACTGTGCTGATCACCGGGTTCTTCGAGGATGAGTTTTACAAAATGAAAATTGTCTACCAGGGCAAGGAAACCGTCAAGATCAAGGTGGGCAAGGTACGGGCGCTCAAGTTTAAGCCCCTGATGCCCAAAAACGAGGTCTTTGATGGTGAAAACTCCATTACTGCCTGGTTTTCAGACGATAAGAACCGCATTCCCCTCAAGATCGACGCCAAGATGTTCATTGGCAGCGCGGGGGTGGAGCTGACGGAATACTCCGGGCTCAAAAATCCCCTGAACATTGTCAAGTAACGGCCGGCGCGCCGTGCAACCTTTTTGAAATTGGCGCATCTTTGTCGTGTACTGCGCAAAAATTTCATTGGAGGCGACCACGATACACCTGCATGCCGATCTGATTGCCCGCTGCCGCGTGGGCGACCGGGACGCGCATTACCAGCTGTATAAGCTGTATGCCAAAGCCATGTACAACGTGGGCTACCGTATCATCGGCGACCGCGACGAGGCCGACGACGTCTTACAGGAAGCCTTTATCAGCGCCTTTCGCAGCTTGGACCACTACCGGGGCGAGTCTACCTTTGGCGCGTGGCTGAAACGCATAGTCGTAAACAAGGCCATCAACGCCCTGCATAAGCGCCGGTACGAAGCCATGCCCGACGACGACCGCTGGGATGTGCCCGAAGAGGCCGCGGAAGAATATGCCGACCCGCTGACGGTTGAGCGTGTAAAAACCGCCATCCACCAGCTCCCCGACGGCTACCGGTCTGTGCTGTCGCTATATTTGCTGGAAGGCTACGACCACCAGGAGATCGCCGAGATCATGAACATCTCGGAGTCCACCTCGAAGTCGCAGCTCAACCGCGCCAAGAGCAAGCTCAAAGAACTACTCGCTAAACCACCACGCTCATGATCGAAGATTTCATCCGCCAAAACCGGGAGGCGTTCGACGACCAGGAACCATCTCCCCGCAACTGGAAAAAGATCGAAGCCACGTGGCCCGCACAACGGCCGGGATGGTGGCAGTCGGTAACGCTGTGGCGCGCCGCGGCGATGCTGTTTATGGCGCTGTCGGCGTACCTGCTGTTACCGAAGGAATGGAAGCCGCACGCTCCGCCCGAACGTGTGGCGCTAAACGAATTCAAGGATGTGGAGGCGTATTATGTGAAGGAGATTTCCAATAAGGTCGCGTTGATCGATGCGTTTCAGCGAAATGAAGGGGTGGATGGGTTTACGCAGGACTTTCAGCAGTTGGAGGCGATGTATATGGTGCTGAAAGAGGAAATGCAGAAAAGGCCGAGTGACCAGGTGAAGGATGCGCTGGTGCTGAATCTTTTGGTGCGGATCGATCTGCTGAACCAGCAATTGCATATGCTGGAGAAGGAGCGGCCCGGGAAGAAGCCGGATGCAGAGATATGACGGCGCATGCTGGCGCAGGTTCCGCATCTATGCGCCCGGCGCTAAACTTTCGCCAACAAACGCTTCGAACCAGCCCTGAAAGGGCGTGATATAATAGCCCAGGCTAGAGCGTCAGCGAGGGCCTGGGTTGACAGACAACATAGACGGCAGAAGCCCTGAAGGGGCGTAACAATTTCGAGGCACGCACATGCTCGAATTGTTGCGCCCCTTCAGGGCTACGTTTTTTGTTTGTATTATAACCCAGGCCTCAGCCTGGGCTATTATATCACGCCCTTTCAGGGCTACGTTTTGTTTCTGTTATGATCGCAGGCCTTCAGTCTGGCTATTGTATCGCGCCCCTTTAAGGATGTCTCTTCGTTTAATAGGCGGATTCTGTGGCTAGCTCGAAGGGCTCTTTCGCAGAGTCTATAACCTTACCCTCCTCACATTTCAGCACACGCGCCGGGAAGCGCTTGATCAGACCGTAGCTGTGCGTGGCCATTAGTATGGCTGTGCCGCTTTTGTTGATCTGCTGGAAGATCTTCATGATGCCCTGGGATACTTCTGGGTCGAGGTTACCGGTGGGCTCGTCGGCCAGCAGGATCATGGGTTCGTTGAGGAGCGCCCGGGCGATCACCACGCGCTGTTGCTCGCCGCCGGAGAGCTGGTGGGGCATCTTCTTTTCGATCGAGCCTAAGCCTACGTGTATGAGCACTTCGTTGAGGCGGGCCTTCATCCGGGTGGTGTCGGTCCAGCCCGTGGCCTTCATGACGAACATGAGGTTCTCGGCTACGGTGCGGTCGTTGAGAAGCTGGAAGTCCTGGAAGATGATGCCGAGCTTGCGGCGGAGCAGGGGGACCTGGCTGCTTTTTATACCGCGGATGTTGAAGCCGGCGGTAATGATCTCTCCGTGTTTCAGCGGCAGGTCGGCGTACAGGGTCTTCAGCAGCGACGACTTACCCGAGCCGGTGCGGCCCACGAGGTATACAAACTCGCTCTTCTGGATCTCAAAGTTGAGGTCGGCCAATACCGCGCGGTCATCCTGGAAAATGCTGGCGTTTTGAACGTGTACGACGGGATCATTTGAAAACATAGGCAAAAAATTTAGCCGGCAGGTCAGCTACAAAGATAAGCGACATACCGGCTAAAGAAAATCGTGCCCGGACGGATTATCCGTTTACTTTCTTGTGGTCCGCCAGGAATTTCGCCAGACCGCTGTCGGTCAGGGGATGGTTCAGCAGGCTGGTGATCACGTTGAGGGGGCAGGTCACGACGTCGGCTCCGATCTCGGCGCACTGGATCAGGTGCATGGTGTGACGCACGGAGGCGGCCAGGATCTCGGTGTCGTAGGCATAGTTATCATAGATCAGGCGGATCTGCGAGATGAGCTCCAGACCGTCTTGTGAGATATCGTCGAGGCGGCCGATGAACGGCGATACATAGCTCGCACCGGCTTTGGCGGCCAGCAGGGCCTGACCGGCAGAGAATACCAGGGTACAGTTGGTGCGGATGCCTTCGGCGGTGAATTTCTTAATGGCTTTAACGCCTTCTTTGATCATCGGCACTTTCACCACGATCTTGTCGTCGATCTTGGCCAGCTCGCGGCCTTCTTTCAGGATGCCGTCCAGGTCCGTGGAAATTACCTCAGCGCTTACGTTGTTGTCAACGATATCGCAGATGGCTTTGTAGTGTGCACGGATGTTGTCGGCGCCTTTGATGTTCTCCTTGGCCATCAGCGAAGGATTGGTCGTTACGCCGTCGAGTACGCCGAGGTCATATGCTTCTTTGATCTCGTTCAGGTTACCAGTGTCGATGAAGAATTTCATAAGTAAGTTATGTTCAGTTATTAACGATGTATACGCGAAGGCGTAAAGCCGGAAGTGATTTTATGGCGGAGAACAAAAAAAAGGGCAAACCGAACATCGCACCGCTACAACCGCCTACCCTTGCTACCTTCCGGTCCTGGGGGAGTTCAGCAGGAGCGGGGCGTGCCGGCTTGCCGGGGGGCAAAGGTAGAAGATATTTTGAATTTACCATTTCAACGATGCAAAATCGCAGTTTCTTTTTTGCCGCTCAGTTTCGCAGCTGCAGTCGCCCGCGCGACACGGCCGTCCAATTGCAGAGCTGATATAACAATCGCGCACCGACGTTGGCATCCCAGTCGTCATCTTTCCCCGGGCTTACTTCGTTGAGGTCGAAGCCGATAATCTTTCGGCCCGAGCGGACCAGCCGTTGTACGAGATATACCGCTTCCTGGAATTCCAGCCCGCCGGCGACGGGTGTACCGGTGTGCGGACACAGCTTTGGATCGAGGCCGTCGATGTCGAAGCTGATGTATACATGCTCGGGCAGCTCGCGGATGATGGCCTCGCACTGTGCATCCCATGTCGTGCCCCGGTAGCGTTGCGCCTTTAAGTCCTCGTCAAAGAATGTCACGATGCGGCTCTTCGGCCGGCGGATCATCTGCAGCTCCTCGTTGCACAGATCGCGTATGCCTACCTGCACCAAACGGCTCACCGACGTCAGCTTCATGGCGTTATACATGATCGAGGCATGCGAGTAGGTAAAGCCTTCGTATGCTTTGCGCAGGTCGGCGTGGGCGTCGATCTGCAAGATGCCGAAGTGTGGATAATGATCGGCCAGCGCGCGGATAAAGCCCAGGGGGGTGCTGTGGTCGCCCCCCAGCAGGCCTACCATCTTGCCCTCTTTCAGGTAGCGCAGCACGGTGGCCTTTACATAGATGTTGAGGCTCTCGCAGGCTTCGTTGATGCGGGGTAGGAGGGGATCGACGCCTTCGGGCTCGCCGCCGCGTTCCAGGCGACGGAGGTGCTGCTCGGCCAGGTGACGGACGCGGTCGCTCTCCGTGCGGATGCCCTCGGGAATGGGCAACAGGCTGATGCCCAGTTGCCAGGCGTTGGGAATGTCTTTGACCAGCACGTCCAGCTGCGAGGAGGCATCCAGGATGGCCTGGGGGCCCTGGGCGGTGCCGGTGTGGTAAGACACGGTCACTTCCCAGGGAATGGGGACGATGATCAGCTCGGCAGTTTGCGGCGTGAACGGCAGTCCGAACAGCTGTCCCGGAATACCCGGTCCATTCGGGTCGAACGTGCGTGGATTAAATTTCATGCGACGACGGCGTACCGGGGCTGGGATCTTATTGGAAGGTGTCGACCATTTCGGGGGTCAGATAATTTTCCAACGAGCCGTTGCCCTGGCTGATGTCGCGCCAGGAGAGGAGATTGAAGCGGATTACGGCCAGCCCGGCCGGCACCATGTCGCCGATCTCCGAACCGGTCAGGAACTCGGCCAGGTAGGAAATTGTTGGATTGTGTCCCACGCACATAACGTGGTGCTGGTCGTCTTCCAGCCCGGCCACAAACGCGAAAAAAGTGCGTGTGGAGGCCTCGTAGAGCTCTTCCTGGGGAATGACCTTGTCAGTATCGACCTTCAGGGCATCGGCGATGAGCCCGGCGGTGGCATGCGCCCGGTCGGCGGTGCTGCACAAAATGCTGTCCAGCGGCGTCTGCTGCTGGTGCAGGTACCGGCCGATCAGCAGGGCCTGTTTGACCCCCGTGGAGCTCAACGTGCGTTCCAGGTCGTTTTGACCGGGATGTTTTTCGGCGGTGTGCGCATGGCGTAATAAATACAAATAGCGGGGCATAGATGATCTTTTCTGGTCTGCTAATAACGTTGCCAGGCGTCAATATTAACATGCTAAATTTGATTTTTTAAAAATTTCCTGATATTTGACCTGTTTGAAACGTTCAACTACATGTCCAAAAACCTCGTAATAGTAGAGTCTCCGGCCAAGGCAAAAACCATAGAAGGCTACCTGGGAAAGGATTTTAAGGTGGCTTCCTCCATGGGCCACGTGCGCGATTTGCCCAAAGGAGGCGACGCAATCGATGTGGAAAATGGCTTTTTACCGACTTATGAAATAAGCCCGGACAAGAAAGACGTCATCCAAAAACTAAAAAAACTCGCCGAGGACGCCGAAATGGTGTACCTCGCAAGCGATGAAGACCGTGAAGGGGAAGCCATTTCCTGGCACTTGAAAGAGGTGCTCGACCTGACCGACGCCAAAACGCGCCGGATCGTCTTCACGGAGATCACCAAAAAAGCCATACTGAATGCCCTGGAATCACCCCGGGGTATCGATATCGACCTGGTCAACGCCCAGCAGGCCCGCCGCGTGCTCGACCGCCTCGTAGGCTACGAGCTGTCGCCGATCCTCTGGAAAAAGGTTGCTACGGGTCTTTCTGCCGGCCGCGTGCAAAGTGTGGCGGTTCGTCTGATCGTTGAACGCGAGCGCGAAATCACCAACTTCAAAGCGAAATCTTCCTATCGCGTCACGGCCGAGTTTAAGCTCGATAAAGGCAAAACGCTGGTAGCCGAGCTGTCGGAGCGATTTGACACAGAAGAGGAGGCCCTCAAGTTCCTCGAGTCTTGTGTAGGTGCTAAATACGCCATCAAAGACCTCCAGACCAAGCCCTCCAGGCGCACGCCCGCGCCGCCGTTCACCACCTCGACCCTGCAGCAGGAAGCTTCGCGCAAGCTGGGCTTCTCGGTGATCCAGACCATGATGGTGGCACAGAAGCTCTACGAAGCCGGTAAGATCAGCTATATGCGTACCGACTCGGTAAACCTGTCGGACGAAGCCCGTTCCGGTGCGATGCGCCAGATCGAGTCGGCCTACGGTAAAGAATATGTGCAACCGCGCCAGTTCAAGACCAAATCGTCGTCTGCCCAGGAAGCCCACGAAGCGATCCGGCCGACCGACTTCTCGGTCATGGACCCCGGCATGGACCGCAACGGTTTGCGTCTGTACGAGCTGATCTGGAAGCGCGCGATCGCTTCACAGATGGCCGACGCGGAATTGGAAAAGACAACGGCCACGATCAGCATCTCGACCAATCCACGCACCCTGGCCGCCACCGGCGAGGTCGTGAAGTTCGACGGCTTCCTGAAAGTATACATGGAATCCGGCGACGATGAGGATGGCGAGGAAGAGAACAGCAAAGTATTGCCGCCGCTGACGATCGGCCAGATCCTGGACCTGAACGAAATGATGGCCAAGCAGACCTTCACCCGCCACGCACCCCGCTATACGGAAGCGAGCCTGGTGAAGAAGCTGGAAGAACTCGGCATCGGCCGTCCGTCGACGTACGCGCCGACCATCACCACGGTACAAAAACGCGGCTATGTCGTAAAAGAAGTACGCGAAGGCGTAGAGCGCAAATACAACGTCTTTACGCTGAAAGCGGATAAGATCAATAAGGAAGTAGAATCGGAGATCACGGGAGCGGAAAAGAACAAGCTGTTCCCTACCAATACGGCCATGGTCGTGACCGATTTCCTCGTAGAGCACTTTCCGGACGTGACCGACTTCTCGTTCACCTCCGACATCGAGCAGGAGTTCGACGAGATCGCCAGCGGCAAGCTGGACTGGAAAAAGATGATCGATACCTTCTACCAGCCTTTCCACAAGAAAGTGACGATCACCGAAAAGGTAGAGCGTTCGTCTGTCGGCAAGGCCCGCGAGCTGGGCGTCGACCCGAAGACCGGTAAGAATGTCTATGCCAAGCTGGGCAAGTTCGGCGCCTACGTGCAGATCGGCGAGAACCCCGACGACAACGGCGGCGAGAAACCCAAGTTTGCCAGCCTTCGCCCCGGCCAATTCATTGAAAACGTGACGCTGGAAGACGCGATGGAGCTCTTCAAGATGCCGCGCGAGCTCGGTAACTTCGAAGAATTACCGGTGGTGGTGAACATCGGCCGTTTCGGCCCGTACGTGCTGCACGACAAGAAATTTGTCTCGATCCCGAAGGACTACGATCCGTACAGCATCGACCTCGAAAAGTCGATCGAACTGATCGAGAACAAACGCGTGGCGGATGCCAATAAGACCATCAAGCTCTTCGACGAGAATCCGGATATTCAGGTCCTGAACGGTCGCTTTGGCCCGTACATCAAAGCCGGCAAGAAGAACGTGAAGATTCCGAAAGGGAAGGAACCGAAAGATCTGACACTGGAAGAGTGTTTGACCCTGGCAGCGGCAGCGCCCGAGAAGAAGGGACGGTTTGGCCGCGCTGTCAAGACGGCGGCCACGCCTGCGAAGACGGCAGCGCCTACGAAGGCTGTCAAGACGGCGAAAAAGGCAGCAGCCAAGAAGACGGCAACCAAGACTGCCGGGAAGACGACAAAAAAGAAGAAATAGGAGTCATTTGGACTGCTGCAGGAATGCTATGAAAAGCCCGGGTTTCCGGGCTTTTTTAGTTTCAGTTGCTGACAGGTCTGAGTCCCGCTCGCTCACACTTGCCAGATACATGCCCCCGGATCGATTCCGATACGGAGATGTTTTGAAATGGGTTTATAATAGTCCTATAAGGCTATTACAATGCTATTTCAATACTATGTCAATGCTATTTCAATACTATGATATATCCGAAGTTGCCCGCACGAAGGATACCGGAATCCCATAATTCAGGAAAAATCCCCGCTGGATCCCCCCATCGGGGCATAGGTTATTCCCCGGCAGGTGCTCACTTTTGCGTACCTTTAACGGATGAAGAAGATCGTTGTATTGACGGGTGCGGGCATTAGTGCCGAAAGTGGTATCCCCACCTTTCGCGATTCGAACGGCTTGTGGGAAGGGCACCGGGTGGAGGATGTGGCCTCGCCGGAGGGATGGCATCGCGATCCGGCCCGGGTGCTGGACTTTTATAACCAGCGTCGCAAAAAGGCACGCGAAGTGCAGCCCAACCGCGGGCACGTGATCCTGGCCGAGCTGGAGGACTATTTTGACGTGACCGTCGTGACACAGAACGTAGACGACCTGCACGAGCGTGCGGGGTCGACCCGGGTGATACACCTGCACGGCAGCTTGTTCGAGTCGCGGAGCACAAAGAATGAACGCCTGGTGTATCCGATCGAGGGTTGGGAGCTGAAACTCGGCGACCTGTGTGAGCAAGGCGCACAATTGCGGCCGAACATTGTGTGGTTTGGCGAGATGGTGCCGCTCATCGAAGTGGCCGCTCACCATGCGTCGGGCGCCGATGCGTTTTTAGTCGTGGGAACATCGATGGCGGTGTACCCGGCGGCGGGGCTGATCAGCTACGTGCCGTACGATGCGTTGAAATATGTTGTGGACCTGAAAATACCCGATGTGGGCGCGTTGCCCTACCTTAAAACGATCCAGGACAAGGCCAGTACGGGCATGGAGCAGGTGAAGAAAGAGCTGTTGGAGTGGATCGCCTAAACATCCATACGATTTTCGCTAACTTCGAAAGTTAATAGTGCTTTGATCATGAGAAAAGTCGCCTGCCTGCAGGTCATCATCATCCTGGTGACCATTACCCAGACCTTTGGCCAAAAAGTAAAATACAAAGACATCTTCGGACTGCTCGGCACCAA
Organism: Dawidia soli; assembly: GCF_018598185.1. GTDB lineage: Bacteria > Bacteroidota > Bacteroidia > Cytophagales > Cyclobacteriaceae > Ohtaekwangia > Ohtaekwangia soli. The sequence goes on from NZ_JAHESC010000027.1 coordinate 73,070, forward strand.
GCAATACGAGGCCGCCGAACCGTTTCTGAAAAAATACCTAATCGAGAACCAGGACAATCCCAATGCCTTTTTATTCATGGGCATGATCTACCAGGAAAAATCCGTCAAGGACGACCTGCTCAAGCAAACGCCCCGCGTCATAGCCTCGATGGACTCGGCCATCTATTTCTACAACAAGGCCTATCAGACCATGACCGAAAAGGAGATCAAGCGCAACGACGAATATTACCAGATGTACAACCGTCGCGACCTGCGCACAGGCGAGTTCGGTGTAAAGCTGTCGGATGTACAGTTCGACCTCGAGAAACGCATGGAAGGGCTGCGTGAGCGCATCGACAAGGTTAAGATGGTGCGGCATTACTTCGCGCTGTCAGACTCGCTCTATAAGAAGTGTAATACGCTGTACAAGGCGGTACAGGGGGCCTATCCCGGCCAACGTGAGCTATACCTGCGCGGCGACCAGCCGTTGACGTCGATGCTGAAAGCGCTGGCGATCCGCTTCGACTCGTCCACAAAAGCGTTCGAGCACTATAAGAGCAGCCTCGTGACGCTGGGCAAAACATCGTATAACCAGATCATGGCGCTGAACGAGATCACCGACCTGAAGAAGGACGGCGCGTCGCTGGCCAGCTTCTACCAGGACAACCTGCAGGTGTGGGACTACGGCCGCTTTGCCGACAATACCGTGCAGGTGATCGAGAAAGAGATCATGCCGATGCGGGAGCACCTGCTGTCGTACGATGCCGAGATCAACAAGCTGCATGAGAAGCTCGCGAAAGACACGGTATCAGTGCGCAGCGACCTGACGGCCCTGATCGATAAACTTCTGCTGGAGCAGCTCAAGAAGTTTGATGCCAATCCGCTGCCGATGGAAGTGTTCAGCCTCAAGACGGCCGACCTGGAGTATCGGTCGGTACGCATCGAGCACCGCAAGCAAACCGATACCACCAACGTCCACCTGCAACTGGAGCGCGCCCGGAAAGAAGTGAAGCTGGTAAGCCGTCTCGACAGCATCGCTGCCAAGCTGGATTCGGAGGATATCGATCGTAAGGCAGAAGATTATAACGACTTTGTCACAAAGGCGTATCAGACGCCGGCGGCGTTGAAAGCATACGTGAAGGATCGAAAAGATTTTGCCGATCGTGAAGCGCGCCGGGCCCGTGCGGCGTTGGCGCGTCGGCAAGAATCGCTGCGGTGGTTGGTGAATGGTGTCGATTCGATTCCGCTGTATGTGGGAGTAATGCGTTCGAAGTTCAAACCGGTGGCGATCGTGGAGGAGAAATACACGGCCGGGCTGGTGTACAAAGATTCGTTGAATGCCGAGGGATATTTTTATACCATCACACCGGCACGTGTGCCGGATGTGAAAGTGACGTTCCCGGTAGACAAACCGAACTTTAAATTGTCACGTCTGCCGCAGGTCAGGATGGTGACGTATTCCGATGCCGCGGGGCAGTTGTACTTCATCCTGGTGTACGCCGAGCGCGCTACGAAGGATAACAAATATCCCGCTACACTGGCCAAGATATACCGCTCGGACGGACTGGCGTGGAGCCACTCCTATACGTTGCCTTTTATACCCAAAGAGTTGGTGTTCAAACAAGAGAACGGCGAAGTGCAGCTCAAGGCAGATGCCCTGCAAAGCATGATCGACAAAAATGGCAAGATGCTGAAATAGTTAGCGGCTATAAAGAAAGGAAAGTATAAGGTCGGGAGTAAAAGGGTAGGCGTATTAAGCGCCGCCTACCAGTTTTTTCCAGTCAGAGAAACGCATATCGACGCGGATCTTCATCTTTTCGTAGTTTTCCCAGCTATCGGTTACGTGATAGATAGAGGGCAGTGTGCGGACCAGGATCTGGTCGTAGTCGTTGCGATACAGACCGCCACCGTAGTAATAGTACGTGAACATATTGCCTTCGCGGCTGAAGAGCTCATAGCCCAGGTAACCATCCCAGATCTCACTTAAGATCGTACAGGAAATTTCTCTTCGTTTGAATCGGAAGATCTGATTTGATGCTTCATCCTCGAAATACTCCGAGTAAAGATCTGAGTCGATTATCCAGCCCAGGTACATGCCGATGTGGACGTACGCCTGCTCGATGGGAAGCGAGTCAGGGAAATTTCCAAGGAAGTGACTCTTGGCATTGTCGTAGATGGTCTTCTGGATATCGGCTTTCTTTTCCATATAAATTTGGTTCTGATTTAGGCTCTTAACAAGTTTAACGCCGATTAGGCTCTGAAACAACTAATACCGGTACTTTATCTTCTAGTGAAAGAACTTGTAACCGATAAAAATTGCCGCCACGACACCTGCAAGATCGGCCAATAAGCCAACCGCAAGGGTGTAGCGTATTTTCCGAATATTAACGGATCCGTAGTAGAGTGCAATGACATAAAATGTGGTTTCCATACATCCGCGGAAAATAGAAGCAAGATTACCGACAAAAGTGTCGACACCGTACTGTCTGACTACGTCCGCCCACACCGCCCTTGCGCCACCGCCACTCAGCGGACGAATAAACGCCACCGGCAAGGCATCTACAAAATCCGTATTGAGCCCGAAAAACGCGACCATGTACTTCACACCATCGGTTAAATAGGTTAATGTACCCGACGCGCGAAACACACCAACGCCTACCATAATTGCTACCAGGAAGGGAATGATCTTGATCGCCATTTGAAATCCTTCTTTCGCGCCATCAATAAATGTGTCAAATAGGTTAATCTTCTTACGCACACCGAGGATCATAAAAAGGGAAATAACCGACATGATAATGATACCGGTTACCAGATCGGAGACACGGAGCAGCTCTTCCTGCGGTAAACGAGACGCATACCACACGGCGGTGCCGATCACCGTTATAAGTCCGGCCATATAGGCGGCGACCACACGGTCGAAGCGTATGCGCTGCCGGATGCTGAGATAGGTAAATGCCACCATGGTAGAACAGAACGTTGCAAGCAAGGCAGGAATAAAAATGCTGGTCGGGTTCACGGATTTCTGAGCAACGCGGTCGGCAATGATCGCCAGGGGTATAACGGTTAAGCCCGATATGTTCAACGCGATGAACATGATCTGCGCATTGGAGGCCGTCTCTTTATCGGGATTAAGCTCTTGCAGCTCATGCATAGCTTTTATGCCGAGAGGCGTGGCCGCGTTATCCAGACCGAGTATGGTCGCACTGAAGTTCATAATGATGGCGCCGGTCGCCGGATGGTCGCGGGGTACTTCGGGGAACAAACGCGAGAAGAAGGGGCCCACCAGCCGGGCAAAGATGGTAATGATGCCGCCACGCTCGCCGATCTTCATCAGACCCAGCCAAAGCGACATCACGCCGACAATGCCGAGAGAAAGATTTACAGCACTCATGGCGGTATCAAATGTCGACTTCAACATTTCCGGGAACACCGTCATATCGCCGGCAAAGACCAGCTTGACGAGTGCCATTACAAAGGAAATGAGAAAGAATGCGATCCAGATGTAATTCAGCGCCATAGGAAAAGATGTAAACAGAAAAGGTACTGCATGTTATTAAAAAAATACCACTACACAAACCTGCCGGCAGGGCAGGTCTACTTGTCTACCGGAGGTGTTCCAACTAATGGGCGGAAGGCTTGCCCGCCATAGCGCCTCGCGACGGCGGGAGGAGGTTGAGGATATGACAGCCCGCCAGTGCGGCGGTCTCTGTGCGCAGGCGGCTCTTGCCTAAGCTCACTTTGCGAAAGCCTGCGGCAAGCGCTTGTGTCAGCTCGGCTTGTGAGAAGTCGCCTTCGGGCCCTATCAGCAAGAGATAGGAGGGAGCGGCGGGCATGTCGATGAGATGGTCGGGATTGTCCTGGTCCACGTAGGCGATAAACCGGCCGTGCGTGTCGGTCTGACCGATCACGGTTTGAAACGGCACGAGACCGTCGATCACCGGCAGGGTCGCCTTCAGGGATTGTTTCATGGCACTGATGGCCACTTTCTCCAGGCGGTCTTTCTTGAGGTACGTGCGCTCCGTGTGCTCGCACTCCATGAGGGTGATGCGGCTTACGCCGATCTCCACGGCCTTCTCCACAAACCACTCGATGCGGTCTGCATTCTTGGTGGGCGACACGGCGATGTGGATGAACGCCGTGGGTGGCGCCGCGGCAACCTGTTGCTCGATGCGGAAAACACACTGCCGGTCGTTGGCCTGTGTGATGATGGCGTCATAAAAGAAACCTTTGCCGTCGGTGATGCGCAGGGCATCGCCCGCCTGGCGGCGGAGCACCTTCACGCAGTGCCGCGACTCGTCGGCATCGAGGTGAAGGACACCTTCGGTCAGTAAAGGTTGATAAAAGAGATTCACGCTCAGGCGTATTGTTGCACGAGGCGCTCGACCAGCTGTACGTAGTCTTGCATGGCCGTGTCGGCGCTCTTGCCTTTTATCTCGGCCCAGGCGTCGTACTTGGCAATGGCTTTAAAGTCAAAGCCGCCCGGACGATCGCCGGCTACATCGCCCTCGGTGGCTTGTTTGTATAAGGCATAGAGCTGCAGCAGCTCTTCGTTGGAGGGACGTTTGGTCAGGGATTGTGAGCGGCCCACGGCGGCTTCAAATTGTTCTTTCAGGGACGACATAGTGTGATGGGGTTGATCGTTAAACGGCGGTCCTGCCTATCGGCAGGCAGGCTGAAAATGTTGATTCGTTACCCGACAGGGGCTGCTGAGAGCTCACCCGCCAGGTAACGAATCGTTATGCTGTAGCAAAAGGGTTATCCACGGGTTCCTACGGGCACATACGCACGCTGCGTAGCGCCGGTGTAGATCTGACGCGGACGGCCGATCGGCTCTTTATTCTCACGCATTTCTTTCCACTGTGCGATCCAGCCGGGCAGGCGGCCCATGGCGAACATCACCGTGAACAGGTCTGTCGGCAGCCCGAGTGCGCGGTAGATGATGCCGGAGTAGAAGTCTACGTTCGGGTACAGCTTGCGCTCGACGAAGTACGGATCTTTGAGGGCCGCTTCTTCCAGCTTCTGGGCGATCTCCAGCACCGGGTCGTTGATACCCAGTTTGCCCAGTACGTCGTCGGCAGCTTTCTTGATGATCTTCGCGCGCGGGTCGAAGTTCTTATACACACGGTGCCCGAAGCCCATCAGGCGGAACGGGTCGTTTTTGTCTTTGGCTTTGTTGATCCACTTCTCGGTGTCGCCGCCGTCTTTCTTGATCTGTTCCAGCATGACGATCACTTCCTGGTTGGCACCGCCGTGCAACGGTCCCCACAAGGCGTTGATACCGGCCGACAGCGAAGAGTAGATGCTGGCTTTCGAAGAGCCTACGATGCGCACGGTAGAGGTAGAGCAGTTTTGCTCATGGTCGGCGTGCAGGATCAGCAGTTTGTCCAAGGCAGAGGCCACGACCGGGTCTACTTCATATTGCTCGGCCGGAAGGGCGAACATCATCTTGAGGAAGCGGGAGCAGTAGTCGAGGGAATTGTCCGGATAGTTCACCGGGTGCCCCACGGCATTCTTATACGCCCAGGCGGCGAAGGTCGGCATTTTGGCCATGGACCGTACGATGCTGAGATACACGCCGTCGACGGCGCGATTCGGATCGAGCGACTCGGGGTAGAAGGCTGTCTGCGAGCAAAACAACGATGCCAGTACGCCCATGGGATGGGCGGTGGACGGAAAGCCGTCCAGGATCTTCTTCACATCTTCGTGCACCAGGGTGTGGGTCTTGATATCGTGCGAGAAGGTGTTGTATTGTTGCTGCGTCGGCAGCTCACCAAAGATCAACAGGTAGGCTACTTCCAGGAAATTCGATTTCTCTGCCAGCTCTTCGATCGAATAACCACGGTAACGCAGAATGCCTTTGTCGCCATCCAGGAAGGTGATGGCGCTCTTGGTCGCTCCCGTATTTTTGTAACCTAAGTCAAGCGTCACCGCGCCTGTCTTTTCGAGCAGCTCGGCGATGTCGATGCCCACTTCATTTTCCGTCCCTACCACCAGGGGCAACGTGTATGACTTTCCGTCAATAATTAGTTCAGCAGTTTTTGACATGTTTTTAATGATTGTTACAGCGGTTTTAAATATACAGGCTAGATTTTTGCAAGCGAAAGGAATGCATTAAAAAAAGCGTTTTTTCTAATTATTACCCAGGATCAGGGGCAGTCCGTCCTTGGATGACCCAACGATCACCACCTTGCTGTTAGGCGATTTCGACAGCTCCAGGGTAGCTTCAATCCCTCTCATTTTCAAGAGTTTATCAGACAAGCTGCTGTTCACGATATTGTTGGCGCGCGCCTCGCCCTCGGCAGCGATACGCTTCCGCTCGGCCTCGCTCTTCTCTTTGTCCAGCCGGAACTGGTAGGCCAGTGCTTCCTGTTGCTGCTGCAGCTTGCTTTCGATGGCCACACGGATCTGGTCTGGCAGTTGGATGGACCGGATAAGTAAGGCCACCATGGTGACGTTGTTGGCATGGAGTATCTTTTCGGACTCCTCTTTTATAGTAGCTTCCACCTCAGCGCGTTTGGTTGAGTAGATCTCTTCCGCGGTAAACCGGCCCATGACCTGGCGTACGGCAGACCGTACTTCGGGTATGACCAGTACGTTGATATAGTCGAGGTTAAACTTCTCATAGATGTGTCCTACCATTTCCGGGATCGGTTTAAACCGGACGGAGATGTCTACGTGGATCGACAGCCCGCTTTTGTCGAGCACATCCATGTTCTCGTCCTGCGACGTCTCCTGAACGTTGTAGATGAACACATCGTTCCAGGGAGCCTTCATGTGAAAACCGGGTTGGATGACGTTGTCTTTGTCGAGTCCGTCCCCGAATTTGTAGAACACCACGGCCCGTTGGGTGGCGTTGACGGTAAAGAACAGGCTTGAAGAGATTCCCAGGAGTACGAAAAAGGCAATCACCCCCACGATGATCAGGGGTAGAATTCGACGATTGTTCATGGTATAGGTATAGGTTTGTGGCTGGCTGGTAAGTGCGCGTCCGGGTGGGTGGCAGTGATCAAAGCTACGAATAAAAACGTTCGTGAGGCCGAAACTTTTCCGTTTTCGCCATAGTAAACCACGATTTTATCTCCTATCTTGAAAAGGTTGAGCAGATTTTACGTTTTATCCCGCCGTTGTTTCATCCCCTTGTATAGCTTGCACCCTGAAAGTTTGCTTTGGCCTACGGAATGAATGCGAGTTGCTTTGCTTATGGTGAGCTTACGGATCTACGGAAGATGGTGCGCAGGGTAGGGTACTGTTGTCTCTTGTGGCTTGTCTGCACGACAGCCAACGCGCAAACGGCTCGCATCGAGGGCCTTGTCCGTGAATTTACACAGGCGACCGACGGCCGCGACAAGTGCGACATCCTCCATCAGCTTACCGCCGAAACCTGGGACTACAACTTCGAGACCGCCCTGGAGTACGCCAAGGACGCGCACAACTTCGCCCGCCGGATCTCCTACGGCCGAGGCATAACCCTTGCCCTAACAGACATCGGCACGTACTATTACTTTACCGGCAACTACAAGCTCTCGATGAGCTACTACCGGCGGGCATTGACGGCCTCGCCCGACAATCTGACGCAGCCCACGTACCTGGCCGAGACCTATACCCGCATGGCCAACCTGCACCGGATCTATGCCAACTTCGATTCGTGCGAGGTGTACTTTCGCAAGGCCGAAGGCTGCCTGGAAGAACGGGCCATAACGCCGGCCCACGGTGTGCTCTACCACAACCGTGGTTTGGTGCGGTACGAGCAGTCGCGGTTTGAAGAAGCACGGCAGTATTTCCGCCAGGCCCTGGAGGTGCGGCTCGCCCTGGGCGACAGCATGGCCTGCGGCGAGTCGTGGAAGACCATCGGCGTGACCCACACGGCTATGCATTCGTTTGATTCCGCATCCTACTATTTCAACAAGATCCGCACGCTGGCGCTTCGTCACAACAACCCCGAGCTGCTGATGTTCTATAACCTGCACCAGGGCGAGGTGTTCTTCGGACAAGGTGATTTTCTGCAGGCCATGCGCCTGTTCAACGCTGCGCTGGACACGCTCAACCATCATCCCTTTAAACGCTACCAGGCCATCGTGCTCAAGAATATCGGCCGCATCTTCGAGACCCAGGGCGACTACCAGAATGCGCTCGACTTTTTTTACCGGTCGCTCAAGATCGACGAGTCGGCGGAGCACCGCCAGGAGGCCGCCCGCACCTATATCCAGATGGGCTGGGTACACGCCGAGCAAAGCGACATCCCCAAGGCCTACATGCGCGCCAACGGCGCCCGCAAGATCTTCCGCGCTATCGGCGACCAGGCGGGCCTCGCGCAGTTCTATACGTTGCGCGGTTACATCGGCCGCCGCGAAGGACGCCTAACCGAAGCGTTACACGACTATGACTCGGCGCTGGCCATCCTGGTGCGGGTAAACTTGCCGGTGTTGGAGGGCACCGTCTACGACCACAAGGCGCAGATCCTGCTGCAACAAGGCGATTACGTGGAGGCCATACGGTACGAGACCCAGGTCTATACGCTGGCCTATAAATACAAGGACTACGCCGGCCTGGCCTGGCACTATAACACCATGTCCAAGATCATGCTGGCCCAAAAGGAATATGGTCAGGCCGAGCATTTTGCGCTGGCGGCGCTGGCCCAGCTAAAGACCGTGGGCTCGGCCGACCTGATGCGCGAAGTATACAGCAACCTGTCGGCGATGTACCGGGGCAGCGGGCGCTATGAAAAGGCGATGGAGTTTTACGAGGCGTATATCCGCATCAGCGACAGCCTCTATACCGGTGCCGTCGCCACGCGCCAGGCGGAGCTCAATGCGCTGTACCAGCTGGAAAAGAACGAGCAGGAGATCGGGATGCTGAATCAGCAAAACAATATGCAGCAGTCGTTGCTGGCCGCGCAGAAAAGCCGGCTGCGTTTTCAGAACACGGTGCTGATCCTGGCGGTGGTCGCCTGTGTGCTCATGGCGGTACTGGTGGTGATCTTCTTTCGCTATAACCGCAGTAAGACGAAAGCCAACGAAGAGCTGAGCCGCCTGAACCGCGAGATCTTCGATCAGAAGGAAGAGATCCAGGCCCAGTCGGAAGAGCTGAGCAACGCCAACCGGGCCCTGGTGCGCCTCAACATGGAGCTGACGGAAAAGACCGAAGAGATCCAGGCGCAGTCGGAAGAGCTGCGCGAGACCAACGAGATGATCGTAGAGATCAACCGCGACCTCGACCTGAGTGTGACCAAACGCACCGCGCAATTAAAAGAAGCCTATAAAGAGCTCGATACATTCTTCTACCGCTCGTCGCACGACTTCCGCCGTCCGCTGACCACCTTTATGGGGCTGGCCGAAGTGGCCAAGATCACCGTAAAAGACAAGACGGCCCTCGAACTGTTCGAAAAGGTAAAAGAGACGGCCCGCAGCCTCGACAAGATGCTGGTCAAGCTGCAATCCATCAGCGACGTGGGCGCGCAGGAGCTGATCTACAAAGAAGTGTTGGTGGAGGAATTGTTCCATACGGTATGCAAAGGTTTCCGGGACGAGCTCGACCAGCGCGGCATCGTTACCACGTGTGTGGTGTCGCTGCCGGAGGCATTCGTGTCGTATCCGGCCATGATCCGGATCATTCTGGAAAATCTCGTAGAGAACTCCATCCAGTTCAGCACCCCCTATAAACCCCATATCACTTTGCGGGCGTACCAGGCAGGCACCGATTGCGTCATGGAGGTCGAAGACAACGGGCAGGGTATACAAAAGGACCTGGGCGATCGCATTTTTGACATGTACTTCCGCGGCAGCGAACGCTCGAAGGGCAACGGCCTGGGATTGTATATCGTGAAGAAGGCCGTGGAGAAGCTCAAGGGCTCCATCCGTTTCGATACCGCCGTCGTGGCGGGCGCCAAGTTCATTCTGACCTTCCCGCTGCACGACGACCGGTGGCCGGTGATGCCGCGATAAAGCAGCATATAAAAAAATCGTGTGGAGAAACAGGGCCTCCCTGTGGAATAACAAATGCGGCCGAGGTTTGTTAGTGATAAATGAGTATCTTGTTCAGCCTACATCTAATTACATGAAACCAGTCACTGTTATTACCCTTCACGATCCTGTACCGACATCGAATCCGACTTACACCGCCGTTGACCGGTTTTGGTTGAAATTCATCAATGACCCACGCGATCTTCCTTTTATTTACCTCACGCTGAAGATCACCCTGACCATGGTGCCGGCCGGCATATTACTCTTCCTGCCGTTTATTACGGGGTGGGTATGGTGGGCAGTGGCGGCTGTATATTTTATACTCAACAACTTTGTGTTCAAAGGGCCTTTCGGATTGATGCTGCATTGCAGTAGTCACCGGCCGTTATTTACGAAGCGTTATGGTTTGCTGAACAAATATCTCCCGTGGGTCATCAGTCCGTTCTTCGGGCAGACGCCCGAAACGTACGCCGCGCACCACCTGGCCATGCACCATCGCGAGAACAACCTGGAGAACGACCTGAGCTCGACGATGCAATATCAGCGCGACAGCTTTCGTTCGTTCCTGCTATACTTTTCAAAATTCTTCTTTACGGTGATCCCCTCGCTGGCCTGGTACTTCAATGAACGCAGCCAGCGCGCCCTGCGCAATAAAGTCATTCGCGGCGAGCTGATCTTTTTCGGCGTCTGCGCGGGCCTTTGTTTTATCCGCTGGGAAGCGACCGTATTTGTATTCCTGGTGCCGCTGCTCATCTCGCGGATCATCATGATGGTGGGCAACTGGGCGCAGCATTCCTTTATCGATGCCGAGGACCCGGGCAACTTTTACAAGAACAGTATCACTTGCGTGAACACGCCGTACAATAAAAAATGCTGGAACGACGGTTATCACATCAGCCATCACATCAAGCCCGCCTTGCACTGGACGCTGCATCCCGAACACCTGCAGACCAATCTGAAGACGTACGCCGACAATAAAGCGTTGGTGTTTGAGGGGATCCATTTTCTGCACGTGTGGTGGTATCTCATGAACAAAGACTACCCCCGGCTGGCAAAGCGGGTGGTGAACATGCACGGCATGTTCAGCTCCGAACAGGAGGTGATCGATCTGATGAAAAGGCGGACAAGCGTTATTGTGTAAGCCTGTAATTTTTCTTGCACGGGGCGTCTATGTGAACGGTATACTGTTCATATTTGTGCAGCGTTTCGGTTCAGGAACATCGCCGGCGTGGTACAAACGCTGATTCCGGATGTGGCCTGAGGATTGTAAACAATATCCCTGAATCACCCTGCGTTTATCCTGCATGCAAAAAATAACAGACTTCTTCCTGTGGTGCTCGGGTGCCGACCGGCGCATCCTTGAAAAATGCCCTTCTGAAACGAGCAAGTACGTCGGCATCGGCGCGACGATCTTTTTTACGGGGCTGTTTGCCGCAGCCTCGGGTGGGTATGCTTTGTATACCATTTTTGACAATGTTTGGATCGCTGCTTTTTTCGCGATCCTGTGGGGTCTGATGATCTTCAACCTCGACCGCTTTATTGTGTGTAGCATGCGGAAAGAAGGCAGCGGCCGCCGCGAGTTGCTGATGGCGACGCCGCGGATCATCCTGGCCATATTGATCTCCATCGTGATCGCCAAGCCGCTGGAATTAAAGATCTTTCAGAAAGAGATCGACCCCGAGCTGATCGTGATGGAGCAGCAGAAATACCGCGAGCAGGAAGTACAGGTTACCGCACGGTTCCAGCCGTTTCGCGATAGCCTCCGTGCACAGGTACAGCTCCTGAAGGCAGAGATCGCCGCCAAGGAAGCTATCCGCAATGACCGGGCACGCCTGGCACGCGAGGAGGCCGACGGTACGGGCGGCAGCCGTAAAAAGAACCTGGGTCCGATCTATAAAGTAAAGAAGGCCGATGCCGACCGGGCCGAAGCGGAGCTTACTTCCGTGACAGCGGCCAACGAGGCGCGTATCCGCCAGTTAGAGAAAGGTATTGCCCAGCAGGACTCGTCCCTCAGCCGCGCGCTGGTGGCGTTGGAGCGCAGTAGCATGAACGGCCCCGCGGCCCGCATGGAAGCGATGGACCGGCTCACAGACGCCAGCAGCGCCATGGCCTGGGCGCACTGGTTTATCATGCTGTTATTTATTGCGATTGAAACGGCGCCGGTCTTTGTGAAGCTGATCTCGGGCAAAGGCCCTTATGACAGCATGCTGAAGGTAGAAGAGCATCAGTTCACCGTGCACGAGATCGAAGAGCTGGCGCGGATGAATACCACGGCCAAAGAACGCACGGCCAATTATCCTCAACACGAGCGCACCTTTATCGGCGGCCGGCTGGACGCCGAGCTGGAACCCTGATCTTTAAAAAGCCGCCCGCCAGAGAGGCAGCTCCGGGTTATCCCAGACTTGTTACCCCCGTGATGAGCTAGTCCTACAAAGGACCGGAATACCAGACGGGAGGGAGGAGCGGAGCTCCCGCCTGACTCACGACCAGGCCCACTTTGTCTGGCCGTTCCGAAATCGTTGTAGGCCACATAACATCCTTGTAAACAGATTATTGCGCAATATTTCGTGATGACCGGTCCCGGCCTGTGTGTGACCGGTCATCACATTATATCGAAGAATTTCGATTTTTTTTGATGTGAATCCATTGTTTATAATCCCATAAAGTCTACCTTAGCTATAGATATGACCAGTAAAGCCCCATTTTACGCTACCCAAAGCCACGAGACATCTTCGATGAAGATGTGTTGGTGTAAGCGTTTCTTGCGGGAAGCAGGAGCTTGGAAACGTGATGGTCTATAAAACAAGAAACAGACAACACATTTATAACGAGCCTTTCCTGCAACCTGGGAAGGCTCTTTTATTTTAAACGAAAACCGAACAAACAGCCCTTAGCCATGCAAAGCTTTCGCACCGAACTAGAAGATTTGAACAACCCGGTAGTGGCACAAGATATTCTCGACCTGGAGAAGAAGATCCGTCTTTTCCGCGAGGGGAAGATCGACAGCGACAAATTCCGCAGCCTCCGGCTGGCGCGCGGCATTTACGGGCAGCGGCAGCCGGGGGTGCAAATGATCCGGATCAAGCTGCCGTTGGGGCGTGTCTCCACCAAACAGCTGCGGCGCATTGCCGACATTTCGGATGAGTATGCCAGCAAGAACCTGCACGCCACGACGCGTCAGGATATCCAGATACACTTTGTAAGCCTCGACCGTACGCCCGAGCTGTGGGCGATGCTGGAAAAAGACCAGATCACCACGCGCGAGGCCTGTGGTAACACCGTGCGGAACGTGACGGCGTCCGACCTGGCGGGTGTCGACCCGAAGGAGCCGTTTGACGTATCGCCGTATGCTTACGAAACGTTCCAATATTTCCTGCGCAACCCGATCTGTCAGGAGATGGGGCGCAAATTCAAGATCTCTTTCTCGTCCAGCGATGACGATACAGCGTTCTCCTTCATCCACGACCTGGGCTTCCTGCCGCGGATCAACGAACAGGGTGAGCGCGGTTTTAAGGTCATGATCGGTGGAGGCCTGGGTGCGAATCCGTACCTGGCGCTGGTGGCCTACGAGTTCCTGCACGAAGACAAGATCATTCCTTTTACAGAATCCATCCTGCGGGTATTCGACCGTTACGGAGAGCGTACCCGTCGTATGAAAGCTCGCTTTAAGTTCCTGCTCGACGACCTCGGCCTGGAGAAGGTCATGGCGCTGGCAGAAGAAGAAAGCAAAGCGCTCAAGTCGCAGACGTATGTCATCAACCGGAACATCCTGCCGGAAGAGACTCCTTCTACGGTACAGCTGGGCGTAGCGCCCGAGCCGGCGGATGCTGCTAAATACGAGCGTTGGTATAAGACCAATGTGATCCGTCAGAAGCAGGAAGGCTTTCACGGTGTATATGTCAAGTTGCCGTTGGGCAACATGTCGTCTACCCTGGCGCGTCATTTTGCAGACATCGTCGACCAGTTTGCCGGTGCTGAAATGCGCGTGACGGTAAACCAGGGATACCTGATCCGGTTTGTACGCCCGGAGGCATTGAAGCACCTGTATGCAGCCCTCGACCCGCTCGGCCTGGCCGAGCCCGGCTTTGACAGTGTAGCCGACGTGACGGCTTGCCCGGGCACGGAATCGTGTAACCTGGCGATCTCCGACAGTACCAACATTTCGCTGGCGCTGGAGAAAGTGATCCGCGAGGAATATCCGGAGATGATCCACAACACCGACATCAAGATCAAGATCAGCGGTTGCCCGAACTCCTGCGGGCAGCACGGCCTGGCGGGCATCGGCCTGCACGGCAGCACCATCAAAGACAAAGCGGGCAAAGTGCTGCCGGCGCTGGTCGTGTTGCTGGGCGGTGGTAAGCTGAAGAATGGCGAGGGTATCATTTCCGACAAGATCATCAAGATCCCCAGCAAGCGCGGGCCGGATGCATTGCGCATCTTGCTGAATGACTATGAAACTAACAGCCAGGACGGCGAATATTATCACGATTACTTCCAGCGCATGGGCCGCAACCACTTTTACGCGTTGCTCAAGCCGCTGGGCGACCTGACGAGTGTCGTGCCCACCGACTACATCGACTGGGGTGAGGACCATAATTTTATCCTGCACACGGCCGTTGGCGAGTGCGCGGCGATCATGATCGACCTGGTCGCTACCCTGTTCTTCGAGTCGGAAGAGAAGCTGGAGTGGGCCCAGGAGGCTTTCCGCCAACAACATTACGCCGATGCCATTTACCATGGGTACAGTGCGTATATTAACACCGCCAAGGCGATGTTGCTGACACGCGATATTAAGCCCAGCACCCAGATCCAGGTGATCAATGATTTCCAGAAGCACTTTGTCGATACCCAGGCATTTGTGCTGCCGGAGACTTTCAAAGACCTGGTGCTGCGCATCAACAAGAACGAGCCGACCGCCGCCTTTGCCACCGAATACCTGGAAGCTTCAGCGAAGTTCCTGGAGGATGCACGGGTGTATCGCGAAGCAGCGGACAAAGAAGTAGTAGAGAAATAACAGGTCCTGTAGTACATGGTCATGAAGAACAGAAGCGCGCAGAAAGACCCCCGGTTGACGCTGGTAGGGGCAGGTCCGGGTGACCCGGAGCTGATCACCCTCAAGGCCATCAAGGCCCTGCAGGCGGCAGACATGGTGTTGTATGACGCGCTGGTGTCGCAGCCGATCCTGGAGCTGATCCCCGCCGGCGTGCCGGCCTTCTCGGTGGGCAAACGTGCTGGGGGACACTCGTATACCCAGGAGGAGATCAACGAGCTGATCGTGGAGTTTGCTTTTCAATATGGCCACGTGGTACGCCTGAAAGGCGGCGATCCGTTTGTGTTCGGCCGCGGTGCGGAAGAGCTCGACTTTGCCGAATCGCATGGCGTGCAGACGGCGGTGGTACCGGGCATCAGCAGTGCCCTGGCGGTACCCGCCAGCTTGCAGATACCGGTAACAGCCCGGGGCTATAGCGAGAGTGTGTGGGTGGTGACGGCCACCACGCGCACGGGTGCTTTGTCGGGCGATATCGCGCTGGCGGCACAGTCGACGGCGACGGTGGTGATCCTGATGGGCCTGGGCCGGTTGCCGGAGATCATGAAGCAGTTTGAAGCACAGGGAAAAGGAGCCGTTCCCGTGGCGGTGATCCAGAACGGCACGTTGCCGGAGCAACAAAGTGTGATCGGCACCGTAACGTCTATCGCGGCCCGGGCGGCAGAAGCCGGCATCGGTGCGCCGGCCATTATTATCGTCGGCGAGGTGGTGCGGTATGCACGCGCGCTGAAGCAAGTAGTGGTAGCAACAAAATCCATGGCCTGACGGCCTTTCACCTTAACCCGTTTTCCCGATGGAACGCAACAATCTCTTCCCGGTATTCCTCAAGCTGGAAATGCTCGATACGCTGATCGTGGGCGGTGGCCACGTAGGCCTCGAGAAGCTGACGGCGGTGCTGAAGAACAGCCCCGCGGCCCGGGTTACGCTTGTCGCACGCCACGTGCAGCAGGCGGTGCGCGACCTGGCCAAGGATCACCCCGGTGTGAAGGTTGAAGAGCGTAACTTTAAATTATGGGACCTGTGGGATAAAGACCTCGTGATCCTGGCAACCGACAACCGGCAGCTGCACGAGACGATCCGTAAATTTGCCCGTACCCGCAAGCTCCTGATCAACGTAGCCGATACCCCCGAGCTATGTGACTTTTACCTGGGCTCTGTTGTAACAAAAGGAAACCTCAAGATCGGTGTGTCTACCAATGGCAAATCGCCGACCATTTCTAAGCGCATTCGCGAGTACCTCGAAGAGGCGCTGCCCGACGATACCAATGACCTGCTCGACAACATGAGCAAGATCCGCGAGCAGCTCACGGGCGACTTCAACCACAAAGTGAAAGTATTGAACGAGATCACCACGACCTGGCTGGATAACAAGCAGGCTACGCCCGCGTCGTAGTCGGCGTTATTCGAGGATGATGCTCTTATTCCGGTAAACAAACACGCTGTCGTTAAACACGAGTTTTAACGAACGTGCCAGCACGATCTTTTCTACGTCGCGGCCTGCCTGGGTCATTTCCCATGCGCTGTGCGTATGGGCTACCGGTATTACGCTCTGGGCAATGATCGGTCCTTCGTCGAGGTTGTCGTTTACGAAGTGGGCGGTGGCACCGATGATCTTTACACCGCGGTCGTACGCCTGCTGATAGGGATTGGCGCCGACGAAAGCGGGAAGGAACGAGTGGTGTATGTTGATGATGCGGTTGGTAAAGCGCCCGATAAAAGCCGGGGAGAGGATGCGCATATACTTGGCCAGCACCAGGAACTCGGGGTTATACTGTTGGATGACGTCCAGTACTTCGGCTTCGTGCGCGGCGCGGTCCTTGCCTTCTGCGGGTATATAGTGAAACGGTACGTCGAACTTGCGGGTAAGGTCTTCCAGGTTCTGGTGGTTGCTGATCACGCAGTGGATGCGCGCGTTGAGCTCCTGAAAGGTGTGCCGGATGAGCAGGTCGCTGAGGCAGTGATGCTCTTTGGTGGCCAGAATGACGATGTCGCGTTTGCGTCGTGCCGTGAGGTTGATATACGCATCGGCCGGTAATACTTCGCGCAGCTCCTGTAAGAACCTGTTTTCTTCCACGACCCCCGAGAACTCGGTGCGCATGAAGAAGTGGTTATACGTGCGCTCGACAAACTCGCCGTTGCCCAGGATGTTGAGCTGGTGACGGTAGATGATCTGGGTGATGGCGTAGATCAGTCCGGGGCGGTCGGGGCAATGGATCAGTAATATTCCGGCGTCCATAACGTTAGGGCTTGATACCTGTATATAGGATCTCTCCCGGCACCAGGCCATAAGCCTTTTGTTTCTCGCGGGAGAGGGTGTTTACAAAATCGTCTTCGATGGCGCGCAGGCCGGCACGCTCGATGCGGCGCGGATAATCGCGGCCGTATTTGCGCACGTGGTCGTCCTGGCCAAAGAGCCGTTCGCGCTCGCGCGGGTCGGTAATGGTCGTGTCTTCGACCGTCACATCGCCCAGGGGGCCGAACAACGGCACTTGCAGGATGGAGAAACCACCCGGTTTCAGCACCCGGCAGATCTCGCGCATGGCCTGGATGTCGTCTTGTACATGTTCCAGCACGTGGTTGCAGAGGACGGCGTCAAACGAGTTTTCGGGAAAGGGAATGGCATGGATGTCCATTTTCACCTTGGCCAGCGGCGACTCGATGTCGCCGGTGATGTAGCGGTCGCCGTGCAGTTTTTCAAAGCGGGGAATAAAACACGCCTCGGGGGCGATGTGCAGTACCCGGAGGGGGGCCGTGAAAAAGGTCGTCTTCTCTTGTAAATACAGCCAGATGAGGCGGTGGCGCTCCAGCGACAGGCATTGCGGGCACAGGGCGTTGGGGCGGGGTTTGATGCGGCCGTAGGGCAAAAACGTGCGGTACGAGGTGTTGCAGACCGGGCAGGTGACGGCCGAGCCGCGGTAGAACAAACCGACCACCTTCAGGCCAAAACCGCCTACCCGTTGCAGATACTTGCGGGGAACGAAGCGGATCAGCCAGGAAATAACTTTTTTCATGCGGCCGCAAGATAGGATAAGTCGGGAGCTGAATTTTTACGAGAACTAAAACTTTTTGGCGGGAAGCCCCATCTTTACAGCAGGAATGCGGAAGGCCGCTGCCGCGGGAACGCGGCGGGCTCCGCCGCCACCTGAACCGGAACGAGACGACATGGCCGAAACTTCACCAGCGATTGCCACCATGCATACTGACGACCTGATAGTCCGGGCGCGACAAGGAGATCAGCATGCCCAGGGCAGGCTGGTGCAACTGTGGTATAAACGCATCTATAACTTCAACTACAAGTTCTTCCTGGACCACGACCTGGCCATGGAGGTTTCGCAGAAGACGTTTATTTCCATGTGTAAGAACCTGGCCGGACTACAAGACATTGCCCGCTTTAAATCCTGGCTATACAAGATCGCCGTGAACTACTGCCGCGAGGAGGCCCGGCGCAACAAGGGCAACCGATCGCTCTCGTTCGATGTGGTCTGGAACCGCGACGCCGAAGATTCACCCGTGTGGGAGTCTACGCTGCAACGGTTTGCCAACCCGGAGAGCCAGTACCGCCACACCGAGCTGTCGGACATTTTGCAGCAGGCATTGTGCGAGCTGAGCGAAGAGCAGCGCGAGGTGGTGATCATGAAAGAGTACGAAGGTTTAAAATTCCGCGAGATCGCCGAGGTGCTCAACATTTCAGAGAACACGGTGAAATCACGGATGTACTATGGGTTGGATGGATTGAAGAAGATTCTGGAGCGGAAAAAGATTACAAAAGACACGATTGGCTATGAGTTATAAACCCGATCAGCATGCCTGGATGGCATACCTCTACGACGAGCTGGAAGGTGCCGAGAAAGCTCGCATGGAAGACTATATCCGGACGAACCCGGAGGCCCGCCAGGAGCTGGATCACTACCGGCACCTGCGCCAGCTGATGGGCACGGTAGAAGATAAGGAAGTGATCGCACCGCCCATTGTGCTGGGCGATAGCGCGCCGCGCATCGTGTGGAATACGCCTGCGCTGCGTGTGGTCGCCGGCATTGCGGCCTCGGTGCTTATTCTGATGCTGGCAGGGCGGCTTACCGGCCTGCAAGCCGGCTTTTCAGGAAACGAGTTCCGCATCAGCTTTGGCCCGCCGACGTCGGTCCCCGCCGTGGTGCCCGCACCGGCCGCAACGGCTCCGGCGCTTTCGGCCAACGACGTGCAGCAGATGATCGACGCGTCGCTCACCCGGAACACGCAAACCCTGCAGGCCGGCTGGCAGGAGAATCAGCACGCGCTGGATGCCTCCATCCGCCGGAGCCTGGCCAGCAACTCGGGCCGCATCAACGCGTTAGTGAAGGAAGCCTCTACCGCCTCGCAGCAGCAGGTCCAGGATTTTATTGCCCAGATGCAAACCGAGAATCAGCGTGTGGTGAAAGATTATTTTCAGCTTTCCGCCACGCAGCAAAAAGACTATATCGAAAACCTGCTGGTGGACTTTTCGAAATACCTGCAACAGCAACGCGCCAGCGACCTGCAGGTGGTACAAAGCCGCCTCTACGCGCTGGAGCAGAACACGGGTGTCT
This sequence comes from Dawidia soli, assembly GCF_018598185.1. GTDB lineage: Bacteria > Bacteroidota > Bacteroidia > Cytophagales > Cyclobacteriaceae > Ohtaekwangia > Ohtaekwangia soli. The sequence goes on from NZ_JAHESC010000027.1 coordinate 92,617, forward strand.
TCCAGCAGGAGACCGAACAGATCCTTTCCAGCATCATTACCTCGGTCGGTGGCCCCAACAGCCCGGGCGGCCAGCCGGTAGCGGTGCAAGCAAAATATTAAACGTACGACCAAGAATATCCGAAGTATCATGAAGTCACAACCTCTCAACCGTACCCGTTCCTGGTTTTCCCATGGCCTCAGGGCCTGTGCCGTGCTGGCCCTGGTGCTGGGTGTCGCCGGCGCCTCGGCGCAAAAGGTATCACACGCCAACGACGCAAAGCCGATGGACGAAAACCAGCTGCGCCGCGAAGTCGAGCTGGCCCAGAACATTCTGGCCACGCTCATCAAACAGCAGTTCGATGAACGCACGTACGTGCCATTGGAGCTGTCGGTCAGCTATCAATCGGGGTACGGTCTGACGTTCGCCATGCCTTCGAGCTATGTGTTGCCCATCGTGCTGATGGGCGGAGGAGCGACCGGTCTCTACTCCGAGCAGGCAACCACGGTAGGGTCGCGCAACTACGGTGCACAGACGCTGACCACCGAGCCCCGCGATCCGCGCGAAGTTATGAAACTGGAAAATGCCAGGACGAAGCAGCGCCGTTCGGAGCTGGACAGTGCCCGGCAGGCCTATACGCAGCGTATCATCGACGCGGCCAAGCTTTTCATGGCGGACTTTGGCGACATGCTGACGCAGCTGCCCGCGTCGGAAAAGATCATTGTCACCAATCAGGGCAATCAGCCCCGCACGCTGGCCGGGCAATATTTTGGTTCCCAGCCGGTGGCCTATGTATCGGTGGAGGCTACGAAGGGCGACATGGTATTGCACAAACAAGGTAAGGGTACCCGCCAGCAAGCGCTGGATAAGATCAAGGTGATCAACGCAGAAGTGGTTCGCACGGTCGAGCCCGACCTGGAGCTGTTGTCGAGCATCTTTACGCGGCTGTACCGCGTGGACCTGGCCAAGACGTTCTTTGTCGAACAACAGGTATACTTCGACCGGCTGCGCGACTTTGGCGTGGTGTACTATATGCAGACGCTGAGCACGACGCAAACCAGCTATACCAGCTTCGACTTGCCTACCCTGGGCCTGGAAGATGTAGACCTGGCCACCCGCAATAAAAAAGTGACGGAGCTATACCCGCGCTTTGAGCAGGAGCTGAAAGAAAATATCCTGGAATATGGCCGCACGGTGAAGGCGCTGGGGAACGACGAGTCGTTGATTTTTAAGGTGAATATCACCCCGTGTCCCGATTGCGGTATACCTGCATCCCTGGAAATGTCGATTAAGGGAAACGTTTTAAAGGATTACCAGGCGGGAAAGATCACAAAAGATGTAGCTCTGGGGAAATTTGTAATGAAAAAAGGAAGTATTCAATAACATAACCCGCCGGTTTTTACGTTTTCTCTCCATCGGGCGACGGTTGACGGACTATCCAACGTAACCGCCGCCTCGCGCTGGGACTATGCACGGAAATGACTAACTTTCCTCCGTAACAGTAAAGGTACCCCAGTTGCAGCTTTAAAGACCGTTATTGTTTGTTACGTAGTTGTTATAACCGTCGCAAGATCCATGGACAAAAAAATATTGATCGCCGGAGGTATCGCTGCCGCCGTACTGGCCGCAGGTTTCCTGTTTTTCCGCAAGTCGGCCCAACACGGAGCCGATGTGATCGTGAACGTCAAACAGGGTACCTTCCGTATCGAGATCGAAACGACCGGCGAGCTCGAAGCCAAAAACTCTGTCAAGATCCTGGGGCCCACGCGCCTGCGCGATTTTAATATCTGGAACATTACGGTCCAGGATATAATCGAAGAAGGTACCGTATTGAAAAAAGGAGACTGGGTAGCCACGCTGGACCGCTCGGAATTTCAGAAACGTTTTGGGGAAAAGCAGATCGAGCTGGAGAAGGCCAACTCGCAATATGTTCAACAGCAACTCGACACCGCCCTTACCCTGCAACAGGCCCGCGATGAGCTGGTAAACCTGCGGTATGATCGTGAAGAACGGCAGATCGTGCTGAACCAATCCAAGTATGAGCCGCCGGCCACGATCAAACAGAACGAGATCAGCCTGGACAAGGCTGAGCGGGCGTATATCCAGGCGCAGGAGAACTATAAGATCAAGCGCCAGCAGAGCGTGGAGAAGATGCGGCAGATGGGCGCCGAGATGCGCAAGCTGCAAAACGAATTCAACGATATGATGACCATGATGCAGGCTTTCGAGGTGATCGCCCCGGAAGACGGTATGGTGATCTATGAGAAAGGATGGGACGGTAAGCCGATCCGCGCCGGTTCGCAGATCAACATGTGGGAGCCGTCGGTGGCGAAACTGCCGGACCTGTCTACCATGATGTCAAAAACGTATGTCAACGAAGTGGATGTACGCAAGGTAAAAGCCGGTCAGCCGGTAGAGATCGGATTGGATGCCTATCCTGACAAGAGGCTGCGGGGTACGGTGACGCGTGTCGCCAACGTGGGGGAACAACGCCCGAACTCGGACGCGCGGGTCTTTGAAGTAAATGTGGAGATCGACGGCAGCGACCCGGCCTTGCGGCCGGCGATGACGACGAGCAACCGCATCGTGGCGCACGTGCTGGACAGCGTACTTTATATACCGCTGGAATGCCTGCATAGCCAGGCCGATACGATCACTTTTGTCTTTACCCGCGACGGTATGCGTACGGTAAAGCAAGAAGTGATGATCGGCGCGACAAACTCCAACGACGCGGTGGTACTGAGCGGGCTCGCGCGTAACGCCCCGGTGTTTTTGTCGGTGCCTACCGGTATGGAAGAAGAGTCGATCACGCTGTTGAAGGAAATGGAAGGTAAACGCCGCCGGAATCCGGGCACGCTGGATCGCCGCCAGGCGGGTGTACCATCAGGGCCGTCGACTGATCGTCAGTAAATAACCTTAACCCTTTGTGTATGTTTTCGATTCCGCCCAGGGTTCTTGCTAACCTGTATGTCGCGTTTGGCGCGGTGCGGACCAACAAGGTCCGGTCGCTGCTGACGGCGTTGGGGATCATCTTTGGCGTGGCGGCTGTTATCGCCATGCTGGCGATCGGCAACGGTGCGCAGCAGGAGATCCTGGCGCAGATCAAGCTGGTGGGTGTAAACAACATCGTTATACGCCCCATCATCGAGCAGAAAGAAGAAAAGGTCGAAGCCGCGCACGGCAAGCAGGAAAAGCGCAAGTTCTCGCCCGGCCTGACCGTGCGCGACGTGCACAATATCCAGGAGACCATACCGGGCATCACGCAGCTGAGTCCCGAGATCATACTCGACACCCATGTGATCCGCGACGGTGTACGTCGCTCGGCCAAGCTGGTGGGCGTAGAGCCGGCGTACTTCACCGTATACAACCTGGAGATAGGCGAAGGCAAGATGTTCAATGCAGAGGAGCGCATAAACGGTGCGGCGGTATGTGTGGTGGGATACTCCATCAAAGCCCGGTTCTTTCCGACCGAGAATGCCCTGGGTAAACGCATCAAGGTGGGCGACCAATGGCTGACCATCGTGGGCGTGCTGCGCGAGCGTTCGGTGTCGGAGGCAAGCCTGCGTAAGCTGGGCATCCGCGATTTTAACATGGATATCTATGCGCCGTTGCAGTCGGTCCTGATACGTTTTAAGAACCGCGACCGGGTGACGCCCAGCATGCAGCAGCGCGACATGTTCCGCAGCGCCGGCATGGTCGCGGCCACGGCGGATGACGAAGACGAGGCGACGCGTCTGGAACGGAAGAATTATCACCAGCTCGATCGCCTGGTGGTGCAGGTAGAGGATACGCGGTTGTTGGCGCCTACAGCCGATATACTGGCGCGCATGCTGAAGCGCCGGCATTACGAGGTGGTGGACTATGAGGTGGAGATCCCGGAGCTGCTGCTGAAACAACAGCAGCGTACGCACGATATTTTTAACTATGTGTTGGGGGCTATTGCCGGTATATCGTTGCTGGTGGGAGGGATCGGTATCATGAACATCATGTTGGCGTCGGTGTTGGAGCGCATCAAGGAGATCGGCCTGCGACTATCCATTGGAGCCAAGAAGAGTGATGTGATCCAGCAGTTTTTGTTTGAAGCTATTATGATCAGTGTGGCGGGGGGGATCCTGGGTGTTATACTGGGCATCACACTGGCCTATATGGTTGCCGAGTTTGCAGACATCCCAACCGTTATTAGTTTTGCTTCTATTATATTGTCCTTTGGTGTGGCGGCTACGGTAGGATTGATCTTTGGTATCGCCCCGGCGCGCAAGGCTGCAAACCAGGATCCCATTGCCTCCTTACGCTATGAATAAACAAACGTTTTGCCTCGTCGTCCTGTTGTTCGGAATTATACTTCCCGGCGCCTACGCCCAAAACGCCTATACCCTGGACGAGATCATCGCGCGGTCCAAGGCGCAGTCGCCGCTGGCCAAACAGGCCGACACGCGTCGTGAGACCAGCTATTGGACCTACCGGGTATATCGTACAAGCTTTAACCCGCAACTGGCGCTGGATGGGAGTTTGCCCGCGTATTATAAGAAAGTATCGCAGATCATCCAGGAGGATGGTACGTACAAGTATATTCCCGTGGAGCAAACGAATAACTCTGTCCGGCTGGGATTATTCCAGCCCATTCCCTGGACGGGCGGTACCATTTCGGCCAACACGAGCCTGGGGTACTTCAAGGACTACCACCTCGATGTAGATCCGGAGCAGTGGACGGGCAACGTCTTTAACGTGAGCCTGGACCAACCGTTGTTCAGCTTTAACAGAATGCGGTGGGACCGCAAGACCGAGCCGCTGCGGTACGAGGAATCGCGGCGTGAGTACGTGGAGCAGATGGAGCTGATCTCGAGCCAGGCCGTGGAGATGTTCTTTAATGTATTGCAGTCGCAAATAGGCTTGCAGATCGCCCAGTTCAACCTGGCGAATAACGACACGATCTATAAGATCGAGCAGGGCCGGTATAATATCGGTACCACCTCGCAGGACAAGCTGTTGCAGGTAGAGCTGCAGTTGCTGCGTTCGCGGCAGGATGTAGCCCAGGCAAGCCTGGACCTGGAAACGGCGCGACTGCAGCTGCGTTCGTATATGGGCCTGCGGGAGAACGAACCCTACGACCTGTTGTTGCCCGAGATCATTCCGCAGTTTGCCGTGTCGATCGAAGACGCGTTGACCTACGCGCGTAAAAACAGGTCGGCGTATATCGCCTTACAGCGACGGCGTATCGAAGCCGAGCGGGATGTGGCCGAGGCGCGCGCGCAACGTTTTAAAACGACCCTTAGCGCGCAGTATGGGCTCAATAACAACGGCACGGTGCTGAGCGATATATACGTGCGACCCGAGCAGATGCAGCAGTTCAACCTCACGCTCAACGTACCGATCCTGGATTGGGGGCGTAACAAAGCGGTGATGCGCACGGCCATGGCCAATAAGAAACTCAATGACTACGTCATCGAGCAGGACGAAGTGGACTTCGAGCAAACGGTGATCACCAAGGTGCGGCAGTTTGAGATGCTGCGTTTGCAGATCGAGATCACCCACAAGTCGGATGAAGTGGCGGCGCAGCGCTACAACGTAGCGCAGAACCGGTACCTCATCGGCAAGATCGATATTACCAATCTCAACATCGCCCTGACGGAAAAGGACGACGCCAAACGCAGCTATCTGCAAGCCCTGAAATCGTTCTGGATGGCGTACTATGAATTGCGCGGATTAACGCTGTACGACTTTTATAAGAAGGAGTTGTTGTTTAAAGAGGATCAAGCGCAGTGATGCGTGCTCAGTCGGAGACCGCTGCCATACGAGGCACCGGTCTCGCCCGAGGCGGGCTAAGACCGGCCAGAATGCGAAAAAACAACGCGGATATGTTCGCTCCCGCGCTCACACCCGCGCTGTTTTTAGATGCCGGTATAATTGAACGGCGTGATCTGCTTTAATACGGTCTTGACGGCGGGTTTGATCTCGAGGCTGTCGATGAATTGTGCGAGGCTTTCCTGTGTTACCTTTTCGTTTTTGCGGGTCAATGCTTTGAGCGCTTCGTAAGGGTTGGGATATCCTTCGCGGCGCAGCACGGTTTGGATCGCCTCGGCTACCACGGCCCAGTTTTCATTCAGGTCGCGGTCGATGGCGGCCTGGTTGAGCTGTACCTTGCCCAATCCTTTGAGGATGGATTGGAAGGCGAGGTAGGTGTGGGCCAGCGGCACACCGACGTTGCGGAGTACCGTAGAGTCCGTCAGGTCGCGCTGCAGGCGCGAGATGGGAAGTTTTGCCGAGAGGTATTCAAAGATGGCGTTGGCAAAGCCCAGGTTTCCTTCGGCGTTTTCGAAGTCGATGGGGTTTACTTTGTGCGGCATGGCCGACGAACCCACTTCACCTTCTTTGATCTTTTGTTTGAAATACTCCATGGAGATATACTGCCAGGTGTCGCGGCAGAAGTCGACCAGGATGGTGTTGATGCGTTTGAGGTTATCAAACAGCGCGGCCATGTTGTCGTAGTGCTCGATCTGCGTGGTCGGGTAGCTGCGTACAAGGCCGAGGTGGTGACAGAACTCGTCGGCAAATTTGTTCCAGTCTACGCCGGGATAGGCTACGGCGTGGGCGTTGAAGTTACCGGTGGCGCCACCGAACTTGGCTGCGTGCGGTACGGTTTTGAGCTGGGCGATCTGTTTTTCCAGGCGCACGGCAAATACCAGGATCTCTTTACCCAGGCGTGTGGGCGACGCCGGCTGACCGTGCGTAAAGGCCAGCATCGGGATGTCCTGCCATTCTTTGGCCAGGGCATACAGCCGGTTTTGAACCATCGTCAGGACCGGTATGTATTCGCGCTCGAGAAAGTCTTTTATCAACAGGGGCACGGCCGTGTTGTTGACGTCCTGCGAGGTGAGGCCGAAATGTATGAACTCCCGGAAATCCTGCAGCTTTAAGATCTCGAATTGTTTTTTGATAAAATACTCCACGGCTTTTACGTCGTGGTTGGTAGATTTTTCAATCTCTTTGATATCGATGGCGTGCAGCTCCGTAAAGTTTTTGTAGATCTTGCGGATGTCCGACAGCATGTGCACGGGAAAGTCATCCAACTCGCTAATGGACCCGGAGAGAGAAATGAGGTATTCAATCTCTACCTGTACGCGGTAACGCATGAGGCCGAACTCGGAGAAGTAGGGGGCGAGGGGTTTTACGGTTTCGAAGTAGCGTCCATCGACGGGAGAGATGGCGGTGAGCGGATTTAATTGCACGGTTCAATAATTAAGTCCCAAAATTAAGCTTTTCCTCCTTATTTTTGCGCTGGCGCCGTGAATAAGCCCTTTAATACAGGCAGGCACGGTTTTAACCCGGGTATGACCCGATCCCCCATTTTACCAGAAAGCGACAGACCATGGCATTCAGTTTTTTTAAGAAGGATAAGAAGGAAGAGCCGAAAACCGTAAAGAAAGAAGAGCATCATGCCGGGCCTCGTTATTACGATCTTCGCATCAAGAATATCGTCCAGGAAACGCGCGACGCGATCACGATTGTGTTCGAACAACCTGCGGGCCAGCCGATCGTTTACAAATCGGGGCAGTTTTTGACGCTTATTGCACCGGTGAACGGCAAGGAGGTACGTCGTGCCTATTCGTTGTGCTCGTCGCCGTTTGTGGACCAGGACCTGGCCGTGACGGTAAAACGCGTGGACCTGGGCCTGATGTCGAACTGGCTGCCCGACAACCTGCGGGTGGGCCAGACACTGCGCATCATGGAGCCCATGGGCCAGTTTACGACCGAGTTTGATGCCCAACGCAAACGCCACCTGGTGATGTTTGCCGGTGGCTCGGGCATTACGCCCATGATGTCGATCGTCAAGAGCACCTTGACCCAGGAGCCCGAAAGCATCGTGTCACTGATCTATTGCAACCGCGACCTGGAGAGCATCATTTTCCGGCAGGAATTGGAGCGCTGGGAAGAACGTTATGAAGGCCGTTTACACGTCGTGCACGTGCTGGATACCGCGCCGATGAACTGGACCGGTTACTCAGGCCTGCTGAACCGCGAAATGCTGGTGAAGCTCTTTGAGCGCATCCCTTCGTGGAGCGCCGATAAGACCACCTACCTGATGTGTGGCCCCGAGGGTATGATGCGGAATGTCGAGGCCTTGTTACACGACCATGCCATTGCCAGAGATAAGATCTTCAAAGAAAGCTTTGTACAAGGGGTACTGGATAAACAAGCCGAGGCGCCGCCGGCGGCCGGAAGTGAAGAAGCCAAGACGCGCGAGGTAACGATACGCTACGATAACCAGGAGTATAAGGTCACGGTTGCCCCGCAAGACACCATTCTGCAGTCGGCCCTCGATCAGGGCATCGACCTGCCGTATTCCTGCCAGAGCGGCCTGTGCACGGCCTGCCGGGGCAAAGCCCTGTCCGGCAAAGTGAAGCTCGATGAAGAAGAGGGGCTGTCGCAGTCGGAGCGGGCCGAAGGCTATGTGCTGACGTGCGTGGGACACCCGATGTCGGACGACGTCGTGATCGAGATAGGCTAATCACAATACGGCATCGCCGTTCCATCTTTTGCCAGTTGTACCAGCAGGTCGATCTGCTGCCGGAGGATTCTGTCTTCAGAAAAGTCCGCGGGCAGCGCTGCCGGTGCGAAGAACTTTACCTCCTGTACGTCAAACGCCTGATGTACCGCACCCCCTGTGATCTGGCAGAGAAACACCATTTTATAGACATAGTGCGCCTGTGGCGGATGGGGGTGCATCTTCTTATCGAACACAGCCAGCAGCCTGACCGGTATCACTTCGAAGCCGGTCTCTTCCCGGAATTCTTTTACCACCGTTTCCTTGGGTGTATAGCCAATGTCGGCCCAGCCGCCCGGCAGTGACCACCGGCCGTCGGCGCTCTCTTTCACCAGCAGTACGTCGCCTTCGGGCGACAGGGCCAGCCCGCGGATATCGACCTTGGCGGTGGGATAGTCGCGAACGGGCGGGAACGCTTCGCGCAAGGCGGGCAGGGGTGTGTTGGTGAGCGCGTGCATCAGCTCCAGGGCAATGGACTGAAGCTCTTCGTATCGTTCTTTATCGTAGGGGTTGTGACCGCTGTAGAGCAGGCCCACGTCGGCAATGCTCTGAACGCGTTTGGCCAGGGTTAAAAGAGTATCGTGTACCATCGCCTCAGGTATACGCACGGTGGGGCCAAAGGTTTATCAGAGCGTAATGGCCAGCTGGATCTTGACCTCGTTACGTGTCGGGCCTTTGATGGCATCGAGGCCTGTGCCGATCTCGTCGCGATCGGTGTAGCGCGTGTGCGCATAGCGCAGCCAGGCGCGCAGGTGACGCGTGAAAGCATATTCGATCAGCAAGACGTTGCGCACGCCTTGCCCGTCGTACAGCGGCACGGCGGCGGCCAGCCAGACGTCGTTCTCATAGAGGTACTGGCGGTTGTCATAATCGTCGGTATCGAACAGGGCGTAGCGGGCGGTTACTGTGAGCGGCCCGTGGTCGACGCGTACGTCCTGGGCCAGGGCCACGCCTTGCGTCGTGCGACCGGCGAAGGAATAACGACTGCCCTGGATGCGGGTCTTGAGGCGCAGCGTGCGCGTGACGGCATAGTCGCAGGCAACGATATAGTTTCTTTTTGCGCCGGCGGATGTGATGTATAGGTTGGTGTCCGGCGCTGCGAGGTTGCGGACGTTCACTTCTTCGCGGAACTGGGCAAAAATAGTGGTTGTCTTTGCTGGTTGATAGGTAACGCGTGCAAACCACTCGTGGCCGTTGGCGGGCGTATAGCTGCGGTAACGGAGGGATGGGAATCGAAAGAGATCGAGGTATCCCGCGGCGGATACACGGCGGTTGAACCGGTATTTCCAGCCGGTATAGAGCCCGCTTTCGTTGCGGGGCGAGGGGGTTTGGCCAAAGGCATTGCTCTGTAATGTATAATGGTCGCGGGCGTAGCGGCGATGCAGGATGGCGACGTCCAATGCAGGTGTGAGACTGACGAGCAGGCCCGCGATGTGTGCCATCCCGCCGGGGAAGGAACGGGCCACTTCGGCGAAGAAGGCCAGGTGGGTATAGGTGTAGCGCAGGTGGAGGCTGACGTTTTGGTAGTGCGAGCCGGTGAAATACGACTGATTATAAAGTGTAGGCACACGGGTAATGGGCAGGCTGAAGCGCGTATAGGTATATAACGCGCCCGCGTCGAGCAGGCCGTGCTGGTAGCGTACGGAGGTGCCGGCGGTAGCTTGCTGCAGGGTGTACCGGGTGGCCAGCTCGCGTGTGTTGCGATGCAGGCCCGTAGTGGGAAGCGAGGTAGTGGCGGTGTCGGTCAGGTTGCCGTCGCGCGGGGCGCGGCTGAGGAATGTGGTGGCGGTAGTATGCGGGCGTATCATTACGGTGGCCGCGAGGCCTCGCAGGAAGCCTGTTTCCTGTGCGGCGGTATAAGGTCGGATGCCTTCGGCATTGCGTTGTATGGCGGTGACGGTCTCTGCGCCACGGCCGAGGTTGAGCCCACCACCCAGTACGAGGCCCTGCCCGAAGTGGAGACGATAGTCGCCGAGCACAAGCTGCTGTAAGCGGCCCCGGCGTTGCCACTGAAGATAGCCCGACAGGTGATCGGGGCCGTATTGCCTGTTTCCAGGCTGCCAGCGGAACGACTCGCCGGGGTCGTTCTCTGCGACCAGGCCGGCGGCGAAGTTACCTGTACGGACGGTGCGTACGCGCAAGGAGCGGCGTGCGGCGTTGCCGTGAAATTGCTGGTCGGGGGCGGTGTCGCGGCGCAAGCCGCGGCGGCTCTCCCCTACCTGCTCGTAGCGCATCAGTATATACGTTTCCCGCTGGCGCAGGGCCTCGCGCGGTGTAAGGGGCGGAGCGGCGGCGGGATGGGCGACGTGGAGCATGCGGGCCACGCGGTAGAGGGTCGGGAGATCAAAACCGGGAACGGCTTGCAGCTCATAGATGGAAAGGAAGTCGCCGTGCCGGGTACGATAGGTCAGCAGGTCGGTCACTTGCCGGGGCGAAAGAATGCCATAGGCCAGCAGATCGTCGGCGGTGACGATGTTGAGGTCTGTGGGAAGTGATAATACCTGCACGATGTTGTCTTCCATGGCCCCCGCCGCCTCGTCGGTGTTGGGTAGGCCCGCGAGGTCTTCCGCCAGTTGTTCAGCGGTAACCCCGGCGTATGGGAATTCCTGCGTCCTGGCCTTTGTCACGACCAGGATCAGGATCAATACGGTAAGCGCGACGGGTCTCATGGCGTCGTGGCTTGAACCAGGCAATAGCCCACGGTCGCCTGGTGGCGCATGCCCAGACCGGGAAGGTGCTGAAAGGCATAGTCGAGCAGGAAGCGTTGTCGCCGGTAACCCACGCCGGCAAAATGGGCGTTGGGAGAGAGGTTAAAGCCCACCCGGAAGATGAAGGTTTTCTGCACGGTATATTCCAGGCCCGTCTTCCAGGTGGTGGAATAACCCAGGTCCTGGGTGGCCTCGGCGGCCCAGCAAACATTTTCGGAAAGGGTGACGCCGGCTCCCAGCGTGAGTCGTGTGGGGAGCCGTTCGTTGTTTTCCCGATCGACGACGGGTTGAAGGATGTTGCTGATACAGGCGCCGATGCGGAGTGTTGGGGTTAATTGGGTGATGCCTCCGGCGCTTAGGCTGATCAGCCCGCGCGTGGCCAGGCCGTCGGCCTGGTACTGTATATATTGGATGCGGCCGCCGAGCGACGCGATACCGAGCGTGTTGGCAAAGGCGGCGGTGAGGAGATGCTCGTTATACAGGTTATCACCGAAGCGATAGATGCCGGCGCCCACGGCGCCGATGGATGTGGGGACGGCGACGACGGCCGCGATACGGTTGAAGGGGCTGAAGCCGGCGAAGGCATCGTAGGTGCATGCGGCGACAGGCTGTCGTTGGTTGGCAAGGCCCGCGGGGTTATTGAGTGTAGACCAGGCGTCGGAGAGGCAGCTGGCGGCATATCCCAGGGCTTGCGCACGGGCGCCGAGGTCGGTGGCAGCGCTTTGGGCGTAGACATGGTTGCACCATGCTACGAGGATGAGTAGCAACGGTTTTTTCACAACGGGAGTTGGTTAAAACGATTGGGATGAAGATAGGTGTTTTCCTTCTATTGTTGTTTTACCTGAGTTTGGATTTGGTGAAATAGTTGGGTTATTTCTAAGGTATTGCGTCTGTTGGTGTAGGGTGGGATTATTCGATGCTGATCTCTTTGGCGAGGCCCATGGCGTTGAAGCGGATGACGAGGGCGAGGGCGCCGGGAGTGGTGGCGTGCGGGCAGTCCGTTGATGGCTGCAGGTCGTAGTAGTAGAATTTCTGGTTGCGTTTATAGAGCTCGTTGCGGTCGGGGGCGCCGAAAACCGATACGATCTGCATTTCGCTCAGGCCGAGGAAGTTCTTTTTTTGCTCCTGCAGCGTGGCGACGCCGGCGGCGCGTATGCCCTGGCAGGCGTGGCGGTCGGCTTTCCAGGCGGCGGCATCGAGGCCTTCGAGGACAGGTACCGGGCGGCCGCAGGCGACAACGACAAGGACGACCAGGAGGAGCAGGGAGCGGAAAAGGATGCGGTTCATGAGACAAAGGTAATGCCGGCAATGGTACCGGGGGCCGGTATAAAAATAAAAAAAGCGATAGTCCATAACCATCGCTTCTCTGTACTGCCGGAAGAACAGATTAACTGTTGAAGAGACTTTTCTGTGTGTCTTCGTTCTTGTTCTCTACAGCTTCCTTGGCGTCGGCGACTTTCTCCTGGATCGCCTCTACGGTGTTGGTAGCCGTTTCGACAATAGCATCTTTTACCTCGACGGCCTTGGCGGCAGCGGCGCTGGTAATGGCGGCGGCGGTCTCTGTCACATTCTTCGTGAGGTCCTTTGCCTTCGTTGCTACCTTGCTCAGAAAGGTCGGCTTTTTAGCGGCTTTCCTGGGAGCTGATTTTTTCGGGGCGGCTTTCTTGGCAGAAGTGGTTACTTTCTTCGCTGCCTTTTTTGCCGGGGCCGATGTTTTCTTTGCCGTCTTCTTGGCAGCCTTTGG
>NZ_JAHESC010000028.1 GCF_018598185.1 Dawidia soli
CCCCCCCCCCCCTTTTTTTTTTATATTCCGCCGCCCCCCCCGTCCTAAACACACCCCCCCGGGGGGCCGCGGCTTTTTTTTTTATAATGAGTTTTTTTTTTGGGGGGCCCCCCCCCCAACGACCCCAGGCATTTTTTGCTCGCTCCGACCGCCTTCCACACCCATCCCTATACCCACACGCATCACCCAATCGCACGGATGTACGAATAGCAAGAAACAGGTTTTATCCTTGTTGTGAGGGCGCCAGCTTTGTATCAAAAAAACAGCTATGCATCACGTCAGCAGTCCTTCCATTTTATACTTCGGTACGCCGGTTGTATTGGTCAGTACGCTCAATGAAGATGGTACTTCGAACCTGGCTCCGATCTCGTCGGTATTCTGGCTTGGGTATCGTTGTATGATTGGTTTGTCGGCGGTGTCGAAGACCACCGAGAACCTTTTGCGTACGCGCGAATGTGTATTGAATCTTCCCTCCGTCGAGCAGGCCGCGGGTGTGGACCGGCTGGCCCTGACGACCGGCTCGGATCCTGTGCCGCCGGGGAAGGCGAAGCGGGGTTATCGGCATGAGCCCGATAAATGGCGCCGGTCGGGTTTTACGCCGTTGCCGTCCAACGTAGTGGATACTCCGCGCATATACGAGTGTCCCGTGCAGCTGGAGGCGTCGCTGGCGGCGATCCATCCGATCGGTGCGGATGCGGGCGCGGCCCATATTCGTATCCTGTCGTTCGAGCTGAAGATCCTGCGGGTTCACCTCCACGAGTCCATCCTCGCCGAGGGTCGACCCGACCACGTCGACCCCGACAAGTGGCGGCCGCTGATCATGAGCTTTCAGCAGTTCTACGGTTTGGGAGAGCGTGTACATTCCTCTACGTTGGCGCAGGTGCCCGAACATTTGTATCGCACAGCAGATACCGAATCGGCCGCTGTTCAACAGGCAGGCGCCGGAAATTTTTCATACCGGGTGAAATCCGCTTCCATGTAATATTCCGGCGCAATAGAAGCGGCTCACGGGGAACGTTTCTCCTGACCTTTGTGTCAACACGCCCAGGAGAAACAACCATGAAAAACCCCTACTTTTCCCTGCTTGCCAAAGCATGGAAATATGCCCGCCAGGAGAAAGGACGCTTCGCGCTGATCTACGGGCTCTTTGTCCTCGCTAACATTACCATTGCCATGAATCCGCTCTTCTACGGCTGGTTCATCGACTCGCTGCAGCAGCAGGGCGCCGACATCCTGAAGCAAGGCTGGATCTATGCCCTGGGCTTTCTCGGCCTGCGGTTGCTGGAGTGGGCTTTTCACGGTCCGGCGCGTGTCATGGAGCGAAAGCTGGCGTTTAACCTGAGCCGTAACTTCATCGACGAGCTTTACCACAAGGTGCTGCACCTGCCCGTGAAGTGGCACCAGGACAACCACAGCGGCTCGACGATCAGCCGGCTGCGCAAGGCGCACGAAGGCCTGCGCGACTTTTTCCAGCACGGCTTTATTTATTTCTATTCCTTCGGAAAGTTCTTCTTTTCGTTTGCCGCCATGTTGTATTTCTCGCCGCTGTTCGGCACCATCGGTGTGCTGATCGGCGTCCTGACGGTCTTTATCATTGTAAAGTTCGACAAACCTTACCTGCACAGCCTGCGCGAAACCAACAGTCGCGAGCACGAGGTGTCTTCCACACTTTTTGACAGCCTCTCCAACATCGTGACGGTGATCACGCTGCGCCTGGAGAAGAGCATGCAGAACAGCTTTATGCAGAAGGTGGCGGCGGTGTTCCCGCCCTTCCGCCGCAATGTGGTCATCAACGAGTGGAAATGGTTCGTGGCGCAGATGATGGTGGGACTGATCTATGCCACCATCACCGTAGGCTACCTGTACCAGCATTGGACTGCCGGCCAGCCGTTCCTCATCGGCGGCCTTGTCGTGCTGCTCGGCTATGTGAACCAGTTCACCAGTGTCTTTAACGACATTGCGGCCCAATACACGCAGATCATCAAATACAACACCGACGTACAGAACGTTGCCGACATCGAGCGCGCGTGGGACGAGAAGCATACACCGGAAGAAAGCACGCTGCCGGCACAATGGAACGAGATCACGATCCGGCAGCTGACTTTCACCCGCGCCAACGACCTGACACTGGGCCGCGCCACGGGGCTGGACAACGTACACCTGCGCATCCCGCGCGGCAAACGCATTGCCCTGATCGGCGAAAGCGGCAGTGGCAAGAGCACCTTGCTGGCTACGTTGCGGGGGCTCTATACACCGGCGCCCGGCGTGCAGACGGTGATCGATCAGACAGAGGCGGTACCGTTCACCAGCCTGGGCGGCACGGTAACGTTGTTCCCGCAAGACCCGGAGATCTTCGAAAACACGATCCGCTATAATATCACGCTGGGGCTACCCTTTAGCGAAGAAGATGTGATGGCGGCCTGCGAGGCGGCCCAGTTTGCCGACGTTGTGCGCACCCTGCCGCACGGGTTGGAAACGAACATCCAGGAAAAAGGTGTGAACCTTTCCGGTGGTCAGAAGCAACGGCTGGCGTTGGCCCGCGGCATCCTGGCCGCCCGTTCCAGCAGCATCATTCTGATGGACGAGCCCACCAGCAGTGTGGACCCTCGCACGGAGAAACGCATCTATAGCGCCCTGTTCCATACCATGCAGGACAAGGCCGTGATCTCGTCGCTGCACCGCTTGCACCTGCTTACGGAGTTTGATTACATCTATATTCTGCGCAATGGCGCCGTGATCGAAGAAGGAACTTTTGAAGAGCTCAAGCGAAGTAGCCTCGTGTTCAACGAGCTGTGGGCGCACCAGGCTACGACGGCCGAGCTGACATCGCCTGCTGTCGATGAAATATCGGCGGCCGGGTAGCTTGTGCTATTCGTCCTTCAATGACTTGGCCGGGTTCGTGAGCGCGGCTTTGATCGACTCATAGCTTACGGTGAACCAGGCGATGAACAGCGCCACGACGAAGGCAAAGGCGAAGATGGTCCAGTCCAGCGAGATGTGGAAGGCAAATCCTTCCAGCCAGCGGGTCATGGCATACCAGCCTATCGGGGCGGCTACGAGCATGGCGATCAGCACCGGTTTGGTGAAGGTGGACAGCAGCAAGTAGACCAGGTGCGAGAGTGACGCGCCCAATACTTTCCGGACACCCAGCTCTTTGGTACGGCGCTCGGCCAGGAAGGCCGACAGGCCGTACAACCCCAGGCACGAGATGAAGATCGCCAGCACGGCAAAGATGTTGAACAACCCACCCAGGCGTTGCTCGGCCCGGTACATGTTGTCGAGGTCCTGGTCGATAAATTTATAGGAGAACGGATACTCCGGGTTCAACGTCTGGCAGATCCGCTCCAGCGCTTTGATGGTATTCTCGGTTTCGCCGGGTGCTGTGCGCACGACGGCGGCGCCGCCCCAGGTGTTCAGCCGAAGGATCAGCGGCTCGATGGGTTGCTGGATCGGTTTGAAATTAAAGTTCTTGACCACGCCGATGATCACACCTTTGTTGCCCCACAGGGTCAACGGCTTGCCTACCGCTGTTTCGACGTCCATGCCCATCGTGCGAAGGGCGGACTCGTTGACCAGGTAGTTGGACGTATCGGCTTTCGCCTCTTTGGAAAACCCGCGGCCGTCGAGCAGGGTGACTTTAAAAACATCGAGGAAGTTTTCGTCGATGGCCATGTTGCAAAAGAGTGGCTGCGAGCTTTTGTCTTTTCCCTCCCACTCTAC
Source organism: Dawidia soli (assembly GCF_018598185.1). Taxonomy (GTDB): domain Bacteria; phylum Bacteroidota; class Bacteroidia; order Cytophagales; family Cyclobacteriaceae; genus Ohtaekwangia; species Ohtaekwangia soli. The sequence goes on from NZ_JAHESC010000028.1 coordinate 3,721, forward strand.
CGACACGGTACCGTTCACCACGTTCGTGGGCAGGTCCTGCACGACGGTATAATGCTGCGTCAGCGGTTCCTGCTCCAGCGACGTGCGCAGGGTTTGATACTTGGACCACAGGTCGCCCGTCATCGGTACGTAAACCAGGTTCTCTTTATCGTAGCCCAGGTTGCGGCTTTGAATAAACTTCAGCTGCTTATATACTGCCGCCGTGCCCACCAGCAGAATGATCGACACCGAGAACTGCAGCACCACCATGGTGTTCCGGAAAAAGCTGCTGGCTGCGCCTGTCTTCAGATTTCCTTTTAGCACCGTTGCCGGCATAAACGACGACAGGAAGAGCGCGGGATAACTGCCGGCCAGCAGGCCCGTCAGGAAAGTAATGCCCAGCAGGCCGGCCACCAGTTTGACGTTGAGCAGGTCGATGCTCAGTTGTTTTCCCGCCAGGGTATTAAAACCCGGCAGCGACACAAACACGATGAGTACGGCCAGGATCAACGAGACGACCGAGATCAGCGAGGACTCTGCCAGGAACTGCCGGATGAGCTGCGCGCGCATGGCGCCGGCTACTTTGCGCAAGCCCACTTCCTTTGCGCGGCGGGCCGAGCGGGCGGTCGCCAGGTTCATGAAGTTGATACACGCCACCACCAGAATGAAGACGGCCACTACAATGAAGATATATACATACTGTATGTTGCCGTGGCCGGGCAGGTCGGCCAGGAAGCTGGAGCGCAGGTGAATGTCCTTGACCGGCTGGAGGTGAAAGTCTACCTTCAGCTCCTTTTCGTTGGTGCGATAGAGCGTGGTGATCTGTGCTTCCAGTTTCGCCAGCCCTTCGGGGGAGGTGTCGGCCTTGTCGTTCAGTTTGATATAGTTATAGAAATTAAAATTGTCCCAGACCCGTTCTTTCAGGTCGCGGTCTGTGCGGGCCAGGAAGGACATGGGAATGACAAAGTCGAACTGGAGGTGTGAGTTTGACGGAACGTCCGCCAGCACGCCCGCCACGGTAAAGTCGTCTTTATGATTTTGGCGGATGGTCTTGCCCAGGGGCTCTTCGTTTCCAAAGTATTTCCTGGCCATCGACTCGGTAATTAAAATGCTTTCGGGATTCTTAAATGCATCGGCCGGGTCGCCAGCCACGAGCTTAAAAGAAAACATCCGGAGGAAGGTGGAGTCGGCAAAAAAGATCCGCTCTTCTTCAAACATCTTGTCGCCCACCTGCATGAGCTCTTTTCGAAGGCCGTTCAAACGCACCGTTTGCTCGACCACGGGCACCTGCGCCTGCAGGGCTTCGGGAAGGGGCGCAGGCGTCACGGCAGCGTGAACGTCCATTTCCGACAGGCTGGCCGTGAGGCGGTAGAGCCGGTGTACGTCTGTGTGAAACCGGTCGTAGCTCAGCTCATCCCGAACCCACAGCAGGATCAGGATGCTGCATGCCATACCGATCGCAAGACCGGCAATGTTGATCAGCGAGAAGCCCTTGTGCCGACGCAGGCTTCGGAAGGCAATTTTTAGATAGTTATACAGCATAGGTACTCGTATTGTGATTCGACGCCTCAGACGCCGGGAAGGTTACAGGCCTACCCCGGACCCAAAAACCGGGCCGGACGCAGTCTATGCTGTTGAGATGCGAAATTAACGATCAGGGTTGCACGGCCGGTAACATTTCGTACAGGGGCATGTTCGGAAACGAACAACCCGATCAACGCTGGAGGTCCGCTCCGCTAGTTACAACCGGTGTATTCGTAGGTAACGGTTGATGTGCTCTCCACTCCCCCCAGGCTGTTGGTGGTCGTGAGCGTGTAGCCGGTGGGAAAGCCTTTTGCATTATAATCATAGACGTAAAGACTGGAGGACCTGTTTTGAAAGGCTGTTATTTCCGCATTCGGTTCGAGATATGTTGCCCGGGTGATATTGTGCACGTAGATAAAATTCGGCCGGGTACCGGGAATATCGGGGTGGCCCTTCGGTTGCGGATAGGTGTACCGGTTCGGGTTCTCGCGGGTGTCATATTCGTAGATCGTTCCGGACGAAGGCTTGCTGTTGATGTAACGCTCTTCCCTGGCCAGCTGGCCGTCGGAAGTATATTCATAGCGGAACTCGTCGGTGCCTCCACCCCAGGTCTCGATCGATTTGGTCAGCCACCCTTTGTCATTATATTGTAAGAAGGGTGACGAGACGTTTCCGGCGCCATCAGTCTCTGTTATTTTCTGGATGATGTTGCCGTTATAGGTAATGGTCGTCGAGCTGTTGTTATAGGTATTGGAAAATTTGATCAGTTTTCCGGCGGCGTCGTATTCATATTGAAACTGGTAGTTGGTAGGCTTGCCATTATCGATGCTGGCCGTCACTTGTTTGATGAGGCGGCCATTCTCATAGGTGCATTCCTGGTTGGTCGACGAATTCGAAGTCACCCCGTTCTTGTCCTTCGAATTATACTGCCGCACCGTGCGGAGCAGAAAGCCGTCGGCGTCGTACTGCATGCTGGTGCTCGATGTGCTGGTGGGTTTTGCGCCGTCGTTATACGTGTAGTTGTATTGAACGGTGTTCTCTATTTGATTGCCTTTGTCGTCGTACTCATAGGTGAACACCGCCGTGTATGTGTATCCGTCCGGGGACCCGATATTCGCCTGCGTTGTGTTCGTTTCCTTCACAACCCGGCAGGCGGGCTCCTCCACCGAAGGCTCCGCGCCATCATCGTCGCTACACGATGTCGCGACGCCCAGCCCCATGATCAAAAGAACCGAAAAGAACCGCGCAAGGCCTGCGCCAGCGTGGCCCCGAAGAGCCTGTGTAACACCTGCTGTTTTCATAACTCCGTATTTTCCAGCAAAGGTAGCGGGGGGCCGGACGTGGGGCTATAACCTTTTTGGGTAGTGCGGCACAAGTTCCCAACCGACGGTATTACAACTTCTTTTTACTTCCAGGTGTCTAAGGGCAATAAGATCCTGTATTATATTCAACATCCAATCACTATTTTCCTATGAAAAGAATTCTTGTATTCCTCCTTCCCGCCATGGTTGCGATTGCTTGTGAGGAAAAGGCCGGTGGCTATGAAGTTGACAATGGCTGTGGCCTGGAGCTAAAGCTGGTAAAAATGACCTCTTCCTGGACCGGCGACGAGAGCATCGGCGCTAAACTGGAGTGGCAGGAGACGATCGTCCTGTCAAACGACAGCACGTTTTTAAAACGCCGCAACCATGACGGCACGACCTACGAGGCAGCAGGCCGCTATGCCTATGTGACCTATGACGACAGACGATATGTCGAGCTGACCTACGACCCACGCGAAAATAATATCCGCACAAGCTGCCTCCCGAACGAGCTCATCGAGGTGACGTCGTCCAGGCAATACAAAAACATTTCCTGGCAGGCCTGTGATGGGCCGGTGCTGGAATATGAGGCCCATGCTGCCCGTTGCGGTGAGTAAATGACAAGAATCTGTTCGCTTTTAAATCCGTCAATAGTTATCTGTTGATAGTACGATTACTATCAACAGATAACTATTGACGGATACCTACTCCACCTTCACCAGCTTAACGACCGTTGTCCTGTCCTTCTGCTTGATGAGCGCCCAGTATACACCGGCGGGTTGCGCTTCGAGGTGAGCAATATAGACGGACTGATCGGAACGGCTGTTTATCTGTAGTTGCTGCACCGGCTGGCCGAGGGCGTTGATGAAGACGATATCGAGGTCGTAAGACGGTTTGGCGGTGAATTCAAATTGATATTTTCCGGTGCTGGGATTGGGATAGATCCGACATTTCCAGTCTTTACCTTCGCCATCGGTCGAGGTCACGACGACCTGGAGCACGTCGGAGGCTGAAAGGCAACCATTGTTATCCGTGAGCTCCACATAATAACTTCCCGACTCCGGGAACGGGAGCATCTGGCCGGATGCACCGTCGATGGGGAGTCCATCCTTATACCAGGTATACGAGGTCGACGCGACTGCTTCGAGGTAGGTGCCTTTATTGGTAAGCTGGTTATTTTCCATGCGCGGATAGTCCTCTACCCGGATGCTGTCCGCCAGCTCGCAGCCTACACTGTCGGTTACATAAACCTTATATTCCCCGGGTGAGCTTACGGTAATGGTCCGGCCTTGCTCGCCGGTGGACCATACCTGGCTTACATAGTTTCCACTGGCGGTAAGCGTGGCCATGGCGTCTATACATTTGTACAACTGGTCTGTATCGTTGATCAACGCCGGAAGGTTGGCCTGCTTGCTCTCGACGCGGAAGGTATCGACCTTCACACACCCGGATGTATTGCGGAGCTCGACGATATAGCTTCCGCTATCATACACGGTTTTAGTATAGCCGGTGGTGGTATCAAACCACGTAGCGGATGCCAGCTTGCTGTCTACGCTCAGCAGGGCGGGGTCTCCTTTTTTGCAGATCAGCTTAAGCGGGTCGATGATCTCCGGTTTCAATACGGCCATGGCCCGCCATACGGTGTCGATACAGCCTACGGCATTGACCGTCGATACGCCAAACAGCGCGGTGGTGGTAGTATCGTACGCGGCCGGGTTGAACATGTTCTTGTCAATGCCGAATCCGAAATAGTTTTTGCCGTCCGAAACATCCAGGGGTACCAACCCCTGGTCGTAACAGTAGGCGTCGAACGTGAACGGCAAATTATATTCCGAATCGACAACATCCACGGTGGCGCTATCGGTGGATACGCAAATGCCGTCGACCATCTCGTGATATACTTTATGCTCTCCCAGATCGGCGGCGTTCACATTGAAATAGGGTATGTTGTTTTCCACATACACCTTCTCTCCCGACCAGGTACCGCCGGTGGTAACGGCTTCCAGCCTGACGCGTCCTTTGTTGGAACAGATCGCGCCGCCGGTCTGGATGGTGGCATCGGGCACGTTGCCTTGGATGCGTACGGTTTGCGCCGCGGAGTTCACGCAGCCGTCGACGGTAACCGTACGGGTGATGGTATGTGTGCCGGCCTGCGCGAGGGCGGCGTTGAATGTGGCACCGCTTATGCCGGGGCCGGTATACACGCTATGGGTAGCGTCGAGCTTCAGAACAGGGTTGTTGATGCAATAGGCGGTGTCGATAAACGCTTCCACGATCGGCGTTGCGTAAACTTCCGTCGTCAGTGATGCTTTGGCGGGACAGCCGAGCGCATCATCATGATAGACATACGAAAGGGTATGCGCGCCGAGCCCGGCTTTTGAGGGATAAAATTTCCCATCCACAAGCCCATCGCCTACCAACACGCCGCCGGCGGGTGAAAACGTCAAGGGCTTTCCGGAAAGATCATATTCACAATACCCGGCATTCAACCCGGCAAACGTGACCTTGGGTGATGGATTGACCTGGAGGAAAAACTCCCGGCGGAAGATGTCGTTGTTGCAGGGGCTCTTCACGGCATACATGTATTGCCGCTCATCACTCTCCTTTACATGGGGAATCCTGAAAATACTATCCGTCGACAAAACGATCATTTCAAAAGTCGTAGGATCAAAATACGACCATTCATACACATACGGCCCGGTGCCGCTCATGCGTGGGTTGATCTCCACATCCGATCCTTCACAGAATTCCACGCGGTGGCTGAAGCCGTTCAAAGGGCTTTCTTCTTTTCCAACGGTAACCTGGCTGATGCAATAGCCGCGGTTGCCGGAATTATCGATGGCGGTCCACGTGATCTGGGAATATCCTACCGGCAGGAATACTTCGCTGTCTACGGGGCCGATGTCATTGAAGATGGTCTGCAGACCGCTTCCGCCCCAGTCATCCACCTCGGGCACAGGCAGCTTTACCCTGGCGCCACAGATGGCGTCTTCCAGGTCGAACTTGTACGGCTGGCACATCACGTTGGGAGGCATCTTCTCTGCCACAAACACATTGAACCGACAGGTATCTGTTTTTCCGGATGCATCGGTGATCAGGTAGGTCTCCGTCGTTTTTCCTGCGGGGAACGTAGCGCCGCTTCCTTTTCCGGAAATGAGCACGGCGGTTACTCCGGCGCACGATGTACGACCCGGCACGTCGTACCACACTACTTTGGTGAGGTCGTTATCCGACATGACCACCACATCGGGCGGGCAGCTGTAAAACTGTGTTTGCGGGCTGGAGTTTACCACGATATTGAAACGGGTGGTATCGGTGTTGCCGGCGCCGTCTTTGGCGACATATATCTGGGTGGTGATGCCTACGGGAAAGAGATCGCCGCTGTTCAATCCTTTCAGACGGGTAATGGTAAAACACGTGCTGTTGTCTGTAGCGACGGGTGTGGCGAAGCTGATTACCTTACCGCAGATGTCACTGGTCGTTTCGGTGATGTCGGGGACGTCGGTAAATGCCGGGGCCGTATCATCCTGTACGGTGACCGTAAAGGTAACGGCGTCGGTATGGGTGTTATCAAAGGCGATATACTTTTGCACGGTGGTGCCGACCGGAAAAACCGAGCCGCTAGGCAAACCGGCCGTTCGTTGCAAAAAGAAGTTGGTGCAATTATCCATGACGACCGGCTCGGGAAAGGTGACCTCCTTGCCGCAGGCGCCATCGTCCAGGGAAACGACGATGTTGTCGGGCTGGACAATTTTCGGGCCGACGACATCGATGACATTTACGTTGAAGGAGCAGGTGGCGCTTTGGCCCGACACTGTAGCCCGGTAGGTAACGGTGTGGGGACCGGGCACGAATGTATCACCTATGCCTTTGGCCGACTCCAGCGTCCATTGCAGACAGCCATAGAAGTTATTTGCTTCGGGCAGCCGGGTGCTCAGTACCGCGCCGCAAAGCCCGGGTGTGGTATAGATCTCTACATTCGGCGGGCATGTAACGGTAAGCGTGGTATTGTCGATCACGGTTACGTCGAACTCGCAGGTGGCGGTGTTGCCATACGCATCGCGGGTCCTGTATACCTGGTGGGTTACGCCCACGGGGAAGAAGCCGCCGGCGGAGCCGGATACAAATCCCGTTGTAGGTGAAAAGCAACTGTTATCGGTGGCGGCGGGTACCGACAGGGTGATCATCGTGCCGCAGATGGCGGGGTTGATAAACTCGGTACGGCTGGGCGGGCACGCGGTAAACTGCGGCGCTTCGGTATCGGTAACGGTGACATTGAAGCCGCAGGTGGCGATGTTTCCATTGGCGTCTGCGACCTTGAATACCTGCAGCGTCGTTCCCATGGGGAATACTGCGCCGCTGGCCAGGCCCATGACGCGGTACGGTGTATAATAAGAACCGTCGTTGTCATGCGCATCGGCCATGGCAAAATTCACGACGGCGCCGCAAAGCCCCGGATCATTGGCCACGGTTATGTCGGGCGGACAAACGATGGAGGGCGCTTCAAAATCAGAGACGGCTACCGTGATGACGCACGACGCCGAGTTTCCGGATGGATCTTTGGCGACATAGGTCAACGGATAGGTGCCCAGTTTAAAATAGGACCCGCTGCCCTTACCCTCGGCGGCTACGGTTACGCTGCCGCTATTGTCGAGCGCCACGGGGGTTGCAAACGTTACGAGCGCTGAATCCGTGCCGGGCACGGCATAGGCGGCGGGGCGGATGTTCCGGCAATCGATGGTGGGCGAGATGGTATCCAGCACGGTGAGCTTGAACGATGCGAAGCCTGTATTGTCGCTTTCATCCGTGGCCTTCCAGACCTCGGTGGTGGTGCCGATGGGGTGCTCGCCGGACTGGCCGAATCCCGATACAAAGGTGCTGGTGAGGACGGTGGTGCAATTGTCGGTCGCCAACGGTGCGTTATAGCCTGTAAAGACGGTGCTCTTGTCCCGCGCTACGTAATAGGTGATGTCGGCTGCCTGCAATTTTGGCGTCTCGGCATCTTTCACGACAATGTTCTGCTCGAAGGTGGTGGTATTGCCGGCGGCGTCTGTCCAGGTTTGCCGGATCACGTTGTTACCTACCTGGAAAATGCTGTCGGTTTGCGAACCGCTGATCATGAATACATCGGCGTATCCCTGGCCCTGGAGGGTGATCATCTCCGGTATGGCACCGGTCAGCACAGGCATGGTGGTACATTTATCCAACGCCTGGGCGAGGGTAAAAGCATAGTACGCGCCGCACGCTCCCGGCTCGCTGGTGAGCTCCTTGTAGTTGGCGGGTCTGCTGGCGATGATAGGAGGCGCTACATCGTGAACGGTGATCGCTATGGGGTAATCCAGGAAATTGCCGGACACATCGGTATACCGCAAGGTGTCGACGGTTGTGCCGACGGGGTAGTAATGGTTTGCGGGCATGTGTCTGACCTTGACGGAGACATACGGATTACAATTGTCTATCGCCTTGGGATAGTCGTATAGATAAAATGCATTGCAGCTACCGTTGTCCGCGGCCAGATCGCGTTTGACGTTGTCGCTGATGATCACCGGGGGGTCTGTCTCCCTATAAAGCCTGACTTCCTGCACGTCGTCAGAAACGCAATAGATGGGGTGACCATTCTGGTAGTTGGTGCTCACCTTTCTGACATAATACGAGGCCGACGCGGCCCCAAACGGGATGGCCGGTTTGAACGTAAAAGATTGCCGGGGAGAACCGTCGTTTAAAAATCCACCGGTCTTGGACGTGCCCTGATAATAAAATCCATAGAGCATGCCGGCTTCATAATCGGGCGTAAGGGTAGTTTCTGTTCCATTGCAGATGCCGGTTATATCCGGGATGGCAGGTCTGCCCTGGGGCAATGAAAAAACATAATTCCGGATGGAATCCGATTTCGCCGAGCAGCCGTCGGCATTGGTACGGGTTACAGAGTACCACCCGGCCGCTTTGATATACGTCACTTTGGACGTGCTGCCGTTGGACCAGCGAAACTGGTCTGTCTCGTTCACGGGGCTGGTTATGGCGTATTTACTGGAATCGCTTCCGTAGCAATACCACAAGCCATTGTTGGTCTTTTCGATGGCGGGTTTGCTTACCGCCGATACGCGCACCGTTTTATACTGCGGGGCGCTATAGCCGCAACACAGGTCGTACGCCTGAAATCCAACGGTGTAGGTTCCCACGCCGGTCGGAAGAAACGCTATGTTTTTCTTATCGGAACTGTACACTACGGTTTCATTGGCATCAAACACCTTCCACAAATAAAAAGCGCTGGTCTCAGTTGTAGAAGCCTTCAGGGTATCGCCCTGGCAAAGCACCGCGGGAACATGGAACGCGGGCAGCGGCCGGATGGTTTTAATGTGTACATCCGGTTGAGGGTAGGGATACGTTGCCGGGGTTACATAGTATACTTCCAAACGGCCGGTGTCGGGCTCTGCGATCTGCACCTCGCTCATGTATTGTGTAAAGGTGGTGCCGGAAGGTTTGTCGTTTATAAAATTGACCTTGTTGTATTGCGTCCCTACGTGCTTGCCGATGAGAAAGCCATCTTTATCACCCGATGTATACAGGGTAATCACGGAGTTGGTACACGCGGTAGACACATCGGCCATTACGAATGCGCTGGGTTTGTTCGTCACACCGATCTTGACGATGCTTCTGCCGTTGCTGCCGTGCTGTCCGCGGCTGCCGTCGCCACCTTTACCGCCCTTGCCGCCTTTGGCACCCTGGTGGCTCCATCCGCCGTCGCTTACCGGTCGTCCCATCATGCCGAGGCCGCCGTCGCCGCCCTTGCCGCCAAAACCTCCAAATCCGCCGCCGCCACCTTCGCCGATGGTATAAACACAATTTTTGTCGACCACATTTTTACACATGGGCATAAAGATGCCGATGGAAGCTCCGCCGCCATGACCGCCGCCGCCGCCTTCTCCCCCTTCGCCACCGGCGCCGCCACGGCCGCCTTCGGTCGAGCCGTTTACGACCTCGGCGTGGCACACGTCATCGCCACCGATCAGTGTAATGGCCTTGTTGAACACGCCCAATGCTTTCGCCGGGAGGTTGTAATCACCCATGCCGGGTATGGGTATTTGCGGTATTACACCGAGGGTGCGAATTCCCCCGGCGCCACCGCCGCCGCCACCGCTACCGCCCGCACCATCGCCACCATTCGCGCCATAGCCGGGGATATAGTAGTAGTTGATGTCGTCGTACGGATAGATCGTCTGATCGGAGTAGTCGATACCGTTGTAGCTATTGGTGCCGTCCTGTCCATCCTCACCCGGGTCGGGCGTGGGGTCTTTCTGCTCACCGCCAACGGAGGGCAACGAAAGCAGGGATAAAAGCTCGCCGGCTAAATTCACTTTGCTTTTGTAGTACTCATAGTAGCAATCCATCTCGCAGTTATCACCGGCTTCACCGCCGAGGCCGCCATTTTTTCCGCCGCGGCCTCCTTTGGGCAACGGGTATTCTGCCGCGCAATAGGTGGTGGCAGACGTGACGGTGCTGGGGCAGTCGAGACAGCGGTAATAATCCTGAATGCGTCCGCCCGCGCCGCCGTCGCCGCCGGCCCTGAACTCGTACGATTGTTTGAGCTCTTCACTGGGTCGTTGCTGGTAAACGGGAAGGTTGGGGTCATACACCGTCTTGCCGGGTACGTAGTAATAAGCCTCCGCACCATTCCGCCCCTGGTATCCATAAAGACCTTCGCCGCCGCTATCGGTAACAATCTGGAGATTGATCAGGTATATGTTTTCACTGCCCCTGCCGAAAATGGCGTAGACGCTTTTTCCATCGCCGTATCGTTCGCCGTAGGAGACCATGTCTTCCCAAAAGCTGTTACGCTTGTGGACCTCCAGGGTAAAATCTTTCAGGGTGATGTTCGACACGGTATCGAGCCTGATGCCGATGTAGTGCCCTACCACTACGGGCTTGTTGTCGGAAGTCGTGGTTTTCACTTCTTCACCGGGAGGCGAGATCGACAGCACGCAGTTACCGGTCTTGCTTTTTTTCCAGATGCCGTTGGTCACATCAAAGTTTCCGTCGACAGTCACGCCGGAAGGAATGTACAATGTCCGGTTGATGGCGTAGGTGCCGGTGCTGAGCTTGATGAGGTGTCTGCTGGTATCGCTTTCACAAATGGCGAGCGCGGTCAATAAACCGGCAGGCGACAACCTGGTACCCATGCCGACGCCCTCGGGCGTGACGTAAAGCGCATCGTCATCCAGGCAGTCTTGCGCCTGGAGCCACTGCGCCGATAAGGTCATCAGAAAAATGACGAGGATGAGCGGCTTGCGCAGCGATGGATGATCGGCAGCATGGGAAAGCCGGAAGGTGTGTTTTTGCTCTTGCCGCGAGCGTGTACTTGTAGAAGCCAGCATAGGTTGACAAAAATGTATTAAAGCCAACCTAAAGGTACTGGAGATCGCTAACGGCATCAATACCTGACGTCAGGTATCGGCGCATAACCGACTATCGGTCAGGTGATTATCATTCGATCCAGCGCTATATTTCGAAGATAAATTTGATGAACTCCGCTTCTCCTTTCAATCCCACTTTGAGCTTGATGTTTTTGCGGTGAGTTTCGACGGTGTAGAACGAGATGTTCAGCTTTTCCGCAATCTCTTTTGTTTTCATGCCGGCCTTGATGAGCTGGATCACCTCGAGCTCGCGGTTGGAGAGCTTCAGCTTTTTCAGAAAATTGTCGTCAGCATGATTACTTTCGGCATGGGGCGCCGGAAAATGAGCGCCGCCGGCATACACGTCACGGATGGCCTGCACGACCTCTTCGGACGAAGCTGTTTTGAACACATAGCCCCTGGCGCCAATGCTTTTAAACGAATCGATGTGCCGCTCTTCGTTGTACATGCTCAGGATCAGGATCTTCAAATCGGGATTTACGCCGAGCAATAACCGGGTGAGCTCGATGCCATCGAGGTGGGGCATGTTGAAGTCCATCAATACGACATCGGGCGCTAATTTCCGCACCTGGTCCTTTGCTTCGCGGCTGTCATATACCTGGGCGAGCACGTCAATCGTCTGCTCGGGGGCGAGCATGGCCTTGAGGCCGTCGTTAAACAAGCGGTGGTCGTCGATGATCACGACCGTTACTACTTCAGTATGCTTCTTTTCCATACGGGATCTCGATGATGACCAATGTGCCTTTGTGATCGCTTTCAATGGTGAGCGTGGCCTGGATATAGGCCACACGGTGGCGGATGTTCTTGAGGCCGATGCCTTTTTCGTGCGTGCCGCTGCCGTTCTTCATGCCGGTGCCGTTGTCTTCCACCATCACTACGAGGCTTTCTTCCTGATAGATGAGCTGGATCATCATGTCGGAGGCCTTTGAATGTTTTATACTGTTCGTGATAAGCTCGTTGATAATGCGGTATACCACGAGCTCGGTTACGGGACTGAGCTTTACGGCGGCACCGGTCTGGCTATACTCAAAGCGGATGGCGGGATGGCCTTTGAACTTGTTGACGGTCTGTCGCACGATATCGGTCAATGCGTAGGTTTCAAAGTCCACGGGCATGAGGTCGTGACTGATGTTGCGGATGTTTTTGATGATGTCATCTACTTCTCTTTCAATCAGCTGCGGATCGCCCTGCTGGCTGAGCATACTCTTTACGGCGGCCAGCGAATTGCCCACGTCGTCATGAAGGTCCTGGGCAATGCGTTTGCGTTCGGCCTCCTGCACGGTAATGATCTGGATCTGCGCATTGAGCTTGTCTTTGACGTGCCGGGAGGAATTGATACCGAGCCCGATGACCATACACAATATTTCAACGACGGGGGCGATGAAAAATATATCGGTTCGCTGATTCACGCCCTCGATGATCTGAAGGTCGGCGAGCATGAGGATGGATGCTGCTACCAGCGTAAACAGAAATCCGGCCATGTAAAAATAGATGACGACCTGCCGCTGTGCTACCTGGATGAACATGGTGTATAAAATGTAGGCATCGATAAAAAACAAAATATAGTAAGACCAAAGGCTGATGGCCTGCCGCAGGGCATCGGGTATGGGAAGCAGCAGCGTAACGGAGGCTGCGCAGCACAACATGCCGCTGCCGAGCCCGAGCCAGTAAACCCAGCGCTGCCGGTGCTTTTTAAGCGCCAGCAACTCGACGGTAAACAGGATGTGCCAGCCTGCGATCCAATAATAAAAAACCATGCTCAGGTTGTTGACGAGCTTTTGATATGCGGCAGCGTGTTTGAAAAAGGCATATAAAAACCCGGTGTCGGCCGAGATGAGCAGCAGAAAGCTGAGGCAATAAATGCTGTAGTAGATATAGATCTTTTCATGGAGAAAAATAAACATGACAATGCCGGTAAGGCCGGCCAGCACACAGATGCCTGTTAGGGCGCTGATAAAAATAATGAACAGGGTCTCGTAATTCCGGTAATGGTTTTCCTGCTCGAGACTCAGCACGGCGGCGTGTCGTGCAAACTTGCGCATCGTGAATAAATAAAAGGCGACGGTTTCGTTCTTGGCGATGGAAACGGGGTGCGCAAAATACAGGGAATAAAATGTGCGGTCTTTGATGTTTTGAAAATGGCCGGTGAGCGGATATTTTATGAGCTCGCCGTTTTGCCGCTGCATATACAACTGTACGGTGTCCACCCGCGATTGGTGCACTTTGAGGATCCAGTTTGCGTGATCCGACGTATTCCGAATCCTGAACTTACACCATCCCGAGGGACGCGAAAAACCGTATTTGACTTCCTGGTAATAGGCATTTTTCGTAAAAGCTCCGTCGGGAGCAGCCATCACCCGGGCGATATCATCGATGCCGGCGCGCGGATCGTTGAAAATATAAACATGGGGATTGACAACGACCTGTTCTTTGTCGTTCTCCACCGAAATCACCTCCTGGCTATAGGTGGAGCCATACGATAGCAACAGAAGCAGCACGATCCCTGCCAGCACGCAACGGCTGTTTTTCATTACAGCAAGATATTATTATTGAACAAATAGTGCCAGTCTACCGGTTATATTGGATCTCCCCTTAGAAAGCTAATAGCCCCATTAAGTCCTGGTATTAACAAACCGGCAACCACCGCCACTTCGGGAAAAGCCGAGAGGTCCGGACATAAAAAAACCTGACTTCATTTCGAAATCAGGTTCTTTTGTAGTCCCGGCAGGAATCGAACCTGCATCTTCAGAATCGGAATCTGAAATACTATCCATTGTACTACGGAACCAAAAACACCGGAAAATAGCGAAAAATCCGATGATGGGGTGCAAAAATAGAAAAAGCTGGCAATCCATCACAAAAAATCACACTTTTTATGGCCTCCGGCGCCTTAAATGGGCTCATACGTCCTACCTGGAATACCCGGACATGCAAAGCAAGGGCTACCGCCGAGGAGCTATCAATGCGCCCAACCCCTGTCCGAGCCAACGGCCTTGACTCCATACAGACACTGGGGCATCCTTGCAGCATCTGCCTCCTGATCCAGCACCCGGCTGCCCAAACAGATGATATATGATTATTTGTAGCAGGTACGAGGTGGACTATGTATAATAACGAACGAGTAAATAAAACAAAAAACGGCCTGAGCCCGGTACAGTACCGAAATCAAGCCGCTTAATCATTCGAAATCAGTCTCACCTCTGGGGTCACTCAGACTGAGTATCCTCTTCTTACGGTTAAAACGTGTAGTTCGGAATGAATGCCAGGGAGTTATACTGGTTTTCATTGTTTTCGCCTAACGTAGCCACATAGGTAATAGTAGCGGAAGCAATATTGATCTTCACGAAGTAGGTCTTCTTAAACTCCTGGCTATACAATGTGCCATACACCTCGCCCGCCGGGCTTTTCGCCATCGTTCTCAAATAAATGTAGCCGCCGGAAAGATCGTCGGAAAAACCTACCAGGTCCATCATCACCGATTCGCCTACAAACACACCTGCGTTTGTTACCCGATCAATGATCACTTCACCCTCGTTAGCATTCTCGCCGTTGGCAATCTGGAATTCGCCAGCAGCGGCATCGTAGAGCATACCCAAAGCACAGCAAATGTCGGCTTGTGCGGTTTTTGCAGAGCGGCCGCCGTCGGTGCCAAATTTCACTACACCATTTCCGTCTCCATTGAAATCACCAATGGCAATCAGGCTATCGTCCGCAGCAACAGCCCAGTTCACGACAGCGTCCCAAACGTCTGCGCCGTTTGCACCATTGTTCTCGTTGATTCGCGTCGCGACTTTCGTCGACGGGTTGATCGTGTACAGGTATCCACCCATGTCGGTGTTAAGGCTGGCATAATACAGGCCTTTTTTATAGTGGTAGACAAATCCTCTTACACTTGTAAGGGCTGCGTCAGCGTACATCGGCGTAAACGCCTCAGTCAATTCACCGGTGCTCGGATTTACGGCGAAAAATTTGCCATTCGCACGGTGGCTGGTGACCAGTGTCATCTTGTCGGTTACGGTTACCTGCACCGCGATGTTCGCACTGACAACAAATTCGGCTACACCGTTTTCAATGGCCGTCGGGGCTGGAGAAGATCCTGTCCAATCGATGTCAAAATCATCTGTTGTCAAATCCGTCGTACCGTTGTTCAGTTTCACGAACACGTGGACGTTCTCCCCGATGTTGGCAGGCACGGTAGCGCTGTAATTTGCTCCATTGTCTACAGAGTACAGCAAACGCAAATTACCGCCCATGGTGTACGCATCGCCATCGATGTCTGTCGTCGGAATGTTAAAGGTGGGCTTGTCGTCATCGCTGCAGGAAGAAAAACTAAATGCCGTGGTAGCAAGGGCTGCAAAAAACAGTAGTCTGGTTTTTTTCATAAATAAAATTGTTTATAGTCTCTAGGTTAAAGTGTCTAATATCTACTTACTAAATTTTCTAAAAACGATTGATCCGACGCGCCGATGAAATCCTCTGGAGGCATCGTTGTGCTGTTTCGTTATCTCCTTTTGTAGCTTATCATCCATGAAAATACGTTACTTGCAGCTCCCTACGAAGCGCCATCATTAAAAAAGTAGGATTGAGCGCATCGGTACTGCGATGTGCAGTTGCGCATATGCTTCGTGGGCAAGGACACAAGGTCACCGAAGCGGAAACGATCGTTCATTCGACCTTCCCGACAGAAGTAACCACCAGCTATGCCGTGGGCCGGTGCAGTGGCGGGCCTTCAGAGCGATGTGAGAGGGCTCGTTCAATTGTGCCAAGGCGACTTAATACGATAAAAGCGCCATTTCAGGCAATTTTTGGCATTGTCGAAGCGCTGGCTCGATGTTCCAGGCATTCGGAAATTCCGGGCACGAATACCTTGGGAGCAATCGAGATGTACTCCGCATCGAATAAGGTGCAATAACTCACGATAAATCTCCCAACTCACTTCCTTTTATTTGTGGCACATAGCCTGCGCGAAAAGCGTTTACGATTGAATCTGGTGTCAGGACTGTCAGCATGGAAGCTTCAGGCACAGCGATGCCATTTTCGTAACCAAAGGGGGTCCACCGATGCAGTTTCCCTTTGTTGAAAAGATACGGATCGCCATTCATTAGTATAAATGTTCCGTCCGGAATGTCAGAAGACAGACGTTGGTGCATTACCTTTTTCTTCTCATGCGTGATCCGCTCTCCGTGTATGATCGCGTCAATTTCATTTATGGACGTCGACATGATAAAATTATACCGCGGGTTTCCCCGTATCCAACAGGACTTAAAGTTTTTTGCATCGTCTCTCCTGCATTCGAAACAAGGTCGATGACCGGCAGCAAAGGCGGTGGCCTCATCCAGGAAAAAAAGCTCTGTCCATCGACCAGCCGTCATTACCGTTCTTTTTCTTCCTTTAAACTCCAACACACACGTGATCCAAGCCTTATGTTTAAACGTGTGAGTAATTTCTTTTTGTTCATTATGTATCACACCACGATTGCCCATGAAGGCCCCACGCGCGCTGGTTTTAATGATTCTTCCCAACGGGTCAACACGATTCTGAAGCATGTCCTGAAATTAAAAAAAAGGCCTCAGATCGCGATAATCTGAAGCCTCTTTTCTGCCTGACTGGAAAGGAGTCGAGATGTCCTCGTCGCGGCCGTCGGTTAGTTTACCAGTGCAAGCTGATTGTCCCCCATATAGGCCGACGTGTTTTCCGCCAGGTGAAATTCCACAGTCGGTTCACTTTAGCGCAGACCGTCAGACTTCGTTACCATCCTACCTAGCGTATCTTTCCTTCTCCGTTCGTGTAGTCGATAACCTGTACCCCCAGCTGTGCGGCCAGGCTTTCTACTTGCTTCACAAGCAGACGTTTGCTCTCCCGTGTGACAAGGTGTAGCTTTTCGGTTTCCGAAAAACGTAAATAAGCATCGTACACGTCTTTCTGCAGGGATGTTGTGTAAACCCGTGCATACATATTCTGAACCGTGCGGCTCTTTTTCATGAACAGGTATTCGATTTTCTCGAACGAGGCCATCTTACCGTGCTTAATTCCCATTATCCAAACATAGTCGCGGTACACGCGTCGATCGAGGTCGATCATCAGCCGGTAGTGTGTGGTAAAGATCAGTACACCGCCGATCAACAAGGATAGACCGATCAGAAAATGAAAAAAAATCACCACCACAGCTGAAAACGCCAGCGCGATGCCCATGACATTTAGTGTCCACGGGAAAAAGAGAGACGTCTTAACGTCGATTTTCATTTGAGTCAATACTAAACACCTGAATCCGATGTTCCGAAGCCGGGTAACCGATGTTGAATTTAGTGAAAAATCCATTCGGTCACCGTAATTCCTCCGGCGTGGTTCCAATTTGCATTTGATCGCTCCTTTTGGGTAAATTTAACTTAGGGTGCACGAACGTTATTGTACAACAATAGTAGATACCCGTCTCAACCAGCAATAGAATGATAAAAAAAGGTATCGCATTGGCTTTAATCACGATTCAAATTCTCTTGCCTTGTTGTAATACCGGGACAGATAACATTGAATACGGCTCAAATGATGGCAAGCAGTTGATCATCTTCAATAAAAAGATATACTACGAAGAATATGGTCAGGGCACTCCCCTGATCCTGCTTTCCGGTGGCGGACTTAACAGAAGCATTAAAGACTTTGAGAATTGTATTCCCGGCCTTGCCAAACACTATAGAGTTATCGCGCCAGACACACCTGGGCAAGGGAGATCCGAGCAGGCCGACACCTTGACCTATGGTGTATTGTTAGAATTCTCGTCCCGACTGATTGATTCACTAAAAATTGATAGTGCCTATGTCATGGGTTGGAGTGATGGAGCCATTACGGGAATTCTACTGGCTGAACGGAGGCCCGACAAGATTAGAAAAGTTATTGCCGTAGGGGCTAATAACGGACTAAGGCGCGCTATCCCACCCGATATCCCAATTGACTCCGTCTACCCGATGACCCTGGACTACTTTGAAAGAACCAACAAAGAATTGATCGAGCGATATACGAATACGCCTCCTGGAAAAGATTGGAAAAAATATATGAACGATGCAAATGCCATGGTTTATCAAAAAGAATCATACTTCTCTGACTCGATTTATGGACGAATCAACATTCCGGTTATGATAGTGCTTGGTGACCAGGACGATATAATAGTAGAACATGGATTGGAAATGCATCGCCTTATAAAAGGCAGTCAGTTTTGTATTTTGCCAAATACGACCCATGAAGTTTTTGCCGAGAGGCCTGACCTCATTAACAAGATTGCAATGGACTTTTTTAAGTAATAATTTATGAAAGCCATGCGGTCCAAGCCTGTGTTCCAGGTTGTGGGAGCTTAAACTCACCGTCTCGCAGCCCATTTCGCATACAGGTCCCGCAACGACGATTCATTGCTGTAATAGTGAAAGAATTCCGGCTTGCTCAAAATAGAATTTTCGTAAAGCGCAAAGGCCTGATTTTTCTCGCCCAGCTTCATAAGCAATTCCAGGTGATTTAATAAGGTATTGTAAAAGCCTCCGATGTGACGCATGTTATACGACTCGACTTTCTGATAGCCGATCCAGTCGAAGTCGGGGTAGTTGAACTTCCGGAAGAAATAATAATCCTGTCCGTTAAACTTCGGCAGGCGTTGGAGCGCCGACGCGGGATCGCCTTTACCCGTCATGCGCATAACGGCGAGCCGCTGCAGGCATGCGTTGACGACGAACATCACGAACATAGCTTTTTCGGTCTCGTCCCGTAGGCCCAGCGTTTCCAGGTCGAAATTGCGGTTGCTTAAATCTATCGTATTATATAGCATGCCGAGACCGGAAGCTGCCCGATAATAATAATTATCCACCAGCCAGCGGCGGTCGATCTTTTCCTGCGACAGCCAATCGATTATCTGCTCGTTCGTCTTACGGGATGAGTCAGGCGCAATTTTGTTGTAGTGAAATTCCCGGACTACATACCAATACTCCAGTTCTTCGTCACTGGGTACGGTAAGATGCTCGGTGTTTAAAATTCCTTCGGTGCCCTCCTGGACGACGATGAGGTGATCAACAAAATGTTGAAACCTGGCAGGGATCGTATTTCGCAACTCCTTTAAGCCTCCCGCCCCGGCTTGGGGTGAACCTGCGTTGTAGTTCGAGACAATAAGGATCAAGGCGTCTTTTTCCTCATTTGTCAAACGTAATTGGCCGAAGACGTTAATCGAAAACAAGACACAGAGAACGGCGAACAAGGACTTCATAACATTTTTTTTAATTTATATCAATGCTTTATAATCAAGTGAGTTGCGATATTCCTCTTTTGACTTTTTCCGTTATCGGCATGCCTGTAAGAAGCGGAACATCGATCTATTTTTCTTGAAGGAACTAAGATTATAGTATAAGAATTTGGAAAGGCAAAACAAAGAAGGCGGTCTCGAAAAGTGAGCCAGCCTTCCTTGTGAGGAGAATACCCTAAAACTTGTAAGCAACAGTTGCCGTAAAGTTGCGTTGTTTTTGCGGGTTTACAGACCAGTAACCGATGTAGTACTGCTCATCTGTAATATTGTTTACGCTAACGTTAACGCGGTATTTTGTGGCATTGTAGAATACGCTACCGTTCAGCAGCGTGTAGCTTGGCAGGTCAAACGTACCTGTTACGCTGTTGTCGACAACGCGGTATTTGCTTGCATAATTGCCGCCGATACCCACGCCGAGGTTTTTGAGGATGC
This sequence comes from Dawidia soli, assembly GCF_018598185.1. Classification (GTDB taxonomy): domain Bacteria; phylum Bacteroidota; class Bacteroidia; order Cytophagales; family Cyclobacteriaceae; genus Ohtaekwangia; species Ohtaekwangia soli. Next base: position 23,643 of record NZ_JAHESC010000028.1, read on the forward strand.
CACTGCTAAACCGGTATGTGGCCCAAAGGTTGACCTGGTCGGACGGCCCTTGTCCGCCGGATGCACGACCGACCTCGTTGTAGAAATCTGTCGAATTTTCCGGGTTGGGTTCTACCACCTTGTTGGAATTATGGCTAAAGCCGGCGATCAGCTCAAGCCCCTGAACCAGTCGTGCATTCAGATCGATCTCAAAGCCCTTGCTGCGGATGGCGCCGGTTTGCAGTCCGTTACCGGCGGGGCTATCCACAACCCGGTCGGATACTTTGATCGTGTAATAGGAGGCCGTGGCAGAAAATCTCTCTGAGAGATTTGTTTTTACTCCGAATTCAAATTGATTGGCATGTTCCGGTTTATATGATCTCACTTCGCCTGTAGGCTCGAGTGTTTCTTCATCGTAAACGGCCCTTGGTTCAACATTCACAAATGCATTCATGTAATTCGCAAATACCGATACTTTGTTTAAGACGGGTTGGTATTGCAAACCCAGTTTGGGTGATATGGAAAACTGCGTATTGTCGTCATCCGGGTTCGATCTATCGCCGTTCGAATCGAAATGGTCGGCACGCAGGCTTACCATTGCCGAAAATTGCGGCATAAAACTGATCACATCGGATACATACACGCTCGCGGTGCTATTGACAATGTCTGAAAGTACTTCGCCTGTTGGACCGACCAATGCGTCGACTGCGCTACGCGTCAGCGGTATAGGCGCTTCCTCACGCACAAAATTGCCATCCTCATCGACGATCACGTCTCCGCCTATTTCGCCTTGTGGCGTTACCCTACGGCCTACACCGTAGCCGCTACCTTTATCCACTGCGTTACGATGGTAATAATCAAGTCCTATCAACAAACGGTTACGCAATCCACCTATCTTAAAATCGCCGTTAAAATTTTGCTGGATGTCGATCGTTTTCATGTTGTAATCAGCCACATGAAAGCTCAGATCAAAGTATTCATCGCTCGGGTTTTCATCGTCATAGATGTAGCTGTAAATACCTTCCGATTTAGTACTTCCGCCGGATAGTATCGTTTGCGACTGCCACTGATCCGATATTTTGTAAACGGCCTGCGCCTGGAAATTCAGCCTCGGGTTTTTCGTGGTCAGATCGTCATCGGTAAAGGAGAGTTTGGGATTGAGGTTAAGCGATTCGATGCTGGTAAAAGGAAGCGGATTTGCCCTGTCTGTATGAAAAAATACAGGCGCTACCGCGCGTTTCTCGCTTAGTATCTCAGCCATTACGGTAAAGCTGAGCCTGTCGTTAACTTCCCATGCCAATGATGGTGCAATGAAAAAGGATTTCTTAAAGCCCGCATCCTGAAAACTTTCCTCGGTATGATATGCCGTATTCAATCGGAACGCTATCTTTTCGGTTTTGCTCAGGGGGGTATTTACATCAACGCTCACCCGGTGCAGGTTGAAGCTGCCGATGTTATAGGCTAGCTCGCCGCTAAAGTTGTCAAATATGGGTTTCTTCGTGATCGTGTTTATCAGCCCCCCGTACGAGTAGGTTGTACCACCAAACAGTGTTGCCGACGGGCCTTTTATTACCTGAATTTCCTCCACATTGGCGATGTCCAGGTTGCCATTGGTTAAGCCCGGCACACCGTTGGTTAAGGACGGCTGGGCGTCAAATCCACGCAACGCGAAATAGGCTCCGCCGTCACCTTCGCGGCCGGTTGATTCCCACGTACGCGAGATGCCCGGTACGTTGCGAAAGGCATCATCATAATTTACAATGCCCTGTTCCTTTATCAGCTCGGCTGGCACCGAGTTGTATACCTGGGGGTTCTCCAGATCGGCTAGCGGCATTTTTGCTACAATGGTCGTATTCTTTGTCTTGAACGCCGATACGTTGACCTCTTGCAGTAGGGCCGAGCTTTCTGACAGTACAAAATCTATGGTGGCGACGCTACCGGCGGTAACTGTTACGCTTTGCTCCCTCTTCTCCACCCCCACACCGCTTGCGACGATTACGTAGCTCCCGGCTTTAATGGATTTAATGAGATAACTGCCCTTTTCATCGGTAGTAGTGCCGATGGTAGTACCTTTTACGATTATAGACGCCTGGGTAACGGGGGTATTGTCCGACATTTTTACGTTACCGCTAATGGATCCGTTTTGGGCAAAGGCACTAAAGGCGGGCAGCATCAGTAATAGCATGTAACAGCGTAATTTTCTTATCATAAGTTGGGGGTTAGCGGGGCCAAAACTATTATTTATAATAATTCTAAACAACATTTTTAACGAACATGGACAAATTTTACGCGAGCTATTTCGCTGAAAGGCGGTTATTTGACAGTTCTGCCATTTTCGGACCCCCGGTACTGCAGGGCGTAGGCGTATGCAGCAACGTTAGCCTATCCATCCTGAAAAGCTAACTCTCTGAGCTCGGCTCCTTTGTATTTGAAAGATTCTCCGTAGTTCTTTGCGGGCAATATGAAAGCAACAGAAGGACAGTTCGACGTCATCGACAGTTTTGCCATTCGGGCCCGGAATGAATCTTATCTGATCGGACTGATAAGAACCGGCACTGTAAAAGAGGGCTGGTTCCTCAATATTCCCTTAAATGGAAGTCTTGCTTTAACGGTTAGGGTCAGTCGAATTGAAGAAATCGAAATAGCCGGTGAGAAAGGGAAGATCTATACGCTTCTTGTCGTTCAGGGGGATGACTCCGATTTGATTCTTGATCTGAACGTTGGCAATGAAACGCTTGCGGTAACGATCGATGGGATGGATTGATTTTGATGTTCGTGCCGTTTCTAAGATAGTTCTTCAACGAAGTTTGTAGAGTTCCTCAACCTCTTCCCGAGAGAAGTATTTACTAAAGAGATCACAATAGGAAAAGTAAGCTATACACTCGCCAAATTTTAGAATTTGTGATTGCGGTATCTTCCTCTTTTGAAGACATTTCTTCAAAATCCCAAGTCGGGTGATTTCGTCTTTTTCTATTATCTCCTCGATGAGCAACAATTCGCGTTCGGAGAATCGTCGTTTCACTGTGTCTAAATCCTTCATGAACGCCCAATCTTTTCTTGCAGCCATTCCAATATCTACCCTTCGAAATCGACCTTTCGACAAGGCGAATTGCAGCTCATCCCTTCTTTCAAAATCGATATTGTTACATCTCAGTTCCGCCCAGAACTTTTCGACATCGACCCCGATACATTCTCTCCAGTATGTTAGGATGCCATTGGTCAGAGATTTCATCTGCGCAAGGGTCAATTTGCTTTCAAGTTGTTGACAACAACCTCTCGAAAAGTTCAAGAACGCTTCCTTCTGTGAATTGTCAAGGCGGTTGGAATCCGTCAGGATACGATCTTGAATTTTAATCATTTCCATGATTTTGTCCTTGTATTGTAGTCTGTCGTCCATCCTCAATTAAACAACGGCACGCAGCTTTTGATATTTCCAATGAGCGGATCCATCTCAATCATTTTATGGCCAGGTCCGCCTTTTATTTCTCCTCTTTCAAGGTGGCCAGAAAACTGATGACATCCCGGATCTCCCGCTTTGTCAGGAGCGATCCCATGGGAGGCATGCTGGATGCCGCATTGGTGCGTTTTACGATCTGATCTTTGCGGATCACCGTATCGGGTTTATTACCCACCTTCACCATAATATCTTCTTCCTTTTCGCCTTGTAAAATACCGCTTACTTTTTTACCGTCTTTCAGCTCGAGCATCACGGTGGCGAAGCCGGGCGCCAGGCGGGCGTTGGGCATGACAAGCGCTTCCAGGAGCTGCTGGCGCGTAAGGCGTGTGGCGACACCGTTCAGACGGGGACCTGCTGTGCCGCCCATATCGTCGTACGAATGGCAGCGAATGCACTGGGCGGTCTGATGACTGAAGAAAATGCGCGACCCGCGTTCCGGATCTCCGCCGAGCAGGCTGCCGGCAAACAGGGCTTTTACGGTATCAGACGATGACGCGGCGGCGATCTTTTTCAGCTGTGCGATGAGCGGCTGCGAATGTGTACTGTCAATCGCTTCTTCCAGCTCCAGGTATACTTCGGGCGGAAGTTTTCCCTCCGCACGTTTCACGAGCAGCCCGTCGAAGACGCTTTGTGTATGCTTCAATGGCAGCGTGGCCAGGGTAACGAGGGCGGCCTGTTTTTCTTCCGGTGTTTTAGTATTGATCACATCGCTGAGCAGCGACACCATCAATTCCTGCGGTATATTCATTTTCGGCAATACGTCCAGTCCCGTTACCCGCACGCTCTTGTCTTTGTCGGCCAGCGCGATGCGGATCGCTTCGCCGATCTGTTTATCGCCAAGGGCTGTCAGCGCCAGCAGCGCTTCTACGCGCACATTGGCCTGGTTGTCCGTTTTCAGCCTGGCCAGCAATTGGGCCGAGGCGCTTTCGATGTGAAGCTTGCCGATGGTTTTGACGGCCGCCTGGCGTACACCGGCGTCTTTGTCCGATGTCAATCGCGCGAGTGCTTCGGCTGCTTTCGCTTTTACAGGGGCAGGGGCGCGTTTTACCTCGCCGCGATACCGACCGTCTACCCGGTCAAGCACCGAAGGCTTGGCCCAGGTGCCGAGCGCTGCCAGCGCTTCGGCGCGCATGGCTGCCGGCGCACCTTGTCTGCCTGCGTAGGCGATCAGGTTCTGCAGGCTTTTGTCTGTGCCCACGCGCAGGTTCGCGCCGATCGCGCGGCGCAGCAATGCCTCGCTGGTAAAGACTGTAGTGGCCAGCACGTCGCCCAGCGCGGGCAACGCCGGTTCGATGGAAAGATCGTCGTTGATGGCCCGGGCGGCTTCGGTAACAATAAACTCGTCGCGGTCTGTGAGGAATCTGGCGATCGAAGGGTCGCGCATCCGGCGCAATGCTACCACGGCTGCGATACGCACCGCGCGTGAAGCATCGGTCGAGAGCCCCGCCACAGGCTCAGCCTGTCCGATGCGCGCCAGCGCGAGGCTCCCGGCGTGGCGCAGGTATGCATCTTCGTCGTTGTTGGTCCGTAAGAGCTCGATGATCGGGTTGATGGCCGGCGCGTAGGCAATCCTGCCAAGCGCTTCGGCGGCAAAGAACCGGGCACGGCTGTAGTCGTCTTTTAGCAGGGGCAACAGGGCTTCACCGGCCTCTTTGTATTTAACATCTCCCAGCCACTTGGCCGCTTGCGCGCGGATCTCAGGGTCACTGTCTTTCAGCAGCGGTAACAGCAGTCTGGCGTGTTGTATATCTTTTCTCGCAAACTGGCTGATGCCCCAGATGGCGTTTACCCGTGCCAGCTGACTGGCTGTCTGCGTGATGTTTGCCTGGAAGACGCGGATTCCGGCGTCACCGCGTGTAGCCAGCTCGAACTGGGCCTTCTGGCGAACGCGCATGTCTTCGCTTTTCAACAGGGTGGAGAGACGCTCGTCATCGTACTTCGCAAAATCGTCGCCCAGCAATCGCTTGACCTCCTGTCGCGCCGGAGTATCTCCCCCTTCGGCGTCGAGCTTCCATACCCGGCCATAGTCTTTCGTTCCCCAGCCGTCTATCCAGTCGGCCAGGTACATGGCGCCGTCCGGGCCGAAGTCTATTCCTGTTGCCAGGATACCGCCGAGGATCATCTTGCTTTCCGCCAGCTCGAATGTTGCGCCCTTCGGTTTCAGCTTGAAGGCGTGGATGCCCGAGCGCGCCGGGTTGCCGACAAACTCGCCGACAAAAAATGTATTCTTCCAGGCGGGGCTCAACGCCAGGCCCGGGTTGTATAACATGCCCGTGGGGCCGTTCACGAAGTTCTGAATGGGAGGCAACATATAGGCCGCCTGTCCTTCGAACCTCGGCACATACATTTTCTCGTCCATCCATACCTTGTACGTATTGTTGTCGGGGTCCCGGTACTTGCCAAACTGCCAGTTGATGCGCCAGCCGGTATCCGAGCCGTCGACGATATATACCAGGCGCTCGCTTTCGCCGGGATGATCGCCGTCGTTGTCGACACTGATGAGGTTGCCGTATTCGTCGAAGACAAATTCGTGGGTATTCCGGTTGCCGTAGGCAAACACTTCGAAATCGCTGCCATCGGGGTTGGACCGTACGATCACACCACTGTTGGGATGCTCCCATTTCTTCCCGTCGGCGCCTTTACCACTAAAGCCGATGTCGCCGATCTGCCAGTATATCTTTCCTTCCGGGCCCACTTCCAGACCCGACATACCGTGGCCTGAGAACCCGGGATGAATGCCATACCCGTGCGAAATCGACGTCTTCTCGTCCGCCAGCCCGTCGCCATCGTTGTCTTTGATCCGCCAGAGGTCAGGGCCTATGCCGACGAACAGGTCGTCGCCATGCTTCAGCACGCCGCCGGCCGCATCCGTCACGACTTCGTTGAAATCTTCTACCATCCGCTGTGAAAGGTCGGCCACACCGTCGCCCGATACATCCTCGAGCCGGTAAACATGCTCTTTTTCCACTGTCATGTCGCGCCAGTCGTGTGATCCGTCGCCGTTGAGATCGGCGAGCCATTCGTTGTTCTTGCTGTTTTCCGGAGCCAGCACGCGTTTAAAGAACGCGAGCTTATCATCGACGCTTTGCAGCTGGATCGACCCGATCTCCCAATCGCGGTGCGCGCGGATATCGAATTCCGAGTTTTTCTGCCGGTTGGTGCGGGTATAATACAGGTGGCCCTGATCGTCGACATCGATCGACACCGGGTCTGCTACCAACGAGTCTACGCCCCATAGGTGCAGCGTGAGGCCGTCGGCGATCTGCGGGGTCACCTGCGCCTCGATGGCCTTTGCCAGCCGGGCCGTCTCCTGCGGTTCCATTCGGTGGATCCGTTTATCGGCGTCTCCGCCCTGCTGTTTACCCTGACAACCCGCCAATAACAGCACGATGGTTACCCACAGAACAGGCGCGTATGCGGTTTGCCGGCGGGCCGCCGGCGAGAGAGGTAATTTCATATTTCAGCTTGAGTATAGTTGTTCGCAACGACCAAGATAATAAAATAAATCCCACAAGACCTTCGGGAACAATCCTGATTCCGCCAGATTGTTAATTATTATCTTGTAACCAGACAATGAAGACCAGCGCCGTATGTGAATTGCCCCGGCCTCGGACGCCTTGAATTGCCGGCGAGTTTTATTGAAAGGGGTCACATAGGGGATGAACGGCAGATTGTCCGTATATTCGTTAAAACAGGTTGGCATCAACAATTCATCAGCTCAGGAGGAGTTAAATAGCTATGAAGACTCACGCAGAAAAAGCAACGGAAAATAAAGGTCAATTGCATCGCGCTTCCGATAGATCAAATCCAAAAGGCTTTCAATTTCCAGACAATCGACCGATCGCGTTTGTTCAAAGACGGCTTCAGCAGACAGCGAATAACAGCGCCCGGTCAAATTATATCAATCAGTTTCGGTTAATGAAAGAAAACAGCGAAGGCTGTAACCCGCGGAGTCCTGCAGAAAAAGTTACGCAGTTTAAATTGTATACCCGGAAAACGACTGGAGAAACGAATCCGGCTTCGCTGGAAATCCTGAAAGAAAAAATAGATAACGACTTGTTTTCGCTTTATGAAAACAAGCTACTTGATTTTGCTATGGATAATGAGGATCATATATTCAATCTAAACAGTTCCGACACGATCGATCGGAAAGACGTGCAGGCTGTAATGAATGCGTGGCCTGTAAAAAATGATCACCCCATCGTTTCGGATTCGCTTGTCAAGGACATTATCTCAAAAAAGCAGCAGCTGAAACAGGATCCCAATAAAGCAGCTATCCCCTGGAAACCGATGACCGAGTTGGGTCCGATCATGTTGCATACAAGAAAGAATTTAATCCCCGCATTAGAAACGTCTGACGAGGCCAAAAAACAGATTATGGCCGGGTACGAGAATTTATGCCAGAAGATCGGAATGCAGTATAATGGAAAAGTAACCTCGTCCAATGCCACTTTCCTGGAACAATGGGCTTTAACTTCTGCGTATTTGAAAATGGGTATACCCGTATGGGAAAGCGACTTAAAGTCAACCAAACAAACCAGGGAAAATCTGGGACCCCACAAACTGCGAGGGTCTAACAGTGTGTTTAAAGAAGAGGCTGCCAATAAAGTCTTAGATGGTAAGGAGCCCGGCTTTTATGCTTTTGTGGTACCCCTCAGCTTTCCCTTTAAAAAGAAAATTATGATCGGTCCAAAGCCGAACATAGCCACTACGCATCTTCCGACTGAATCGGAGGGCCATAGTGCCTTGTCGACTAAAGACAATCGAAAACAAACAAATGCAGGAGTAATAAAAGGCGTCCTCTTTGCCGGTCAGGTAACACTCGGAAAAGGAGGCCAGGTGATAGCTTGGACCAACGATTCCGGCCACTATAAAATCTCCCGAAAAGGCGACTCAGGTAAGGGTGATAACGCCGGCGTCCTGACCGGAAAAGCTCTCGATGCCATGGGCTTCCCGTTCCCTATTGAAAAATACAAAGACATATAGATTCAAGTTCCATTGATCCAGTCACGCCGGCGGTCCTAAGGCTTCCTCAAATAATTTTTTATTTCGTCTCCACCCTTACACGGCCGCCGTTCCTGAACACGTCATGTGGTACAAAGTACCCTTTAACGGTCTTTCCGTCTACCTGGATCTTGCTGATACCCCGACCCTTGCCTTTTCGTTCAATCATCAGCGTTTTACCATTGGGCTGTCGCCACGCTACCTTTTCGAAGATGGGCACTGTTACAATGTATTCCGGGTCGGTTGCCGAGAAGGGATATACTCCAAGCGCGCAGAACACATACCACGACGACATCTCGCCGGCGTCATCCATTCCGCACAATGCAAGACCATCGTCGCCGATACCATAGAGGTCATTCATGATCTGATCGATCCTTTTCTGCGATTTTTCGGGTTTGCCGATGAAATGATAGGCGAATGGTGCTTCGTGGTCCGGTTGGTTGCCATGACAATATTGCCCAATCATAGATTCCACGTTCCTGGCGATGTGTTTGGGATTCCACGGCAATGTGAAAAGAGAATCCAGCTTCGACTCGAAGGCAGCGTTCCCTCCGTACAGAGCGATCAGGCCAGGCATGTCGTGCGGCGCATAGAATGAGACCTGCCATGCGTTTGCCTCCCGGTACATATACTCATAGTACGGATATTGAGGATTGAAATTCTTAACCCATTCACCGCTTTCCAGCCGGCCACGCATGAACCGCGTAGCGGGGTCGAATACATTTTTGTAGTTTTTCGACCTGCGCATCATTACCTTATAGTTTGCTGTGTCTCCCAGTGCCCGGGCGAGCTGTGCAACGGAGTAGTCGTCATACGCATACTCAAGGGTTTTGGAAACACCGGCCTTTGCTTTCGTTTCAACGTGCGGCTTCGCGATGTCAGGATCGGATATGTAACCCTTCTCGATGTATTCGGTAATGTGAGGCCGCGTGCCGCCTTCCTCGTTGGCGTTCCGCAGCAGTAATTGATACGTACCTTTCACATCAAAGTCTGTAATACCGCGCAGGTATGCCCCTGTGATGGAGGATGCCGCATGATCTCCGTGGAAGAATGTCGGTATAAAACCTGTCTTGTCACCTTTGTCTTTGAGCGATTTGATCACATCCAGCGCGACGCGGGGCGATACTATTTCCAGCAGGACATCTTTGTTGCGATAGGTATCCCACAAGGACGGCTCTGTGTAGTAATTAAAGTCGGCCCGTACAACATTGCGTTTCACGTCCATGTATTCTCCGTTGACATCGCTTCGCAGGGCCGGCCAGAGCAGGGAGCGATAGAAGCAGGAATAGAACATCGTTCTTTGCTTTTGCGTGCCTCCGGTCACCTGTATGGTGGAGAGCATGGTCTCCCAGGTCTGTTCTCCTTTCTTATGGATCTGGTCGAATGATTGACTGCCGATCTCCTGCTCAAGGTTCTTTTTTGCGTTCTCCACACTTACAAAAGATAAAGCGATTCTCATCTCCACGGGTCCGGCTGTTCCATTTTTTAGGTGCAGCATCGAATAACCATCCGGCCCCGGGTTGTTCTGCACGTCCAGTTTTTCAACTTCTGTATTGAGCACGGCATAAAAAAAGATCTTCTCTCCGTGTGTGGTCTGATGCCCCTTGACGGCTGTAGGACCATCCTGTTCAATCTTCCAGTCGACCACCTTGTTGTTCGCGCGTGCCAGGTCGAAAACGATCTTCCGATCGGTGTTGGTTTTATAGATATACCGGTGGTAGCCGCACCGCAGCGTGGACGTTAGCGCGACGTTGATGTTATAGTCATCGAGGTAGACTTCATAGTATGCGGGCGATGCTTTTTCGCGCTGATGATTGAAGTGCGATCCGGATTTGTATGAAAGACTGCGGTCTCCCGAGACCGGCAGTACCGGGATGTTACACAAGTTCCAATGGCCCTTGTTGGTGTGCGTGAATCCATAAATGATGTTGTCCTCATATTCATATCCCGCACCCGAGCCGTATTCTGTCATAGGGCTCAGCTGAACCATAGCGTTGGGCAACGAGGCGCCCGGGAACACCAATCCGGCCCACGACCGCCATCCTTCCGGCAACTTGTAGCTCAGAACAGCCGGGTCGGTCAGGGGTGCCGTTCCAATGAAAGGGTTTACATAGGTAACATAACGGTCTGTATTCTGGCTGAAACACGTAGCGCCAGAGAGTAAGAGGCAAACTGCCACGGATAAAAATCGATTGAGCATAGTGAGCAAAATTCTGGGTTGTTCTTCCGTTCAAAGAAGTGTAATTTCGAAATTAATGTGAAATTGTTTTAGATGCAACCTATGCCAGGCGATCCTGAATCTTCGTGTCGTCACCAAGCTCGATTTGTTTCAAAAAAGTCTGCATTGTCGCGTTACATCCGGGAGAAAGTCGTCGTAGCAGCAATGGCTAACTTGCTCGCCACACGTTATCTTAAATCTTTTCATTATATTAAATTAGCTAAACAAGTGAACGGAAAAATGCCGAGAAAAGCCCTGGGGATCTTTTGTCTGTTGGTAGCCGCCCTTATCGGCCTCCCCGCGGAGGCGCAGGAACCTGTCTCGCAACTTTTCTTCAAGCGGCTATCGGTCGACAAGGGGCTGTCCCAGGCCACCATCAACGGTGTCTGCCGGGATCAGAAGGGGTTTGTCTGGTTCGCTACCGAAGACGGGCTTGACCGGTATGACGGCAACGAGTTCCGGGTTTACCGGCATGTGCCCGGCGATACGACGTCGCTCAGCCACAATGTTGTTCATTTCGTACAGGAAGACCCGCTCGGAAATCTTTGGATCGGAACCGTCGATGGCCTGAACTACTTCGACCGCTATACCGAAACATTTAAAACGTACAACCTCCCCAACCGGCCCGGCACCATATACCTCGATGCCATTAACGACGGCAACAGAAACCGCCTCTGGCTGGCCGCGGGAGTCGGGGGCGTACGCTATTTCGATCTCGCCACGCACACCATTCACGACATGGAGCACCCTGCGCTGAGCAAGATGACGGTTTGGACGATCGAACAGCTTGGTGACAGCCTGCTCCTGGGTACCTTGGGCAACGGCCTTCAGTTGTTCAACCTTAAAACGAACGTTCTCTCTACGCTCGCGGACTCGGCCTACAACGTACGTGCCATAACCGTGACGGACGAGGCGATCTGGTTTGGGACAGAAGGTAACGGGCTTGGCAAAATAGACCGGCGCACGCATGCGCGGTGGAGCTTTAAACGCGACAATGGGGCTCTCAACAACAATGACGTATGGGCCATTGAAGAAACGAAGCAGCATGCGTTGTGGATTGGAACCGATGGTGGCGGCCTCAACATCGTTGACGCCACAGGCAAAAGCTTACAAACCTGCGTCTACTCCGAATTTGACGAGCGCAGCATCGGCGCCAACACGATACGATCGATATACACCGACGCGGAAGGCAACACGTGGCTTGGAACCTACAACGGCGGCGTGAGTTATCATGCACACATGCCGATACAATTCCGCTGGTATAAAAAGGAATTCGACAGCGCCAACTCCCTCCGCAACAACTCCGTCACAGCCTTTGCCGAAAGCGCCGACAGCACGGTATGGATCGGAACGGACGGCGGCGGCTTGCACAGCTTTAAGAACGGTATCGTTAACCGGATAACGCTTCCCCCTCCCTTCGAGCATGTAAAGGTCGTAATCTCCATTCTCGCAGATGAAACGGGTTTGTGGCTGGGAACATTTCAGCATGGGCTCCTGCACCGGGACGCGCACGGAAACTGGGAACAGTATCGCCACATCCGCGGAGACAATACGTCGTTGTCGAACGACATCATTTGGACCCTCGTCCGGGACCCGTGGGGCGACTTGTGGATCGGAACCGACCGTGGCATCAACAAGTTCGATGCCCGCCAAAAGATCTTCTACAGCCTAGACAACTATCCTCCCGGAAATATCCGGAAACTATTCAATAACAGCCAGGTACAAACCATCCTGAGCGGCGTCGACTCTACGCTCTGGGTGGGCTCCTACGGAAACCTTACCGGATACCGGCCCGCGACGGACAGTGTGTTTGAAGTACAGGCCCACCTGCCGGGTGTACGAAATCTGCGTGTAAAGGCACTGCAACAGGACGGCAACAGTCTTTGGATCGGAACCTATGGCAATGGGCTGCTTCGTTATGATCTAAAAGACCGGCGGTTATCCGTGCTGGATGAACCCGACGGGCTTCCGAACAATGTGATCCTCGCGATAGAAAAAGAAGCCAATCACAACCTCTGGTTAAGCACAAACAAAGGGCTTGTACATCTCGATCTACCCGACACGATCTTTACCGCATTTGACGCAAACTATGGCGTGCAGGGCATCGTGTTCAATCGCGGAGCATCGATCAGGCTGCGGGACGGCCGGTACATGTTTGGTGGCTCCAATGGCTTCAACATCTTTACGGCGCAGCCGTTCGATTTCAACCACGCCGATCTGCATGTCGCCTTTACCGACTTGCTGCTGGCAAACACCCGTGTGAGGCCCGGCTACAGGCTTCTGCCCAAAAGCATTACGGAGACAGAGGCGATCACGCTGCCCTATAGCGAGTCGCACTTTATCTCGTTCACCTATTCTGCCCTCAACTATATCGCTCCCGAGCGCATCCGCTACAGTTACAAGCTTGACGGCTTCGATACCACGTGGATATCTACCATGGGGCATAATCTCACGTTCACGAACCTGGACCCCGGCCACTATACATTGCGCGTGCGCGCGTCGTACAATGGCCATACCTGGGGCCCGGCGGCAAGCATCACGATCCATGTGCAAACCCCCTGGTGGCGCAGCCTGTACTTCAGACTGTTGGTGCTGGGTACGATCGTGCTGCTTACCTATGGTGCTTACCGATACCGTGTGCGTTGGCTCCAGGCACGTAAACGAGAGCTTGAGCAGCTCGTACATGCCCAGAGTCGTGAAATATCGGAGCAGAACCACCACCTGGCCGCTCAAAACGAAGAGCTTCTACAGCAGAATGAAGAGGTCTCGGCGCAAAAAGAAATGATTGCGGCACAATACGTCCTGCTGGAAGAGACGCAGCAGGAATTGCAGCACATCAACGAGTCGCTGGAAAGCCAGGTACACCAGCGTACAGAAAAACTGAACGAGACGATCGTACAGCTCAACAAAACGATAAAGGAGCTCGATGCCTTTGTCTATAGCGCATCGCACGACCTGGTCGCCCCGCTCAAATCCGTACTCGGTCTTGTAGGCCTCGCGCGGCTTGAGCACCCGAGTGATGAGCTGTCGCTATACCTGACGCAAATCGAGACCAGCGTTGAAAAGCTCGAGAATCTGATACAGAGCATGATCCAGTACTCGCGCAATACAAGGTTCCAGATCGCGCAGGAAGCTGTTAATCTTTACGACCTGATCCAGGAATGCATCGCCGGCGTCAGGTTTATGCCCGGTGCAGCATCTGTTATTTTCCAGGTAGACATTTCTCCGCAGCAAATCGTGACCAGTGATCCGCGGCGTCTTAAGATCATCTTTGATAACCTGATCACCAACGCCATTAAATACCAGGACCCGGACAAGGAAATGCACATAGTGCAGCTCCGTTTTGAAAGCGGGAAGACCTCGTGGTCGCTGGAAGTCCGCGATAATGGCATCGGCATAAAAGACAAGCACCTGAGCCGGATATTCGAAATGTTCTTTCGCGCGACCGAACGTGCACAAGGCTCAGGACTTGGCCTGTACATTGTGCACGAAACGGTAAACAGGCTCTACGGCAACATCCACGTCTCCTCGGAGTTTGGAGCGTGGACGCGCTTTGTCGTTACGATACCCTATAGCGACGACTATGTAAAACAGGAATGATTCAGCCTTCTGCTTCAGGAGCGTTGCTTGCGGCATTCTTCCATAACACGGCATTCCCTTACTTCAGCTCTTTGATCTTGACATTCCTAAAAGACACCTCGTTACCGTGATCTTGCAGCGCGATATGTCCCTTACGGGCTTTACCAAACCCGGGCATATCTTTGAATTTGCTTTTCAATACCATCTCGTCCCACTGCTTTGTATGCATATCGAAGTGAGCGATCTGATAGCCGTTCAGCCAAAACTGACAGTTGCCGTTGTTTACGATCAGGCGCGCGCTATTCCACTCCCCCGCCGGGTTTACCGCTACAAATTTGCTTTCTATCAGATCATACAGGTCGCCGGCGCGGTGCTTTTTAATCCGGGCATCGGGGTGACAGAGATTGTCCAGCAGTTGCATCTCGGGCCCGGTCTCCCAGGGGTGTTCAAAGTCTTTTGAGTTTACGACATTGAACAGGATCCCGCTATTACCGCATTTCCCGATTTTCCAATCCAGCGCCAGCTCAAAGTTCTCGTACTCGCGGGCAGTGGTGATGTCGCCACCTTCAAGCTCACCTGCCTTACCGGATCTATTCAAGGTCAGGACACCGTTGCGCACCTGCCACGCGCGCCCTGCGCTTCCTCCTTTGAATGACTGCCAGCCGGCTGTCGTCGCGCCGTCGAAGAGCAGCTTCCATCCTTCTTTTTGCTCTTGCTCGGTCAAGGTATTCGGCAAAGGAGCTTTCGCCGGATTTTTAAACCCGGGTGCTCCTGCAGGAATGCTGTTGAGTGTATACCATCCTTCTGTTGCCCACAAGTTCCTACCCGTAGTACTTCTGAAAATCCCTTTCAGGCGGATATACACGACGTGCCCCGGTTGCATGCCCTCGATCTCCAGGAATACTTTCTTCCGGTCGGGGGAAATATTGACCGATTTCACGGCCAGGGATTTTTCGTCCAGCTTCGGACCACCATAATCTGCCGTAGGCTTGTAGTACCATTGTTTGACCTCATAGTCTGTCGCCGAGGCGCCATCGGCCGCTGCGATCGGCTCGGTCATTTCAATTTCCATTCCGTTTGACCGGGCCCTGACCGCCAGCATTTCGAAGGCAGGATCACCGGTCCAGATCAACTTCTGAAGTCCGAACCACTTGCCGCCCGCATGCGCCCAGTTGCCGGGGTTGCCGATCATACCGGCGTATAGCGCGCCGTCGGGTCCCCACACAGCGCGGTTTACGCCGCCCTCCAACCCTTGCGTAAACCGGAATACAACGCCCTGCATATTGCCGTTTACGTTTTCCATAAACACGCGCTTGAATCCGCCATGTGTCACTTCCCCATGGAGCATCTGCCCTTTATAAGGACCTACGCTGATCGGAACGGGCTGACTGGGCGAATTGCCTATCTCGTCCTGCGGAAGCCACACGACGGGCAGCTTCTCCGTTAATGAAGCCGTGCCTGCCGGATCAACCGAACGCGATCCATACCAGGAGCCGGGAGTGATATGCAATACCTTGCTGGATGGAAGCCAATCGCCCTGATTATCGGTAACAAACAACTCCCCGTCGGCATTGAAATTGATCCCGTTCGGCGTGCGAAGGCCACTGGCGATGAATTCGTGACGGCCGTCTTTCTTGGAGATCTTGATCACTTTTCCGCGGTCGGGAATCTGAGGCTGTGTACTGGCCCCACCGGGATTGATCGCCGTCGCCAGCGCGGCATAGAAATATCCGTCCTTATACGCCAGCCCAAAAGCGAACTCGTGAAAGTTAGCGGACACCTTCCACCCGTTGCATACAGCCTCGTATCGATCTATTATTCCGTCACCATCCGTATCGAGCAACCGGGTCAGCTCGTGTTTCTGCAACACGTAGATGGTATCGTTTATCACTTTTATCCCCAGGGGTTCGGCCAGGCCGGACGCGATGCGGGTCACTTTGATCTTCTCGGGAGCGTGGCGCGTAACGCCTTCGAGCTTGTATACCGGCCCCGTCGAATCCCAGGTACAGAGGATCAGGCTGCTGTCGGACAAGAAATCCATTCCCCCCACCTTCGGCTCGAAGGAAGACGGACGTGCCTGTTCCAGTGTAAAGGATGGGTGCACGCCGGCTTCGTCGCGCTGGTCGCCGGGAACGCTGCGTACCAGCTCACGGATCGGCACGTAAGGGATGGAGCGTTTGAAATGGGATGTCGTATGACCAAGGTTCTTTTCGTCGATGACGGCAAACTTACCGGTATCGTGCATAGCCCATTGCAGCGACAATGCCAGGCCACCACCGCCCTGGTAAAAGATGATCTCCACAGGGTGCTTTCCTTTCTTCAGCACGATCTCGGCTTCCCGGGCCTGCGTGGCGTGAAAACCGTCATTGTCGATCAACAGCTCGTTGTCGAGCCACATGCGCGATCCGTCATCACTGACCAGGCGAAACACGAAATTGTCATCTTTTTCTATGGTAATAAACCCTTTTATATGCAAAAGCATATTCTCCCGCGATTTCGGGGCATTCTGAAAGCTCTCTTCGTTGAAATGAATGGACGGCGCCACCGCTGTATAAATGGGATCGGCGTGCTGGGGCAAGTCGTATAAATTACCTGTTGCCGACTCGATCGAATAGAGCGATACCGCCAGGCCGGAGTAATCCTTATTCTTCTCTCCTTTTTCAAACTCGTTCTTTTCATCCAGGCCAACCTGGATAAAGGGCGCCGCCACGCCGATACCATTGTCGGACGCCGGCTCATTTCCCATGGTTTCACCATCCAGGGATAACACATACGAGACCATCTTGACGGCGTCCGGCTCCATCAGGTCCGGGTGCGGAGACATCGGAACGGCACCCCAATTGCCCGAACCGCCCGTAATCACTTTATCGGCCAGCATTTTAACGTTTGCCTCGGTAAAAGCATATTTTTTAGAAATGTCCACATAGGCCGGCCCCACGGTCTTGACCTTTTCGTTGTGACAGGTTTTGCAATCGGACGTTTCGATGAGTGCTGCTCCTTGCGTCAGGAGGTCGCCAGGCTGAGCTTCTTCCTTTTTATCGGTCCGCTCTTCAAATCCAGGATGGAAAAATACCTGGAGGTCCGTGTTATCATTTTCCTTCAGGAGCACCTCTACCTCGGCCTGGTATGTTGTGCCGTCCTGGCTCTTTATCTCTCCCGAGCGGATAACGCTTACATCACCGCTGCACGTGTAATCATCGGCCCCCTGCATATTGGAAAGCAACGTCCTAATCTTGACACGTGTACCGGCCGGTGCGCTCACCACGCGGAATGTCCGGGCCAGTCCCGGCTGATCCGCTTTCGGGTCATACTCCGGGCTTTCATCCACCAGGATCTCACCGCCCCCTTCATTTTCCAACTGGAAATGAAAGGTGACTTTGTTGCCTTTTATACTATAACCACGAAACTGTGGCACAGCCGGGAAATCCTTGCCGTCGCGCACCAGATACCAGAATGTGCTCCTGGCAGACTGCGTAAAATACGCGTATCCTTTCGTAGAGGGTTGCGGGCCGTGATGGGTGGTATAAACTGCACCATCAAATACTACGCCGCCTTTCCACGCCTTGTATAACTGACACGATTGTGCATCGTAGCTCACATACAGATTGTCGTGTAACGCCACCGTGATCATTCTCGGCCGGTCGTCCAATACAGATCGAAACACCCAAGGATCGCGTGGTCGCTCGACCCTATTTCCAGATTCACAGCCAGCCATTACCGAAAACAGCAATGCGACCCATACGCCAGTTTGAACTTTGCTAATTTTTGCCATTGATTGATAAAAGAATGATACACAGATCACAAGGAAAAATCACCCCTTGATGTCTCCGATGTTTTTTTTAAATTTGATTGGTTTTAGTTCATGAAAATGGACATAACTGTCCTGACGGTTTGGATACGAGCGGCAATTCATAGTCAAACCCAGGGATCTTAATGCAAGTCGGTGATGTTCCAACATCACCGATTTTTTTTTGTATCTATCTACCTCATAGGAAGTTAGCATCAAATGAACATACGTTGCCGCCCCTTTACCCATAAGCGCCGGTGTCAGCATACTTTACTATCCATATAGTACACGAACCGGCAGATTTTTACTCTTTCCCATCAAAAAAAAGTAGCGGCCACAGGTATGAGCCCCTCGATAGGATATACCCACTACGACAAGTGGGCGCCCGGTCAGGCGCCCACTTATACAGATCAACGTTTCAGCAGCTGTTCTGGCTCACGGCTCCCGCCCTGAGAGATCACTGCTTCACAATGGAAATCGTTTCTTTCAACTGGTTGACGGTGATGGTATAGGTGCCTTCTTCACCTGCCTTCAATTTGAACTTATTAACCGACGTACCGGTAGACGTAAACGACAACTGCGTCGCCGTTATGCCTGCACCGGACGTTGGTGCGGCAAAGAACGTGGTATTCGAGGCCTCTGACGACACCGGGAACGTAAACTGGCCCCGTCCGGCTGCGTTGAGCTCGCCGGTCCATGTAAATACGTACGGATCGTCCGGATCTGCGGTCATCGCGATAGCATTGGCCGGATCCCATCCCGCGGACGTTGCGTCGCCAAGGATATAAAGCTGGTCGAACGGCACATACTTCATGATCCGTATGGAACGGTTCGCGCCGATATTGAGAATGATCTTATAGGGCCCCGCATCGACAACGTCCCATTTATTATCCGGCGTTGCTTTTGCATGGAGATTGACATCGGTGCTGGTGACGGCTCCGTTATCTACGGGAGGCATGTAACTATCTACGCTCCAGTTACCGGTACCCGTCATGATTTTGAATTTGCCGTTTGTCAGAACCTCGTTATACTTAAACTGGTAGATATTGGTGGGATCGGCCGCCATTTCATTGGGGTTGTCTTTGTTCCATCCATTGGGTGTTGCATCTCCCACGATCCACATTTTTGTGTATGCCGCAGGTGTGACATCCTTCGAGGTCGGCGTGGCCTTAAACATAACCGGATTGGATTTAACCACTTTATCACTGATGATCACACTCGCGGTGACCTGTGCGGTAACATCGGCGGTTTTACCGGCCTCTATTCTCAATTTATCGATGAGGAGGTTATTCAGGTCAACATGGGTAAACTCTTTGCTGACATCGGTCAATACATCGACTGTTGTAGTCCACGTACCCGCTGTCAGAACAATCTTGTACTCAATAAACAAGCTCTTGGCCGTGGCCCACGCCAGAGTAACCGCTTCGCCGGCAGGGTTCGCCAGGTCGGTGTATACTTCCGTCTTCGAAACCGACAGCGTTACATCGTCGAGGGCCGGCTCGGGTACTTTGGGCGAGGGTGTCACAACGACCGTAATCACATTGGACAAGCTACTTTTAGTACCATCCGTAACGTTCGCAACAACAACGACATCCACGCTTGCCGGTTTTCCGATTTCAAGCCCTAGGTCATCCACCATTATTTTATTAAAGGCTGCATGGATGAACTTCCGGCTGACCTCGGATAAAACGTCTACCGTATCAGACTTTCCATTCGCAGTAAAAACCAACTTATACTGAACAAGAGAGCTCTTTTCAGCGTGCCATGAAAACGTAATTACTTCGTCTGTCGGTTTGTCGTAATCAACGACGACCTCAGCTTTCGAAGCTGATAAAACGCCGACGTCTATCGGCACCTGGCGTGGATCATCATCACTGCAGGAAAACAATGTCACTAACAACAGTAGCGTCGCCGCATAATAAAAGCGGTTTATATAGTTATTATTTTTCATACATGATTCTTTATAGGTCAGGTATAGTGAGTTCTAATTGACGTCTGAAGACTACCCTGGCTTGGCAGCAAACCCGGGTAGTCTCTCATCGGTCGTTCATTACCAATAGGGGTTTTGAACCAGGTTGGGATTCTTATCAATTTCGGATTGAGGGACGGGAAACCAGTAGTTCTTCTTGGTAAACACGCGTTTCTGATACACCGTGCGCTTATAGAAGGCGTTGGCGTTGTTGGGATCATCCGATTTTTCCTTGCCGAAGAAATTCATGCCGGTAAAATCTCCGGCCAAAACCTCTTCTCCGATCTTCCATCGGCGTATATCACTGTAGCGAATGCCCTCACAGTTGAGCTCTACGCGTCTTTCGCGACGGATAACCTCCCGCATGGCCGCCTGACCCGGGTCGGCCGCCAGGGCCGGTACGCCGGCGCGCTCGCGGACCAGGTTTAAATACGTCAGAACATCGGGGTGGCCTGGATCGGTCTCATTCAGGGCTTCTGCGTAATTGAGGTACGCCTCCCCCAGTCGGTAGAGAATTCCCGGCCGGTACGGATTTGTTCCATTCCGTGGATCATAGTCCGGGTGAACCTTCTTACGAACCAGGTAGCCATTCTGCGGCGCATCCCATGTCGGCCCGCCATCCGGCTGATCTAAGAAGAAGTTCGTTTTCCGGTTCTCGCGACGGTGCCACTCCTCATTAAACATGACCGAGATATAAAAGCGGGGCTCGCGGTTACAATACATATTATAGGTACCTGCCAACGTCACCTTGCCCACGCCGTTAACTTCGTCCCATTTTGTGTTGCGTACTTCGTCTGCTGCCGAAAAACCGTTTTCAACATATCCGGACGCCGGATCTGTGATCGGCAGACCGTTCTTCATATAAAAGGCATCGACCAGCGACTGGGTGACACCCAACCCGCCGTTACCACCGGTGCCGCGGGGCTGAGCATGCTTGTCATACTCCGACGAATTCACATCCGGCCGGGCAAACAGGATCTCTTTATTGCCATCGATCGATTTCTTAAACATCATGTTCTGGTACGAGAGGAATGGGTCGATGCTGGCATCGTCGTTATACTCGTAATAAAGCTTGTGGCCCGCATCATGTGCCTTCTCGATCAGTAGTCTGCAAGCATCGGTTGCACGCGTCCATTTACCGGCGTCATAGCTGGAATTGTATAGTGCCACACCTTTGTCGTTTATGAAGTCTGCATAGTCGGGATTACCGTTGACGAGTGGACTGGCTGCAAACAGCAGCATGCGCGCGCGCACGGCCAGGCACATGATAGAAGTGGCCCTGCCAAATTTGCTATTATTGGTATACGCCGCCGGCAGCTTTGTAGACAGGTCTAAAAGCTCGGCATCGATCCAGCTGATCACGTCATCAAAAGGAGTCTGGCCCAGGAACAATTCTTCCGGCGGGGCATCGGTCTCTGTCAGGCCTGTATTAAAGGGGATAACGCCGTACATTTCTGTCATGAGCCAGTAGTAGTAGGCGATAAGGAATCGTGCTTCATATTTCATGAGGTCGACTTCCTCCTGTGTGACCTTCTGTGCATCGTTGGGCTTGACGTTATCCAGAAAGATATACGCCGATCGGATACGCTTCGGTAATACGTCCCAGTAATTGGGCTCGGTGTTGCCGGGCGTCCAATTCCCTTGTTGCCGGTCCACTACCCACCAGCCGAATTGCGCCCACCGGTAAGAAGGGTTCAGGTCGTCAGACAATGGGTCGTAGCCTATATGCCGGGTAAATCCCCAGTAAGGGTCGGGAATACTGGAATAAATGCCGGCCAGCCAGTCCTCCGTGCGCACCTTGTCGTTAAACACCATTTCCAGTGTAAGCTGGTCGTCAGGTTCCTTGTCCAGGAAATCCGAACACGACACAGCCGCCACAAGCAAAACAGCCAGTAATATATTCTTCAGGAAGTTCATACGCATTCTGTTAAGATGTTTAGCTTAAAATTCCAGGTTGATTCCAGCGGAGAAGGATTTCATGATCGGATACCGGAAACCATTGCCTGTATTGATTTCCGGGTCCCAGAGATCAAATTTTGAAAAGGTCAGGAGGTTGTTGCCAGAGATGAAGATCCGCGCACTCTTCGCACGCGCCTTCTCGGCAAATTCCCGTGGCAGGCTGATCCCGATTTCAACATGTTTCAGCCGCAGCATACTCATGTCGCGGAGCCACCAGGTAGACGGCCGGTTGTTATTGCCGGCACTCTGAAAGGATGCCCGGGGCCAGAATGCACTCGGATTCGGGTTGTCTACTGTCCAACGATCGGTCAGCACGGTTTCATACACGTTGCCCGCAGCACCGCCGCCCGAGCCCGGCAGAAAGAAGTCGCCTCCTAATACCCTATACGTTCTGGCATTCCCCTGGAAGAAAAATCCGAAATCGATGTTCTTGTATCGGGCGTTAAGACCGAATCCGTATACGATCTGCGGGTCGACGGTTCCCGTTAATGTAGTCTGATCGATGTTCGTAATGGCACCGTCACCGTTGAGGTCGGCATATTTGATATCCCCGGGACGGACCGGACCGAGCTCGGCTCGCGGCAACGTGCTGACCAGTACACCATTTTCAATGTCGGCAAAATCAGCATTGGTATATAAACGCTCTGCTACATAGCCAAAATTCTGATCGACCGATTTACCGGTCCTTGAACGATAGGTTCCGATCACCGCCGGAGCCTCATCTTGCTCAACAATTTCATTTTTGGCGTAGGTGAATGTGCCTTGTCCGGAAATAAACCAGTCTGATGTCAACTGTTTATCGGCGCTCAGCGAAAGATCAACACCGTGATTCTTCACTTTGCCATAATTGGCATTCGGTTTTTCTACAAAGCCCGCCGAGCTGGGTATTGTCTGGCGCTGCATAAAAATGTCTTTGCGCTCTTCTTTAAAAAAGTCCACTTGAAGCAATACACTGTTCCAGAATCCCAGCTCTACCCCGAGATTTGCTTTGGTCACCGTTTCCCACGTAAGATTCGATACGCCCTTGATCCCTTCCTGCCGGCCGGCTCTGTGGAAGTCGTTGTTAACACCCCAGCGATAGTCGTCGGTCTCGCCGATGGTGGAGATGTAAGCATAGCGTATGAATCGATCGTTTCCCACCTGACCGAGGGAGGCGCGGATCTTCAGGCGCGACACAACGTCTTTGATAGCTGACATAAATTCCTCCTCTGTCGCGACCCAGCCCAGGGCCATGGAAGGAAAAAAGCCGAAGCGGTTGTTCTTTGATAAATTTTCAGATCCATTGTATCCGAAGTTCGCTTCCGCAATATATTTACGCTTGAACGAGTAGGAGGCACGCGCAGCCATGCCCTGAAAGCGAAACGGCAATCTGTCGCCATTGTCATAATTCCGCTGGTTGTACAACAACAGACCGTCCAGATAATGGTTACCGATGTTGTGGCTATAGTTGAGGCTACCCTCGATATAAACGCTTTTATCGCCAAACTCCGCCTTCGTCTCACTATTCAAAAATACCTGGCCGAACCGGTCGATATCCAGCATCAATTCCCCGTTTTCATCGCGGCCGGTGGTCGGCTTGTAATAATCCGGATCCTTTTTGCGCACCACGCTGTTGGCGGTATAGCGATCAAAAGAAAATAGCACACGGCCGCTCAAGCCGGGAACAATCGCATCCATAGCTTGCTGAACAGAAAAAAGCGACTCGATCTTGCTGGTATTGCCGCGTTCATATCCGGTTTGTGTCGCCACGGACCAGGGATTAGTCCGATCCGCATTCACCCGCGGGATCTCACCACTGGAGTATTGGGTCGGGTGGACATGCGGCGCTGTTTGAAACGCCTGATCAAATAAAAAGTCCATGGATTGCGGCGGGCGGTTCGTCTCCTGCAAATAACCGCCGATGTTCACCCGCAGCAAAGTGGTAGGGGTAACATCGAGATCTACGTTGGAGCGGATGTTATAGCGTTTTAATTTCATCGACGAATCCCATTCCTGGTTGGGATCGCGTGCGACAATGCCGCTCTCGGCATAATGTGAGCCCGTAATGGCATAGCGCAGGAAATTGGTACCGCCGGAAGCCGTTAAATTGATCCGGCTGTTTGACGCGTTCTCCTTCGTGATCGCATCCAGCCAGTTCACGTCCGGATACAGGTCCGGATCGACTTTGTTGCGTGTGTTGTTGATCCGGTCTTCCGAATAGTTGGGCAGCTGGCCCTGATCCTGCGATATCTCGTTCATCAGCTCCATGTAATCGGCCGCCCCGATGAACTTGGGCAGTTTTACCGGGCTCGTAACACCCTGCTCATACCGCAACACAATAGAGGGCTTGCCTACATCGCCCCGCTTGGTATTGATGAGCACCACACCGTTGGCACCACGCACGCCATATACGGCGCTGGCGGATGCATCTTTTAAAACCGACACCGACTCTATTTCTGCCGGATCGATGGTATTCAGCGAGCGCTCAACACCATCCACCAGCACCAGTGGCGTACGGGAGCCGGCAAACGTAGAGATGCCACGGATCCAAAAATTCGAATCGTCATAGCCGGGTTCGCCCGAGCGTTGTACACCGATAATGCCCGCAACCTGCCCGGCAAGATTATTACTCATCGACCGCGTGGTACCATACTGAAGTTGTTTTTGAACATTGACCGACGAGATCGCTCCCGCACTGGTATATTCCTTCTGCGTACCATAGCCGACGATCACCACCTCGTTCAGGGCAGCCACGTCGGTCGTCATCTTCAAATCCACAGAGGCCTGATCACCCACCGAGAGCTCTTCCGTCTTATAACCGATAAAAGAAAAAACAAGAATGTTCCCCTTGTCTGCCCCGGCGAGGGAATACCGGCCATCGGCATCCGTGACGGTACCGATCAATGTGCCCTTGATCGTAACGCTCACGCCGGGAAGCCCCATCCCTTCTTCATCGGTAACGGTCCCTGTGATCGTTTGGACCAGATTGATCGTGGGGGCTACCTCGGCCGTTTTTTCCCCAGTGCTTTTAACACTTTGCTTCGTTAAGATGATGTAGTCTCCCAGCAGCCGGAACTGTACATCCTTGGGAAATATACCTCTGAGTACATCCGACAGTTTTTCGTCGGTGTAGTCATCCGAAACTCTTTCGTCAACAGAAATCGTTTGCGGGTTATAGGTAAATTTTATGGCGACCGATTTTTCGATCTCCAATAAAATCTGCTTAATCTTTTTACCTTGAGTATTAACGGATATGATCTCATCCAACACGCTCTGTCCGTATGCCTTGGTGGGCCTCGCAGTCACCACACCCGATACTAAAACTATGAGCAATACCTGTAATACTGTAAGTCTCATAATTGTCAAAATCAAACCACGCTGTGTCTGACGTGTTTTCATAAATAATAGGTTTTAGGTCATGAAAATGAACTTAACTATCGCGGAAGGATTGGATACGAGCGGCAATTCATAGTCAATCCCCGTGATTGTAATGCAAGTCGATGGTGTTCTGACATCACCGATTTTTTTCCGAGTATTTATTATTTCATAGGCAATTCATTTTTTAAGTGGGTTGAAGTTTATTGACAGCCAGCACTATTGATGACAACATTCGCATCAATGATCTCATAGCTGGCGCCAATTGTTTCGCATATTATTTTGAGCTTGTCCCGCAAGGATTCCGATCCCAGCGGGGCGGTTATATAGCAATTCTTCATAACCTCCTCGTTGAAGATTATTTCCACGCCATAGGCAGATTCAATCGTCTGAAACGCTTCCGCGATCGGCGCATTGTCAAATGCAAAATCGCTGGGTGCAATCTCGGTCGAGCCCAAAAACTCAGGAGATTCGATCAACGTCTTTTCAAACTGATGATTCTTTCTTTCGTATGTAACCTGCTGATTCGGCAGGAGTATGACCCCGCCCAGTTTATCATTATGTTTGACAACCTCTGTCGGCGCCGAGACCGACACCTTACCCGTCTTCACCGATACGAGAACCTTCTCGCCATTTTCCGGAGACTCCACGTGAAAGCTCGTTCCCAATACTTTGACCACGACTTCATTGGAATGAACAATGAAAGGTTTGTAGGGATTCTTCGTCACATTAAAAAAAGCTTTGCCCAGCATGTATACCTGGCGCAAAGAATCTTTTGAAAATCCTTTCTTATACTTCAGCTTGCTTTTGCTTTCCAGCACGACCGTGCTTCCGTCTTCCAGTCGGATCTCAAGCGGTTCATCGGTATCGTTCATCCGCTCGACAAAGTCGTCGCCCTGTTGATTATATGCAGACAGCGGCTGATCAATCCGGATCAACCGTGGCTGGAACCAAAACACCGCCGCGGCTGAAAGGAAAAGAACAGACGCCAGGGCTACCGCCCAGATCTTTTTTGAGACCGTCTGTTCAGGAGAACGCCCCGCATTTGCCTCTACCCGGTCCTGGATGTTGGCCCACATAGCATCGACCTGCGCGCTGTCGTACGCTGTCTCTTCTGCTGCTTTCAGGTTAAGGACCAACGCCCGGGCCTTTTCAGCTTTTTCCTTTATTTCCGGGTGCGTGGAGATATATAGATCCCAATACTTTACAGCTTCGGGATCTGATTGTTTGACCCAATCTATAAAGCTTTCATTTGAAGCAAGATCTTCAACGGTTAAGTTTTTGTGGTCCATTCGGGCGTATTGTAGTTCTACTTGCTAAGCGCTTTCAAACTTATAGTGCACGAAATGGGTCGGTTTTACTCCCCTAACTCAAAAAAAATTTAGGAAAATGAAAAAACTGGTAACAGATACCTTGAGATTAACCTTGAGCTTGCGGATGGCCTGAAATATGAAGTTAGCGGCCGACTGGTAGTTTACGCCCATGATCTTCGCAATTTCCTCGTTTGAAAAGTCATGGTAATAGCGAAGATTGATCGCTTCCTGCTGTCTTTTAGGCAGCTGGCTGATCAGCGCGCGGAGGTTTTCCATTTGTTGCGATTGCACCTCAAAGCGGATCAATTTGCTTTCATGCGACGGCGAAGCGAGATTTTCAAACAGATCAAGATCGAGCGTATTGGTAAAATCGTTTGACTTTGTGTTCCGTTGAATTTTGTAGCGAAGCGCTTTGAATAAATAGAATTTGATGGAATTGGGCTCAGTAATGCGCTCCCGGGTATTCCACAATTCAAAAAACAGATCCTGAATGCTGTCTTCTACCAGCGTACGGTCGCCTGAGATCTTGCTGCCATAGTTAAGCAACGCACCGACATAAAAACGGTACAGTGCAGCAAATGCAGCCTTGTCTCCGTCTTTAAAAGAGCGCCAGATGTTATCGTCGAGCTGCGTATCGCCTTTGGACATGCTACACAGGTTAGGGGTACTTCTACGCAATTTAGAATAAAGATCCGTTTCCGCAAACGTTTTTTGCCGACAATCACCCAAAGCATCGGCATCAAATAATATAATGAGCGGGTATCATACTTCCGCTCGCTTCCACTATTTTTAATTATTATCTAAGCTTACACATGAAATCCCTTCATCTCCTGGGTGCTCTCATCCTGGCAATCACGTCGTGCCAGGCGCCACCTCCCAAAGACAATATACCGCCGATGATCGGTTATATAGAAGTGGCCGATATTATCCGCGGCCTCGCGGGTCCTCTTGTGCTCGATCTCAAAAATCCTGTATCGGGCAAACAGGTTGTTGTCGTAGGTTGTCCTCATTCAACAGATACTACGGGCAAAGAATTTGATTTGATGGAGATCTATTTTAGACACCTCCGTCCGGATATTGCTTTCAATGAAGGCGGCCCTGTATCCGACAGTGTTCATTTTTCTTCGCGAAGCGAAGCGATCTTACGCGACGGTGAAACCGGGTATCTCAAATTCCTCTGTGATCAGGCCGGGGTCAAAATGGTCGATGGTGATCTGGCAGCGAAAGACGAGTTCGCAGCAATGCTCCAGGATTATCCCCGGGAGGATTTGTTCCTCTATTATACTATTGAACGATTTATGTGGCCCGCTAAATTTGGCGCAAACGGCAATCAATCGTTCGAGTCTGCATACGACGGCTTCATAAATGACTATTTAATAAAGAATGGATTTCCAGTAGAGGCGTCGCAAAAAAGCCTGATGTATTTTCAAAAGCTGTACAGCGAAAAAACAGGCCAACCGTTCGATCGTGATACATTTGATATTTCATGCTTCAATTTTTTGAGTGACAATGGCAAGTACTGCGAACTCGGAAGAGCCTCCAAGGTTATCCGCGATAAAGCCCTTTTAAAAAAGATCGAAAATGCACTGGAACACTACGACCGGATCTTCGTTGCTTTTGGCGGTGCTCATGTGATTGCGTTTGAGCCGGCCCTCAAGCAACTTGTGTGGCAAACAAACGCGGTCACAAACTGATAGGATGCCGGGCGATCCATCCCAGGAATCGCACATCAGAGGTTGCCGTTAACACCACTGAGCACGCGGTTCAGAGGTCTATGCCATTCCCGCGCACGCAATTCAATCGAATGAACTGCTCGTATTCGCATTTTTCGTAGCTTTAGAGCATAACGACGCCCCATGCTCAACGCTACACTCACCCGGACCTTTGCACTCCTGCTGTGGTCACTCAGTCTCCTCTCCTGCCACCAGGACCCGGAGGATCGGCAGTACACGATTGGTTTTTCGCAATGTACCGGCGGTGACGCCTGGCGACGGCAGATGCTGTCGGCCATGAAGGGTGAGCTTCTCTTTCATCCGGAGATCGACCTGCAATACCGGGACGCGCGCGGCGACAACGCCAAACAGATCAGCGATATCCGCGACCTCGTCAAGAATGGAATCGACCTGTTGATCGTGTCCCCTAACGAGGCCAGCCCCATCACGCCCGTGGTGGAAGAAGTTTTTAAAATGGGCATTCCCGTCATTGTTGTCGACAGAAAGATCAGCTCCAGTTTTTATACCGCCTATATCGGCGCGGATAACTACGAGATCGGTAAGCTGGCAGGGTCCTATGTTTCCGAGCTGCTGGGAGGAAAGGGCAAACTCATAGAGATCTGGGGTTTGCGTGGATCAACACCGGCCGTAGAAAGACACAAAGGATTCATGAGCGCATTGTCAGGTTTTCCGGACATCGATATTGTACACGAGTTCGATGGCGCTTGGGAGATCGACACTGTCAAACATGGCCTGGGGGCAACGATCACACAAGCACCTGCGGTAGACCTGGTGTTTGCACACAACGATGTAATGGCGTATGGCGCCTATGAGGTGTTTAAAGAAAGTCGACCGGACAACGATACAAAGTTCATTGGTATAGATGGTTTGCCGGGGCCGGCGGCGGGTATCCAGCTCGTGGATGACAAGATCTTATCCGCCACGTTCCTCTACCCCACCGGCGGTGAAGAGGCCATTCGCACGGCCGGCAGGATCCTGAAGAAGGAGCACTTTGATAAAGACAATATGCTGCTCAGCACGGTCATCGATCCGAAAAATGTGCGCGTCATGAAACTGCAAACCGACAAGATCTCGAGTCAGCAGGCGGATATTCTGCGGCAGCAGGAAAAAATCAATGAGCAGGTCAATGCCTATACCAAGCAGTCTGTACTCATTTATATATTGCTGGCCAGCCTGGTGGCAACCATCATCGGCGGTGCTGCCGCCATCCTGGCCTGGCGTGAAAAGAACGAGATAAACCGGCAGCTCGAAGCGAAGCGAAACCTGATCCTCGAGCAGAAGAACGAGATTGCGGAAATGGCCGAGAAGGCAGAGTTGGCCACACAGGAAAAGCTGAAGTTCTTCACCAATATCTCGCACGAATTCAAAACGCCGCTGACATTGATCCTCGGCTCGATCGACGAGATCATTTCCAAAAACACCCCCGACAGAATAACGTCCACCGACAACCTTCGCCTCATCCGCAAAAATGCTGTCCGGTTGTTGCGGCTCGTCAACCAGCTGATGGATTTCCGGAAGATCGAAGACCGGAAAATGCTGCTGCGGGCCAGTGAGCTGGATCTCGTGGCGTTCATCGAAGACGTCATGGCGGCATTCCAAAAGACAGCTTCCCGACGGAACATCCGGTATACATTGCTTGGCCATGCCGACCGGCTTCCGGTATGGTTTGACCCTGATAAGCTCGACAAGGTCATCTTTAACCTCCTGTCGAACGCATTTAAGTTCACCCATGACAATGGAAAAATAACATTGACCATTTCAGTGGACGAGCCCGCCAGGAATGCGATCATTTTTGTGGAAGACAACGGCGTGGGCATGTCCAGGGAAGATGCCGATCACGCTTTCGACCGTTTCCACACCGGTGAGCATTCCGCCGGAACAGGCATAGGACTGTCGTTATCAAAAGAGTTTATGGAGCTGCACCACGGCAGCCTCCTGTTGACCAGCGAGCCGGGAAAAGGCACGCGCTTCTGTATTGTGCTGCCACTGGGCAAAGCGCATTTGTCGGACAACGAAATTGCCACCCGCGACCGCGCGTTTGTACACGACGTCGACCACGAGGCCATTGCCGAGGATATACATCTGTCCACTGCCGACAACGACAGTGAAAACGATCTTACTATTAAGGAGCACACCGTTCTTATTATAGACGACAACCAGGAAATGCGTTTCTTCATCCGGAAGAAGCTGCAGCCGCACTATAATATCCAGGAAGCACAGGACGGCGTTTCGGCTCTTGAAAAAGCGTTCAGCACCGTCCCAGACCTGGTCATTTGCGACGTCATGCTGCCCGGCAAGAGCGGCATTGACGTGACCACCACCTTGAAAAATGACCTGCGGACTTCCCACATTCCGGTGATCATGTTGACGGCGCGAGGCTCTATCGAGCACAAAATTGAAGGTGTAAAGACAGGCGCCGATGAATACCTCACCAAGCCGTTCGTGTTTGAATACCTCAGCGAACGCATTAAGGCCCTGCTCAGGAATCGCAAGCTACTGCGCGAGCACTACATCCACGGCCTGAATGTCAGCACCGTCACCACCGCCCCCGGCAACCTCGATCGCAAATTCATCAACGACTTTACCGCCCTGATCGAAAAGAACGTGGCCAATGCCGACCTGGGCGCCAACGAGATTGCCCACGAGCTCGGCATGTCCCGTGTGCAGGTATACCGCAAGGTCAAGGCCCTGCTGGGATTCAGCATCAACGACTACCTGGTGAACGTCCGGCTTCAGAAAGCAAAATACCTGCTGCTGAACACAGACAAAAGCGTTGCGGAGATAGCCCAGGAGGTTGGGTTCTCATCGCCGGCCTATTTCTCCACCATCTTTAAGAACAAAGTAAAACAGCCCCCTACCGAGTTCAGGTCCAATAAGATGAGCCTGCACACCCCGAATTGAAACGATTTTAGAAGGATGTAACAATAGTAGAAGCCGCCGACGGCATTTCTCTGTTCGAATTTGTATCGACAACCAGCAAGGGGCCGGTGCTGCATACGTTTGTAACGGTTTCTTTTCCAGCGAGCGAATGATCCAATTTTGAAAAAGGTTGGTACTTCATCGCAAACCGGATTGCGGCCGCGCCGATACTTTGCGTGAAACTTCTCGCAATGAAAAAGGTTCTTACTTGGTCAGTGATCGCTGCATTTGGCGGTTTTCTTTTTGGGCTCGACACAGCCGTTATTTCGGGTGCCGAGCAAAGTGTGCAGCGGTTGTGGGACCTGAGTGCATTTGAGCACGGGTTCACCGTGTCCATTGCGCTTATCGGCACCGTGATCGGCGCGATGTTCGGAGGATATCCCTCCGACCGGATCGGGCGGCGTAAAACATTGTTTTGGATCGCCGTGCTCTTCCTTATCTCCTCGCTGGGCTCTGCGCTGGCCATCGATTGGTCCACCTTCCTGATTTTCCGTTTTATCGGCGGCATTGCCGTAGGGTGCTCGTCCGTAACCGCTCCCATGTACATCAGCGAGATCTCGCCGGCTTCACACCGCGGACGGCTCGTTGCCATGTTCCAGTTCAACGTAGTGCTGGGCATCCTCATCGCCTTTGTTTCCAACTACCTCTTACAAGATGTCAACGCCAACGCCTGGCGATGGATGCTGGGCATCCAGGCTTTCCCGTCGGCTGCATTTTTGGTGGCGGTCCTGTTCATACCCGAAAGCCCCCGCTGGCTGATCTTCAAGAAAGGCGCAATCGAGGAGGCAAAAAACATTCTGCAGCAGATCAATCCGGCGCAGGCCACGGCCGAGCTGCAGGCTATTCAGCAATCCGCCGGCCGGACCGCTACCGGCGAGCGGCTGTTCTCCCGCAAATATGCATTCCCGATCGCGCTGGCATTTCTCATCGCATTCTTCAACCAGGTGTCGGGCATCAACGCCATCATATACTATGCGCCCCGCATCTTTGAAATGACCGGCATGGGCGCCAGCGCAGCGTTCCTGTCAAGTGCCGGCACCGGCCTGGTCAACTTCGTTTTTACCCTCGTCGCCATTAACGTGATCGACCGGTTTGGAAGAAGGCGACTGATGCTGATCGGCTCTGTCGGGTTGATCATCACACTGGCCATCGTGGCAAGGGCTTTCTATCTTTCTGACTTCGGCGGGTTTATCGTGCCCCTGAGCTTGTTCCTCTACATTGCCTTCTTTGCCTTTTCACAAGGAGCTGTTATCTGGGTCTTTATTTCCGAGATCTTTCCCAATGAAGTACGTGCTCAAGGCCAGGCACTGGGCAGCTTCGTACACTGGTTCATGGCGGCGGTGATCGCGTTCAGCTTTCCCTATATTGCCGGAACACTGGGCGGCGGCAATACATTTCTCTTCTTTGCTGTCATGATGGTTCTGCAGCTGGTATTCGTGATCAGGCTTATGCCCGAAACACGCGGCAAGACGCTGGAACAGGAAGTAGTGCCGAACGAACGAAGCGCGCACGACGAGACGCCACAACTTGCACAAAAAGGCTCCGGAACGGGCAACTAAAAAACAGAAGCAAAAAACTAAACACATGAGACATATACTTTATACCGTGTGCTGCATGGCCTTCTTCTACGGAGCGATTGCGCAAGCACCCTCCGAGGTTAAAAAGATCAAGATCAGGAAAGGCGACCTGTACCTGAACTTGCCCGTCAACGCAGCCGACCCTTCCGTGGAAGCTACCATTACCCTGGATGGAAAGCCGCTCGACAGGTTCACGATCCACCTCGCCAAAGGAACACCCCAGTTCTGGACATACTTTGACGTATCGGCCTACCAGGGCAAGACACTCCAGATCGCGCTCAAGGAAGGCGATGGTAAAGCCATCGCAAGCGGCCGATTGAACAATGTAGTGGCTGCACCTGCCTATCCCGGTCAGGACAGTGTCTACCACGAGAAGGGCCGCCCGCAAGTGCATTTCTCTTCGCAACGCGGGTGGATCAACGACCCCAACGGGCTGCTGTATCACGACGGCGAATACCACCTGTTCTTCCAGCATAACCCCTATGGGTGGCCCTGGGGGAATATGCACTGGGGCCATGCTGTCAGCACCGATCTTCTCCATTGGAAGCAACTGAAAGAAGCGATCTTTCCCGTGGTGAAAGACGGCGTTGTGAACGACGCTGCATTCTCGGGTACTGCTACCGTTGACCCCGACAATACCGCCGGCTTCCGCAAGAACGGCGTCGATCCGATCATTGCCGCATACACCAGCACCGGGCGCGGCGAGTGCCTGCAGGTGAGTTATGACAAAGGCCGGACGTTCGAAGATTATGCCGGCAACCCCGTCGTAAAGCACCGCGGCGAAGGCCGTGATCCGAAAGTATTTTGGTATGCACCCGGCAAACATTGGGTAATGGTGGTGTGGGACGCGAGCGTTCCCAAAAAAATGAGCCAGGGACCGGAGGTCATGGTGCGCGAGCATTCCATCTATACTTCGCCCGATTTAAAACAGTGGACGTACCAGTCGGGAGTGGAAGGGTTCTTTGAATGTCCCGATCTTTTCGAGCTGCCCGTAGAAGGTAAGCCCGGTGTAAAAAAATGGATTATGTACGACGCAAACGGCCGCTACGTAGTGGGCTCCTTCAATGGCAAGGCATTCACCGTAGAGCAGCACTTCACAAAATACGAGCACGGTGGCGGCTACTTCTACGCAGCACAAACGTTCAACAATGCCCCAAACAACCGAAGGATTCAAATCGGCTGGGGACGCGATATTACACATCCCGGTATGCCGTTCAACCAGGCCATGCTGTTCCCCACGGAGCTTACACTGAGAATGAGCGACTCAGGTTATCGCCTGTGCCCTACCCCCATCCGGGAGATCAATACCTTGCACAAGAGCAGCCAACGTGTGAACGATCGCATGGTTACCGCCGGTAGCAATGCCCGTGTAACGGTAAGCCCGGATGCCCCCGTTCACATCGTAGCCGAGTTCGAGCGTGGCAACGTGCCGATGGTGTTGAATATATTCGGATACGAGCTGCGGTTTGACAACGAATGGACCTTTTCCGCCACCACCGGCAGAAACGAGTCGCCTGTACTCTATGCTCCCACGGATGCCACCTTCAAGATCGAGGCTATTGTCGACAAGAACATGCTGGAGTTTTTCATCAACGATGGAGAGCTGTATTACGTAACGGCGTTCACCGGCAGAAAGAACGACAACGTGGAAGCCCAGGCAACCGATCGCGACCCCAACCGCAAGTTCCTTGTCCGGAAGCTGGAGGTTCACGAGCTCAATTCAATTTGGACCACGAAGTGATCAGGATTATAGCATGAGCATTCGTTCTTTAGCATACGGCGAGATCCTGTGGGATATCATCGAGGGCGAGCCCTTCCTCGGAGGGGCACCTTTTAACTTTGCGAGCCACCTGGCGCGGTTTGGTGCCACGTCGGCTATCATTTCACGCCTGGGCCACGATGACCTCGGCCGAAAAGCCGCTGCCAGGGCCGTTCATCACGGTGTAGACACACGCTACATACAGCAAGACGCTGCACTACCGACCGGAACAGTCGAGGTCATCTTACAACACGGCCAGCCCGACTATATCATTTTCGAGAACGTGGCCTACGACAACATCCGGTATCCGGAATTTGCGGAGAAGGTGAATGCCGCCAGCTTCGACGTGTTCTACTTCGGCTCGTTGATCCAGCGAAACGTTGTCTCTGCGCAAACGCTGAAAAACATACTGACCCACCACCGGTTCCCCCACATCTTTTACGATGTCAACCTGCGTAAAGGTGGATATTCAAAAAACATCATTGGCGATTCGCTGGCCAGCTGCACGATCCTGAAACTAAACATCGACGAGGTGCCCGTGGTATCAGACCTGATCTTTGATCGGTCACATGATACGAAGACATTTGCCGAGCAGATCTGCGA
The DNA here is from genome assembly GCF_018598185.1 of Dawidia soli. Classification (GTDB taxonomy): domain Bacteria; phylum Bacteroidota; class Bacteroidia; order Cytophagales; family Cyclobacteriaceae; genus Ohtaekwangia; species Ohtaekwangia soli. The sequence goes on from NZ_JAHESC010000028.1 coordinate 58,853, forward strand.
AAAATTTGCGATTGCCGTCGTCATCATTACAGCCGCAGACAAGGGGTGTTTTGTTTTTCACCAGGGCGTCTTGCACGCCGTCGAAGGCGTTCAGATCGAGCTCTGCGATGCCATCGGCGCCGGTGACGCATTCAGCGCGGCGTTCGTCTACAGTTATGTAACGGGCAAGAACGTTGCAGAAGCCGCCCGGATCGCCAACCAGATAGGTGCCTTTGTTGCCAGCAGGAAAGGCCCTATACCCGATTATCCGGACGAGATCATTCGACTTGTCACGGGCGCCTGATCTATCGATATAATCAGCGTTCATACATATACCCCGCCATCCGGTGGGGTATTTTTTTTGTACTTACCGCTCATCACCGCTGTTACTCACACCGCTTCGCCGATACGCCAACACGTATTCCCACGCTCCGGCCTCTTACATCTTGCTTCCGGTTTTGTTACTCCGCTTCATGATACAAAACTCCAAGGATGTATCAATTTCAAAAGCCCCGGGCTCCCGAAACAGCAGTAAAACGATTTAGAAAAGAAGATTCTATGCAATCGTTGGCGGTATTTACAGGCGATGCATGCGCTTGATCCAATAGTGAAAAACCTTGATACAAGACGGAACATCGATCGCGGGTGGGTGCTATACTTTTGATCGTCCTAGGTACCCTTAAACACAACCCACAAACTCTAAAACCCATGAATGTAAGAACTCTACTAGCAATGCTTCTCACCTTCGCGATACCGCGCCTGGCCCTGAGCCAGGCGATGGTGACCGGAAGGGTAACAGAAGCCGGCTCCGGTCAGGCTTTGCCGGGGGTGAACGTTTCCATACAGGGAACCACGTCGGGAACGGTGACTGACGCCGACGGAACCTTTGCAATAGCGGCCGCTGCAGACAATGTGTTGTTATTCTCCTTTATCGGCTACAAAACGATAACGGAAAAAGTAGGCGACAGATCGACCATTGACATCGAACTACCCGCCGACGTTTCACAGCTGGACGAGATCGTCGTTACCGGCTACTCCACGCAAGAAAAGAAAGATCTCACCGGCGCGGTATCCGTGGTAAAAATGACGGAGATCAAAGACATGCCCACCGCAAACCCCATGCGGGCGTTGCAGGGCCGCGTGCCCGGCGTGACCGTTACCGCCGACGGTTCGCCGGGTGGTGGTGCCACGGTACGGATCCGAGGTATCGGTACGCTTGGCAACAACGATCCGCTCTATATAATCGACGGTATGCCTACCAAGAATGGACTCGAGCAGATAAACCCGGCGGACATCGAGTCCATGCAGGTTCTAAAAGACGCTTCCGCGGCCACGATCTACGGCTCACGGGCGGCGAACGGCGTGATTATCATCACGACCAAAAAAGCGAAAGCCGGATTCAGTAAAGTAACATTCAATTCTTCGCTGTCCACCCAGCGCTATACCACGCAGCTCGACATGCTCAACACCCAGGAACGCGCCCGCGTGTATTGGCAATCGGCCGTGAACGATGGTGTCGACCCCAGCAATCACCAGATCTACGACTTCGATTGGGAGATGGTAGACGGAGTGCCCGTACTGAACCAGGTCATCCTGCCCGAGTTCATCGACGCCCAGCAAACGATGCGGCCGGCCGACACCGATTGGTATAAAGAGATCGCTCGCACGTCGTTGATCCAGTCGTACGACATCTCCATTGCCAACGGCGGCGATAAAAGCAGTACCTTCTTCTCGCTGAGCTATTTCGACAATAAAGGTATTATCAAAGAGTCTCAATCGAAGCGTTATACCGCACGATTGAATTCAGAATATAATTTCTTTAACAAGAAACTGAAAGTGGGCGAAAACCTCATGGCCACCCATTTTGTGAATACACTTATTCCCATAAACGATGTGATGTATACCGCCCTGGTGCAGCAAACCCTGGTACCGGTGCATACCGTTACGGGCGGCTGGGGCGGACCGGCGCCCGGCATGAATGACCGCCACAACCCCGTACGACTTATCGACGACAACAAACAAAATAAAGGGTACTTCGTCCGGCTGATGGGCAATGCATATGCCGACCTCGAAGTGATCCGCAACCTTCATCTCAGAACAAGTTTTGGTATAGATTACCAGACAAACTATGAACGCACCCTGCGTAAGTCGTATGTGTCAGGTTTTCTTTCAGACCCCTCTAACCAGGTCAATACCAAACAAGATGTCGGCGGCAACTGGGTGTGGCAGAATTCGCTGACCTACGATCTCGACCTCAGCCGGAATACCTTCAATTTCCTGCTGGGCTCGGAAATGATCCGGTATGTGGGGCAGGACTTCTGGGCATCACGCAGAGGATATGCGCTGGAAGAGATCGACTACGCTTACCTCAATCCCGGGTCGTCGAACAAGGATAACGGCGGCGGCGGCTCCAGCAACGCATTACTGTCGCAATTTGCCAAAGTCAACTATTCCTACGACGACCGGTACCTGGCGTCTGTCACCGTTCGGCGGGACGGCTCGTCGCGCTTCGGCAGCGACAACCAGTACGGCATCTTCCCGGCATTCTCTCTTGGCTGGAGGCTAAGCGAGGAACAATTCATCAAAGAGAGCATTCCCGTGGTCAGCAACCTCAAGCTGCGTTACGGCTGGGGCAAGACCGGCAACCAGGAGATCGCCAACAACGCCACCAACACCTTGTATGAGTCTGTCTATGCCACCGACGGTGTCTGGAATTTCGACCGCGGCACGGCCTACGACATCGGCGGCGCCGGTACGGGCCAGCTACCGGCCGGCTTTGCGCTGATCCAGCAGGGCAACAGCGGCCTGAAATGGGAGACATCCATTCAATCGAACTACGGCGTCGACTTTGGATTTCTCGACGAGAAGATCGCGGGCTCGGTTGACTACTTCGTCAAAAAGACCTCCGATATCCTGATCGAGCCCGCCTACCTGGCCGTTATCGGCGAGGGCGGCAAACGATGGGCGAACGGCGCCTCTATGGAAAACAAAGGCATCGAAGTACTGCTCTCCTACAGCGAGACGATCAACGACCTGAGCTTTACCATAACCGGCAACATCTCCACCTACCGCAATAAGATAACAAAGCTCCCCGACGAGATACTGGGCTCCTACCCCGGCAACGGCACCGACAAAACGATCTTAGGGCGTTCCGTCAATTCGATCTTTGGCTATGTGGCCGACGGAATATTCCAGTCTCAGGCCGAGGTCGAAGCACATGCCGCGCAGGTAGGCAAAGGCATTGGGCGCATCCGGTATAAAGACCTCGATGACAACGACGAGATCAACGACCGCGACCGCGACTACATCGGCGTGAAAGACCCCAAGTTCAGCTACGGCCTGAACGCATCGGTTACCTATAAGAACTTCGACCTCAATTTCTTCTGGCAGGGCGTGAAGGGCAACGACGTAGAGAACTCCTACAAAACGCTAACCGACTTCCCTACGCTGTGGGCCGGCAGCAACTGGGGCCGCCGATCACTCGATGCCTGGACGCCGCAGAATCCGAATTCCACCATCCCGGCCGTGACACTCGTCGATTCAAACAACGAGGGCCGCGCGTCTACCTATTTCGTCGAGAAAGGCTCATATCTCAAACTACGGAATGTACAGCTGGGCTATACCGTAAAAGGTCTGGCCGGGAGCGGTGTTCAAAACCTCCGGTTCTATGTGCAGGCCAACAACCTGGTAACCATCAAAAGCAGATCGTATACGGCGCCCGACCCCGAAAATCCGGGGAACGCGTATCCTATACCGGTCATATATACCGGCGGCCTTAACTTATCCTTCTGAAATTAAAGACACCATAGCATGAAAAGAATACTACAGTGGGCCTTTGTCATCACCTGCCTGGTGGTGACGTCCTGCGACGATTTCCTGAATCAAAAACCACAAGGCTTTGTATCGGGCGACGACTTGAACACACCCGAAAACCTCGAGAAAATGGTCATCAGCGCCTACGCCCTGCTCGGCAGCGACCACTGGCCCTTTGTAGCCGCGCTCTGGCCACAGGGCAGCGTGCGAAGCGACGACGCATATAAAGGCGGCGACGGCCCGAACGATCAGGCAGAAATGCATGCCTACGAAGTATTTGCCTTGAACCGGATCGACAACCCGCACATTGACGTAACCTGGTTTCGGTTATATGTAAACATTTCCAGAGCCAACGACGCGTTGAGGCGGTTGAACGAAGTTGAAGAAGCAACCTTTGAGCAAAAAACCATACGGCAGGCGGAAATGCGTTTTCTGCGAGGGCACTTTTATTTCAACCTGAAGATCCTCTTCAAATACATGCCCTATATCGACGAGACCATTCCCAAGGACCAATACAACACCATCTCGAACGATGTCTATTCCAACGACGAGCTGTGGTCCAGGGTAGCGGACGATTTCCGGTTTGCCGCAGAAAACCTTCCCGACGAACAATCAGAACCGGGCCGGGCGAATAAATACGCCGCCAAAGCATACCTCGCCAAAACGCTGCTCTTCCAGGCCTATCAGCAAAATGAACAAAACCAGGTGACCGGCATTGACCAGGCAAAACTGGAAGAAGTAGTAGCGCTGTGCAGCGAGCTGGAAGGCGTATATAGCTTACACGAAGATTTCGCCCAAAACTTTCTCGAGGAATCTGAAAATGGCACCGAGTCGATCTTCGCTATTCAATATTCCAAAGACGATGCAACGCCGCTCGGCAGAATAGACTGGAGTCACAAGCTCAACTACCCCATGAACCCCGAGTTCGGCTGCTGTGGATTTCACGCTCCCAGCCAGAACCTTGTCAACGCTTTTAAGACCGATGCGAACGGCCTTCCCCTGTTCGATACGTTCAACGATGAAGATGTACGGGCAGGAACCGACGATTTCCAAACGTTCACATTCGATCCCCGACTGGATCATACAGTGGCGATCCCCGGCCACCCGTATAAATACTCCCGCTATACGTTCGCCAACGCATGGGTACGCTCGCCGCAGATCTACGGCTATTACATGAGCTTAAAAGAAACCGTGTCTCCCGACGACGCCTCGTTTCAGAAGGCGCCGCCTTTCATGTCGAGCGCTAAGAACTGGGACATCCTGCGTTACGACGAAGTATTGCTCTGGCGAGCGGAAGCACTCATCGAGCTCGGCCGGCAGGACGAGGCCCTGCCCTTTATCAACGCCCTGCGAAAACGCGCCGCAGAAAGCACCGCGTTGCTGGAGTATGACGATAATACGACCTTCTCAAACTACCACATCGACGAATACAAGCCCGGTCTCAACTGTAACTGGACGAAGGACTTTGCCCGTGAGGCCTTGCGTTGGGAAAGCCGGCTGGAACTTGCCATGGAAGAAGATCGATTCTTTTACCTGGTGCGCTGGGGCATTGCGGCCGAAACGCTGAATACTTATTTTGATACAGAGGAAGAAAAAGCGTCATTCCTGAAAGATGCGGTTTTTACAGCCGGACGAGACGAATATCTGCCTGTCCCGCTGGCACAAATGAACCTCAGCAGAAACCTGTACAAACAAAATAACGGCTGGCAATAACAAATATGAAGATTCTCGGAACAATGCTTTTGGGATTGACGCCCTTTCTGGTGATTGCTCAGAAAAGTGAAACTTCCATTACCCATACCGATCTGATCGAACGGGTCTATGACCTCGAGCACCTGGCGATGCCACCGCTGAAAGGCGAGCGCTCAGGCACCTTCACCAGCTACGACCGGGCGGCAAACTATGATGCGAAGACCGACCGCTACGTTCACTGGGAAGCAAACGACGACGGGCGCGGGTACATCCGGAAAGAAGATGGCGGCTACGTTGTCTTCGAGAGCGACGGCCCCGGCGTGATCTGGCGCATCTGGAGCGCGCTGGCCAAAGAAGGAAAAATAAAGATCTACATCGATCATGCCACCACGCCGGTCGTCGACCAACCCTTCCGGGCATTGTTCGAAAGTTTCAACAACACCATGCCTCCCATGAACCTCACCAGCTTCGTCATGACGCTGTCGCGCGGGCGGAATCGGTTTTTACCCATACCCTATAACAAACATTGCAAGATCGTACTGGAAGAAAACTGGGGTGCGTATTATCATATCACGTATTCCACGATGCCCGCCGGCACAGTCCTGCCGGCATTTACGGGAAGCTATGCCCGGGCAGATGCTATCAAGCTTGCCGAAGCGGATCGCTTCCTGTATAACAGGGGCTTCACAAGAAAACAGTACGACGGTGAGCAGGTCGAAAACACAACGGTCACAGCGAAAGCAAACAACACCACCCCCGTCAAGACGATCGTTGGGAACCGCGCCGTCACTCGCCTCGACCTGGCGATCGACGAAACGTACCGGGCCGACACGGCGAAACAACGAGACCTGTTGGAAAATGTCTGGATCAGCATTACCTGGGATACGGATACGCAGCCGTCCGTCATGGCCCCCATCGGGCTGTTCTTCGGGGCGCTGCCGGGCATACAACCATACCGGACGCACACGATCGGCTCGGTCGATGGAAAGTCGCTCTATTCCAACTGGTATATGCCCTTCGCGGAAAAGGCAACGATCACCCTGGTGAACAAAGGCCCCAAAACGCACACACTAAAATGGTCCGTTGTACATACCCCTGTAAGAAAATCCGCCAAAGAGCTGCTGCGTTTCCATGCCAAACAGACGGGTGGCAAAGGCTTCGATAAGATCAAAGCACAAGGAAGAAAGATCGATTGGCCAGTACTGACAACCACGGGAGAGGGCCGGTATTGCGGCATCACGCTGCACGTCGCCAATACCTGGAAGGCCCCGGCGGCCGAACCCCGCATGTGGTGGTACGGCGAGGGCGGCGACAAAACAATTGACTGGTGGTGGGGAGAAGGCGATGAGAAGTTCTTTGTGGACGGTGAGAAATTCCCCTCTTCTTTCGGAACAGGCAGCGAAGACTATATAGGCTACGCATGGTCGGCCGAGCCTCCTTTCCCGCTCTTCGATAGCCCCTTTGCGGCTCAGCCCTATACGCCCGTCACCGGTAACGGTCACACCGTCGTAAGCAGATTCCAGATCGCCGATAACGTTCCGTTCTTTACTTCCTTCGAGGGAACGCTTGAAAAATACAAGGAGGATGCATGGGGTAAGAACGGCGGGAATGTTTGTCTGTACGAATGCGTGGCCTACTGGTATCAAAAGGCCGGGCAACAGGATGGCTATTGAATGCCGGTGATCGGCAACGGGAAATTGAAAATACAGGAGAGGCTGCCCGCAAAAGGGCAGCCTCCTTTATATCCCTGGCTAGTGATCCACAGCAAAACGCCTGGTAATTCGTTCCTTACCTCGGATTATTTCGGCGATATAGATACCATTCTGCATCTGACGTGTGCTGACGGTCACTTTGCGATCTCTGCTTTTGGTCGTGAATACAGACACCTGCTGGCTGTTGTAAACCGTGAGAAGATACGACTCACCCACATCGCCGGATACGTTTTTAGCCGGTGCCGGGCCGAAGAGTACTTCGCCTGTTGCGGCATCCTGACGTTCGTCTCCACCGGTCTCGATATCAATGTAGTCGGCAGCCGGGTTGGGCGACACCGTCAGAGACCATCCGCAAGAGGTGCTATACGTATCCACATAGGCGTAGGCAATGAGAACATTCGAACCGGGTGCCGGCACGCAACAGCGGCTCGCGCTGACAGAACACCAGACATTGGCGTGTACCTCGATCGATCCGCTTCCCCCGGCACCCGTGCTGAATGACAGGCTGAAATCCGACGCCGAGTTGATCGTAAACCCGGGGGGCAGCGTATAGGTAAACCCGGAAGCCGAGCAAGGCGGGCTGACATACAGCGTATAGCTGGTATACGGGCAAAGGTTTGTGTTATTCATCGATCCCATGATATAATAGGAGCCGCCCGATACATACCCGCTGTTTTCACCAAAACATATTTTTCTGAAACTCTTGATGGTCGTTCCGGAAAGCGGGCAATGGATTTCCACGCTGAGGGTCTTATTGGTATTGGGTGAAAAATTGTGGTATATCGACACCGCGCTGGAATTGCCTCCGACAGGCGCGCCCGACAATTTCCAGCTATACGTCGCTCCGGGGATCGCCGATGTCGTAGAATAACCGGGGGTTGAACCGAAAGCACAGACCCGTTGGTCACCGTTCATTTTTACCCGATACCAACCCCGCTGCCAGTTCGATTCCCCCCAAGGGTGTCCATCCAGCGTATGCCTGTACACAGCGCCATACCACCATTTCGACCGCACGATACCGTACTCGGCCGTGGTAATAGCCGTATGTACCGGCACGCTCATATTTGCGCCAAACACGATCATCACGCCTTCTTCCCAATTCTCCTGCGTCAACGGCGCGATCTCCTCCACGGCGTCATTGGTAAAATATTTCCTGACATCGCCATTGATCTCTACGGCCGGGCCGCCGTTGTACTGCGACCATGCCCAACCGTGGCACTGAGACGTTGTGGTAGCCCCACTCTCGACCTGCACCCACCAGCCATGCTGGTTGATCCTTTGTATATTGTCGTTGTTTACATAGTCCCGGTAATAGGCATCCTCGGGATTAACGATCGCAAAAACCGGCTGTCCCATGGGGGTATAAATGGTGGTGGCTACGCCGCCGGGGATCTGCGCATGCAACTGTACAGAAACGATAAGCAATAAAAAGGCCATTAGATTTTTCAAAGAACAATACGTACGGATGGTAGAACTGGCTTTCATACACACGGGGGTTTATGGTTGTTAAAGAGTATAAGACATCGAGTCGGTCACGCCAACGCCTGGTGGCCATCGTTCAGGAGGCACCTATAGACATGAAGGAATATACAATAACTTTCGATGTTGCGCTACAAAAAGACAACCGACGGTTCTCTTTTTATTTCAGAGGCCTCCAGTTCCACATCGTCCACCCAACCATTCCACAAGCGGTTAATGCATTTGATTCTGTCGGCACATCTTTTAATTTCGCTTCATGCTGCACGATTTAAACGAAGACCAACGCGCGTTAGCAGAATTGATGAGCCAGATCTCCGAGAAAGGTTTTTCCGCTGGCTGGATGAATAGAGTAGAATTTGATCTGTGGAATATAGTAACCGGCGGCAGTCCGCAATATGGAAGACATATTGTTACGGAAAGCGAAATCCACCAATTGAGGTCCCTGGCCGACAAATGCGGCTGTTGGATAGTCTTCGACGATGAAAAGGAGGAAACAGCCGTGGACCTGAAAACCTGGAAGCAAATGGTTACATTATAACAAAAAAGGGGCATCCGCCCCTTTCTCTACACGTTGCATTTACCCGCCGGCTACGACTCTACAAACTTCGCATACAGCTTCGGGCAGATCTTCTTCTGGCTCTCCTCGTTATCTTCTTCCCAGGTAAAATCCATCTCTCCTTCAACAGCAACCCGATTCACAACGCCATTTCCTGTTCCAAAAGCTTCAACAATTCGTCTTTACGACTCGGCTGCGGCGCATTAAAATTTACGATCTCACCCTTTTTATTGATGATCACGAACCGGGGTATGAGGTTGGCGTTATACGCTGCTTTTACTTTGCCTTCGCTATCGATCAATTGCAGCCACGTAGGCTTGTCCTTTTTCAGCGCGTTCAGCCACGCCTGTTGGCCGTCGGCTACCGAAATGCTTACAAAGGCAATGCGTGGATCGTTTTTGTATTGATTATACACTACCTCCAGAAAAGGAGTCTCTTCCCGGCATGGCTTGCACCAGCTGGCCCAGAAATCAATGTAAACGACTTTGCCTTTAAAATCTCCCAGGCTATACGCCTGCCCATGTTCGTTCTTTAACGTAAAGCCAGGCGCTGGCTTTCCGATGCTGGTTTGCAAGAGATAGTCCGCCCGCGTGGCAAATTGCTCGGAGATCGATTTTCGATAAAAGTCATCCGTGAAATACGAAAGGTACGGCTGAAAAAGATCGCCCAGGGCGTTCAGTCGTTCAAGGCTCTGGCACGAGCCCACCTCGTTCGACATTTTGCGGTACAGCGAAAGATCTCTGACTTTCCCGGAATATACCTGAGCGCTTTTTTTCAAGGAATAAAGATCTTCCCCTTTTCGCGCGGGCTCTTTCAGGTAATCAAGCCGAACCAGGTAGTTCAGGTACTCGCCAACAATCCAGGTCCTATAGTAGCTCGACGTCAGATAGGCATCGTTGCTCAGACCCGTCACCAGCGCACGATCGATATTCCCACCCATCAGCTGTTCGCGTGTGTAGGTTAGTGGTGTCTCATGGTTCATATCCGTCACCAGTTTACGATCTATATTCCCGTTCACCAGGTCTTCACTTTCTGCAGCATTCAGCTGATAAATATTGGTGTGTGCCAGCAAGTAATAGAGTTGCGCGAAGCTATTATCCAGCATAATGCTGCGCTTAAAGAAATCAACATAAGGATCGTCCTGGGGGGCAAGGCCCGAGAATGCAACACTGGCAAGGGAATCGTGTATTTGTTTTTCCCGTTTAGCATATCGTACCAGGCTTTTCTTTCCCAGATCATACCACGACGTATCGGGTTTGTGGCGCCAGTACCAATCATTCTTAAGCTGCCGGTACCGGTTGCTGGTAGCACCCCTGCCGGTGATCGTAGCCGATGTAAAGAGGGTCTCGAAATTCGTGGCGTCTCCGGTGATCACCAGGTCGTACCCGGGCGCGACAAATATATCGTTGATCTGTGTTTGGTGCTGCTGTATACCGGTTTGCTGGGGGCGTGTACACCGATATGTCTTTAGAAAGAACGTGCCATCGGTATCCAGAAAAATAGTATCGACACTGACCACACCGTGCTCATCATAAAAAAACACCTTGAGTTTTCTTTCCGGGCTGTTGCTAAGTTTACCGCGCAGGATCAGCGGCTCGGTCGTCGATTTATTCGTTTGAGCCGTTGCCGCCAGACTGGCGACGAGCACGAGTAGGATAAACGCATTTCTCATGTCTCAATATCTGAAAAATCATAGATTTTCCAGCCATGCGTCGATCATATCGGCGACATTGACCGGATCCGGTCACCCCTTGCGCCCCATCGATGTCAGGATAAAGTCCACAATGGGCGTCGGATTCGGAAGGCTGTGCGGATGGTGCTTAAACCCAGGCTTGACGATCACCACAATATGGCCCTTCAGACTTCTCACCTTTTTCGCAAAGGGCGAGGTATTCTCGTTCATAGGCACAGCCTCGTCGGCATCGCCACAGACGTGCAACATCGGATACTTTCCCCGCACGATCTGGGGTACCTTGTCGATCGGCCCGACCCGGGCCGTCAGCGCCTCGGCATCCGTCGAAAAGCCATAGTCCTTCTTGAAGGCCTCCCATTCTGTTTTGTCGGCAGCGTTTGTCTTGTACTGCCGTGCCGGCCAGCATTGCAGATCCAGCACTGGATTGTCGACGTATACACATGCCACACGCGCAGGGTTTTCTGCAGCCCAATTATATACATACACCGCGCCCCGGCTCATGCCCTCCATCACCGCCTTCCGGTGAAGCCCACCCCGCGTCAGCATGTCGTAGAACCCGTTCCAGGTCTCCACCGCTTCTTTATTGCCCAACCGTTCGGCCACATCGCAGTATACTACGTGGAAGCCGAGCTCCAGCAACGCAACCTCCGTCTGCGGCTCATGCCCCCAGAATCGTGCACGCCAGATCCAGCGGTGCTCCTTATCGGCCAACTTCGGCTTCACGACCTTGCAATCCCTCCCCTGCCACGTAAACGCCACACATTCATAGCCGTGATACGCTCCCGTCTTCCCCGCAACCTTCATGCGCGCAGGCAAATCGAAGCCCGCATCCCGCGCCTGTCGGATCACCGCCTCGATCTTCTTCGCCATCAGTGTTGTGCCCGCCAGGTTGGGATGGATCTTATCGGGGAACAGATCCGCTTTATCGATCAGAATAGAATGCATGTCCAGTACCTCCACCCTTTCAGCAAAGGCCACGTTCCGCACCCGCGGTATAACACGGTTCACGATCACCGGGTCCCAAATACCGGCGGTATCCGTCACAAACGACGGCGCAGGCAACAGCAAAATAATACGCGGCGCCGACGGCAGCGCTTTAAACGCGGCAATCATCGCACGATAGTCGGCTTCGTACTCATGCAGATAGATCCGGTTGATCAGTTTGCTGTCGTTCCCACCGAGATCGATGATCACCAGGTCGGGACTATCTTGCAACGCCTGTTGATATTCCTGAGTCTTATGATACGGAATGTCTCCATGCTTCAGCAATGTCGCGCCAGGCACACCATAATTTTTTACCACATAGCGCCCGCCCAGCGACGTCTGCAATTGCGCGGGGAATGATTGCCGGGCAGGATCTTCCAGCAGCGAGCCGTAGGTGATGCTCGCCCCGAGGCAAGCCACGCGGATCTTGCCCGGCCCGGCGTGAAGTATGGAGAGGGGCATCGCCAGCAGCACGGCGATATAGAGGGATAAGCGAATGATAACGTTCATGCCAGCGAAAATACAACGGGTGCGATTAACAAGCGCTTAATCGCGCGCTTAACGGCATGCTATGCGTCTGGCCTCGAAGGAAATTATCGCCGTTTATATAACATTGCCTCTTCAACGGGCAATGCATGATGTTGCTTCCCTGCACCGCCTTCATGAGCCCCCACTGTGAATTGAATAATGGGTTGAAAGAAAGATGCTTCGGTCATCACGCGGGAAATACTGCGCCCCATAAGATGAACCGATTCGGCAGCCCGACGCCTTTCAGACGTCGTGTCGAACGAATCCCGGTAGGAGATCACAAACACCAGTAAAAGGATTCCGGTGGTAAGCATAGCGGCGCGATAACGGCGATTTCGAAGGATGATCATGGTTGTAGTCACTTTACAATACAATAGTACCAAAAGACCCCCAAAGGGTTGGAATACCTCCATCTTTATGGTGGCCCTACGACGCCGTGCGCGCCGTCTTCAGAGCTTCCGCCGTTGCCGGCACGGCATCGCTATCCGGCTCGACATGACGCCCGTGCGCCTCTGCGTACACTTGCGTGAATTCGGCGCCAAAGAGCAGGATCAACCCCGCATAAGAAACCCACAGCATGATGAGAATGATCGTTCCCGCCGCACCGTAGGCTGACGCGGGATTCGCATTGCCGAAATAAACACCCAATGCAAACTTGGCAACAACAAAAAGGGCGGCGGTAAGAAGGGCGCCCACCCACACGTCGCGCCAGCGGATCCTGGCATCGGGCAGGAACTTAAAGATCGAAGCAAACAAAAGCGTGATGATCCCAACGGAAACGGCAATATCCAGTACATGAAAGAAAACAGCAAACGCCTCCGATAACATACTGCTCACCCAGTCGCTCACGGCACTCAGCGCCGCCGACAGCAACAACGACACCAGCAGCAGAAACCCGACCACCAGGATCAGGCCGAACGAAAAGATCCGGTCTTTCACCAGCTTTAAGATCTTGCCTTTTGGCTTCGGCTTCACATCCCACATTTTGTTAAGGACCTGCTGCATCTGGTAAAACACACCCGTCGCCCCAAACAACAATGTCGCGACGCTCAGCACAGTTGACAACACGGTGCCTTTGCTTTTATTTCCCTCCAGGATCATCGCTTCAATATCCTTGGCGGTGTCCTGTCCCACCAGGCCGCTGATCTGCCCGCTAACCTGGTGCGTCACGGCCTCCGGTCCAAAGAGCACGCCGGCAAGGTTAATGATAATGACTAAAAGACCCGGCAGGGAAAAGATGGTATAGTAGGCGATGATGACGCTGTTGTTAAAAGGCTCGCGATCACTCCAGCGCTTGAACGTTTGTTTGAGGATCTTCCAGAACAGGGAAACCCGATTCCATAGTCTTTTCATAGCCGGAGTATTATGCGCTTTTGCGTCGTTGCACGAACCCGTCCAGCAGGTCGCTGGTCACGGCGCGCGCGCTCTTCCACAGCGTACGTACACTAATGACATTATCCAGCGACGGCTTGACAGACCGTATAAAAGCATTCTTGAATATACCGAGCAATGCTGCCCCTACGCTTACGTTCGGGTTGTCGAGCGTTCCCTGAAAAGGGATCTTCGTGGCGATCTCACCCTTTCGGTGATTCTTGAGCAACTTGAGCGCCAGGGCCACACCCCGCTCCCACATCTTTTGCAGCAAGCCGCCACGCCCGCCGGAGGCGCCCAGAAAATCAAGGTCCTTGAGGATCGGTTTAATATAGCCCTTGAACGCATTGCGGGCCACACCCAACTCGGCATAAACATCCAGCCTGCCTTTACTGACATCCACGCGGGCATAACGCCGCAGGAAGTTATTCAGCAATACCAGGTTCACACCCTGAAGCTCCAGCGTTACCGCAAAGGTCAACGTATCGGCCAGAGGCATCAGGTTCGCACGCAGTACCGCGTGACCTTCAAACACCGTCGCCGTTGCGTCCACGGGCGAAATATGTTTGGCGATAGCACGGTTGGTCAGATCGTGGATACTGAGGTACAGCGCGGTGATGGGAATATCCGCACGCACATCCGCAACGGGACCGATATACTGAAAGTATCCGTCCCGCACGTCGATGTCCGCGCGAAAAGCCGGTAACTTCCCCAACAAGACTTTCAAATTGGCCGGCTCTTTTTGAGGCTCCGGTGGCGCATCGATATCCTTATCCTGTACGACCATCCGGACGCGAGGCTCGTTCACCCGGATGGTCAGATCCTGCATATGTCGGAAGAGCGCCGCCCAGCGAAAGATGATCGAGATATGGGGAATGAAAACAACAGGCACTTGCCCGGCTGGCGCATGGCGGCTGTCCACCCGAACATCATATACGTTGACCCTGCTGGCAAAGAGGTTGATACGGACACGTGCCACCCGTCCTGTAAAGTCGTCCTGGCTCTCCAGCATCCGGTTAAACCTCCTTCGAACGAAAACCGGCAGCAATACAATTACAGCGACGATGAGTGCGATGAATGCCGTTATGAATAGTGCCCATACCATAACGATCCAGACAAAAAAATACCATGCCCATCGGTTCGCCTCCGGTATCACCGCGGGAAACGAGGGGCACGGATCGCGCGCGTACGATCTACGCAACGCAAGGTCTTACGGGAAGATGCCCCTTACGACTGACGTCGCGTCGGAATATTGAAGCCTGCCGACAAGATGAACTGCGTCGAAAAGAAATGATGCTGCGCACGTCCCCGTTCGTATAGCTTCACGTCGGTATACTTGGCAAACGATTCCTTGATGCACGGCTCCAGGAAGAAGTACTGAAAAAAGTCGTAGTGTATCGCGGCACCGGTGCCGACCACCCAACCCGAAAACCGGAAGGGACCGTCGTTGTGCTTACCCATAATGTACGAATCGGTCTTGGGTACCAGCGCACCGCCCCCCAGGCGCGCCACGGCGCTAAGTTTGTGTTTGTTATTTTTGGACGATGCCAGCACATAGCGCTTCAGCAAACTAATCATCAGGTAGTTGTTGCCATTGGTATGTTCGAGGTGAACAAACTCGGGCGTGACCAGCGTATCACGGTCGTAGTACTGGTCATCGATCCAGCCCTTCATATGCAGCACCTGGTTGTCGCGCACGACATACTTCAAGTGGTTCCAGCTTATCTCGATACCCAGGTCGTGCTTATCGTTAAAGAAATATCCGGCACTGACCTGGTACTGCGGCACGGTAGGCGCTGTCTTAAAGAAATTATTCCAATCCGGCTGATCCTTCGCCCGGGCATGGTAAAACGTGAAATCGTAATTACCCGTCTGCCGGTCCAGGAAACGGATCGTGCTGTTGGTATATAGATCACGGTGATAGCCCCAGTTAAAGAAGAACGTACCGTGTAAGCCTTTTTTAGTCTTCGGCGCAGGCGCTACTTCAAGCTGCGCGTACAGGGACTGGGTGAACGACAAACCGAGAAACAGTGAAATGATTAAAAACCGCATGGAATCAAGCCCTTCATGAAAAACGGGGGCAAAGAAAGGGAAATATTTTCCTCAAAGTGAGATAATTTTCACATCGGCATGAAATTTTAGTGTAGTAAATAACTCAATTTGGGGCAAAAAACCGCTAACGCAAACGTTGCAAACTCCCCTGGTGACGTTAAATGCGGGACGTTTCCAGACGTACCAAAAATAGTGTAATGGGTCGCCACAACGGCCCGGCGACGATCGTTTCCCCCCTGAAAACCGGCGGACACACGTACCGGCATTGTTACCAAGCCTTGCCGTATCTGCGCCAAATACTTGATAATCGCGTGCGGCAAGCGTAATATTAGAAAAAGCTGGCCCATGATCATCCGGAAGAATACCAAAGCCTTCAAATCGATCGTTGAGATTGTCACCGCCTGCGAAGACCGGGCCGACCGCAGCAAGCTGATCCGCCTGTACATCACCAAAGCCGGGCATTCCGTCGACGACCGCATCAGCATCGAAGCGATCGAAGAAGAAACAGACGTTTTTTATAACCTGACGTTCGCCGCCGTACTGGAAAACCTGAAATCCTCCGACCACCAGCTCCACGGCAGCGACGACATTCCCGGCCTGTACTTTTTCCATACCACATCCAACAAGGTATGGGACCAGAATCCCTTCGAATTCGACGACCGTGTGGCAAAAGAATTCGCGGACATAGAAGAGCTCCCCACCACGCGCAAGCGGGGCACCCCCATCAAACCGCCACCGCCCGCCAGGCAAAAAGGCAAAGCCCAAAAGAGAGAAGCCGCACCGGCACGCAAGTCGGCGCCTAAACAACCGGCGTACAAGCTCAAGCAAAAGATCGAGTTTACAGACCTCAACAAAGTGATCTTTAAACGCTCGGGCCTCACCAAACGCGATATACTCGACTACTACAACGACATGGCCGACTATATCCTTCCCTACCTCAAAGACCGTCCACAGCTCATCCGGCTCCGCTCCGAACGCGGCGGCCTCAACGAATACCGATCGGCCGACGAACTCACACCCGATGCCGACGAGCTTCCTGCAGGCCTGCACACTGCCATCACCTCGCCACGCAGCAAAACAAAACAAGACGTGCTCCTGTGCAATACCAAAGAGCATCTGTTGTATTATATCGAACGAGGGGCCGTAGATTTTTACCCGCAACACGTCCGCGCAAGATCGGCAAGCCATCCCGACTACTGCGTGATCGGCATCGAAGCCGGTGGAAATGCGCCCGAGAAAGTGATCGATGTCGCACGCATGGCCCATCATATCCTCACGGCGTTGAACGTTCCTGCCTTTATCAGAACCGACGGCATCTCCGGCTTTCATGTATATATACCGCTCGATGGCAAAAGCAGCATGGACGAGAGCCAGGTACTGGCGCAAAATGTCTGCAAGCTCATCCTGCTAAAGTTCCCCGACCGCGCCATCCTGCGGGAGCCCGGTGAGTACAGTCTCGGAAAGATCATTTTAGATTGCCATCTGAATGAAGATCAACAAACCCTGGTGGCCGCCTACTCCCTGGCCGCCGATACGGCCACCGTGGCGACACCGTTGTTCTGGGAAGAAGTAACAAAAGGATTATCGATCGAAAAGCTCAACTATAAAACGATCCTCAAACGCCTGAAAGAAACCGGCGATCCCTTCGACGATCTTTTCAGAAAAAAGATCAACGCCAAAGAGACCGCCGCACATATCGAAAAGTACTACGCCTTCCTGTTCTGAGGTCACGCCCGTTCCTTCACGAGCGCGTCCAAACTGATCGGGATCAGATTCACCTCAAACTTCCGCACGATCAGGCTCATGATTGGATCGTTCTGGATCTTCTGCATGATCCGTTCCGTCTGAGCTTCCGTCCCGCCCATCACCATCTGATCTTTTAATCCCAGGGCTTTTACGGCAAAGAAAAATCCGGCAATCACATAAGGCCCGAAAGGCGTATGCGGAATATCGAACGAGGTACCTGTCATGTTAAAGACGGTATTGGGAATATACTCGCCGGTGTGCTCGATGTTGCGCAGCCGCATATAATAGTTGGCGGCTTCCGAGCGGGACGCCATGCGCGGATCGCTCATACACAGCAAGCCCGCCAGGGGCTTTTGCTTGCGGTTTTGATTGATGAGGCTTTCCTTGGCAGCGCGATCGTTCTGCGCATGCTTGCGGATCTCTGTCTGCACCGTGTCCCAGAAAGGCACCGCAGGCTCGCCCCCGTCCACGCGGATCAGCGAGTGAATGGCATAATCCAGGATGCCGCAGGTGATCTCGATGTTCAGCATCTTCAGCTCCGGGTCTGTGCTGATAGCCTTCTCCAGGATGGTGCGCTGGTGCCGAGGGTGGGTACGCAGCAGGTCGATGCTGCTGATCCAGTCGCCGGCCAGGTAGCCGTCGTACGCGTAGAACTCTTTCAGCAGGCGTTTGATCTTCGTGTCGCTGTCGATCACCAGGGCCTGGCCGCGGATCTCCACCGTAGGCCGTTCTTCCACCAGCATCTGCTCGATCTCGACACCCACCGAGGAAGCGCCCAGCATACCGCAGTTCAGCGGCGAGCCGTCTACGATCTTCAATTCATGTACGTGGCTGATGTAATGATCGTTGGAATCTTCTGTCAGGTGACCGTGGGTCTGAATGTGCACGAAGTACCGGATCGGCACCCGCAGGTCGGCCCGGCGCTGCGCTTCCTCGAAGATCCGCTTGATGTCCATCACGATGTCCGGCGAAACGAACGAGCCCGCCGCACGCACGGTGTGCAGTTCAACGTTAATACCCTGGCCGGCATACTCGGCCGTAACGCGCTCGATCACATCCAGTTGCAATTGGCTCAGGTCGCGCGCGTCGGCGCAGCCCACCAGTACGTGTACTTGTTCTTCTTTCATTCAGCAGATCTGCTTTTTTTGGCGTGTCAAGATACGGCAAACAGGCCGTCAGTTTTCAAATCAGGCAGGTTATTTCGCAGCGTGGTTCGAAAGCTCGATCATATCCGTCAATATGTTCACAGCTTCTTCCACGTATACATCCTTTTGCAGGTTGGTGATCCACGACCGGTTAAAATCCTTCGCATAATCATCGGCCGCCAGGCGCTGCCGGTCCGCGCTGCCGTTGGTCACGGTAAACACGCGGCTGGCCTGCTCCAGCGACTTCTCCAGTGCGCGGTATTGCTGCTGCATCGCTACTTCGCGCGCGTACAACGCATCCCATAACAGCGACACCGGCTCGTCCCGACGATGGAACTCGTCCGCCAGCCAGCGCCGGCCCTTGACGATATGCTGGAACGTCGCAGACGATCCCACCCGCGCACGGCTCCGCGTCCGCAAGGAATCCAGCGGCAGCGGCGGCAACACCCGGAAGTACGTACGCTTCAGGATCGAATCAGCCGGCAACGCAAACGGCATGGCCGACTCGCGTACCCCCGGTATATCAAATACCTCCGGCAATACAATGTCAGGCTTCACCCCCGCACCCTGTGCGGTACCACCCGTCACCCGGTATATCTTGTCGGTCGTGATGCTGGCAAAACCCGGACCGTCCTGGATCGTTTCGAGCGACGGCCCCTGCTGTTGCGTGGGGTCCAGCGGAAAAAAATTCTGGGCCGTAGCCTTCCCAAACGTGCGCGTGCCCGCGATCACCGCGCGGCGATAATCTTGTAATACCGCCGCCAGAAACTCCGACGCCGAAGCGCTCTGCCCATTCACCAGCAGCACCAGCGGGCCATCATAGACTGTACCGCGATCAATGTCCTTGAGAGTGATAATATCCTGCTGCCGGTTGCGCAACATGCCCAGCGGCCCTTCGTCCAGAAAGATCCCGGCCATCGCCACGGCCTCCATCAACGAGCCGCCGCCGTTGTAGCGAATGTCGAGGATCAGCCCGCGGACGTTCTCCTGCCGTAGCTTCATCACCTCGTTGGCAACATCGCCCGCGCAGCGCGAGCCCTCGCTCTCGTCGTCCCAGCGCGTATAAAAGTCGGGCAGCGCGATATAGCCCATGCGGTGTTTGCCCTCGAGCACATAGCTGCGCACATAGTTCTCTTCCAGCGAGATCTTCTCCTTCTGCAACTTGATCTTCTTCACCACGCCGCCCTGACGGCGCACGGTGAATTCCATATACCGGTGGTTGGCGTCTGCCAGAATAGCGTTGGCCTCGTCCAGCGTAAAGCCCTCTATACTGGTATCGTCCCCACCGTCCCACCGCAAACCGGTCAGTACATCCGACGCATGGATCTCCCCCGACTTCCACGCCGGGCCGCCCGGCGCCAGCGCCGTGATCAGCACATCGCCGCGCTCATTCTCGTCGAGCGTAATGCCGAAGTAATACCCTTCCGTGCTGAGCGTCGACAGAAAGTTTTCCATTTCCGTCACCGGCATGTAGGTCGTATGCGGATCGAACACCGCCGCAATACTTTGGAAATATTGCGCGGCCACATAATTTTCAAACGCACCGGGGTGCTGCAAAATTCGCCGCACCGTGCGAAGCTCGTACGCCGTCATTCGCTGCCGGGCCTCGGACTCATGACGCGTAAAAAATTCCTTCTCCGGCCCGGTGTACCCCGTCCGCACGTCGACCAGGCGCTGCAACGTCTGGTGCTTGAGCCACAGTCGCCACTTGGCTTGCAAAGCCGCCGGGTCTGCCGGCCAGTGTACCGTGTCGAACGAAACATATTCTTTGACGGTGCCGGTAAATGCCGTCTCACCCGTTTGTGAGATCATGCGCTCGGCCCGTACCAGCGCCTGACGGTATAACGTCGTCACCTGCGGCAGGAAATCCCAGCCCGTGCCGCTCAGCTCATCGTCAAGACGCGTTTCGTGGACCGCCAGCGTTTGCAGGTCGGCGGCAGAGAAATATAACTTGTCGGGATCGAGCTGGCTGGTGAACTGCGCAAACACCTGCCGGGAAAAGTTGTCATTCAACGGCTTCGGCGCCACGTGCTGCTCGCGCAGGATCTTCGCCAGCAGCAGCGCCTCTTCGCGGTGGTTGCGGGGCTTCTGCGCATATACCGAGGTGGCGATGAACGCCAAAAAAACAAGAGACAGACGATAGGCCATGACGGGGTAATTTCATGAAATTTTCCATCTTTACCTAAAGCAAAGACGCCTTCCATGAACCGTCATCACAAGGACATCCTTAAACTGATCCAGGACCAGGCGGGCGCGCCCACGCAACATACTTTCCTGGATTCCTACCTGGGCAGCACCCACCCCCGCATCGCCATCGGCGTGCCCTCGTTGCGCCAGATCGCCGGCTCCTGGATGAAAGCCCACCGCGACCTCTCCGCCGACGACGTAGTCGCCTTGTTATCGAGCCTCATCACCGCAAAGTCCTATACCGAAAAATGCATGGCCGGCATCCTCTTGGACTATACCACTACCGGCCAACGCGAGTTCGACCCCGCCATCTTCGACACCTGGCTCGACCACCTCGAAGGCTGGTCAGAAGTCGACACTCTCTGCACCGGCAAATATACCGTCAAAGGCCTGTCCTCCCGCTGGAAAGAATGGAAGCCCCTCGTAACCCGCTTCGCCAAAAGCGCCGGGATCCAAAAACGCCGCGCCTCACTGGTATTATTCTGCGCCCCCCTGCGCGCCGACAAACACGAAGCACTCGCCGCAACAGCCTTGCAAAACATCGACAAGCTGAAAAGCGAAAAAGATATACTGATCACAAAAGCCATCTCATGGCTCCTGCGCAGCATGGAAAAACATCACCGCACCCTGGTAGAAGAATATATCGGGGAGAACAAAGATACCCTGCCAAAGATAGCCGTACGCGAAACCCTGGCCAAGCTCACCACCGGCCGCAAGACCCGCGTCACCAGGAAGTAGTGACTGGCGCAAGTCTCAGCGAAGCGGTGACTTGTGCCTGCACGGTAGGCAGTTTGTAACTGCCGTACCACTAAAACCACAACAACGGATGCCGTACCGGCAAATTCCTCACAACCTCCTCCTCCTTCGGCGCATGCTCCAACCCCCGCCAAACATCAAACCACCCCTTCTCTCCCAACGCCAAAGCCCCAAACAACAACGCCGGCTGCGCCACCGGCCACTGATCGAAGTACATCACATCCGGCGTATAGGGCCACGTCTGTTTATCGCGTAGATAAGGATATAAGAAAGCGATCCCTTTCCCAATCGATCTCCCATCCGCCGTCTGATAACGCCACAGATCGTCTTTAGAGGTCGAAAGGATCTGACAGATCATCACCATCGCATCCGGGTTAAAGATAGAATACCCATAAGGCTTCGTCCGTTTCAGCTCCAATGAAAAACTTCCATCCACCTCCATCTGCCCGGGCAGCAGCACCGTCTTAAACCGCTCCCGGCAAAAACGCAGCAAGCGCTCGTCGCCGGTAAGCCGGGCAAACGACGCCACCTGCATCACCCAACACGTTCCGTGATTGTTCTTCGCCTCCATTTCCTCCTTCCCATACGCATGCGTCGTCAGCCAGACAAGATACGCCTTGAACCAGGCAATAACCCCCTCGCGCGTAGCGGCATCGAACGCCTTATCACGCATCATCACCATCACGCCTTGCGCCACCTCCATCAAATGGATCGTATCGATAATACCGATACCCCTACCGGTAGCATGGCCCTGGATCGCCTGTGCATACAGCAGGTGCGGTGCCATGCGCGTAGCAGGATCGATGAACCACGCCCGCAGGTGCACCCGTGCCTGCTGCACATACCGGGCGTCGCCCGTAATTTTATACGCCGACGCCAACGCCCCCACGATCGTGCTGAAGCGGATCATCGCCCGCCGGTGCGCCGTAAAATTATCGGGGTTGGTCATTCCGTCGCGGCGAACATAAGGAGCCTTCGCATCCGTGGAATCCGGCCACCAATAATCCCCTTCGGAATAAAAGTCGTGTATGCCGCCGGCCGACCGCGGCGAGCGCTCCGCCGTAACCGTCACCGGCGCTTCGCCCAGGGCCCATGCTGCTTCTTGCAAGACCTGCGACCGCAGCACTTCCGTCGCCTCCTGCCGCAAGCGGGCCTGCGCACAGACATCCATCCCCACCAGCCCGAGCAGCATCACGGCAATACCAGCCGCCCTGCCTAAAAAGTTATACCGATCACGCACAACCATCGACATGCTATTTCTCAAAACGTACCGTCACCGGCGACGCCATCCGCTGCGCAAAATCCTGCAGGTAAAGATCCCACGCTTCCGCGGAAGCGACCTCGCCCGCCTTCTTCCAGCCAAAACCGGTATAGTATACCACGGCATCCTGCCGCGGCGCTGCCGCCATGACATACAAATGGCTCATGTCCTTTTTCGTGGTGCGGTAGTCTGCATACCGCAGCACCCGCGCCGGGTCGATCACGATCGCCGTACCAAGCTCCGAATCATCCATCGGCTCCCAATACCGGAACCATCCCTGTGCGCTGTCCGCTTTCACCTCGCCCTTTTTATCGTGCAGCGCAATACCCAGCGTCACATTCGCCAGCGTGCTGTCGGACGTCACATGGGCCTCCATCCGGCACAACTGACTGTTCCGGTCGATCGAAATGACCTTCCGCTCCCGCACCATCGCCCCCGCGGCAGACCACGGCGCATACGTCAGCTCGAACGTAGTCCGCAACGGACCGTTGGCCAATACCCGGTGCGAAACAAAGTTCTTCGACACATACAACGAGTCGCCTATCAGCACGCCCAGGCCGCCGCAACCGCGGCTGGCACCGACGTGGTACGGATCATACCCCTCGCCGTCATCGTGGTGATAACTGCCGCCGGCAGTGTTCTTTTTATACCAAGGATCGATAATAGAATACTCCACACGCTTCAACCAGCAATCTATACCACTCGACAACGTCCCGCCCTTTTCACCCGCGTCCACCAAACGCTGCGCCTCGGGACCGTACGTGCGGAACGCCACCCGGTTGTTTTCCCAGGCAAAGTCGTCGATTCGCTCCGGCACAAATCTGCCATACGTACCTGTCCGCACCGTGTCATGCACAGGGTGCTGCGTTTCTTCCAGGATAAACGTCTTGTGTTCCTTCCCCTTCAACGACGCCTCGAACAGCAACCGCTCGGGCTTGCCGTCGCCGTCTTCATCCACCCATTGCAGGATACTGTGATGGTCGTCGCCCGGGGCCCGCACCGTCAGGTTTCCCGGCGTGAACGACGGGAACAAACTGTCGAGTGTAGCGACCGGGATCGATACGATCTCCGTACGTTCCGTCTCCAACGGATTCTGTACGGTCAGGGACTTCTGCCGCGGCTTGCTGCAGGCCGCCAGGGCCGCTATGGACAATAGAAGAATGCTGTTTTTCATCATGACAAGTTAAAAAAAATGCGACTGACCCAAAGAGCCAGTCGCATCGACTCAACCAATTAACCCAATGTTTATTTTTTTCGGGTGTTATCTTTCAGGCGCTGGTAGCGCAGCAGCCCTTCAATGTAGTAGTAGTCGGCATATACCAGGGGCACGTCGATCTCCGACTTCGCCGGCTTGTGGCCCACCGAGTGCAATAAGATAAAATGATTATTCTCGCCCGGCTTGGCCAGGTACGCCGGCGAACCGAGGCTCGTCAGCATCTGCTCCGCCGCGGCAACGTAAGGCTTACTGTCTTTTACATACGTGCTCAATTCCAGCAGGCCCGACGCTGTAATGGCGGCCGCCGAAGCGTCGCGCTCCTCGTTCGGAATGCCTGACGCGTTAAAGTCCCAATACGGCACCTTGTCCGCCGGCAGGTTCGGATGCTTCAGGTAGAAGGTCGCGATCTTTACCGCCTGATCCAGGTAGCGCTTGTCCTTCGTCTCGCGGTAGGCAACGGTGTAGCCATATAACCCCCACGCCTGCCCGCGGGCCCACGCCGACTCATTGGCAAAACCCTGGTGCGTCACGCGCTGAATGACCTTGCCCGTCAGCGTATCGTAGTCTACCACGTGGTAGCTGCTGTTATCGCTGCGGAAATGATTCTTCAGCGTCGTGTTGGCATGCGTCACGGCAACCTTGTAAAAGCTCGAGTCACCCGACACACGCGTGGCCCAGAACAACAACTCCAGGTTCATCATGTTGTCGATGATCACCGGGAACTGCCACTGGCCATGGTCCCACGACTTGATACAACCCGTCTTCGGGTTGTAACGCGTCGACAGCGACTTCGCACCCTGCAGCATCACCTCTTTATACGCCGGGTCGTTTGTCAGACGGTACCCGTTGCCAAACGGGCAATACAGCATGAATCCCAGGTCGTGCGTGCGCGTATTGAATTTTTCCTTCTCCATGCCCGCCGTCCAGCGACGCGCGGCGTCAGCCCACTTCTTGTCCTGCGTATATTCGTACATATACCACAACGTGGCCGGATAAAAGCCGCTCGTCCATTCCGACGACTTCGTACCGCGATAGCTGCCGTCGGCCTTCGCACCGCGCGGGAACTGCGACAGGTCGGCATAGGCCGTCAGGCTTGTTTCCAATTGAGCCTTGGCCTTGTCCAACGCCGCGCGCGGATCCAGCACAGGCTTGATCGTGCAGGCAAGGAGAGCACCGATGCCCACAGTAACAAAAAGCGCCCAGGGTTTCATACGCATCATGAAAAAGAATTAGTTAATACAGATCGTTTTGAGGCAACAGGTTTGTGTTCAGATCCAGCTCCAGCTGCGGCACCGGAAACACCTGGTGATAATCCTGAATGTTGGTGTTACCGAGGCCGCGTATCGTCGACACCAGCCGGCCCGTACGTACCAGGTCATACCAGCGGTGGCCTTCAAAGCACAGCTCGCGACGACGCTCCAGCAGCACCGAGTCACGGAACTGCTCTTGCGTCAGGTTCTCCAGGTCCGCCAGGCCCGCACGCGTGCGGATGGCATTTACGGCATCGTACGCCTCGTCGTTCGGGCCGATGTCCTCATTCGAAGCTTCCGCAAAGTTCAGCAATACTTCTGCAAAGCGCATATGGGGGAAGTTGTTGTCCGACTGGTAAGCCGTCGTAGCATCGCTGTCCACCCATTTGTTGCAATACCAACGGCCGTCCGTGCCTTTGGTAAAGAACACCTCCAGGCGTTTATCATACGAAGCAAAGCTGTTGTAAATACCATCCGTGGGTTTGAATGAACCAAAGCCGCGGCCCGCCACCGAGTTGTTCTCCTGCGCCCAGAACGCGATCAGGTTGCTGCCCTGCCCACCGGGGCCGCTGACAAACTGTGCATCGAACATCGCTTCCTTGCCAAACTCGTTCTTGACATCAAAGACTTCCTTATACGTATCCCACAGGCCATAGCCGTACGGCCCGTCCATAACTTCCTTCGCCTTGGCGGCGGCCAGGGTCCATTCGTGGCGTGTGAGGTATACCAGCGCCAGGTAGCCCTTCGCCATACCGCTGGTCACGCGGCCCCGGTCTTCGTTCTTGGTATACTTGTCCGGCAGGCCCGTCTCCGCATCCTGAAGATCTTTGACGATTTGCTCGTAGATCACGTCCGCGTCTTCGCGCTTCGGAAATGTCACCTCCGTCGGCAGCTTGGTCTCCTGCAGCACCAGCGGCACTTTGCCGAACAGGCGCACCAGATGGAAATAATAGAAGCCACGCAGGAACTTCGCCTCTGCCACCAGCCGGTTGCGCAGGGTCTCATCCATGGTGATCAGCGGCACACGCTCGATCACTACGTTGCAGCGGGTGATACCCAGGAAAAAGTTCTGCCACGATTCCCGCACAATAACGTTCGCGGCCGTATGGGTATAGGTGTTCAACTGTACCCGGTCGTTGTTGTTGGCCAGCGGCGTGAGGTCATCCGTCGTCAGGTCGCCCAGAATGTTGAAGTTGCGGTTCGTATCGCCGTTCGCTTTGCTTGCCGTATAGGCCGCCGTCACGGCCGCCATCGCATCGGCCTGGGTCTTGTAAAATTGCTCGGTCGGAATGAACGAGTTCGGCTCGTCTTCCAGCACGCTGCACGACGCCAGGCATGCAGTCAAAAGTCCGAGGATATATTTTTTATACATAGTCGTAAATCGTTTAATGAGGATCAGAAACCAATGTTAACACCTATCAGATACATCTTGGCCGAGGGATAGCTGCCGTAGTCGGTACCCTGGCTGAGGGTCTCCTGGCCGTAGCGGCTCACCTCCGGGTCGTAGCCCGAGTAGTCGGTGATCGTCAGCAGATTCTGGCCGCTGACGTAGACCTTGGCCGAGTTCAGCCCGACACGCTCCAGCATGGTAGACGGCAGGTTGTACGCCAGCTGGATGTTGCGCAGGCGGATATACGAGCCATCCTCGATCTGCCGGCTCGTAACCTGATACGAAGTGGTCGTGCTGATCGCGCGCGGAATGGTATTGCTTGGGTTGGTCGGCGTCCAGCGGTTCAGCACCTCGGCCGATTGGTTGCTGATGCCCGTCATAGACTCCAGCTCGTACCGGTTGATGTTGTAGAGGCTGTTGCCCTGCACGCCCTGGAAGAATACGTTCAGATCGAAGCCCTTGAACGAAAAGTTGTTGGTAAAACCAAAGATCAGCTTCGGCTGCGCCTGCCCCAGGATCACACGATCCTGCGAGTTGATTGCACCGTCCTGTTTGACATCTACATAACGACGGTCGCCCGGCTTGGCGTTCTTCTGCGCCGAGTTCGCAATCTCCTCCGCATTCTGGAAAATGCCGTCGAACTCCAGACCATAAAATACACCCACCGGCTCGCCTACACGCAAAATACCCGAGTTGGAGAGCTGCAGGTGTCCGCTGGCGCTGCCGGTCGGAACATCCTTGGCGTTGCCGAGGTCCAGTACCTTGTTGCGGTTGGCCGCAACGTTGAAATTCGTCGTCCACGAAAATGCGCCTTCCACGTTGATCGTCGCGATGCCCAGCTCGACCCCCTGGTTCTGAACCTTCCCGATGTTTTGCAACGATGTAGTATACCCCGACGTCACCGGCAGCGGCACGTTGAACAACAGGTCCTTGGTTTTCTTTCGATACCAATCGGCCGTTACCAGCAGGCGGTCGTTGAAGAAACCCGCATCGATCCCGACGTCCACTTGCGTCGTGGTCTCCCACTTCAGGTCGGGATTGGCCATCCGGCTGGGCGCATACCCGATGAAGAGTTTATTGTCGAAGTTATAGTTCTGTGTGCCCAGGGCGCCGATCGACTGGTAGTTACCGATCTCCTGGTTCCCCGTGATCCCATAGCTGGCGCGCAGCTTCAGATCGCTGACCACCGCGACCTGCTGCATGAACGACTCTTTCGAGATTTTCCAGGCCACGGAGC
Source organism: Dawidia soli (assembly GCF_018598185.1). Classification (GTDB taxonomy): domain Bacteria; phylum Bacteroidota; class Bacteroidia; order Cytophagales; family Cyclobacteriaceae; genus Ohtaekwangia; species Ohtaekwangia soli. The sequence continues at coordinate 86,900 of NZ_JAHESC010000028.1, forward strand.
CCGACGGGAAGAACGCATTCTTATTACCCTTGCCGAACTTGGACGCACCGTCCACACGACCCGTCAACGTCACCAGGTACTTACCGTCGAGGTCATAGTTGACACGCCCCAGGTACGAGCGAAGGCCCCAGTCCAGCACCTCCGACGAACCCGGGTTGGCTTGCTGCGCCGATGCCAGGCTGTTGTTGTTGAGAATGTCGTTGGCAAAGTTCTGCGCATTGGCGCGGAACTCTTCCGACGAGCCCGACTGCAGTGTATACCCCGCCACGATGTTGAACGTGTGGCGGTCACTGATCGTCGTTTTATAATTCAACGTATTTTCGTTCAGCCACTCGGCGCTCTGACGGTTGTTCAGGTACGCGCTCCCCGAAACCTGCAAACCCGAAAACGTCGAGCGCGGCAGGTAAAACCCGATCTTTTCATATACCAGGTTGGTACCGAACAACACTTTCGCCGTCAGGCCTTTCGCCAGGGTATATTCCGCCGACACCGTACCCAGCACACGGCTGGTGGTGTTCTCGTTTTCGATGTCGTTGGCCATCGCCACCGGGTTATTGATCTTGATCGCACCGGGGCGATTGTCGATCGTATACGTACCATCCGGGTTTCGCACCGGCACCGTCGGTGAAAAATTCAACGCGCCGTATACCACGCCCGCGCCCGAGCCGCCGTCGGTATCCGAAGTGATCTGGTTGCGCTTGCTGCGCGAGAAGGTCAGGCTGCTGCTGAACTTCAGCCGCTCGCTCATCTGCCGGTCCAGATTGATCCGGAACGACGCACGATTATAGTTGGAATTGATCACGATGCCATCCTGATCAAAATAGTTACCGGTGATCGCGTACTGCATCTTATCGTCGCCGCCGGTCAACGCCAGGTAATAATTCTGGATCGGCGCCGTCCGGAAGATCTCATCCTGCCAGTCGGTGCCTTTTCCCAATCCGGCGATCTGCTCCTGTGTGAACGCCGGCGCGATCGGAGGCTTCGTAGGATTGTCGGCGTTGGTATTCGCGATACCCTCGTTGATCAGCTCTGCCAGCTGTGTAGCGTTGAGCACGTCGAGCTTCTTCCGGACTTCCTGGAAGCCCAGGTATGTTTCAAACTGTACATTCGCTTTGCCGGGCTTGCCGCGCTTCGTGGTAATGATCACCACGCCGTTCGCGCCGCGCGAACCGTAGATCGCCGTAGCCGAAGCGTCTTTCAGGATCTCCATCGACTCGATGTCGTTCGGGCTGATCGTCGGCCCCGACTCATTATAAAGCGGATAACCGTCGACAACATAGAGCGGCTCGTTACCACCCTGGATCGAGTTACCGCCGCGGATGCGCACCGTCACACCGCCACCCGGCGAGTTCGACGACTGCATTACCTGTACCCCCGCCGCACGACCCTGCAACGCCTGCGAAAGCGACGCCACCGGTACCGAACGGATCTCCTTCGACGATACCGACGATACCGAACCGGTCAGGTCGCTTTTCTTTTGCGTACCGTACCCCACCACCACGATCTCATCGAGCTCGGAAACGTCGGTTTCCATCGCGACATCCAGTGTCGTCTGGCCACTCACCGGACGCTCCAGGGGGCGCATGCCGATGAAGGTAAACACCAGCGTGCCGTCTGCCGGAGCGACGATGGTATATTTTCCGTTTGAATCAGTGGCTGTACCGTTGGATGTGCCTTTCACCAGTACATATACCCCGGGGAGGGGCGAGCCATCATCGGACGTGATCACGCCCGATACCGTGTGGGTCTGTGCCTGCCCTGCCAGCGGTGCCAGCAGCGCGACGACCAGGAGCATGAATAGCCATGCCTGGCGCCTGTAAAGTAGAGCTTTTGTCATAGAACAATAAGGTTTGGGTTTGACATGGTCGGGAAAACCTGCGGTGTGCCGCCAACAGGCTTTCCCCAATCGCCGCACGCGCGAACGCACAGCGGTTTGTTCATATGACGTCGTAAAAAATGCTTACCCCTACATGCAATCGTTTTAATTATTTATGTGTCCCTACACAGGCAGCACCGAAGAAATACCGAGTTCAAGACCGCGCAGTTCAGCCAGTCCCCGCAAACGACCGATGGCCGAATAACCGGGATTTGTTTTCTTCTGCAAGTCGTCCAGCATCTGGTGGCCGTGGTCCGGCCGGAAAGGGATTTGCGTCGCGCGCCGGCGCTGCTCTACGACAAGCGCCCGCATCACGCGAGGCATATCGACGTCGCCGGCCAGATGGTCGGCTTCAAAAAAATTACCGGCGTCGTCGCGGCGTGTGCTGCGCAGGTGTACAAAGTTTATACGATGCCCCAGGCGTTGCACCATGCCCACCAGGTCGTTGTCCGTGCGCACGCCATACGAGCCGGTACAAAAACAGAGACCGTTGTAAGCAGAATCGTACGCCGCGAGTAAACGCTCGGCATCCGCCTCGGTGCTGACGACGCGCGGCAGTCCGAACATCGGGTACGGCGGGTCGTCGGGGTGGATCGCCAGGCGTACACCCGCTTCTTCCGCCACGGGGGCAATCGCGCGGATAAAGGTATATAAATGCTGCCGCAGGCGCGGTTCGTCTATACCGTCGTATTCTTCCAGCACCTTGCGGAACTGGTCTAATGTATAGCCTTCTTCCGCGCCGGGCAGTCCGGCCAGTATATTCCGGCGCAGGGCATCGAGCGCCTCGTCCGTGGCTTCGTCGTAATACCGCTCGGCAGCCTCGATCCGTGCCCGCGTATACTCCCGCAACGCCCCGCGCCGCTTGAGCACAAACAGGTCGAACGCCGCAAACGCCACCGCGTCAAACCGCAGCGCCTTCGAACCGTCGGGCAGCACATACGCCAGGTCCGTACGCGTCCAGTCCAGCACCGGCATAAAATTATAGCATACCGTGCGGATGCCGCAGCGGCCGAGATTGCGCAGGCTTTCGTTATAGTGCGCGATATACCGCTCATAGCCCGGGTTTTGCTTTTTAATATCTTCGTGTACCGGTATACTTTCCACGACCGACCACGTCAGGCCCGCCGCTTCGATCATCTGCTGGCGTTGCAGGATCTCCTCGATCGGCCACACCACCCCGTTCGGCAAATGGTGCAACGCCGAAACGACACCGGTGGCACCGGCCTGTCGTATGTCCTGTAAACTGACCGGGTCGTTCGGCCCGAACCAGCGCCATGTCTGTTCCATCAACATCGTATTCTCGCTTCTTCTATAGTATAGATTGGTATTACCGCAAGCCCCGCGCCTTCAGCTTGCGGCTCACACGATCCAGATCCTCTTCGATCGGTTTTTCATCGGCCGCCCCGTACGCTTCCGCCCAAAGGCCCCGCATCGATTCGAACTCGGCACACCAGGCCGGGTCTTGCTCGCATAATGTTTTTAACTGATGAATGTCTTCCGGGGTCGCTTCGCCGGCCAGGCAGCGAGCCATCAAGGCATAAATTCCGGTAAGCGCGGGTGGTCTGGCCATGTTACAAGGACGCTGAAAACAGCGACACCCCCTACAGCCAGTCCGCGGGCGGATGGATTTTATTTTATACGGATACCGGGCGAACGGCCTGCCGCAGGTGCTTTAACGCTCGGCCCATCTGGGTATCGACGGTTTTTATACTGATCTGCAGCACGTCGGCAATGTCCTTATACTTCATGTCCTGTTCCCGGCTCATGCGAAAGATCGTCCGGCACTGCTTGGGCAGCGACTCGATCGCCGACTCGATCTGGCCGCGCAGCTCCTCGTATACCAGGTGCTCCTGCGCACCCTCGTGCACGCTGGCCACATCCGCCGCGCACTCCAGCTCTATATTCCGGTCGTGCTTCGTTTTGCGCAGGCAGTCCAGCGACTTATTGCGTACCGACGCGAGCAGGTACGCCTGGAACGACGAATTGATCTGAATGCGCTTGCGGTTACCCCACAGGTTGCAGAATACATCGTCTACGATCTCTTCGGCCAGCGCATGGCTCTGCACCATGCGTGCCGACACCCGGCACAGCTGCCGGTACATACGCTTGAAGATCGTCTCGAACGACTTGTAATCGTCCTCGCGGGCTACCCGGTCAAACAGGAGGTCCAGGCCTTCGTTTTGGGGCCGAAGGGCGGCAATCCCGGTAGAATACCGGATGGCTTGGGCGGGGTTGAAGTGGGGTAAAAGTGCCATCTGTGCAATCGATTGTCCAAATATTTAATACGATTGTAGTAAAAAATATGACCAAATAGTTGCTTTTTAAATGATATTTAATAGGGACCGTTCCCGGGAACGGTCCCAGAACTTTAATCTTTATCTTGCATGGCAGTAAAACGATCTATGAGCTCCGGTTCCATCACCATCAACGACATTGCTAAAATGCTGGGCATCTCCAAGTCCACCGTGTCACGCGCGTTGTCCGAGCACTCGGACGTCAACGCCGAAACACGCCACAAGGTCCTCGAGCTCGCACGCAAACTGAACTATACGCCCAACGCTCTCGCCCTCAACCTCAAACAACAACGCACCAACACCATCGGCGTACTCATCCCCGAAACCGTAAACCGCTTCTTCGCCAAAGCCATCGGCGGCATACAACGGGTGGCCAACCTGGCGGGGTACAACGTCATGATCTGCCAGTCCGACGAAAGCTTTGTCACCGAACGCAGCAACCTCCGTTCACTCCTCACCGCGCACGTCGACGGTGTGCTCGTTTCCGTCTCTGCCGAAACAGACCGCACCGACCACTTCCAGATCTTATTGGATAAAAATATACCGGTCGTATTCTTCGACCGCATCACCGAAGAGCTCAACACCTCGCGCGTCTATACCGACAACTACGAAATCGCCTTCGAAGGCACCGAGCACCTCATCAGCCAGGGTTGTCAACGCATCGCCATCGTCGCCGGCCCGCAAAATCTATACAACAGCCGCTACCGCTTGAAAGGCTATATGGATGCGTTACGGAAACACAACCTGCCCGTAAAAGAAAACTATATCGTACAATCGCACTTCCGCGGCGGCACCGTAGAAGACTACACCCGCCAGCTCATCAACTTACCCCAACGCCCGGACGCCATCTTCGCCATCAACGACTTCGCCGCCATCGAGATGATGCACGTCATCAAAAAGAACGGCCTGCGCATCCCCCAGGACATCGCCATCCTGGGCTTCAACAACGAGACTATCTGCCGCTTCGTCGAGCCGGCCCTCACCAGCATCGACATGTCCGCCTACGACATGGGCTCCGAAGCCGCCGCCCTCCTCCTCGACCAGATCAAAGGCAACCGCGACCCCCAGCTGCGCCTCATCAAAAGCCGCCTCGTCATCCGCGAATCAACCCACCTGAAAGGTTAAAAATTAAAAGGCTAAATCATTAATATTCTGTGTCCACGCATTTCGGGCACTATTTTCTTCCTAACCACATCAACGCATTGATCAAAAACATATTCTGCTCCACACTCCCAAACGACGACGACAACGTCTTATTCGTCTTCCCCTCATAATCGATATCGTTATGCCCCATATTGATATACATCATCCGGTACTTCGTATTCGTCCACGCCACGGGATAATCCCCGCTATGCCAAATCTCATGCGGCTTCGGCCCCGTCCCTAATGGAAAGCTCGAAGGGTCTACCGACAGCAACACTTTTATATCCTTGTTCTTCCGCAGATCGTTCTTCCAGCAATACCACTCGTTCGGCGCCGCCCCGATCGTAGCGCCCAGCCCCTTCGTAGCAGGATGTTTACGGTCCTCTACACGCAGCACCGCTTTTGTCGGCCGCCACGTGTTGCTTTTATACTCGCCGGTACCCAGGAACTCCTGGTGATACCAGTCCCAGTCCTGCGGATACGCCGACGGCGTCAGCGCAAACCCCGCGAAGTGAAAGCCGATCCATGCGCCGCCGTTCTTCATATACATTTCAAAGGCCGCCCGCTGGGCGATCTCCTCAGGACGCGTATCCAGGAATAAGACCACCTGGTAGTGGGCCAGGAAGGTAGCGTTCAGGTTGTTCCAGTCCTGGGTAGAGTCGTACACAAAGTTATGGCGCTTCGCGGCAGCCGCCAGCCATTGGTTCGCTTCGTGCACGAAGCTGATGTGCGCCTGGTCGTTGCGCGCGGTAAAGAAACCGATGACGCGAAAGGCGGGCTTGTCCGTTTGTGCTTGCGTGCACAACGGCACACACAACAGGCAGAACAGAAGCAGGTATATATACGTGCGCAGGCGGGTGAGCGTAGTCATGGGTGTAGCGGGTTGTATCACAGGAAAGGTACCGGTTTGTTGTTTGCCGGCAAAATGCTTTTCGTTCCCCGGCGCGGGTATTATATTGCTACGGCAGAAACACGCCACGAACCGCCAGCACCATGATCATACCCAATCAAAAAGAGCTCTACACGCTCCCCGACGAAGTAACGTACCTCAACTGTGCGTCCCTCTCACCGCTCCTCCGGTCGGTGGAAGAAGCGGGCACGTGGGGTCTCTACGAACGCCGCCACCCGTGGGAAATTGCCGCCGCCCAATGGTTCGAGCCGGTAGAGACATTGCGCGAGCTCTTCGCCCGCATCATCCGCGCTGACCGTGACAACGTCGCCCTGGTACCCGCCGTGAGCTACGGCATTGCCGTGGCAGCAAAGAATATACCGCTCACAAAGCACCAGACCATCGTCGTGCTCGATCAGCAATATCCGTCCAACGTCTACGCATGGCGCGAGCGCTCGTATGAAACCGGCGCGGCCATCGTCACCGTCAACCGTCAACCCGGCCAATCGTGGACCGACGCCATCCTCGCCCACATCGACGAACGCACCGGCGTCGTGGCCATCCCCAACTGTCATTGGACCGACGGCAGCCTCATCGACCTGGAGATCGTCAGCCGCCGTGCAAAAGACGTAAAGGCCCGGCTCGTCGTGGATGCCAGCCAGTCCGTGGGAGCGTATCCGTTGGATGTGAATGCCGTCCGCCCCGACTTCCTGGTCAGCGTCGGGTATAAATGGCTCATGGGACCGTACGGACTGGGATACCTGTATGCGTCGCCCGAATTCGGCGAGCGCGGCGTACCCCTGGAGTATTCGTGGCTGAATAAAAGCGGCGCCGAAGACTTCACACGCCTGGCCGACTATCGCGACGACTACAAGACCGGCGCACGCCGCTTTGATGCCGGCGAGTCACCCAGCTTTATACACGTGCCCATGGCCATCGCCGCGCTTCAACAGATCCTGGAATGGGGCGTCGCCAACATCCATGAAACACTCTCGCAGCGTACAGCACAAATACGTACGCGCGCACGGCAGCATGGCTTCACCGTGTCGTCTGCCGATGCGCCGAACGTCGGCCACATCGTAGGGCTGGACTTCACATTCGATCAGATCCCCGCGCTGGGCCGGAAGCTCGCGGACCACCAGGTATATGTCGGCTTCCGCGGCGAGAAGATGCGCATCGCGCCGTACCTGTACAACAGTGCAGACGACGTGGACCGGTTGTTCGAAGCACTTTTACAATAACATCACCTACGCAACAGTTGCACCCGTTGTGCAACACAACAACGCACCTTTCTACAAACGCCACCGGGCACGGTAGTTTAGGCTCTACAGCACAAGATGTTAAACACCGTTTATGCTGTAAAACCAGAAAGGAGGCAATTATGAAAAAGATACTTTTGTTAACCGCTGTGTTACTGGCGGCTGGAACACTGACACTTCAGGCACAAGACCAAGATTATCCACACGGATTTTACCTCAAGCCCACCGGCAGTTATTTCATCAAAGTAACACCGGTTGAATTTCCCGCCATCGGCGGCATGCCCGCCCGCGACCGGAGCTTTACCATCAACCCGCAGACCGGAGAGACCACTACGATTTCCGAAAAAGCCTTGACAGGATCTTTTGGCGAAGGCTGGCGTGCCGGCCTCACACTGGGGTACCGGTTTAACCGCATCCTCGGCGTCGAGCTCGGGTTGAACATGTATCAAAGCACCGAGCAGGACATGATGCGACAGAACGGAACGGTCGGCGGCAACACCGTATTGAATCTGAACACCGTCGGCAAGATCCGCGCGTACGACGTGGCCCCGGCGCTGGTCGCACACTTTCCGTCGGAAGGCATGATCCGTCCCTATGCCAAAGTAGGTGTCATTGTGCCCGTCGGCGGCTACCTGCAGATCAATACATCCCTCGATGACAAGACAGGCCAGTTCGCCGAGGAAGCCGGCTTTACCTCGCCGGTTCCCGACACACACATCGCCCTGCAGCTGGAGCGCGAAGAGCGCATCAACCCCCGCCCTACTGTAGGGTTCCAGTCGGCAGTCGGTGTGGACTTTATGCTCAGCGACCATTGCAGCGTCTTTGCCGAAGTAGAGTACCGCAACATCTCCGTGGGCGGTAAAGACAAAGAGCTGAAAAAATACTCGGGTACCGCCACCGTGGTAAGCGATGCTACGCTGCAACCCGTACCCGGCGTGCCGCAAACGCCCATCACCATGGAGAATGCCACCCCCGCTACGAAAGACGTGACCTATCACGAAACACTCACATCGGGCATGAACGTAGAAGGCTGGGAAGATTTCGACCGCAGCCGCCCGGCCGACGACCTCCGCTCCTATGTCAACATCGGCGGCCTGGGTCTGAACGCGGGCTTGAAATTTTATCTGAGCCGTTAACGGCCGACTATTCCTGGCGAAGCAGGAGCACGGGATTAACCTGCGCAGCACGGTATACCCGTGTTCCTGCCAGCGCCAGCGCGACGGAAAGCATGACACCGCTCGTAATCAGTACCGTCATTCCACCGGGTGATCGATGATAGAACCACAACAACCGCATCACCCATCCCACCACGCTTATCGCCGCCGCGATACCGGTGGCAGTCGCCAGCAGCAGGATCAGCGCAAACTCCCGGTGTGTAGACCACATCACCTGGGATGTCGTAGCACCCAATACCTTTCGGATGCCCACTTCCTTGGTACGCCGCACGATGTTCAGCGAGATCGTAGCGTATAGCCCCGCAACGGACAACAGGATTGCCGTAATAGCCAGGAACGAAAAGATATAGGTGACATTGCGATTGATCTCCCCCGACACGCGCATCAGCTCGTTCATGGCCGCCCCGCGGTAAGGCGTATGGGGGAAAAGAGCATGCCAGATCCCCGGAAGCGCGTCACCGACCTGTGCTGCTTGTTCAGGGCGGGCACGCACCAGCATGCGGTCATACGCACGCGCATCGGTCAACCGCAGCACCATCGGCCGACGCGGATGAAAGGTACCCCGGTTATAAATATCCGCCATCACACCGACGACGCGTACGGGTACCGTGTCGCGCAGCATCAGGCGTTGCTCCAGGGGAGTTTTCAAGTCCAGTGCCTGTATCAGATCCTCCGTGATAATGACGGCATCATGCTTATCGCCGGGCAGGAAGTCGCGCCCCTGTAACAGCCGAAGGCCCATGAGCGATGCATAGTCGGCGCCGACATCCAGTACATCCACCTGCGCCGACTGCACAGGTGTCGCCAGCGACATGCTGGTAGACGACGCGAGAATATGGTCATGGGTTCCGCTTACCTGTTCGATTGCCGGGTGCTGTTCCAGCGCCTGCCGCAGCCGTGCGAAGCTAAGCGAATCGGGCATGCCGAGTACAAATATATCGTCGTGCCGGAAACCCAGCGCGAAGTGGCGCTGGTAACGCGCGTTTTGATAAAATGCCACCGAAAAGAAGATCGCCAGCACAGAAGCCGCGAACTGCAATCCCAGCAGCAGCTTGTTGAAATAACTGATATTGCCGACCTCGACCGTGCCCTTCAGGATCTCTCCCGGCTGAAAACGACTGATATAATACGCGGGATATATACCCGAAACAACACCCGTCATCACCACGACAACCGCCATAAACAGCAGGATATCGAAGTTGCTCCCCAGGCTCAGCTCCAGCCGCAGGAAGGGCCACAGCTCGTTCCAGCCCGCCATCATCAGGTCACAGACCGGCAGGGCCAGCAACACCGCCAGGAAGCAAATCAACACAGCCTCCCCCATGAACTGGGCCATCAGTTGCCCGCGGCTGCCGCCGATCACCTTGCGCAACCCTATTTCTTTCAAGCGACGTGCCGCCAGTGCCACCAGCGTGTTGGTCAGATTAAAACAGGCGATCAGCAGGATCAGGATCGACATCACCACCAGGGCGAGCACGATAGGCAACGGCGTGGCACCACGCGTATAGGTACCCGGTAATATATGAGCAGCATCGCGTTGCGCCATGCTATCGAATGGGTCCAGGTGAAACGAAACCGGCGGGCGCTCCTGCCCCTTGCCCAGGATCGCGGCATAGGCCTGCAGCTCCCGCTCAACGGTCTTGATCATGCCGGCATTCTCTACTGTAATAAACAGGTTGTTGTCGAGCCCGCGCGGCGTTCCCTCCTGGCCTGCGGGTTGTATAAACTGGTTATATGAAACAAATGCATCGAACTGGAAGCTCGACGTAGCCGGCAGCGCGCGAAAAACACCCGCCACCTCGTAGGCACGCAGCGCGCCCGAAGGCAGTACCTGCTCGATCGTCTTGCCGATCGCCTCCGTCGTCTGGAAAAACTTTTGCGCCAGCTCCTCCGATATAAATATTGCCGCCGGTTGTTGCATGCCGCGCGGGCTCCCCGCGATAAGCTCCAGGGGAAATAGCGAAAGGAATTCCGGGTCAACGTACCCGACCATGTCGTCAAACAACCGGTCCCCCACCATCAAACCCGACAAGTCGGTAGCGTACCGGATGATCTTGCCCTTAAAGCGATCGTTCTCACGTAACATATCCCCCAACGGCTCCGGCGCAGAAGCATACTCCACCACATCCCCACTCGACTGCCGCAACGTATTCACCCGGTATAACACACGCCGCGCCTCATGGTGCTCGCGGTCAAACACCAGGTTCTTCTTCCAGACCAGGTAAGCAATGATACTACAAGCAACTGCGATGGCCAGGCCACCCACATTGATGCCAACAAAAACGCGGTTACGGAACAAATTCCGAAACGAAATAAGCATGTAGTTGCACAGGATCATATAAGCGTAGCCCGATGGTTGACCTCCTGAAAAGCCAACGGCATGCCAGGAGAAAGATCCTCGAAAATAGCGCTTTTTACGCTAAACACCGTCCAGTTCCGCTGCACAATGTCCGCCTACGGACACGTAATGCCGGCCTTTCCTGGCCCTTGATCGCGTCGTGACGGCATCCGCCAGTCGTCGCAGGTCTCGCGGCAGCGTATATAAAGACGTTGCTTACCGTACAAGATACTCCGGTTTAAGCCGCACCTGTACGGCGGCAAACGTTAGCTTATTATCCGCTTACACATCCGATAAAAAAACGTACTGCAAGAAATGGTCACGGCTAAATATACCATCACGGCTGTGCAGAAGCATATCCTTTCACCAACGACCGTTAACAAATTAAAGCTGTATTTGTTCCCCTGTTCGTTGATATTTTATACCTACTCCTTTTATGTTATGAGCAGTCATACGCATCAAAAAAGTATTTTTTACTATAGCTGTACGCACGACACACGTGTGCAAGGACTAACGGGCCATAACTTCGATGGTAGAACATATTTCCCCGGTGAGTGCCGCACGTATTCTTGTACCGTAACACATCTTACCGTAGCTTTGCTCTCGCTTACCTGTGTGGTGCAGATCTAATTGATTCTTATGATCATATTTGACCGTACACCCGCAACGTACCAGGAAGGTTGGGCTATTATCAAACAACTTCTCGAGAAATGGCACCAGGTGACACTCGACTGGAATGAAGCCGACCACCGTCTTATCGTAGCCGACCTCGAAGAAAAATCAAGCGCATCGTTGCCCCCGTCGCTCCGGCAATGGATCTACCTGAATGAGACCATGATCAAATCCGGCCAGTGGCTGTTGCGTGATTTCCATGACATCAACTATCGCACCGACATCGATGCTGTCACACTCATGATCCAGGGCGAAGAAGATTACTACTGGGCCGTCAAACGCGAACACCTCACGCAACCCGACCCGCCCGTCGACGGCTATAGCATCGACTACCAGGGCCGTGTACAATGGGACAAACCTGTAAGCCCTACGTTAACGGAGTTCCTGATCACATACCTGCTCGACTATCACATGATGTTCGAAGGCACCGGCGGCTACAACGCCACCGTCGCCGACAAGGCAGCCTTGATCGAAGCCTTCACGGCCGGTCTACCGCACACCGTCGTCATCGGCGGCTACCACATCTTCGAGTCCGAGCACGTACTGGCCTTCATCCAGGATGCCTTCAGCGACCGTACCAAAGCCGACCTCAGCGTACACTACAGCGGCTCCCCCGATCACCTCCCCGACTGCATCCGAAACAACTTCCGCCACCAGGGCAGCTACTACGGCCCCGCGATCACAAAAAAAGAGCAAGTATAATTGCCCCAGCGAACACACGCGCAATGCCACGGGTGGCGCAAGGTACCGTCATAAAAAAAAATCGTCGGCCTAAAATTGCCGACGATTTTAATGGCACAACGATATTTACATAGTCCGGATCAGCACCGAAAGGGGCGTAACATATCAGCCCAGGCTAAAGGCCTGGGGTAATAGTGCGGGTACAGGCATTTAGCCCTGAAGGGGCGTAACACGGCGGCTGAAGCGTAGATCATATATCGAACCTGAAAGGAAGCAACAAATCAGCCCGCTGCACACCGAGCGACCGGCCGGCATTAACCCAGCCTGCCTGCCGGACCCAGCGCAGGTACGAACCTATATTATTTCTTTCCAAGTCCCTTCAAAAAATCTTCCTCATACCCCACAACCGTCTTTTCAATAACCCCCTTCTCGTCAATCAGAAAAAAAGTCGGATACGCCCACACGCCATACATCGCCCCCACGGCGCGCGCATCGGCCACCACCGGAAAAGAAATGTGACTCTTCTGCGCATAGCTCGCCACACGATCGGCCTTGTCGACAGGATTGATATAAACCGCCACCATATCGTCCGGCAGCACAAAATCCTTACGATTCATGTAATCTATCGCCAGCTTACAATACCCGCAGTTGATCGTAGAAAAATTCAAGAGCACCTTTTTCCCCCGCAGCAACTGCAGGTCCACGGGCTTACCTTGCAGATCCGCCAGCTGAAATACCGGCGCTTCTATGCCGGCTTGCAACACCTGTGGTCCTTGGGTTGCACCCGACACCTCAGACGTATACCCTGCAGGCAGCGTATACACCAGCGGCTCTATCTTACGCGACAGCGCATAGTCGGTAAACTTAAACTCGATCCGCTGTCCCCGCTGCCCTTTAAAATAACCCTGCCGCACATACCACTCCGGCAACTTCGACTCTTTCCCGATATAGAGCCACAGCTCGACATACACCCGATTGCCGTTCACCACCGTGTCCAGGTCTATCGTGCGGTATCCGGCCAACGAATGAGCGATCGTGGTATCGCGCACATATTGCCACGAACGGTCCAGCAAGAGAATCGGCGAGTACTTCAGAAAACTGTTCGTAAACGTCCGTATAGCCTTGTCCTCGTCGGGATACAATTCCACCTTCTTTTCATCGTGCACCACCTCCCGGTACGTTCCATCGATATACGTCATATCCCGCTGGCCCTCCTTCGTCACAAAATCATATCGAAACCCCTTCTGTTTCCCCACCACAAACTTACACGCTCCCCGCAGCGTATCCACCTCCCCCACCGGGTTCGGCCAATACGCCGTATACGCATAAGCGATGGAACGCTGTTCTTGTACATGCTTACGACTCATTTCCAAAAGGCCCGAAGCATCCTGGGCATTCCCCAGAACGGTCATCAACAAAAGAAGAATGGCAAGAACACAATGCATAGGATGTTTCATATCAGATACCTTACAGATGCTGAAGCACACCGATTAGTTTTAGCCCAGCCAAAAAAAGATCGGCATGAGCACATTTCATATAACAGAGCCTGGGTAACCACACAGACGAATTCTACGAGCTGTCTCAAAAGTCTCTTCCTGAAAAAATGCCCATAGACAATTTGTCTATAGGGCATTTCATTTAGTGATTTAGTTCTTAATTTGGTTTAACCATATGTTAGCGATATAGTGTATGGCGTCACGAAATCAAAATGACTTCTGAGACAGCCTCTATGTATTCGATTATACCGTAGTCCCAGATCTGCAGCCCGCGCTGATATGTCATGCCCTTCAGGGCTAAAGTCTGATTGCTACTCTCCGTTTTCTTTCATCCCAATCAGCCCTGAAAGGGCGCAACACAATAGCCCAGGCAGGAGCGCCAGCGAGGGCCTGGGCTACGATACCAAACAATACAGTAGCCCTGAAAGGGCGTAACAAATTCAAGGCACGAACATAAGCTATTGCTGACGATTGTACTCGTTACAGATTTGTACTGACACGCGTCACAACGCCAGCTTCCTCACATGACTCTCATCCGTCAACCCAAACTCCACCGCAATGCTCTTCAAACTATACTGCCCGCTCGCGATCCGCTTCCGGATCAACCCACCGCGATACTCCCTAATATACTCCCGCAACGTCACCCCCGCATGCCGCTTAAAATACGGCCCGATATAATCCGCCGTCGTATGAAAGTGAGTGGCCATGACCCCGGCCCGGAGCTTCCCCGGCGCATAGATATACTTATGAATATAACAGAACATCGCCTGCATATCGCGCGCGGGCTTCGTTGCCGCGACAAGCTCCGGCAGGTTGCGCTGCAAGATCATCGCCAGCGCCAGCACCTGCGTCCACACAATGGGTTCGGCCCCCGCCACATCCTGTTGCAACGATGACACTACCCCAAAGATCGCATCCACCGTACGCCGGTCCGCCACCGGCAACGTAAACCCCGCCAGGTGCGCGTCCCGCCGCTTGATGAGATACTCCAGCGACTGCACACCGGGTGTCGCCGCGGCCCCCTGCCGGTGTATAAATTGATCGGTGAACTTCAAGTAGATAAAACGCGTGCGCGCCTGCACGTCGAACGCATGCGCCTCTTCCGGCCCCAGCAAAAAGACATCACCCGCCTTATAGGCAATGCGGCCGCCGTCAATGGTATGCCAACCCTTTCCGGACTTGATATAGATCAGCTCGTAATGATTATGATTGTGCACCGGGTGGTGCCACCGCTCCACGGTAAAGTCGGAGATCATCACCGGGGCCAGCTGACGGTAGCGCTTCATAGCGGAAAGATACCAATTCCTGACGGAAATCTACCTCTGTGTCCGTACGGCGCACCGTAGCTTCGCATCATGAAAACAGTCACCCACACAGCCCTCGTGGTCGGCGCCAACGGCGTGATCGGCACGAACCTGATAGAATACCTCGCCACGCTCGGATCGTGGAACATCATCGGCCTCTCGCGCAAAGGCGGTCGGGACAGCGCGCGCGTTCGCCACATCGCCGTCGACCTGCTCGACGCCGCCCGGTGCCGCGAACAGCTGGCAGCGCTCACCGACGTCACACACATCTTTTACGCCGCCTACCAGGATCGCCCCACCTGGGCCGAGCTCGTACCACCCAACCTGGCCATGCTCGTCAACGTGGTGGACGCCATCGAGCCGGTCGCGACAAACCTGCAGCACATCAGCCTGATGCAAGGCTACAAAGTATACGGCGCCCACCTCGGCCCCTTCAAGACACCCGCCAAAGAAAGCGACGCCGGCCACATGCCCCCCGAGTTCAACGTAGACCAGCAACAATTCCTGGAGCAACGCCAGGTGGGCAAACCGTGGACCTGGTCAGCCATCAGACCATCCGTTGTAGGTGGCACCGCGCTGGGCAACCCCATGAACCTGGCGCTGGCCATCGCCGTCTACGCGTCGGTTTCGCGCGCCCTGAACCTGCCGCTGCGCTTTCCCGGCAAACCCGGCGCCTATAATACATTGATGGAGATGACCGACGCAGGCCTGCTGGCAAAAGCGACGGTCTGGGCCGCAACCACACCCGCCTGCGCCAACCAGGCCTTCAACATCACCAACGGAGACCTGTTCCGCTGGAACGACCTCTGGCCCAAACTGGCCGCCTACTTCGGCCTGGAAGCCGCACCACCACTAACCATGCCGTTGCAAACCGTCATGGCCGACAAAGCCCCATTGTGGCAGACCCTGCAAGAAAAAAACGGCCTTGTAAAGCATGATTATACACAACTGTCCGCCTGGCCGTTCGCAGACTTCGTCTTCTCGTGGGACTACGACTTCTTCGCCGACGGCTCCAAAGCCCGCCGCTTCGGCTTCCACGAATACGTCGACACCGAGCAGATGTTCTATCAGCTATTCGACACGCTGCGCCGTGAACGTGTGATCCCGTGAACGACGGTTGTTCTTTCACAATATTCCGGACAACGTATTCCGCTTGATAACTATCTATATACGTTGTATCGCTATGAAAAACGTGTGTTACCGGCGCCGCTGGCTTTGAACGGGCTATAAAAACGTTTTGCACAGTACATAGGTAACTGGTATATTGGTGGTGCTATACTATCCATTCGGCAAGAGCAAGCCGACGGCCGCGCGAAGTGGAACAACGCGTTCAGTGATCTGAACCTGATGGCTACCGGCGGCTGGCGCTGGCGTGCGTCGAGCATCCCGACCATGCTCGCGCTGACCCTGAGCTGGGAGTATTAATAAGAGACCGATTGGCCGATTTTTGAGGAAATACATCCGTACATTGCTGTAAAAACATTTCCCAAAAATTCAAGACCGAGGCCTCTCACCAGGATCCACACACCCCGGAGCTGTCCGGGGCCGCCAGCCGGCATCCTTTCAATCCTTGCCGAATTTCCCCAATCCTACACCCAGCTCCGCATTACAACCGTCCAAGCTCCGGGCATCCGCCTATTCAAAACCTGGTCAAATCCTTCTATAACTAAGAGATAACCCAGTAATAATATACTCATATCCCACTCTATACCCAGACCTATAAAGGTCTGGGTTATGTATTGTTTGTGGATCGATTGTGAAAAAATTATATCTTTTTAAGATTGGGAGTATAGCCAAAGTAGCTACCTTGTTCGTATAAGTATGGATGGAAGTCGTTATGACCCTGACGACGTTGACTAATTATTTCGTTAACTCATGTAACCTAACAGTATGGCATTCTTAGAAGAACTCCAATTCACCGG
>NZ_JAHESC010000029.1 GCF_018598185.1 Dawidia soli
CTCGCGCGTTACTCGGAACTCCCCACCACACGGGGGTTCGGGGTGGTTACTACGACTTCTCGAGAATGCGTGCCTTCGCTTGAACCCACTGCCGGTTGAACGGCTTTTGACTCGGCTGGGCCAGGCCGGGGCGTCGGGCGTGGGCTCGGGGAAGGAGCGGGTGCTCCCTGCGCCGTGGCGCGTGGACGTGGCGTTGGTGCTTTCGTGTCGGGTACCTTTTCAGATTTCCTGGCCCGGGTCGAACGCCGGTAGTACAGCAGAGCACCTAAACCTGTCAGCAGCACCACCAGCAATACCGCCGCCGTCAGGTAATTACGTTGTGCCGTGAGACCCTGTAACTCACGTTCCAGCGCCTGAACCTGGTTCGTGGCGGTCAGCGTGACGGAATCATCAGCCACTTTTTTCTGCGCATACCGCGCTTCGAGCTCGCGGTATTGTGCCAGCGCTTCCTTCCGGTGTACGGTGTCGTTCAGTTGTAGATAGGCATGGAGCTGTGTAAAAGCTTTTTCGTATTGCTTATGTTCAGCATACCATTGTGCCAGCGTATAATAGGCGTCGGGCAGCGAGCGCACGTTGGTGTCGGTCGTCGCCGCGACGACATTGTCCACCAACGTTTTTTCAGCATCCGTACCGTGGCGACGCGACGTCGAGACGACAGCCAGGGACGTTTTGATGCGGGTCATCATGACGCTGTCGCCGGAGACATAGGCCATCGATAACCCTTGCAGGAGATAACGCTTGGCTTGCTCCGGGTTTTTCCGGGCCGTGTGCAGCATGCCGAGGGCATACAAGATCTTAACCGCTTCCGGTGTGAGCTTCATGGCCTCTGCCTGCGAAAGCGCGCGTTCGTAAAAGTCGGCCGACGTTTCGTAGCGCCCCATGCCGGCATAGGCCTTGGCCATGCCGCTCCGGATCGCCAGGGTTTCGCGGGCATCATTCACCACGTCCTGTAACCTCAGGGCTGACTGTAAATACGTCTCTGCCTCGTGGTACTCTCCCTGCTCCAGCAGGCCCATTCCCAGGCCCCGCAAGCTCCGCGACTGTCCGCGAGCGTTGCCCGATTTCTCGAATACACGCAAGGCACGGCTGTGATAGTCGGCAGCGCTGACCGGATTTCCTAACGACAAATGTGTATTGCCAATGGTGAGCAACTGCTCTCCATAAGAAGGATCGGGCTCCACTGCATCGAGGTACTCCAATGCGGAGATCATATAAGGAAGTGCCTCTCTCAGGTCTCCCTTCCGCTGGAAATAAAGACCGGCGGTCATGAAGTAACGCGAAGCTATGGTATGATCCTTACGATTGTCGGCAAATAGATTTCCCAGCAGTCCTAAGTAATGACGGGCACTGTCGGGCCGGCCACCGGCCTGGTAAACAAGTGCAAGTTGTGCATACGTGTTGGATAGTGAATAGGGTGTCCCGGCAAGGGACGTCACCTGGTGAAGGCTGTCGATGCGCCGCTGTGTAGGCTGCTGCCCATACACCGAACAAAAAGCAAACAACACGGGAAAGCAGAGTCGCCACCGCATAAATAGAAGGGTTTTAAGTAGGGTTTTATCGTAACGAAGGTACGAATTCCCGCAAAATCACCTCTTAGAATATTTTTGGATCGGTACTTTTTCCATGAACCGAAAGCTTCGTCGGCAGATGTAGACGCTTCATCGCCAAACGCCGTGCAGGCAGCACCACCAACGATCAGTTTAGGCGCGCAGCTTTCAGTGTCTTTAGTAATCTTGTTCGGTTAAATGTATGGAGGGCAACAGAGATACCTATTGGCAGTGTCGCAAAATGCCCCTGAAATTGTCGCGATTTAACACTATGATAAAATCATTACTTCCGACATTTGTATGCACCAAAGATAATCGACATGGCTAAAATAGTTGCAACCTTAAATATAATGCTCAACGGTTCGTGTGACCATACTTCCGGACTCGCCGACGAAGAAGTACACGATCACTACACAGAAGTGATCCGGGGCTCGGATATTATTCTTTACGGAAGGACCACGTACCAGCTTATGGAAGGCTACTGGCCCGGGCTGGTTAAAAATCCCAGTGGCGAAAAGTCGATGGACGAATTTGCAATTGCGTTGCACAATATTCAGAAAGTTGTTTTCTCACGCACATTGAAGACTCTTCACTGGGAAACTTCTGTTCTTGCCAAAAGAAGTCTGGAGGATGAAGTCCGGTCATTGAAGAAGCAACCGGGGAAGGACGTGCTGATTGGAAGTCCAAGCCTGATTAACGAGTTAACGAAACTTGGTTTGATCGATGAATATCACCTTTGTATCCATCCGGTGATTGCGCCCGACGGGTTACTGCTGTTTAAGAATATCCAGGAACGACTGATCCTCAAGTTAATGAAGACTAAAACGTTTCAGGCCGGGCAGGTGATCCACTATTATGAGAGGAAAAAAGATTGAAATGACAATAGCCACGAAGTCACAACGGGGCAAAGTTTTATACGGTTATCTTCGTGTGACTTAGTGCAATGTTCCAATCGTTGCCAGGAGACTGGGGGATATACTTCGCCTTTTGTACCACCACCCAGTCGGTTCCGGTCAGATCATTACAATTTTTTACATTCACCAATATAGTGATTATTCCAGCCGGTCATCAAGCGGTTTGCGTGCAATATTTGGAAGATCACTATTCTACACGATAGACAATCATAGATGGTCGGGTGGAACCGCGGGTGCAAGTCACATTGTTTGTTGCCCGAACTGTGTATTTTATTTCCCGGTAAGGGGATGGGCAGCCGGCTTACATCTCGCTGTGGCGGCATGGATTTTTACCAAGAGAAAGGAAAAACGGCACGGTAACGATGAACATAAAAAGAATATTTGGCTCAATACTAACAATTCTGGGGATGGTCGGTCTTATTTACGGCGCTATACTTTTCGTAAATACAACCGGCGGGATGCGGGATATAAGAGCGTTGATCATTTATGGTGTTCTGGGTTTTATTTTTCTCTTATCGGGGCTTGGCCTGGTCCGGACAATTAAAGATGAATCCTGACGCTTCATAGCGCATCAGCATTCGACGACATCATTTAGGTCTGTTGGCGGGTGCAATCATCGTTTGAACGGCCAGCCACGTATTGTTATCCCGAACAAATACCGAGGAAGCGATCTCATAGTTGTCAAATGATCGTCCCTGCCATGTTCCTGCGCTTGTACCACGCTGCACGACGAGTCCGGTATTCCCATGGATTTTTACTCGTAGTATTTCGAAATCCATTTTTGAATGCTGCAGATCACCACTTGTAACAAGCCGGAGGAAAGCTTCCTTCGTGGTTATGTTACCATCGCCCGAAAAGATGATCCACTCATCATCCATATACTTGCCCATTTCTTGTACAAGATTTTCCTGAATGGCGTTGTTCCATTTTAGTTCAGTCTGTTTTAGCAATTCTGCTTCGTGGTTGGTATCGTGTTTCATACGTGGTAGCGAAATAAATTTTCTTTGATAGGGGGATAGAATGTCGATTGCTCCAAAATAGAATCTTTTACGGTCTTACCCAAAAAGGTGATTGCGCCCCATGCCACTTTCTCCGAAAATTGTACAACCTTCTCCGCGCAGTAAAAAAGACACCTTATGAAAAAATTAATCATACTTTGGGCCAGCTTGGTCATTATCCTGGCTGCCTGCAACGGCGACGACGATGATGCACCCCAGGCGGCGAAAGACTTTCCGCGGGATACCGAATGGGTAGGCGTATTGAGCGGCTCCGGTTACCAGTATCCACCGCCGGCAAACCTGCGCTTTAAGGAGAATGACAAGCTGGTCGTATATGCCCCGCATTTCTTTGTGGAAGACGGCGCTTTTATCCGGGCCGACAGCGTCAATGGAAGCGTTACCAGCATAACGGAAATCGACGGCGCAACGATCGAAGTTAAAGCAGACATCGAACATTATGGCCAGACGACGATGACCATCCAGGACCGGCACAAGCTCACGGCGATCTCGTCCAACGCAAACAAACCCGTACCGTTTACGTTGGAGCTATACGATACACCGGCTTCTTTGGAAGGCACCGTGTGGAGCGGCCCCGTCATGACAGGTCCCGGGCCCATGGCCGGCCTGGTTGCGTATCCTGATTTAAGTACCATCATCTTTGACGAGAACACGACTTCGTACACCCGGAATGGCGCCTTGGTCCCGGAACAACCGACGCCGCAAATACCCGCGCCGGGCGTCTTACAGGTATTGTATAAAAAGAACGGTGCCTCGGTTTTTATGTCGGGCTACGATGAAACCGGTATGTACCTGTACGGCTACTTTGGTGTACTGTTACCCGGCAACGATAAAATGATGGTTTACTCCGGGGCTGCAGGCGCCCGCCTGCCGTATTACACGCAGACCATCGCCTGGTACGGGCCGATCGGCCAGACACCGATCATCGAGAAGCAATAAGGGCTCATAGTACCGTCTGCAATTTCTTCCGCTGTTTGGGGTGGCTCGTGACCAAATGTTGCGACTGGCTCCGCTGCTTTATCGTCAGCGCTCCAACACCGGCTATCAGATTTACACAATGATCGCCAAAGAAAAAGGACAAGCTCGAAGATTCAAGCTTGTCCTGTAAGATCGGGGAGGAGCCAGACCGCTGACATGGTCCTTATCGGCTCACCTCACAATCCGATCTTCGAATAAGGTATGCGCAGGGCGCGTATCCGGTAATAGTTCGGATCGATGTAGCCGTTGACACAGTCGTTTACGCCGCAGGCCGACTGATTGACGGAATAGGTGATGAGCAGTTCGTTACGCCCGTTCGTGAATGTGGGATGAACGTTGGGGGTATAGTAGCGCGTATATTGTCCCTGGAAATAGTCGTTGATCTTGTAGACCTCTACGGCCGTGGTGAAGGGGCCCGTGGGGCTTGTCGACGTTGCGGTGTAGATGTTTCTCGGAGCGTCGCAGTTGAACCCCTGGTCCATGGTGATCATCACATATTTACCGTTGACATAGTTGATCGCCACAGTACCTTTTCCTTCCGCGATGCGGGCCCCGTTTCCGGTGGTCGGGGTGCTGGTCCAGCTGGAGCCGTTCCAGAACGTCCACGAACCCGGATTGCTGGTCGGGAATCGAGCCACGTGTACATTGTTTAAGTAGCCGAAGCTGGTAGCCTGCGTGCCGTACACGTATACGTACCCGTCGCTGGCCTTGACCATGCCCGCGGCATAACCGATATTGGTCTGGCCCGACATGCCGGCAGGAGTAGTGCGCTGCACCGTCCACAAGGTTCCGGTACTTTGGGTCAGCACATAGATCGACTGATTGGTCATGCTCAGGCCATTGCCTTCGCCACAGTGCATGTATACCTTGTCGCCGATCTCCACGCCGTTGCCCGGCCAGCTCCAGTTGGTACCGGGCTGATTGCTGCAGATCTGCTTGGGGCGTCCCATAGGGCTGTTGATGGTCATGTTGGGGTCGTCGGGCAGCCAGTTGTTCTTGTCCTGCTGAATGATGATGGAATTATTATAGTCAAAAAAATCGGTGCAATTGAACATGCCGTTCGGTTGGAGCTTGGCGCCATCCCAGGCATCCTGTGTTACCCAAAGCACTTTTCCGTTGTTGCCGCCCCAGGTCAACGGAATGCTGCTTCCCTGGTCCCACGCTACCGATCCCAGCGAAGCGCTGTTTCGCTGAAAGTACCGGGTCACTTCGTCGTCGAGGTAGGAGTCTGCAGCCAGCGCGGTGAGGATCCAGCGTTGGTTCGCCGCTCCGGCGGAATAGGTTTGCTGCACGATGGCCGTGCCATTCGACGTCGAGCTGTTCAGATTGGTTACCGCCAGTCCGTTGCCTTTGTTGATAATGGCATATCCGCTGGTCACCTGGCGGATCTCCCAAAGTTGCGCGTTCGTGCCGTTGTACCGGTACTGCTGCAGTTGCAGCCCGTTGGTCGTAGAACTATTGGGAACATCCAGCACCTTACCGCTATGAAGGTTCATGAGGGCATAGTAGGGAATGTTATTGACGGTCTGTTTATAAATGATCTGCCATTTCTGCCAAAGGTCGCCGGCACTCGTGGCACTCCACTGCACGATCTTTACACCGTCTTTGAACTTCTCGTTGACCCCGGGATTTCCGGTTACTTCCATAAATAGATTTCCGGCGGCGTTTTTGATCGTGTAAGTACCATACTGACTCGGCGCCGCCGCTGCGGTGCCGGACAACATCTCGTCGGGTGCGTTGGGTTGAATGGACTCCTGTTGACAGCTGATCAGGGCGAACCCTACGCATAGTGCATAGGGAAGGATGTGGGGGATTTTCATATAGATTTGGTTGTTTAGTAAGTCAAATCAGCTGCGTAATGCACGATCACATCCAGCATGAGCACAGTCCTCACCCCCGCCAGCATCGGGAGGACGTGGCGATCTCCATCACTTTTAGCATCACAAGGAGTTCGTACCGGACAAAACAATAACCATAAATCGCACCGCTGCGATTTTCAAATCTCACATACCAGAAGTCCGGAAATAAAAACGGATACTGTATATCCGCGTCACTAAGTTAATCGTTTTAGCAAAAATGCCAACGTTTTAGTGGATTTTTATTTAAACGTTTTAGCAAATTTTAGGAAAATACCGACTGCAAAGGAAGATCAGTTATTTTATTCGGAGGGCCACCATATACCTCCGCTGGCCTATGCTTCAGTTATATTGTTTTTCATCAACACAAGTTGACCGTCTGCGTTCCAGGTTTCGGAGCTCTTCAATTTCTTCATCGTTAATGCATTTAAGAAGCAATCCTATTTTGGGTGGATCGACCACCGGTGGTTTGCGCATCCAGTCAACTCCTGCGACGCGTTTTCTACGAACGATGCTGTTCGCCATAGATCAGCTCATCACCTGATTGGTTTCAAATAATCACACTTTCATGTTTGGCATATTTGTCACTTTATGCGTAGCTATGCGCGCGTTATGTATGATGTTGTGATCGTAGGCGGCGGGATAGCCGGCATGTCGTGTGCCTTGCGTTTGCAGGCAAAGGGGTTTTCGACGGTGGTGTTGGAAGCGCACGGCCAGCTAGGGGGTTGCGCCGGCTTTTTTACCAAACATGGCTTCTCTTTTGACGTAGGCGCGACGACCCTTGTCGATTTTCAGGAGAACGGTGTCGGGGGGCTGTTCTGTGCAGAAGTGGGCCTCGAATTGCCGCCGGGCGAGTACATCGACTACATCGCATGGCTGCCCGACCGGCAGGTGACGCTTTACCACGATCCATGCCAGTGGGTGCAGGAACGGGCAGCGAAGCTCGGCAACAGCGCCGCGCACCAGGCGTTCTGGAAATTGTCGGACAAGGTCTCGTCCGTATTCTGGGAGGCTAGCCGCAGGGGGATCATTCTGCCGTTTGCCGGTCTCGCGGACGTTGTCCGTGCGGTGAAATGCATTGGTGTCTCAAATCTTTACCTGGCACGGTACCTAAACAGATCCATGCTGGACGTGCTGAAAGAATTTGGGCTGGAGCATGACTCGCCGCTGCGTGGGCTGTTGGCCATGCTGATCGAAGATACGCTGCATACGACCCTCGAAGAAGCACCCTTCATCAACGCGGCCCTGGGCATCACGATCCGGGGATCTGGCCTGATGCGCCCCGTCGGGGGCATGCGCGGTTATTTCAACTATATAGAAGCATATTATAAGAAGATCGGCGGCACGGTAAAAAAGGGCCATACTGTAACAGCCTTGCAACAGCGGGACCAATGGGAAGTCGCGACGACCAAAGCAACCTTTGCCGCCAGGGGAGCCGTGGTAACGCTGCCGTTGGAGAATCTGTATGCCCTTGTTCCTCCGTCCATCCGGGTGAAGCTGGATCGCTATCGGGCGCCCGGCGTAGACTCCTACGGCGGGGCTATCGTGGTCTTTCTTGGCGTGCCCGAAGAGAACGTCGCCACACACGCCATCCGCCATCATCAGCTGTTGATCGACTATGACCGGCCGCTCGGAAACGGCAACAACATGTTTATCTCCATTTCAGCCCCCGGCGACCATGCCAGCGCGCCGCCGGGCTTCCGCGCCGTGATGCTGTCCACGCATTGCAGCATCGCATCCTGGACAGACTTGCCGGAAGGGGAGTATCAGGCAAAAAAGACGGCCATTGCCTCGGTGCTCATCGGCCACGCAACGCGTGTCTACCCGTCTTTGATGCTGCATCACCGTGTTCTGGAGGTAGGCACTCCCGTTACATATCAAAAGTATACCCGACGGCATCTCGGGGCCGTCGGGGGCCATAAGCTCAGCAGGAAAAATGCAAACCTGCATGCGATCCCGCACGACATCGGTGTAAAACACCTGGCGCTGGCCGGCGACGCCACCTGGCCGGGATTGGGAACCGTGGCCGGCGTAATGGTCAGCAAGATCGTCAGCGACAGGCTATGCCAAACCCTCCGGCGGTGAATCGTCGACCTTTCGTGTTCTGGCAGAAGCACTATTCTTCGAGCTCGCGTGCGATAGGTACAGAGCAGTCTATTAAATGAACCCACATTAACGTTAGCGTGCCGGATTCCCAGCCTGAAGGTTTGAGCAGGGGCCTGTTGATGATTACGTTTGTCTGAATAATTACAAACCCCTGATAAACGTTAAGCTTATGAAAAAAACAAACCGATCAGGATTTGCATTCAAATCCACTGCAGCTGCGCTCTGCCTTGCGCTCCTGGCTTTCTCCTGCGACCAGGAAAGTAACGACCCGCAAATCACGCCGGGGCCAACCACAGAAGCAACGCTTGATAAGTACTACACATTCCTCGAAGAAGCTTCGGGTGTCGAACGTGGCGATATCGTCTATGATAAAGCGACCGACCGGTTTACGGTGAACCAGGACATGATCGTCGACCGGACCACCATCGATCCATACCTGGAAACGGAAGCGCCGGCCAATGGCAGGACCGAACAACGCATGCACAACATCTTGTTGACAAATGCCCAGGCAACAAACTTCAAGTATTACATTCAGCCCACGCTCACACAAGGATGGCGTGACGCCGTCGTGAGCGCCATTGCGCAGTGGAACGGAGTCGGCGGCTCCAAGCTTCATCTTGTACAGGTAGGCACACAAGCAGAGGCCAATATCAATGTATTCATGGGCGCGTATGACGCGGCAAACTGGGTAGCCCGGGCAACCCTGCCGGCGGGCAGCGGAAAAGGCACCCTGGAGATCAACCCGCGCTTCAACAACATGGCCGCGAATCAAAAGCTGTTCGCCATGGCCCACGAAATGGGACACAACATCGGGTTCTGGCACACAGACCAGACCACCGGAACGATCGTGCCCGGTACACCGGCCACCGATCCCAACTCGGTCATGAACTCATTCGTATTACCCTGGAACGGTTTTACCAACTATGATCTTGTCGCGGTGCGCTACATGTATCCCGCGGCCACGGGCTCCTTCACCGTTACCAAACAAGCCGAAAGTTATTCTGCCATGGCGGGCATACAGGTAGAACCGTGTACAGATTCGGGTGGCGGCTCCAACGTAGGCTACATCGAAACAGCCGATTGGATGGCCTATAACAGCATCAATATCCCTACCACCGGCACTTATCGGGTTGAATACCGGGTGGCCAGCGCCAGCGGTGGCGGTCGCCTCTCGCTCGACCTCAACGCCGGCGCTACGGTGCTCGGAGCCATCACCATACCCTCGACAGGCGGGTGGCAAACCTGGACAACCATATCACACAACGTAACCATCAACGCCGGTACATACAACTTCGGCATTTACGCCCAGGCGGGCGGTTGGAACATCAACTGGTTCCGTATTACAAAGATCTAAAAGTAAGACCCCGGAAATAGCGTGAGAGCAAGTGTAAGCGCGAAAGCGATACACCTAATCTCGCGCTTTTTTTTGAGTTCTCGTTGCCCAAACTTGATGATGTAATTTGGCCAAGCGTACCAGACATGCTCTACTCGCTATAAGGATGATCCAGGCAGACGCCGTAAGAAAATCCATCAATAACGTTATATTCTCCATTCAAACGTTTGCGTCGATCCCTCACTTTTGTAAAGACGCTTTTTTCAACCTATAGCGCAAGTCACCAACTCAATCCATTATAGTATGAACAATCGAACCCAGCGACTCCGCGAAGGCGTAAGCCTGCGCTTCCATGTCGGGCGTTTTTTAAACGCTTTGCTCATGATCAGTGCTCTCACATGGCTTTCGACCTCGTGCGATGATGAAAAAGATGAAACTCCCCAACTGACCATCACCTCCATCTCGCCCGACAGTGGGGGAGAGGGAACCGAGGTGAGTATTAACGGAACAGGTTTTAGCAAATCGACTGCTGAAAATAACGTTACGCTCAACGGCAAAGCCTGCCCGGTAGTGACGGCCACGGAAACCTTGCTGAAGATCAGGATCCCCGCGGATGCGGGAAGCGGTAAAATAGTCGTTACCGTGCGGGGTGTCAGCGCCCAGACCACAACATTTACTTTCCTGCCGGCCACGCCGGTGCTGGCCATCACATCGATCGCTCCGGCTACCGGTCCTAAGAATACCAGCGTGGTGATCACCGGAACGGGGTTCGGTGCCACTCCTGGTGAAAACACCGTTACACTCAACGGAAAAAACGTGACCGTGACAAATGCATCGGCTACTCAACTTTCGGTCACTATACCGGCGGGAGCCGGGAGTGGCGCGATCAGGGTAGCCGTGGGAGACAACACCGCGGAAAGTCAAAACTTTGAATTTGTTTTCACGGCAACGGTCGGTACCCTGGCGGGAAGCACCTACGGCTATGCCGAAGGGACCGGGGCCGCCGCGCAGTTTGCACAACCCTATAACGTGGCGGTGGATGACGACGGAAATGTATACGTGGCGGATACCGACAATCATCGGATCCGCAAGATTACGCCGACGGGAGAGACCACCACGCTGGCCGGAGGTACGAAGGGAGATGCCAACGGCACGGGTAGCGATGCGCAATTCAACTATCCATACGGAGTCGCCGTCGGATCAGACGGCAACATTTATGTCGCCGATACACACAACCACCGGGTACGGAAGGTTACACCCGAAGGCGTTGTGAGCACATTTGCCGGAAGCACCGGCGGATACCATGACGCGACCGGCACCGATGCGCAGTTTTATTATCTCACGGGCATCACAGCCGATCAGCACGGCAACTTCTACGTGGCCGATAAAGACAATCACAAGATCAGGAAGATCACATCCGCTGGGGTGGTGACGACCCTGGCGGGGGGCAGCTCCGGCTACGCCGAAGGCAACGGCCCGGCGGCGCAATTCAACAGCCCCTATAACGTGGCCGTTGACGACGCGGGCAATGTGTATGTCGCGGACGCTAATAATCACAGGATCCGGAAGATCACACCGGAAGGTGAGGTAACAACGCTTGCCGGCGGTGAACAAGGTGACGCCGTCGGCACTGGTGCCGAGGCACGGTTTTACTATCCGTACGCGATCGCGATCGACGGCAACGGAGATCTGTTCGTGGCGGATACGTTCAATCAGAAAGTCAAGAAGATCGATACCGATGGACAGGTGACAAATCTTGCGGGGAGCACCAATGGCTACCTGGATGGCGACGCTTCCGCGGCGCAGTTCAACTATCCCACGGGCATCGCCGCCGGGGCTCCCGGAACGATAATCGTTTCCGATAAGGACGGTCATAAAATAAGGATCATCACGGTTGACTGATCGCGTCGCCGGATCCGGAAGGAACAGCGCGAGTATGCGTGCTAACACACTCGTGCTGTTTTTTACTGCAGGCGTTCGCTCACGCCGACTAATTCTTGCAGAAGGATAACCAATCTTCGATATTACTATGCTGGCTCTCGCCGTTGGTAAGTTTCAGCTCAACGGAAAGGATGACGGTATAGGCGCATTTAGCCAACGAGCTGACCGGCACCAGGGCGGGGTTATGTAATTCGGTGGCCGTTCCAAAGGTTTCGGGTACCGAGCCTATCGGTGAAACATTTTGGATCGAGTAAGGCCCGCCCGGCCCATAGAGCGTAAGGCTTACCCCTCCCATGTTGGGATTGGCCGCTGTATAGTTTACGTGGAGTGCGTTCGTGATCGGTGTACATCCCGTGCCACCGCCGCCGCCGATCATCTCCTGGATATCGATACAGGCCACACCGCGTTCATTTGACGTTTGGGGCATCCATGAACCGAACTGCGGAACGTTTTGATACACGGTATTGAACATCGCTACCGGGTTGGAAACCCCCGCGGTCACTTCCGATGCCGCATTACCGGCTTCGCGTTTTCTCATGCGTATTTTGAAAAAGCGGTTTTGCTGAAGCGCGGCAATCGTGGTGGTGGACTGACCCTGCACAAGCCCGGCCATGTTCACCGTGCCGCCGTTCAGTGTCTCCGTATTCAGGCTCAGCAATTCGCCATTGATGTTGGGTGCAAAATTGGGAGCCTGCGGTACAGCGATCCAGCCGCTGCCGTCGATACCGCCACTCACATTGCCCACCTTGTAGGGTATAATACTGATGGGATTCATCGGGTCGCCGGTGAACGTGAAGAATGTGCCGATCTCGGCTTCACACAGTTGAGATGCCGTTACTTTTTTCCAGACGCCGATCTCCGGTCCGCCGGGACCGTTGGTCTCGATGGTATCGAAACTATACTCCATGGCGACGCCATTCAGTTTCTGGGTGAGACTACCGCGCAGCTTGATGCAACTGAAAAATGCCTGACCGGCCGGAGTTTTTCCGGTGGCGAGCGCGATCACATTCGGGTTTCCGCTGGCTACGATTTCGTTGATGTAATGATTTCCGTTATTGCCGATCTTGGTAAACGAAGCGGGGATACCGGCCGGCGGGACAATGATCTCTTTCAGACAAAGCTCCACGCACAAACAATACCCCACGTTGTTCCGGCGGTTGGCGGAAGTCTCACCCTGAATGGCCACGCCGTTGTATTCGTATTTGAAATACACATCGGGGCCGCTCTTGAACGCGAGCGGGTTCGGGTCTGTTTCTACATTTAGCCAGGGCGACAGGAAGGTCTGTTTGAAATCCCGGGACGTATAATCGATCCGGAAGTGACCATTCGCGTCCGTAACGGCGCTGCCCAGGTTGTCATCCGTCAGGAAGTCTGCATCCCAGGCCGTTACCTTAACCCCCGGGATAGGCGTTTTTGTACCACACACATACAGGTGGCCGCAGATCACCCAGGCATCGAAGTAGTGGCCACGGATTTCACACCACCATTTTACGGGGATACAATATCGCCATTGGAAATAGTAATCCTCCGTTTGTCGTTCGATCCGCCATTGCGGGAAGATTGTCGTGAGATGAAACTGCAGCGGCTCTTTTCGGGGGGTCGGGTTGCGCGGTACCTGGCCGCATACAAAGTCGATGTCGAATGCCGTGCTGCGATACTTTTCGTCAACGGTAAATTCATAATTTCCGTTTTCATCGGTCTTCGCCGTGGTGATCAGTAAACTTTTTCTGGCCGATATTTCTTTCTTATCTACGAGGTGAAATGTTTCTTTCGTGCTGGCAACTGTGGTTTCGACTATTCTTTCTTTTTGCCAGGGAAGATATAACAATACTTCCACGCCTGCGAGTGATTCTGAACAATCGTCACACAGATGGCCACAGAGGTGGCCTTTAATGATGTACTTCATAACATTATAGGGTTTATTTTTTTTGCCTACTCTTTTTTGGATTTTTGGCTTTCTCCTTTGGATCACATAAAACCGATAAAACAAAAAAAGCCCACCACGACAGTCGCGAGACGAGCTGTCGTGATGGGCTTTTACTAGAATGAAATTATAAGCATTGTACGAAACTGCGGGAATTTAGTTTCGTGACGGTTTGGAAATCAATGCGGGAGGAATAGTAACAGGTGCGCAACGTTATTTCCAGGCCTGGCAGATAACCGCGCTCATGGGAGCAACCATGGGGGCGGCGCCAAATTTTTCCGAGAGTTCTTTTTCAAGCTCGGTCTTTATTTCATCGATCCATTCGGGATGATGTTGCCGGATCTCCTTAAACGTGTGTCCGCCCTCCACCAGGCCGGTTGCCGCTTCTTTGGCAGTTGCGCAAACGGAGGGGCGCGCTATTTTTTCAATATATGTTTTCGCAAATCCCGCTTTCTTTAACAGCGCCAGGATGGCAGCTTCATCACTCATTGAAACAGCCTGATTATACGACTCCGGCAACGGGCCTTTCAAGTATTTTTCTGCCAATAGTCTGGACGTATAGGAGGCGGCGTTGTGCTCCAATGAATCCCAGGTTGTGACCAAAAACATGCCTCCCGGCTTTAGAACACGATACGCTTCGGCAAATGCTTTCGGTTTATCGGGCACGAACATATAGCCGAAGCAACAAACCACCAGGTCGATGCTGTTGTCTCCGAAAGGGAGCTGCTGTGCATCGATGGTTTGCCAGTCGATGGCAAGATGGCCTAAATTCTTCTTTGCTTCCGTCAGCATCTCCTCGCTGATATCCGAAGCGATCAGTTTGGCGGAAGCTGCGATCCGTTGCCGGAGATGGCGCGTAACCCGCCCGGTTCCGGCGGCAATTTCCAGGGCCATGGAAACCGGGGCCGGATCAACGCGTTTTGCAACTTCTATGGCATAGGGTTCAAAGAACAGGGGACCAAGAAAATGGTCATAATGGAAGGCGCCGTCTCCGGGGCAATCAAGAGGAGGGACGTTAGTCGAGTTGTCATTCATGGCGTATGCCTTTTATCATGAAGAACCGGTGCTGACGGGATCATGCAGGTAATGCGAAATAAAACGTAGCACCTTCGTTCACCCTGCTTTCGGCCCAGACGCGTCCTTTGTGCTTTTCAACGATCTTATGAACGATCGACAACCCAATGCCCGTACCCTCAAATTCGTTTGCACGGTGTAATCGTTGAAACACACCGAAGAGCTTATGAACATACTGCATATTAAAGCCGACGCCGTTGTCGCGGACAAAATAGATTATTTCAGTTTCCGTTCGCGAGGCGCCGACCTCGATCACCGGTTTCTCTCGTTTGGAAGAATATTTAAAAGCATTGGACAATAAATTACTCCAGACCTGTCTTAACAACGCTTCATCCCCGTAGGCCGGCGGCAGGGGATCGATCCTGATCTCGGCCTGTAGGGAAACGGTGGGGCTGTATTCTTCGATTAATTTTTGAACGAGTGCATGTATATCGATTTCCGAACGCTGCAACTCTTTTTTTCCCAGCTTGGCGAAGGCCAGCAGGCCGTCGATGAGACTATTCATCCTCAGGGCATTCTGCTGAATGGTCGATACCGTTCGTTTGCCGCTGTCGTCAAGCTTTTCAAAATGGTCCTCTTCCAGGATCTTGGAGTATCCGATGATCGATCTCAGCGGCGCTCGCAGGTCGTGCGACACCGAATAGGAAAAAGACTCGAGCTCTTTGTTAACCGACTCCAGTTGTTCCTCGGCACGCTTGCGTTCGGTGATGTCATGAATGATGTTGATGGCAAACCGCTCTTCGTTCAGCAAAATGGTTTCGACGGAGGTGAGCACCTCCAGTAAATTTCCTTGCTTGTTCCGAACGGTCATTTCAAAATCCTTCGCTCCGCCATGCTCCCGGATCTGCCGCAGTACTTCCTCTCTTTTTTTCATGCTGACCACCAACCCCAGTTCGACTGAGCTGTAACCTATCAGTTCTTCCCGCGCGTATCCGGTCATGTTGACAAAGGCATCGTTCACTTCCAGGTACGTAGCGTCGGATAGCCGGGTGATGGTGATTCCGGCCGCGCTTGCCTGGAAAGCCTTCTGGAATTTTTCTTCGCTTTCCTGGAGCTGCTTGATATTTTCATGGAGCTGGGCGGTGCGCTCCGTTACCTTCTGTTCAAGTTCTTCATTCAGTTTCTGGATCTTCTCGGCCGCCCTTTTTCGTTCGGTGATATCGCGGATGATCCCGCTGAATAATTTTTTGCTATCGGCGGCCCAGGAGGTAATAGAGATCTCGATGGGGAAGATCTCTCCATTTTTTCGCATCCCCTCCAGCTCGACGACCCTTCCGATCACTTTGTTCTCTCCGGTCCGCAAATAGCGTTGTATACCCTGTGTGTGGAGTGTCCGGTATTTTTCAGGCATGATCAACGTCAGCGGCCGTTGCCTGACTTCCCACTTCTCATATCCAAACATCAGCTCAGCACCCCGGTTCCAGAATATGATCCTGCCCGCGTCATCCATGAGGATGATCGCATCAAATGCCGTCTCGGTCAGATTGCGGAATTTTTCTTCGCTTGCCTGTAATTTCTCACGGGCTTCCCGTCGCTCGGAAATGTCCCGCACCATTCCCATCATCTTCCCGTCTGATAACATCTTGGCGTTTATCTCGGCCGGAAATACCGATCCGTCTTTCCTTTTCAGGTTCCTGATACTTAGTATCGTTTTTCCCGCGGCCAGCTCGTCAAACCGGGGTGGGTTGCTCTTGGCTTCTTCCGGTACCAGCACTTCCTGAACATTCATGCCCATCAGCTCTTCCTTTGTGTAGCCCAGCATCTTCACGGCGCTTGGGTTTACTTCGATATAGTGGCCTTTTTCATCCGAAATGAAAATGCCATCCATCGCTTGTTCCACTAACGAGCGGTATCGAAGCTCACTCACCCGCAACTCTTCCTCTATTCGCTTGCGCTCGGTGATATCGATAATACTTACCAACACGCGGTCGAATAAAGACGCCTGGTCTGGAAACGATATCGTAAGAAGCACATTGCGCAGTTGGCCGTTGAGCGTTTTGACGATCGCCTCCGATTCAAAATAGCTGCTCCCTTCGGCAATGGCCGCGAGCTCTTCGATGAATACCGGGAGTGTCTCCGGCACAAATACCTTGTCCAGGGAGGTCATCAGCTCGTCCTTGCTTTTAGCCTCAAACAATTTCAAGCTCTGTTGATTCACATCCAGGACCTTGATATTCAGTAAAGCCTGGCGTACAAAGTCGGGGTTCCCGGCCAGGTACTTCCGGATGTCTTTCGTTTCTTCCAGCCCGAGGTTCCTGAGTGCGGATTTGCACCACGAAAAATCTTCCTCCCAGATCGACACGGCAGCGCTTTCGAAGATCGTTCGGTAGCGGAGCTCCCTTTCCTGTATCGTTGGCTGTTTCATAGGCGTAGTGTATCACCGCAATGGACACTTAATAACCAAAAGCCCATCCATGTTGAGCGCATTTCTCGTCTCATAATGGATGGGCTTACTGTAAAATAGCTAATTTTCTCCTAACCTTTAACGATCAGGTTGAATTTCCTGAAAAAATGACGGAGGGTTTCCTAATGGTCCCGTACTTCACCCGCCTTGGGCACCGTGATCGGGGTACCCTCTACGCCGGCATAGAACACGATAAGCTCGACCGGCTCACGGCCGTCGTTTTTGCCGTAATGCCAGATATTGACCAGCTCAACGATCGGCTCACCGGCTTTGATGATCATGGTCTCGCCCGTTTCTGTGCTCACAGTCAGTTCTCCTTTCAGCACCACGCCAGCATTTATAACAGGATGCTTATGCGTTTTTAAGGCTGTCTGTGGCGGGATCGTTATCTTCAGGATGGTGACCTGCGGTGTTCCCGCGGGATAGCCCGGCAGTGGCGCGCCGTTCCAGCTCTTCGAACTTTCCACCAGCTTCACAACTTCAGTCCGGGCTGCCGGTTGTCCGGACGCCGTCGCGATCACGGTAACACAAAGCCCGAGCCCGAAAAGTACTTTTTTCATTTCGATATAGATGATTTAAAATGACGGATGCGTCTGTTGCACTATTTTACCCAGGGCACCTTGGGCGATTGGTAATAATCGATCTCCAGCGCATCGAACCGCGCGGCGTGTTTGCCGAGGCGTACTTTATATTCATCCCAGCTCTTGGTGCCGCTGGTCCAGCCGAGCTCGGCATAGCCGGGCAGGCGGGGGAAGACAAGATATTCGATGTCGTTCATGGTGGCGACGGTCTCCGTCCAGAGTGGCGCTTCCACGCCCAGCACCGTTCCATCATCAACAAATGCTGCAGGGTCCCAGCGATAGGCGGAGTCTACTTCGATGTAAGCGGCCCAATGTAAACCGATGCGGGAGGTAGAGTCGTACTGCATGTCGAGGTAGGCTTTCTTCGCCGGCGACATGATGATCTGCGCCTTTTTCTCCAGCGCCTGAAGAGCGTACTTCTCGCTGTTCCAGTATTGAACAACGACGTTGCTATCAATATCGGCTTGCGCGATCTCTTCCCATCCGATCATTTTCTTGCCGTTGGCTTTCACGATTTCCGTAAAGCGGTTTACAAATTTGATATACTCGTCCTTTTGGGTGACGTGCGCTTCGTCGCCGCCGACGTGGAAATACGGACCTGGGGTGATCGCCGCCAGCTCACGAACGACGTCGTTTACAAATTTGAACGTCTCGGGTTTGTCATACCGCAGTGTGCTGAAGCCCACTTTTACGCCGGTATACAGCTGAGTAGGTTGGGTCTTTCCGTTCAAGGTGCCGGGCGTCGACAGGTCGAGCTCTACGCGTCCTTCTTTTGGCACCTGTATGCCACCGTTAAGCTCGCCGTAGGATGCCAGCGCCGAGTTGATGTGGCCCGGCATGTCTATCTCCGGTACGACGGTGATAAAACGCTCGGCGGCATAGGCGATAAGCTCCTGATATTGCTCTTGTGTAAAGAAGCCACCTTTTCCACCGCCTACCTGCGTACTGCCGCCGTGCTCGGTCAGCCGGGGCCAGGATTTGATCTCGATGCGCCAGCCCTGGTCGTCGCTCAGGTGCAGGTGAAGAATGTTCATTTTGTAGAAGCTGATCAGGTCGATATAACGCTTCACATCGTCCATGCCGAAGAAGTGTCGGGCTACGTCAAGCATCGAGCCACGCCAGGCGAACTGCGGCAGGTCGACGATCTGGCCGGAAGCTATCTCCCAGGACGTGGTATCACTCCCTGGCGCGGGGGCCTTCTCGATCGCGGGAGGCAGGAGCTGGCGCAGGGTCTGTGCGGCATAGAACACGCCCGCCGGTTTGCCGGTGATGGTCATGAGATCACCCGCGGTCGTGATACTATATCCCTCACGTCCCTGGTCGGGATGGGAAAGCCGGGTGGTGATGAAGATGCCTGACGCGGGCGCTTCGTTGCTGGTGCTTACCGAGAGGGTATACCCTGTGCCTTTGTTAAGCACGTCGGCCAGGTATTGCGCGACCGGCCGAAGGCTGTCGTTGGCAATGGTGATGGCGGTAGCGCGGGTGATCAGGAATGCCTTGCCATCGGGTTTGGCTTCTACGGACGGCCGGGGAATAATATTTTGAAACCTGGAGAGGGCCTCGGGTGAAGCGTCTTTCGGTGCTTTCGTGCACGCGGTTACGCAAGCTGCCAGGAGCACTACTACTAAGGGGGTAAAGCGGAAGGTTTGAAACGAGCTCATAGTGTGGGTTAAAGATAAAACGCTAATGATAGCGATATCGTGGTGAAGAATCCAAACCGCTCGTACCGATTGTTGCGTGTGTCTCGACACACATCCTATAATTTTATTATCTTCGGATACACAAAACCTACCTGCTATGACAACATCCCCTAAACCTGCCGCCTGGTTCTGGATCGTGAGCATCCTTGCGTTGCTCTGGAATCTCATGGGCATTATGGCCTATATCATGCGCGTTACCATGACCCCGGAAGCCCTTCAGGCATTGCCGGAACAAGAACGTGCTTTATACACCAACGTGCCCGTGTGGGCGACGGCAGCGTTCGCCGTGGCTGTGTGGGGAAGCACACTGGCCTGTGTTTTATTGCTGATCAGAAAAAAACTGGCGATGCCGGTGTTTGTGATCTCGTTTATCGCGATACTGATCCAGATGGTCCATTCGCTTTTTATCAGTAATTCGATCGCGGTGTATGGCCCCGGGGGCATGATCATGCCCGTGATGATCCTTGTGATCGGGCTCTACATGATCTTGTTTTCACGGCAGGCAACGTCAAAGGGCTGGCTCCGTTGATCAAGCCACCCGGGGCGGCCTCTGAGCCTCCCCGGGTGGCCCTGAATATCCCGGACCGGATTGCACGGCTTACAATGCAGGCATGCAGAATGTTCCTGCCAGGTAAACAACGGTATTCGGAGAGTCCTTGTCGATCTTTAGCGTCAGGTCTTTTCTTTTGCCGGGATCGATCATCGATCCTTTCAACGGCGAGTCGGCAAGATTCCAGGCCAGCTCAAATTGCTCTTTTACCTGTTGCGCTTCGGTCGTTTTTCCTTGCGCCAATAGGCTCTCCGATAAGCCGTTCAGGGCAAATCCGTTTTTGGGCCAGTGTGCCAGGTCCTCCCGGTAAATTTTTTCCGCTTCTATAGGGCTTCCCGTCTCCAGCAAGACGTTACCCAGGATATGGCGAACGGAGAAGAACCAATCGGGAGGCTCGTTGTAGTTGAAGTTGTCTTCCAGTCGAACCGCATCGGTCAGGAGCTGGATCGCTTCCGGGTGTTTTTGTTCCTTTACAGCCAGATCCGCCGCCAGGATTTTTGAGGCTACTGTACAGACGTCCGTGACTTTGTTGATCCCCCAGATAAACTGCCCGGCAATGGCGGGGGACCGGCCCAGCTCGTTCAGATGCCAGAGTTCTTTTTGCGCACTTTCTGCTTGGCCGAGGTTGCTGAATGCCATGCCCCGTGCATAGCGCCACATAGCCGTGGGGTAGACCAAGTCGTCTGTCGGGCTGGGAAGCACCAGGATCTTTTCCCATTGACTAAACTTGATCAGCACGTGATAAGGAATTGTCAGGTAATGCTGTACCGTTTCGTATCCGGGGTCATGATGGTACTTTTTATCGACGAGGCTGGCCGTTTTGTAGGCGGCTTCAATAGAACGCGCACCCCGTCCTTCAAAGGTGGCGGTCGCCGCAAGGAAATGATAATTGTGTGGATAATACAGCTGTGGATAATATCCCTGCGATTTACACTCGGCAATATAGAGGCTGTCCGCCACGACCGCATTTTCGTTGGATATTGAACCTTTATGATAGTCCCCTGTATTGATATAGATATGCGAGGGCATGTGCACCAGATGTCCCGCCGACGGAACCAATGTTTCCAGCCGTTGTGCGCTGATCAATGCTTTGCTGAGATCGGGACCGGCTTCCGTGGCATGCAGGTAAAGATGATTGGCGAGGGGGTTTTCAGGATCGATGGCAATCACTTTTTCGAGCAGCGACACCAACTCGGGGGTCCAGGGCCTCGGCGTGCCATCCTGGCGATTATAAAAATCCCAGGGGTGCAAATTCATAACCGATTCTGCGTAAAGTGTGGCGACAAAAGAGTTGTCGGGGAACTGCGTAAAGGCCTGCTTCATGGCATCCGCGAAACCCTCCGCGTTGGTGGAGAGGGTGTCCATCGGGAACTTTATCTGGATGGCCTTGATCAGGGCCTTTTCCCAATCCGTTGCATTGTCAACTCGTGCTACGGCGTGGGCGACTGCGTTTCGTATTTCATTGATCGTTCCCATGTTGGCGGCGGAATTGAAATTCGGCCCCAACACATAGGCTATACCCCAGTAGCCCATGGCAAAAGTCGAGTCCAATCGCACGGCTTCCTTAAAAGAGCGGTGAGCTTCCTCATGATTGAAATTGTTGGCCATGATGATCCCCTGGTTGAAGAACATCTGCGAATCGGGTGATTTCGTTGTTACGCTGACACTATAGTTGCCAATGTTCTTCAATACCGGGGCATTAAAGGAAGAGCGGTTTTCACGGCACCCCACAATACACAACAATGCGACGAAAAGTGATTGGGTCATCTTCATATATGGATTAGGTTAAAGCGTGATCTCTATTTTCGAGCTCGAAACAGATCTCTTTAAACATACCCGCAATTCAAATCGAAGCTATCCTGATGATAAAGAGAGACTGCACGTTAGTAAATGTAGAGCTGTACAGAAATCACCCACAGAATATATCCGGTGCATGCTCTAAAAGACTATGTGTGTCAATATAAATAAAACGAAAATAAATTTCAAGAGTGTTGAAGTCCTGTTTCGTTCAAAAGGGGCGAAACATGCTAGCCCAGGCTGCAGGCCTGGGTCAACCATGCAGGCGAATTGATAGCCGTGTAAGGGCGAAACACATCCGCGAAATTGTTACGCCCTTACAGGGCTTGGATATGGTCGGTATAATCTACCCAGGCTGCAGGCCAGGGTCAACCATGCAGGCAAATTGATAGCCCTGTAAGGGCGAACACATCCGCGAAATTGTTACGCCCCTACAGGGCTTGGACATGGTTGGTATTGTTATTTACCCAGGTCTGCAGCCTGGGCTAGTATGTTTTTCCCTTACCGGGCTTGGATAAGGTCTGTATGTACACTAAATGTAGTAAATTAGCCCGTTTTTTATGTTCTTCGAATATGTTTCGTCAAAACGGATGGTTGATCGAGAGTATATAACGGTGGAAATATATCGATGAAACTTGCAAAGATTGGTGGCGCGTATGCGAATAGATATAATGAAGCCACGGTATGAACCTTAAAAAAATACAACAGATCAAAGAAGGAAGATTGGACCTGTCCGATTTCCTGATCCATTTTACACGTGCCGGAGAAAAGAACTCCTTTAGCACGCTAAAAAGCATTGTTACAAGTGGTCAGATAAACTGCGGCTGGTCAATCAGAGGTAATAATAACAAGCGGACTATTTTTGGACATAAGCCTGCGATCTGCTTTACCGACATGCCGCTGTTCAGCTTCTATGATTACGTCGTAAAGCGAAAGGATCATTCCAAAGTTGACTTTTATGGCGTGGCGCTTCGGAAGAAAACCATGTTCAAATGGGCGCAAGAAATGTGATTTACGGAACAACAGCCGCAAACGAACTGGAGCGAGAGGAGGATGGAGCCTGGATAAATCCCAATCTAACGGCGACCGAACAGTACCGGTATATGCTCACCGCCATCGACGACCAGAACGATTGGACCCACGAACGCGAATGGCGCTGGACAAACCAGTCGACGGTATATAAATCCCACGGTGATCATTTGCCGATCTGGCAGAATAACGTAACCGCAAATTTTAATATAGAATGGGGGATGATGTTTTCAGGCAAGCCCCACCGATCATCTTGTTTACGCGTTATGAAGATGAAGTTGATGAGCTGGAACGGATCGTTTCAGGATTTAACGATCCGTATATTTATAACCTGAGGAACCTGGTGGTGACATATGCCTTTTCACTGGAGAAGGCGTCGGAGAAAGGTTTTCTTACCTATGATAAATTCAATTTCCCGTCATTGATGAAAGGCGGCATTTGCCGCAAATTGTATCCTCGTGAAGGGTAGGGGTTGAAAGAGATAATTATTTAGAGCCACTCACTCGGTGCCTTTCCAAATTTCTTTTTAAAAGAGCTCGAAAAATGCGAAAGGCTTTCAAAGCCGAGGTCAAGATATATATCAGACGACCTTTTTTGCTTTTCTATCAGTTTGCGGGCCTCCAGCAGCCGCTTTTCCTGCAGCCATTGTCTCGGCGCCATGCCGAAGATCTTTTGGAAATCGCGCTTGAAGCCGGCCAGGCTTCTGCCGGTCAAGTCCGCAAATTCATGAACCGGGATATTATACTGAAAATGGCTGATCATAAATTTTTCCAGATCGATCTTATGGGGCTCTGAAAAGTCGAACAATAGATCACCCAGCTGCGGCATGGTGTGGAGCAAGAGTTTTACGGCTTCCTTCACTTTCAGAAGGCCTACATCATTCGGTATTTTTTCTGCCGGGTTGCGGACATAGGGAATTACGGATTGAAAGTAACCCTTCAGAAAATCGTTTGCCGGAATGAGAACGTTCGGCGGTCCGGCATATTTCTGGCGTACGGCGACCTGTTCCTCAAGCGCAATCTTCCTCAGCAGTTCTTCCTGCAAGGAAATGACGATCGTTTCATAGTCCTCATCGGGTAGGGGTGTTTTGGTGATTTGTCCGAGCTGATTCTTGCGGATCAGCAACATTTCACCCCTGCGCATGGAAATTTTCTGTACGGCGGTTTCCAACGTAAACTGTCCCGACACTTGCAGCACCAGGGTATTATGAGCCAGGAAGCCCACTCTCTCCCGGCGCCCGGTAGAGAGGTAGGCGTAGAAGATGACTCCCGGCATGATCTCATTTGGATTCGTCATGGGACGTAAAGTTATAAAAAGGGGCTTTATCAGCCCCCAACGTTACCTTTGCAAGTACGTACCGCCGAGGATCGCGCCCGGGGCAAAATGCGTGTTAAGCGTGTTCAGCTCGTCTGCCGTGAACCTGATATCCATCGCCTGCATATTTTCAGGCAAACGTGACCGGCGGCTCATACTGACCAACGGCATGATATGGTCGCCTTGCGCGTTCACCCACGCGATGGCCAGTTGTGTCGGCGTAGCCCCCTTCGCCCTTGCCAATTGTTTTAAGAGCTCGACTTTTTCCAGGTTCCGGATCAGGTTTTCGCCCTGAAAACGCGAAAAGTGGCCTTGATAACTATCCGCGGCCAGCGGTGCTTTCATTTCTCCCGTGAGTAACCCTTCGGCGGTATTGGCAAAGGCGACCACACCGATGCCCAACGCTTTGGCTGTGGGAAGGAGGTCGCTTTCGATCTGGCGGTCGGCCAGCGAATAGCCTATTTCCAGGGCTGTGACCGGGTGAATGCTGTGGGCCTTCCGCAACTGATCGGCCGTTATTTCCGAGACGCCCAGATAACGCACCTTTCCTTCTTTGATCAGATCGGCGATCGTTCCGATGACGTCTTCCACCGGCACGCTGTTATCCAACCGGCACGGCTGGTACAGGTCAATGGTGTCGATCCCTAAACGTACCAACGAGTAATTGATAAAGTTCTTGATGGCCATCGGACGCAGGTCCAGCCCCAGCCAATGCGTGTTGTAGAAAATGGCTCCGAACTTGACGCTGATGAACGCGTTGTCCCTCCGGCCCTTGATGGCTTTGCCCACCAGCAGCTCGTTGTGGCCGCTGCCGTAAAAGTCGCCGGTGTTCAAGAAGTTGATGCCGTTGTCCAATGCTTCTTGGATAGTGGCGATACTTTCGTTTTCGTCGTTCACGGGGCCGCCCCAGACGGGCGACATGCGCATACACCCCAAGCCGAGCTTGGATACGAGCGGTCCGTTCGTGCCGAGGGGTATTTTGTTAATAGTCGTCATGGCTCTCATTTTTATTGTTGAATGACAACAAAGGTCAGGGTTTGTGGAGCGTTCCAGCTTCTTCCCATGGCTCAATTTATTTGTCTGGGTGGCTCACCGCGGCAGCACGGGATCGCCGTTGATCGTAGCCGTGTCGCCAGAAGGCAAGACCGACGATTGATTTCCTGTTGTTCATGCTGATATTTTTCTTCAATTTGTCCGCCGCCGGTGATAAGGGGAGGAATTGAAAAACCAGATGCGTATGATATGATCAGATTGGCGAATGCTTTTATTATTCTTTTGCTAACCGTTTTCGCGGTACAGGGACAGGACACACCGCAGCCGAACATTATCGTGATCCTGACGGATGACATGGGCTATGGCGACCTGAGCTGCCTGGGGGGACCGTACCGTACTCCCCATATCGACAGGCTGGCATCACAAGGGCGGATCTTCACACGCTATTACAGTGCATCGCCTATATGCTCACCCTCGCGTGTGGGATTGCTGACCGGCATGTCACCTGCCAGATGGCGCATCACCAGCTTCTTGCAAAAAAAAGCCGACAATGCGCTATGCGAGCAAGCAGACTATTTAGCGACCGATGCGCCATCGCTGGCGCGATCGCTAAAAGATGCCGGGTATGCCACCGGTCATTTTGGAAAGTGGCATATGGGCGGTGGGCGCGACGTAGACCATGCGCCACCGATCACGGCCTATGGTTTTGATGAATACAAAAGCACGTGGGAAAGCCCCGATCCGGATCCGCTACTCACCGCGACAGATTGGATCTGGAGTGATCAGGACAGTATAAAAAGGTGGAGTCGAACGCGTTATTTTGTAGACCAGACACTGCGATTCCTGGAGGAAAACAAAGGCAAACCTTGTTATGTCAATCTGTGGCCCGACGATATGCATACCCCCTGGGTTGGCGGCGACGATGCTGTCGGAAGATACCCGGGCGGGCCGGAAGAGGAGAGAAGCTTCAGCGCCGTACTGCAAGAATACGACAAACAGATCGGGCGACTGATCGATGGAATCCAAAAATTAGGAATTGATAACAATACCATCGTGATATTTACCAGTGACAACGGCCCGTTGCCGACATTTGACGGAAGGCGGTCACGGGGTCTGAGGGGGAGTAAATTGTCCCTGTACGAAGCCGGTATCCGGATGCCGTTTATCATAAAATGGCCGGCCCGTATTAAAGCCGGCACGGCAGATTCAACGTCTGTTCTATGCGCGAATGACCTGTTTCCCAGCTTGTGCAAGCTATCCGGCGCACCCATGCCCGGCGGATCAGACGGTCAGGATAGGAGCCGGGTTCTTCAAGGCACACCGGCTGTGCGAACGAAGGCCCTATATTGGGAGTACGGCCGAAATGAAAGAACGTTTCGGTATCCGAAAGGAAGTGACAGAAGCCCGTCGCTCGCGATTCGGGAAGGGAAGTGGAAATTACTGATGAATAAAGATGGCAGCAACATAGCGTTGTTTGACATAGAGGCCGATCCGGCAGAGACCGTGAACCTGGCGGAGTCAAATGCCGCCGTCGCAAAAAAACTTAGCAGGAAAGTGGTGGAATGGTGGAACGGTTTGCCATCGGTGAACTAAGATACATCCGTTCGCCTGCGGACGGCTAATTGCAGATCCGGACTGGCTTTCTCCTAAAACGGCGGCAAATAACGGGTTTTGCCTGTGGCCCGGACTTTGCAACCGGAGCCATATATCCAATGACGTACTATGATCAGAATCTATGTTAAAGCGGCCGTCCGTAACCTGATACGGGAAAAAGGAAACACGGCGATCAATGTCGCGGGGCTTACGTTGGGCATCACCACAACGCTGATCCTTTTCCTGATTGTCCATAACGGCAAGAGCTTTGACACCTACCATACCCATTTTGACCGTATATACCGCGTCGTATCCAGCGGTGTGGGCAATTCGGGCACAACCTACACGCAAGGGGTGCCTCCCGCGTTGCCGGAGGCGTTCAAAGCCGACTTTGCCGGCGTGGAAGAGGTTGCGTTTACGTCGTACTTGCGGCATAGCCTGATCGTTGTACCACAGCCGGACGGGGATGTAAAGAAGTACGAAGAGTCCCAGGGACTTGTTTTTACGGAGCCCTCGTTCTTTAAGATCTTTGATCGGGCCTTGGTGTACGGCCATGCCGAAAGCAGCCTGGACGATCCCCAGGAGGCCGTCATATCCCGTAAGTGGGCACAACGATATTTCGGTACCGACGATGCCGTGGGCAAATCCGTGCTGTACGACAGCGTCGAATATACCATTGCCGCCGTGATGGAAGACTATCCCGCTACCACCGACCTTCCCTTTGACCTGATGTTGTCCTATAACACGATCCGCCAGCAACGGAATGCCGGGGGATGGAGCGGTGTATCCGACAACGACAACTGTTATGTGCTGCTCCGGGACGAGGCGTCGGCACGCGGGATCGAAGCGCTGATGCCGGGCTTTGTAAAGAAACACGTGGGCGATGAGGAGGGCAGGGGCTTTATACTCCAGCCCATGAGAGAAGTGCACATCGATATGCGCTTCGGTAACTATAATAAAAAAATGCCGCAGGTGGCCCAGATCGCATTTACCGTGGTAGCCGTCTTTATGCTGCTCACCGCCTGTATAAATTTCATCAACCTGGCCACGGCACAAGCCATACGCCGGACCCGCGAAGTGGGGATCCGAAAGGTGCTGGGCAGCTCGCGCGCGCAGCTGATCGTGCAGCTCGTGGGAGAGGCTTTTATCGCCACCACCGTGGCAACCGTGTTATCCATGGCCCTGGTGCCCGTCGT
Source organism: Dawidia soli (assembly GCF_018598185.1). Taxonomy (GTDB): domain Bacteria; phylum Bacteroidota; class Bacteroidia; order Cytophagales; family Cyclobacteriaceae; genus Ohtaekwangia; species Ohtaekwangia soli. Next base: position 27,847 of record NZ_JAHESC010000029.1, read on the forward strand.
GCTGACCTTTATCAACCCCTTCCTGGGGATGTCGCTCTCGCTCGACCTGCGCGAGCCTGCCATACCGGTGGCGCTGGTGACGTTGATAGGGGGTGTGACCGTGCTGGCGGGATTGTACCCCGCCCTGGTCGTGTCGGGTTTCAGACCCGTGTTGGCGCTGAAAAATCAAACCGGTGCAACCGTAACGTCGGGCTATACGCTGCGAAGGGGGCTAGTGGTGTTTCAGTTCTTTATATCCCAGCTTTTTATATTCAGCACCATTGCCATGACCCGGCAGATGAGCTTTATGCAGCACCAGGATCTGGGCTTTGCCAGGGACGCCATCATTACGCTTCCTATCCCCGTGCAGGAGCCTGGTGGCAGCGCCGGCCCCGGAAAAATGCGAACGTTGAAGGACGAGTTACTGCGCTATTCCGGCATTTCGCAGGCAAGCCTCAACTACGCGCCGCCCACGGCCAGTGCCGTCATCTCTACCGGTGCGAGAATGGCCGACCAGGAAAACGAGATCGGTGTGCAATTGAAGCCGGTGGACGGCGGGTATATCGATCTGTTCGACATGAAGCTGGTCGCGGGCGAAAACCTCGGCGACCGTGATACCCTGTCCGGCTTCCTGGTGAACGAAAGCTTTGCAAAGCTCACCGGCTTTGAAGACGTGCGGAAGATCGTGGGGGAGGATATCCTGCTTTGGGGCAAACGCTATCCGGTCACGGGAGTGGTAAAGGATTTTCATACCCAAACACTGGAGCACGTTATTGAGCCGGTGTTGCTCTACAACGACAAAAGCTCCTATAGAAGAATCTCGATCAAGATCAGCACGACCGATATCCAAGCCACCCTGGACCACGTGAAAAGACGGTGGGAAACGATCTATCCGGAGTACAGCTTCCAGTATGATTTTATGGACCAGCAGCTCGCCAATATGTATGGCGGCGAGCGCAAAACGGCTACGATGCTGAACGTGTTTGCGGCCATCGTGATCGTGATCGGCTGTCTCGGCCTTCTGGGGCTCGTCACCTACATGGCCAATCAGCGCACCAAGGAAATGGGCATACGCAAAGTACTGGGAGCGTCGGTGACGGGCATTATGCTGCTCTTTTCCAAAGAATTTGCGCGCCTGATCGTCATCGGTTTTTTGCTGGCGGCGCCATTGGCCGGTCTGCTGATGCATGAGGTCCTGAAAGAGTTTGCCTACCGGATCGCGCTGGGGCCAGGGATGTTTGCCGCCAGCCTGGCGATCACGTTCGTCGTGGCATTCCTCACGGTCGGATATCGTTCCTTCCGGGCATCTTCCGCCAACCCCGTGGCGTCTTTGAGAACCGAGTAAATCGTCGCCACGTCTTCTGCAATATACCGGGGGCAGTCCAGCCGCCCGGCGTATCCTGCCATGGAGATACTGTACGCAACGGGAAGATAGATTTCCGGCTGTCGTATTTTTACAATTCCGTCAAAGACTGGCATCCTAATTTTACAGCCAAAACAACAACGTAAGAAATGAAATGGACTGCTATCCCCGCGATCGTGCTGTTTGCCATGGGCCTTTCGGCCTGTTCGAACGGCAAGACTGGACAGGAAAAAGAAAACACACAAAATCATAGGCCGGACAATATGAAGAACATAATCTCGATCGTCGAAATCCCGGTAACGGATCTTTCCAGATCAATACAATTCTACCAGGCAGTATTAGGCATGGCCATCGAAGAGGTGGATATGGGCGGAACGCGCCTGGGCGTGTTACCCGGTGGTGACAAAGCGGTGAATGTCGTGTTGGTGAAAAGCGCCGACTACACGCCTGCAACGGTCGGTGTGGTGGTTTATCTGAACGCGGGAGACGATTTACAACCGATGCTCGACAACGTAGCAAAGAACGGAGGGCAGGTGATCGTTCCGAAAACGGAGATCAGTCCTGCGATGGGTTATTTTGCATTCTTCCTCGATGTCGAAGGAAATAAAATAGGACTTCATTCCAGGAAGTGACGACCCAGGCCTATTCGTGCGCATAGAACAGGGCCGAGAGGGTCGTCTGTGCGTCTGTCAAAAACTCTTTCGGACTGGTCCCGGTAAATTCCTTAAAATCTTTTATGAAGTGGGCCTGGTCGTAGTACTCGCTTTCATACGCAATGTGCGTCAGCGTTTCAGACGGTTGGCTCAGCAACATCTTTAAGGCTGTTTGCAGCCTGATCACCCGGCCCAGCTGCTTGGGGCTGATGCCGATCTGTTTAAGGAACTTCCGTTCAAGCTGTCTTCTTTTCGAGGGGTCTTCCTGTAGAATGGCTTGTATCGGCGAGCTTCCGTTGGTCGAGAGCAGCGCGTCGATCGTTGTCTTTACGATGTTGTCGAGGGTTGTTTGCGCGTTAAGCTTGTTCAAGAGGAATTGTTCGACAACGCCGATCCGCTGCCGCGGTATCGGTTGCCGGGATAATTTGTTGCTCCAGCTCCCGGGAAGGGATTTCGCCAAACAGCTGTGCGAGGGGTGTTTCTTTGTTTGCCAGATCGTGGATCGGTGCGGTTACAAAGTTCGCAAAGCCGTACGGATAGAAACGGATAGCAAACGTATTTACATAGCCAGTCGGTTGGATATAAAAGGCCTCCAGCGTTTGGCCGAGGACCATGGCACGGGGCTGCAGGATAAACGCATCTCGGGACGTGAACCGTTTGATGTCATCCCCCAGGATAAATGCCATTTCGATACAGCCATCGGGAACGATCCGCTGCCGTTCGGAATAGTCGCTGGCAGGAACTTCGAGCATCCAGTAGCATTTCACCAGGGATTTTAAGTCGGAACAGGGTTGAAATGTTTTATAATTCATCGGGACTGTGTTATTTAGGGTATCGCCCATTTCTGTGATGGCGATGGCGGCGTATTCGGACTTCGTAGTCGAATATAGGGAATGATAAAGACATTCCAGAGATCCTCATGGATAACACAACATCAGAACAAATAAAACATGAAACGAGTAACAGGCATCGGTGGCATATTCTTTAAATGCAAGGACCCCAAAAAGATGGGAGAGTGGTATCAGAAACATCTCGGCTTTGGCGCAGAGCAATACGGTACAAAGTTCGATTGGCAGCAGGAAGGAACCGGTGCAACAAACAAAGGCTATACGCTCTGGAGCCCTTTTTCCGATCAGACCAATTATTTCGCACCTTCGGCAAAGGACTTTATGATCAACTTCCGGGTCGAAAACCTCGAAGCGCTGGCGGAAGAGTTGAAAAAGGAGGGAGTGACGTTCGTTGACAGCATCGAGACGTACGAATACGGAAAGTTTGTTCACATTCTCGACATAGAAGGCAACAAACTTGAATTATTTGAACCCGCGGAATAGCGGGCCAGTTGCTATAGATTATTCCGTTGCGTAAGCGTGACATTTGTCACATGTATTTTGTATCAAATGTCCTCGCCCGGCCCGGCCCGGAGATCTCAATTTTGTCCGAAACAAAATCTTACGATCTTGAAATTGAAAGACAAAGTAGCCGTCGTTACGGGAGGTAACAGCGGTATAGGTTTCGGAATAGCCGAGGCATTCAGAACAGAAGGAGCAAAGGGAGCGATCACGGGTAGGAATCAAACGACGCTCGACAGATCTGTGGCAGCACTGGGAAAGGATTTCATCGGCCTCAAAGGTGATGTGACCGACCTGCAGGATCTCGAACGAATCTTTACAGAGACGTTCAGTACGTTTGGAAAGATCGACGTGCTGGTCGTCAATGCCGGCGGGATAGTCGACAATAGCCCAATGGGACCCGTCACGGATGTGGGAGAAGAAGGGTATGATAAATACATGGACCTGAATTTAAAAAGCGTCTACTTCACGGTGCAGAAAGCATTGCCCTATTTAAACGACGGTGCTTCCATCGTCCTGATCGGTTCATCGGCCGGCCATCGTGCTGCGCCGGGAATGTCTGTTTACAGCGCGGCAAAAGCGGCCGTAATATCCTTTGCAAAAGGCTTTTCGCTGGACTTGCTGGCGCGAAAGATCCGCGTGAATGTAGTGTCACCGGGCCCCATCGATACACCGGTATTCGACAAATTCGTGCCCGAAGAGCAGGTGGATGGTGTGAAACAACTGTGGGTGAACCAGGTACCCGCGGGCAGGATCGGTCGGCCGTCGGATGTTGGACGAGCCGCCGTGTTCCTGGCGGCGGACGAATCGTCGTTCATTTTAGGCAGTGAGATCCTCGTCGACGGCGGGCTGACACACATTAACCTAATGAAATAAGCTTGCTGCAAACGGTATCGTACCGACCGACCGGTGGCACGATACCGTTCTGGGACCTCCGTTACATGAAATTGTCCGATGGTATGGTAATTTTTATAAGGCGATTTAGATAGCTTTGCGGAAGCTATTTAAAAATGTTCGAATCTTTAGCCGCGTACCTGATCGAGAAGGGTGGACTGACGCCGGACGAACTGAAACAGGTCGAGGCAGTAACAGTACCGAAGAAAATCCGTAAGCGCCAATACCTGGTGCAGGAAGGTGACGTCAGCCCGTATATGAGCTTTGTAGTCAAGGGATGTCTGCGGCTGTATCGCGTCAGTGATGACGGCACCGAGCACATCCTGCGATTCGTCATCGAAAATTGGTGGATCAGCGACTATGAAAGTTATCATTCGGGGCAGCCCGCTAAGAACAATGTGGATGCCCTCGAGGATAGTGAATTGTTAATGATCGAAAAAGGCAACTTCGACGCCTTGTGTAAGACAGTTCCGAGCTTTGGTAAGTTGGTGGAGAAATTAACGGCTAAAAATTTCGCGGCGCATCAGAGCCGGATCCTGAGCAACATCAGTGAGACCGCGGAAGAGCGATATGAAAACTTCATGCGGTCGTATCCGCAAATATACAACCGCGTCCCCCTGCATATGATCGCTTCCTTCCTGGGCGTGACGCGCGAAACGCTGAGTCGGCTGCGGCAGCGATAGTGTCCTATTCTTCCTGCGCGAGCAGTTCCTGGTACTTCTTTCGGATCTTTTTCCAGTCGGCCGTGTCTTCTCCCTGTTCTTCGAACAAACGACGAAGGGCGCCGTCTTCCATCGTCTGTCCGGAGTACTTTTGGGTCTCCATCACCACGAGCAGATACTTCGCCTTGTCGAGGCCCCGGAGTTCTTCCACCAGGTGGGCGTATTTCGGGAGCATGCTTGCGGCGAGGGTATAGTCTTCCTTGGAGTATAGCACGTCGTAAAGAACCGTGAACGTTTTAGCAACGTCTTCCGCCTCCAGCGTCCGGAAGAATCGATCTGCCACGGATGATCCGATATAGAACGTGTTCCCCGCCGGGTCGGTCAATGTAAATCGCCGGTCATCCACCAGGCTGCGCACCTTGGTGATCTTGGGAAATCCGGTGCGCGGGATCTTGCCGTAGTGTTGTTTTAACGCTGTGGTAAAAGAATGATTCACTTCGTCGACGTCCCGCACCATCAGGAAACACATGGTTGAGTTCTGGGAGGCCTCGAACCTGCGATTGCCATAGAAATGCAACGCGACATTTCCCCAGTGCAGCGCCAGGTATGGATTCGGCGAAGTATATATCCCCGACACGGTGAAGCCCAGGGCCTGGTAAAAAGACGCCTGCAAGCGTACGTCCTGACAGGGCATGATCGGGGTGACTTTTTCAATAAGACCGGTGTTGTTTTTCACGGCTGGATAGTTGATATACCGCAAAGGTAAAGTCCCCTTCAAAATCAAAATTGGAAAAAATGGACATCCGGTCTACCACGTCACCGGCGCAAATGTGCGGGGCGTGAACCCCGAGTACCGTTTGAAGTCGTTGATGAAATGGGCCTGATCGTAATACCCAAGCTCGAGGGCCTTGTCGGTAAAACGGGTACGCTCACGGTGGGGCGGCAACGCCGCTTCGAAGCGAACGATGCTGGAATACAGTTTCGGATTGAACCCGGAGAATTCTTTGAATCGCCTTTCGAACTGTTTCTCAGATAATGAAGATTCCCGGGCCAGGCCCGCGATGGTAACGTGTCCATGCATTTTTCTCATTTGCCGGATAGCGTGTACAACGGGGAGGTCGGTGTTCCGGGTGCTGTTATACCGCGTCTTTAGATAGTGGGTCATGATCCCGACGCGTTCGCGAAAATCAAAACAACGTGCGAGTCGATCGGTGATCGTGCCAGCATCGGTATACATGACTTCACGGAGGTCGAGCAACTGGTGCGCGAGCGCGGATGCGGAAAGATCAAAGAAGAAAGGTATCGCATGCGAGTACAACGATACACCGAATATTTCCGAGAGATCACCGGTCTCCAGGCTGCGAGGGGTATTGGAGTGGCCTTGTATCGATGAAAATACGGTGTTCCGTTTTTGCTTGCTCCCGGGGGCAAACGCAAAAGCGATCTCTGTACGGGTGTTGGCCGTAGCATGGTATGTAAAATAGCGTTGCACGCCCGCATGCCAGCGGCTGCACCAGAAGTGACTGACCAGGTCCTGCAATTCTATGCAGGGCATCGCTACTTCGTATGTAATGGCATCCCAAAGAACCATGATCCCACAAATCTACAGTAAAAAAACATCCGGTTATCGGGCATTCCATCGTCTATCCAATCAAAGTCCTGCTGATTTTAACTTAAGTGAAAAACCGTCAGCGGAATAACCCGGACTTTTGACATACGAAATAATAAAAAAACAGTACACCATGAATTCACCACAGGAGTCCCAGACCGGCGTTTCGCACGACATCGTTGAAACGGCAAGATCGTTACGCAAACTATACTTTTTACGGGCTGCGTTCTCGATCACGTGGGTGATCCTGGTATTGGTGCTCGCAAAAACCAATGCCGGCATCGCCAGTATCCTTTTCATTATTTACCCGGCCTGGGATGCGCTGGCGATCTACCTGGACATGAAGGCTAATCCACAGACGGCTCCCAAAACGCCGCAGCTTGTGAACGCCGCCATCAGTATCATGACCACGGTGGCAGTGGCATTGGCCCTGCAACAAGGTGTGCCCCAGGCGTTGATCGTATTTGGCGCATGGGCCATTCTTACCGGTCTGATCCAGCTGATCCTGGGTCTGCGCCGCCGGAAAAAAATGGGCGGGCAGTGGCCGATGGTCATCAGCGGCGGACAGTCCATGCTGGCGGGAGGCAGCTTTATTGCCACAGCGCATGCGCCGAATGCAGGGATCAACACCCTGGCCGGCTATGCCGCCTTTGGCGCCTTCTACTTCATCCTGACGGCCATCAGTTTGTCGAAGACGATCAAGGCCTGATGGCCTGCCTATCGGCAGGCGAGCCCACGGTGGCTGGCGCCCGGTCTCCTGACCGGCTTGCCGTACGTTCGACCATCACCGCTGGATCCGCTTGCGGATCCGGCTTAACGACGGATTGGTGATGCCGAGGTACGAGGAAATATGATAGGCCGGGATCCGGTTGATGATGTTGGGATGCTCATTCAACAGCCGGGTATAACGTTCTTCGTGCGTAAAGAACAAAAGCTCCTCGGCACGGGTCTGGGAATACGTAAAGAACAGTTCTGCCAGGAGCCGGCCGAAGTTGGCCCAGCTGGGATGGGTTTGATATAAACCGGAGAGATCGCGGTAGGAGATATAAAAAATCTCGGAGTCTTCCATCGCCTGGATAAAGTAATGGCAGGCCTTACGCGTGATAAAGCTGCGGAATGACACGACGAATTGATTCTCCGAAAAAAAGAAGATGTTCTTTTCCTGGCTTGTCTCGGGGTCGCTGTAATAAATGCGGAAGATGCCCTTTACCACCAGCCCCAGGTCATTGCAAACAACGGACTGCATATTGAAAAAGTCGCCTTTTTTAATTGTTCGCGACTTCCAATAGGTCTTGCTGTCGGCGAGGTCTTTTTCTGTCAGCCCGGCAAAGTTTGTCAGATGTGTGTGTAATACGGCTTGATTTTCACTCATAGCAGTCATTTTTTTTGCCCGGACGGAAGGCAGACACCCCGTCGGGTTGGCTTGTCAGCGCAAAAATAGCGACCCAAACGGATTCCATTTTAACTTAAGTTAATATCGGCCCTTGGCTTCGATGGCAAGTTTTCCGGAATTTACTTTTTGCGTTATATTGTTCCTGCTTTTTTGCCCTTGCAGGCTATTTTGATGCCCGGTACGGACACTCACAGATATGAAATCAGTTGAGATAATAAGAAAACTGAAGGCATCGACCTTCAAAGATGAAGATGGCGAACCCTATACGGTCGATTTTAAACCTGGACTTACCGAGGCTGAACTGGATACACTCAGGGAGCGGTTTCCGTCAAACATCATTGCAGACGAATTACAGGAGATCCTCCGAGAGACAAGAGGATGGGAGGGACCATATGGAAGCGAAATCTATTTTGATTCAATAGGTGAATTTGGCTTCACGGAACTTATTCCACAGTCCATTACATTGGCCGGTAACGGATTAGGAGATCTTTGGGTACTTGATATAAAAGAGAACGGAGATTTAGGAAAGATATACTTTGCTTGTCACGACCCGGCGGTTCTTGTTATTTATTGCGATACATTACAGGAATTCTTTGAGACCCTGGAAGAGCATTATAATAATCCGGGCGATAGCTATTTTATTAACATTCACGAGAACGTTGTATGGGACATCTGGTCGACCCATCCCAATACTGTTGAGATAGCAGATTTTAGAAAAGGCAATGAAGAGCTCGCTCCATTCTTACGTGAATTTACCGATGATGAGTGGATAGTCGCCGATTTGAGGCGAGGAACCAGGAAGAGCGGTTTTGCTTGGGGCAAGTTCGGTCCCAATCAATTCACCAGGCGACACCCCAGAGCGTTAGTTTGGGTGATTCAAAAAAAGAAGAAGGGATTTCTTTCGAAGTTGTTTGGAAAATAGGAGCGGGAATAGCCTGTAGCATCTTGTGATCATCGCTTCATTGCAGGCCGCTCTTCTTTTGTTTATTCCCACGCCTGATCAAGAAGATACCCAGCCAGATCGCAAAGGCAGCTCCGATCTCTACGCCAAAAGGCCAGGACTCTAAGTTGCCCGATGAATAGTGGGTCACAATACGGAGCAGCTCAAGGCCTGTGGCAACGATAATCACGATACCCATGATCTTGAGAAAATTCATCTTACAGGTCAGTTGTTATTTACAATACGGCGACCAAGGTAATAAAACGGCTGTTGAATAAAACTCTCAAAATCTGTTTATTTAGGTATTATTCATACATGCCATGACAGACGTCGTACGGTTTTATATACTGGCCCATATCCTGATCTCGTTCACGGGTGCGATACTGCTGCTGGCCATCTGGTATAACATCAGCGATCGGTTCAGGCAGATCCTGCAGGAGGACAATTCGCCCAAACCGTCCGACCGTGGATTGCTGTATTTAAGCCTTGCCATCTTTGTGTGGGTGGCCGCCGGGTGCTGGGCCTACGCAGGAAATGGACTTCAATTCGCGCACACATCATACTTCCAGACAGGTAACAATTTGTTCTCCATTACAAATGACCTCTTTCTATTCCTGGCCCTGTGTTACGCAGATTATGCACCCGAGTTTATTCGTAAACATAAGAGAAATAGAAACCGGATCATTACACTTATATTCGTCACGGCGCTGCTTACCGGTCTGGTACCCCCCGTGTTGGCAGGAAACAACGCCTGGCATGGGGTAATACTCAGTGCGCTTCCAGACCTGCTGTTGTCCGGCTTTCTGACCTATCTGCTGATCGTCACTTTCTACAGGACGTTTGCGAACCGGGGGCTGAAGATCGTCGCCATTATTTCGGTCATCGCGATTGTCTTTATTTTCGTATCCATTCTGCCCGATGCCTTTCCCGATCTGTACGATGATTTTACCAAGAACCTGATCAAGATCTCGGCCAGGACGTCGTTCATCGCCGTCACCCTGGTACTGGCTACCAGCTGGGTCATTCAGCTCGCAACCACTCCCAAGCCCAACGAGATGATGATCAGCTTTATGGACTGGTCGTTGATCAAGATCACAATCCCCTCCAAGAAGGTTTTCGGTGCCACCATTGAGTTCGGCTCCAAGACCACGCAGTATGTCAACCTGTTCAAGTTTGCGGTGAGAAGGAAGTATGGGAACGAGGCGGCGCAGAGCATACTGATCGGGTTGGGCGGAGAGATCAACAATCAAACCTACCTCAGCCGGATCATCGACAACATGAATGAAATCTTGCAATTGGAAGAGGGCCAGAAACTGGACCGTAAGGATCTTTTTACATTTATCGGTCAGGGCAGGTATCGGCTGCGGATCGTTCCCGAGAACATCAGGATCGATGAGGCTCTGTTACGGGAATTTGTCAATTCGCCTGTAAATCAAGAGTATAAGTCCATTGTAACATAATGTAACTGCAGTTACAGATCCTTTCCGGAGATTACTTTTTGCTATTCTTTGCAACAGCGCTGGGGCGCCGCGGGGCTTGCCGCATACTTTTGGCATCACCCTAAACCCCGCGACACATGGCAAACATCTGGCTGAAAAAGAACATTGACCAACTTGTAAAAGAAGCTTCCTCCGGCGAAAAGAGCCTGAAGCGAAGTATCGGTGCCATGGGCCTGATAGCCCTCGGCATCGGGGCCATCATCGGCGCCGGGTTGTTCACCAGTACGGCCGAGGCCATAGCGTTCCATACCGGCCCGGCCGTATCCCTCAGTTTTCTCATCGCGGGCATAGGCTGCGCCCTGGCGGGGTTATGCTATGCGGAGTTTGCTTCCATGATCCCCATTGCCGGCAGTGCATACACCTACTCGTATGCCACGATGGGCGAATTCATCGCCTGGATCATCGGCTGGGACCTGGTCCTGGAATATGGCGTGGCGTCGGCCAAAGTCGCCACATCGTGGTCGGAATATCTCAATAAGCTCCTGGGCAACGTCTTTCATGTTCAGATCCCATACCAGTTTTCGCATTCACCGTTTCAATCCTCGGCGGAAGGGATCCAGGGCATCGCAAATTTGCCGGCGCTCTTCATCATCCTGGTATTGTCCCTGGTGTTGATACGGGGTGTCAAAGGCTCGTCGCTGGTCAACACCATCATCGTCATCATTAAAGTAGGGATCGTGCTGTTGTTCATCGGCTTCGGCTGGACGTATATAAATCCTGCGAATTATACACCCTACCTGCCGGACAATACAACCGGGGCGTCGGGCGAATTTGGCTGGACCGGTATCTTTGCCGGGGCTGGCGTCGTGTTCTTTGCTTTTATCGGGTTTGATGCGGTGTCTACCGCCGCCCAGGAATCGAAGGATCCGCAGCGCGATATGCCCAAGGGCATCCTGTTGTCGCTGCTGATCTGCGTGGTGCTGTACATCCTGTTTGCTCACGTACTCGCTGGCGTCGCCAACTACACCGAGTTCAGGACCGTGGGACAGGAAGCCTCCGTTACGTATGTCATCGATACCTACATGAAAGGATATGGATGGCTCTCCACATTGGTAACGGTCGCCATACTCGCCGGATTCTCGTCCGTGATCCTCGTCATGCTCATGGGGCAATCACGCGTTTTCTTTTCCATGTCAAAAGATGGGCTGGTGCCGAACGTATTTTCGCAGCTGCATCCCGAGTTTAAGACACCCTGGAAATCGAACCAGTTATTTTTTGTTTTCGTAGGGCTCATCGCAGCCTTCGTTCCCGCTTCCGTGATCTCCGACATGACCGTGATCGGGACACTTTTTGCGTTTGTATTGGTCTGCCTGGGCATTATCGTTTTGCGTAAAACAAACCCGGCCATTCCCAGACCGTTCCGCACACCCTGGGTTCCTGTGATCCCCATCCTGGGGATCGTTATTTGCAGTGGATTGATCTATACCCTGGGCCCTGCCAACTGGCTGCGGTTGATCCTCTGGCTGATCATCGGCGTCTTTATCTACCTCGGCTACGGAATGAAAAACAGCAAGCTGCAAAAGGAATCCTGAGTATCCGGCGCGGGTGGTTAATTCGTCCAGACAAAATCCATCTTGGGCTGGTCCATGGAGTTGTCGATCACCTGGCGCTCGATCTCCAGGATAGACTGCAGTGCGGCATAATCAACCTTGTCAGCGTCGTCGCCCGGCATGTGATAGTCGGGGTGGCCGCCGGTATGAAAGAAAAGGACAGGGATGTTCTTTTTGTAAAAGGATGTCTGGTCGGAGCCGCCGTTCCCGTCTTTGCCCGTATAAAACTTGATGTCGCTTTTAACGCCTTCAAAGATTGCGGGAAACAGCGAGCTTGTACCATAGCCGATCACGGCAACGCCGTTTTCAGGATTGTAGCGACCGATCATATCCATGTTCAGCATCCACTGGATGTTCTCCAACGGCAGGGTAGGGTGGTTGGTAAAATACTTCGACCCAACGAGCCCCAGCTCCTCGGCGCCAAACGCAATGAAGAGCAGGTTGTATTTCTCCCGCACGTTGTTGGTCGCATAATGCCGGGCAAGCTCCAGCAGTCCGGCAACACCCGACGCATTGTCATCCGCGCCGTTGTGGATCTTACCGACCCCCAGCGAGTCCTTCGAGCTGCCCTGGCGTCCTTCGCCCAGGTGATCGTAATGTGCGCCGACAACAACCGTATAGGTCCCACCGTTGTCCAGGAAACCAATGATATTGTCTGCCTGACGGATGCTGTCTTTTACGACCACCCGCTTTACCTTCGCTTCAAACGTCTGGCGGTAGCCTTTTTCGCCCTTGGGCGCCAGGCCATATTTTTTGAACTCCTTTTCGATATAATCGGCCGCCTTTTTCACCTGTTTGGAGCCCGTGCCCCGGCCTTTCATCTTGTCGTCCGCCAGGTAATAAATATGCCTCCTGAGCTGATCCCGGTTGATCTGCGCGAAGGAAAAATAGCTCAGGAAGATAAACGACGACAACAGGAAAGCTGCTTTATGGTAAGCCAGGACTCTTCTCATGGGAAAGTGGAATAATAAATATGGCAAGCGTTGTACGGACCGGATTAGCAGGCCGCGTCTTGATGGTGATAATCCGGGCCAAAGATAAGACTTGCGGTGGTATCGGAACAAACGAAGGTTAAAAGTTTAAATTTTACTACTTTACCCTGCCACCCGGCACCTGCCCGAGGATGGCACCGTCACCCTGTTGTAAAATAACACACCCATGCAGAAAAAGTATAACCTGAAATCGTTCAATCTATACGAGTTCCTGAAGCACCAGAATGCGCACAGCCCCAGCCTGCCGTTCTTCCTGGCCGACAGTCATACCTACCGGAGTGCCCACGTCAATTTTCCGTTCAGAACATTTTCCTACGGGCTCGGCGTGACCTATAACGGCGTCAGCAAAGACGACGTCTTTCGGATCGGCAGCACAGACTATAATCTGAAAGCCGGCAGCCTAACGACAGTAGGCCCCGGGTTGGTTTGCCAGTGGACTGGCAACTACAACGCAGAACACGACACGGTATACTTTACCGAGGAACTGTTTGCCAGCATGCAGGGCAAATCGTTTTTGCAGGCGTTGTCGTTCTTTTTTCACGGCGGGAACCATGTCATCCAGCTGACCGCCGAGCAGGTCAGGAAAATGAAGTCGGCGTTCGCGCTGCTCAAAGCGGTAAAGGACGAGAAAGAGGCTATTCCCGGCGTCGTGCATACCATTCTGATGCTGGCCAATACCTATCACTCCATTCAGAACGACAAGCTCAAAAGCGCCGGGGGGTCCCGGCGGGAAGAGATCGCTCAGAAGTTCAGAAAGCTGGTGGCGCAGGACTTCAGCAAGCATAAGGAAGTAGCTTACTATGCCAAAAGCCTGAACATTACCCCCAAATACCTGAGCGAAGTGCTGCAAATAGAGCTGGGCAAGTCTGCCAAGACGTTCATCGACGAGTTTGTGATGATGGAGGCGAAAAGTTTACTCAGGCAAACCACCATGTCCATACAGGAAATCTGCCACTGGCTGGGTTTTGACGATGCATCGCATTTCACCAAGTCCTTTAAGAAAATGGCAAAAATCACACCCTCGGACTACCGCAAAGGGTAGATACCGAAATTTGTACCATTTATCCCGGCATGTGGCCTAACAGCATGCTGGCGCCGACCGGTAGCTTTGTTCTATAGTAACCCCCAACCTATGAACAAATGGTATGTCGTTATGTTTGTGCTGCTCACGTCGGGCAGCGCGTGTTATTCACAATCTAAAAAAACACCTGTCATGAAACATGTAACCGAGTTTAAAGTAGCGATCCCGCAACCCGTAGTAGACGATTTGAAGAGCCGTTTGAAGAACACCCGTTGGCCCGGCGAAGCCGAGGGCTCTGGCTGGAATTTCGGCACCAGCGAAAGCTACCTGCGCGGGCTGGTCAACTATTGGCTCACGCAATACGACTGGCGTGAGCAAGAAGCCCAGCTCAATAAATATCCACAATACATTGCCGACGTGCACGGTGTGAAGGTTCATTTTCAATACATAAAAGGAACGGGCAAAAATGCCAAACCGCTCATTCTCACCCATGGCTGGCCCGACAGCTACCACCGCTTTCATAAGATCATCCCGCTGCTGACCCAGGGCGAGCAAAGCTTCGATCTCGTCATACCGTCCATTCCCGGTTTCGGATTCTCCGACAAGACTCCGATGACCAGCGAGGCCGTGGCCGACCTGTGGAAAGCATTGATGACCGAGAACCTGGGCTATGACAAATTCTACGCCGCCGGCGGTGATATCGGTATGGGCGTGACCAAGGCACTGGCGTCGAAATATGCCGGCGTGGTAGCCGGTGTTCATTTTACCGACGTGGGCTACCCCATGGGGCAGGAAGATCCTGCGACCATGACCGAAGCCGAAAAGCAATTCGCCCAGTTCGTACAGCAATGGTGGTATTCCGAAGGCGCCTACGCCATGGTACACGCCACCAAGCCGCAGTCGATCGCCTATGGTCTGAACGATTCCCCTGCGGGCCTGGCCGCCTGGGTGCTGAGCTTTGCCAACGCCGGGGCTACGCCCGAGCTGATCGAACCGGCATTCGGCGGACGCGATGCGCTGCTCACCAATATCATGATCTATTGGGTGACACAAACGGTGGCGACGTCGGTGCGGATGTATAAGGCCGAAGCGATTGCCCAATGGAGTGGCGGGCAACCCCTGCAGAAAAGCACGGTGCCGGCCGGCGTCTCCGTGTTCCCGCGCGAAGCGCAGTTCCCCAAAGAATGGGCTGAGCGGTTTGTAAACGTGACCAGCTTCCGCAAAATGAAAGAAGGCGGACACTTTGCCGCCCTGGAAGTACCCGATGCCTTTGCCGGCGAGCTCCGGACGTTCTTCTATAGCATTCAATAAAATCAACGGGGTGCCGATGCGTCGGCACCCTTTCAATCCTTCGATCCCATGGCGTAAATAGCGTTTGGTGCAAAGACAGAATTCTCCGAGCTTATTACGCTTGTCATCAAATACTAATAGATATTCCCATCCGGTCTTGTCGCAGAATCCATAGATGCCGCACCAGAGGTTAGCAGACCGGGTCTCTACAAAAGTTTTATATGGTTCATAATCCCCTTGTTAATTTAGATATAATTCTGCAAGCAGGGCCGCATCCATCCGTAGGATCAGTGATATTCAGTCGAGCGTTCGACCGTTATTTAATCCTCACAAGCTCCCCGTCGTCAAAGCCCGTTGTGATAGCCTTTGCATTCTTCAAAAATGACTTTTTGAAATCGCTGGACGCCACGTACGCTTCCAGCATCGCTACTGCTTTTTCAAGCACTTTGTCCCATTTGATCTTCTTTACTTCGGCAGGGGGAATGACCAGGTACTTTTCAGAGGGGCCATAGTCGTCCGCAGTAGCCCGGTCGTCGTCATCGGGATCATATACCTTTGCGCCGACAAGGTACACGCCATATCCTTTGTCTGTTTGAAACAGCCCAAAGTTGAACGCTACAATGTTCTTTGGGATTTTTTCAGTCGCCGTTATGCTGGCGATCCAGTCGGCAAATTCTTCTTTAAACGTCATATGTTTTGTATTGACACAATGTTGGCGATTGTAGCAACGGTCAGGCCCGGCGCCTCTGAATAACGATTGTACAGCTACAACTTACTATAAAATCGCCATATTTGCCTCGTTTTTCAATCACAAGCCTTGAAAAAACACCTATAGATGCGAGGTTCGTATGGTAGTCACAGCGACAGGCAGGGACTTGTCGGTGCCCGCCTCCAATATTATCTTGCATACCGAAAAATAGCCCTGATGAACTACCCCGGCGCAGTCATAACGATCATACTATTGTTCCTTTCGGTGTGCGCACAAGCGCAAACACGTGGAAAGAAAGATTATTGGCCTCTGTGGACATACAACCAAAAGAATATCCGGGTTCATGGAATATCGGTGGGACTGGGGTTTGAGAATCCGGAAAAAAGAGCGAGTGCGACGAATGGCATACGAATGGAATTAATCGGCTGGGGCGTTGCCATTCCCCTGATGTCTCAGGCGCCATCGATCGTGCGGGATAGCGCGGACTCTGCGCCGGTTTCGGAGAGAATAAACGGCCTGAGCCTGTCAGCCTCCGGAACGGCCTGTGAGTGCACGGTAAATGGCATCAATGTTGGATTAATCGGGCACATCAACTATCAGGTAAATGGCGTTACAGCTTCCGCATTCGCGAATGCTGCACGTATACACAACGGTGTCCAGCTTGCCCTGATTGCAAACAACGCGCGTATACATAACGGCATCCAGGTTGCCTTTATCGCCAACGAAAGCCTTCAGACCAAAGGTTTGCAAATAGGCGCATTTAATACAACAAAGAAACTCCGGGGTGTTCAGTTGGGACTTTGGAATGTCAACGACAGGCGTAAGTTGCCGCTGATCAACTGGAACTTCAGGTAGTAATCACTCTTTTTTTATCAAACGAAACCATGACGCGACCACCTATCGACGATCTGTTTTTTGAGTTTTACGGCTACTATCCCGCCCCGCCCGGACAGGGGTTTGGTATGCTCGTATCCGCGGCATTTAAACTGTTGGCCGGCCAGGAGGTTCCGTTCGACAAAACATGGGATGACCGCAAAACAGGGCAGACCGCGACCGAAGCAGACGAAAAAGGCGGGATCACCCGGATCAACCTGAAAATGGTCATGCATGTGGCCGAGTATGAACAGGGCGACTTTTCACTCCTCTTTACCGACGAAGCGGTAGACAAGCTCGCACAGCGTGAGCCCGGGGACGTAACCCTGACCTCTGAAATTCAAACCTTCTACGACGCCAGCGGAAATATCACGGCTACGCTGGACACGCTGGGAGACCTGGTCTCTGCCGCCGCGATCGGCGACGATGACTTCACGGCCAGCGGCACCTGGGACCTAGCCGGTCAATACCTGAAATACAACGGACAACTATACGGTGTTCTGGGAGTCGAGTACAACGTTCCGGTCAGGGCGGTGAAGTATAGGATTGTGATCGAATCCGACGGAATGGCGAAACTGTTCGTAACATCGGCGTCCGGAGAAATGGATAAATTGATCAAGGAAGTTGATCTGCGAAGAGCGGCATTTAAAGACGGTAAAGTAGGGATAGCCGTTTGAGAAAGCCTGGAATCTTTTTTTGATTCCAGGCTTTTTACTTCTATTCACTCTTCAGATTGTCCACCGGCTTCACCAGCGCCGCCCGGCTGGTCTGCGACCCGATAGTGACCGCGCCAAACAAGATCAGCAGTCCTACACCCAGCAGGATCGTAGGCCCATCGACCGTCACGTGATAAGGTATAAGCTCCAGCCACAGCGAGTTCAGAAAGTACGCGGCGGGCACCGCGATGACAATCGCGATGAGCAGGATCACGACAAAGCCCTTCGACAGTAAGTAGATCAATGCGCCGTCGCTGCTACCGAGGATCTTCCGGATAGAGATCTCCTTGAGACGCGTCTCTGTGGTATAGGTCGCCATACCCAACAGCCCGAGACAGGAGATGATGATCGCCAGGCCGGCCACCGTCATGAGAACGTGTACGGCGTCGCCGAAGATCAGCTCGTAGAACTTCAATACTTCACCTTCCACATCTTTATAGTCTATCTTCAACGCGGGATTTACCACTGCCCACGCTTTCTCGATCGCGGCGGTAGCGGCTTCGCGCGTGCCGCTGTAGCGTACCTGCAGCAGGGCATAGCGCGCGGAGTCGGCCAACAGCACAAGCGGCGCGATCTCATCCAGCATGGGGGCGTGGTTGTAATCTTTCACCACACCGATGATGGTCTTGCTCGTCGAGTCCTCGCGATGGATCACGATTTCGCCCACGGCGTCGAGCGGTGTCTCGAATTGCAGCGCGGCGGCAGCTTTTTCGTTGAGCACGATAAAGTTCCTGTTGGATGCTCCGCCGTTGGGCGGGAAGAATTTGCCTGCCACAAGCTTCAGCTCGAGATTGGCCAGATAGTCTTCGTCGACCATAAACCGGTCGACGTCGGTCCAGTCGGAATCTTCGGGGTTTCGTTTAAAACCATCGCCTTCCTGGTGCCCCGACGCCAGGAGATGCGACACTCCCGATACCTGGGTAATATTTCCATACTTGCCCAGCTCCGCTTTCAGTGCCACCGCGGAGCTTCCGTTGAGCTGTACGGCAATGTTGTTATGCATATTGAAGCCATGGTCGCGGTTGGTAAACATACTGAGCTGATTGTACGTCACGATCACGCTCAGAATAAAGATGAGCGATACCGTGAACTGCGCCACGAGCAACACCTTACGCATCGTCACACGCGAGAGAAGCTTCACCTGGTTCAGCCCCTTCAATACCTTGACAGGATCAAAACCCGACAATACCACCGCCGGGAAGAATCCGGCCAATATGCCCACCGTCGTGGCGAATACTACAAACAGCGTATACACCAGCACGCCGCCCTGCAGGTCCCAGCGGAATAACCTGGCGAAGTTCATCTGCATCATCAGCGGCTTGGCGGCGACCAGCAAAAGTATCGCCACCACCAACGCAAACAGGGTAAGAACAATGGACTCCGTCAGAAACTGCGTAAAGATCTGCCACCGTGCTGCACCCGTAGCCTTGCGCACGCCGATCTCGCGGGCGCGGGTCAGCGACCGCGCAATGGACAGGTTGGTAAAATTAAAGCACGACGTGAGCAGGATGACCACGCCCAGTCCGGCAAACACGTAGACAAACATCCAGGGCAGGGTGGGGCCGATGGGGTTGTTCATCAGATCGCTGGGCGTGATGCTCATAAGAGGCTGCAGGTGAAAACACATGCGGGCGTCTTCACGATGGACCGGGTGCTGAATGTGGTCGCGGTAGATGCGGTCGAGTATGCCCTGTAGTTCAGCAGCCGTCTTGCCTTCCTCCAGGCGCACGTATGTCCATGTGTTCCAGAAGTTACTCCATTGACTCAGGTCTTTTCCCAATACACCCTGTGCCTGCAGGCTTTCCACGGTAGACATACTGGCCAGCGCCTCGAACGCGATGTGCGTCTTGCGCGTCGTCTTCTTCAGAACCCCCGTTACCGTATACGATCCGATGCCACCCATCTTTACGGTCTGACCGATGGGATTCTCTTCTTCGAAAAGCTTATCGGCCGCCTGTCGGGTGAGGACCACCGAATAAGGCTTCTTCAGCGCTGTGGCCGCATTGCCATATTCCAGTTCATACTCAAAGAACGTCAGCGTCTCGGGGTCGGTAAAATATCCGCCCAGGGGAATGTTTACATTCTGGTCGACCACTTCCACCCAGCCGTTTCCGAAACCACGCACAAACCGCACGACTTCCTCAATGCCGGTATACTTCTCCAGCAGCTCCTGCCGGAGCGGGGCTGCCGAGGTGGACGTTGTATACTCCTCTCCGGGCTGCCCATCCTCATGAACATACCCGCTGACAACGCGGTAAATGCGGTCGCGCCGGCTGTTGAACCGGTCGTAGCTCATCTGGTCGGCTACCAGCATGATCACCGCCATGGCGATGGTCATGCTCACGGCCAGACCGAAGATATTGATCGCCGAGAAGAACTTATGCCGCATCAGGTTTCGTACGGCTATTACAATGTAATTTTTAAGCATAAGGATGTGGTTAGCGCAGATTTGAGGTTCCGGTCCGTTTGACACAAGGCTGCCAAAGGATGTTGCACCTCGCCGGAATAATTTGTCGATATTTTTTGGGGAACCCGGACCGCGCGGCGGCTCAGCGCCAAACGCCGATTGTGCAACATCCACCTCCGGCGTGTGTGCGTACACCAACGTACATCAATGGCGATTGTTATAGACTATTGCGCGCGATCATACCGTTGTATCGAGTCGGGCGGTGGCCCGCTTTTCTTGTATGAGCGGTTTGCGTAACGTCACGGTTTTTGGCTATGTTTGTTTTTGTCGGTACATATCAACGTAACAAAACCACATGCGCTACAAACTTCTACTGCTCCTGATCCTCTCCGGTTGGACGTTACAGGCACAGGTAAACGTGGACCTGAAAAGCTTCAGCAAGAAAAACGGGACGTCGGCGACAGCCAAAGGCAATCTCCTGACGGTGTCGTGGCCCGCCGGGGAAAAGAAAACGGGCACGCTTGTTTTTGACCTCTCGGCCGGACAGCCCGTCTTTAAAAGCATCGAGTTGCAGGAGGGAGGCAAGCGCCATCCCGTTGCCGCGGGTCTTGATGCAGCCTTTCTGCTGACAGTAGGCAAACGCGATCTGGTATCGCAGAACGGTTGGAATATCTTCTTCGACAAGGTACCCAACAAACCTTTTAAGTCGTACAGCATTGCGTTCGATAAGCGCTCCGCGGCGGTGAGCAGTCTCGGAACAAGAACGGTGATCAGCATAGGCTCCCTGACAGCCCCGGGCTTTACGGGTGCACTAGAGATCACGTTGTACAACGGCAGTCCGCTGATGAACGTCGCGGCCGTCATGTCGACGCAGGCTGATTCAACGGCCATCCTGTACGACGCAGGGTTGGTGTCGAAAACGGCGTGGGAGAAGATCGGATGGAGCGATGTGGACGAGCACATGAAGTCCATGAAGGCTAATCCCAACGACAGCGCTACGCTGCTGAAGGTTAAATACAGAACCATTATCGGGGAAAACCCGGAGGGCAGCCTCGCCGTATTTCCCGCGCCGCACCAATATTTCTACCCATTGGACGAAGCCTTTAACCTGAAGTTCGCCTGGGCGGGAAATCATTATCGCCGGCTGGTTGACGGCTACGGCATCGGCATCCGCCAGGACCTGTTCGGTGACCGCCGGTTCGTGCCCTGGTTCAATGCTCCGCCGGGCACCAAACAACGTCTGAACTTCTTTGTATTGCTCAGCGGCGGCAATGCGTCGGCAGCGCTGGAGGAAGTGAAGACGTTCACGCACAACGACCGCTACGCAGCGCTGCCGGGATACAAGACGCTGTCGAGCCATTTTCACAACGAGTTCATCATGAAAGTGGTGATGTCCGGCAAGCCCATTCCCGAGAAGCCTGCCTTTGTAGACGTCTTCAAACGCATGGGTGTCGACATTGTGCACCTGGGTGAGTTTCATTATACCGCCCACCCCAAGGGGCCCGACAGCCTTCGCCTGAAAGAGCTGCGCGCACTGTTCCAGCAATGCGAACGCCTGTCGACAAAAGACTTTTTGTTGCTTCCCGGCGAAGAACCGAACGAATTCCTCGGCGGTCACTGGCTGCAGCTCTTCCCCAAGCCGGTATACTGGATCATGGACCGGAAGGCCGACAAGCCGTTTGTCACCGACGAGCCGGGTTACGGCAAAGTATACCGCATCGCGAACGAAAGCGAAATGCTGGAGTTGTTGAAAAAGGAGAACGGCCTGGCCTGGACTGCCCACCCCCGTACAAAAGGCTCCACAGGCTATCCCGACAAGTATAAGTCCGCACCCTTCTTCAAAGATCAGCACTTCCTGGGCGCCGCCTGGAAAGCCATGCCCGCGGACCTTTCGCTTCCTCTGCTCGGCAAACGGGTACTGGACCTCATGGACGACATGAACAATTGGGGAGATCGCAAAAAGGTGTTAGCAGAAGCCGACCTCTTCACGATAGAACACGAGAACGAGATGTATGCGCACATGAACGTAAACTACCTCAAGCTCGACAAGCTTCCCGAGTACAAAAACGGCTGGCAGCCTGTGGTGGACGCGCTCGATCAGGGTAAGTTCTTCTCCTCTACCGGCGAAGTCCTGATCCCCGAGTTCACCGTCGATGGCAAGAGCACCGGCGAAGAGATTTCTGTCGCGGGGCGCAAATCAACCATCACATTCAAACTAAACTGGACGTTCCCCATGCACTATGCCGAGATCATCTCCGGCGACGGCCAGAAAGTATACCGCGAGCGCATGGTGTTAGACGATACGCGCAGCTTTGGAGAGCAGACATTTCGAAAGACTGTCGACCTCAAGGGCAGAAAATGGGTACGCCTGGAGGCGTGGGATGTTGCTGCTAATGGTGCATTTACGCAGACGGTTTGGATCAAGTAATTTTTAAGCTATTTTATAGACCACTCATAACCATGCACTATATAGATCCGGGTCCGTCCCAACCGATGCCGGAGCTGAAGAGGTGAAAGAAGTATGAAGAAGCTTATCGCCGCGGTTGTCATCGTATTGCTGGCGCATACACACGTGTTTGCAACATGGTCGATTATTATTGTTGATCCCAAAACACACGAGATCGGCATCGCCGGAGCTTCCTGTACGTATAACTGTTACGGCATTGGTAAGATCGTGCCCAACGTGGGGGGCGTCATTGTGCAGGCGATGAGCAATAGCGATGCGCGCGAAAAGGGGATCCGGATGATCCTGGCAAACGCCTTGCCCGACGAGATCATCACGGCCATGCGAGACTCGATCTTCGACCCCGAACGCCAGCAATATGCCGTAGTGACGATCGGATTCCTGGATCAGCCCGGCATCTATACGGGGCGTTTGACGAAGCCCTTTCATGGTGGCCTGACCGACTACGGTGTTTCCGTGCAGGGAAATACGTTGGCCAGCGATACCACGCTGGCCGTCGTCATGGCTGCTGTACGGAAAGGAAAAGGAGATGCCCTGCACATTTCGGAAATTCTCCTGACGGCGTTGGAAGCCGGTGCACGGGCCGGTGGCGACAAACGGTGTGGCGAGCAGCGGGCGACCAGTGCCTTTCTGATGGTCGTCAACCCAAACGATAAGAGACCTTATCTGGATTTGCAGATTTTCGGACAAGGTAAGGGCAAGCAGAATGCAGTGGACTTATTGAGACTTAAGTACCAGCGATGGAAAAGAAAAGCGGACAGACGTCACAGGGCAGAGACATAACACTGGCGGATGTCATCATACGAACCGACCTTCGTCCCGGTGATATGGGCTTTGTCATTCACCGTCACGGTAAGCTGTATCAAGAGGAGTATGGCTATGGCGCGGCGTTTGAAGCGTACGTCAGCGCGGGGTTCTATGAGTTTTACGAGAACTATGACCCGCGCATTGATCGTGGTGGGTATGCGAGCACCGCGACAGGATCGTAGGCTTTCTGCTGCTCATGCACCGCGAGAACAACACCGCTCAGCTTCGTTATTTTTATCTCGATCCCGAATACCGCGGCATCGGTCTGGGCAGGAAGCTGATGAATCTCTATATGGCTTTTCTGTCGGAAGCCGGTTACAGCGCGTCGTATCTTTGGACGACGCATGAGCTTCCCGCGGCGGCGCATCTCTACATGTCGTATGGCTTCGAGCTGACGGAAGAAAAAGATTCCACTGCGTTTGGCAAGCCGCTCAAAGAGCAACGCTACGACCTCAGGAGGATTTCGAAGCGCTGAGGACACCCCCGTTATTGTATAGCAAATTCGATCGTGTCCAGCGTTTTGACGTTGCCCAGGAAGTCGACGGCTTTGATCTTCAGCGAATGCACGCCTTTGGTAATGAACTTTACCGGTTGCGTGTACAGCATGTCCGGCTGCTGGTTCAATGAAAAGTATATGGCTTTTGTGCCCACAGCCTTGTCTGTGGCCGCCATATAGAAGCTCGTGCCCGAGGCGTAGATCGGGATCTCCTGCTCCCTGGCCACCAGCTTTTGCGAGCCTATCTTCTCGAGACTGGTATGAACAAAGATCTCGGGCGCCGTATTGTCTACGACAAAGAACGCAGTCTTGACGGCCGAGTTGTTCACCAGGTCTGTGCCGCTGTAGGAGATGGAATGTTTTCCTTCGACGGGTACGACGAACGGTGCTTCGTAGGTCGTTTCGATACCGTTGTCAAGTTTATAGTCGACGATCGCGCCACCCGATTCGGCGTCAAAGCTCTTGATCGTAAAGATCGTCTTGCCGGTTACAAAAAGCGTATCGCGTGTGAATACCTTTGGCAGGCTGACGCTGTGCGAGACGACGGGCGGGGTATCGTCAATATAGATGGTGCTGACCTGTTTGTCGGTAACTGTGGCGCCTACGTTGCCGACCTGGTCGATCGCCCGGTATTTGATCGAGTACGTGCCTTGTTTAGCCGGTAATGCAAAAGGAGCGGTATAGACTTTCTCCGGCGCACCGTTGATGCTGTAGAAGAGCTGCTTCACGCCCGATTTATTGTCGGTCGCTTCCAGCGCGATCAGCGTGCTGGTGCTGGCATAGGAGCGGCCTTCTGATACGGCAAAATCCGCATCGAACGACGATTTCACTTCGGGGCCTTTTGAATCGAGGTAAAACGTGAACGTGCGGGGAGATTCCAGATTGCCGACGTTGTCGGACGAGTAGTAGGTGAGGGTATGCTCGCCGTCGGCCAGGCCGGCCGGCGAGATCCGGGTCGTGTAGAGTACTGGCTTGCCGGTATCAAAATAGTACTCGGTCCTTTTCACACCCGACGCTTCGTCGCGGGTGGCGAGGGCGATCCATGCGCGGGGCGAAAGGATCTGACTATCGAGGTGGCCGCCGCTCACTTCGTGGGTCGACGTGGGCGCCGTGAGGTCTACCGTAAAGGTGGCCCACTTGGGTTGTTCAACATTGCCTACGTTGTCGACCGCGAAATACCGGACGGTGTATTCTTTCTCGTCGGACAATGCGATGGGAGCGGAAAGCTGGGTATAGGGAGCCTGGTTGATGGAAAGGTGCGCGCCCGCCAGTCCGGACATTTCGTCTTTCGCCTTTACGGAGATAGTAAGGCCTTTTCCAAAAAAGATCTTTGCGCCCGCATGACGGGTTGCGCCTGGCAGGTCCAGTACCGATACCGGGGCCATGCCATCGGCGTTCACGGCGAAGGCAACCGTGCTTTCCTTGGTGTGATGGCTGTCGTCGTGTTTGATGAGGTGCTTGCCGTGGCCGTCCCATTTCATGGCGTGAGCGGATTCTTTTCCTTCGGTCAGCGTGAACGCGTCCGCCGAACCGGGGGAGGGCGAGAGCTGAAGATAGACGGGCAGTGACAGCGGCCAATAGAGGTTGCCTGCCGCATCTTTATAGGGTTTCTTTTCGAAGGCAGGCTGATCCTGAGAGAAGGCAGTCACTACGAGGCATAACGCCAGCGTAGAAAAGATTAAGCGCATATAGAGTTAAGGTTCTAGTGTATCAGGCAGTTTCAAAATAATAAAAATATCGGCTAATTGTCATGTGCATTCGTTGCCACAAGCGCAGGAGATAAAAGACATTTGTCTGCACAAAGGCTTACCCGGGGAAAATTTTGCGAATGTCGGGTAAAAAGGCACCTTGGATAATCAGGAAAGTCCCTACCGTCGGTAAGCGCTAATCCGCTCATTTCCACGGTAAAAAGCAACTGCGGCGGCATCCGCCCGCCGGCGAGTGGTCGTCCCGTCGACATATTCCGGATCTTACCATACAGGTGTCACTTAAAGCAGAAAAAGCTGCGCTCGCGGGGGCGATAACGCCCGGGGCTTCATACGCCACACGGGTCGTCGCCGAAAACGGTGGGTATGGTTTTTTCGATGGTCCCGTGAAAAACGTGTGTTATGAATCTGCATGTTATGAAATCGATCTGTAGCAAGATCTACCACACCTTTTCTACAGAAGGTGCCCAGGAGATTCCGGCATCCGACCTTTCGCTTTTGATCGCCTACCTCAACGTATCGCCTACTGCCATGTACTGCATGGAGGTGGATGAAGCGGGCTTTGTGTTCTCAACAAAGACGGCGTCGTTCCGGTATCATCACGATGCCCTGCCGGAAGAGCGATTGGTCGATGTGGTGTAACCGCCTGTTCTGGACATCATCCCTTAAACGCCCAGAAGACTCCTGTCGACAGTCCGAAGGAGAACAGATACTCCCGGATGTGGTCGTCTGTTACGATCGAGTTGAAGTAGTGCTCTATAAAGGGCTCGGCGCGAATGGAGAAACGCTGGCCCACCATGTATTCTAACCCGGCGCCTATGGTAGCCGACCAGGAAAACTTCGCGAAGCCGACAGTCTTAGCCGAAGCATGATGATCATCGCGCAAGTCGACCTTCGTCTTGCGTGAAAGGAAGACACTCGTCGTGACACCGCCGCCTGCATACACACGCAGGTTGTCACGGGCGGTGAGGATATAATTTATATGCAGCGGCAGCGCCAGGAATTTATAGCGATAGATGGTGCGGCTCTTCTGCGGCAGATTGTCTGCCTCGCTTATCCATTGCAGATCCTCGAAGCGTGTTTTGATACCCAGGTTTGCATACTCGACGCCACTCAGTAAAGCGATACGATCGTTTATTCGATACCGCACCTGGGCACGTGCCTTAATGCCCGTGTTGGGCATCTCGTTGTCACGCATCGATTCCAGCCACCGGCTGTCTGCATCGTAGTGCAGCGAACGGTAGCTATACTGCGGTATAAACGCCAGCACAAGGCCGGTAAACCGACGAACCCGGGTGGTGTCTTGAGCCATGGCCGCCATCGGTAACATCAGTATAAGCAGGAGGAAGTAGTATTTCATACTACAGGCTTTTGATGTAAGAACGTATAAGCTCCAGGGCTTCCCCGTGCACCATCGAAGTGCCGATCAATGGCATGCGGCCTTCGGAGAGCTGGTCGATGATGTTGTCGCGCTGGCCCGAGATGCCGGTATCCGACAGGGGAGTGTCATACCCCAGCCGCAGACGATCGCCGTCTTCAAAGCCACCCCGGCGGTGACAATGCGCACAGTTCATGTCCAGGTACGCACGGGCGCGGTCTTGCAGGCCATAGGTTGTATCCTGCCAGCGGGGCAGCGCCGTGATTTGCGCAGGGTCTACATCGCCCAGCACCCCTTGCTGTTGAAAGTATGCGAGTTGGTTTACAACAGCGCCGTCGCGCGACACATCGGTGTTCAGGTTCCGAAGCTTCGGGCCGATCGGTATGATGACGTCGTTGGAGGAATGGCAGGTGCCGCATTCGTGATTAGAGGGCACGTGGTAGGAAATGACTTTGCCGATGCCGTGCTCATCTATCCAGTTCACTGTTTTGTTGAGGCCGGAAGTCACCAGCCGGGCGTCTGTCTGCGCCGGGTTCCAAAGATAGGTGCCGACATTCCACCGATCGCCGGATTTGATCTCCAGGCGTGTTTCGATCAGCTGCCGGCCTTTAGACGTGTCGCGTTTGTCATGGTAGTAATAGAACGTTTTTACCAGGATCGTTCCGTCGGGGAAGTCGGGCAGATCGTCTTGCCGCGGCGTGAGCCTTTGCCCGGAGGGCACCTTTACCAGCCGTTGTTTTTCGGCATAGTCGGAAAAGAGCTCTGTCGATAGCTCATATAGATGAAAGCCCGCTGCCGGATTGAGCGCCGAAGGTTTTCCTTCGAAGATCTGGTATTCCGACAAGACCGGCTGCATAGTTGCGGTGTTGTCAATGTGCGCCAGGCCATCTTCGTTGCACGCCGTCAGGATGAAGGCCAGCAGCGCCGTCGCGATCAGCCCGCTCAAGGCGAAGTACTTCCAGGTGAACAGTGGTTGCCGTTGGTCCATGGCTGTTTCGGTTATCGTGTTATAGCCTTGTGACAACGGAAAAAGCATTTACCCTCAGCGGGGCTGTCAAAATATTCTGACGTACGTTCCGTGTGTTGAAATCTCTACATTTTTCTTTTCTTTGTTCCCTACGCAACACCGACATTGATTCGCCCGATCACCATAGACGACTTCATGTGTTTACAGACGCCCGTGCCGCTGGCGGATGTGCGCACGCCTGCGGAGTTTGCACAAGGCCACATGCCGGGCGCATCCAACCTGCCGCTGTTTAGTAATGAAGAGCGGGTAACGGTCGGCACCACCTACAAACAGGTGGGAAGAGAAGCGGCCATCTTACTCGGCTTTGATCTGACGGGGCCAAAATGGTCGGGGTTTATCCGGAAGGCGCTGGAAGCAGCCCCGCAAAAGAAGATCGCCGTGCATTGCTGGCGTGGCGGCATGCGAAGCGGCGCGATCGCGTGGGCGCTGGACTTGTATGGTTTCGAAGTATACCTGATACAAGGCGGCTATAAACAATACAGGCGGTGGGTGCTGGAGCAGTTCGAGGCAATGTATACACTGGTGGTGTTGGGCGGCATGACCGGCTCGGGAAAGACCCGCATCCTGCACGCGCTTCAAACATTAGGCGAACAGGTAGTCGACCTGGAAGAGCTCGCACAGCACCAGGGCTCGTCCTACGGCAGCCTGAATAAGCTCGTGCAGCCCACGCAGGAGCAGTTTGAGAATAACCTGGCCGGGCAATTACGCCGGTTCGACCGGCAGCAGACTATATGGATCGAGGACGAAAGCTCGACGATCGGAAAATGTTTGATCCCCCGGCCGCTCTGGAACCAGATGACAGATGCTTTCCTGGTAGATCTGCAGGTGGACGCCGCACAGCGCGTCCGGGCGCTGGCGCGCGAGTACGGTGAACTGGATCGGGATTTTCTGATCGCCGGTACCGAGCGCATCCGCAAACGGCTGGGCCACGACCACGCCAAACACGCGATCATCGCGATACAAGAAGGCCGTCTTGAGGACTTCATCCGGGAAGTGATAACCTACTACGACAAGACCTATCGCACCAGCCTGGCGCGTCGCGATGCCGGCCGCATCCTTACGCTCGCACTGGAGGATCAGGCGGATCATCACAATAACGCCCGGAAGGTGCTGCAAGCCCTCGAGGCCGCACATCCGGTAAACCCATGATATGACGGAAACGATGGACATACAGGAAATTAAGCTCACGCACTATTCCCACGGTGCAGGCTGCGGCTGCAAGATCAGCCCGGCCATACTCGACAAGATCCTGCACAGCAGCGTCACCGCCGCCGCGGACCCGCGCCTGCTGGTAGGCAACGACACCCGCGACGATGCCGCCGTGCTGGACCTCGGCAACGGCACTGCGCTCATCTCCACGACGGACTTCTTTATGCCGATCGTCGACGATGCCTATGACTTTGGCCGGATCGCCTCGGCCAACGCGATCAGCGACGTATATGCTATGGGTGGCAAGCCCGTGCTGGCCATCGCCATCCTGGGCTGGCCCATCGACAAATTGCCGCCCGAGGTCGCGCAACGTGTGCTGGAAGGCTCGCGCGCCGTGTGCGCCGAAGCCGGTATAACCCTGGCCGGCGGCCATAGCATCGATTGCCCCGAGCCGGTGTTCGGGCTGGCGGTAAATGGCCTGGTGAACACCCACCAGGTAAAGAAGAATTCCACCGCGACACCCGGGTGCAGACTGTATCTTACAAAGGCGTTAGGCGTGGGTATACTTTCCACCGCGCAGAAGCGCGGGGTGCTGCGCCCGGAAGATGCAGCCATAGCGTTGCAAAGCATGACGACGCTGAATAAGCTCGGCGAGGAGCTCGGCAAACTTGACTACGTAAGGGCCATGACGGATGTGACGGGCTTCGGGCTGCTGGGCCATTTAACGGAGATGTGCGAGGGGAGTGGCTTATCCGCAGAGATCGAATATAGCAAGGTGCCAGTCATCGCGTCGCTGCCGCACTATTTGGAACAGAAGTGTTTCCCCGGCGGCACGACACGGAATTGGAACAGCTATGGTCAGAAGATCGGCGCGCTGTCGGATACGCAACGGTACGTGCTGGCCGACCCGCAGACGAGCGGTGGGTTGCTGGTGGCGGTGGCGGAAGAAGGGGTTGGGAAGTTTGAAGAGCTGTTGCGCGCGCAGGGCTTTTCGGAAGATCGCGTCAGGTCGTTTGGTGTGTTGAAGCCGCGGGATGGTGAGGTGGTCATTAGTGTGGTGTAGATATAGCAGGTGTGAGGCCTGATTTGGAAAGTTAGATACCAATTGGTATCTTCGTGGCATGCGGGATCCGGAGGCTACCAGGGAGACTATTTTGAAGAAATCGGGCGTATTGTTTAATACGCAGGGGTATAAGGCCACGTCGATCAGCCAGATCACGGATGCGACGGGTTTTACGAAGGGGGCGATCTATCGGCATTTTGGGAGCAAGGATGATCTGGAAAAGGAGACGCTGGCGTTTTTGTCCAATATCCTTTTTGAGAAGCTGCGTGTGATCATCGTGCAGGAAAAGAATGCCGTGGATAAGCTGCGGGGCATCTTTAAGTTCTTTGAATCGTATATCTCCAATCCGCCGCTGAAGGGTGGGTGCCCGTTGCTGAATGCGGCGATCGAGGTGGATGATGCCCATCCCGCCTTGCGGAAGGAGGCTGTCAAGACATTGGCGGTACTGAAGAAGTCGCTGGTAACGATCCTGCAAAACGGGATCGATCACAAACAGCTCAAACCGGATACGGATGTGGCGTTCTTTGCGACACTGATTATCGCGGCGCTTGAAGGGGGCATTATGATGAGCAAGCTGGAAGGGAATAACAACGACATCCGGAAGATGATCAAACATTTGAATGATCAGTTAGAAATGATAATGCTTTAATTTTTTTGTTCAGATAGATACCGATTGGTATCTATAGCAAAACGAAATGCAATGCTTATGAAAAAATTAATCGCCAGAACGATCGGGTT
Organism: Dawidia soli; assembly: GCF_018598185.1. Lineage (GTDB taxonomy): Bacteria > Bacteroidota > Bacteroidia > Cytophagales > Cyclobacteriaceae > Ohtaekwangia > Ohtaekwangia soli. The sequence goes on from NZ_JAHESC010000029.1 coordinate 58,574, forward strand.
ATGGATCAACTTCCTGGCCCGGGTAGCGCCGGGCCGGGCGGCAAAGTTTGGGTTCGAATTCTTTTGCAGGCCCTTCCGGGTAAAGATGACGGACAAACACCGGGCGTTCCTTCACTCTGGTGAGCAGTCTACGTTTACACACGCGGGGGAGACGATCCAGGCCTACAAGTGGGGGCGGGGTGACCGGCGGATCCTCTTATTGCACGGCTGGCAAAGCCATACGTTCCGGTGGAAGAGTTACGTCGAGGCGTTTGACAAAGAACGGTATACGATCTATGCCATCGATGCGCCGGGACACGGACTGAGCAGCGGTAAGTTTTTGACGGTACCGTTGTACAGCGAGGTTGTCGAGAAGTTTATGCAGGCAACCGGGAGCTTTGATACGGTGTTGTCGCATTCGATCGGAAGCTTTACGGCCCTCTACACGTTCTATCGGTTGCCGCGGCTGGCACCAGACCAACTTATCGTACTGGCGCCTCCGGGCGAAGCGTTGGATTTCTTTTCCTTCTATATTGGCGAGCTCCGGCTCTCGCCCAAGTCGGTAAAGCTGATCGTTGGCTATTTCGAAACACGCATAGGCCGGTCCCCTTCGTACTTCTCGGCGCCGAAATTTGCGCAGGGACTGAGCAGCCAGGGGTTGCTGATACACGACGAGGAAGATGGCGACGCGCCCGTCGAGAACTCAAGACGCATTCACGGCGCCTGGAATAATTCAACGCTTATTATTACCAAAGGCTTCGGCCATAACCTGCGATCGGAAAAGGTAGTCGACTATGTCCTGGATTTTGCCAACCACGATATCATAGCACGCTGATCGGCTGCCGTGCGCGTATCGCAAATGAGTAGGTCACTTATGCTGCAAAACTGTCTTTAGGATCATCGGCTGCTGCAGTTGGCTCTCATCTTTTAAGTTGCGTTGTTCGTCGTACGCCGACCACTGGCTGTTGGCAATGTAGTAGAACGTGTTGTTTGCGATACAACCGTTGGTGGGTTCATTAAAGGCCGGGTGCCCCTGGTCAATGATCGTGAAATTCGCCAGGGCTGTCTTCTCTTTATTGAGGCGATACACCGTAGTGCGCATAGGATTCGTGCCGTTTTGGATGGCTATCAGGCTATTCTTATACCACAGCAACCCGTCGATGCCTTTCAGCGAGACGTCTTGTGTGTTTGTGAGGAGAATCAATTTCTTTGTTTTCATTTCCAGCCGGAAGATGCCCTTCACATAATCGGCGATGAACAAATAGCGTTCATCGTCTGAGAATGTAATGCCTTGCAGGCTCCAGAGCTCGGACGAGGTAAACCAGGGGGTTAGCTTTTGTGTATTCGGATCCAGCGTCAGGATGGTGTTGTTCCAGCTGTCTGAAATGAAAACGGCTCCTTTGTCTGACAGCAGTAAATCGCCGAACACGGCGTGGTTTTTTGTGGCCATCGGATATTTGCCGAGGAGCTTTCCGGTCGCCAGATCATACTTAAACAAGGCCGACGTTTCGGTGCTATCGAAATCTTTCATCTCGGGTAACGGAGAGGAGCAGGCCCACAGTATGTTTCGCGGATCGTCGACTTTGATGCCGAGAACGGCCGTTAATCCATCCTGTGCCTCCGACGTGAAATCGGTTAACGCACCGTCGCGGAACTGCACGATCTTACGTTGGTGAACGGCCGCACCGTACAGGCCGCCGTTGCCGACGGCGACCGATTCGAGATGAAGCCGGCGATCGGGCAGGACGAAGGCCGTGTCGGAGCGGATTGTGGTAGTCGCGAGTGCTGTTTGCAGGATCAGCAATTTTTTGAAATCCTCCCGGTCGTGTAATCCTTTTAATGCGTCGACTTGAAGGTCGAAGGCTGCGTTGGTAAGGATGGCTCGCTTCAGGAACGTTACTGCTTCTTCTGGTTTGGTTGTCAGCGCGCACGCCAGGCCGCGTTCATATTGAATTCCCTGATGATTGGGATGGAGCGTGCCGGCCTGGACGATCATGTCATAAAACAACGGATAGTTCCCGGTCTTTTTTGCTTCCCGGGCCTGTGCGTAGTAATACGCGAAATCCTTCTTTTGCGCTGTGGCCGGGAGCGACGTGACGACGAGTAGTAGCAACGCAAGTACAGATCTCATGACCCTCATTTTAATCGTTCCAGTTTGCCTTTTCGCTTGATCAGGTTTTTATAGTCCCATTGTATTTCGCGTGCTTTTTTCAGCCAGCGGGCCAGGTCTCGTCTTTTGATCTGATCGGCGGCGGTATAGCGCGCTTCGGCCGCTTTGAACGTGCCTTCTTTTTGCAGGCCGTCTTCTTCGAATGACTGACCGCTCCAAAAGAGCAGCCGGATGCAGCCTTTCAGTTTGCTATAACCAACGATGGGGTTACCGTCCAGGAACCAGACAGGGTGGGCATGCCAGATCTTATTCTCGGCTTCGGGCAGGCCGCGGGTGATCTCGTGCGCAAGTGTATGGCAGATTTCCTGTTCTTCCGGTGCCTGGCTATCGTTGTACGCCTGGATCTCTTTGGTCATAAACGGTGGGTTAGGGGTGCCCTGCGGAGTAAAGACTTTTTGCTAAGATAATGCTGAAATTCCAGTAAATAGTAGATTTTTGGGGGTGAATATAGGGGGATATATGAAAACTATCGCACTACTTACCTGTGAGCGGCTTCCGGACCTTAACCCGGCTGATCAGGCGTTGATATCACTTTTTGCAGAACAGAATATCAGGGCTGTACCGGTCATCTGGAAGGCTGCGGATGTTCGCTGGACGGATTTCGCCGCATTGGTCGTCCGCAATACCTGGGATTATTACAAAGAGGCCGACGCCTTCCGGCAATGGCTGGATGCCATGGACAGAACCGGTGTGCCGATGTTTAACCCCGTGCAGGTTGTGAAAGACAACATGCACAAGTTCTACCTGAAGCGGTTCCAGGAAAAGGGTGTTACGATTATTCCGACGTTATTTTCCTCGGCCACGGCTCCCGTAAAATGGGAGACGCTGCAGACACAGGGTTGGGACAAGATCGTCATTAAGCCGGCGATCTCCGCGGGGTCTTTTCTCACGCAAACCTATGAGGCAAGGACGTTAACCCCCGAGGCCTTGCAGGAGGCCGTTGCACAAGACGACTGGCTGATCCAGCCGTACCTGCCCGAGATCACGACGGAAGGTGAGCTGTCCATGATCTTTTTTAACGGTACCTTCTCCCATGCGGTGTTAAAGAAACCGCAGGAAGGCGATTTTCGGGTGCAACGTCAGTACGGAGGCGTATACCAACGGGTAGACCCCACGCCGGAGCTGCTGGCGCTGGGGCGGCGCATTGCCACGCTGGAAAACCACCTGCTCTACGCCCGCGTGGACGGCGTAATGCTGGACGGCAAATTCCACCTCATGGAGCTGGAGCTGATCGAGCCTGATCTATATTTCGAGTTTGGAGAAGATATCCGCCGCCGCTTTGTAACGAGTGTCGTGGAAAAGATCTAGTCTATTCCTAAGTCGTAGCAGATCCGGTGTTCCAGCTTTATTTCGCCCACGGGGATTCCCGATGACTCGCTAACAATTCCGATGATGATCTTTTCAGTATCCCCTTTGTTCAGGGTTACCTTGGTATAGACACAGTCGGCGAAATCCTGAACCGTTACAATTTCGGCAGCCTCCTTGTCGGGAATGGCGATATCAAAATACTTCTCGACACGGATCACTAATTCTACGCTATCAAGTCCCATAGGCGATTGTTTAATGGATGCGCATTTTATCATCTGGAACCCAGTCGGCGCATGGCAAACGCCATCATCTGTTCGGGAAAGAGGAACGTGGCGAACATGATGCCGGAAAAGCCCAGGCAGATCCAGATGTTTATGAATGACAGTATAAAGATCGTAACCGACATGGCCGGTGCCAGGAAATAATAACGGGTGATCATTTTTAGCAAGGCTTCGGACTCGTGCTTCATCAGATCCATCCGCACGGCATGCAACCAGATAAAATACATAGACGTACCCATCAGGGCAAAGTTGAGCGCATAAACGCCTACCGCCGTGCTCTGCTGGGGTGTGTTGATATACTTCGACAGCAGGGCCGTGGCAAAGGGTGTAAACGTTACGACCAACAGCTTAAAGCCGTTCAATAACAGCAGCTTGCTGTTGTTCTTATAGATATGGTCGAACATATAGTGGTGGTTGATCCAGCACACCAGGATGGTGAAAAAGCCGATCAGGAAAGAGAGGTAGGTGGGCCAGTCGGCCAGAAGCAGATCCAACAGTTTCTGCCCCTCGGTTATGGTGGGAACGTGGATGTCGAGCACAAGCAACGTAATGGCGAATCCAAATACCCCGTCACTGAAAGATTCCAAACGGGATGTTTCTTTTGTAGTGGTCATAAGATAAACTCGGATTTAAAAATAGGAAAACCGAGCTGTTGTATAGCCTGTGTACAAAGAAATACTGGAAGATTGTTGACGGGCTTTACGGCCGCGTAGTGTACCGGTTGCCAGGCGTCTCCGTCACGCCTGCATCCGGAACTCCTTGGGAGCTACGCCCACCTTGTTCTTAAATATCTTGGTGAAGTGGGAGGGATGCTCAAACCCCAGGTCGTAAGCTATTTCGCTGATCGACTTCGGCGTGCCCCAGAGCATGGATTTCGCCTTCTCTACCAGTTGCAGGTGGATATGCTCCTGCGTGGTCTTGCCGGTATATTTATTCAGCAGGTCCGACAGGTAGTTTGGGGAGAGGTTCAGCTGTGTGGCAAAATACCTGACGTCGGGCAGTCCTTCGTTGATCAGGGTGTCTTTGGAGAAGTAGTCCAGCAGGGCGGTTTCAAATTGTTGCACGATGTCGTGGTTTACTTTGGCGCGGACCAGGAACTGCCGGTCGTAGAACCGGGTGCAATAGTTCAACACCAGCTCGATGTTGCTGACGATCAGGTCCTGCGTGTGATGGTCGATGTTTTGCCCGTACTCGCGACGGATGTTCTCGCCGCATTCGCGCAGGATCTTTTTCTCGGTGTCCGACACATGCAGGGCCTCGCGGGTGTCGTAGTGGAAATAAGAGTAGCCCTGGATCTTTTTGCTCAGCGCGGTGCGGTAAAGCAGGTCGGGGTGGAAGAACAGGCCCCAGCCTTCGTTGTAGGTGATCTTGCGCTGCGTGTGGATCGCCTGTCCGGGCGCGGTAAAGACCAGGGTGCCTTCGTCGAAGTCGTATTGCGAACGGCCGTATTTCATGGTGCCCTTGACCTGCTTGAGATATACCGCGTAAAAACCGAGCCGGTATGCTGTCTCGTTTTCGCTGAAGTTGTCGCGGGTGATCTCGTCCAGGGACAGGAATGATACCAGCGGATGTTGGGGCGCCGGCACGCTGTACAGGCGGTGCAGGTCGCTGATGGTGGCTATGTCGACAAAGGAGTTCGTCATCGCTTTGGTTTAGTAAAGATACGGTAAAAATCGGCAAGTAGCTCCGCCAGGCGCAACCGCTACAGGTACATGCCGCCGGAAACCTCGATGCGCTGTCCGCTAACCCACTTTGCGTCGTCGGAACAGAGGAATGCCACCACACTGCCGATGTCGTCTGCCTGACCGAAGCGGGGCAACGCAGTAATGGCTTTGATCATTTCTTGCACCTGGGTGCTGTTGCGCAGCCGGCCGCCGTTGAAGTCCGTGGCGATCGCGCCAGGCGCCACGACGTTGGCGCGGATGAACCGGCCGCCGAATTCTTTGGCCATATATTTTGTCAGCGTCTCGACGCCGGCCTTGACGCTGGCGTAGGCACCGCTGCCGGGATGCGTGAACCGGGTCAATCCTGTCGAGATGTTTACGATCGCACCGCCGTCGTTTATGAGTGGCAGCATCCTGGTCGTCAGGAACAACGGTGCTTTCAGGTGCACGCGCACCAGCTCGTCAAACTGTTCTTCGGTGGTCTCGGCAGTAGCGGGCACTGTAATGCCGTGGCCGGCGTTGTTGACCAGGTAGTCGATGCGTTCCTGCCCGAACGTTTTCAGGACGCTTTGCAGGGCGATAATAAAAGCGTCGTAGCGCCGTGTGTCGCCTGCGTTGAGCTGCAGGGCGGCCGCCCGGCGGCCGGTTTGCCGGATGGTTTCCACCACGGCATCGGCCTCTTCCTTTTTGCTGTTGTAGGTAATGATCACATCGTTGCCGCATTCTGCCAGGCGTACGGCGGCGTCTTTGCCCAGCCCCCGGCTACCACCGGTCACCAGGGCGATCTTTGTTGTCGATTCCATGATTGTTGTGTTTTGATGATTCAAAGGTCCGTACACGGAGGCCGTCTCGCTTATATCTATTCCGGAACGACTTATACTTTTCAACGATATCCGCGCAGACGCCCGGCACTCCTGACATAGCGCTGTCAGGTTCAGCCTGTAGGTTTGTGACGTTAGAACAGCATCATGGGAAAAGAAACAATAGATACCTTTTGCCCGGCAAGCCGGAAGGAGTGGAGACGATGGTTGCAGAAGCACCACCGTCAAAAGCAGTCTGTCTGGCTGGTGTACTATAAAAAGGGGGTTGACATGCCGACCGTTACATACACCGAAACAGTAGAAGAAGCATTGTGTTTCGGATGGATCGACAGCACGGCCAAATCACTCGGCGACGACCGTTTCATGCGGTTCTTCTGCAAACGGAAACCCAAAAGCGTCTGGTCCAAAGTCAATAAATCTCATGTGCAGCGCCTGATAGACAAGGGCCTGATGATGCCCGCGGGGATGGAGAGTATCGAGGTCGCCCGGCAGAATGGCGCGTGGGAGTCGTTGGACGATGTGGAAGAGGTCATAATTCCCAAGGACTTGGCGAAGGCCTTCCGGGAGCACCCCGGGTCAAGAAAGTACTTCATGAGCCTGAGCCGGTCGGGACGTAAGGCAATATTACAATGGTTGGTGCTGGCCAGGCGGCCGGAGACACGGGAAAAGCGGGTCCGGGAGATCGCTATGCTGGCGGCGAGAGGGATGAAGCCTAAGCAGTTTTAGCATCGATAGACGTCTGGACGTGCCATTGCCCAAAAAACAGCGCTTAACCCAATAAATCCGGTTAACAACAGCTAAACCGCCCTAAAGCCTTTGAAATGCAGAATTCTTACGAATACTATCTTATATATCCTTCATTCACCATGATGTTGATAAAAGGAAAGTAAATGAAGATATAAAATAACGCTTATATTTATTAAAGCCTTCTTTTACCCGCTTTAATATTGATAAGCTATGAAAAAGTGTTTTACTGTTCTTTTCGTGGCGCTGCTTCTAACCAGTGCCGGTTTTGCACAACAGAGCGTTACGTACACCGAGTCTACGGCCGAAATTCAAAATCCCGACCGTGGTTTTTACACACCCATTAACGGCGTCGCCAGCGCATTCACGCCGCTCACGGCTACCCAATTGGCCAACCTGCGGAACAACCCCTTCACACCCTGGCAGGGAAATTATACCGTAAGCCCCACGATCATTTTCCGGCATTATGTGTTGGCCATCTTTAAGTCGTCTGCCTTGTCTGCTTCCTTTCTTAGCGGCGTGCAGGCGGACTTTGATGCTGCCAGAACCGCCGGGGTACGTCTGATGATCCGGTTCTCGTATACCATCACCGCACCCTCGGGCTCGTGCGGCAGCTGGATCTGTCCGCCGTATGGCGATGCGCCGAAGTCTGTGGTGCTGGGGCACATCGCACAATTGAAACCGTATTTTCAAAATAACAGCGACGTCATCCTGGCGGTGCAAAATGGCTTTATCGGCGTGTGGGGTGAGCAATACTACACCGACTATTTTGGCGATGCTTCCGTGCAGGGAAAGCTGACCGATCAAAACTGGCAGGATCGCCTGGATGTGCTAACGGCGTTGCTCGACGCGGTGCCGTCCAACAGAATGGTGCAAGTGCGGTATCCGCAGATGAAGCAGAAGCTGATCTATGGTATCAACGCCCCGGTCACTTCGGCGGCGATCACGCCGGCACAGGCGTACAACGGTACGAATATAGCGCGTGTCGGATTTCACAACGATTGTTTCCTGTCGGCGACGGATGACCAGGGCACCTATTGGGACTATGGCACGTCCGCCACGTCTGCGTCGGACCAGACCACCATCCTGAAAGCATACGCCGCCAGCGACAGCCAGTATGGCGCCGTGGGCGGTGAGACCTGCAGCGATGCGTTCAGTCCGCAGAACGATTGCTCCGGCCAGGCAGTGACTGACCTGGATCTGTTGAACTACTCGTATCTGAACTCCGACTATAACAACGAGGTGAACAGCGACTGGCAAGACGGCGGCTGCATGGCCGAGATCAAACGCCGGTTTGGCTACCGGTTTGTGATGCTGAACGGCACGTTCCCGACGGCGGCCACCGTGGGCGGTTCTATCACGGTTGCCTTGAATGTAAAGAACGTGGGGTTTGCAGCGCCCTTCAACCCCAGGACACTCAAGCTGGTACTGCGCAACACCAGTACGTCGACGGTATACACGGTCGACATAACCGGTAGCGGCGCCGATACGCGGTTGTGGCTGTCGGGCCAGACCGCTGCGCTGAACAAGACGCTGACGCTGCCGGCCGGTGTTCCCGCGGGCACGTATGAATTACTGCTCCACGTCAGCGACATGAGCAACAACGGAGCGGTTGCCGCCCGGCCGGAATACAGCATTCAGTTTGCCAACACCGGCACCTGGGAGGCAGCCACCGGCTTTAACAAGCTGAATGCAACCCTTACGGTGAGTGCAGCCTCCAGTGCGCCGGCGGCCCCGGTCAACCTGACGGCCAGCGCGGCGTCTGCCTCGCAGATCAATTTGTCGTGGAGCGCGTCTGCGGGCGCGACGAGCTATAGCGTGCATCGGGCGACTGTAAGCGGCGGGCCGTATACGCAGGTAGCCAGTGGGCTGACGACCACAACGTACAGCAACACCGGATTGTCGGCAAACACTACATACTATTATACCGTCAAGGCGACGAACGCTGCGGGCACCTCGCCGGCGTCCAGCCAGGCCAGCGCCACGACTTCCGGAGGGGGTACGACCGCGATCGTGGTGGACGGCAATGCCGGTGAGTGGAGCGCAGTTCCCACGATCGCCACCAATGGCACCGGTGGACTAACAAGCCTGAAGGTTGCCAACAGTGCGAACAACCTCTACATTCTGGCGCAGGGTACTTCGATCAGTACCAATTACCAACTCTTTATCGACACCGATAATAACACTTCGGGAAGCAATGAATATACCGACAGTGACTGGACGTCGGCGGGATTCAACTTCATGGTCGAGAACGGAACGCTGTATCAGTATACCGGCACGGGCACCAACTGGTCCTGGAACACCCTGGGAGCAGTCACCGCGGTGAAGAATGCGACCGTGCTGGAAGCCTCGGTACCCCGGTCATCGTTGGGTACGCTGGCGGCGACCATACGTGTGGCCGTAGGCTCCATAAACTCCGGCTGGACAATGATCGGCTATGTACCGGCATCCAGCACTGCCGGGGCGCCGTATACGGTGGGCGGAGCACCTGCGGCGCGGACAGCAGCGCCGGTGAACGCGACGGGCTTTGACAAACAGGAGCAACAATCTTCATCGCTCGCGGTATATCCGAATCCGGCGAAGTCTGTTCTGCATGTGCAGTATAGTCTTGGCCGCAAGGGAGTGGTGTATGTGCATATGGTCAATGTACTGGGGCAGGAGGTACGCGCGGTCGATCTGGGCGTGCAAGAGGCCGGTAAGCACGAGGCGACGGTGGATGTACATGGACTGCAAGGGTATTATGTGTTGAAGGTAAGAACACCGGCCGGAATGGAAACGCAGCGGGTGAAGGTTAATAATTAATTGTAATGCTTGCGCCAGATCAAACCTATGTCTGGCGCAAGCATTAGCGCAGATGTCAACCAACGGCAAACATGTGTTAGCCGTGTGTTCGTTGTTTTTTTAAATAATTCTCTGTAACTAGTGCATGCCTTAACCAACCATAGACCCTGAAAAGAGCGTTAGCGATATTCTTTCTGCTAATCTTCCTGTTTCATGCGGGAGGGTACTACGCCGTTTTCCTGGCGTTCTATTACCATGCCGAACAAGAACTGGCCCAGCGGGCAAGCGCAGGTTATTATACCGCCGCAGACGAATTGACCCTGTCGATACCCCTATCGCTGCCCTATCCGGTGCACGAAGGCGAATATAAACGGTCGCCTCAGTCGTTCGAATACCTGGGCGAGCACTATACGGTTGTGCGGCAGAAGGTCGAAGGCAACGTGGTGCAGCTGGTGTGTGTCCGTAACGCGCGGCAAAACAAGCTGGCCCTGGCCATGACCGACTATTCAAAGACCGTTAACAATCTGCCGGGCGGTCACGCTTTGCAGGTCATTGCGAAATTCTTTAAGGACTACCAACCTACCGCCGGTCTGGTCATACCCCATGCCCTGACGGGCTTCTGTATCCAACCACCACTATCGCGGGTTCTCCTTACGTTCCCGGACGTTCATTATCCGGTCATTTCTCCGCCACCGGAAAAGCTGTCGTGATCTATTTTTTTTAGCCCGCGTGTACAGGTCGCCTTCGCCTGTGCGGATCATGCTGGCTGTAGTATTCTCAATCCTTCACGTCAAACTGCTTTTCTATGAACAACAAATTTTACATTCTGGTATGTATCGTATTGGTTTCGCTTGCTTGTATCGATGTCCGGGCGCAAGGCTGCGTGGCGGTTCGTCAAATGGGAGGTCTTAACCCGATGTCGTCGAGTGGGTATACACTTCCGAAGAACGAATTTCAGGTGGGATTGAATTACCGCTATTTCCATTCGTGGCGCCACTTCGTGGGCACCGAAGAGCAAAAGGAGCGTCAGACCACCGGCGGCGGCCACGATGCAAACGGCAAAGAGCGCGGCAACGCCGTGAATATTTATTCGCACGCCGTCGATATCAACGTATCATACGGCCTTTCCGACCGCATTCAATTGAACCTGGCAATACCCTATGTACACAATGAACGCTCACAGGTTTTGAGAACAACCGCAGGCGATACATCGCGCTATAGCGTATATGCGAAGGGCCTGGGCGATGTCCGCCTGAGCGCCAATTACTGGGTGCTCGATCCCAACCACGCCGACAAAGGGAACTTGTCCCTGGGGCTGGGCGTAAAGCTAAACACCGGTAGCCACTCCGTAGAAGACGACGCACCGCAAGCCGACGGCACCACCAAGCGCGTGGTCATGGACCAGGCGATCCAGCCCGGCGATGGCGGCGTCGGCATCTCTGTCGAGCTGCAGGGCTTCCGGCACTTGTATGGAAGGATCTTCGGCTTTGCCAGCGGATACTACCTGTTCAACCCGCGCGAAACGAACGGCTCGTTTAAGTCGGCGCCGACCGTGGTGAAGGATGCCGACGGTAATACCCTGGGTACGCTTTATGGCTACAATGAATATGCGTCACCAGATCAATACTTTGCCCGTGCGGGCTTTATGGCGTCCGTGGGCAAGGCCCGGAACCTGACGCTGTCGCTCGCTGGCCGCTGGGAAGGTATTCCGGCCTACGATGCGTTTGGCGGTCAGGTAGCATACCGACGCCCGGGCTACGTGGTGGCTGTCGAGTCGGGCATTTCCTATCGCACCGGTAAACACAGCATCGCGCTGTTCGTGCCGTATAATTTCATCAAAGACCGGATCAAGAGCGCTGCCGACATCGCACGGCAGAACCTGGCGAACTCGGTAATCACGAACGAATCGGAAAAGGTATCGGTCCAGGGCGACGCGGCTTTTGCCGACTATTCGATCAACATCAATTATACGTATAGATTGGGCCGCTTGTTTTAGACAACGGGTGGGTGTGGTGGCGGTCACGGATCGCCACCACACCAGGCACCGGCGCTAGCGGGTGTAGACGGGCAGGCATTATTATTGTCGCGCCGTTACAAGCAACCTCCGGCAAGATGAATACAACCGCCAAACGTACCGACTCCGCCGCCCGTGTCATTCACGCAACCCCCGAAGCGATCTACGCGGCCTACCTGGATCCAACAGCCATTGCAACGTGGCGTCCACCGCAGGGCATGCATTGCGAGGTCTTCGAATTTAACCCGACACCGGGTGGTAGCTTCCGCATGTCGTTTGGCTATAAAGAAACAGAACATGGCATAGCCGGTAAAACCACCGAGCATGCCGATGTCTTTCACGGTCATTTCGCGGAGCTGATTCCACATCAGCGCATTGTTGAGATAGTAGAGTTTGAGTCAGACGACCCCGCCTTTGGCGGCGAGATGAAAGTGACGACGACCCTGGTACAGGAGCGCCACGGCACGAATGTCAATGTGGTTTGTGAGAATGTGCCCACCGGCATTACGGCCGATGACCACCGGCAAGGTATACAATCGAGCCTGGCAAACCTGGCGCAATACGTTGAACGCTAAGCCCTATTCGGCCACACCGATCATTACACCGAAGTTGCCGTCCAGCTGTGTCCAGTCCTGCGCAGGTAAATAGGTGCGCGACACAAAGCCATCCAGGTACAACGCATTCCTGCAACCTTTGCTGAGGAAGAATGACGCGAAGTCATAGAAGTTCACCGGCTCTTTCGACATGGCAAAGAGCACGCGCCCGTCGCAGTATCCCCACACCGTTGCGAATGTTGAGATTGGCAGATCCTTTTTTGAAAGCGGGGTGTATCGCGCCGTCGATCAGCAACATGGGGCCTGATTGGGTCGCGAACGTAATAGTGTCGTGGGGGATAAATTGTGGTGTGGTACAGACCCCGGCGTGGTGGCGGGTAGTGGTGTAAAATACACCGTTAGGTTTCATGTAAAAGTTGCCGCCGCCGGAGAGGGTGTCCAGCCGTTGCCGGATCGTGCCGTGATCGATGAACAGGCCTTGAGGCGAGTTGTCTGGCCGGTACATGCCGGCGTTCATACCGAACACCAGTGTTTTTCCTTGCTTTCCAATATTTTGCTTTAGGTTCTGCAGGCTCTTGAGTGGTTGACCGTTTGCGTCTTTCCAGTATAACGCAATGGCATCCGGCGTCGTGGTGTAGCTGACAAGGCGGTCGTCGGCCAGTTGGGCAACTGTCACCAGGTGGCTGACTATGAGCAGCGTTGTTAGAAGTATGGTACGCATAGCTAACTATATAACAATGATCAATATAGCAAAGAACGATATTTTTTATCTGCTGGTATTACTGGCGTCGGTGGAAGTGGTATTTTCCCAGACGGTCGACAGTAAATACGTTATCGGTTTTTGAGGTCCATCGGTAGGCGCAGAATGTCCAATATGCCCTCCTGAATGTCTCAATTTACACCCGCGAAATCCCAAAGCAGTCGTAGCTTTGAGGTTATATGAAGACAGCGGAGTTTATTGCCTTGTCAGCCTGTACGATGATGCTGACGGCGTTGGGGATCGATATCATGTTGCCGGCCTTTGGCGAGCTGCGCGGACATTTCGGCCTGCCGCCGGAGTCTACCGCTCCGGCGCAGATCATTGTATTCTTTTTTATGGGGCAGGTAGCCCAGATCATTTTTGGCGTGTTGTCGGACCGTTTCGGGCGGTTGGCGATCCTGCGTATCGGCTTTCCGCTGTATATCGCCGGGGGCCTGGCGGCGGCGGTCGCACCTACGCTGACGCTGATGTACGTGGCGCGGTTCATCGCGGGCATGGGTGCGTCGGCCGTCTTTATGACAACCATTGCCGGTGTGCGCGACCGCTTTGTAGGCGACCGCATGGCCCACATCATGTCGCTCATCCTGACCATCTTTTTATTCACACCGATCTTTGCGCCGTTCTTAGGCATTGCCATCATGTCGGTTGCCTCCTGGCAGATGGTATTCCTCACGCCGCCGCTGTTTGCCGTGGTGGTGTTCTTATGGTCGTTCCGCCTGCACGAGTCATTGCCGCCCGAACGCCGCACCGCGCTGGCGTGGCCGTCCATTCGTAGGAACATCGGGAGCGTGGTCGGTAACCGTGTCTTTCTTCGGTACATGGCGGTCACCACCATACTTTTTGCAGCCCTGAGCTCGTATGTTTCCAGCTCGGAGCATATCGTTGGGGAGATCTATCATAAACCCGAATTGTTTGCGTGGATCTTTGCCGGCATTGGGTTGCTCATGTCGCTGTGTGCCTTTACAAACTCCCATCTCTCGTCGCGCTTTGGCGCGCGGCTTACGGTAAAAGGCGCCCTGATCGTCTACACCATTGTCGGCGCGCTGCTGCTCGTCGTCACGCTTGCGGCCGGCGATCCGCCCGATATGCTGGTGTTCTTTGTCGCCGTGGCGCTGATGCTGGCCATCAATCTGGCGGTTGAGCCCAATAGCAGCGCGTTGGCCCTGGAGCCGATGGGAGAGATGGCCGGCATGGCCGCCTCTGTCTACGGCACGTTATTCTTCTTCGTGGGCTCTTCGATCGGTGCTTTGATCAGTCACTTTATGGTACACAGCGTATTTCCGCTGGTGATCAGCTTCTTTGCCATCGGTGTTGTTACGCTGATCCTGGTGTTTACCGACCGCCGCCCGTCACTCCGGGGCTAAGACAGCCACGGTGATGGTCCTTTGATACCGCAGGTGGAATAAAGCATTGGAGATGGAATACATTTTCATTTACTTGAATGCATCTAAAACCTATGTTATGAAAACAACCGGAATCTCTACGCTGTTTTTTTTGATCGTGCTGACCGCTACCGTGGCCGATGCCCAGGTAGGCGTAGGCGCCAAACCCGCTAAAAAGGCTGAAGTACTTTTTGACGGCTCACGCGCCATGCTCGATGCCAAGTGGACCTATTGGAAAAGTCCCCGACTTTCGGCCACACTGCCCATCAAGTGGCAGATCGTGAAGGATCCCGTAGACAAAGGTACCGTGGTGAACACCAACGACCCTGCTAGCGCCGGCGGTAAATATGGCGCGGCGGATATCGTGACCAAGAAAGAATACCGCGATTTTCGCCTGCACATCGAGTTCCTGATCGAGAAGCCAGGAGGCAACAGCGGCGTATATCTCCAAAACCGCTACGAGATCCAGGTGCTCGACGGCGACTCCACCACCCACGGCATGGCCGCGGTGATCAACGAAGCGGCCGCTCCCTACAGCGCGTATAACGGCACCGGTAAGTGGAATGCCTATGACATCACGTTCCGCGCGGCCCGTTTTGTGAACGGCAAACGCACGGAGCAACCCCTGGTGACCATCTACTTCAATGGCAAAAAGATCCACACCAACCAGGCCATTTCCCAGGTATGGGGCGGACCCAACTCGGGCATCGACGGAGGAAATGATGAAGGCAAAGGAATAACCGACGTACCCGGAGGATTGAAGCTTCAAGCAGAAGGACACGACGTGCTTTACCGGAATATCTGGATCGAGGAACTGGATCTGAAGAAAGCGAACACCGACTTTTAAAAAAACACAGGCAGTGTGTGAGCGCGAAGAAAAACAGAGGACCACTGTTCGCGCTCACGCTATATCCTGGTTGCCGGGCCCTCCACCCATTCTTTCAGCGTCGTTAAAGTAGTCCGCCAATAAAACTCCAGATGGCGTTGAATGCTTTCGGTCGGAAAATTACGGATGGTCAGCTCAAGCTGTGTACGATCGCCTTCCGGCGTTAACGAAAATGTCAGTATAGAATAACTCTCCGCCACATCTGCCAACCGTGACACAGAGCTTCGATGGGTATAACGCAACAACCTGGCTTTATCAAATTGGAGCACAGTCCCATTGTTCTCAAACGGCACATGATGAACTCCGCGCACGACGATCGGCCCGCCCACGTGCCAGTCCGTTACGACGTCGATCTGCATTTCAGGCTCACCCATCCAATGCGTCATACATGCAGGCATCGTCAGGGCATCCCACACGGCCATGGGTGCAGCGTTGATTCCAATGGAAGCAGCAAATATGTCCGTCATAACCTGGCGCGATGATGTTTATCGTGAAAAAAAAAGTTGCAGGAAATTAGTTCCTGCAACTTTTTCAATGCCGTTGTTCGACAGGCAGATTATTGTGCTTCTTCTACCGATTCGGCGACAACCTCTTCGGCAGCCGTAGCCTCGCTTCCGTTATCTTTTGCGGGCTTAACTTTCTTGGCAGATTTTTCGATGATCTTTTCCAGCGCACCGATCGCCTCCTGTAAAGGCTTCAGCTTAGCTGTCAGTTCTGCTTCTTCTTCTTTGAGTTTTTTCAGTGCGTCCACCACGGGATTTTCCTTTGCTGCAATTTCCTTGGCCATAGATTGATTTTGTTTAACTGTAAAAGACCTTTCCGGTTCCATGGCAACAAGGCCTGCCGGGCACCAGGAAAAAATCGGGTCGCTAAAATACATGCAAAATCGTTATCTCAAAGCACCCGGTCGACGACTTTGCGCCAGCCACCAAACTTTAACAGAATATGGGGTGATGGGCTGACAGTGCGTGGGTTAACGATGTCGATCTGTTTTTTGCGTAGGTTCCTAACTGGTTGTCTGCCAGTTTATTTATCGGTCGGTCTTGAATCTGGAAAAATCGAAGAAATGTTTGCAACCTTCCGCCAGACAGCGGTCAAAGATTCCCCCGGTTACGGCGACGCGTCGAGATAACGCCGCAGGGCCGCCCGTCCGTTGTTCATCAGTGTGTCTTTCTCTCTTACGGAAAGCTTCCGGATCTTGGGGCCGATGGCGCCGCTGCTAATGGACACGGTGCGTTTCCAGTCGGCGTCTGTCAGGCCCGAGCGATTCAGGTTTTCGATCACGTAGTTGTAAAATGCGCCGATGTATTGGTTAAGCCGGCCGATGTCAATGGGGGCCAGTCCGTTGCGGCTTGTGTCATAACGGATCTGTTCGGGCGTGTCGATGCGGAAGCCGAGCGTATTGGCGGTGGCCGTGCGGTGGCCCGCGGCCGGTATCGAGTCGAAGAGGAAGATGGGATAGTTGCCCATAAAGCCGCCGTCTACCATGATGTCGTCGCGCGTGGTGGCCTGGCGATGGTCTACGACACGTCCCACGGAGTCGATGCATACCGCTTCGAAATACAACGGAATGGACATGCTGATGCGCACGGCGTCTTTGACCTTCATGTCCGGATAGTGCTCGTGCGAGAAGACCACCAGTTTCTGGTGATTAAGGCTCGTGCCGGTTACATACAGGTCGCGGAAGTGGCGGGCGCGGAGTTGTTTAAAGGTGATGTTGGCATCGCCTGTCTTGGCGGCAATGATGTCTTCCAGCCAGCGGGTAAACGCTTTGCCCCGGTACCAGCCATACCGGTGGCGAAGGCGTGACATGCCGCCGATGAAGAAGAATCTGCCGTCGTTGAATCGTTGCAGCTTGACGTTGTAGATAATGTCTTCGATCTCTTTGCCGGTATAGCCCAGTGCCAGCGTCATGGCCGCGATCGCGCCTGCCGACGTACCGCCTACACGCTCTACACGGACGAGCAGGTTGCGCTGTTCTAATTCCTGGATCACGCCGGCATAGGCCACACCGCGAATGCCTGCGCCTTCGAACACCAGGTTGGTATATTGTCCCAGCGCACAGGGGCTTGTGCAGCCGATCGTCAGCAGTATAAAAAGAAATCGTTTCATGGCGGTTGCCGCGAAGGTATAGAATTTTTGCGATCGAACGGTGGTAATTGTATAAATCGGCTCGGGACTGCCGCAGGGGGCATACCTAAAAACACCGGAATATTACATCCGTCATGTTACAGACTGCCTGGTAGCGGGGCGCCTCCTGTATAATAATACCTTTACACCCGTAAAGCCCAAGCAAAAAAAATGAAAAATCTATCGTATCTCGTCGCCGCCATCGTTCTGGCGTCGGCACCGGTTTTCGCGCAGGAAAAGGAATATCACGACATCGACGTAAAGAAGGATGTTATCCTGAGAGACAAAAATCCCTATGCGAAGTTTGCCGGCAAAGTCGGAATGTCTAAAACCGATTGCGCCGTACTTTCGCTCAACGGCGACACCCTGATCTCGATCAAGGGATGGGACTACAACACCGAGAATCCGCAGTTTTCGCTGATGCACGGCTACAAGATCGTATTCAAGCCGTCGGGCAAATCGATGATCAAGCTGTTGCCCAACGTCTCGCTGGTCTCCAAGAACCACGTCGTCGACTTCGTGTTGCAGAACCGCAGCTTCAGCTCCTTTAAGCGCGACAATGAGTTCAGGAAAGACCTGATCGCGGGCAATGCCCTGGATGAAGCCGTCGTGGACGAATATATCAGCTTGTACAACGGTGAGACGGAGATCAAAAACGCCGACGAATACCAGGCCCGGGAGAAAGAAATGATCCTGAAGTATTATCCGGTGAAACGCGACCTCAACATGCCGGTAAGCTATAAATACGAGGGTGGTGTTACAAACGTATACCAGGACGGCACCCTGCTGATCTCTATCAAAAAGGAACAGAAGGCCAACTCCATGAGTGAAGAGTGGGTATATACCTTCTACAAAGAACTGACGGAGCCTTTCCACGCAGGCGACAAAAAGATCTACAACATCACCGTAGCCACCGCGACCATGAACAGCTTTCCGAAGCTGTACGTAAATGCAAAGGGAAAAGCACAAAGCGTAAAGGCGCCGTCGCTGGGCAGCGCGGAGCGCGCGCTGGTAGAGATTCTGGTCGCCAACAAAGATCTGTAGGCTGACAATGCACCCTGGCAAGGGCTGCTTCGATACGTCGGGGCGGCCTTTTTTTATGCCCTGAAGGCGGAGCGATCGCTATTCTTAGCGCTGCTCGGTTTCGAGCAGGTCGCCGTCCTGGTAATATTCGATGGCGATCAGTTGCCCGGCATCGTTATATAGTTTCAGGGAACCGGTGCCATTCCTGAGCGTACCCTTCTTCTTTTCTTTGCCTTGCGGGTCGAAGCAGGATAACGCCGTCCACGGCTTGTCGTCCTGGATCATCACCTCGCCGGCGATCTGGCCGTTGCGATGGTAGCGTATGCGCCGGCCGTTGGAGCGGCCGTTGACAAAGGTTTCGGTCATCATGCGGTTGCCGTCTTCGTAGAAGTAGTGGGAGGGGCCGTCGAGCACTCCGACCTTATAGGTCTGTTCCAGGATCAGGATACCCCCCTCGTTATACGAGCGATAAATGCCGTGCGGGTTATGGTCGATGAGCAGGCCGCGCGATGCCACGGTGCCGTTCCGGTGGTAATAGATCGTCTCCACCTGCCGGCCCCTTTCATATACCCGGTCGAAGCGGCCGGTGGCCATCGTGTCGTATCGATAGTGGAAGAGGCCCTGCTCGCGGCCGTTGGCCAACTGGCCCGTCACCAGGGTGTCGCCCCATTCGTTGAACTCAAATACCGGCCCCTGCGCGATGCCGTTCTCCAGGTATCGTTTGCCGGATATATACCGGCGTGGTGTGAAATGGCCCAGGGTGGTGTCGGGTGGTATATAACTATAGATAAGCTGCCAGCCGTTTTGTTTATCGTTCCTGTATGTGACTTCGCCGGTCAGCGACCACCCAAACGGAGGACTTACGCGATAGGATTCATACGTATACCAAATGCCTTCGCGCTTACCTTGCTGGTACGCACCGGCTTCTTTGGTCAGCAACACACTGCCTGGATCCTGGGTGTTCCATTTGACCAGGGAATCGTAGTGCAGCGGCGCAGCAGGACAGGTGGCGCACGGTTGACCGTGGTAGTGATTCCACTGTCCGGTCTTCTGCTGAGCTTGGGTGGCGCCACTGTCGGCCAGCAACGTCATGATGTCGGGGTGAAGCGTGCCGTACGCTTGCGCGAGCAGTGTCTGGGCGAGGGAGTCCCGCACATCGACGGCGGCACGGCCGGCGGCGGATGCGGGAGCCGGGGTCCGCTCGCCCTGGCTCAGTGCCGGGGAGGCAAGAAGCAGAAGGGCAAAGGCAACAGCAAATACACGATCGTATAACATAGTTTCGGGTCTTTAATTACAGGGTGGCGCCAAAGCTACAAAAGTTGATGTTTTCTTTTTGTTTGATATTCAGCTATTTGGATGGATCCGTCAACAGATTTTTATTCTGTTTTGCCTGGGGAATCTATTTACCGTAATATTACGTTATAACAGCAGTATGGGCATCACAAAATCAGAACTATTCGAAAAACGCCAGAATCGCATGGCCCTGCTGGCCAAGGCATTTGACCATCCGGCCCGGGTAGCGATCATGGAGTACCTGCTAAACAACCAGACCTGCATTTGCAACGACCTGGTAACGGAGCTGCCGTTGTCGCAGTCGACCATCAACCAGCATCTAAAGGAGCTGAAGCAGATCGGCATCATCAAGGGCGAGATAGAAGGGCCCAAGGTGAACTACTGCATCGACGTAGCAGTGTGGGAGGAAGCACGCGACATGTTTATGAATATGTTCTCCAAGCCGGTAGCGGCCAATCTATGTGACTAATTTTTTTTTGTAGATAACCTAACGAAATATTACAATAATACAGTATGGAAACGATTAAGACGCTGATCATTGGCTCAGGCCCAGCCGGATATACGGCAGCCATCTATGCCGCCCGTGCCAACCTGAAGCCGGTAATGTATCAGGGCATGGAGCCTGGCGGTCAGCTGATGACGACAAACGATGTGGAGAACTTCCCGGGATACCCCCAGGGCGTTATGGGCCCGCACATGATGGAAGACCTGAAGAAGCAGGCTGAGCGGTTTGGTACGGACATCCGCATGGGTATGGCCACCAGCGTAGACTTCTCGGGCTACCCGTTTAAAGTGACCATTGACGAGCAAACGGAGCTGCTGGCCGAGAGTGTGATCATTTCCACCGGCGCATCGGCCAAATGGCTCGGTATACCTTCGGAGAAACGCCTTAACGGCGGCGGTGTATCAGCCTGCGCCGTCTGCGACGGATTCTTTTACCGCGGCCGCGAGGTAGCCATCGTGGGTGCCGGCGACACTGCCTGTGAGGAAGCGCTCTATCTTTCCAAGCTGGCCACGAACGTGCACATGATCGTACGTAAAGACCATATGCGTGCGTCCAAGATCATGCAGGACCGTGTGCTGAAGACGCCGAACATTCATGTATACTGGAATTCTGAAACCGACGAGGTCCTGGGTGATGCCGTAGTGACGGGCGTGCGTATTAAAAACAGTGTCACCGGCGAGGTGAAGGAAGTACCCATCGAAGGTTTCTTTGTGGCTATCGGTCACAAACCGAACTCCGACGTTTTCAAGGACTATATCACGCTCGACGAGCAGGGATATATCGTGACCACTCCCGGCACGACCAAGACGAATGTTGAAGGTGTGTTTGCCTGTGGTGACGTACAGGATAAAAATTACCGTCAGGCCATTACCGCCGCCGGCACCGGCTGTATGGCGGCTCTGGAAGCAGAACGCTTCCTGGCAGCGAAAGAAGTTGAAGTCGTTTCGTAATACACACGAACTACGATAACGAAATACGGCCGTGCTTCGTGGGAATAAAACCACGGAGCACGGTTTTTTTATGACCGCAACGTAAACGTGCATATTCGAAAGTATACCCCCGCTGCCTTTGTTTATGAAAGGGCCATGTATGAGCATCATGGTCAATGTAATATTTTGATGGGGCCAAGACACGCCGCAGGAATAAAAACCCGATAAATCCGGTGTGTATACTTTTGGGTTAATCTGCTTAAAAACGATCCATTTTATAGATAGTTTACGATAGTATACTTTTTTTGAACGGTCGGCCTACACTAAAAATACGCACGTAATAAACGTCCTGGTTTTTTTGAGATCACCGCATTCGAGTGCACCATCTTTACATAGGTTAGCACCTAGACTTCATGAAACCCTACCGTGTAGTTGTCGTCATTTGTTTGATCCTGTTGTATGTGCCCCTGGCCGGGCAGGATCTGGCTTCGATTGGAAAAGAGAGTCCCTTTCGTGTTAGCGGTGGCGTTTCGCTCAGCCAGATCGCATATGCAGTGCGCGGCATCGAATCACGGCGTGATCCTTATTCGTACTATGCGTCGGGTAGCATCAATTTTTCCTTATATGGGTGGAGCTGTCCGTTGAGCTTTTCGCTCTCCAACCAGGGCGTTTCTTATCAACAGCCTTTCAATCAATATAGTCTTCATCCTACCTATAAGGCGTTTACCGGTCATGCCGGTTATATCTCCATGTCATATTCGCCCTACACCGTGAGTGGCCACACATTTCTGGGCGGAGCGGTGGACGTGGCGCCAGCCGATAGCAAGTGGAAGTTTAGCGGTTTATACGGCCGTTTTCTGAAGGCTGTCGAGCCCGACACGGCTGAGTATGGCGGAACCGCTGCGTATGAACGCATGGGCTACGGGGCGAAGGTGAGCTATGGAAGCGGAAACGATTTTGTAGATATCATTCTTTTTCACGCTGAAGACGACGTCAACTCGATCCGGGCGATCCCCGACAGCATCGGTCTTTTGCCTGAAGAGAACCTGGTCATGAGCATTGGCGCGGGGAAAAGCCTGGGTAAAAACTTTGTGTTGCGGGGTGAACTGGCCTCCAGCGCGCTGTCACGCGATACGCGGTCGGTCGAGTCCAACCAATCGCATCCCCTGGCCAATACGGGGTTTCTCTATACGTCCCGCATTTCGTCATCGTACTATCAAGCCTTCAAAGCATCGCTCAACTATCAACAAGAGGGATATGTTTTGGGCGTAGGTTACGAGCGTGTCGCGCCGGGGTACCGCACGCTGGGCGCATACTACTTCAACAACGATCTGGAAAACATCACAGCCAACGGTGCCGTAGCCTTGCTGAAGGGCAAGATGAACGTCGGGATCAACGCCGGCGTACAGCGCGACAACCTTGACAAAGCTAAGATCAGTACCATGCGCCGTGTCGTGACCGCGGTAAACGTTGCCTATGCGCCCTCGTCACGTGTGAACCTGGGGGTGATGTACTCCAACTTTCAGACCTATACCAACATCCGGTCGCAGTTCGTCGACATCAACCAGGCGACGCCGTACGACAACCTCGACACCCTGAACTTCACCCAGATCTCGCAGAGTGCGACGGCCACAGCCATGTTTATGCTGGGGCATAACGAGCAGAAACGGCAGACGTTGAATTTTAATCTCACCTATCAGAACGCCGCCGACAAACAGGAGACCCAGCAGCAGAATGCCGGCACCTCGTTCTACAACGGTAACGTGGCCTATGCAGTGAACTTTGTGCCGCAGAACATGATGGTCTCGGGATCGTTCAATGCCACCGTGAGTGAAAGTCCCGGGTCTACTTCGCGTACGTTCGGCCCGACCGTGTCGGTAGGCCGTTCGTTTTTTGAAAAGAAACTTCGTACCACACTGTCTTCGTCGTACAACAACACGTACGCGAACGGCCGTCGTACGAATACTATTATCAACGGCAGGCTGAATGGCAGCATGACCGTGCAGAAAAAACATGCCATCAACCTCGGATTAGTGGTGGTGAACCGCAGCAGCAACGTAGAAGGGGCCGCGCAGGCCTTTACCGAATTTACCGGTACGCTGGGGTATAGTTATAGTTTTGGTATGTAAAGCTACGGGCACCCGGCAGTCGTGTCGTCGAAAAGATGTTGGGAGGGTGCTTCCGTTGTAGCGCAAGGAGTAGAGCGTTATTAATTGTTATATCGTGAGAAGGATCGTTATTTTAATCCTGGTCATTGCTGCAAGCCTGTTCCGGGCGCAGGCACAGACTTATCCCGTGCAGGCGACCACGCAGCTGATGCCACCGTACTCGCTGTATCTGGCAGACTACGTCAGTGCCGGCAGCGAGCGAATCGCCCTGAACCTATACCTGGCCGACATTGCGCGGCCTACGCTCGACGTGCGATTCCGGCTACGCATCGTGGGTCAGGGCGTTACCCTCGAAACCAAAGCCGAATATATACCGGCACCGGTATCCGTGCAGGGCGGCGTGCCCTTACGCCTGATCAGCACCGACCTGGCCGAATATTTCAACCCGAACAACCTCAACTTCCAGGGCATGAGCCGGCAGGAATACAACCGCGCCGGAAAACTGCCGGAAGGGGTATACCAGTTCTGTTTCGAAGTGCTGGAATATAACCGCGGCGTAAAGATCTCCAACACTGCTTGCGCCATGGCCTGGCTGGTCCTCAACGATCCTCCGATCATCAACCTGCCGTCCAACGGCGCCAAGCTCAAGGCGCAAGACCCGCAAAACGTACTGTTGCAATGGACACCGCGCCATACGGGTTCGCCGAACTCCGCCTTTAATACTGAATACGATGTGCGCATGGTCGAGATCTGGCCTGCCACGCGCAACCCCAACGATGCCATTCTTTCGTCGCCGCCGATCTTTGAGACGACCACGACCAACACAACCGTCATATACGGCCCCGCCGAGACGCCGCTCGAACCGGGACGGCGTTATGCTTTTCGTGTACGCGCCCGCAGCATCGTCGGTCTCGACGAGATCGACCTGTTTAAGAACCGCGGCTACAGCGAAGTGTTCACCTTCACCTATGGCGATCCCTGCGACCTGCCCACGGGCATTACGGCGGCATCGATCAGTCCGACGCGCTTCAGCCTCAGCTGGCAGACGATGTTCAGCCACACCGCCTACCGCGTGCGATATCGCGAGGTAGGTACCACCAACTGGTATGAAAACAACGTAACGCTCAACTCGTCGGAGATCACCGGTCTGAAACCCGGCACGCAATACGAATACCAGGTGGCGGCGAATTGTGGTTTCTATAGCGGCCAGTACTCCGAGGTTGCGCGTGTCACGACTGCCGAGACGCCCGAGGCGGAATATGCCTGCGGCGTGCCGCTGGAGACGTTCAAGCTCGACCCGGCCGCACTGGCCGGCTCCCTGAAAGTGGGCGACATCATCCAGGCGGGTGACTTCGACGTCAAGCTGACCAGGGTCAGCGGTGGCAACGGTGTGTTTACAGGTGAAGGTATCATCGAGGTGCCTTATTTTAATAAGGCGAAGGTCAACACAACATTCAGCAGCATCACTGTCAATAAAGAGCTGCGCATGGTCAACGGTCATCTCAATGTGACCGGCGCGGCCGTGGATGTTATACCAGAGAGGGTGACGGATTTTATTGAAGATCTGAACGAGACGCTAGATGTGATCGATTCTGCTTTGAATACGATTGAAGAAAACTTACCGGAGTCATTTGATCCAAACTCGTTTGTAGCCGACACGTTGATCGATGTCAAAGACGGAATCCATTCGGTTTATAAAGACGACGATGGCTCCATCGTTATTGTCGATAAAAACGGAAATACACAGACGTTGCCGCCAGGCACTGCCGCTGCAATTAAAGACGATAATGGTAAGGGCTTCCTGGTTGATAAAAAAGGAAATATTCATCCGACAACATCCGATGTCGCGGCGAAGGCAGGCAATCGCACCTACAATCTGGTGTTGACGTTCGCCGATCATGCCAACGCACGGTATGGCTTTGATAAGAAACAATATGAGCTGCTGGCTAAACAGTATGAAACCCTGAAGTCCGGCTATAACGTATCGTGGAAAGCGGTGGCCTCGGGTGCAGCGGATGTGGTGAATGCGACCCTGGATGCATCAGGCATTGACGCCAGCAAGATCAAATTTGAGAAGGGTGGAATGGCTGTTGCCGCAGCGCCAATGACAACGGGTAGCCCGGCGGCCATTACGGTGCAAGGTGGCCAGGCAGGAGACGAAGAAGGCCTTCTGGCAGTATACGCGGCCGGTGATTCGACCGGGAAAGAGCAGGTGTTGGGGAAGTTGAATGTGGTGACATACGACGAAATTCAACGACACTTGGTCGTTGTTGCGGTGAACAACGTCAAATATCCAGCCGATAACGTTACGTACTTGCAGCAGCGCCTTAACAAGATCTACGGCCAGGGTGTTGTACATTGGACCGTTACGTTGGACAATCAGGGTGTTACGGGGGTGGAGTTCGGCAACCCGTTCGATGTGGGCGAGACCGGATTGATGAGCAACTATACCGACGACATGAAAGCGGTTATCCGGGCGTATAAAGACCAGATGGATGATGATAAATATTATCTGTTCCTGGTAAGCAATCCCAGCACCGCGACAACGTTTGGCTATATGCCCCGAAGCAAACAAGCCGGCTTTATCTTTATGGATAAACACGGTGGCAGCGAAGACCTCCTGGCCTATACAATGGCTCACGAGCTTGGACACGGTGCTTTTAACCTGGATCACACCTTCAAAGAATACTCCGCACTGTCCAAGGGCTCGACCGACAACCTGATGGACTATACTGACGGCGCCGGTACCCGACTCTACAAATATCAGTGGGACCGCATGCGTTTTCCCGACATCGTGGTCGGGATGTTCGAAGAAGATGCAGACGCAGGTCTGGGCGTCCGGGGCAAATATGCATTGGAGGATGAGTTTTTGAACGACGATCAGGCAACCTTTACATTCCTCACACCCGCAGGTACCTATATTACACTACCCAAGCGCATTAAAAAAGTCGGGTTTCAGCATGGATTTTCAACGATCGAAGAAGCCAAAGACAGCCGCATACTGGTAGGTTCACTGCTCGGCTTTGAACTGGACGGCGTTGCGTACAATGCACTTAATGGTGGAGGCGGGCGTTTTTACCTCGGCGAAGGTGGCAGCGACAGTAAGATCTATGATGATCCTACGCTGAAGGATCACGTGCCAAATTATGTCATTGCTGCGATCAACCGGGGGGATGGTCTTAATATCACCAAGTATGCGATCAATACTCCATTGACGCCGTATACACCGTCGCAGGAGCTCAAGGTACGGGATCAGGATTTCGATGCATCGATCTTTGTCGAAGCCAACGAGCGCTTTAAGCGCAGTATTGGTGATGAAGAGGAGGAAGGTCCGGACGGTGAGGAGCTACCGGAAAATCAATATAGTGTCACGTCGGGGGAAAACGATCTGACGGAAGATCATGCAGACAAGCCTACTATTTTGCTGGTCAACAAGATTGCGCAAATTCGGAATCTTTACCCTATGTATTTCAGCAGTTTCACCAAGAAATGGGAAAACTGGAACGAACTTTCTGAGGAGGGTCAGAGCGGCGGTGGAGGCTATAATCCGACGACGGGCACAGGTCTCGATATGAGCTCGTTTACTTATGGTCCTTGGGATATTAAAGTAGGAGGGGACGGGGAATTGTTCCGCAAGTGGGATGCCGGTACACCACAGGAGAAGCTCGAATTCTATCGTGTCATGTTGCAGGAACTTTGCGACCATGTAGCGGGCGAAGTGTCGATTCGAAAAGATTTCTGGCGGATGTTGAACATTAATACGAGTTGGGTGTCACTGGTCAATGCGCTGGGATATTTGAACGAGGAAGATTTTAAAGCCCTGACAATCGACCAGCGTATCATCGCGATACAGATTCTGGCGGATAACGCGATCTACAGCCAATACGAGGATTACACACTAAAACTATTTTCATCAGCACCTACCGACGAGGATAAAAATGCGCTGCTGGACGCGCTGGTGTCGATTAAGACTCCTACGAGCAAAAAGTTCCTGCTTCCCGCCTTGTGCAGGGATGGTGGTGGCGGTCTTGACAACCCTCAGTTTTCCGAGTTTGCCGCGTTGATAGTAGGATGGGTGCAGGAAAAGCGCGCGAAGCCGGACATCGGCGATCTTATGACTTTGCTGACAAATCCGAATCCTCCGCAGTTTCGTCAAATCCCATTCTCGGGTAACTTCTTTGATGGTAACGACGAGTCGTTCGATGAAAACGGAAATATCAATCTGAGCACGAAGATCTGGCAGGAGGGATGTATGTCGATCTCCAGTGAGATGACCGGCCAGGAGTATGACAAGGACAAGTGTTATCGTTTCTATTCGTTAAACTCGGTGCCTCCCTTTGAGTATGTGTCGATTAAGTTTATGAAGCCGTTCACACTGGGTGATGTTACGTATAAAACAGGAAGCAGCCTGTATGTACCGGCGATCTTCGCCTATATGTTGTTCAACAACGAGAACCTGGAGCGTATTGTGAAGTCGGTGAAGTTTACCTTGGACGCGGTGATTATTGCAAGCTCGGCTGGTTCCATGACCGCCGCGGTGATAGCTTGGGAAGGCGGCGTTGAACTGTCAACTGCGTGGATGTTTGCCAAGGCGACAGCCGACATGGGCATTGCCGTCGCAGACATTACGGCAATCGTCAAACAGGGTGATCTGGAGCAAACCAAGGAAGGCCGTCAGCTTTTGCATGACTGGAACGAGTTCACGCATTTGTATTGGAACATTCGGTTAGGTGGAGATATGGCAGCGAATGCTAACGCGAAGTTGCAGGATTTTGCTGCCCTGCTTCGAAAGGCGATGGCCAACAACCGAACGCTGGGCGGTGTACAACTCACCGAAGAGATGATCGCCAATTTGAGGAATATGTGTAAACCCCTGATCGGGAAAGAAGGTATTACACTGACGGAGGAGATGCTTAACGGCGTGTCGGGCGGTTCCAGTCCGCTGCGCAACGGCTTTAACGATTTCAAAAACCAGTTCAATACATCTTGGAAGGATATAAGCCGCGGGGGAGGCGGTGGTGGTGGCATGGGCATGGGCCGTTATGAATTCCCTAACGGCATTGGTAGCTATGGCCAGCGCGGTGTTACAATTGCCAATATCCCACGCGGTACGGGGGGTGGAGGTGGAGCTGTCGCGGCAAGCACGGAAACCGCTACCGCTGTGCTGGTAGAGACCAGTGTTCAGACAGCAGCGGGAACACAAGCGGCCACCAAGCCCATGCTGGAAATGGTGTCTGGTAGTGCCCTGAAGGATGCTCTGGCGTTGCGAGGTTTTAAGACACAGATGGCTGAATCGGGCATAGGTGTCGTGACAGTACCTACCGTGACTGAGCAGGTAGAGGTTGGCCTCATGGAGGGGTCGATGTTCGTGAACCAGCAGGGGAAGCTATACTTAATGAAACCGGCCGAGCGGTTGAATGAAGCGGGCAACTGCGCACTCTTCTACGAATTCGGCGGCGTGGTTCAAATGGTCGCTGCCGAAGGCTTGGCGCTGGCCGCGGCGGAGGAAGTGGCGACACAACTCCAGATGCAGCCCCGGCCACAACCGGGAACACAACCGCAGCCTTCTCCGGAAGAAGATCCAAACCGTGCGTGTACAATATGTACGCAGCGGGCCAACGACGTTTGTGTGTTGCTGGAAGATATCTGGATCCAGAAGACGTCCCGTTCGGCGGTAGCACGTACGGGCATCGGAAGGATTTGTCTTTCCATACTGACGGATGCTGATATTCGCACAATCGGGTTGAAGCTGCTGGGCGAATCCAACGCTGAGACAACTGCATTCCTGGAAGACCTCACCCGCGACTTGAGCAATCGGACAGACGCATTGGGCAATAATCTGGGAAGCATCGACGAGGCTTTGATCAATGCATACCTGGCCGAGTACAACGCGTTCAGCGGCGTCGATACCCGACTTAGAAGGGATATCAATACACTGTTTACAATTCGCGATATCATGACGGAACAGGCGCAGACTGCCCGCCTCAACAGGATGTACGCCATCATGGCTGTCGGTGAATCGAACGCACGGCTAAACAATGCTAAGAACGGGAATTTCGAGACTCGGCTGAACGTGTTCCTGGATACGTATCGGGATGTGGCGTGCGGTCTGGCCGGCAATATTGCTACCAACGAATTGGGTACCCTGGAGTACGTATGGGATAATATTCAATACTTTATACAAACCTATGATGGTAAGCCGGGTGTGGACAGGACCCTAGGTGGGCGTGCCGTGATGAATAGCAATTTCGTAGCCCGCAAAGGGGCGCACCATATGTTGCGTCACCTACGGGAGCAACGGATCACGGCAGCGCAGATTAACACAATAGACGGTGTCTTTGAAATAAATTTGGATGACATCTGCGGTGGGCAGGGTTGTGAGTATGATGTTAAGTTTACTAATGGCAACTACTGGGAATACAAATCGTATAACAGCGCCCTGGTGAATCGTATTGCCACAGCGGGCCGAGGGTCGAAATTCTTCAATCAGTTTCTCTCTTATCTGGGGCAGAACACTGTTAATAGCTTCGATGACATGCAATATGTCTTCGAGCTTACGAGCGGCGTCAACGAGTCGGACGTTCGGCGAAAATTTAAGGATATGTTTATTCTCAATGAAGATGATATTTTTAATGCCATAGACGCGAAGGTTGATTTCCGTACAGACTTGTTTCCGAACAATGTCAGTGCCGAGCAGGTAGTCGTACGGCGTCGGCTTTTTGCAGCGATGATACGGGATGAGGAAACAGAACTATTCGATTTCGTCGTAGTACAATAAATTTGCAACATGCGTGAGGTTATAAAGACATATGAGAACGTGACGGACTTCGATGTAAAGTCCGGAAATGCGCTGATACACTATGAGAACGAAGAAGTGTGGATAAACGACCGTCTCGTGACGACAGGTTTGCGAGGGGTGGCATACTCGCTGTGTGCCGACCGTGTCTTTTATGCTGTACAGGAGACGCGCACGACCATGTATGAGATAGAAAGCCAGGCCGTGAAAACATTCGACCACTTATACGAAGATGGATCATTTATAAATGGTTTGGCTGTTTTCAGAGAAGGCGAGCAATATGAAGAGGTTTCGATTGCAAGCGGTGCCGTAAATCCCCTCGCACTGCGAAGGGGAGCAGGAGGTAGCTTTTTCACCTCTGACTACATCGTACACGGATCGTATGAACAGAACAAACGAGAACGTATTCTTTGCTATGATAGGGCCGCACGGAGTTATATATGGGAATACGATGTAAAAGCGCTACGATATTCGCATGAACTTAAAGCGAATAAAGAATACGACGGTGAAATAAAGACCATCCTTGGTTTTTTTCGTGACATCGTGATCGTTGCGGTGAAGGGGGAGAAGCTACTGGCCCTTGATGCGAAGACCGGAGAACTGCGCTGGCGAATTGACTTTGTAGAAGGTGCCACACCCGAATTTATGCGATCCCCAAGGTTGCCGTCGGCCGGTGCGTTCCGGATAGATCACGAGACGGGCAAGCTTATTTCCTTCTATCAGAATATGTATATCCGAATCGATATTGAGTCTGGTAAAGCGGAAGTTTTGCTTAACGTTTTTGACGAATTTCAAAACAACGGCTTACTGCTTATGCATAATGATTGGTATCAGGAAGGCAATCTGATCTATTATTTCGTTTCTGGTTTTGATCTGGCGCCGCCGCAGGTTATCGCCTATGACCTTGCGCAGGAGAAAATTGACTGGACACATGTATTCGAAGCCCGAAGCACAAACCCGATTTTTCCTAAATACTTCCTCAAAACGATGCGATATGACAGCGGTCGTTTTTTCGTGTTGGACTCAAATAATGTTTTAACCGTGTTAAAAAACTAGCATGACAATAAAAGTGCCTCGTATGACCAGGGTGTTTTTTGTTTTAACACTCATGCTGACCTGCTGGAGCGTGGACGCACAATCCTTGCGGAAAGCGATGGATGGCTATTTTGATATGGTTCGTTCCGGCAAGTCCACCCGTATTCCGTCGGACATACTTCAGGCAAAAAAGACAGAAGAAGTACTGGCGCTACTGCCTGCCTACGCCGCCGATACGATGCCGGTCGTTCGAGCACAGGCATATGGAGTGGCAAAAGCTGTGGGACTAGAAGCCGCGAGCACTTCCTTGCGGCAAAAGGCCGTACGGCTTTTAGTGGCAGGATGCCGCGATGCGCATAAAGGAAATGTCGGCATGGCCATTCGTGCGTTGACGGAGTTCGACCGTTCGTCTTATTCAGACGATGCCAAGGACTCGCTGGTGAGCCTCTTTCACCGGAAACCAGCGCATATCGACAAGTATATGTTGTTGCTGGGCTATCTGGAGCTCACCACGGTGCGGAATGACCTGAGGGAAATTGCACAACAGAAAGACTATGCGCGCAAGGACCGGTGGGCGGCGCTGCTCGCCCTCGCCCGGATGGGGGATTCGTTTGCAACGAACGACATACTACGACGCGTTCAGAAATTGCCCGTGACCGACGACGTGGTCTACGAGATATTTCCCGATCTGATCTATACACGACAACAAGCTGTATTGAACGTATTGCTGGATGCTTTAAAAAGCGATGCACGGAATTGCGCTTCAGCAGATGCCGAGCAGGATACCCGCATCCCCTGTGGCTATCGCATTATGGAACAGCTAGCGCCCGCGATACAGGATTACCCGTTGAAGCTGGACGCCAGTGGAGACATTCAAACAACGGACTACGGGGTAGCACTGCAGACGGCGCGCGACTGGTTCGCCAAACACCCGGATTACAAGATTTTGAAAGACCGGTATTGACCGGTACGTTTTAGATGAATCGTTAAGAGCATGAAGCGACTTTACAGTTACTGTTTACTGATCCTGAGCCCCTCGTTGGTCTTCGGAACGGCGCATACCCCAGGCGATAGCACGCGCTATGCCGGAAAGGATTCTGTCTTTATGTTCTCGCCGCAGCCGATCGAGATGGCACTGCTGGGCGAGGCGTCGGACATACTCTATGAATACGACGGCGTGGCCTCTGCCACGGGTACAATGTCGAACGACAGCCTGCAGCGCCAGATCGACCTGGCGCGCACCGTTATACAAAAGGTACGCGACCTGGGCAACTGGATCACCAACATCGACCAGGCCACAAAAGTCGAGCTGCCCGTGGGCATCTCGCGCAAGATCGGCGGTGTGTCGTACGACATCGCCATCCATGCTGTCCGCCTGAAACCGGCCTATGCCGAGATCGACGTCTTTATGCAGGTGGATGTTCCGCAAGGGCAGACGCTCACGTTCATGGCCCGGAGTATCAAGTTCACCAAGAAGGGGGGCATCGTCGGCGATGCCAAACTGGAACTGCTGGGCGACTACGGTATAAACTTCAACGGCGACAAGGTCCAGCTCATCCTGAAGGCGGGCACCTTCGCCGTAATGGACTGCGACGGCTTCCGCGAGCTGTCGCTGGACGCGCAGGTTAAATTCTCTCGCGACCTGCTTCGCCCCGAGAACCCCGACGGCAGCGTCGGTGCGGGCAATGTTACCGCCGACTTCAAAACACAACTGACCGACTGGAACGACCTCGTCGTACAGCTTAGTCTGCCGGCGTTCCAGGTAACGGGTCTGAACGGCGTCAGCTTCGCTGTGCGCGACGCAGTATTCGACTTCAGCGACCTGCGCAATGCCCCGGCCGTGGTATTTCCCGAAGGATACCAGACGGCGGCCTTCGCCGACGGTAACCAGAATCTGTGGCGAGGCTTTTACCTGCGCCAGCTGACTGTCAGCCTGCCGCCCGAATTCAAGACCAAGGGCAGCACCGGGCGGACCAGCTTCGCGGCCGAGAACGTACTCATCGATAACCTGGGTGTGACGGGTAAATTCAGCGGACAGAACCTGATCTCCCTGCAGCAGGGGTCCATGAACGGTTGGGCCTTCTCGATGGAGACCCTGTTCGTCGAGCTCGAGGCCAACCAGTTGGTGGAAGCCGGTTTCAGCGGCGACATCGTTGTACCGGTCGGCAGCAGCACTTCGCCCTTCGAATACAACGCCGTGATCAACACCGGCGGCAACTACCTCTTCAACGTATCGCCGACCCAGGACATGACGTTCCCGCTGTGGGGCGCTGGCAAGGTCGAGATCTACGAAGCATCGTACCTCGACATCCAGATCCAGGATGGCAGGTTCCTGCCCAGGGCCGTACTGCACGGACGCATGAACATCAGCCCGACGCCCGACGGTGGCGGACAGGCGGTATCGCTGGCCGACATCACGTTCGAAGACCTGCAGCTGCAGTCGGTCAAGCCATACCTCAAGATCGGTAACTTCTCCTTCGGTTCGGAGGCGCTGCAGCAGAAAATGGCCGGGTTCCCGGTCAGCATCCAGGACATCGGTCTGCGCTCGCTGAACGACACGCAGGTCGGTCTCGACTTTACGCTGAAGCTCAACCTGGTAGGCGAGGGCAGCGGTGCATTCGCCGCCGATGCCGGACTCACGGTGGTGGGTGAGCTGCGTGCAGACGAAGGGTGGCAAAGCTGGAAATATAAAACGATCAATGTACGCGAGATCGGGGTCGACATCGACGGCGGCGCCTTCAAGATCAAGGGGCGGCTGATCTTCTATAAACACGATGCCATGTACGGCGACGGCTTCAACGGCACCGTACAGGCCGAGTTCACACCGGGCATCAAAGTGACGGGCACGGCCATCTTCGGTAACGTCAATGAAATGCGCTACTGGTATGCCGACGCCATGATCAAATTCCCGACGGGTATTCCCATCTTCACCGGGGTCGGCATCTTCGGCTTCGGTGGTGGTGCTTACTACGGCATGAAGATGGACAACGAGGGCGTCGGCAGCGAGCTGGGCCGCACGGCCTCGGGCGTGACGTATGTTCCCGACACCAAAGCGGGGCTCGGCCTGAAAGCCGTCGTCTCCATTGCCTCGCATCCGAAGCCGGAAGCGTTTAACGGCGACATGACGTTCGAGATCGCCTTCTTTAAAGGCGGCGGCGTGCGGTATATCTCCTTTGGAGGCAACGGCTACCTCGTAACGCCAGGTCTGGATCTCGACATGGGCAAAATGGCGAAAGCGACCAACAAACTGGCCGGTCAGGTCAAGAAACTGGAAGGACAGATGGCCGGCGCCACCAAGGGGCTGCTGAGCAGCGGTGGCGACGAAAACTCCTTCAACGAATTGTATGGCGAGATCGGCGAGAAGGCCGGCAGCAAGGGATCGATCTCGGCGCGGGTGATGATCAGCTACGACTTCGAGAACTCTGTGCTGCACGGCAACTTCGAAGTATTCATCAACGTAGCCGGCGGTCTGATCCAGGGTATCGGCGCGGGCGGACGTGCCGGATGGGCCGTGCTGCACTTTGCGCCGAAAGAGTGGTATGTATATGCCGGTACACCCGACGACCGGGTGGGCGTCGCACTGGGGGTCGGCTCGATCCGCGCCCAGGCCACCAGTTACTTCATGGTCGGTACGCGCATCCTCGACAGCCCGCCGCCGCCTCCGGAGGTAGCCCGCATCCTCGGCGGTGGTAACTACGATTATATGAGCGACCTGAACTCGCTGGCCGACGGCGGCGGTTTCGCTTTCGGCGCTTCGCTCAGCATCAGTACCGGCGACCTGCAGTTCCTGATGTTCTACGCCAAGTTCGCCGCGGGCCTGGGCTTTGATATCATGCTGAAAGACTATGGCGACACCCGTTGTAAAGGAAGCGACAAGCGGATCGGTATCAACGGCTGGTATGCCAACGGGCAGTCCTATGCGTACTTTGAAGGCGAGATCGGGATCCGCGTGAAAGTCTTCGGTAAAAAACGAAGCGTCAGCATCCTCGAGATCGGCGCCGCCGTTCTGCTGCAGGCGCAGCTGCCGAACCCGATCTGGGTACAGGGCACCGTGGGCGGATACTTCCGCGTGCTCGGCGGCCTCGTGAAAGGAAATTGTAAGTTCCAGGTAACGCTGGGCAACAAGTGCGAGATCGAACGCTCGTCCAACGCGATCCTCGACGACATCAAGGTCATTGCCGAGCTGACGCCGGCCAACGGCGAGACCAATGTGAATGTGTTCAATACACCGCAGGTGATCTTCAATATGCCCGTGGACCAGCCGTTCGAGCTGATGGACGAGGGAGAAATTAAACGTACGTTCCGCGTGAAGCTCGACCACGTGAAACTGACCGGTGCCAAGACCGGCGCCGTGGCCGGCATACTGGAATGGAACGAAGCGCACGACGTGCTGGCCTTCAACTCGTACGAAGTACTGCCTCCCAAGAACGAGGTGAAGATGTCGGTACAGGTGAGCTTCGAGGAGCTCAAGAATGGTAACTGGGCGGCGGTCGTGACCGACGGTGTCCGCGTGACCGAAAAAATGGAGCAGGCCTTCGCGACCGGCGAGGCGCCCGACTATATCCCGCACGACAACATTGTGTATAGCTACCCGGTGATCGGGCAGGTGAACTACTACAAAGACGAAACCCGCGAAGGGTACATCACCCTGCGCAAAGGACAAACCTACCTGTTCGAGCCCGGTCCTGAATGGAAACAAAAGGGGCGGTTCAGCGCGGCGAATGGTAAAGTATCATATTTCGACTTCGCATATTCATCGGGTTCCAAAACGGTGAGCTACTCGACGCCGTCGGACCTCGTAGCCGGCCAGCTCTATACCTTCGAGCTCGTCAACCTGCCGGCCCAACAGGCCCTGGCGGTAGACCGCAACGTATCACAAGTGAACAACAAGGTAGAAGGCGACGCGGCGGTCGACATGGAAGTAACGACCAAGAAAGCCGAGGGTACTATCGAAAGTTTACAGGAGAAGGCTGTCTTCACCGCATATTTCCGCTCGAGCCTTTACAACACCTTCCTGCAGAAGATGAGCGCGCTGACCTATTCGAAGGGATACTCGTGGATGATCGCCAACGGCATTCACGAGCTGAAAGTACAGCTCTCGGGCAACGAGCTGTTCGACCGCTTCGAATCCGGGCCTTCGGCCGAGTTCGACGCACTCGTCGAGTGGGAGGCCACCGGCAGCGAGCCCTGGTTCCAGAACAAAGTGAAGCCGCTGGTATACGATGGCTACCCGATCCTCGGACAACTACGCCTCACGCGCCGCGCCATCGAACCGCTGGGACTGCCGCCGTTCAAGGGAGTACACATGGACCGCCAGTACGATTACACGGTGCCGCAGGAAGACGCCAGCACCATGGCCAACCCGACCTTCAGCGACATACCGGTGTTGGTATACGACCTGCCAGAGCACATGAGCATTGACTACCTCGACCTGATGGTGCAGGCGGCTAACTCGTCGCTGTCGACGTCCGATCCCCGCATCAACTACCTGCTGAGCGTGCCGTTCCCGGTGTTGTTGTTTGACCACTACAGCGTCAAGGTGCGGTATGTGCTGCCGGGTACGAAGAAGGTTACGTCCGAGAAACAGATTACGATAGACTATAAATACTGATGAGCCGAATAAAGAGATATGGGTTGATGTTGCTGGTACTGGCCGGGGCGTGGACACGCGCTGTCGCGCAGGATGAGCCGGCTAAACCTGCCATTTTTGTTACGGCTATGGCCGCCGGTGATTCCATCGTACTGCGGTGGGCGCCGTCCAAAGGAACAGCCTGGCAGATGCTTAACAAGTATGGCTACAAGATCGAACGTTTTACGATCCTGAAAGACTCGACCGTACTGTCGACAAAACCGTCTGTCGTCGTGGCCCCGCTCGTGAAGCCAGCCGCACAGGCGGCGTGGGAACGGGTGATGGACCAGGACGACTATGTGGCCATCGTGGCACAGGCAATCTTCGGCGATGACTTCGAGCTCGATAAAAAGACCACGGACGTGATGTCGATGTACCTCAAGTCTACCGAGACCGAATCGCGGTTCTCCTTCGCCGTCTTCGCCGCCGACATGTCACCGCGCGCGGCGCAACTGTCGGGTCTCCGGTTTGTCGACCGTACGATCCGCAAGGATGAAAAATATCTGTATAAAATATACTCGCTGGTACCCGAGAAAGTGATGTCCATCGCGACGGGCATGGCCTACATCGGCAGCCGCGACTACGCGCCGCTTCCGAAACCCGCCGCGCCCGTGGTAACGATGAAGGCCAACCAGGCGCTCGTATCGTGGGACGGCTATTCCCAGCAGCGGCTCTTTACGGCCTATCACCTGGAGAAGTCGGTGAACAACGCACCGTTTAAGCGCGTAAACCGCCGCCCCATGATCAACACAACGTCGCTCGCCAAGCCGCACCTCATTTGGTTGGACACAGTACCCGAAGGGTCTTCGTATCGCTACCGGCTCATCGGTATCACGGCGTTCGGCCAGGAGAGCCCGCTCTCGGAAGTCGTCGACGGCCGCGCGAAGAAGAAACTGGCGGCGCAGGTAGCCATCCACCGTGCCAATGTCATCGACCAGATGTCCGTCGCGCTGCAGTGGAAAGTCGACACGAAGACCCCGGACGAGATCCGCGGCTTTGTTATCGAGCGGAGTCAGAGCGCCAACGGCACGTATAGCCCTGTAGGCGAGGTGTCGGGCAGCGCAGTACGCACCTATACCGATAAGCAACCCATGGCCACGAACTACTACCGCGTAGGCGCCAAAGGCGACGACGAGACGGTGTTTTCGTTCCCGTACCTGGTGCAGCTGGAAGACAGTATTCCGCCGGGGGCGCCGTCGGGGCTCACCGCCGTGGCCGATACGGCAGGGCTGGTGGCTGTGGCGTGGTCGGCCAACCGCGAGCCGGACCTCCTGGGCTATCGTATTTTCCGCTCGAACTTTCGCAACTCCGAATTTTCGCAGATCACGATCAGCCCGCTTTCGGGGCAACAATACCAGGATACCATTAACCTGAAGACCCTGAGCCGCTCGGTATTCTACAAGATCGCGGCCGTGGACCGCCGTTTCAATACTTCCGAGTTTTCGGAAGTGATCGAAGTAAAGCGGCCCGATGTTCTGCCACCCATGCCGCCGGTGATCTCCGGGGTAAAGTCGGTGAAGGAGGGCGTGGAGATCCAGTGGAAACGAAGCCCCAGCGAGGATGTCGCCTTGTATAAACTGTATCGGCGTCACAGCTTCTCCTCCGGCTGGAACGTGGTCCGCACGTTGCAGAAGAACGACACCACGGTGTACGTCGACCCGGTAGGCGCGCAACATCAATACGAGTATTATATGATCGCCATCGACGAAGGCGGGTTGCAGTCGGCGGCCACAAAGAAGTTCCTGGGCCGCGCGCTTCCCGTACGGGTTCGTCCCGCGATCGAACAGATTGAAATACTGCCCGACCGTACGGCCAAACGCGTAAAACTGACGTGGCAATACAACGAGGCGTCGGTGGCCAAGTACCAGGTATACCGGGCCTTGCCGGACGCGCCGCTGGCGTTGTACAAGACGGTCAGGGAGCCGGGCGTTTATGACGACCAGGTAACGAACAACACCCGCTATATATACCGGGTGAAGGCCATCTTCCGGGACGGCAGCGAGTCGGAATTCAGCAAGGAAATGCAGGTAGATTATTAACACAGCGATGCTCGCCAGACTGTATAAACATTTCGTAAACAGCCGTTCCTTCGCCCGCAGCGTATGGCCGGCGCTCCTGTTGTGCATGGCCACGCCGGCAATGGCACAGCTGAGCGTACGGAATGTTTGTCCCGGTGTGACCTACACCTACAATCTGGATCTCGGTCAGGAATACGACGGTTGTACGCGGACAACACGTTCGGCTACCGTGACGGGACAGCAAAGCAGTCAGCGAAATGGCGGGAGCCTCGAGATCGTCTGGGCGATGAACGACGTACCGAAAACTATCGTTCTGACGATCACCCAGGTTGGTGAACGCGATGCGCGGGGAACTTGCATCAGAACCACCCGTGAAAACGATATCACGTATAACTTTACCCTGAAGGTACCGATCGTATACCCCGACAAGCCCGTCAACGTGACGTATGGTTCGAATAACCTCTGCGTTGGATCGGTCGCCAGGATCAGTGTAGAGCCGGTGTCCGCGCCGGCGCCGATAGAATATTATTGGGAGTACCAGGTGAATGGTAGCGGCTTCATCGGCTTCACGACCTCAACCGCCAGCGAGATCGACTTTCCCGTGCCGTCGGTGCCCTACGACAAAAGCGAGATCCAGTTCCGGGTCAGAACGCAATATGTTGCCTGCACCAACATTCAGTCGGACTGGTTTTACACCGGTACGCTATTTGCCAATGCCGCGCCGCCGGACCTCACGCTCGGCGTGATCGATCCGCAGATCTGTAAGGACGCGGCGCTCGTACGGATCAACATCGCCGGTGGCGGTGCTTCCACGCGTTATATGCTGAATTATGCTAACGGGACGACGACCAATAACGGCGACGGCAGTCAGGCACTGGTGGGTGCGGGCGCGCACGATGTATACATTCCGTTCGACCGGACGAGGGGGACGGTGCCGTTTACGTTTTCCTATGACCTTGCCTACATCGTTAAAGACGAAAACAATCTCGATGCACCAGCCGCGTGCGCGGATCGCGGTACCTTTCAGGTGACCGACGCATCGTATACGCTGAGCCTGACGGCGATACCGACGGCCGAGCGTTGCCACAACACCGGCGACGGCCGTGTAGACCTGACGTCGGCAAACGGTACGGCTCCCTTTCGGTACACCTGGACCAGCAACAAAGATACCGTGACACGCCGGACCGAAGACCTTACGGGCATACCGGGCGACGCGACATACGCTGTTACCGTCACCGATAAACACGGCTGTCGGGGAACGGCCTCGGCCTCCGTGACCAAACCGGTTCCGGTGGTTGTCACCAAAGCCTTTATGGCATCCGACCACTTCGAATTCGGCGTGAGCTGTCATATTAGCAATACCGGTGGTATAAAGAACGACGGCATTATCACCGTCGAGGCATCCGGTGGAACGGGCGCTTTGCAGTATGAGCTTAGCGGTCTGGCACATACCGTCGCGTACCAGGATTCGGCGAAGATCCGCAACTTGTACGCCGACCGGTATACCGTCCGGGTACACGATTCCCGGAATTGCGGTGCCACCTACACATCTCCGGTAGACGTCACGTCACCGGAACCCATCACCTTTGGAAGCATCGCAAAGACGGACCTGTTGTGCGCT
Source organism: Dawidia soli (assembly GCF_018598185.1). Classification (GTDB taxonomy): domain Bacteria; phylum Bacteroidota; class Bacteroidia; order Cytophagales; family Cyclobacteriaceae; genus Ohtaekwangia; species Ohtaekwangia soli. Next base: position 99,005 of record NZ_JAHESC010000029.1, read on the forward strand.
GGAATAGCCGGTGGTAAAGTGACGATTGTCGACGCCGACGGCGGGATCGACGACCTGCTGTACGCCGTCACGGGACGGGCCTTTCAGGCCTCGCCGTTGTTCGAGAACCTCTCCGCGCGGTCGTATACCGTCACGATACGCGACACGGCCGGCTGCACCAAAGAGACGAGCGTAACGCTCGGTCAGCCCGATCCGCTGGTGATCGGCGCCATCGGCAGCACGGTTCAAAGCTGTGCAGAGAAGACAGACGGTGTGATCACCTTGAAACCCGCCACCGGCGGCACGGGGCCGCGTATGTATTCACTCGACAATGTGCGTTATCTGGAAGAAGATGATCCGGTTATTTTCTCGGGTCTTGCGTCCGGACCCTATACCATCCATGTACGCGATTCGAATCACTGTCTGGTAACCAAACCCTATGTGCTGGGCAGGCGCGCCGTGATCACCGGCGACTTCTCCGAGCCGCAGCTCATCAGCTGCCAGGGAAAAGCCGACGGCGTTCTGCGCGTGACGGCAGGCGGGGGCGTGGCTCCGTACCAATACACCTGGTCGACCGGCGCCACTACGCGCGACATCAGTGGCGTGCCGGCGGGTAGCTATTCTGTAACGATCCGCGACAGCCTGACCTGCGAACAGAGCTTTACACACGAATTCAAAGAGCCGGCACGGCTGATCGCGAACGCCGCAGTCACCGACTATCACGGCTATGGCGTGCGGTGCGCAGGCAGTGCCGACGGTGCGATCGACCTGACTGTCGGCGGCGGCACGGCACCGTACCGGTATGCATGGACCGACGGTCAGACGCAGCAGCAGGCGAGTAACCTGGCGCCAGCGGCATACGGCGTTACCGTCACCGACGCACACGGCTGCGAGGCCACGCTGGCCGGTCTGACGATAACCCGGCCCGAGGTATTGGTGCCGGTATTGGGAACATTAAAGAACATTGCTTGCCATGCCGGCTCCGACGGAGCCATTGCCGTATCCGGAACCGGCGGCGTCGGTGGTTATGATTATTCGCTCGACGGCATAGCCTGGCAGGAAGAAGGCCTGTTTACCGGTCTGACGGCAACCGCCTATTCGATACGGGTCCAGGACGCGAACGGCTGCGAAGCATCGGTCGGAACAACCCTCACGGAGCCTGCAAAATTATTGCTGGACCTGGTCTCGAAGACCGAGACTACCTGCGGCCAGGCCAACGGCGGTGCCGAAGTACTGGCATCGGGCGGTGTCGGAAGCTATGCGTATACCTGGTACGATGGATCGGCGCAAGCTGTCGCGCAGACGGCGGCAGCGGGATCGCTTCGCAGTGGCGACTACCAGGTCAGCGTGCGCGATGGCAACGCCTGTGAAACCCAGCTGACGGTGATCATGAATGACTCCGACGGTCCCCGGATCGAGACAACAGAGCTTACCGCCCTGACTTGCTACGAAAGCAACGACGGGGTGATCCGGATCAACGTCACGCAGGGCGCCGCGCCCTATACCATTGCCTGGGATATCGCCGGGCAGACGGATGTGTCGGTCACCCAGGTAGCGGGCGGCGAGCACTGGGTAGAAGTTTACGATGCCAAGGGATGTCGCGCGAAGGAAGTCTTTAACGTGCCGTTCCCGGCGCCGCTGGAGATCGATTATATCCTGACGGAACCTTCCTGCCGCGGTTTAGCCGATGGCAGGCTGGAGGTTAGCGCTACGGGCGGAAATGCCGGCGGATACCAGTACACCTGGGACACCGGCGCGGTAGGCGTTCTATTGGATGCTATCGGCGCGGGAACCTATGTCGTCACCGTTGTCGACCCCCGTTCCTGCACCGGGCAGGAGGCAATCGTCGTCGCGGACCCTGTTCCGTTTACCGTCGATGCGGGCGGCGATCGCACGATCTGCGTCGGGCAAACAGTAAC
>NZ_JAHESC010000002.1 GCF_018598185.1 Dawidia soli
TTTCTCCCCCCCCCCACCCGCCCACCCCCGATCCCAACCCGCCGGGGGGGCGGGGTGTGGGTCAAACCCAACGGTCACCGCCCCCGCGCCGCCCGCCGCCAGGCGACCCTCATCCAGGCCGAGCACCTGCAGGCCATCGGCTCTTACCTTGGCCAGGATCCGATCGACCCCAAACTCACCCGCCGCAACATTGTCGTCCGGGGCATAAACCTTTTGGCGTTAAAAGGCCAGCAGTTTCAGATCGGCCAGGCCGTGCTGGAATATTCGGGCGAATGTCATCCCTGCTCACGCATGGAAGAGAATCTGGGGCCGGGCGGCTACAACGCCATGCGTGGTCACGGCGGTATCACAGCAAAAATTATCCGCGGCGGACCGATCCGGATCGGTGATGCCGTGTCCGTGCTTCCGAAAAAAGACACGACACACGGTGATGCCTCATAGCTGCGGCTGCTCGGCGAAGTCGCCACGCAACGTACGGAAACGCTTCCGCGCTTCGGCGGCATATACGCTGCCCGGATACCTGTTGAGGAAATCACGATAGATCTCCATCGCCTTTTCTTTATTTTTTAGCTGGCGCTCATAAATGTCGCCTTCCAGAAAATAAGCATCATCGGCAAGAATGTCGTCGCCGAACTCCTCGCGAATTTTCTGAAGCAACGCCAGCGCCGGTTCAAACTCACCCATCTGCATGCGGATGTTTGCCTCCAGCCAATAAACGTCGTCGAGTATTCCCTGATTTGAAAAAGCAGCGCCTGAAGCAGTGACTCCCTGTTTCAATTTCGCGAGACGGCTCAACGCGTCGTTCGTTTTATTTTGATACAGCAGCAGCTCGATCGACGCATATTCTTTCAGCGCCTCACCCGCCGAGTCGAAAGCAATATTTTCTTTTATGCGCATACTCAGGTCCAGGGCGTCGTTGGCGATCTCACGCGTCGTCGCTTCTTTCAAAATATCGAGATGCTCCTGGGCGAGTTTAAAATTTCCCTTGTAGTACGAGAGCTTCGCGTTCCTCAATTTCGCCTCGTAGCCCACGGGATTTTCTTTTTGCGTTTTCTCCACTTGCGAATACAACAGGCTGGACTCCCAGGGCTCGCCCTTCAACAAATAAATATCACCAAGGTCGAGCTTCGCTTTCGACTTCAGGTACAGCGACGTCCTCGGGTTGTTGATCAAGGTCGTCAACACATGAACCGCCGAATCTTTTTGGTCAAGGTAGTTGGCATAGAGCAAGGCCTGACTCCGCGTAGCCTCCAGCGCGTTGGCGTTGTCGGGATATTGTTTTATAAATTTTTTGTAATCCGTGATCAGCGTCCGGACCGAATCGACGCTCACAGGATAGATCTTTTTTAGTTTTGCTTCGCGCGTGCGGATCAGGCCCAACGTCGCGATCAGGTAATTGGATGTGCGCGGATATTCACGCGCCACGTAGCGATAGATCTTCGCAGCGTTTTCAAAGTCTTCGTTGTCCACAGCAACCCGCGCCACCTCGATGCACTTCTCGCCGTCCCGTTTGTAACGCTTGTCATAGGCACGAGCCTGGACGAAGGCGGCGTAAAAATTTTTTTGCTGGATCGTCACCCAGATCAGAAGATCGGAGTAAACTTCGACGTCCGGAAATTTTTGGACGCGGTCGTACAAAAGATTTTCGAGGCTCACCAACTCGTCGGGCTCTGTCAGCAGCGCCTGCATGATATTTTTTACGTATTGAATGTTGGCGGAATTCTGCGTGACGTAGTTCAGGTATTCCGTCACCATTTTGTCGCGGTTGCCTTTTAAGCGATACAGCATCGCCAGGTCCAGGCTGAAGAGACTGGGGTTCCCCAGGGCGTCGCGGCTCTCGGTTAGGGTCACGATGCCGTAGTCGGCGAGCGAGCGTGACGAAAAATATTCTGCCATCATTTTGGCGCGCGGCACCACGGTTTTGTTCTCGCTGATCAGCTCACGGAAATAACGGTCCGCCTTGTTCAAGTCACCCGACTTCACATAGATCAGCCCGACATCCAGTTTGTATTGCAGATTTTCCGGATCCCTTTTCGACAACCTTTTCAGATATCCCCCCGCCTCGTCGTACGCACCCAGGTCCAGCAGCACGGTCAGATAATTGTTATAAACAAACGGCGTGTTGAAATCCTGCCTGGCCAGGTCCCGGTACAGCTCGGCCGCTTTTTTTTTGTCGCCTTTGAGAAGGTACTCGTTTGCTAACTGAATTTCAGATTGGTTCTGTCCGATGGATAAGAGGCTAAAAAGCATGAACGCGGTTGTCCAGATCAGTTTCTCCCTTACTGTATTTATTAAATAATATATATAGTATTTATAATTAGGGGTGTTCAAATGTGTACAAGTTTTGAGTTTTTGGGCTGTTTATAGGATGTAGATATCTATTGGATAGTAAACTTCTCTGATTCAGGTACTTAATATAGTTATTAACATTGAGATAGTGTGTAGATAAGTGATGTGTGCATAAGACGGCTTGTGGATGGTTGTGGGTAGATGTTGTTTTATCCACGGACAACGTTCGCCGTGTTCCGTTTGTTGGGTTTTTGCAGGTTTTCCCGGTAGAGCGCTCAGTTTATCCACAAGATGTCCGCGTGTTATCAATAGGTTATCAACAAGGGTCCGATCTCCCAATTTGCTTTGAGATTGATGATGGGGTTGTCTTTTTCGTTCAGATAATAGATGGTTGGCTCCGGTTCTACTTTACGAAAGAAGTTTCCGGGCGACCATTCGCCGTTGCCGTCGTAGTCGATTATCAGTCTGATTTGGTACTCGGCTGGAATAACGTCTTCAAAGACGGCGTTCTTTTTGTCGTGGATAACCTTGACAACGTTATTGGACTTGTCGAGCAGCTGTACAATAAAATGCGCTTCTTTTGTTTGGATCTGCGTGGAGATCACGCCGGTTTCCTCCAGCGTGATAGGTCGCAATGTTTCTTCGGAAGCCTTCGAGCTGTCCCGCTCGATGCTGATGAATGCAGCATTGCCAAGGTAGAATCTGTTCTTGATGACTTTCTTGGGTTGCTGTTTAGATTGACCTTTTTCTGTCGTAACAGGTTTTGGCTTTGGCGTATCTTTTACGGGCTCGGGCTCAATCAGGAGTTTTGCGTCAAAGGTCTTTTGGATCGTGATCCGGTTATGGAGCGAGTCCCATTGGATATCGCCTTTAGAAAAGGTGACAACTTTGGCGGAGTCGATCTGGTAGAGAATGCTGTCGTAGTTGATCTCAAGCAGTGGTTTGCTGAATTGTACCTGGCCTGTGATGAAGCCTTTTCGGGCAAATACTTTGAAACCGTCGGTCTTGGAAGAGAAAGCTTCTGGTTTTACTTCGCGGTCCGTGAACTTGGCGTAAATGACTGTATCGATTCGGTTATAGATACTGTCTCGTGCCGTGAGCCTGATGGCTGTGCTGTCGGTGTTGTCAAAGGTGTTGTACACGCGGATGTTGGCCGGGTCTTCGCCGAAAGCTGAGAAGAGCCATTCACTGCTGTCGGAAGTGAGTTTGTAGGTAGCTAGGTTCTTGGAAAGCTTGATATTGAAGTAGGTGTTGTACGGCCTGGAGTTGGTGAGCTTGAGCTGCCGGGTGTCGAGTTTGATGATCGGTATATCGATTTGTTTCTGATTCCGTTTGAGCTCGATCGGTGTGCCGATGAAGCCGTATTGCTCGGTTTTGCTGTCTGCGATCAGGTTTCTGTTCCTGTCGTCGATGGCGAAGACGTAGTAGGTTCCGGGTTTGAGATTCTCAAGCGCATATAGTCCCGTCTCATTGGTCTTTGTAATGTAGGCAGGCGTGTGTTGAAAGATGTTGAACGTGTCGCTTTCGAACAGCGCAACAGTTGCTTCTTTTACGGGGACAGGTCGTAGCGGATCGTAGATAAGTCCCTGAATGATGAGGGAGTCGACATACGGCCCCGTGCTGATCGCGAGTTTTATATTCTTCGCCGGATTCTTTTCAGTGATGTCTTGTATCGCGTCCCGGAAGTTGAAGGTATAGGTAGTGCTGTCTTTCAGCTCCGTGTCTAACGTCATATGCACGACGTTCTTCTTGACGTTGATGTCGTACTTCTTTTGGATATCCGGAGTGACGATGATCTGTTCCTTGGGATTGTTCAGGAGTAAGGCCTCATCAAACGTAAGCGTGAGCTCTTTGTCTTTGAAGTTGGTCTGGTTGATATAAGGCACCGCTTTGACAAGTACCGGAGGAATGGTGTCTTTAGGCCCCCCCGTCGGGGCGGTTTGGCGCGCACATGACAGGATAAAAAGAGAATATACAAACCAGGGTAATGCTTTTCTGAGGATCATTTCTTGACGATATAGATAAGACTCGAGTAATCACCTGATTTAGAGGCCTTTACGTTTGAAGTAAGGCCGTTTAAGGTGGCCTTCAGCATACCTGTTACAGATGACTTGCTGTTTTTGTATTTCTCGCTGAGCAGGCTGATGTAAAAGGAATCAAGTTTCATAGGGATTGTTCCCGTTACATTCATTCCGTTTTTAGTGATCAGTGTCCTCATTGTTTCACGTGAAAAATGCCAAAGATGTCTGGGAGTATCATAGCCTGCCCAGTGTTCTTTATAGTGCTGCCCATCCCAGCTGCTGTGATTGGGTACAGCAATAAAGATTGTGCCATTTTCGGCAAGCTTGCTTTTGAGCAGTGAAAGTGTTTGATCAAGATTGCTCACGTGCTCAAGGACGTGCCATAGCGTTATGACCGTAAAGTTGGCATCAGTTGCAGATTGAAGTGACTCATATACCGGTGATGCTGTGAGTGTCTTAGCTTGTTCTCTCGCCGCCGGTGAAGGCTCGACGCCCACGGTAGTCCAGCCGGCAGCTTTGCAGGTGGATAGGAATTCGCCGGTGCCACAGCCATAGTCCAGGATCTTTCCTGGTGTCGTGCCACCTTGTTGAACGATGCGGAGTTTCCATTTGAGCGTAAAGCTCCGCGCGATGAGATAGACTTTATCTACCAGCGTTTTTCCCTTGTTGGAGTGGGAGATGTAGTCTTCCGAAAGATAGTATTGATGTAAGTCCTCATCGGCGGGCCGTGGCGTGGTGATCGCAAGCTTGCAGGTTTGGCACTGCCGGAGTTCAAATACTTGTTGTGATACAGTGTTGTCCTTGCTCGTGAGGAGAAGCTGCAGATCTTCTCCGCCGCATACGGGACATATCTTTATGTCGATCATTTGCCCATGTATATGGTTAGTACAGAAATGTCGGAAGGCGATACGCCGCTGATGCGTGTGGCCTGTCCGAGAGTTTCGGGTTTTATGCGTTTAAGCTTTTCACGCGCTTCAGAAGAGAGTGCCTTCACCCGGTCATAATCAAAGTCGGGTTTGATCTTGAATTCTTCCAGGCTTCCGATCTTTTCTGCAAGCTTTTGCTCGCGTTCGATGTAGCTCTCGTATTTGATGTCGATCTCAGCTTCTTCTTGTACTTCCGGGCTGTACTTATCCAGGAGCGCTTTTAGATCGGGGCTTAATTGGCGCAACTCGGGCATACCGATCTGTGGACGACGCAGCAAGTGAGCGACAACCACCTTTTCACGGATGGCAGATGTTTGAATGCTTTCCAGGCCGGCATTTACCGTTTCGGGGTCGGCTTTGATGCTGCTGAGCTCTTTCAGTAATTGATCAATGGACGTCTTTTTTTGAAGGAAGGAATCATAACGTTCTTGTGTGGCAAGACCAATCTTGTAACCTGTTTCGGTCAGGCGCAGGTCGGCATTGTCCTGGCGGAGTAGAATGCGATACTCGGCACGCGAGGTGAACATCCGGTACGGCTCCTGTGTGCCCTTGTTTACCAGATCGTCAATCAGTACACCGATATAGGCTTCTGATCTTTTTAAGATCAAAGGTTCTTTTTCATGTGCAGTATGATGAGCGTTGATACCAGCCATCAGACCCTGGCAGGCCGCTTCTTCATAACCAGTCGTGCCATTGATCTGGCCGGCAAAGAATAGTCCGGTGACGAGGTGCGTTTCGAGGCTTAGTTTGAGCTGGGTCGGGGGAAAGAAGTCATATTCTATCGCATATCCAGGACGGAACATCTTAGCGTTTTCAAATCCGGGGATCTTACGCAATGCCTGGTATTGTATATCCTCTGGTAGCGAAGTAGAAAAGCCGTTTACATAGATCTCTACTGTGTTCCACCCTTCAGGCTCGACAAAGATCTGATGGCGGTCTCGTTCAGCGAAACGGTTGATCTTATCTTCTATGGAAGGACAGTAGCGGGGACCTAATCCTTTAATGCGACCTTGGAACATCGGAGACTTATCAAATCCTTTCTGCAGTTCCTGGTGAACATCTTCATTTGTGTACGTGATCCAGCAGCTGACTTGTTTGTCCAATGGCGTTGTATCTGAATAGGAGAATTTGCCGGGCTTTTCGTCCCCCGGCTGTTCTTCCATCTTTGAATAGTCCAGGCTTCTGCCATCGATACGCGGAGGCGTGCCGGTTTTCATACGGCCAGCCTCGAATCCAAGGGTTAGGAGCTGTTCGGTCAGTCCGGTGGCCGCCTTTTCGGCTGCACGCCCTCCGCCGAAGTTCTTTTCGCCGATGTGGATCAATCCATTTAAGAAGGTGCCGTTGGTGAGGACGACCGCCTTTGATTTGATCTCCAGGCCGAGAGAAGTCTTCACACCTACTGCTCTGCCGTCCTTAACGAGTATTTCCTTAACGGTTTCTTGCCAGAAGTCCAGGTTGGGAGTTCTTTCGAGGGCCAGGCGCCATTCTTCGGAGAATTTCATGCGGTCGTTTTGTGTACGGGGGCTCCACATAGCAGGACCTTTGGAACGGTTCAGCATTCGGAATTGAATAGCGGACTTATCTGAGATAATACCCGACATGCCTCCCAGGGCGTCGATCTCTCGCACAATTTGGCCTTTCGCTACACCACCCATGGCCGGATTACAGGACATCTGGGCGATGGTGTTCATGTTCATTGTCACTAGCAGTACCTTCGAGCCCATCATGGCCGCGGCATGCGAAGCTTCACAACCGGCATGCCCTGCTCCTACTACTATGACATCATATTCTGGAAACATCATCTATTATTTACTTGTTTAAGCTACGTTCCACGTGGAACACTAAAGTTGCCCACAAAATCTTTCCACATTTCCACATTTGCGTTCCACGTGGAACATTTATCTGTCTCTCTTTAATGGTTGAGCCACTAATGTTCCACGTGGAACACTATGATCGTGCAGGTTTCTAATTCCACGGTGCTATGGCAAATGTTCCACGTGGAACATTGCCCCTTTTCTGCGCTATGGTTCTTTATGTTCCACGTGGAACATTTAATTGTTCCGCAAGGCCAGATAGGTATCTTCTTTCTTGGTCATCTGGGCTTTGGCTGTCTTCGTCTTATCACCATAACCCACCAGGTGCAAAACGCCGTGAATAATGACTCTGTGCAATTCTTCGTCGAAGGGACGCCCAAACTTCCCGGCATTCTCATGGATCCGCTCTATGCTAATGAAAATATCACCTTCAATAGTTCCCGGTGTCGCGCTGCTATCAAAGGTGATGATATCGGTGTAGGTGTGATGGTCCAAGTACTCCATGTTTATCTGTAACAGGTACTCGTCCGTGCAAAAGATGAAGTTCAGATCGCCCAGGGTCTTTTTTTCCTTCCTTAGGGCGGATTTGATCCAGGTGGATGTTTTGCGGGGATGCGGAAGCTTAAATTCTGTTTCTTCAGAGAAGAAGCGGATAGAGGCCATCAGGAATTCATGTAAAAGCTCAATTCAACGATTCTTCCCTCTTCCTTGAAGTCCACTTCGTCCGACAAGTGCTTCATCAGGAAGATGCCACGGCCCCCTGGCTTCTCCAGGTTCTCCGGTGCAGTCGGGTCAGGCAGATTCTGGTAGTCAAACCCCATTCCTTCGTCCTTTACTACAAACCGGATCATGCTCTCGTCCAAAGAAAGGCTCAAATGCACATTCTTCGTTTTGTCACTGGCATTGCCATGCTTAATGGCATTGTTCACCGCCTCCGTTACGGCAATCATGATATTACCATAAATATCATCGTCGAGGTGAAAGCGCTCCTTGGCATTGTCAATGAAGCTCTCAATCATGCGGATGTTCTCTACGATAGACGGGACCTGGATACTAATGGTGTTCATGTGCTCTATAGCCTTGTTATTGGTTTCCGATTCTTTTAAAGTATTCGTTTACTTCTTTCTTATAGTAAGGGTAAAGCTTCGGTGGAACTGTTTTCAGCAATTCTACCTCTTTTTCCTTGAGACGCAAATATTCTTCAAATGCCTTGGGAATTTCTTTGTCGTAATCCTTGGCAGTCTCCCCTTTCCGCTCTTCCTCCATGTCCTGCTCACGCGCAGACTTCTCTGTTTCCAGCAAACGTGTAAGGATTTCCTGCTGGCGTTTGATCATCTGGTCCGTCAACTGCTTGTTCACCAGATCCATCTCCGTCTGCTCCATTTTTGCCGGAAGATCACCCCCCGGCATCTTGCCCCCCTCCTTCATCTTCTCTTGCATTTCCTGCAAGGCCTTTCTGATCCGTTCCTGTTCTGCTGCCATCTCCGCCAGCTCTTCTGAAAGCTGACGACCCGATTTGCCGCTTCCTTTCAACTCCTGGATCTTTTGATTCAGCTGCTGCTGCATTTGACTGAGGTTCGGCTTCTGTCCTTTTTTATTCGACGGCTTTGACGATGGTTTTGCATTGGCCATCATCTGCATCATCATATCGAAGTGGGAATCCAACATCAATGCCAGATTATTGATCGAGGTCATGCTTTGCTGCATCTCGCTGGCCGCCTGAGGCCGCTTACGCTCCCGGTTTGCTGTAATGACCTTGTCCAGGTGGTCGTTCAGCTCGCCAATCTCTTTGGTAACAATGGAACCCATAAAGGCATCGCGCTTGCCAATGGCCAGCAGGCTATCCTCCAACACCCTGGCATCATCCTTCAGCTTCATCTGCTGCTGTGCCAGGCCGTTAAAGCGGGGGTCGCTTTGATTCAGCTCATGGAAGTTCTTCATGAGGTTTTCCTGGTCAAACGACAACTTTACCAACCCGTGAATGATCTGGCGCAGCGACTCGATGTTCTGCATGTCCATTTCCATCTCCATCGAACTTTGGGCTCCTTCCATCTGCTGTTGCATCTGCTTCATTTGCTGAATGGACTTCTGCTGCATCGGCTTGGACTTAGAAGGCTGGTTCTGCTTCAACATCTCCTGGCTTTGCTCCTGTTCCTGCTCAACTTTGTCAGCATCCTCTTTAGAGGGCAGCTTGTCGCCTTTGTCCAATTCCTCTCCCAGCTTTTTGAGCTCTTCCATCTTCTCAGAAGACTTCTGAAAATCTTCCTGAAGCTTCTGTTGCTCCTCGGCTAACTTCTGGTTCTCGCTCTTCTGATCATCGCCGGCCTGTTGACCGTCCTTTTCTTTTTCGTCAGGGTTCTTACCCTGCTGATCTTGCTTGCCGTCTTTGTTGTCCCCCTTCTTGTCCTTGTCTCCCTTCGAGTCTTTGTTGTCGCCTTTCTTGTTGTCTTTGTTCTTTTCCAACGACTCCGTCTTCTCTAAGAGCCCCTCCTGTTTTTCAATCTGCTTTTTTATGTCCTCAATGGACTGATCCAGCTTGTAATCAAACTGCAATTGCTTGAAGAGCTCCAGCGTGCGCTCCAGCTCCTTCTCCAGATTGTCGGTCTTCTGGTTGAGTTTGTCCATCAGCTTCTGCAGCTGCGTGGCATCTGAGTTTTCCTTCAGAAGTTTCTGCAGCTCCTCAAACAGCTTTTTAGTTTCTTCGTCCAACAGCTCTTCCATCAGCTTCTGGATCTGCTGTGCCTTCTCGCGGATCCGTTCATCTTGTTCCGTGAATGCATCCTTCTTTTGCTCCAGCAGTTTGTTCTGTTCTTTGAGCTCCTCCAGCATATTGTCGAGGCTCTGCTTTTGCTGCACAATGTCTTCCAACATTTTCTTGTCCTGCCAATCCAGGTTCTGTTTGCCTTTCAGCTTCTGGTTGGCCTGCTCGATCTGATCCTGAAGTTTCTGCGCCTTGGTGCTGCTCTGTGAAAGCTGACGCTCGGTCTGATTTTGTGAGCGCACAATGTCGTTGGCAAGATTCTCTTGCGACGGAAGCGAGAACGAATACATCGCCGACTTCGTGGACTTACGCCCATTCACACCGTCATTGTCCCACACTTGCAAATAATACTCCAGCTGCTCACCCGGATGTAACTTCAGCGAATCAACCGGCCAGTTGTAAAAGAAGCTTTGCTGCGATTGATTGCGCGTGATCGGAATATTGATCGTACGCGACAACACTTCTTTCTGATTTTCATTTCGCACGCGGAATGTCAACACTAGTTGGCTCAGCCCATAGTCGTCGGAAATGGTGCCGCCCAACACCACGCGTTGGTATAGCACAGAATCTTTAAAATTGTTGACCGTGATCTGCGGGTACTGATCTTTGATAACATCCACCCGGTACGAGATCTTTTCTTTGTTCCGGCTCTCGGCGTTGTTCAGCGAGATTTCATAGCCATCGGGATTGCGGAATTCTTTTTGATATTTAAATATCTGATTGTCAGAATGTTGTATATCCTGCGGTGTTTTGTCGGAAGCAAATACAATACTTGCTTTGGTTGTATTCGCGGCTTGCAGCTCCCACCGCACGCGCGTGCCCTCGGGTATCTCCAGGTTGCCGGTATTTACCAGCTTTTCATTTTGCCGTTGCAGATAGCGCGGGTACTCCAGCGCCACGGAAAATTGTGTGAGTTCTGGCCGGCTGATCAGTGCCACGTGAAACATATCCGAAAAGAAACCGGCAGCTTCCACTTGAAAATCCATCGCCTCCTGTACGCTTTCAAAGGTATAGGCAAAATTCCCGCTGCCCAGGTTTTCAAACTTGAGTCGGTTTTTGCCAAGCACCAGGTATGCGTCTTGTGGCACAGCCTGGCCACGCAGCTGCAGCTGAAGGGTGAACGATTCGTTGTAATACGCCTGAAGCGACTTCGCGTCGATCACAAATTGAAACGGCACCTCCGGCGAGTAATGGCGATTGAAGTGAACGATCCGGTCGGTGCTGTGGGTAAGAATGCTGTGATTAAAAATGGCGATGGCCAGGATCACAAACACCGGGATAAACAAATACCGCAGGTATTTACGGTTCTCGCGCAGATCGATAAAGTGATCAAACTGTACAGGCGCCAGGTCCTGCGAGCGCTGACGGATACTCGCGGCAGCCAGCGCCGAACTGTTCTCGAGTGCAGAAAGTTGAATGAGGTTTACTAACCGATCTTTTTCGCTCGGCAGATAATTGCCGATCAGGCGCGCGCTTTGCTCTTCATCGAGACCTTTGCGGACGATCCACCACCGCAGCGGATCTTTCAGGAACCTGAAAACACAATAACCGGCTACGCCCAGAAAGGTGAAGAAAATAACGAACCGGGCCCAGGGCCCCAGCCAGAACATATACTCCACCACTGCCGCCAACAGGAAATACGAAAACAGGATCGCCAGCGAGAGGATTGCCCCGCGGAGAAAAATGTTGAGATAGTACTTCCTTTTGAAGGACTTAATCTTTTCGTGGATCTGCTCAATACCTGGTCCCATCTCGATGCTTGATTATATAAACAAACGCAGTAACGTATTCCAAAGTTGAGAAAGGTCTAAGATACGGGCTTCACTTCTACAAAGTCAATCAACTGGCCGGCGGGGCAACCCACTCAAACTCCTTTTCAAAGTATTCTATCACAAGCATTTTCAGGAGTTTCTCCTGCTCCAGCAGGTCGAAGTGCGGCAGCTTTTTGATCAGTTTCCAATGTGGCCAGCCGTCTTTGTCCAATCCTTCGAGCACATAATAGCCGGCATAGCTCAATACTTTGCAAATGCCGATGTGCATCAGGTCCTGTTTTTCTTCCTTGCTGAAAGTAGCCTGCCCACGGCCCAGCTCCTGAACGCCGATTAAAAACAGCACACTGTTCAGATCCTTGGGCTTTTTGCCGATCATCTGTTCAACGGCCCCAAGCAGCGATGCCCAGGTCCGCTCCAGCTCCAGGTCGCGCTTAAACATGTTGCAGCTCCTCCCAGAATTCAAAGGCGCGCCGCAGGTGCGGGATCACAATCGTTCCACCCACCAACGTCGCCACGCCCATGGCCTCATGAACTTCCGATGTGGTGAAGCCAACTTCCTTGCATTTACCCAGGTGATATTTCACGCAATCATCGCAGCGCAGCACCAATGAACAGGTCAAACCGATCAGTTCTTTTGACTTCACGTCCAGGTGGCCTTCCGCATACGCATTGGTATCGAGGTTAAAAATTCTCTTGATGATCAGGCTGTCCGAGTCCATGATCTTCTCATTCATTTTGCTGCGGTACGAGTTGAAATCCTCGACAAGTCCCATAAGTAATTTTGTTGATTATTTTTTTTATTTTACAACACTGTTGTCGGCAAATATATTTCTAAAAATGGCGAATTCTCTCGAGTCTGTCTTTTCCGATTTTGTTTCACTCTTCTTTCCCCGTCTTTGTGCGGCCTGCACCCAGCCGCGGATGAAAGGCGAACCCATCATTTGCTCGGCCTGCCTGCTGGAATTGCCTTACACAGACCACCACATCGACCCGCAAAACTTGCTGTATCAGCGCCTTTCGGCTTTTACGCCGGTTCACACTGCGCAGGCGTTCTTGAAATTCTCCAAAGACAGCCGTGTACAGCGACTACTCTATGCCCTGAAGTACGGCCACCAACCCGACGTCGGAAATTTTCTCGGCGAATTGTACGGCGCGCGGCTTTCTTCCACCGGGATGACCACGAAGCCCGACCTGGTCGTGCCCATACCGCTTCACCCGAGCCGGCAGCGAAAGCGCGGCTACAACCAAAGTGCTTGTTTTGCCGCGGGCATGGCCTCGACGTTAAACATACCCTGCGCGGAAAACCTGGTCGAGCGTACAGTCAAAACGATAACCCAGACCCGCAAAAACCGGCTGGAACGTTGGGAAAACATGCAAAATGTATTTCGTGTAAAAGTTTCACGTGAAATCGCCGGCAAGGATCTGTTGCTGGTGGACGATGTCGTCACCACCGGGGCCACGCTCGAAGCGTGCGTACGTGCCCTGACCGATGCCGGCTGCGGCGCAATACACATTGCCTGCATTGCCGCTGCATGACGAAGTACGAGGCGGGTACAAAAAAACAGCCTCCCGACGTTAGCAAACCGGGAGGCCTTTTTTACCCAAGGTATGATTACTAAACATTCTTCCACTTGATGCCGCAGCCAATGGCTTTGGTTCGTTCCGTCGTTACAGGCTTGTTTGCCAATAAAGCCTGGATGGCATCTTCTACATATCTTTTATCGGCAGCGTCGGCGTCGCGGCTGTTGTTGTCGATGGCCCCGATATAAGCAACTTTAAAATCGTTGCCCGCCTTTTTCAGCACAAACACATGCGGTGTGTTCGAAGCGCCAAAAGCCCGGGCCACATCCTGCGATTCGTCAACCAGATACGGAAAATCGTATTTCTCGCGCTTGGCCTGCGCCACCATATTATCAAACGAGTCGCCGGGAGACAAGTCGGGACTGTTGGCGTTGATCGCCACCAGCGGAAAACCCTGTGGCTCATATTTTTTATTCAGCGCCTGGATCCGGTCGTTGTATGCTTTTGAAAACGGGCACGTGTTGCAGTCAAACACAACAATTAAACCCTTACCCGACTGGTAGTCTGATAACGATACCATCTTGCCATCTACATTCCGGAGTTTGAATGTAGCCACCGTATCTCCTATCTGATAGCCCGGGGGGCGGCCTGCGAAAAATATCAGCAGGGAGAATGCCGCCAGTGTCGATGCAATACTGTGTATTTTCATAAGGGAGAGATTATTACAAGTTGTTATCCATGGTGTAAGATCATTTGACCGAGGCGACGAGCTGCTGAAGTTCACCATCCGCCAGCTCGCGTTCCACGAATTTCCGGGTGCCGGTGCGTGTGTTGACGATCAATGTCGCCGGAATCGCCCCTTGCCAGGAAGCATCTACTTTGTCGATCCAGGTGTTGTAGTCGATCTCATCCAGCAGCACCGTTTCAGACTTAATATTCTTGCGCGCCATAAAGGCGTTCACCTTTTCAACCTTATCGGCAAAGTCCAGGTTTACCAACGTCACTTTTACCCCGGGAGTTTCGGCACCCAGCTTTTCAAACAACGGCAGCTCTTTTACGCAGGGAGCACACCAGGTCGCCCAAAAGTTAATTACCTGCACTTCGTCTGTTTGAGTCTTCATGATCTTTTCAATGCGGTCAAACTTTACGACCGTGGCGGTTTGCGCATGTGCCCAACTATAAGACGCCGAAAGCAGTAAAAAGCAGAATATTTTTTTCATGGTGTAAAAAACGTTTGGAAATCCGGGATGTTCAAAACCCTGGCCAAAATGTTTATAGAACCTGATGAAAAGATTGAATTTAAGGCCCCGAAAAACCTTAAAATTCAGGTAGTTATAATGGCTCTGAAAAAAGCAACAAAAGAAATCCACAATTCGAGCCTTTTATCCACATTACCATTATGTTTCCTGTTATTATTCTGATAATCAAATACTTGCGACTAAATCCGACCGTCTCAAATTTGTGGACAACTTTAGAGGCCGGAAAAAGCCCCTTTTTCCGGCGCCCAAAAACAGGTAAAAAAAGGTGCATAAATCTTTGCACAAACTGGGGACAGAAAGTGAACCGGATTAACTATTTTTTCAGCTAGTATGAACCAGCGAATTCAACATCTTTTTAACATCGAGATCCCGATTGTCCAGGCCGGTATGGTGTGGTGCAGTGGCTGGCGGCTGGCTTCGGCCGTGAGCAATGCCGGCGGCCTGGGCCTGATCGGTGCCGGCTCCATGTACCCACAGGTATTGCGTGAGCATATTCAAAAATGTAAGGCGGCTACTACGAAACCGTTCGGCGTCAACGTGCCGCTGTTATATCCGGAGATCGATGCGCTCATGAAGATCATCGTCGAAGAGCAGGTGCCGGTTGTCTTTACCTCCGCCGGCAACCCCGCTACGTGGACGGGCTTTCTGAAACAAGCCGGCATCACGGTCGTGCATGTCGTGTCAAGTGTCAGGTTTGCCCAAAAGGCCGTGCAGGCAGGTGTCGATGCGGTGGTGGCCGAAGGCTTCGAGGCCGGTGGGCACAACGGCCGTGAAGAAACTACTACGTTGGTGTTGATTCCCATGGTGCGCGATGCCATCACGGTACCGTTGATGGCGGCCGGTGGTATTGCCAGTGGCCGTGCGATGTTAGCCTGCGAAGTGCTGGGGGCGGATGGCTTTCAGGTCGGCAGCCGCTTTGCCGTAAGTGAAGAATCTTCCGCGCATGAACGTTTCAAGCAACGCGTCACCACATCCGCGGAAGGTGAAACCGTGCTCACATTAAAACAATTGGCGCCGGTGCGCCTGATCCGCAATAAATTTTCAGAGGAAGTATTAGCCGCCGAGCGCCGGGGTGCCAGTGTGCAGGAACTTGACACCTTGCTGGGCAAGCGCCGCGCGCGCCTGGGTATATTTGAAGGAGACCTCGACGCCGGTGAATTAGAGATCGGCCAGGTGGCGGCTGCCCTGCGGCGGGTTCAGCCGGCGGGTACTATAGTACACGAAATGTGGCAGGAGTATCAGAAGTTGCGTAAACACTTATACGCCTAACAGTCATTCGTTTTCTTGAACCGCCACCGGTATGTCCGCCTCGACCTTCACGGTGTGTTTTACCTTCGTGGTCTTCTCCACAGGCGGCTGTGTGCCCGGACAATATACCGTGTGATACCAGGCCTCGTAATCTTTATACTGAATGCAACCGCTGAGAATTTTTCCGTCCATCAGGATCTTGATAAAAGCATCCTCATCAAACGTTTTCAGAATACTGTTGGACTGTTCAGACGGAAGCTGATTGACCTCGACGTACTGAATACCCTTAAAGATTTTCGAATCAATTTTCATAAATCCCTCTTCGCTTTTTCGTATTCCCTCTCTCGCGACTCTTGAATTAAACTAAACATCGTTTTGTAACCAAGTAAGTGTTACAAAGCCCTCTAACGCAGAAAAAGATTATACGTTGTTTATAAATTGTTATTTTGAAACGTTTTCACGAGCAATTCCCAGAATGGCCTCATTTTTTGAAACACCCATCGAATATTTAAAAGGCGTAGGCCCTCAACGTTCATCGCTCCTTAACAAAGAATTAAACATTTTTACATTTGGCGACTTGATCCAGTACTACCCGTTTCGGCACGAGGATCGTGTAAAATTCTATGCCATAAACGACATTTATGACGAGATGCCCTATGTGCAGGTCAAAGGTACACTGCTTCGCAAAGAAATTATAGGTACCGGATTTAAAAAAAGACTGGTGGCCAGTATCAGTGATGGAACCGACGAACTCGAACTTGTATGGTTTCAAGGTATAGCTTGGATCCAGGATAAGATCAAGACCGGTGTACAGTACGTTGTGTTTGGCAAACCCACCCGCTATGGAAGCAAGTTCAATATAGCTCACCCGGAGATAGAGCTGCTCACCCCCAAGAACGAGAAGGGAGGTACCCTGTATCCGGTATATTCGCTAACCGAAAAGTTAAAGGGCAAGCATGTCGACAGTAAGGCCATCGCCAAGCTCATGCAAGAGCTCCTGGCCAAAGCCGCCGACCACATACGCGAAACGTTACCGCGCAGTGCCACCGACAAGTTCAAGTTGATCTCTAAAAAGGAGGCACTTCAGCATATACATTTTCCGCAAACGATCGAACAGCTGGCCCAGGCCCAACAGCGGCTCAAGTTCGAAGAACTTTTCTACATACAGCTCAGGCTCTTGAAAATGAAAGTCGTGCGGCAGGAAAAGTTCCGGGGCCAGGTGTTCCAGGACACCCGCTTGCTCACCGCCTTTTACAATGACCACCTGCCGTTTGCCCTGACCGACGCCCAGAAGAAAGTGATCCGCGAGATATATACCGATCTGAAGTCTGGCAAGCAGATGAACCGGCTCGTGCAGGGCGATGTGGGCAGCGGCAAAACCATCGTGGCCTTTATCTGCATGCTCGTTGTCGCGGCCGGCAATGCACAGGCAGCGTTCATGGCGCCGACGGAGATCCTGGCACAGCAACATTACAAGAACCTGAAGCGCTACGCCGACAGCATGCAGTTACCCATTGCGTTGCTCACCGGGTCCACCAAAAAGTCCGAACGAAAAGTTATTCACGAAGGACTGCTATCGGGTGAGTTGAAGATTCTCATCGGCACCCATGCCCTGCTGGAAGAAGAGGTGCAATTCAACAACCTGGGCCTCTCGATCATTGACGAACAACATCGTTTCGGGGTTGCCCAGCGTTCAAAATTATGGCAAAAGAATGTGGATATATATCCCCATATTTTAGTCATGACGGCGACACCCATCCCCAGAACGCTGGCGATGACACTTTACGGAGACCTCGATATTTCGACCATCGACCAGCTCCCTGCCGGCCGGAAACCTATAAAAACGTTACACAAATTTGATGCCCATCGGTTGCAGGTGAACGAATTCTTGCGTAAGGAGATCGCCAAAGGACGCCAGGTGTATATGGTCTACCCGCTCATTGAAGAATCTGAAAAGCTGGATCTCAAGCATCTCGAGGATGGCTACGAAAGCGTGTGCCGGGCGTTTCCCGAGGTTGCGGTCAGTATTGTGCACGGCAGAATGAAGCCCGAGGCCAAAGACTTCGAAATGGCCCGTTTTATAAAAAACGAAACCAAGATCATGGTGGCGACCACGGTGATCGAAGTAGGCGTAGACGTTCCAAACGCATCCGTCATGGTGATCGAAAACGCCGAGCGCTTTGGCCTTTCGCAGTTGCACCAATTGCGCGGCCGGGTGGGCCGCGGTGCCGAACAATCGTATTGCATCCTGATGACCAACAGCAAACTGGGCGCAGACTCCAAAACACGGATCGAAACCATGGTGCGCACCACCAACGGTTTTGACATTGCCGAAACCGATCTGAAGTTGCGTGGCCCCGGCGACCTGATGGGCACCCAACAAAGCGGCGCCCTCGACCTGCTCGTAGCCGACCTCGCCAAAGACGGCGCCATCCTCCAGGAAGCCCGCGAGCTTGCCAAAGAAATCCTGCGGGACGACCCCGAGCTGGACAAGCCCGAAAACAAGCTCATCCGCACGCAGATCGACTCCATGCGAAAAACGGTCGTTAACTGGAGCCGCATCAGCTGACCCCGTCATCTCGACGTAACAAAAAACGGTGGAAGAGCAGGCCGGCGGAATGCCCGTGCTGATTAGAATTTCTTACTGATCGCGGCGGCGATGTCTTTCTTCAGCTCGTGCACCAGGTCGCTGGCGTTACCAAAGTGGCAGGCATTGCGAAAGCTTTCCATCAGCTTGGAAGTATCGGGCAGCTCGAAATTGATACGTGAAGTTTCTTCGCTCAATTTTTTCTTGGCCCGGCAAAGCAGCTGGCGGCAGTGTTCTTTTTTCTTGTCGAGCGTTTCCTGCAGGTCTTCGTAGTCGAAATCGAAAACTTCTTTCAGCAGGTATACGGCGCGCTCCAATGGTTCGAGTTTGGTATGCAGCACTTTAAAAGCCGCCGCCAGGTCGATGTCGAGATCGAGGTGCGCAAGGTTGGTTTCCTTAAAGTGTTTGATGATCTCGGCCATGTTGTCGAGGCACTCTTCTTTTTTCTTGCGCAGCGAGTTGAGATGATTCAAACAGTTGTTCGTCACGGCGCGAATGAGGTACGCCTTGGTGTTGTCGATGTTCTGTTGATCGATACTAAGCCAGCGCACGAACGTTTCCTGTACGATATCTTCCGCATCCTGTTTACAGCGTACCAGGTTGTAGGCAATCGTATGCAGCATCGGCTGATACTGGGATATGGTTTGTGCGTGGCTCATAGAGTCAAATACCCTGCAAAGATACGCTAATTCGTTCAAACAATTGACTACCCTCCGGCGGGTAGAACGGCCTTTCACTGAACTGACGCTTGTCAGTGTCGAAGTGAACTTTTTTGGCGTATATGCAGGCGGTTTGGCAAGAATATTACATCCCCAAACGCCTTTGAACTGAATGCGTTACCTTTGTGTTCGGTCTGGAGGCGCAACATAAAAGAGCGGGCCGCCGCCGCCCGATTAAACACGTAAACAACCCTAATAAACATAATGGCAAATACATCAGTAACACCGGAAGTAAGAAGTAAGCCGATCCTGGTTCAGGAAATAGCGTTCTTCGCTGTGCACCTGACGCCGTTGGCCGCTTTGTACACAGGTGCCACCTGGTTCGACTGGACGGTGTGTGCCGTACTATACTTTACCCGCATGTTCTGGGTAACGGGCGGCTACCATCGTTACTTTGCACACCGATCGTACAGCACCTCCCGCTGGTTCCAATTCGTCATCGCATTTATGTCGGAGACCACCGCGCAGAAAGGTGTACTCTGGTGGGCAGCACACCACCGTCACCACCACCGCCACAGCGACACGCCGGCTGACCCACACTCCATGAAGATCTACGGGTTCTGGTACTCGCACATCGGTTGGATCGTCGGTCCCGACTTTAAAGAGACCGACTACAAAACCATCGGCGACTACGCCAAATACCCTGAGCTCATGTGGCTCAACAAACACTACCTCGTACCCCCTACCATCCTCGCGCTGGTCGTCATGGCCCTCGGCGGTATCGTCAACGGAGAGGGTATCCAGGATATGTTTACCACGGCCGGCTTCTCGTCGCTGTTCATCGGCTTCTTCCTGAGCACGGTTATCTTGTATCACGCCACCTTCTCGATCAACTCGATCATGCACAAGTTCGGTACGCAGCGGTACGAGTCGAACGACGAGAGCCGTAACAGCATCTGGCTGGCCCTCCTCACCATGGGTGAAGGCTGGCACAACAACCACCACTATTATGAAGTGGCCGCGCGTCAGGGTTTCTTCTGGTGGGAGATCGACATAACGTACTATATACTCCGGGGCTTCCAGGCCGTCGGGCTTATCTGGGACCTGAAAGCGGTACCCAAACATATCCTCCTTTCGAAGAACAGAGCCCACGCCGCCCAGCTGAAGAAGGAGTACGAGCAGGAACTGAAGAAATCGGCATAACTTTTTCAAAAAAATTTGGGGGAGTATTGGAATATTAGAAACCCTCACTAAATTTGCACTCCCTTAGCGAAAGAGCTAGGGGAGATCCCGCGGGAGTAGCTCAGTTGGTAGAGCACGACCTTGCCAAGGTCGGGGTCGCGAGTTCGAGTCTCGTTTCCCGCTCAAGTCTTACCGGCAGCCGCCGTTGAGAAACAAAGAATAAAAAGTGTGGGTTTATCTCGCACTTTTTGCGTTTTAGAGCCTTACCAAAGCACCTGAAACAACATCCCTGCCCGGATGGTGGAACTGGTAGACACGCAGGACTTAAAATCCTGTGGCTAGTAATAGTCGTGCGGGTTCGATTCCCGCTCTGGGTACAGAAAACAGCGTGACTGTGAGCGCGAAGAGCGAACACATTCACGCTGTTTTTTTTATTTTTGATCATGCGGATGACTCCTACATTGTAATCACTTCTTTCTCGTCTGAAAGACAAGACAGCCTTTAACCCGGGCTGGCTGTTCCTTATTGTTCATGTACTGACAACCATCGCCGGACCCAATGGTCAATGGCGACTTTCAGCATAGGCCGACGCCTCATGCCCGGACAATAATTTTTCAAACTATAAAGAAGAACAAAAATGTCAACGTACCTCCATACACTCGAAATCGATCAGTTTATCAACGACGGCTATATCCGTCTCGAAAATGCCTTCTCCCCCGCCCTCGCCGCCGAGGCGCGCGCCATCTTGTGGAAGGACACCGGCTGCGACCCGTCCGACCCCACCACCTGGACGCGCCCGGTGATCCGACTGGGCATGTACACCCAGCCACCCTTTGTCGCCGCCGCCAACACCGCGGTTCTCCACAATGCCTTCGACCAACTCATCGGCCCCGGCCGCTGGATGCCCTGCGGCAGCATGGGCAGCTTTCCCGTCCGCTTTCCCTCCCCCCTCGACCCGGGCGACACCGGCTGGCACGTAGACGCAAGTTTTCCCGGCGCCGACCCCGGCAATTATTTTGAAGCGCGTGTGAACGTGCGGTCGCGCGGCCGGGCGCTGCTCATGTTATTCCTGTTCTCGGATGTGGCCCCCGCCGATGCACCCACCCGCCTTCGTGTAGGTTCCCACCGCGACGTGGCCCGACTCTTAAAACCTGCCGGCGACGCGGGGCTTTCGTTCATGGAGCTGGCCGACAAGCTGGATAAACTCCCGGCACGCGAAGAAGTCTTCGCCACCGGTCCTGCCGGCACGGTATACCTCTGTCATCCCTTTACCGCGCATGCGGCGCAACCGCATCACGGCACCGAGCCGAGGTTCCTGGCGCAACCGCCGCTACTACTGCGCGAAGAGTTGAATTTAGATCGTGACGATGGAAAGTATACTCCGGTAGAGCAGGCGATACACATCGCGTTGCAAGAATAACAACGGGTATACCGGATTTCTCCGGGGTATACTTTTTTCGTATTGCCGAAGCCCTGTCCGGGGCTTCGGTATATACTTGTCACGATATGCTGGAATTATATCGGCAGAATCAGTTCAAACAACGGTCATCACCGGCACTTCAACGGAAATACGCAAGAGATAACCTAGTGTATAACCACAATCTGTACAGTCATGAGCTAGTCCTTTTAAAGGACTAGGTTATCTATAGCTATAAAATATTCTATGAATAATTTATATGTACCGAATTCCAGTATTCACTATATTCGCCAGACGACCGTTGTTACCCTCGCAGCAGTTGACATAAATCAATTAGTTATCTTAAACCCAAGTACACTATGGCACTTCTGGAAGGATTGACCTTTACCGGCACACTCGGTGATTTCAGCGCGTATCGCATGCGCGGCTCAGGCAAAATCGTTATTCGGAAAAAAGGCGGCGCAAGCAAAGAGCAGATTCGAAACGCTCCCAACTTCGCCACGGCGCGGTTATACATGACGGAGTTCGGCGGATGCTCGCGCATGGGCAAACATGTGCGCCTGTCGATGATCCAATTAAAAGGCCTGGCCAACTACAACATCAGCGGCCCCATCAACAAGATCATGAAAGTGATCCAGAAACAAGATGGCGTAAGCCACCTGGGGAGACGGGCGATCCGGCTGTCAAAACATCCTAAATTGATGGAAGGCTTTTCGCTCAATCAGAAATATACGCTCGATTCCATTCTTCGTTCGCCGGTGAGCGGCGTCATCGATCGGGAAACAGGCCGTGCGCACCTGGAGATCCCTCCGTTGATGCGCGAGATCAATTTCTTTCCGCCGAATCGCCACGCCATGTTCCGTATCGAGGTAACGTTGGGCGTCGCACCGGATTTTACCTTTAACCCGCAAACCGGTCAGTACGAAGCACCCGCCTGGTACAATAACAGTTTTCAACCCGTTATCGTCCACACGCCGTGGTACCCGTCGCTTGACGAGTCGCCTGCAACGGCGCTAGACGTTGCGTTGAAAAATCTTCCGCCCGAAGCGGATTATAGTTTTGTGTTATCGGTTGGCGTTCGTTTCGGCTCACTGACGGAAGGCGGCGTGATCGAGGAGGTAAAACGGGATGGCGCCGCGAAGATCCTGCTCGTACAAAGTGGCCACGCCTCTGGAAATGCTGACTCGGGTAAAAAAGGCAACGCACCCACTATGGAAAACATTCCTATGTCGATAGCGACAAAACAAACATCCGCGCACGCAGAAATTGCCTGGGGTAAAGAGTCGGTTTTACCACCTTTGGCCAATAGCCACTACGCTGTACCGTTGGCGATGGACCAGCCGAAAAAGAAAAGAGCTTCCCGGTCGTCAACCCGGAAGCCCACGGTCGAAAAGACTCCTATATATAAGGAGCGGCAGGAAGCCCCTTCCGGTCCCTATGGCTACTATTGCACCATGACCCTTGCTGCAGCCAGCCGGATAGTTTACGTTCCGGCCTGATTTCGGAAGAAATCACCCCCTTCGGTGAGTGATACTGATCGCCATGCGGGTTAACCAGCCTGCTATGCGATCAGCCGGATCTCTATTTCCCCTGAAAAGTTAGGTGTGGCTCCAAACCTTTTGAGTTTGCTTTCGTATTTAACTTTGAAATTAAAAGTGCTTTTATGTTTACGAACAACGATAAGGTTCACCAGGACGAAATAGAGACTGCCGCGCCGGTTTCAGAAACCCGCGATACAGCCCATCCCGACAAAATTCTTTTGACCGGCTATTTACTGCTGGTTGTGTCGACCTTGCTTTATGTCGTGTTGCCGCGACGGGGGAGTAATTTTTTGGATCAGGACGCTTTTCCGGCGTTTATCGCACATTACCTGCTGGCGATCGCCTATGTCATCGCGCTATTGGCGAACAGGGCCTATGGTATCGTAAAAAGCTGGCGACGGGAAAACATCCATTATACCATGGTGCTGCTCAATCTCTTCCTGGTCAGCGCGTATGCCTTGAACCGGTTGGTACCGGTCTTTGAAGATTCTGTCCTCTGGCTGTGTGTACACCTGGTTGTAAGCTCCCTGGTCACCTTTAGTTACCGGTATTATACATACCTGCCCCGGGTTGTCAATAAAATACAGCATTTTCTATTGGGTGCCGCGTTGGTGCTCTACACATACCTGGCCCTGTACATCGGCCTGGTGTATCTTCCGGCCACTCTGGCGATCCTGGTGCTCGGTGTCGGCATGTTAGCATTTGTGCCGATGCTCCTGCTCATCGGTTCGGCGGCACTGATCCGCTATACGCAGGAGATCAATCGTGTATCGACAAATTGGATCATTGCCGGGGCATCGGTAACGGTGACGTTTGCCCTCATATTTATTATAGAGTGGGACGCGCGTGTGCGTACCATCGAGCGTTTGGCCAACCAGTCGGTGATCTATGCCGACACCGAATTGCCGGTATGGGTTAAGATCGGTCAATCCGTAAAGCTGGATTGGGTCACCGAGCGCATCTTAAAATCAGATTTTGTCTATACGATGCCCGACGATCGTGAAGATGAATTCAGTTTCGTATCCATGCGCTCCGGCTGGGCGATGCGTACACACGATCCGTTGGTATACATGGCCACGCTCTGGCGTAAGTCGTCTCTTTCTTACGATGACCGCACAAAGATCCTTCGCGCGATCACCGACAACCGTCACCGTACGGAGGAACGTCTCTGGCGCGGCGACGACCTGACGACATCCTACATCGTGACTGACATTGACATCTATCCGCAGCTGCGCCTGGCCTATACGGAGCAATACATGAATATTCGCAACAACAGCCTGTCGGGCTGGAGCGGTTTGCGTGAGGAGGCACTGTATACTTTTCAATTACCGGAAGGCTCGGTGGTGACATCCCTGTCCTTGTGGGTGAATGGCAAAGAAGAGAAGGCTATACTTACGTCCAGACAAAAAGCGAAAGACGCGTATGAAACGATCGTGGGTAAGGAAGCGCGTGACCCCTCGGTCGTACATTGGCAGGAAGGCAACACGGTAACGGTACGCGTTTTTCCGTGCACCCGGGAGGAGGAGCGAAAGTTTAAGATCGGTATCACGTCACCCCTGCCCGAGGAACGTGGCCGTATCGTATATCGTCAGGCAACGTTTCGCGGTCCCCATGCACATGACGCAACCGAAACCCTCCGCTTCCGATTTATAGGTGGTATGATTCATGACGCGACGATGCCGCGGGGCTTCGACAAGAACGAAAAAGGAGAATACATCGCCGAGCGTCCCTACGATCCTGACTTTTCTATTTCCTGGAAGGCGGATCCCATCGAAACGAACCAGTATACTTTCAACGGCTCAACCTATTCATTGAAACCCCATACACCAACGTTGAGGCCGTTGCACCTCAGCTATTTGTTCCTGGACCTTAACAACACGTGGGAGGCCGGGGAGGTAGACGCAGCCTATGCGGTATTGACCAAATGCAATGTCTATGCCTTTTCCGACAACGAGTTTATCCGCCTGGATGAAGATAACTGGTATGAGGTGACCAACAAATTACGTCAGCGGAACTTCTCGCTGTTCCCGTTTCATCATGTGAAAGACACCGAACATTCGCTGGTCGTGACCAAAGGCAAGCCGCTCACGCCTTTCCTGCGCGATATGAAAGAGAGTACGTTTGCCGGGAGTGTGAGCCGGTATTTTGCCGACAATAAAAAGGTGAACGTCTTTAATCTGACCGGTGGTGCGTCTACCTACATTCGCTCCCTGCGCGAACTGCGGGCTTTCAACTTTGCGACAGGCGACGCTACGATCCTGGCGGGTTTGTTAGAACACAATCAATTTCCGGTCGCGGTCGAAGATGAAAGCCACCTCGTATTGCACGACGCGGGCATGGTGCTGGAGCGAAAACCCGCGGCCGAGGGTGAAGACACCGCTCCCGATCACCTGGTCCGTTTGTTTGCCTATAACAACATCATGCGCCAGGTCGGCACGCATTTCTTCAGCGAAGATTTTATAAACGAGCCGTTGGTGAACGAAGCGGCGCGGGCGTACGTGGTGTCGCCGGTGTCGAGCCTGATTGTGCTGGAGACCCAAAAAGATTATGACCGCTTTGGTATTAAAGACATCGAAAATAGTCTGGGGAATGCCACCCACAACGACTCGGGCGCTGTGCCGGAGCCGCATGAATGGGCGCTGATCGTTGTGTTCCTCTTGTTTGTGCTGTTCAACGTAGTGCGACAGTACCGCCTGAAAACTGTAACCGCTTCGCGTGTATGATGACAACGGTTTTGTCTTCCAGACTCTCGGCCAGTGCCAGACACCCCTTGGTGATACTGGCCCTGGCAGGGATCGTCGGGGGGGTGGCGGCGTTTCCGCTGTCGTATGTTTCGAATACCAATGTATGGATCGGGCTCTGTTTGCTGCCCTTCGCCTGCCTCGTAACAGGTGAGACCAGAAAGAACTATGGCTATCTGCTGTTGTCGCTGACCATGGGTGGGTTGTCTTTGCTGTATGGAGTGAAGCTATTCTACTTTTTTGCGTTGGCGTTTTACGGCCTTTGGTTGGTGGAGCTTATGGTCGGGCGGTGTCATCCGTTGATGCTGGTGCTTGTCGTATGTATGTCGCCGGCGTTTTTGCAGATCTCGGGTATCCTGGGTTTTCCCATAAGGCTGCAACTGAGTGCCTGGACGGGCTGGTTGTTGCAGGCCGCGGGGGCGGATATCCAGGTGCAGGGAAATGTCATGGTGCTGGAAGGCGCCGTGTTTTCGGTAGACGACGCCTGCATGGGGTTGAACATGCTGGCGATCTCGCTGCTGATGGGTGTATTTATTCTCGCGCATCGATTTCGCATCGAGCGGAAGCAACTGTCATTTGGCTATCTCGCGCTCTTCTTTACGACGGTGTTCATATTGAACATCCTTGCAAATCTGTTTCGCATCATCGTGTTGGTGATGTTCCGTATCGGTCCCGAGCAGGCGACGCACGGTGCCATGGGGCTGGCATGCCTGGTGTCGTACGTGGTCATACCCGTATATTTCCTGGCGGGTTTTCTCGTGCGGCGTTGCGGGAAAGATGTCGAGCCGATACCGGCAGCGAGGCCTGTCAGCCCGCGAGTGGAGCTGTTGCAATACCTTTTCGCCGCCGCCATGCTGATCACCGGCATCACCCTTGGCCGGGAGTTGAAGGCGGGCACAGCTTCTTATGCAACCGTAGCCTACCAGGGACTGCCGGCTGAAAATTTACCCACGGGCGTCACCCGCATTGCCACCGATGAATTTCTGCTCTATGTTAAACCCATTCCCGAATTTTTCGTCGCGGAGCACAGTCCCTTGTTTTGCTGGCGTGGCAGCGGCTATACCTTCTCGTTCATACAAGAGCACGTTGTGGCGGGCAGGACGATCTACCGCGGTCAGCTGGTAAAAGGCAACGATATACTGCATACGGCCTGGTGGTATAGCAACGGAGAAGTTGTGACCATCAGCCAGCTGGATTGGCGCATGCGGATGTTTCGCGGGGAGGATAAATTCTGCCTCATCAACATTACTGCGCCGGATGAAGCGGCCTTGCTGCGCCAGGTAGAGAATACATTTCAGAACAATAGTCTTTTGGTTCATTATGAGAAATAGCGATACAGTACCCATGATTTCGCAACCCCGCGTGTTGCGTCAGGTAAAAACGTTGTTGATGATATTTATGATTAGTCTGGTCATCAGCGGCCTGACAGCCTTTCCGATCGAATGGCAATTGAGCCTCGCGCATGCATGGGTAGTAGAGCATGGCTGGAACAACGGGGTGGCTCAATGGCTGGAACGCGTGTATATGGGTGTGCATGAAACGTATAGCCGTTATCCGTTCATCGCCTATGGCACAGACTGGCTGGCGTTTGCACACCTGGTGATTGCCGTGGCGTTTGTGGGTCCGTGGCGCGACCCCGTGCGAAATGTTTGGGTGGTGGAGTTCGGCATGATCGCGTGTGTGGCGATCTTACCCCTGGCCTTTATCGCAGGGCCGGTGCGGGGTATACCGTTGTTCTGGCAGTTGATTGATTGTTCGTTTGGCGTCTTTGGGTTATTGTTGCTGTGGGTGTGCAGGCGGAAAATTGCACGATTGGAAAAGGCGGCTGCGACAACGCGATAAATCGCGACAGTGTATTCATACACTGCTGGTTTGTAGCAACCGGCCGTATGAAGTATTTTTTTTATTACGGCCCGTAACCGTACGCAACATTTCCCGTATGTTGTAGTAGCATTTCACTCTAATGTTCACTTTTAAATAGAGGAAAGTATGTTGGTTTTGAGTTTACATATCTTCAAGTAGCCGCCACGGTAGATTTCTTACCGGAACGTTTCGGCTGTTTTTAATCCTGCCAGTTTTTTTGAAAGCCGACAAGGTTGTCGCATCGTGCTACGGTGTCGATATGCTTTTTGCGCCTTTTAGGTTTTAAAGCACAGCTGGGATCCATTCCCCGTACAATCGGCCATTCGCATTGAATGGCGCGACGGCAGCGCTATGTATTTATAAATCACTTCCCTGTTTGTGGGATGAACCAAGATGAACCAATGGAAGCAAAGAATATACATGCATCATTAATTGAACGCAAAGCAATGTTGCAGGCTATGGCAGTATCCCTGAAAGAAAAATTTCTGGGCCTGGATGCCGTGATCGACGAGGTTACATCGCTGATGATACCCTGGTATCTTTTTCCCGGGGCGCAGCAACGACCCACGGTCATTAACCTGTGGGGCCTGACAGGCTCGGGTAAGACGGCTTTGGTGCAGGCGATCATAGAATACCTGCAATACCAAAAGTTATATACGCACATGGACATGGGCGAGTTCGAATCGGACTCGGCCTCGTGGATGAAGAACATCCTGACCGACGACCTGGCATTTTTCCATGGAAAACCAGCGATCTTTTGCCTGGACGAATTTCAATTTGCGCGTACGGTGGATGCCGACCGCCGGGAATTGGGCAAGGACAAATTGCGGGTAATTTGGGATTTGCTGGATTCGGGAAAGATCAACCATGTACCCGGACACTATACAACGGCAACCTACAACGCAGAGAAGTGCTTGCGCAGGTTGGAAAAAGCGTCGCGTCTCGGCGTGACGATCACGCGCGGTCAGGTAGATGCAGCGGGATTGGACGAGTTTAAGGCGGTCTTCGACGGATTCTACCTCGAGTATGAAAACCGGAATAAGATTCCCGAGGCGGATTACTTCCTGTCGCGGGATTTTACCGGTGTTCTGAGAAACCTGTTTAACGACGACGACATCACGCACGAAGTCTTGCAGCAACGCATTGCGGATTCGGACCTGCACGGCCTGATGCGGTTGGTAAACGAGGCCCAGCGCTCACAACCGCTGACCCAGACGTTGGATTTGTCTGGTGCGCTGATCTTTGTGTTGGGTAACCTGGACGAAGCGTATACCATGAGCGGAAGCCTGAATCCGGACATCAGTGCGGACGATTTTTACGAGCAAACGACAAAGATCAACCTGGCCGATATCAAGCGTGCATTGCGCAAGCGGTTCCGGTCGGAACAGATCGCACGCCTGGGAAACAACCACGTGATCTACACCTCTTTCCATACGGCGCATTTCCGCGAGCTGATCGGACGAGAGTTAAAACGCATCGGTGCCTTCGCACAAGCGCAGTTTGGCTGGACAACTTCGTTTGACGACTCGATCGTAGACGTGGTGTATTCGGAAGGTGTATTCCCGGCACAGGGCACGCGCCCGGTATTTACAACGGTCAAGAACCTTATCGAGTCGCGGGTCGGCAGCCTGGCTGTTTCGGTACTGGAGTATCAACTGCCCGTCGCCTCCATTGACTGGCGGTTTGAAGGTGAAACCTTTACCTATACGCTCCGGGATGCAAGCGGCACCGTATTGTTGACCACTTCGGACAAGGCCACGTTGAAACTCGACAGTCTGCGCAAAAGCATCGACCCTGAACTGCAGGCACACGTAGCGGTGCACGAGGCGGGACATGCCGTGCTGGCAGCCCTGACGTTGCGCATCATTCCCACGGTAGTGGTGTCGCGCACGGCGTCGGATGCCGAGGGTTTTTGCCTGGTGGATTTTCCCGAAGGTCCTATGACACGGGAAACGCTGCAGAAGGATATTATAATCACCTTGGGGGGTTATGTGGCCGAACGCCTGGTATTCGGTGATCAGTTCACTTCCTCGGGCGTGTCGATCGACATCGAGGAGGCTTCGCGTCTGGCGAACCGGGCTGTACGTCGGTATGCCATGGGCTCCGACCCGATACACCTGGCTGTGGACTCATCCGGCGAAGCCGATGCATTCTTCCTGTCGGAACGATACGCCGGTGAGTCGATCGCGATCATCAAAGCGTGTGAGGCTGAAGCGGAGCGACTGTTGAACCGGAACAAGCTGTTGCTGCTAAAGATGGCGGAGTATCTGACGACGACCTCTCGCATGGAACAGGAGACGATCGAAGAGTACGTGGCCCGTTATGGTAAAGAAGAGTGGATTGCGCGGGACGGCTTTATCAAGCGTGACCAATACTACCGCTTTAACGAAACGCTTCAAAAGCAACTGAAGAGCCTGGAGCTCGAAGCGGCGCAAGCCGATATTGAAGGTCTGGTCTCGGAAGCAAAGGCTATCTTGTCCCGATAGATGAAAGGGATCGACAAAGAGCGTGGGGTGACCTGCGCTCTTTTTTATTCTTTTGGTGGCGTAAAATCGTGGTAGATATTTAACTTGTGCTGAATGCTGAAATTTAAAGACCACATCAAGATCATTGGTATAAACCCATACGTATCGGTGCCCGAGCGGATCCTGAAAAAGATATTCGAGCAGGCGGGCAAGGATAAAGGTCACATTCGCATCAAGGGAACGGTGAATGGAGAAGCCTACAAACAGACCCTGGTAAAATACAGCGGTGAGTGGCGGTTGTATATCAACACCATTATGCTGAAAGATTCGCCCAAACGGATTGGTGAGAAGATCGAGCTTACGGTGGAGTTTGATAGCGAAGGCAGGGAGGTGCCGGTTTCACCGGAGTTTCTGAAAGTCTTAAAGAAGGATAAAGATGCCAGGCAGGTGTTCGATGCTTTGAGTCCCTCCCGGCAAAATGAGATCATGCGTTACCTGGCTTCTCTGAAGACGAAGGAGAGCCTGGATCGGAACATTGTACGGGCGATCAATTTCCTTCATGGGAAGGAACGGTTTATGGGAAGAGATCGGCCGTAGCGGCGGCATTTATCTAGAAAATGATAATTGGACTAGAGTTTTTGGGAAAAGTATATTTTAGAAAGAGGCGATTGGGATCTGCGGTGGGAAAAAAATTGCGAACGGTGTAAAGGGCCAAGTTTGTTTGTGTATCTTGGGTTGCCGTTTGAGGTTAATGGATGGTGATACAATCTATGAGGACATACGATAGTACATTGCTGGCTAAATTCCTGCTATCAGTAGCGCACAGCAAGTATCAGGCTTTGAATATGACAAAGCTTCAAAAGTTGATGTATATTGTTTACGGCTACTATCTCTCGACCTTCCAGCACAAGATCATCAATGAGCAACCGCAGGCATGGCCATTTGGTCCTGTGTTTGCCCGCGTTCATAAAAATGTTGACTACACGCAGATCCTCCGGTTGGATGACCCGGAGCTTGTCGGAATATCGCAGGATTCGGAATTAAAACGTGTACTTGAAAAGGTCGTTGAGAATTATGCCGGTATCACTGCAAGTCAATTGTCAAATTGGTCTCATTTGGATGGAAGCCCATGGAAAAAGACGACCGAGCAAAAGAATTTTAAATGGAGTCGGGAGATTCCCGATGAATTGATAAGCGATTACTTTTCAACGTATAAGGTTGTGTAGTGTAATTTATTCAATCGTTGTGTTAGCCTGGG
This sequence comes from Dawidia soli, assembly GCF_018598185.1. Classification (GTDB taxonomy): domain Bacteria; phylum Bacteroidota; class Bacteroidia; order Cytophagales; family Cyclobacteriaceae; genus Ohtaekwangia; species Ohtaekwangia soli. Next base: position 31,325 of record NZ_JAHESC010000002.1, read on the forward strand.
ATATAATCGGAAATAAAAAAGGAGCTGAAGAATGCTATCTTATCGTCTCCCATCGAGACATACGGGGTGGTCGTAAACGGTGAAGGCTCTCCTCCTGCTAAAAATATTTACGATGTCGATATCGACTCCGATGGCTTGCGCGCTCAGTCAACGCGACTAGCTCAACTGAAAGCCGACCGCTATAAATCTGACACAAATGATCGAAAGTGGTTAGCGGAATGGGCAACGGGTGTGGTATCTGTCTGGTTGGCTTTTGTCTTGCTCATCCTTATTATCAATCGCAATCTAGGGCTAAGTGATGCCGTGATTATGACATTGCTCGGGACTACGACCCTCAATGTACTTGGCTTATCGTTTATCGTGTTGCGGGGCCATTTTGAGAGTAAAAGCTCCTCTTAGCGTGAATGATGTAGGTAATGCATACGGGCTCTCCCACAAGCGTGTAACATCAGCGTTAGCTCCGGCCCTTGTTGGTTGGATTATTCAAAACCCCATTTATGAACCGACTCGGGGTAATGCTCTTTTACCAGTTGAACGACGATCTCTACGAGGTTGCGTACGTCGAGCTCGCTTTTGCGGCCGGGAATTTTGCCCAGCAATTCGTCGCGTTCGGCAAAGGCATCTTCGGCCATGCGGGCGTAGCGCAGGCCTTGTTCGTGGCGGGCGCGTGCCGGGCTGATGCGCGAGTTGAGGTCGGCGATCAGGTGCGGCTTTACGGGGCTTTGCGGGCCGGCATTGCTGTGCTGCTCGATGATCTTCTCGGCCAGCTTGATCAGGGCCTCGGCTTGTTGCGGCAGCGTGTACGTTGTTACTTCGCTGCCGGTGTTGTCGTTCGTCGTTACCATACTATCCTGAAATAAGTTCGGCCGATTCTACTTCGACCTTGAGATAACTCGTTGCCGCGGAAAGGTCACGCAGTTTTTTGCGGAAGTCGATGGGCTGCCCCGGGTAAATGACCTGCTCTGTTTTGATGCGCATGGTCTTGGGCTTGCCACCCGCGGCGGCATAGGTGACCTTGAGAATGACATTCTTATAGGTCGCCAGCTCGGCATGGTTCCATACCTGGCCGTATACTTCCGATTGGTGCGCGCGGTCTTTTCGCCAGGCGTAGCGCGTAGTCAGGAAAGCGACCGGATCTTGTTTTTCCTTTTCGAAGGCTGGGTTGTTTGTCCGGCGCCATCCTGCATACGCGTAATTCGTGATGACAGATTTTTTAAAGATTTGGTGCGGGTGGTGAAAGGTTGCCTGTTCACCATGCACGACCCGTAGAACCTCACCGCGGGTATTGTCCATGCGCGAAAAGTTAACCTTTCCCTCCTTCACCGTTAAGGTCGTAAGTGTATCGGTCTCTTTCACATTAAATTCAGTACCAACTACACGGGTGATCGTCGTCTTCGTCAACACGCGGAAGGGCCGCGTGGAGTCGGATCGTACTTCGAAGTATCCTTCGCCTTCGAGGTAGATCCGGCGTTCCGTCACATTAAAGTCTTTGCTGTAGCTGATGCGGCTACCGGTGTTGAGCCATACGCGGCTGCTGTCGGGCAGGTATAGCGTGGCCACTTTGTCGCCTGCGGCATGTATAAAATCCGACGAAGGGATTGATGTGCCCTGGAACTGTGTATAGAACCACGCTCCCACGACCAGGAATATAACGGCCGCGGCCACACGCAGCCAGGGGCTTTGTAAAAACCGTACATTCTCGCTGCGTCTGTCGTGTTGCAGGCGTTCCATGAGCCGGGTCAGCTCGGTGTCGGTGCCATAGTCGGCCGACGTCAGCTTGAGCCGGCTGCTCGTCCAGATCTTTTTCGCTTCTTCGAAGACATGCTGGTTTTCTTCGGAGTCCTGTAACCAGGATTCAAAAGCCAAACGTTCAGCAGGTTCCAGCTCACCCGACAGGTATGCGGATATTTTATTCCATCGTGGGGTTGGTGTATCTGCGTTCATCGGGTGAGTTTAGACTGGAATTATAGCCGCTGGGTCTTTTTTGTTACCGGCGGAGTATTTTTAACATAAGTAGCACAGGTATACTGCGAACATGCTGAAAACAGCACGGCAGAGGTGATCAGGATCAAGCCAAGCAGACGTTTCATATGCGTATTGTTTAATTAGACATACGCTTATAGCACAAAAGGAGTGCCTTACCCCCAAAGACTCCCGAAAGATTTTTAAAAATTCTGCTTTTATGCAAAAATGAGCCTGTAGAGCGCCAATCCGACAGCGGCCAGCCAGGAGACCATTTCCAGGGAAAGGAACGGTTTTAGCTCCTGACGGAGCTTTTCGAGGGCTATACCCATCTGATTTTCAACGGTTTTGAGGGATATGCCCAGCGTGTCGGCTATTTCCTGGTATTTCAGGCCTTCCTGGCGGCTGAGGAGGTAAATGCTTTTGCACTTGGCGGGCAGCCGGTCGATAGCCTGCCGGGTGCGGAGCTCGAGCTCGCGAAATTCAATGCCCTCGGTTTCGGGGAAGGCACGCAACAGGTCCAGGCCTTTGTAGTCGTCTAATGAAAATAGCCGTTTGTGCGAGCGCACATAATTATAGGCTGTGTGTACGGTAGCTTTAAAAAGATAGTGTTTGATCTGGTCGCCAAAAATGACGTGCGACCGGTTGTTCCAAAGCTTAACAAAAACTTCTTGTACGATATCCTTTGCGGCATCGCGATCGCACACAATATTATAGGCCAGGTCGCAGAGGCCTTTGTGGTGTTGCCTGAAGAGGCTCGCAAAATCGGTTGGCAAAGCGCTTTCCATCGTCGGGCCCAAGATGCGGGTTTTTCCGGAGCTTATATACTCGAAATATAGACGATGTAATCTTTAATCTTACAGGTGTTTTTCCTTCAGGATTTTTTCAGCAGTTGCGTTACCACTGGCCAGGGCTGCTTCGACGGTGCCCATTTCCGGACCGTTATAGTACGCTTCGCCGGCGAAATAAAGTTTATCGTCTACGGGCACGGCGATCGTTTTGAGCGCTTCGTCGTTGCCGACGCTTTTATAGGCATATGCGCCACGGGCAAACGGGTCGGTGACCCAGTTAAACACTTTGGCATTGCGAATGTGTTGTCGTAAGTATACTTCGGTACAATTAAAAATGTACGCCAGCGAGCGGAAAGCTTCTTGTAAAAGCTCGTGGTCGCCTTTGCGCAGGTGTTTGGTGACCGGTCCGGATAGCCACCCCGATAACAGCGTAGATTGGGCGGGATTTTGCGTCCACCACGTAGGAACATACGCATCGGAAAACAGAAAGTGCAGGTCTGGCATGACGTAGCCTTCTGTTGGTTGCGGCCGTTCCCAAAACTTGCCTGTAAATTCGATCAGGAATTTGATCACCCCGCCGGTCTCGATGCGACGCAAGGCGTGCAGGTGCTGGACCGGCTCGGGCGAGAAGGTTATCGTCCCGGCGTTGAGCACGGCTACCGGCACCGTGACGACCAGTTTGCGGCCGATGTACCGTTCGCCGTCGGCGGTGGCAACTTCGACATAATCCGGTGTGTAGCGTATGTGCGTTACGTTATTTTTTAAGTGAAACACTACACCGAGCTCGGTGCACTTGTGTTGGAGGAACTCCATGAGTGGCCCGTAGCCTTGTTTGGGCCGGTAGCCGGTCAGGTTTTCTTCTGCAGCCCACTCTTCGCGCAGGGCGAAGGCGCTGGCCTTGTCGACGTCGGCTGCGTCGTAGCCCTCTACGAGGCGTGTGATGTTTTCGCGCAGCGCACGGTGGGCTTCGTCGCCAACGTACTGGCGGAGAAAAGCGCCGATGCTCATGTCTTGTTTAAGAGCCCGGAGTTTGTTGTTGAGCTCATCCCAACCGTCGGGCATGATATCGCCTTTTTGCAGCCGCTGATGTTGCACATTCCAGGTGGCACCGTCGCCTTCGTAGAAGGGCATACCGGCTTCCTGCATGAGCGCCGTTGTAAGGGGCAGGTTGCCGTGCATGAACTCGGCGCCGCCTTCGGCCACCGGTACGGTAAAGTTCGTGCGAAGTGTATGAATGCGGCCGCCGATACGCTCGCGCGCTTCCAATACGGTTACGGATCGTCCGCCCCCACTTAAGGCACGGGCCGCCGTGAGTCCTGCCGCCCCTGCCCCTATTATAAGAATGTCGACCATAGTTGAAGTCATATTAAAAATTCAAGCCCACCAGGCACGAATATACGAGGCATATTTTTTTAACGTCAGGCGCCATGCCTGAATTGCCGGAAGTACAAGGCTTTCAGCAGCATTATGTCGATAAAGGCTGCCTTCGTCAAAACGATCGGATTAACGCAAATGTAATACCTGCTCCTATCAGCAATGTCCGGTACGGCTTTCGTTGCCGGAAAGTTGGGTGGAGGGTAAAGCTTTTGTTATTTTCGCAGCGTCTTGACTTTAATCTGTTATGGAGCTTATAAAATCCCTCATTGACTTTATTCTGCACATCGATCACCACCTGGCTGATATCGTTCAGGATTACACGGTATGGACCTATCTTATTCTCTTTCTGATCATTTTTGCTGAGACAGGCCTGGTAGTAACGCCGTTTTTGCCGGGGGATTCGCTACTATTTGCTACCGGCGCGATCATCGCTGCCAGACCGGAGGCCGGGTTGAATATCGGTTTGATGTTAATCCTGTTGATTATCGCTGCGATATTGGGCGACATGGTTAATTACCACGTGGGTAAATACATCGGGCCGAAGGCATTTAGCGGCAAAATCAGATTTCTAAAGTTGGAATACCTGGAAAAAACCCAGCAGTTCTATTATAAGCACGGCGGCAAGACGATCATTTATGCCCGGTTTGTGCCGATCGTTCGAACGTTTGCTCCTTTTGTCGCCGGTATCGGGACGATGTCGTATGGGAAATTTGCCATGTTCAACGTTGTGGGAGCGGTAGCCTGGGTTACGGGATTTTTGTTCGTAGGCTACTTCGCAGGAAATACACCGATTGTGAAGAACAACTTCACCTATATCATCTTCGCCATCATTTTGATATCCATTTTGCCGCCGATCATTGAGGTGATCCGTGAAAAGCTGAAATCAAAACCCGAGGGCGCAAGCAAAAGCTGACTTTCTTTAGTTCTTCCGCTTTTTACCTTTAGTATTCAATGTACCCGCATGAATACGAGAAGCCTTTTGTCTGTCATCCTGTTTTTTCGAATATTATGAAAAGGTATTCTCGCTCGCGGACTCCATTCACCTGAATATGTTGCGGGCAAACGGATACCTGGGCATCATCGAACAACATTCACAGAGGTACGATCAAGATCCTGGGCTTCTTTGCGTTTATCTTCCTGTTCGAGTTTATCATTCTGATTGCAGATAATCAGATTCATCATGCCACGCACGGCGAGCCGTGGAAGATTATGTTAATCAAGATCGGGTTGATCTCTGTTCTGTTGCCATTGCACCATTACCTCGAAGAAAAAGTAATTCACTATCTGACGTCACATCGCTTGTTGGAAACAAGGCAGTCGCTGATGTCGAGGTTTCGGGGCAATCGCGAACCGCGAGCGGAAGCCGAGGCTCATTCGTAATCAAGAGCCGTTTGTGATAAGCAAGAAATAATTCTGGATCAGTAGGTAAACTCTCCGAACGGTGTGCGGAGGCTTACCTGCTTTTTACCGCCTTCTACGCGGCCGACGATCTGTGCGTCGAGGTTGAACGACCTGGCAATGTCGATGACAGTCTGTGCATGTGCTTGCGGCAGGTAGATCTCCATGCGATGGCCCATGTTAAAGACTTTATACATCTCTTTCCAGTCGGTGCCGCTCTGGTCATGTATGAGCTTAAAGAGCGGCGGGATCTCGAACAGGTTGTCTTTGATGATGTGTACGTCGTCGACGAAGTGGAGCACTTTGGTTTGCGCGCCGCCGCTGCAATGCACCATGCCGTGGATGTGGCTGCGCAGTTGTTTGAGCACTTCGATGATGACGGGCGCATAGGTGCGTGTAGGGGAAAGCACCAGCTTGCCGGCGTTGATGGGTGCGCCGGGTACGGCGTCGGTCAAGCGGCATTTGCCGGTATAGACAAGGCCCGCGGTGACGTTGCCGTCGTAGGACTCGGGGTATTTTATTGCGTAGTCTTTGTGAAAGACGTCATGGCGCGCCGACGTCAGGCCGTTGCTGCCCATGCCGCCGTTGTACTCGTCTTCGTACGAGGTCTGACCGGCGGATGCGAAGCCGACGATGACATCGCCCGCCTGGACGTTTTGGTTGTCGATCACGTCACTGCGCTTCATGCGGCTGACGACGGTGCTGTCGACGACGATCGTTTTTACCAGGTCACCCAGGTCGGCGGTCTCACCACCGGTACTGATGATGTTCAGGCCGTGGCTGCGCAGCATGGCCAGTACCTCTTCCGTGCCTTCGATGACCGCCGCGATCACTTCGCCCGGAATGAGGTGTTTGTTGCGGCCGATGGTGGACGACAGCAGGATATTGTCGATGGCACCGACGCACAGCAGGTCATCGATGTTCATGATGATGGCGTCTTGCGCAATGCCCTTCCATACGGACAGATCGCCGGTCTCTTTCCAGTATAGATATGCCAGCGACGATTTTGTGCCGGCGCCGTCGGCGTGCATAATGGTGCAGTAGGCGTTGTCATGACCGAGGTAGTCGGGCACGACTTTACAGAAGGCCTTGGGGAAAAGCCCCTTGTCTAACTTACGGATGGCCTGGTGGACATCTTCTTTGGAGGCTGAAACGCCGCGTTGATTATAGCGATCGGAATTCAATGGAAAGACTGTTTGCAAAAGCGAGTTATAGTTCCTTTTTGACGAGGAATTGTTCCAGGTCTTTGAGGTTGAGGAGGCCTTCATAGTATGCCTTGCCGAAGATGACGGCAAAGATGCCCATGTCGTTGAGCCGTTTGATGTCGTCTACGCCACGCACGCCGCCGCTGGCGAGCACGCAGATGTCGGGGAATGTATCGAGGATGTCCTGGTAAAATTCAAAGGCGGGGCCTTCGAGGGTACCGTCGTGCGATACATCGGTGGACTTAACATACTTCAGGCCGCGTGAGTGGAAATAATCCAGGTGCTCCATGAGTGTCTGTTGTGTGCGGCGTTGCCAGCCGCGGAAGAGCATCTCCTTGGTGGTGCGGTCTACCACGTCGGCGCCGAGGGTGATCTTTTCACGGCCGTAGGATATGATCCACGAGGCAAAGAGCTCGGGGTTGGTTACGGCAATGCTGGCGGCGGTGATATATTCGGCACCATATTCGTAGGCTTTGCTGATGTCGCCGTCGGTGGAGATGCCACCGGTGAAGTCGACTTTGAGGTCGGTGTGGCCGGCGATGGTCTCCAGCACGTGCCAGTTTACGGGGCTGCCTTTTTCGGCACCGTCGAGATCGACCAGGTGCACAACGTCGATCCCATGATCTTCAAACCGCTTGGCAAGGTCCAGCGGGTTTTCATTGTATGCCTTTTCACTGTTGGGGTCGCCTTTTCGCATCTTGACGACGGTCCCTTTGCGAATGGCAATGGATGGAATGACCTGGATCATTTTACACGGTTTTTCTGGCAGCGAAGTTACGATGCAAAGCCGAAAAACCCCGAACGGCAACTGAAAATCTGGAAATAATTCACCCCCTTGAAAATTGCTTTCCGGCCGGACGGAATTGCGTAATTTTAGCTATTCCATTCTATTTTTTCCTGTTTCCATTGGTATCCACCCTATGACAAAAACTTCCCTTCTCTTCCTGCTGCTCGGCGTGACGGCGTTGCCAGTCTGTGCCCAATCGAAGGTGCGCAGGCTGCCCAGCATTATCAACCACCCGTCGCTCGATGTGTCGTCGCCCTATATCAGCCATGACGGCAACGCACTGCTTTTTGTCTCGAACAGCGGTCAGGACGGTGCGTTGACAGTGATGTATACGGCGCGTGAAACGGACTGGTCCACACCGGTGGAGCTACCCAAGCACCTGAGCACACGTCTTAATTTTTTTCAGGGCTATGCGCTGAGCGCCGATGGCAGGAAGCTATACTTTACCTGCGCTAAATCGCCCGTGGTGGGGGGCTATGATATTTTTGTTTCGGAGCTAAAGGGTACCGCGTGGAGCACGCCGGAAAATTTGTCGGCCCCGATCAACTCCAGGTCCAACGACGGCTGCCCATCGTTTACGCCGGACGGTAATACCTTGTACTTCATGCGGTGCGACAAAATGGACCAGCGCAAGGCCGGGAGCTGCCAGATCTTTCGCACGGTAAAAAAATCAAACGGCCAGTGGGAAGAACCCGTGGCGCTGCCCGAGTCGATCAACACAGGCAACGCTCAGACCCCACGCATTATGGCCGACGGCGAGACACTGATCTTTTCGTCTGACAAGGCCGGTGGTAAAGGCGGCATGGACTTATATATGTCGCGCCTCCGGAATGGCAGCTGGTCTGCGCCGGTGCCGCTGGATTTTGTCAATACCGCGGAGGACGATCAATATATCAGCGTGGCCGCGCTGGGCCGTTATCTGTTGAAAGAAGCGTCGGGCGCACGTAACAATCGGGAGATCACGGAATTTTTGATCCCCGACAATCTTCGGCCGAAAGGGATCATGAAACTGGAAGGCAAGGTATCGGATGCTTCGGGTGCTGTCGTGCCGGCCTATATTTCCGTGTCGGATATGTCGACGGGTAAACGCATCTATAGTAGCCGCCCGGCGAACGACGGCTCTTATTATATCTACCTGCCGGAGGGCACGCGCTATGAGCTGTCGGTTGATCCGGAGCAAAGCCAGGTATCCTATTTCTCGCGGCAGCTGGACCTGACGGGTGACAAGGTGCCACAAAAAGAGAAAATAAATGTGGTGCTGAAACAACCGGCTATCGGCGATGAGATCGTGCTGGATGCCGTGCAGTTCAAGGCGACCTCCAGCACGCTGCAACCCTCGTCGGACAACGCACTGAAGCAATTAGCACGTTTCATAAAAGCGAACCCGGGATTTAAGTTCGAGATCCAGGTATTGCTGAGCGGCTATGTGGAGGACGCCGCCAGGTCGTCGGCCGACCTGACGGAGGTGTCGATCGATTCGATCCATACCAAATACGATGATATCGACTCGTTGGGCCAGCTTTACAAGCGCGACACGATCATGGTCAAGAAGCTTTTTCACAACGACCGCACGCCGGCGCAGGCTCAGGCGATCATCGACTACCTGGTGGCGCAGGGAGCCTCGCAAGGGAGCCTTACCTATTTCGTCAATGCAATTCCCGCGACGATGCCGGAGAATAAAAAGCTTACCGTGAAGGCGGTGGTCAGAAAAGGATCGTGAATTGCCGGGCGGGGATCAGTAGGTAAAAGGTACTGCGACGAGGGTCTTGTCCCACATCAGTACCATTTCCACTTCTTCGCCCAGCTTTTCAAAGGCGATGGTAAACTGCTCGAACTCGCGGTCTTGCAGGACGGGGTGTACCTGCACCTGCAGCACGTCGCGGTCGGGGGAGCGGTTCGCTTCGCCGTCGGAGCTGACGCCCCATTGGCCGTATTCGCTGTTAAAGATGATGGTCCAGGTGTCTTCGCCGGGAATAGTCCAGAGAGAATATGTGCCTTTGCGAAGGGTTTTTCCTTCGAATTTGAGGTCCTGGGAGGTTTTGAAGGTCGTAGCTTCGTTGGCGCCGGTGCGCCATACCTTGCCGTAGGGCACCAATCCGCCGTAGATCACACGGCCTTTTTTATAGGGCCGGTTATAGAAGACGTTAATGGTGAGCTTGTCCTGGCTAAAAACGACCGATTCTTCTGGACTCGCCATTTTGGTTTGCTTTTTCATGAAATACATGACGGCAAACACTAACATAATAAGGATGGCAACGGCCACTCCAGAGATGATCAGAAACTTTTTCATACGAAAAGACAAGGGTTCTGACCCAATTATTGCGACAGGAAACATTTTTTACCCGTTCTGATGCAAAATACTGGGACACACCCTATTTTTACGAGCCTAAAATTAATAAAGTTATGGAATTCGCATCTTGGTGGCCTTTTTATGTTGTGATCGCACTTTTTATCCTGGCGATCGTGTCTCCCTGGATCTTCCCCAATAAAATGGTGAGCAAGAACAAGCACGACAACAAGTTCTAATCCCTCCACCGGGATTTTCTTATCCTTATGAACATCTGTGTTTTCTGCGGCTCGCGTCATGGCAATTCTGTGGCGTACGAAGCTGCGGCGAAAACACTGGGTAGCTTGCTGGCACGAGAAGGCCACACTCTGGTATACGGCGGCGGTAACGTCGGGTTGATGGGGGTCGTGGCCGATGCTGTTTTAGCCGAGGGCGGTAAGGTCATTGGCGTCATCCCCGATTTTTTATTGCAGCGTGAGGTGGGGCATCGAAATGTTACCACCCTGGAGGTAGTGGACACGATGCATACGCGAAAAAAACGCATGGCCGACCTGTCGGATGCTTTTATTGCCATGCCGGGCGGCTGGGGTACGTTAGACGAGCTTGCGGAGATCCTTACCTGGAAACAACTCGGCCTGATTTCGCAACCGGTAGGTCTGCTAAACACTCGCCAATTCTTCGACCCGTTGTTGGAACAAATGCAGCGCATGGTAGACGAGGACTTTCTGGCGCCCGACCAGCTGGCGCTACTCATCCGCGAAAACACACCCGAAACACTTTTATCTGCCCTCCGCACCGCGATACGGTAGTGACATTCGTGTAATTCCCTTATCTTACCAGTAAACCTTCTGGCCAGACACGTTATGATCAGGAATTTTCTGGTTTCTGTTTTGTTTTGCTATGGCATTTTTCCGGCGGCCGCACAGAACTTAGGGTTTTCCATTGTCAACGGCCAACGGAGGGTGCAGATGCCTATCGAGATCTATAACAACCTGGTAGTGCTACCGGTTGTGTTGAATGGAACATTGCCCCTGAAATTTATTCTCGACACGGGTGTACGCACAGCTATTCTTACCCAAAAGACCTTTTCGGATATTCTGAACCTGCCTTATTCGCGTCGCTATACCATTTCCGGTCCTGGCGGCGAAAAACTGGTCGATGCTTTTGTGACCAACAATGTGTCGATCGAGCTGCCCGGCATTCAAGGACGGGGGCATGCCATGCTGGTGTTGGAGGAGGATTACCTGCAGCTGCGCAACTACATGGGTACTGACGTGCACGGCATTTTAGGGTACGAGCTTTTCAGCCGGTTTATTGTGCAAGTGGACTACGAGAAGAAAATACTGACGCTGACCCCTCCGGAGAATTTCCGCAAGCCGCGCAGGTACCAAACGCTGCCGATGAAGATAGAAGACACCAAGCCCTATATCATTACGCCGGTCGTGTTGCAGGACGGCACGACGTTTAACGCCAAGCTGCTGATGGACTCGGGCGCCAGCCATGGTTTGTTGCTGGACCCTATGACAGACAAACGTATTCAGCCGCCGTCACATGTGATCAGCAGCGTGATCGGCCGCGGACTGGGGGGAGAGATCATCGGCAAGGTAGGCCGCATCCGTTCGATCGAGATCGGGTCGTATAAACTGTTAAATGCCATTGCTAATTTTCCCGATCCCAATAGCTATACCGATACATTAAAGACGGGCAACATTTTTCGGAACGGCGCCGTGGGCGGCGAGATCATGAGCCGCTTCAGCATTATCTTCAATTTTCCCAAGGAAGAAATATACCTGCGCAAAAATGCATCGTTCAAAAAAGGATTTCACTACAACCTGAGCGGCTTGATCCTGAAGGCACGGGGCTCGCAGTTAAATGTCTTTGAAATTTCGGAGGTGCGTAAAGAGTCGGCTGCGGACAAGGCCGGGCTGTTGCCGGGCGATGTCATCGTCAGTATCAACGGTGTGATGACGCAGTACCTCAGCCTGAACCATGTCAACGGTTTTTTTAACAGCAAGCCGCGTAGAAAGATCCGGCTGGAGATTAATCGCCGGGGTGAGCGGATGCGGAAAGATTTTACGCTGGAAGATCAGATTTAAAAATGAAAGGTCGTTGCCGGCCCCATTTTTATACTAGTTTACCAATCTGCTTTTTGCGCTTTTGATACGCCTGGTACAGGTACAGTTGTGTGCGGCGAAACTTCAGCGAGTTCTTCACGGTGTTGTACAGTGCGTCGGCCGACAGGTTTTGTTTGAGCAAGTAGTCCAGGGCGGCGCCGGAGCCGATGGCTTCGTGGTAATTGGAGTTTTTCAGGACGGTGATGGGAATGTCCTTTGTCTTGCGGTTGTGCGACAACGTGCTGACCGTCTCGCGCAGTTGTGAGTTGCCGAGGTTGTCGTCAATAAAGATAAAGTTTGGATCAAAACGCATCAGTCGTTCGAGAATGCTTTTCAGATCGAACGCTATTTCGGTGATGATCTTTTTGTCGCGTACCTGTTGCAGCTTTTCCAATACAGAGCTGAGCTCGATTGGATTGTTGCCGATCAACAATACGTTGAGTGATTGGGTAGATTGAGCCGGTATAGTTTCCATAGAGATGCTAACTGTGGGTCGTAACAGTATCTAACGGAAAAAGTTGCCCAAAAGGATTCTATTCCGCAGGAAATATTTTTTGGGCTGTCTGGTTTTCCCCTTTTCGTATTATTTTAAGGGGTGGCAGAAGATAAGATCATCATCATTGGTGGAGGCCTGGGCGGACTAATCGCGTCGTTGCGGTTAGCGGAAGCGGGCATTCCATCGATTGTTATGGAGAAACGCACCTATCCACAACATCGTGTATGTGGTGAATACATCTCGCACGAGGTGACCCCGTTTTTACGGTCGTTGCATGTGTATCCGGAAAGTTTACATCCTGCGCAAATCAGCCGTTTTCAGCTTTCGTCCATAGCGGGCCGGTCGGCGTTGCTTCCCCTCGAACTGGGCGGCTTTGGTGTGAGCCGCTATGCGTTCGACAACTTTTTGTATACGCGGGCGCGTGCGGTGGGTGTGGAATTCCTGCTCGACACGGAGGCGCACGCGGTGCGTTTTGCCAACGATCGTTTTGAAGTAGAGACGGCAGACCGGTCGTTCGAAGCGCGTGTGGTGATTGGCGCCTTCGGCAAGCGGTCGCGGTTGGATGTGCAGTTGAAAAGATCGTTCGTACAAAAGCGATCGCCGTATGTCGGTGTGAAGTATCATGTGCGTGCAGAGCATCCGCTTGACCTGATCGCGCTGCATAATTTCCCCGGCGGCTACTGCGGCATGAGTCATGTGGAGGACGGCAAAGTAAATCTCTGCTACCTCACGCACCGTGACAATGTAAAAGCGTACGGCGACCTTCGCGCCATGGAGCAGGCGGTGTTGTATCAAAATCCGTTGCTGCGCGACATCTTTATGGGGGCGGAGTTTTTGTCTGTCAAGCCGGAGACGATCAACGAGATATCGTTTGAGACCAAACAGCCGGTGGAGGATCATATACTCATGGCAGGCGATGCGGCGGGCATGATCACACCGTTGTGTGGCAACGGCATGGCCATGGCGATTCACTCGGCGAAGATCCTGACGGACTTGTTGATTCCCTACTACCGCAGCGCGATACCTGACCGGGCCGTGCTGGAGAAACGATATACCGCGCAATGGCGTGCGCAGTTCGCAGCACGTTTGTGGCGCGGCCGGCAGATCCAGCGGTTGTTTGGCAGTGAGACGGCGTCGCGCCTGGCGATCGGTCTTGTGCTGAATGTACGGCCGTTGGCGAAGGCTATTGTGCGGAGCACCCACGGTGACGTGTTTGCCTGACGTTATGCCTGTGGATATATGTTAAGAAGTTCTTATATTCCATCACATAAAATTCTTACAACCATGCATAACGAAACCAACCGAAGAAATTTTATCCGTTCACTCGGGCTTATTACCGCCGGGGTAACGGTGGCGCCTTCTTTCCTGGCCTCTTGTACAGGTAAACCCACCTCGGAGACTAAGCCTGCAGACACTACCGCTACTACTATGGAAAAACCAAAGGAACTATTTTTCAAGATCTCATTGGCGCAGTGGTCGCTGCACCCGGCGCTCTTCGGTGGGCAACTAAACAACCTTGATTTTCCGGCCAAAGCCAAGAACGATTTTGGCATTTCGGCTGTGGAGTATGTCAACCAATTCTTTAAAGATAAGGCAAAAGATCAGGCGTACCTGGCCGACCTCAAGAAGCGCTGTGACGACCTGGGGGTGACCAGTGTTTTGATCATGTGTGACGGTGAGGGTGAGCTGGGCGACACCGATGCAAAAAAACGCAAGCAAGCTGTAGAGAACCACTATAAGTGGGTAGAGGCTGCCAAGTTCCTGGGCTGCCACTCCATCCGTGTGAATGCTGCCGGCGAAGGCAAGCGCGAGGAGGTGGCCAAATCTGCCACGGATGGGTTACGCCAACTGTCGGAGTTTGCCAAGCCGCACAACATCGGTGTGATCGTGGAGAACCACGGTGGTTTCTCGTCTGACGGCCAATGGCTGAGTGGTGTAATTTCCGGCACGGGCATGGACAACTGCGGCACGTTGCCTGACTTCGGCAATTTCTGCGTTAATCGTACGAAGCCCGAGGCCAACACGATGGAAGCATGGATGAAAACCAAGTGTCTGGAAGAATACGATCGTTACAAGGGAACGCAGGAGCTGATGCCATTTGCAAAAGGTGTAAGCGCGAAGACACACGACTTTGACGAGCAAGGCAACTGTGTGGAGACCGACTACACCAAGATGCTGCAGATCGTTAAGGCCGCCGGCTATACCGGTTATGTAGGTATTGAATACGAAGGCACCAAGCTGTCGCCGGAAGAAGGTATTCGTGCTACGAAGGCCTTGCTGGAGCGTGTGGGTGCTACGATTGCGTAGCCTGTTAGAAAAGTTGAATAAGCTGGGTTGAATCCAGCAACAGGTATATAAAGAATGCATTTAGACATGTGGCTGAAATAAAATTCAGCCACATGGTCGATGCATGGTTGGCCCGCGATTCATCGTGCCATACCCGCCAGAACCACACGAGGAAAAACAACACTACGGGCGACAGTGCCGCCAGGAATATAAACTCGTAGCCGCGATCGGGATAGAAGGAATAGAAATATGTCATAAATCCTGCGGTAACGACCGTAAAGATCCCGCCGACAAACCAGAACGTACCGCGTATACCCAACATCCGGCTAAAGGTGTTGTCGCCGCGTTTGCCGTCTTCTTCGTGCTGATATACCTGTGTAATGGGATAGGTGCCGAGCAGTTGGGCCGTGCTGAGCATACCCGGTATCAGTACCGTTGGTTTTAATACATTTTCCAGCGGAAACCGGTTAATGCCGATGTAGCACATCGCGAACGTAAAGAGTCCCTGGAACAGCCCGACTACGAGCCAACTGGCGACGGGATATTTCTTCAGCCGCACAGCTGGGTGGCTATACGCTTTTGAGATGAGCCCGTAGATGAAGATCAGGATGGCAAAGGCGATGCCGACCTTGACCACGGCCAGTATCACGGCAACGGCGTCAAAGAGCAATGACAAATAATACAAGCCCAGATTCACTTTGGGTGGATTCTTCAGCCCGCCGATACTTTTTTCGTCTTTGTCGAAGTAACTGTTGTACCCGTTGCTGGCGGGGTATAAAAAGAGGTGTACGATCACGAACGTCCACAGCACCGGATTGGGGCTGATGTTGGGCGAAACGGCAAGGCTGAATAAGAATACAGGCAACAGGTAGTATGAGAAGGGTATGCGCAGGTGCAGCCAGGCGGATCGTGAAAACAGGGAACGTATCATGCGTTGTGTGGGTATGATCATCCAAAAAGATCCTGGAATACATCCGTTAATTTGGCAAAGGCCTTTACGCGGATGCGGGTTTTATTCAGGTCGAGGGCCTTCTGACTAAACTTGGAAACATAGATCTCTTCAAAGCCCAGCTTCTCGGCTTCCGAGATGCGCTGGTCGATCTTGTTGACGGTGCGGAGTTCTCCGCCCAGGCCGATCTCGGCGGCAAAGCAGATCTTGTCGGATACGGGGATCTCTTCCATGGAAGAGATGATGGAAATGCAGACGGCCAGGTCGATGGCGGGATCTTCTACTTTTATACCCCCGGCCATGTTGAGGAAGACGTCTTGTGTGCCCATGCGGAACCCGCAGCGTTTTTCCAGTACGGCCAGCAGCATGTTGAGACGTTTCTGGTCGTAGCCGGTAGGGGTGCGTTGGGGCGTGCCGTAGGAAGCGGGGCTGACCAGCGACTGAATTTCGATCAACAGGGGCCGGTTGCCTTCTATGGTGGCGCCGATGGTAACGCCGCTGAGCTGTCCTTCCTTTTGGGAGATCAGGATCTCAGACGGGTTTGATACTTCGCGCAGGCCGGTGCCGAGCATTTCGTAAATGCCGATCTCGGCGGTGGAACCGAAGCGGTTTTTTGTCGTGCGCAATATGCGATAGGCCAGGTGGCGGTCGCCCTCAAATTGCAGCACGGTGTCGACCATGTGCTCCAGTACCTTCGGTCCGGCCAGCATGCCGTCTTTGGTGATGTGGCCGATGAGGAAGACGGGTATATTGGTTTCCTTGGCGAACTTCATCATCTCGCCGGCACACTGCCGCACCTGGCCGATGCTGCCCGCGGCAGAGTCCATGACGGATGAGTATAACGTCTGAATGGAATCGATGATAACGAGTTGCGGCTGGACGGATTCGATGGCCAGGAATATATTCCTGGTGTTGGTTTCGGTCAGTACAAAGAAGCTTTGCGAGCTATGGCCGATGCGGTCGGCGCGCATTTTTATCTGCTGTTCGCTTTCCTCCCCCGACACGTACAGTACCCGCAGGGATTTCATGCCCAGCCCTACCTGCAGCATAAGTGTGGATTTACCGATTCCGGGCTCACCGCCGATTAGTACAAGAGATCCGGGGACGATACCGTTGCCCAGCACCCGGTTCAGTTCCTGGTCGCCGGCGCTTACACGTATTTCGCGCGAAGATTCTACTTCGTGCAACGCTTTTGCCTTTACCGTCTTCTGGCGGCCGTTGTCCTGGCGCCAATCATTTTTATTGTTGTCTTCTTTGGTTACAACTTCTTCGGCAAAAGTATTCCACTCGTTACACGACGGACATTTGCCAAGCCACTTTGCTGATTCATACCCACAGTTCTGACAATAGAATACGGTTTTTGCTTTAGCCAATGTGATTTAATTATGATTATAGGATTACACCACCACAAAAGTAGCGATAAAGTTGCTCGATTTCAGTAAACTTACATCACCAAAAGTCTAATCTAACCTGTAGTAGTTGTATGAAGGCATTAATCTTCGGGCTTCACCTGGCCCTGTTGGCGCCGCTATGCGCGGTAGCCCAAAAATCACCTGTTAAGTTTGGCGAGATTCCGATGGTCGACATGACGATGAAGATCTATGACAAGGACTCATCGGCGTCGGCGGTAATCTTATCGGATTACGGCGAGGCGTACGTTACGGTCACCGCTGTGAACATTACGTTGAGCTTTGAACGACACGTGCGCATCAAGATCCTGAAAAAAGACGGCTTTGATCAGGCGGATGTTGAAATACCGCTTTACCGCGAAGGCTCTGAAGAGGAGCGTATCACGAAATTGAAAGCTACGACCTACAACCTGGAAAATGGTAAAGTGGTGGAGACCGATCTTTCCAAGGACGGCATCTTCAAGGAGAAATTCAACCGGAATATCAATCTGCAAAAGTTCACCTTCCCGAATGTAAAAGAGGGCTCGGTGCTGGAGTATTCCTACACGCTGGTGTCGGAGTTCTTCACCAACTTTCCCGATTGGCAGTTTCAATACGACGTGCCGGTTCGCTGGAGCGAATATTGGGCGTTGTTCCCCGAGTATTTCGCCTTCCAGAAATATATGCAGGGTTATCTGCCCCCGGCGATATACGAGGTAAAGCCCAAGAACAGTACGGACTTCCGCATCGATGCTCACCACTGGGTGATGAAGGATGTTCCGGCCTTTAAAGACGAGCCATTCATAACCTGCAAGAACGACTACGTTTCTAAAATAAACCTGGCGCTTTCGCACATCACGATTCCCGGTCAGCCTGTGCGGGAGATCATGGGTACCTGGCAGAAGCTTAACACGAACCTGTTGGAAAGCGAAGGTTTTGGCAAGACTGTAACGGGTTCGGGCTTTTTGAAAAAGAAAGCGGAAGAGCTTACCACGGGCATGACGGACCCGCAACAGAAGGTGGCGGCTATTTTTGCTTATGTGCAAAAGTCATTGGAGTGGAATGGCACCAAGGATATCTACGCGGATAACCTCAAGACTATTTTTGAGAATAAAAAAGGAACGGCTGCCGACATTAACGTGGCACTCGCCTCGATGCTTGAAAAGATAGATATACCGGTAGACATGGTATTGCTGAGCACGCGTGACCACGGCTTTGTGCGCGAGCAGTACCCGATGTCGAGTCAGTTTAACTATGCGATCTGTATCGTTACCCTGGGCGACAAAACGTTGTTGCTGGATGCTACCGACCGGTTCCTGCCCATGGGCATTTTGCCGGAGCGCTGTTTGAACGGCAGGGGCCTGGTGATCTCCAAAACAAAACACGGTTGGATCGACCTCAAGCCCAACGCCAAAGCGCGCACGGTGATCAACACCGAACTGGTGCTTAACCCCACCGGCGAATTAAAAGGCAAAGTAAAATATACCCACGAGGGATATGCCGCCCGCGAGTTCCGTCAGGCCTATTTTGCCAAGGGCGAACAGGAATACATGAAAGGCTTTCTGGCCGACAAGGCGTGGGATATCGAGAGCAGTGAATTTCAGAACCAGACAGAGATCACGCAAAGTGTAAACCAGGTTCATGCTCTTCTGATCAACGAGCACGTTACGGTGGCCGGCGGCATGATCTATATGAATCCGTTTGTGGTGGGTCAGACCAAGGAGAATGTTTTCAAGTTGGAGACGCGCGAGTACCCCGTTGACTTTGGCAAACCGGAGGAAAAAACGTATCTGTGCCGCCTGACCATACCCGACGGATATGCCGTGGAGGAGCTACCCAAGCCCAAGGTGATGATGTTGCCGAACAACGCCGGCCGGTATACCTACAGCGTGTCTCAAACGGGCAACATGGTGAACATTGTAAGCATGTTACAGATCAACAAAAGCATGTTTGTGATGGACGAATATCCTAACCTGCGCGAATTCTACAATCAAATTGTGGCGAAGCAGGCAGAGCAGATCGTGTTGAAGAAACTGTAATCTATATGAAGAGAATTTCAGCGGTTATTTGCGGCGTGCTTTTGTGGATGTCGTCGGTGGCGAAGGATAGCCCGAAGTTTCCGGTGAGTGCAATCCCCGAGGCGTTGCGGAAGGATGTGCACGTAGTGATGCGGGAAGACCAGATGGTGTTTACGATCCACTCCAAGAGCCGGGCGACCTATCACGTTTACCAGGCCATTACTATCTTTAATGCAAACGGTAAGCGCTTTGCACAGGAGACGGTCGGCTATGATAAGCTTAGCAAGGTGACGTCGTTAAAGGCGGCGGTGTACGATGCCGAAGGTATGCTGATCAAGCGACTGAAGTCCAGCGAGATCTATGATCAAAGTGCGTACGATGGTTACAGCCTGTACAACGACAACCGCATCAAGCGGATCGATCTTTCGCAAAGCACATATCCCTATACGGTGGAGTTCGAGTACGACATCGAGTTTAGATATCTCTTCTTCATACCAGACTTTTATGTTGTCACCCGTGAGAACGTCTCGGTGCAGCACAGTGTCTGCAAGTATGTATTTCCGAAAGAGCTGGCGCCGCGGTACCGGAGCTACAATATCGATGTGAAGCCGGTGTCACAACCGGCTGACGGACTGGAATCTCTCTCGTGGACGTTCGAGAACATCCTGCCCATCAAGCTGGACCCCATGGGACCGGACCTGCAATATGTGCTGCCGCACATTGACGGCGCGCCGACGCAGTTCGAGTACGAAGGGTATGTTGGCACGATGGATACGTGGGATCAGTTCGGGCAGTGGATCGGCACACTGAACAGTGGGCGTAACGTGCTGCCGGAGGCTACCAAGCAAAAGATCCGTGCACTGACCGCGCAGGCTAAAACCGACGAGGAGAAGATCAAGATCCTGTACGAGTATATGCAAAGCAAAACGCGATACGTCAGTATTCAGCTGGGCATCGGCGGCTTCCAGCCGTTTGAGGCGTCGGTTGTGGATCAGACGGGGTATGGTGATTGTAAGGCTTTGTCCAACTACATGGTGTCGATGCTGAAGGAGGTGGGGATTCCGGCGCACTACGTGTTGATCCGCGCGGGTGATGACGCATCGCCGATGGATACGGATTTTCCCAGCTCTCAATTCAACCATGCGATCGTATCGGTACCGAACAAGGGTGATACGCTGTGGTTGGAGTGCACGAGCCAGACCAATCCGTTTGGCTATATCGGTACATTTACCGGCGACCGTAAAGCTCTTGTTATTACCGACAAGGGGGCGAAGGTGGTCAACACCAAACGGTACCCGGCAGATCAGAACGTCCAGTCGCGCACGGCCGATGTATATGTGGCGGCTACGGGTGATGCCCAGGCTAAAGTAACTACTACGTATCGCGGGCTTCAGTATGAGACCAACTATGTACATGCTGCGGTAAACCTGCAATATGACGATCAGCGTAAATGGGTTCAGAACCACACGGCCATACCGAGCTTTGACGTGAATTCTTTTTCACTGGTGAATCACAAGGATAAAATGCCGTCTGCACAAGTATTACTGGATCTTCGCCTGAGTCGTTTTGCTTCCGTCAATGGCAAACGCATTTTCCTCACGCCCAACCTGATGAACCGCTCAACGTTTGTGGCCGAGAAGGTGGATGCGCGTAAGATGCCGGTGGTTTTGGAATCGGGCTTTACGGATCTCGATACGATACGGTATCATTTGCCGGATGGGGTCTACCCGGAGTTCCTGCCCGAGCCAGTCAAGATCACGTCCCGTTTTGGTGAGTATGAGTCCCGTTGCATCCTGGATGACAAGGGCCTGCTGTACGTGCGCCGGTTGAAACAGGTGAAAGGACAGTTTCCGGCGGAGTCCTATAAGGAGTTTGCAGACTTTTATAAAGGCGTTAACAAGGCCGACAATGTTAAGATAGTGTTACTATCTAAAACCTGATATTTCTTTATCCCTCGGATCTGTAATGCAGCCTTCCCGTCGGGAGGGCTGCATTTTTTTTGTGTTCCAGGTCTTTTTCTAAACGAAACAGCTAATTCAGCGTTATTAGGCAGTTTTTCTATTGCCCCGGAAGAATTTGTAATGCGCGGATAAACCTTACGCCCGACCTAACGACTGCTTGCATAGTGTTACTATTCTGTTAAATTTGTTAACAGAGATTTAACACTGGCGTAATATGAGGGGATTTGTGTTGTTTTTCTTCGTGCCGGTATTGGCACTCGCCCAGGGGCCCGGAGTCGCGCCGGGGCAAAAAGATGTGATGCACTATGTAAACCTTTATAGTGCCGCCGACCAACAGGTAATCACGTCGCCTGCTGAACTTCCTGCCTTTATCGGCAAGCTGGAATCCAAGCGCGAAAATTTTAAGCGTGAGAAGTCTTTTGTGAGCTACCTTTTTACGAAAACCCACCAGAAGTATCTCAGACATTACACCTCGTATTGTTCATTTTCTGATCTGTTGAATGACGGCACCTACAATTGCCTGACGGGCACGGCCCTGTATGCGTTGTTGCTGAATCACTTCAACATCGAGTACCGCATTATCGAAACCAACTATCACATCTTCGTGATTGCCGAAACCCAGCAGGGCTCTGTTCTGCTGGAAGCCACGGACCCGGCAAACGGTTTTGTCGACAATGATACCGAGATCCAGAAGCGCATAGCGACTTACCGCGAGAACATCTTACAACGGCCGGTGGCCAGCAAAAGCTACTACGACTTCAACTTCGACCTCTACAACGAAGTAACGCTCGACCAGGTGTTAGGCCTTTTGTATTACAACTACGCTGTTGTGGCGTATAACAAGCAAGAACTGGTCCGCACGATCTCGAACCTGGACAAAGCGGTGACATTATATCACTCGGCGCGGGTGGAGGAGTTTTCGCGGATCGTACTGTTGTCGGTGCTGGAAAGCAACCTGGACAAGGCAATAAAAGAAAACTACGTCCGTAAGCTGCAGGCTATTCGCAAGCGCCAGGTGGACGTAGTTGCGCACGCTTCCGTGCATTAGGAATCCCTCGTTCAGTTCTCTAATATCCGCAGCTCTACACGCCGGTTGAGGCGGTGGGCTTCGGGTGTGTCATCGCGCGACAGGGGTTGTGTTCCACCAAAGGCTTTTGTCTTGATGCGGCTCTTGGCGATCTTCTTCGATACGATATAATTCTTTACGGCCGCTACGCGCAGTTGGGACAGGCGCATGTTGTCGTTGGCATTGCCCTGGTAGTCGGTGTGGCCTTCCAGCTGGATGATCATTGCCGTATTCTCTTTCATCATGTTCACCACCAGGTCCAGTTCGGGATATGATTCGGGGTCTATCCTGGATTTACCCACCTGGAAGATAAGGTTGTTCAAGCGCATAACCTGGCCTACAGAATGTTTGGCGGCGGCGCCGTTGCCCGGGATGAGCGGCACGTCTTGCAGTACTTTCCGATCAGCGTTGACCTGCGCAGGGTCGAGCATATATTTAGCGATGGCAAAGCCGGGAGCCTCTACGGTAACAGCATACTTCTCGTTGTCGAACATCGGAAACGAGAAGCTGGTGCCGTTCAGTGTTCCCAGCCGGCTGCCGTAGGGCAGGCTTTGATACGAGATGCGGGCGTTGACGGGCTCCTTTGTCTCGGCATTATAGATCTTCCCCTCCGCCCGGATGACGCTGTCGGCCGTCTGACCGAAGGTCATGATCGCGATACAGTAAACGATCAGGAAGAGTTTTATGTGCAAGGATGCCATGATGTGTCCATTAGAGGTTCACGATCTTAAATTCTACGCGACGGTTTTTCTTTCTTCCTTCTTTGGTCGCATTGGTGTCGACCGGTTTGGTCTCACCAAAGAATACAGTCTTTACCTTTTCTTTCGTAATGCCTTTGTCGTAGAGGTATTCCGCTACGCTGTTGGCGCGGCGTTTGGAAAGGTCTAAATTATAGGGCTCCGGGCCGACCGAATCGGTATGACCCGCGATCTGTACGTGTACGCCTGCGTTGTTGTTCAGGAATGTTACGAGACGGTTCAATTCCGGATATGACTCGGGTTTAAGCGTTGCCTTGTCAAAATCAAAGAAGACGTTGTTCAACACGATCACTGCTTCGGGCGTTGGCGAAGTTACCAGGAGCGGGCTCAGGTCGAAGTCTTTATGATCGATCACTTTGTCGGCCGTAATACCGCGCAGGTCGAGGTTCTGGCTTTCGGAGATCTTCCCTTCTGCCTCGGTTCGAATGCCGTAAAGCCGGCCTGCGGGCAGGCGAATTTCGTATTCACCCGTTTGAGGATTTGATTGGGCTACGCCCAGCTCTCTGCCGCTGGGCAGTTCTTCGTAAATGATCTTTGCTCCTACGGGCTTGCCGGTTGTTTTGTCGATCACTTTGCCGCGTACGGTGATCCACGGCTCGGGGCTTTTTACGATCGGCAGCTTCACGCGGAAGATATCTGTGTTGGTCTCGGTCACGCCGCGGGAGTAGTATGCGTAGTCGCTGGAGGACGGGATGTTAAAGAACAGGTCTTCGAGGGGTGAGTTGATCTCGGGGCCCAGGTTCTCGGGCTCTGACCAGTTTGTCCAAGTATCGTCCAGGCGGCGGGAAACGTAAATGTCGTTGCCGCCGTAGCCGCTGAAACCTTTTGATGAAAAGTATAATGTTTTGTCGTCAGAGGCGAGGAAGGGGCCCGACTCTT
The DNA here is from genome assembly GCF_018598185.1 of Dawidia soli. Taxonomy (GTDB): domain Bacteria; phylum Bacteroidota; class Bacteroidia; order Cytophagales; family Cyclobacteriaceae; genus Ohtaekwangia; species Ohtaekwangia soli. Next base: position 55,047 of record NZ_JAHESC010000002.1, read on the forward strand.
CGGCGGCGGTGTTTACCACGTCGCCGAGGTTGAGGGGTTCGCTCCACGCGCTGTCGGCACTCATGAAGGTGACGTACAGGTCGCGGTCGCCGTGTGAGTCGGAGCGCTGAACCGACATGAGCAGCGTTTTGCGGTTGTCGGCCAGGAAGTAATTGGCCTTCTCGTTAAAGTTATAGTCGTTCCTGATGTTGAGCACTTTCGGTGCGCTCCACACGCCGCTTACGTTTGATGTGATGGATACTCCGGCCGACATCTTGCCCTGGTTGTCGTAGCGGTTGCCGAGCACCATGATGGCGGCTTTGCCGTCGGGGGTGATCGAGCGAATGGTGTTGACAAAGTTGGGGCCTTTGTTGTTGAACTGGGGGCCCATGTTCTTGGCGAGTTGCCAGCGGCCGGTAGAGTCCAGTTCGGAATACCAGATGTCTTCTTTGTCGTTTACGCCGCCGATGTTCTCGGGGTGGTTGCTGCGGCTGAAGTAAAGGGTCTTACCATCGGGCGACAGCAGTGGGTTCAATTCTTTGTATTCGCTGTTGACGTTTTTGTCGAGGGCTTCGATGAGGATACCGGAGGCCAGCATTTGCATCTGCGGAATGTCGGCAATGATGGGATAGTTGGAGTCGGAGATCGCCACGGCATCGATGCTGAAATAGTCGGGCAACGCCGCACCGTCAAATTCGATCTTGACGGCTGCTACCTTATAGGGTGTTTGCTCGACAAAGATGTTCAGCATCCGTCCCTTGAGCGGGATGGCCATGGGGTTAAGTGTATTAATAACGTATTCTTTTCCGGCGGGATCGTAGGCGAGCACGCGGTAGATAGCGCTGGGGTTATGCGACTCGGCAATGGCAATCTGCCGGATGCTGAGGGGGTTGGCAAAACCCAGCTTGAGAAACTCTTTGCGTTTGGGTTTGTCAGGTGCCCAGGCGTTGGGGCTTTGGCCGCCGGCCGGTAATACGTTCGGCTTGCCGAGTGCTTGCTTGGCCGAATACTGAATGGGTGTAAGCTCAGATGAAAACTCTATAACGGAGGAGGCCCATTGTACAACCTGGGCTTTTGACAGCAGGGAAAAGCCGGTGAGCAAAAGGGTAGTCAGTAAGAGTCTTTTCATGCAGGAACACAGTTAAAAATTCAAAAGATAAACTTAGTTAAAATTGTGAACACGGTAAACGTCGCGGGATTATTCGTATGTTATTCGAGGGAGTGTTTGTTATACAGCAGGAAGCCGATGTGGAATAATGCTCCCAGCTGATTCTCGTCGTCGTCGTAATAGTTCAGGCTGAGGCTGATGGGTCCGATGGGTGCGTGGTATACGATGCTTGTCGCGGCGGCCAGAAAGATCGATTCGATGTCCCGGCTGATGTGTGCCTCTTGTCGGGCGTTTTCTTCGAGGTAGTCGAATGGCTTAAAGACGTAGCCTTCCAACCGGTAGTCGATCTTGGGGTGCAACGCCAGCACGGCGCGGCCGCCGGCGGCCACATAGTTTGGCGACCGGAAGTTCTGTAACACCAGGGTGCGGCTGTCCTGCAGTGGTGTGAAGGCGGGTGTATTGATGATCGTGCCGAAGTAATTCTGAAAGAAGGGCTGGTTCGAGAATACACCTTCGGCAGCATACCCCAGCGTGAACGTACGGCTGAGGCGAAAGAACTGTTCGGCGCTGCCGCGGATGCGGAACCAGTTATGCCGTTGTTTGGATTCCCGCGACAAGATCGAGGTGTTGCCCGGGGTGTGTGTGGCCGATACCTGAAAGTAGTCGCCTGTAAGGGAGTAGGCTTTGCCCTGGGAGGCATATTGTTTTCGGTTCAGGCTGCTGGCCGAAAAATTAAAGCCTGTTTTGAAGCCGCGGATGTGGAGGTCGTCGAGGGTGTCGGTGCTGATGAAGGAGTCGCCGTTGATATAGCGGTCGTCGTTGTTGAACGACTCGATGTGAAGGCTGCCCCGGAACTGCTCGTGCACGGGTACGCCGAGATTAAAGCCGATCTTGCGGTTGATACGCGTCAGCACCGTGGGATGGTTGCGCGAAAACTCTTCAAACAGGTCATTGTTCTCAAAGTAGTCCCAGCTGTCGAAACCCACGTACGGTTCGAGAAAGAGCGGCGTGGGAAAGTCTATGCGCACTTTGGCGACGCCCGATTTATAGAAGCTGCCGGTTTGGAAAGACAGGTAATAATGCTGCAGCGTGTTGCTGAAGTGATAGAAGTTAAGCCCTACGAATACATTGCTGATGTCGCGCGAGGCAATGACGCCACCGAAATCTACCTGGAAGTTATGCTGCGGCCGACGTGAAAGCTGCAAGGAGAACGTTCGTCGCGTGCTGTCATACAGGATGGTGGGGTGTGCGTTGGAGAAAAAATCCTCGGCTACGAGCCGGAAGTATCCGCGTTTGACATCGCTGTAGGGATAAAGCCGTTCTTCGCCCAGCCGCATGTTAAAGAGGCGGCGGATGTATTTCCGGCGCTTGGAATTATAACTTTTAAACACCAGTCCATCAAACAGCATGGGCGGGTTTTTGTCGTTAAAGGCGTTGCGCTTTGCCGCCACCGTATCGCACGGTACGCGGCGGGCGATCTTGCCTTTGATCTCTTCCAGTTGCCGCAGGGTTTGCCGGTAGCCGCTATCGATCAGGCTTTTTGCGCGGGCAAAGTCAAAGGCGGTGAAACCGTTCAGGTTGGGCTGGATGAAGACGCCGTGCTCATCGATCTTTCTCGGATCGGTCTTATCCATGAGCATGTAGAGCAGCGATTTGGAGATGAGCTTGTCGTCATCTTTGTAGGGATAGCCCTCGAAGACCTTCGACGATACGTTTACGCCGATGACCACATCGGGATTGAACTCGACCTGGGCCACGTCTACCGGGAAGTTGTTATAAATGCCGCCGTCGAAGAGGTATTTACCGTCTACGCGGATGGGTGTATAAAAGAACGGTACGGTTTGGGTAGCGCGCAGGGCGTCGCTCAGGGAGCCTTTTTTCAGGATGACTTCTGTTTGCGTGAAGATGTCGGCGGCGACGACACGCAGCGGCACAAAGAGGCGGTCGAAGTTGTTGCCGGCAATGGCCGATGCCTGGGCGGTGCGCTCGGTCAGGGCAAAGTTGAGCGATACGTCGCGGGCCAGGCTGGAGTTGAACTGAAAATTAAAGGTGGAGTCCAGGCCCAGGTTGACTTTGAGAAACGAAGGGGTGATGTCGTGTTGGTGGTAGAAGTAGTTGTAGCCCTGCTCGGGGTTGCCGTTCACCCAGCCCATAAACTGGTCGGAGAGGATCATGGCCTCGATCTGATCAGGGCTCATGCCGGCGGCGTAGCAGCCGCTGATGATGCCGCCCATGGACGTGCCGACGACATAGTCTACGGGAATGCTATTTTCCTCGAGAGCCTTTAGCACACCGATGTGGGCAATGCCTTTCGCGCCGCCGCCGCTTAGCACCAAACCAACCCGCTGCGCGTTGGCCAGCGCCGGTAACAGGAGCACGAGGAGGAGAGGAAGACAGCGCTTCATTCAAGCAACAAGACCTTTTCCCTGGCAAATAACGTCAGAGAAAAGGTCTTGGCTTCTACCGAAGCGGAAAAATAATTAAAGCGATGCCATCGGTTCCTGCTTGTCCTGATCCGGGAACGGGATCGCCTGCAGGCGGTTTGTGAGGTCTTGCTTGACGGTTTCGAACTGCGACAGGTATTCTTTCTTCACAGGCTCTGACGGCGGCAGGTCGATCTTGAGGGCGTCTACCTGTACGCCATTCTTCCAGAAGCGGTAGCACAGGTGCGGGCCGGTGGCCAGGCCGGTGCTTCCTACGTAGCCGATGGTTTGGCCTTGACGCACCCGCGTGCCGGCACGTACGCCATCGGCGATACGCGACATGTGCAGGTATTGCGTGGTATACGTGCCGTTGTGACGGATCTTAACGTAGTTGCCGTTGTTGGATTTGTATTGCGCTTCCTCTACCGTACCATCGCCTACCGAGCGGATCGGCGTGCCGGTGGGGGCGGCGAAGTCGGTGCCAAGGTGAGCCTTCCAGCGTTTTTGCACGGGATGGAAGCGGCTCATGGTATAGCGTGAGCTGATGCGGGTAAACTCGATGGGATATTTCAGCAGCGCTTTGCGCAGGCTTTTGCCGTCCTGGTCGAAATAGTCGTCGCCATCGCCCTGGTCGAGCGGAAAGGCATAATACGGACTGCCGAAGTGCTCAAAATAGATGGCTTTGATCTTGTCGATGCTGACCGTCACGCCTTCTACCTGGCTTTCTTCATAGATCAGCTTGAACTTGTCGCCTTTCTGGAGGCGGGCAAAATCTACCTGCCAGGCGAAAATATCGACGAATTTGTTGGTCAGCTCGTGGCTGATGCCCAGCTCTTCGATGGTTTCGGAGAGGTTGGAGCGGATCTCGCCGGCAATGCCTTTCTCTACGGTTACGACGTCGCGCTTGCACACGTCGATGGTCAGGGAGTCGCCAAAGCGGAAAACGATATAATCAATGGGGTTCGGCTCATACACGAAGGCCTTTGCGGTCTTCAGGGAATCCTGATTGCAAATGAGCGTATACTTTTTGTTGGGAACGATCTTGCGCACGTCGAAGATGTTACGCGAAACCTGTGATACCTGATGGATCAGGCGGGCGGGCACGTTGTATTCCAGGAGGATGTCGCCCAGGCGCTCATTGCGTTTGATCTTGTCTTCGATGACGAGGAAGTCATCTACCACCATGCCGTACAATACGCTGGGCTCTTTGAGCTTCAGCGAGAAGTTACTGACGGAATCTGCTGCGTCCTCCTGATAGGCGAGGCTCGGTAGGTAATAGCGGTTGAACGCTACGGCAGCGACGATCAACATTACGATTCCGAAGAATCCTAACCAGCGTTTTTGCATGTTCTAAAAAGTTTTAAGCCGTCAACAGGTGACGGGGGGTTTTTAAAAAATGAAGCAGTAAAGATAATCAGTTCAAAAAATAGAATGGAGCTCGTGTACCAAAACTGCTAAGATGTAAATATAACGGGCCGGGTCGATAAGACAAACAAAAATGTTGTGGGGTAAACGCCACAGCCGTTTAACGGCACTTGGGGAGGGGTTACCTATTTGCCCGCCTGGGTACTGTTCCCTCCTATACCAGAGTGGAGAGAACAGTACCCGCCCGGATCAATTGTTCTTTTTAAACAGGTCGAAGCGGCTTTCGACGGCCCTTTTGGGGAACACGTTGTTGGCTGCTTCTACATCGGCCAGCTCTGCATTGGGGTCAAGTAAGATATTGACCACTTCCTTTTCTTTTACAAATACCTTGCTTACCTCGTTCTCGTTGGCGCGCCAGATCTCTGCCGGCAGGCGCTCGATCTCCTTCGAGCCGTCTTTGAATGTCCACTCGATAACGATCGGCGACACGAGGCCTCCTATATTTTTAAAGTGGATCTGGTATAGGTTCTTGCCGTCTACTTTCTTGCGGATGTCGGCGTCGTTCAGCGTACCGCGGAACTCGCCATAGGCTCTGGCGTCGGTGTTGAGCATGGAGAACTCTTGCGGGCCACCGCTGAAGTCGGTGCCGTTGTTGGTCTGCTGTGCTGCCAGGTCACCCTTTTTTGTGCGCGGTGTTTTCTTCTCGGGGTCTACCTGTTCGCTTTTTACCCGGAACCACTTCACATCGTCTACGGCGAGGTCGACATTGTCTGTGGAGTAGAACCAGCCTCGCCAGAACCAGTCGAGGTCAACCGCGGAGGCGTCCTCCATCGAGCGGAAGAAGTCGGCAGGTTTGGGATGTTTAAAGGCCCAGCGCTGGGCATATTCCCGGAAGGCTTTGTCGAAAAGCTCGGGCCCCATGACGGTTTCACGCAATAAGGTCAGCGCGGCGGAGGGTTTGGTATAGCCGTTGGCGCCGAACTCGCTCGGGCGTTGGTCGTCGCTGTTGGCCATGATTGGCCGCATCTGGCTTTTGTCGCCTTTCATAAAGGGAACGATGCCTTTGGGGGTACCGTGGCTCTCGAACAGCTCGGGGTAGCGGGTGCGGATGGTTTCCTTTTCCAGGAAGGTGTTGAGGCCTTCGTCCATCCAGGTCCACTGGCGCTCGTCGGAGTTGACGATCATGGGGAAGAAGTTGTGGCCGACTTCGTGCACCACCACGCTCACCATGCCTTCCAGCTTTTGCTTGGAGTAGGTGCCGTCTTTGTTGGGGCGGCCGTAGTTAAAGCAGATCATGGGATACTCCATGCCCTGGTTGGCGGCATGTACCGAGTATGCTACCGGGTAGGGGTAATTAAAGGTGCGCTCGGAATATAGCTCCAGGGCGTTCTTGATCGCCTTTGTCGATTCTCTCTCCCACAGCGGATTGCCTTCTTTGGGGTACAGCGACATGGCCACTGGTGTTTTGTCGCCGATCCTTACGGCCTGGGCATCCCAGATGAATTTACGCGAGGATGCAAACGCGAAGTCGCGCACGTTCTCTGCGGCAAATTCCCACGTGGCTTTTTTCTCGGAGGGACTTTTCTCTTTTTGAACGGCTTCTGCCTGCGTGACGATGATAACGGGTTTGTCAAAGCTCTTCCGGGCGCGTTCGTAGCGTTCCAATTGATCTTTTGACAGGACGTCCTTTGCGTTTTGGATCGTGCCGGTGGCACCGACGATGTGATCGGCCGGTACGGTGATGCGTACGCGGTAGTTACCAAAGACCAGGGCAAACTCGCCCTGGCCGAGGAACTGTTTGTTTTGCCAGCCCTCGTAGTCGTCGAACACGCACATGCGGGGGAACCATTGTGCGAAGGTATAAACGTAGTTGCCGTCTTCGGGGAAATACTCGTAGCCGCCACGTTCGCCAAAAATCTGGCGGTTGTACTCGGTGTAGCTCCAGGCAACGGAGAATACATACTTCTCGCCGCTTTTGAGCGGCGCAGGCAGGTCTACGCGCATCATGGTGTTGTTGATGACGTATGGCAGGGCCTTGCCGGCAGCGTCTTTCACATATTTAATGGTATAGCCGCCTTTGTAGTCGGAGGTTTTTACACCGGCCATCATCGCAAAGAAGCCCGCGGGTACCGAGTCGCGCACGGCGCCGGTGCGGCTTTGATTTGTGATGCTGTTATCGGCCAGAATGTTCTGGTCGAGCTGCAGCCAGAGAAATCCTAATGCTTCGGGTGAATTGTTGTGATACGTGATGGTCTCCGTGCCGGTCAGCAACTGCGTCTTGTCGTTGACTTCCACGTCAATGGTATAGTCGGCCTGTTGTTGCCAGTAGCCGGTGCCGGGTGCTCCCGAGCCGGTGCGGTAGCCGTTGGGTGTCGGCAGCAGATGGTCCAGCTGCTCGAATTTTCCTTTCCAGCCGGCCGGCTGATTTTGCGCCGACACGTGGCCTGCTGTAAACAGCAGGGTAAGTGCGGTCACGATGCGCAGGGTCATGTTTCCCACCTTCATTACTTGCTCTTCTTTTTAAACTCTTCAAACTTTGAAGCTGCCTGTGCCTTGGGGAACACGTTGTCTTGTGTGTTGATGTCGGTGATCTCTTTTTGAGGATCGAGTACGATGCCGGTGACCTCTTTGTCTTTTACAAATACTTTCGTCACGCGGGTTTCGTTCGTGCGCCAGATCTCCGCGGGCAGGCGTTCGATCTCTTTCGAGCCGTCTTTGTAGGTCCACTCGATGATCACGGGCATCACCATGCCTCCTTTGTTGCTGAGGCTTACTTCGTAGATATTTTTGTCCTGCAGTTTTGCCATGACCGCCTTGTCATCGATCGTGCTTCTGAACTCGCCATACATGCGCGGGTCGGTGTTGGTGAGGGAAAAGGGCTCGGCGCCGCCATTGAAGCTCTGGTACTTCTCGTCGTTCTGGGCCAGGTCGCCGGGCTTGGTCTTCACGTTTTTCTTTTCCGGGTCGACTTCTTCCTTGCGCATCTTAAACCATTTCACCTGGTCGATGGATTGATCGACTATGTCGGTCGAGTAGAACCAGCCTCTCCAGAACCAGTCGAGGTCCACCGCGGAGGCATCTTCCAGGGTGCGGAAGAAGTCGGCGGGCTTAGGATGTTTGAAGGCCCAGCGCTGGGCGTATTCTTTAAAGGCGCGGTCGAAGAGCTCGCGGCCCATGATGGTTTCGCGCAGCATAAAGAGGCCGGTGCCGGCCTTTGCATACTGTTCGTTGCCAAACTGAATTACCTGCTCGGAGTTCACCATCAGCGGGCGCATGCTGCCCGGGTCGCCTTTCATGTATGGCACCAGGGCGGCGGGTTTGCCGCGGTCGAAGTCTATATCGGGGTAGCGTTCGATCTCTGTTACGAGCTGCACAAAGGTGTTTACGCCTTCGTCCATCCAGGTGGTCTGGCGCTCGTCGTTGTTGATGATCATGGGGAAGAAGTTGTGGCCCACTTCGTGTACGATCACTCCGATCATGCCTTTGCGCACGGCGGCGCTATACGTACCGTCTTTTGCCGGGCGGCCGTAGTTGAAGCAGATCATGGGGTACTCCATGCCCTGGTGCGCGGCGTGTACCGAAATCGCCACCGGGTACGGATAGTCGATCGTCATGCGTGAGTATACTTCCAGCGCATTCTTTACCGCTTTGGTCGATTCTTTTTCCCACAGCGGATTGCCTTCTTTGGGATAGAACGACATGGCCAGCGGTGTGTAGCTGCCGATCTTTACGGCCTGGGCATCCCAGATGAATTTACGCGATGTAGCAAAGGCAAAGTCGCGTACGTTCTCGGCGTGGAACTCCCACGTCTTTTTCTCTTTCAGTTTGGTCTTCTCGCGTTGGATTGCTTCTTCCTGTGTCGCGATGATCACCGGCTTGTCAAAGGAGGTCCTGGCTTTCTGCCAGCGTTCCAGCTGGGCTTTGCTCAGTACGGCGTCGGCGTTCTTTAGCTGGCCTGTAGCGCCTACGATGTGGTCGGCCGGGACGGTGATCTTTACTTTATAGTCGCCGAAGGTCAAGGCGAACTCGCCCTGGCCGAGGAACTGTTTGTTCTGCCAGCCTTCGTAGTCGTCGTACACGCACATGCGTGGGTACCACTGTGCAATGACGTACGAGTAGTTGCCGTCTTCGGGGAAGTATTCGAACTGTGTGCGTTCGCGGAAGCGGATGCCGTCGTTGATGTTGTACCCCCAGTCGATGGAGAAGGAGAACTTCTGACCCGATGCGAGTGGCGTGGGCAGGTCGATGCGCATCATGGTATAATTCACCATGTAGGGCAGTGTTTTGCCGCTTGCATCTTTTACGGACTTGATCTTAAAACCACCGTCGAAGTCGTACAGGTTGAGGTTCGCGGCGGCGGTTTTGGTATCGACTGAATCTTTAATGGTACCGCCTTTCGTTTTTTGTGTCATGTTGCCGTCGGCCAGTTTGTTCTGGTCGAGCTGCAGCCACAGGTATTTCAGTACGTCGGGCGAGTTGTTGGTGTAGGTAATGGTTTCAGAACCGGTTACGCTCTGGTTGTCGTCGTGGAGCTCGACGTTGATGACGTAGTCGGCCTTTTGTTGCCAGTATTTGGGACCGGGTGCTCCCGAACCCGAGCGGTATTCGTTGGGTGTCGGTAAGAGCTGATCCAGCTGTTCAAACTTGCCTTTCCATTTGGGGGCGTCCTGCGCCTGTAGCCTTGTTAGGAACAAGAGGGCGAGGCAGGACAAGGTTAGGATACGTGTCATATTAGGTTTTTTGAGTTAGTCTATCCAATAGGCTTTCTCTTTCATGAGCATCAATGCGATGCCGGCAACGGCCGAAGAGATCACCATTTTCCAATCGCGACGGTTCACGCTAAATAAATCTACCATAATAAAAGCGGCCACCAGAAAGATGACAACAATAATTATCTGGCCAACCTCCAAGCCCAGATTAAAGGCTAATAGTTGTGATACAATCCGTTCGTCTTTGCCGAGGATTGCGCGCAGGTAGTTGGAGAATCCGAGGCCATGGATCAGGCCGAAACACGCGGCGAACAGATAGTTCAGCTGCAGCGGCCCGGTGCCCAGATTTTCTTCGTCTTTGAACAGGTTCGAGACGGCCGTGATGAAGATGGTGAGCGGAATGAGAAATTCGATCAGTTCGGGCTTGACGGAGACGATGTCGAGCACGGACAAGGCCAGCGTGATGGAGTGGCCGATCGTAAAGGCTGTTACCAGCACGAGGATCTGCCGCCAGTCGCGCATGAGGTACAATGCACACAGGGAAACGACAAACAAAATGTGGTCGTATCCATTCATGTAATCCAGAATATGGTCCCTGCCTTCGTCGAAATAAACTCTAAACTCGCTCATAGTTCATGATAAAGGGGCACAATTATAGGGGATAAGTTTGAATTGTGCATTGTCGGCGGGCAAGTACACGGTGCACGGGAGGGTTTGAATGGGGGTTTTTATGGGGGGTTGGTGTATGCGTGGTATATGTCAGGGATAGCTTATGTACGGCTTTGGTATGGCTTTGATACGGGTAATCCCTATGTGAAGGGTTGCTTTAGGGTTGGGATGGGCTAGGTTGTTTATGGTTGTTTAGATGACGACGTTAGCTCAAGGCGGTCGGGAGACCGCCCGTACCGGGCACCGGTCTCCGCCCCGGGACGGGGCTAAAGACCGGCGCCAGTCGGGTCTGGGGTTCACTTGCGTCAGCAATCTGGGGGCTGCTTTTAGTTCTTATTCATTATTTTTGAGCTTTTTAAAAAAGTACGGGATGGTTTCGAGCGTTCTTTCTTTTGTTCAGTGGGTGGTGCTGGTGGTTATGGCGCACCCGCTGCATGTGTCGGTGACGGAGGTGGCTTTTGATGAGAAGGACAAGGCGCTGGAAATTATGATGCGGGTTTTTATCGACGACCTGGAGGTGGTGATGCGCAACCGGCTTAAACAGCCGGAACTGGACATTACGGTGCCGAAGGGAATAACGGTGGACGAGATGATGGGGCCGTACCTGGCGGAGCATTTTACGATCCAGCTCGACGGCAAGGCGCAGAAGATCAAGTACCTTGGCCATGAGAAGGAGGGCGAGGCATTTATTTTTTATGTGGAGGTAAGCCCGGTGAAACGGTGGAAGAAAATTCAGGTGACAAACTCGATCATTATGGAGACCTACCGCGACCAGTCCAACCTGGTACATGTTACCGTGCAGGGTAAGGTGAAAAGCTTGCGGCTGACAGGCGACGAACCCACCGGGCAATTAGATTTTTAGACAACAGCAGCATAACACTGGATATTTTACACGAACTATGAGGAGCGTATTGATCGGCTTGTTTGCCGGCTTGATTTTTTTGAGTGGTTGTGGTGACAAGGAACAGGAGGAGGCTTGTGTGTTTGAGCCCAGCCTGGACGGCAAGGGCGTGACCGTATCCTTCGAGCAGCTCCAGGAGTCGCTGGTGCAGGTGAAAAGCAAGCAGGAGCTGGTGGCGCTGCTTACGCGCGAGCCGCTGGTGCGCGATTACATTTTCCGGCGCAACGAGTACCCCGACGATTCGGTCTTTATCAACGAGCTGTATGCGCGCTTTGCCAACCCGCACCTCGATACGCTGGCGATGGAAGTGAAGCGGGTGTTTGGCGATGGCAGCGCGCTGCGGAAAAGCTTTGAAGACGCCTTTGCGCACATTCAATATTATTATCCCGACTTTACGCCGCCGAAGATCAAGACGGTGATCTCGGGCCTCGACACGGACTTGCTGGTGTCGGACTCGCTCATCATCGTAAGCCTCGATTTTTATCTCGGTGCCGGTGCGAAGTACCGGCCGAAGATCTACGACTACCTGCTGCGCAAGTATGACCCGGACGATATCGTTCCTTCGTGCCTGTTGATCTATGGCATCAGCGACCGGTTCAACAAAACTTCTTTACAGGACAAGACCGTTTTGGCCGACATGGTCGCTTACGGCAAGTCCTTTTACTTTGCCAAACACATGATGCCCTGTTTGCCCGACAGCACCTTGATCTGGTACACGCCGGCGGAGATCAACGGGTCGCGCGCGCACGAAGACCTGATCTGGGCGCGGTTCATTGAAAGCAAGGTGCTGTATGAAACCAGCCACGTGGTAAAGAAAGACTACCTCGGCGAGCGGCCGGTCACGATACAGGTGGGAGAAAAATGCCCGGGACGTATCGGCCAGTGGGTAGGTTGGCGTATCGTCAACAGCTACATGAAGTCGCACGCCGACAAGACCCTGCCGCAGCTCATGGCGGCGGAAGATGCCCAGCGGCTTTTCAAGGAGTCGCGATACCGCCCGCAATAGGGTTGGGAAAAAAGGGGGAAAAAAATATCTTTGGGGCCTTAAAATCTAAATCTACAGAACTATGCGTCAGAAAATCGTAGCCGGCAACTGGAAAATGAACAAGACCCTGGAGGAAGCAAACATCCTTGCTTCAGAGGTAACGGGCATGGTGGCAGACGAAGTAAAAGGCGATGCGAAAGTGATCTTTTGCGTTCCCTTCCCTTACTTGCTGCCGATCAAAAATCAGTTAGGCAACAATGCGCGGATTTCTGTAGGCGCTCAAAACTGCAGTGAGCACGAGTCTGGTGCATACACCGGTGAGGTGTCGGCCCCGATGCTCAAGTCGATGGGTATCCCCTACGTTATCCTGGGTCACAGCGAGCGTCGTCAATATTTTGGCGAAGACGGCAAGCTGCTGGCAAAGAAGGTAGACGTTGCGTTGAAGCACGGCCTGTCGCCGATCTTCTGCTGCGGCGAGCCGCTGGAGGTGCGCGAGGCGAACGGCCACGAAGCGCTGGTAAAAAAGCAAGTTGAAGAAAGCCTGTTCCACCTGGACGCTGATGCGCTGAAGAAGGTGGTCATTGCCTACGAGCCTGTATGGGCGATCGGCACGGGCAAGACGGCCTCTGCGCAACAAGCACAAGATATGCACGCGGTCATCCGCAAGCACCTGGCCAGCAAATACGGACAGGCTGTTGCCGATACCATCATCATCTTATACGGCGGCAGCGTCAATGCGGCCAATGCCAAGGAGCTTTTCTCCTGCCCGGATGTAGACGGTGGCCTGGTGGGCGGCGCATCGCTCAAGTCGCGCGACTTCACCGAAGTTATCAAAGGAGCTTAAGCAGTCTAACCGATCTTCACCCGGCGTTACGCATGTATTACTCTCGCTTCCAGGTGACCTGTGCTCCGGAATATTCGGAGATCCTCATGGCTGAAATGGCGGAGGCAGGCTTTGATTCTTTTCTCGAGACCGACACGGGCTTTGAGGCCTATGTTATGTTAGAGAACTACGACAAGGAGAGACTGGAAGAGATCAAGGCGCGCTACGGCGCGCAGACGCCGCTCTCTTTCGAGCAGGATAAGATTGAAAAACGCAACTGGAACGAGGAGTGGGAACAGAGCTATCAACCCATTGTCGTTGACAACCGTTGCCTTATACGCGCGGCGTTTCATGCGCCCGACGCGTCGTATCCGTACGAGATCGTCATCACCCCCAAGATGTCGTTTGGCACGGGCCACCACCAGACTACGTACCTGATGGTAAAGAATCAGCTGGACATGGACCATCGCGACAAGCGCGTGATGGATGCCGGCTGTGGCACGGCCATCTTGTCGATCATGGCGTGTAAGCTGGGGGCGACTTCGGTGGAGGCCTTCGACATAGACGAGTGGAGTGTCATTAACGGCCAGGAGAATATCGAGGTGAACGGTTGTGCGGGCATCCATTTGCAACAAGGGAAGTTTGAACACTTGCAGCCGCAGGGACCGTTCGATATCATCCTGGCCAACATCAACAAAAACGTCTTACTCCAAGAGATTCAATACTATCAAGGCTGTCTGGTGCCCGGCGGCCTGTTGCTGCTGAGTGGCTTCTACACGCATGACATTGCCGACATTGCGCAGGAGGCGGGCCGTTATGGCCTGCGCCAGGTGCGTGAGGACGAGCGTGAGTCATGGGCGGCTGTACTTTTTAAGAAGGACACTGACGGAGGCTTGTAGCTTGTGCTATTGCCGCTTCCTTTCTATCTTTAATTCCAGCGTGAGATTTTTAGCGTGAATGACCTGCTGGGTCAGAAATTTTAAATAAACGTCAGATGCGAATCGCTGTTCATGGGAAGGAGTTCAATCGTCAGTCAGCGCCTTTTATTGTCCGTATTTTTGAGATCCTTCAGCAGCAAAAAGTTGAGATCTGGGTTTCGGCGAGGTTCGGTTCATATCTGAAGACCGCGGCTTTTAAAAACATCAAGATCAAGAAGACATTCAACCCCGACGACTCGCTGAAGGGGGTGGATGTGTTTATCAGTGTTGGTGGCGATGGCACACTTCTTGAAGCCGTCACACACATTGCGAAGTTGAAGATACCTGTGCTGGGTATCAATACGGGCCGGCTAGGGTTCCTGGCGACCATCAGCAAGGACGAAACCGAACAGGCGTTACTGCAGGTTTGCCAGGGTGCCTACACCACGGAAAAGCGCACCATGCTGAAGCTCAATACGAACTCAGATGCCTTTGGGAAGCAGAATTTCGCCTTAAACGATTTTACGCTGGTCAAGAAAGACACGTCATCGATGATCACGATTCACACTTACATCGACGGTGAGTTTCTGAACACCTACTGGGCAGACGGCATTATTGTGTCGACGCCGACGGGTTCAACGGGCTATTCTTTGAGCTGCGGAGGGCCGTTGATCTTTCCCAGATCTGGAAATTTTGTTATCACTCCGGTAAGTCCGCACAACTTAACGGTGCGGCCGATCGTGGTTCCGGATACTGCCGAGATCACGTTCCGCGTGGAGGGGCGGAGCAAAAAATTTCTGGTATCGCTGGATTCGCGGGTGGCGTCGGTGGATGCTTCGGCCGTGATGAAGGTATCGAAATCGGATTATGTCGTGCATTTAGTTCAATTGGAGGGCCAACATTACTTCCGTACCCTTCGGCATAAGTTGAATTGGGGGCTGGACATCCGTAATTGAAAATTTACTAGTTTTGTAATTCTCTGATCTATAGAAGCTTATTTTTACTAACATGAGGAAGCTAATCATTGCCGTACTCGCTTTTGTTCTGGTTACCGGCGCAGAAGAGGCCGTTGCCCAAATGAACAGAAGGTCGATCAAGCGCAACAACAAACGTATGATGACCTACCGCGGCAGGAAATCTTCTTTTGAAAAGAGCAATTCTTACAACATGGTGTCGGTGTCGCTCAACGCGCTGAACTACTATGGTGACCTGGCACCGGCGCCGAGTCGCTTCAGTACCGACATCAGCTTTACACGTCCGGCCCTTGGCATTTCGTTCGGGCACCGTTTCGGCCCACGCTATACGCTGACGGCTTCGTTCATGTACGGCACGCTGCGGGGTTCGGACGTCGAATCGGCCGATGCGGGAGATGCTGACAACGGGCGTTTTCGTTTTCAGCGGAACCTCTCCTTCCGCAACCGCATAAAAGAACTTTCCGTCATTGCGAGCATCGACCTTTTCCCCAACCGCGACACCTATATCAGCCGCGTGCGCTGGACGCCGTATGTGTTTGCCGGTTTGGCGGTCTACCATCACAACCCGCAAGCCCAGGCACCTGACACGGACCTCAATGGCAATCCACTGGCCGAAGCCGGCGAGTGGGTAGACTTGCAACCGCTCGGTACAGAGGGCCAACACTCCACGCTGCCTGATTCGGCGGTGAACTACGGCATAAAACCTTACAAAAGAATTCAGCTTTCCATACCAATGGGGTTGGGCGCACGTTTTAGAATCAACCAGCTTATGGATTTTTCCGTAGAGCTTGGGTTCCGCTACCTGTTTACGGACTACATCGACGATGTAAGTCAGAACTACGTGGACCTGGGCGTGTTTGGTGACAACGAGCTGGCGAAGGCGATGTCGTATCGTTCGAGCGAGCTATTTACGCCGCCCAATCCGCCGTATGTGAGCCCGGTGGACGGTCGCACGTACCTGGTGCTGGACGGCTATGGCCGCGAGCATCCGGACAACTTGCGCGGGAACAAGAACGACCGGGATATTTTCATGACGACGACGTTTAAACTTACGTACATACTAGGCAAATCATTTCACAGGGCTAAATTCAGATGATCCGTTATACGTTGACAAGGCTGTCTTTTGGGTTCATAATCTTTCTGTTGTCATGGGAGTGGGCGCACGCACAGCGCTCGGAAGTGGGATTCGGCATTGGCACGTTTAATTATACGGGAGATCTCGTTCATCATTACAATTTTAAATATTCGCGTCCGGCGGCGACGGTTTTTTACCGATCTAACCTCAGCAACGTGGTGAGTTTTCGCACCAGCCTGACCGGAGGCCAGCTCAGCGCTTCTGAAAAACCGCTCGACGCCTTTGCCAAGCAACGCGATGCGTCGTTCGACATTTTCCTGATGGAAGTATCGACGGTGCTGGAGTATCACTTTCTCGACTGGCGCGACTCCAAGCGCTTTGTGCGGTTGAACCCCTACCTTTTTGGCGGCGTGGGCCTGTTTGGCATTTCGGGCAACGGCGAAAAGACGGAAGAATACAGTAATGTTCAGGTGTCCATTCCGTTTGGGCTGGGCGTTAAATATGTGTACAACCCCAAATGGTACTTTGGCCTGGAGCTGGGCGTACGCAAGACCTTCTTTGATCACCTCGACAATATTTCGGGCGGCGACATTCGTTACAAGAATTATCAGTACGGCAATCCGAACGACAACGATACCTTCTACTACCTGGGAATTAGTCTAACGCGGACTTTTTACGAAATTCCCTGCCCCAGAAGTCCTTATAAATAGGTCCTTCTGCTGCTTTTCTTTTAACCCATACGGCTTTTTACTACTTTTGACCTCTTGTGGCTTCTTTAAAGGAACATATAGATTTAAATAATCTGCCCCAGCACCTTGCTATCATCATGGATGGCAACGGCCGGTGGGCTAAAAAGAAGGGCGCCATGCGCATTTTCGGACATCGCAACGCCATTCAGGCGGTGAAGGATGTGACGGAGGGCTGTGCGGAGCTGGGGGTGAAATACCTGACGCTGTACGCCTTTTCGACCGAGAACTGGACACGCCCGAAGGCCGAGGTAGACGGCTTGATGGAACTATTGGTCAACACGATCAAGGGCGAGATCAAAACACTTATGGACAACCAGGTGCGGCTGACGACGATCGGTGAGACGTCACAGTTGCCGCAGGATTGCCAGAACAACCTGGCCTGGGCGATGAACCAGACCAAAAACAACAAGGGGCTTACCCTTGTCCTGGCGTTGAGCTATGGCGGCCGCCGGGAGATCATCAATGCGGTGAAGCAGTTGGCGGCGGAGGTCAAGAGCGGGAAAGTGGCGCCGGAAGAAATAAATGAAGGGGTTCTTGAGAACTATTTGCAGACTTCGGGCATCCCAGACCCAGAGCTGTTGATCCGCACCAGTGGCGAAATGCGTGTGAGCAATTTCCTGCTGTGGCAGATTGCCTACACCGAGCTTTTTATCACACCCACACTTTGGCCCGATTTCCGCAAGGAACATTTGTACGAGGCCATATGGTCGTATCAGCAGCGCGAACGAAGATTTGGAAAAACTAGCGAACAATTGAATCCCGTAAGTTGATGAAGAAAGTTTTATTCCTGGTGATCCTTTTGGGTTTCACGGTTGATACATGGGCTCAATTCAGACGAAATCGCGAACGTTCCGGGACTGCCGCTGAAAACAACCTGAACTACGCCAACCCGGCGGAGTACACCATTGCGGGCATTGAAGTGACCGGCCTGAATGTGCTGGACAAAAATGCCATGGTGTCGCTGACGGGTCTGAAGGTTGGCGATAAGATCAAGATCCCCGGTGATGCGATCACCACGGCCATCCGCAGCTTGTGGAAGCACGGCCTGGTGGGCGACGTAACGATCAAGGTCGACCGTATTGAAGGGGACAACGTATACCTCAACATTGTACTGGCCGAGCGACCCCGCCTGACCAGCTTTTATTTTACCGGCATTTCCAAGTCACAGGAGAGCGGTCTGAAAGAAGACCTGACGCTGATACGTGGTAAGATCGTAAACGACGCCATGGTGCGGAATACCGAGCTTGCCGTCAAGAAATACTTTGTTAAGAAAGGCTTTCTCAACACCGAGGTGAAGATTACGCAGGATGCCGACACATTGCGCGACGGCATCATCATGAAGATCGCGGTGAACCCGAAATCGAAAGTCAAGATCAATCACATCGCGTTCACCGGCAACGAACACATCGACGATGCCAAGCTGAAAAAGAAAATGAAGGGCACGCACGAGCGCCCGCGTTTTGCGCTGCACCGCACGCTGCTGAAGGAGATCGCCAACATCAAGCCGAAAGAATTTATGGATTCCAGCTACAAAGTGAGCTGGAAAGAAGCGAAGGAGTTCCTGAACGACAACGTGAAGCTGAACATCTTCAGCAGCTCGAAGTTCATCCAGACCGACTACGAGGACGATAAAAAGGCGGTGGTCGCCTACTTCAACACCAAAGGTTATCGCGACGCTGAGATCGTGACCGATACGGTCTATGCCCACGATGGCCGCACGATCGATATCGACCTGCACGTGTATGAAGGTCCCAAATACTACTTCCGCAACATTATCTGGACGGGTAACTATATCTATACCGACAAACAGCTCGGTGCCGTGTTGGGTATCAGCAAAGGCGACGTTTACAACAAGGAGCTGATCGACAAAAAACTCCAGTTCAACCCGAAGGGTATGGACATCAGCGGTCTCTATATGGATGACGGCTATCTATTCTTCCGGATCAACCCGGTGGAGGTGGCGGTCGAGGGCGACTCGATCGACGTAGAGATGCGCATCTTCGAAGGTGAGCAGGCCACGATCAACGAAGTAACGATTGCCGGTAACGAGCGGACCAGCGACCACGTGATCCGTCGTGAGCTGAGCACGATACCCGGTCAGAAATTCAGACGTTCCGATATCATCCGTACGCAGCAGAAGCTGGGTCAGCTGGGCTACTTTGCACCTGACAAGATCGGCCAGAACCTGGTGCCGAATCCGGCGAACGGAACGGTGGACGTTCAGTGGACGGTGGAGGAACAATCGAACGACCAGGTGGAGCTTTCCGGTGGTTGGGGTGGATACTACGGTTTCGTGGGTACGCTGGGTCTGACGTTCAACAACTTTTCGTTGCGTAACATACCGCACTTTGAGCACTGGCGTCCGCTGCCGGTGGGTGACGGTCAGCGTCTGTCGCTGCGTGCGCAGGCCAACGGCCGTTCTTTCCAAAGCTATAGCTTCTCATTTACGGAGCCCTGGCTGGGTGGCCGCAAGCCGCACTCGCTGTCGGTAAGCTTTAACAGCTCGTTCCAGCGCTATCCGTATGGCATCACGACCAGCGACAACGACTCGCGCCTGCAGGTGCACAGCGTGACGGTGGGTCTGGGCCGTTTGCTGGAGTGGCCGGACAACTACTTTACGTTGACGAACTCGGTGTCGTACCTGCGCTATATTCTGCAGAACTGGAACTCTGGTCTGGGCTATACCGACGGTGTTTCCAACAGCTTTACCTTTAACACCACGCTGGCACGTAACAGCATCGACAACCCGATGTATCCGGCGCAAGGTTCGAGCATATCGTTGAGTGTGACGCTGACACCGCCTTTCTCGTTATGGCGCGACATCAACTATGCAACGGTCGACGCTGCGGAGAAATATAAGTGGATCGAATATCACAAGTGGATGTTCGATGCGAAGTACTACCTGCCGTTGGACAATAAGAAAAAACTTGTGCTCGAGGCGAAAGCCCACTTTGGCTTCATTGGCAAATACACGACTAAGGCGGGTATTGGACCGTTCGAGCGGTTCTACCTGGGCGGCGACGGTCTGGCGGGTGGTTTCAACTCCTTCCTGTTAGGTCAGGAAGTGATCGGTCTGCGCGGCTACCAAAACAACTCCATTACGCCTCCGTATTACGACCAGAGTCTGAACAGCGGCCAGGGCGTGCTGGCAGGGGGTATCGTATACGACAAACTCGGGCTTGAATTGCGTTATCCCGTAACGACGGGTAACGCCGCAACGATTTATGGTTTCGTCTTCACAGAAGCGGGTAATAACTGGAACAATTACGATGATTTTAATCCGTTTAACCTGTATAAATCTGCCGGGTTTGGTGCCCGGATCTTTATGCCGGCATTCGGATTGATAGGCTTGAACTGGGGATATGGTTTCGATCCGGTGCCGTTAAATGGAAGAGGGCCTGTTAGCGGCTCGCAATTCCACTTTACTATCGGTCAGCAACTCAGATAATTATGCGGGTCTATATTATTACGATATTTTTTCTCATTTTCGGCCTGAATTTTGTCAACGCTCAGAGGTTCGGGTACATAGACACGAACTACATCCTGGAAAAAATGCCTGATTATAAGAAGGCTCAGGATGAGATCAACCAGTTATCGGTCGCCTGGGAAAAGGAGATCGCCGACATGGACAAAAAGATCCAAGCCATGTACAGCGCTCTCCAGGCGGAGCAGGTGCTCCTGACGGATGCGATGCGGAAGGAGCGGACAGACGAAATTCAAAAGAAAGAAGTTGAGCTAAAGGACTACCAGAAGAAGGTGTTTGGATTTGGAGGCTTGTTTTTCCTGAAAAAGCAGGAGTTGACAAAACCGATCCAGGACAAGGTGTGGGACGCGGTAGACAAGGTCGCCAAGCAAAAGAACCTGCACATTGTCTTTGACAAGGCGGGGGAGCTGACGATGATCTACACCGACCCGCGGTACGACTATACCGACTTCATTTTGGATGAGCTTGGGTTAGGTGACCCGAATGATGAGATTAAAAACTAAAAATTGAATACCGTAATGAGAAAACTCGTTTTACTTGTGGTGCTGGGAATGACAGCGGCTGTCGCTCATGCACAGGCTCCTGTGAAGGTCGGCTATGCAGACGTAGACTATATATTTGCCCAAATGCCGGAGTCCAAGCAGATCGATGCCGAGCTGAAGTCGTTGCAAACACAGCTCAAAAATCAAAGTGACCAGAAGGTACAGGAGTTTCAAAAGAAACTGGCCGACTACCAAGCCAATATTAATACAATGCTGGAGCCCGTGCGTGTAAACACGGAGCGCGAACTGCAACAGCTTCAACAAAACATCGAGAAGTTTCAACAAGACGCTCAGACCACTATTCAAAACAAGCAGACCTCGCTGATGGATCCTGTTTACAAGAAAGTCGGTAAAACGATCGAAGAGACTGCGAAAGAGAACGGTTTTTCGTTCATCCTGAACCAGCAGATCGGCGGCCTGGACGTGATCCTGTATGGTGACGAGAAGATGGACATCTCTGACCTGGTATTGAAGAAGATGGGTGTAACGCCGAAGCCGGCTACTACTACGCCTGCTCCTGCTACCCCGGCGCCGAAGAAATAATCACTAGCGCACCGCGCAAAAAGAAGAGCCGCTCATCAGCATGAGCGGCTCTTTTCATTTATCGTTACCGTAGCGGGTTGTTTCCCGCCTGGGTGTTATGAAAGTCTATTGTTTCGAACGCGTGTCTTGAACTTGTCGAGCTGCATGCGCAATGCATCTGTCGCCAAGCCGGTAGCGGCTTCAAACGATTTTGCTTTTTCCGTCGCGAAGAGCATATTACCGGGCACGCGTAGCTTAATCTCTACTGTTTTGTTTTCAGTACCTTCATTATTCAGTCGGAGGAACACCTCACCATCCACCAGGCGGTCATAGAATGTATCGAGCTTGTCGAGCTTTTTCTGGATGAAGTTGATCAGCTTGCGGTCGGCGTCGAAATGGATGGAATGAACTTGTAACTTCATAATTGTTGAATTTTAAAGTGAACAATAGAATTATTGCCGGTTTTTGGAAAGTCCGGGTCTTTCGGTAAGTAGTTATGCTGTCATGCGTGGGTGGTTATAATCATACTGAATGCGTATAGATGTTGCCGGGATCTGGCCTTACGCTTTGGGGTGCGCAAGGTCGAATGCCTTCTTAAGCTTTTCGATAGAATTGTGCGTATATACCTGCGTTGCTGCCAGGCTGCTGTGGCCGAGCAAATCTTTTACGGCGTTTATCTCCGCGCCTTTGTTTAACAGGTGGGTGGCATACGTGTGACGTAATACGTGCGGGCTTTTTCGTTCGGCCGTAGTAGTCTGCAGACGTGTTTTGACAATGCGATAGACCATTACCGGGTAGCAAGGCTCGCCGGAATCTGTTACGAGCAACAGGCCATGTCCTTTATTTTCCACTTCCCGGTTCCTCACGTTCTTATAGTCTTCTATTATTGAAACGAGGTTTAGTGAAAAGGGGATGACTCTTTCCTTGTTTCTTTTTCCGAGGACTTTTATCGTTCTGTTTATCAGGTCGATTTGATTTTCGCGCAGGTTGATCAATTCAGACAAGCGCATGCCTGTGCCATAGAAGAGCTCGAGGATAAGCCTGGTGCGCCGGCCGTCGAATGTATCGGCATATACCTCGTTGTCGAGCACGCGCACCATATCGGCCTCTTTGACAAACGTGGGGATCCGCTTGGGTGCCTTCAGCGGTTTGACTTTGATCATGGGGTCGCTCTTCACGATGCCGCGGCGCATGAGGAATTTGTAGAACGAACGGAGGCAGGCGATCTTTCGGTTGACAGAAGTGGCGCCGAGGCCATCTTCGACCAGCTGGACGATCCAGTAGCGGATCTCATTGTAGCCGGCCTTTTCGGGGGCTATGGCATTGAAGGTTGTTTCGAGAAAGCCCAGGAATTGCGTAAGATCGTTTTCATACGCTAGGATGGTGTTAGCACTGAGTCTTTTCTCGGATTGAAGATATGTAAGAAAGGATTGTACCATGCTGCCTGCACCAAGTCTCCTGCTTGCCGGTGTTGGAGCAATGTAAAAAAAATAATCCCCATAAGCATGTACTTATGGGGATTGTTTATCCAATGGGGATACTTTGTGGACAACTAGCGTTATCCACAGAATTCCCGATAAAAGCTTTAGAAGCGGATTAACCGTTGGTTTCAGCCAGTCTTTGTTGCTCTCTGTAAGCGGCGCGGATGATTTGGTTCCGGCGACGAACAGATGGTTTTTCAAAGGCTGTGCGGGCGCGCAGTTCTTTCAGGACGCCTGTTTTCTCGAATTTCTTCTTGAAACGCTTCAGTGCCTTGTCGATCGACTCGTTTTCTTTTACGTTGATAATCAGCATATTCCTCAATTAGGGCTGCAAATATACGTGAAACTCGCTGACTATCCAAGTGTTACTTCAAAAGAGCCCGTGAAATGACCAGTTTCTGAATTTCTGAAGTTCCTTCGCCGATGGTACACAGCTTGGCATCGCGGTAGAATTTTTCCACGGGGAAGTCTTTGGTGTAGCCGTAGCCGCCAAAGATCTGCACGGCATCGTTGGCAACCTCCACGGCGATCTCCGATGAATACAGTTTGGCCATGGCGGATTCTTTTGTTACCGGTTTGCCATTGTTTTTCAGGTCGCCGGCGCGGAAGGTAAGCAGGCGAGCGGCTTCTACCTTTGTGGCCATGTCGGCGAGCTTAAAGGATATGCCCTGAAAGTTGGCGATGGGTTGGTCGAATTGTTTACGCTCCTGTGAATATTTCAATGCTGCGTGGAAAGCACCGGTGGCAATGCCAACGCCCAACGCGGCAATGGAGATACGGCCGCCGTCGAGAATCTTAAGTGACTGGACAAAGCCATCGCCCTCCTGCCCCAGCATCTGCGACTTGTGCACGCGGCAGTCCGTAAAGATCAGCTCGGCGGTTTCGGAGGCGCGCATGCCCAGTTTGTTTTCTTTTTTGCCGGATGTAAAGCCGGGTGTGCCTTTCTCTATTACAAAGGCGCTCATGCCGTGGGCGTCGCCTACGGAACCGGTGCGCACAATGACCACGGCGACATTGCCGGAGCGCCCGTGGGTAATAAAATTCTTGGCGCCGTTCAAGATAAAGTAATCGCCGTCGCGCACGGCGGTTGTACGCATGTTGCCGGCGTCCGAGCCTGTGTTGGGTTCGGTCAGTCCCCAAGCGCCGATCCACTCGCCCGAGGCAAGCCGGGGCAGGTATTTTCGTTTTTGCTCTTCGGTGCCAAACTGCAGAATGTGGTTTGTGCACAAAGAGTTGTGCGCCGCCAATGACAGGCCAATCGAACCGTCTATGCGGGCGATCTCAATAATGGCGGTGATGTATTCGGTATAGGTCAGTCCGGCCCCGCCGTACTCCTCGGGCACGAGCACGCCCATGAGTCCCAGGGCGCCCATTTTGCGAAATACGTCGATAGGAAATTCCTGGCTTTCGTCCCAGGTCATGATGTGAGGTACGATCTCACGCTGGCCAAAGTCGCGCGCCATCTGCGCGATCATCTTCTGATTTTCAGATTCGCTAAAATCCAACAACCGATGGTTCTCTGTAAGCACATCCATAACAATTCGTTTTTGAGGGTTAAGAAGACCCAAGGTAAGAAGAAGATGGGAATTACCAAACGAATGTTAGGTTGTAAAAATCAGGTATAAAGAATTGCGGTACGAAATAGCCTGAAACTGTCCAAATCCGTCTAAAAGTTATATTTTCGCAGATTGTAAAACCCTATAATCAATGAAAATAGCTGTAGTTGGCACTGGTTACGTTGGTCTCGTAACCGGGACTTGTTTTGCTGAAACCGGGAACACGGTCACGTGTGTGGACATCGACAAAGAGAAAGTAAAGAAGCTTCAGGGTGGTACCATTACCATCTATGAGCCGGGTCTGGAACAACTCTTTGAGCGAAACATCAAGCAGGAGAGATTGTTCTTTACCACCGATCTGGCGGAAGGCATCAAAGATGCCAAGATCATTTTCCTGGCGCTCCCTACGCCTCCGGGCGAGGATGGTTCTGCGGACCTGAAGTATATTCTGAAGGTGGCAGATGACCTGGGACCTTTGCTGTCCGATTATACCGTTATTGTCGACAAGAGTACGGTGCCTGTAGGCACGGCTGACAAAGTGCACGCCAAGATCGCGGCACATGCCAAGGTTGATTTCGACGTAGTATCGAACCCTGAATTCTTGCGTGAAGGTGTTGCCGTAGAAGATTTCATGAAGCCCGACCGCGTGGTGATCGGTACCACATCGCCCCGTGCGCGTAAAATAATGGAAACACTGTATGCTCCGTATGTACGTCAGGGCAACCCGATCATCTTCATGGATGAGCGTTCGGCCGAGCTGACGAAGTATGCGGCCAACTCATTCCTGGCGACGAAGATCACGTTCATGAACGAGATCGCCAACCTGTGCGAGCTGGTGGGCGCCGACGTAGACGCGGTGCGTAAGGGTGTTGGTACGGATAGCCGTATCGGTAAGCGTTTTCTCTTCCCGGGCATTGGCTATGGCGGTAGCTGTTTCCCGAAGGATGTTCAGGCGCTGGCCAAGTCGGCGCAAGATGTGCAGTATGACTTCCGCATTCTGCGTTCGGTGATGGATGTGAACGAAGATCAAAAGACGCGTCTCATCGCCCGCGTGAAAGAGCATTTCAAGGGTAACCTGAAGGGCAAGAGCATTGCTTTCTGGGGCCTGTCGTTTAAACCGCACACCGACGATATCCGGGAGGCGCCGGCACTGTATAACATCGAGGCGCTGTTGCAGGAAGGTGTCACGGTGCGTGCGCACGATCCGGAGGCGATCGAGAACGTGAAGCGTATCATGGGTGACAAGATCCAATATTTTGAAACGCCGTATGACGCTGCAGAAGGCGCCGATGCGATTTTCATCTCGACCGAGTGGCCGGAGTTCCGCACACCGGATTTTGAAAAGCTGAATTCGACCTTAAAAGGTAAAGTTATTTTTGACGGCCGTAACCTGTACGACCTCGAAGTGATGAAAGATCAAGGTTTTGCGTATTTCAGCATAGGAAGGGAGGTAATCAATGGCAAATAAAGGAAGAGTACTCATCACCGGCGGTGCCGGTTTTTTAGGATCGCACCTGTGCGACCGCTTCATTAAAGAAGGCTACAGTGTTGTGGCGATGGACAACCTGATCACCGGTGACCTGCGCAACATCGAGCATCTTTTCAAGCACGAGAACTTTGAGTTCTACAACCACGACGTGTCTACGTTCGTGCACGTGCCGGGCGACCTGCAATATATACTGCACTTCGCCTCGCCCGCCAGCCCGATCGATTACCTGAAAATACCGATCCAGACGCTGAAGGTAGGCTCCCTGGGTATTCACAACCTGTTGGGTCTCGCCCGTGCAAAGAAGGCCCGGATCCTGATCGCGTCTACGTCGGAAGTATACGGTGACCCGCTGGTTCACCCGCAGGTGGAAGAATATTATGGCAACGTAAACCCCATCGGGCCGCGCGGCGTGTACGACGAGGCGAAGCGTTTCCAGGAGGCCATTACCATGGCTTACCACACCTATCACAAAGTGGAGACGCGCATTGTGCGCATCTTTAATACCTATGGTCCGCGCATGCGCCTGAACGACGGCCGCGTACTGCCTGCATTCATCGGCCAGGCGCTTCGGGGCGAAGACCTGACAGTGTTCGGCGATGGCAGCCAGACCCGTTCGTTCTGCTATGTAGACGACCAGGTGGAGGGAATCTATCGCCTGCTCATGTCCGACTATCACCTGCCGGTGAACATCGGTAACCCGGATGAAATCACGATCCGTGAATTTGCCGAAGAGATCGTGAAGCTGACGGGTACGAAGCAGAAGGTTATTTACAAACCGCTGCCGCAGGACGATCCGAAGCAACGCCAGCCGAACACCACCAAGGCTCGTGAGATCCTGGGTTGGGAAGCGAAGGTATCGCGTGCCGAGGGTCTGAAGATCACGTACGAGTACTTCAAGTCACTTCCACAAGAGGTGCTGTACCAGCGCGATCATAAGAATTTTGAAAAATATATCCGATAGCAAATTCCGGCGATGTCCATACAGAAACTTCTCATTACCGGCGGGGCCGGCTTTATTGGTTCGCATGTCGTGCGCTTGTTTGTAAACAAGTATCCGGAGCGTACGATCATCAACCTGGATAAGCTGACCTATGCGGGCAACCTGGAGAATCTGAAGGACGTCGAAGGAAAACCGAATTACCGTTTTGTAAAAGGCGACATTTTAGACAACGCCTTTCTGGTGGATCTCTTTAAAGAACACGCTATCGAAGGCGTGATCCACCTGGCGGCGGAGTCGCACGTAGACCGCTCGTTGCACAACCCTGCGGAGTTTGCGCATACCAACATTGTCGGTACGCTAAATTTACTGCAGGTCGCCCAGGCCGCCTGGAAAGGTGCCACGGGCAAGCGGCGGTTTTATCACATCTCTACGGATGAGGTATACGGAACGGCCGATCAAGGAGAGTTCTTCACGGAAGAGACTCCCCTTGATCCCCGGTCGCCCTATTCGGCCTCCAAGGCCAGCAGCGATCACTTTGTCAGCGCCTATCACCACAGCTTTGGCCTGCCGACGCTGATCAGCCGTTGCTCGAACAACTACGGACCGTTCCACTTTCCGGAAAAGCTTATTCCGTTGATGATCCACAATATCCTCAACAGCAAACCGCTGCCGGTATATGGTAAGGGTGAAAACATCCGCGACTGGTTGTTTGTCGAAGACCATGCCCGCGCGATCGAGGCGATCTTTGAAAAGGGCAAGATCGGCGAGGTATATAACATCGGCGGCAACAACGAGTGGAAAAACATCGACCTGGTGAATCTGCTCTGCCGCATTCTGGACAAGAAGCTAGGGCGCGAGGATGGCACGTCGGCGAAGTTGATCACGTTTGTGACCGACCGCCCGGGGCATGACCTTCGCTACGCCATCGACGCGTCAAAGCTCATCAGCGAAACGGGCTGGCGGCCTTCCGTTACTTTTGAGGAGGGTTTGGATCAGACGGTCGACTGGTATCTGAACAACCCGGAGTGGTTACAACATGTTACTTCGGGCGATTACCTGAAGTACTATAGCGAGATGTACGGCAAGCGTATTTAGCAACCAAACCTTAGAAGCTCATGAAGGGTATTATTCTGGCCGGAGGATCGGGAACGCGTTTGCATCCGCTCACACTGGCGGTCAGCAAACAGCTCATGCCGGTGTACGACAAGCCGATGATCTATTACCCTTTGTCGGTGCTGATGATGGCGGGTGTTCAAGACATTCTGATCATTTCCACGCCGCACGATATGCCCATGTTCCAGAAGCTGCTGGGCGACGGCAAGCGGCTGGGATGTTCTTTTACGTACGCTGTGCAGCCTTCGCCGGACGGACTTGCGCAAGCGTTTATTATCGGTGAGTCATTCATCGGCCAGGAGACCGTTGCACTCATTCTCGGCGACAACATCTTTTATGGCTCGGGCATGCAGCGCCTGCTGCAGTCGCACCGTGACCCGCAAGGCGGCGTGATCTTTGCGTATCACGTGACCGACCCCGAGCGTTACGGCGTCGTGGAATTCGATGCCAATAAAAATGCCATCTCCATCGAAGAGAAGCCCCGGCAACCCAAGTCCAACTATGCGGTGCCGGGTTTATACTTCTATGACAACGACGTGGTGGAGATTGCGAAGAGCCTCAAGCCAAGTCCCCGCGGCGAGCTGGAGATCACGGATGTGAACAACACGTACCTCCAGCGCGGTAAGCTGACGGTGGCGCCTATGAGCCGTGGTACGGCCTGGCTGGATACCGGCACGTTTGACTCGCTTATGCAAGCTTCCAACTTTGTACAGACGATCGAGCAGCGCCAGGGCCTGAAGATCGGTTGTATCGAAGAGGTGGCGTACCGCATGGGGTATATCACCAAAGACGCACTTTTGGAGTTGGCGAAGCCGCTCGAAAAAAGCGGCTATGGCACGTATCTGAAAAATCTGCCCACGTATCTGTAGCGCATCATGACCTTTCAAGAGGCTTTTACGGATGCTGTACAACGCCACGGTGGTGATCGTGCAATGGCCGACGCCTTGTGGCAAGAGGCCATGCGGCATTACCAATCGCGCGGGCGTACTTATCATACGCTGGCGCATCTCGAGCAGGTGTACCGGGTGCTCATTCCGGTGCAAGACCGGATAGACGATTGGGACTGCGTGCTCTTTGCTATTCTGTACCACGACTATATCTACGACGTGCACCGGCACGACAACGAGGAAAAGAGTGCTGACTTTGCCCGGGAGCGACTGGCCCGGTTGAGTTTTCCGCCGGAGCGTATTGCGCTTTGCGCGGATATGATCGTGGCGACCAAGGGCCATGTGGCGGCCGAGATCAGCGACATCAATTATTTTACCGATGCCGACCTTTGCATTCTGGGGGCCGATGGGCCTGCCTACTCAGCTTACGCCGTGGCGGTGCGGCAGGAGTATTCCATTTATCCCGACGTGCTATACCGGCCGGGGCGGCGGAAGGTGTTGGAACGTTTTCTGAAAATGGACCGTCTCTTTAAGACTGCCGAGTTTTTTGAGCGTTATGAAGCCCAGGCGCGCATCAACCTGGCGCGGGAGCTGGGCGGCGGAATTGTGTATTGATTTGGGGTGTGCTGGGAATTTTTTAGCGCTAAATCCGTTTATTTAGCTGTCACTTCTTCCGAAAGTATTCAGGCCTTAAAAAAGTATTTTCTCAAAAAGGCCCGTTTTTAATCAATTCTCACAGAATTTTGCGATAAAAGTAAAAAATCATACTTTTGCGAAAGTTTCTGAGTATTCTTTCGGAGGGGACCGGTAGTCCCCTCTTTGTTTATAGAATATTTTACAAATGGATATAGCGGAAGAGATCAAGCGGATTGCCACATCGAAGTTGACGGATTCGAATCAGTTTATCGTCGATGTTATTGTTTCTTCCAAGCGCGGCCCCCGCAAGGTGCTTGTGCTTCTGGACGGAGACAATGGCATCAGCATCGATGCCTGTGCGGACCTCAGCCGCGCGCTGGCGCAGGACCTGGACGAAGTATCGTGGCTGGAAGATGCTTATACGCTGGAAGTGTCGACGCCGGGTGTCGACCATCCGCTCAAGCTGCAGCGGCAGTATCCGAAACACATCGGGCGTTCGCTGCGCGTGAAGCTGGCCGACAAGACCGTGGAAGGAAAGCTGGTGGCCATCGAGGGGGAGAAGATCACGGTTGCGCAAGAGGAAGGGGCCGGCAAAAAGAAAGTAGTAACGAACATAGACATCGTCTTTTCAGAAATAGAAAAAGCTTTGGTGTTAGTTAGTTTTAAATAAGACAAAACCATGGATGCACATGAATTAATTCAGTCATTTGCTGAATTTGCAAAGCAAAAGAACATCGACCGGCCCACCATGATCCGGATCCTGGAAGATGTATTCCGCAACATGATCCGTAAGAGATATGAGTCGGATGAGAATTTTGACATCATCATCAATGCGGACAAGGGCGACCTCGAGATCTACCGCTTCCGGGAGATTGTAGACGACGACTCGGAAGACATCTGGGATTTTGATAAGATAAGTCTTTCGGAGGCTCATAAGATCGAGCCCGACTTTGAAGTGGGTGAGGAAGTTTCTGAGCAGGTGTACATCGAGGACTTCGGTCGTCGTGCTGTTACGACGGCCCGCCAGACGCTGATTCAGAAGGTAAAGGATCTGGAAAAAGATATCCTTTTCCAAAAGTATAAGGACCTGGTGGGCGAGATCATCGCCGGCGAGGTTTACCAGGTTTTGAGCAAAGAAGTTTTGCTGACGGATGCTGAAAGCAACGAGATCTCCATTCCGCGCGGCGAGCAAATCCAAAAAGACCGTTACCGCAAGGGCGAGAATGTTCGCGCGATCGTGCACAAAGTAGACATGGTCAACGGCAATCCGAAAATCATCCTGTCACGAACTTCTCCGGTGTTCCTCGAGCGCTTGTTCGAGCAGGAAGTACCGGAGGTATACGACGGTCTGATCACGATCAAGAAGGTTGTGCGCGAGCCCGGCGAGCGTGCAAAAGTGGCGGTCGAGTCGTATGACGACCGGATCGATCCGGTGGGCGCTTGCGTGGGTATGAAGGGTTCCCGCATTCACGCGATCGTGCGTGAACTGCAAAATGAAAACATCGACGTGATCAACTATACCGAAAACCTGGAGCTGTACATTCAACGGGCGCTGAGCCCGGCGAAGATCTCTTCGATCAAGGTGGACAAGGATCACGGTCGCGTATCGGTATATCTGAAGCCGGACCAGGTTTCCCTGGCCATCGGTAAGGGTGGTTTGAACATCAAACTGGCAAGCCGGCTGGTGGGCTATGAGATTGATGTGTTCCGTGAACTGGCAGAAGGCCAGGTGGAAGAAGACGTCGACCTGGACGAGTTCTCAGACGAGATCGAAAGCTGGGTGATCGACGAGCTGAACCGGATTGGTCTCGACACAGCAAAGAGCGTATTGGCCCTCTCGAAAGACGAGCTGGTCAGACGCACGGACCTGGAAGAAGAGACAGTAGAAGGAGTTTTAAGCATTCTGAAGCGCGAATTTGAGTAATGTCACGCGGCAGGCTCCTGCGTTTTTTATGAATGTAGGGGGAGGTCTGTGAACAATGCGTTAAATTACGGCCGAATGCCACTTTAGATTTTAAAGTCTTTAAAAAACAGGGATATTTGAATATGGCAGAAGAAAAGTTGATCAGGTTGAGTCAGGCAGCGAGGAAGCTTAATGTTGGCCACAACACCATTTTGGATTTCCTCGGAAAGAAGGGTTTTTCCATCGAGAATAACCCTAATGCTAAGCTTACGCCTGAGCAATTCAATCTTTTGTCCAAAGAGTTTGCCTCTTCGGCGACCGATAAGCTCGAGGCCTCCAGTCTTTCCATTGGGGTGAAGCATGTAGATACGGCACAAGCGGAGAAAGATGCCGCGAAGAAGCGTATCGAAGAAGAAGAGCGCATTATGATTAAGAACCTCGGCTCCAAAGAGGTAAAAGCCAAAGAAGAGCCGAAGGCGGAACGGGTCACGAGCGACAAGCCGAAGCTGGAAGGCATCAAAGTGCTTGGCAAGATCGACCTGGAGAAAAAGCCTGCTACCAAAGAGCCTGAAGAGAAACCGGTCGTTGCCCCTGTCAAGGAGGAGAAACCGGTTGTTGCCGAGGTGGAAAAGCCGAAGGTAGAAGAAAAGCCTGTGGTGAAGGAAGTGGTGGAAGAGGCGCCGAAGAAAGTTGCAGAGGTTGAAAAACCTGTGGCAGAAGTGGCCCCGCCGGTAGTCGTTACACCCGAGCAGAAAGCACCCGAGGTTGTCGTGCCGCCGGTTGAAAAGCAGCCCGAGCCGCAACCCGAGTCAGAAGTCATCAAAGCACGGGCAGACCGGTTGAAAGGCTTGAAGGTAGTCGATAAAATTGAGCTGCCGGTAGACAAGAAAAAAGATGCTCCTGTAGCATCGTCTGATACGAAGGATGACCGCAAGGGCAAACGCCCGCGCAAGCGTATTCCTACCGATGACCAAAAAGGTCCTGGCCAGCAACAAGGCCAGGGTCAGGGGCAAGGCCAGGGTCAAGGCCCCCGTCCTCATCAGGGTGGTGGACCACGTCCTTTTCAGCAAGGCGGTCCGCGCCCCCATCAGCAAGGAGCCGGTCGCGGCCCGCACGCGCCGCGCATTCAGAAAGAGGAGCCTTCAGAAAAGGAAATTCAAGATCAGATCCGCGCTACGCTGGCTAAGCTGAGCGGCGGTAACAAAAAAACCAATAGCTCCAAGTACCGCCGTGAAAAACGGCAGGCGAACTCGGAAGCGCAAGAGCAGCAGATGCTGCAGGAGCAGGAGGCATCGAAGACGCTGCGCGTAACCGAGTTCATCTCGGCAAACGACCTGGCGTCGATGATGAACGTTTCGGTAAACGACGTTATCTCGACCTGCCTGAGCCTGGGGATGTTCGTTTCGATCAACCAGCGTCTGGATGCGGAAGCTATTACGGTCATTGCCGACGAGTTTGGCTATGCCGTACAATTCACGTCTGCGGAAGAAGAGCTGGAAGTAGAACAAGAAACAGAGCCCGAAGAAAACCTCGAGCCGCGTGCGCCGATCGTGACCATCATGGGTCACGTTGACCACGGTAAAACTTCCTTGCTTGACTACATCCGTAACACGAAGGTAACGGCATCGGAGGCGGGTGGTATCACGCAGCACATCGGTGCTTACGATGTGACGACGAAAAGCGGTAACAAGATCGCCTTCCTCGATACGCCGGGTCACGAAGCGTTCACCGCGATGCGTGCACGGGGTGCGAAGCTGACGGACATTGCCATCATTGTGGTGGCGGCCGACGACGATGTTATGCCTCAAACAAAAGAGGCTATCAACCACGCCCAGGTGGCCGGTGTACCCATCGTTATCGCTATCAACAAGATCGATAAACCTACCGCAAACCCCGACCGGATCCGCGAGGGCCTCTCGAAGATCAACGTGTTGGTGGAAGAGTGGGGTGGTAAATATCAAAGCCAGGAGATCTCGGCGAAATCCGGTAAGGGTATCGACGACCTGCTGGAGAAAGTACTGCTCGAGGCAGAGATCCTGAACCTGAAAGCGAATCCGAACAGAAACGCTACGGGTTCTATTATCGAAGCATCGCTTGATAAAGGACGTGGTTATGTAGCGACCGTGATGGTACAAACTGGTACGCTCGCTGTGGGCGACATCGTACTGGCGGGTGCGAACTACGGTCGTGTGAAAGCTATGTTCGACGACACGGGCAAGAAAGTGGCAGAGGCTGGACCTTCTACGCCAGTGGTATTGCTCGGTCTTGATGGTGCGCCGCAGGCGGGTGAGAAGTTTTCTGTTATGGAAACTGACCGTGAGGCGCGCGAGCTTGCTGCCAAGCGTAGCCAGCTGTTGCGTGAGCAGAGCATCCGTACGAAGAAACATATTACACTGGACGAGATCGGCCGTCGTCTTGCGATCGGAAGCTTCAAGCAACTGAATGTGATTGTAAAGGGCGACGTGGACGGTTCAGTGGAAGCGCTCTCCGACTCGCTGTTGAAACTGTCGACACCGGAAATTCAGGTGGCGATCATTCACCGTGGTGTTGGCCAGATCTCCGAGTCGGACGTATTGCTTGCGTCAGCTTCCGATGCGATCATCGTTGCCTTCCAGGTGCGTCCTTCGGGCGCGGCAAAACGCCTGGCGGAGAACGAAGAGATCGAAATCCGGCACTACTCGATCATCTACGATGCGATCAACGACGTGAAGGCTGCCATGGAAGGTATGTTGGCGCCCGAAACGGAAGAGGTTATCGTGGGTAACGCAGAAATTCGTGAGGTATTCAAGATCTCGAAGATCGGTACGATTGCAGGCTGTATGGTTACGGATGGTTCAATTAAGCGGAGCAATCCGATACGCCTTATTCGCGACGGTATCGTTACCTACGCCGGCAAGCTCCACTCGCTCAAGCGTCACAAGGACGATGCGAGCGAAGTACGCTCAGGCTTTGATTGCGGTATCGGTATCGATGGCTTCAACGATATGCAGGTTGGTGATGTAATTGAGAGCTACGAAACACGCGAAGTCAAACGTACACTGTAAGCGAATTTTGAACTACAGATGATGGGCGGTTAAGGCCCATGGAAATATGAAGAAGCCTGATCCTTTTCGATCAGGCTTTTTTTTCGAAACCTGTGACGGGTCTAACAGAATTTGAATGGAGTTTGTCGAGCAATACTGGGTTTATGGATTGGGCTTTTTTGCCCAGTCGCTGTTCGGGTGCCGGCAGCTGGTGCAGCTTTTCTATTCCGAAAAGCAAGGCCGAGTGGTATCGCCGACGCTTTTCTGGCAACTTAGTCTACTCGGCTCTTTTCTCTTTTTGATCTACGGCATCATTCGAGATGATGCGGTTATTATTCTTGGTCAGACGCTCTCCTACTTTATTTACATCCGCAACCTGCAGTTGAAGGACAGCTGGAAGATTATGCCGGTTGTATTACGGTTCATCCTGATCATGCTACCCGTCTTCACACTGGTGTGGGTATTGGTCGTATCAGAAGAGGCAATGACGAACCTGGTGACAAAGACGGATTTTACACACCCGCTCTTGATCCTGGGGGCGATCGGGCAATTATTATTGAACTTGCGCTTCGTATACCAGTGGTATTACTCGGAGAAGTATAAAAAGTCTATTCTGCCGCTGGGTTTTTGGGTCATCAGCCTGGCGGCTTCTGTTATGATCATTCTTTACGCGGCGTACCGAACACCCATTGATCCGGTGTTGCTGGTGGCGCAGAGTATGGGCATCTTTGTGTATGTCCGGAACATCATCCTTCACGGTCGTGCCCGGGCGAGGGCACAAGCTACCTCCTGATGGAAAACGATAACGTATTTACGTCGCTTCTTGCTCCCGCCGTTCAGGCGTTTATTCGTGCGCACGAACATGGCGATGAGCGGCAGCTGGTATTAAAACACAAAGAGATTGCCGGCGCCCCTGCCGCGCGTGTGGCTGAGCAGATTGCCGCGCGTCGAAAGGCAAAGGACAAGCTGCCGGGCTATTATCAGGCCGAAGGCATTGTATACCCTCCGGGCGTCAATCTGGAACAGTCATCTTCTGAACAGACGGCGCGCTATAAACAAAACATTCTTCAACAGGAGGGCGTACTGCGGGGTACGATAGCCGATCTTACCGAAGGCTTTGGTATCGATACATTTTTTCTAAGTCAGATTTTTCAGCAGGTGCACGCGATCGAGCCCAATGAATCGCTGCAGGTCATCGCCCGGCACAATCACGCTCAGCTCGGTGCGCGAAACATACACTATCACAACACGACGGCAGAAGAATTCCTGGATCATAGCGACGCGACGTTTGACCTTGTCTACATCGATCCGTCGCGCCGGGATGGGTCACAGAAAGTGTTCAGGCTTAGTGATTGCATGCCGGATGTGGTGGCGCTGCAAGGCCGGATCTTCGCGAAAGCAAATGACCTGTTGGTAAAAGCATCGCCGCTGCTGGATGTGCAACAGGGTCTTAAAGACTTATCGTGTGTGAAGGGGGTTTACATTGTGGCAGTCGATAATGAATGTAAAGAGCTGTTGTTCTTTTGTCGCCGTGGTTATGCAGGCGGGCCTTCCATTGTCGCTGTGAATTTGAAGCACGGGGTGCCGGAGACCTTCTCTTTCACCGCACAGGAGGAGCAACAAGCGCAAGTAACCGACACGCCGCCCGCAACCTATTTGTATGAACCCAACGCGGCGATATTGAAGGCCGGAGCTTTCAGGCTTCTTGCCGGTCGCTATGGTGTATCGAAGATACAGATCAATACACATATCTATACCAGCGATACACTTGTGGGGGATTTTCCAGGACGGGTGTTTAAAGTAGAGGCTTTTGTAAAAAGCGATCGCAGGGCAGTATTGCCTTTGTTTCCGGAAGGCAAAGGGAATGTTATCACACGGAACTATCCCCTGCCGGCAGAGGCATTGAAAAAGAAAGTGGGCTTGCGTGATGGTGGTGAGAAATACCTGCTGGCGTTTTCCGGCGCCAGGGAAAAATTCCTGGCAGTTGCTGCGCGTGTGAAATAGCGATTAATTTTGAGGATCAATACATATTATGGTGAATGCGGGAACAGTCATTTTAAAGAAAGGAAAAGAGCACTCCATCGAGCGGTATCATCCCTGGATCTTTTCGGGCGCGATACAACAATCTACCGGTTCGCTGACCGACGGCTGCTGGGTAGAGGTGCTGAGCTATAAAAACAAACGGCTGGGTTTTGGTCACTACCAGAAGGGCAGCATCACTGTACGCATGCTGCACTTTGGTGCTGACGAGCCCGGCGAGCATTTCTGGGAGAATAAATTTCGCCAGGCACTGCAGTTGCGCAGAAGCGCCGGACTACCGACAGAAACAACCAACGCCTTTCGTCTGATTCATGGCGAGGGTGATGGGTTGCCTGGTCTTATTGTCGACTATTACGACGGTGTCGCGATTGTCCAGGCGCACGACGCCGGCATGCACGAAGACCGTCACCGCATTGCTGAGGCGCTTCAGAAGGCATTAAGCCCGGCGTTGCAGACGGTGTATTATAAGAGCCACGGTACATTGCCGGGCAAGATGCGCGACGAGCATTATAACGAGTACCTGTCGGGCATGAGTGCTGTGCCGCATATCGTTGCAGAGCACAGCAAGAAATTTTACATCGATTGGGAGGAGGGTCAGAAGACTGGCTTCTTTCTGGATCAGCGGGAGAACCGTCGGCTTTTGGGGGAATTCAGCGCGGGTAAGACTGTC
The DNA here is from genome assembly GCF_018598185.1 of Dawidia soli. Lineage (GTDB taxonomy): Bacteria > Bacteroidota > Bacteroidia > Cytophagales > Cyclobacteriaceae > Ohtaekwangia > Ohtaekwangia soli. The sequence goes on from NZ_JAHESC010000002.1 coordinate 92,010, forward strand.
TTGAATACGTTCTGTTATACCGGGGGCTTCTCGGTATATGCGCTGGAGGCCGGTGCGCAGTTGGTGCACTCGGTTGATGCTTCCGAGAAGGCTATTCAGCTGACCCGAAAAAATTTAGAGCTTAACGGGTTCGATGCAGAAAAACATGCTTGCTATGCCATCGATACGTTTGACTTTCTGGCGGACAAGCATCATGCTTATGATGTGATCGTGCTGGATCCGCCGGCATTTGCCAAACACCGCGATGCGCGCCACCAGGCGGTGCGGGGATATCAGCGGTTAAATGCAGAGGCCATGAAAGTCATTCGTCCGGGCGGTGTGATCTTTACTTTCTCCTGCTCGCAAGTTGTGGACCGACAGCTTTTTTACGATACGATTGTATCGGCTGCGATACAGGCGGGACGACAGATAAAGGTATTGCATCATTTGTCTCAGCCGGCAGATCACCCTGTTTCCATCTTCCATCCGGAGGGGGAATATCTCAAGGGGTTGGTGTTGTTTGTGGAGTAATTCTCGGCGCCGGTCTGGAGACCGGGACAATGCTGGGCACGAGTCTTCGCTCCGAGACGGGGCTGAGACTCGCGCCAGTTATTGCTTTTCGCGCTGCGCGCGTGGCTTATTAAATATCGCAGAGTTTTACAGCAGCCGCCAGCGATGTCATCGGGTCTTTGGCGGGCATGAACTCTTGTGCGACAAAACCTTTGAAGCCGGTGGCGGCGATGGCGCGCATGATGGCCGGGTAATACAGCTCTTGCGACTCGTCTATTTCGTGGCGGCCGGGTACCCCTCCCGTGTGATAGTGACCGATATATTTCTTGTGCTTGTTGATGGTGGCAATCACGTCGCCTTCCATGATCTGCATGTGATAGATGTCGTACAGCAACTTGAAGTTGTCCATGCCGGTTTTTTCGGCAAGCTTCACACCCCACTCGGTGTGGTCGCACTGGTAGTCTTTGTGGTCTACCTTGCTGTTGAGCAGCTCCATGCAGAGGGTGATATTGTGTTTTGCGGCCAGCTTCAATACGGGTTCGAGTCCGCGGGCGCAGTTCTCCAGGCCTTGCTCGTCGGTCAGGCCGTTACGGTTGCCGCTAAAGCAAATGACATTTTTGAGGCCGGCGTCGGCGGCTTTGGGGATGTTCAGGGAATAATCTTTCAGGAGCTGTGCGTGCAGCGATGGGTCGTTGAATCCTTTCGTCAGGCCGATGGGGCTGCCGTAGGCCATGGCGCAGGTCAGGCCGTGCTTCAAGGCTACGGGCCACTGTTCGGCGTTGAGGAGCTCAACCGACTTAATGCCCATGGCTTTGGCGGCTTTGACGAGGTCTTCCAGGGGCATGTCGTTATAGCACCACTGACATACGGAGTGGTTGATGTTTCCTTTCATGGGTATGGGTTCAAGGGGCGGAGCAGACGATCCGAGCGCCGGCATAGCAAGCGATCCGATCCCTGCTACGGCCATGGTTTTTAATGCTTCTTTACGGTTCATGGTTGTAGGATAAGATATACGATTTACTACTTTACAGCCGAAAACTCAATGCCTGTGCCAAAAATGGAACGAGTTCCGGAAACGTTATTTTAGCGGCGGCGGCCCCAGCAGATTAATGGTTTGTATTTAAAAGATTGGCCCTAAATTGCACGCTGCTAAGAAGACTATGATCCGAGTATACACCCTTCGACAAGGAAAGCTGGAGCAGCATAAGAATTTGCCGCACGAGGAGATCATGAAGTTGTCCAATATCATTTGGATAGACTTACAATCTCCCTCGCAGCAGGAGAAGGTGTTTGTGGAGCGCAATTTTAAGATCGAGTTCTTTACGCATCAGGAGGTGCAGGAGATCGAAAGCAGCTCGCGGTTTCTCGAAACCGAAGAAACGATCGAAATCAACCTGGGCTTTATCTCCAGCGATGTGGAGCTTTCCGTTCAGAACGTCACCTTCATCCTGAAGGGCAACATTCTCTTCACCTATCGCCAAGGCGACCTCAAGACTTTTGCGGAAGCGGTGCGTAAGCTCAAATCCATGAATGCCGAGACCAAAGAGCACGGTCTCGACATCTTCCTGACGATCCTGGAGACCCGCATCGACAGCGACGCCGACCTGATCGAAAGCATCAATCGCCGTGTGAACACCATCAGCAAGGAGCTTATCGCCCGCGAGTCGCTGAAGGAAGACATGCTGTTGGGCATCGCGCAGTTACAAGAGAACACCATGCTGTTGCACGAAACTATTACGGAAAAGCAACGCGTGGTGAGCTCGCTCATCCGCATTCCCGAATTCAATAAGATCGAGAACGAGCGCCTGAAGGTAATTATCAAAGACATCGGTTCGCTGCTGCAACACGCGCAGTTCAGCTCGGAACGTCTGGAGTACCTGCAGAATACTTTTCTGGGTCTCGTCAATATCGAGCAGAACACTGTCATCAAGATCTTTACGGTGGTGACCGTTGTATTTATGCCGCCCACGCTGATCGCGAGCATCTACGGCATGAACTTTAAGGTTATGCCTGAACTATCATGGACGGGCGGCTACCCTATGGCCATTGCGTTAATGATCTTCTCTTCGCTCGCCTTCCTCTGGTACTTTAAACGTAAGAAATGGCTGTAAGCCGATACAGACGAATATGCAGGAACTGAAGCATATTGCCATTTGTGGTAACATTGGGTGTGGCAAGACCACTTTGTCGCAAAAGCTTGCCCGGCATTACGGATGGGAAGCGCTGCTGGAGTCGGTAGAAGACAACCCTTATCTGCGCGACTTTTACGGTGATATGCCGCGGTGGGCTTTTCATGTGCAGATCTATTTTCTGACGAGCCGTTTTAAGCAAGTGGCCAAGATACGAGCCAGTAAGAAGGTTACCGTTCAAGACAGGACCATCTACGAAGATGCCTACATATTCGCGGCCAACCTGCACCGCAGCGGTTTTATGTCTGATCGCGACTACGCCTGTTACCTGGACATCTTTCATTCCATGATCGCGTTTGTACAGCCGCCCGATCTGCTGGTCTATCTGAAGGCCGACATTCCCAAGCTGGTGCGCCAGATCGAAAAGCGCGGTCGTGATTACGAGTATGCCATCCGGCTCGACTATCTCAAGAACCTTAATACACACTACGAGACCTGGATACAACACTACAAGCCTGGCCGGTTGCTGGTAATCGATGTGAACGAGCTGGATTTTGTCGAACGCATCGAGGACTTTTCGTTTATCGTCAATAAGATCGACCTGGAGCTGAACAGCTTATTTAATGTCTGACGCGATACGGTATGATCTCTCTTTTTTCGTTTGAGCTTTCGGTCGCCGATCTTGTTATCTTCTTTCTGGTAGCGATCCTTATCGGGATGTCCAAAACGGGTATACACGGTACGGGAACAATGGCAGTACCGTTGCTCGCATCGGTGTTCGGGGGTCAGCTTTCGAGCGGGATCATGCTACCCATTATTTGCATGGCCGATATCATGGGTGTGCTATACTATCATCGCCATGCCGAGTGGAAATACCTGCGCAAGCTTTTCCCATGGGCGATACTGGGCACCATTCTCGGTACAATCGTCGGCAAGAGCATGCCCGACGATGTGTTTCGCATGATCATGGCAGTGATCATCATCCTGAGCGTGATCATCATGATCTGGCTGGAGCGTGGGCGAAAGGAAGATGTTCCCGATAGTCCCTGGTTCGCCGGGCTTGCCGGAACGACGGGTGGATTTACGTCGATGGTGGGAAATCTGGCGGGTTCCCTCATGGCGGTCTACTTTCTATCTATGCGTCTGCCCAAGAATGTCTTCATCGGCACGACGGCGTGGTTCTTTATGGTGATGAACTGGTCCAAGGTTCCGTTCCATGTTTTTAGCTGGCACACCATTACCTGGAATACACTTTTGCTCGATGTTATCACGCTGCCGGCAATTGCGCTGGGTGCTTATATCGGGATCGTCCTTGTGAAGTATTTGAAAGACAAGACGTATCGTTGGTTTATTATGGGCGTGACGGTATTGGCCGCGGTGCTGATGCTATTGCGCTAGCATGTCGCCGTTGCCCTGTAGCCCGCCTGTGTGAATGGCGAGGATCCTGCTGCCGCGCGCAAAACAGCCCTGTTGGACAAGATCGTAAATACCCCACATCATTTTTCCGGTATAAACAAAGTCCAGTGGGATGTTATGTTTGCTCTGGAAGTTTTTGATGAATGTGGTCAATACATCGTTCGTTTTTGCATAGCCCCCCATATGGTACTGATCGTTGATGTGCCACGGACGCATGGGGGCATCGTGATCTAATAGTACCTTTACCTCGTCTGTGAGGAAACTTCCCTTGAGTGCTGAGAATCCGATAACCTCTCCGTAAACAGCCCCTTGTATAATACCCGCCATTGTACCGCCGGTGCCTACAGGCAGGCAGATATAGTCGAAAGGTTCTGTGGGAAATGTCGTGGCAAATTCCCGCGTGCCTTTCAGGGCGAGGGTGTTGGTCCCGCCTTCAGGTATAGTATAAAAATCACCGAACTGTCCATGCAGTGTTTTGTGAAAGTCCTCATCCGTTTTTTGGCGATACGCTTCACGGCTGACATAGTGCAGGTGCATGCCCGCGGCTTGTGCAAATGCCAGGGTAGTGTTGAGCGGCGCAGTCCTTTCGCCGCGTACTACGCCGATGCTTCGCAGGTCCAGGGCGTGCGCGGCGGCGGCGGTAGCATAAAGATGATTGGAGTAAGCACCGCCGAATGTCAGTACGGTAGTATGTCCCTGTTGTTTTGCGGCTTCGAGGTTGTATTTCAGCTTCCACCACTTGTTGCCGGAAACATGGGGATGGTTGAGGTCTTCGCGCTTTACGTGAAGTGTGATGCCGGCGGCGCTCAGCGGGTCGTCGGAGATCGGTATGACGGGAGTAGCACGGTACGAGAGCAAGCGTGAAATTTGAGCGAAAATAAACAATTGGGGAGAAGTGCTGCAGATAATTTATTCTAATTATTTTAGTTGATAAAACTAAATAAATTAGATAACTATGTGGGGTGGTTACGGGTGATCAGAAAGGAGGATGCGCATGGAGGATGATTATTTCAAAGGCCGGGGTGCCCAGATCAGAACGGATAATAAGTATCTAAAAGCTCAGTATGTTACGGAGCATGTGGAGGGATTGGACGAGCCACTGATGGAGGCGCCCACCACGCAGGTCTTTTATGAAACATCGAAGACCATCGTCAACAAAGTAACGAGTCCGGATCTGGGCATGATGTATTCAACCAATCCCTACCAGGGATGTGAGCACGGTTGTATCTATTGTTATGCGCGCAATACACATGAGTATTGGGGCTTTAGCGCGGGGATCGACTTCGAGAGCAAGATCATTGTGAAGAAGAATGCTCCGCAATTATTGGAGAAGATGTTATTGAGCCCGACGTGGCAGCCGGTACCGATCAGCGTTTCAGGAAATACAGATTGTTATCAGCCGCTCGAGCGCAAGATGGAGATTACGCGGAGTATGTTGAAGGTCTTTGCGCGCTATCGGCATCCGTTGGGCATGATCACGAAGAACGGGTTAATATTACGAGACCTGGATCTGTTGAAAGACCTTGCGCAGGATAACCTCGTGCATGTATACATTTCCATTACCACGCTCGACGAGAAGCTTCGGAGCGTAATGGAGCCCCGTACGGCGAGTGCCGTCAAAAGGCTAAAAACCGTAGAGGCGCTGGCAAAGGCGGGTATACCGGTGGGTGTTATGAATGCACCGATCATACCAGGCCTAAATCATCATGAAATTCCGCAGGTGTTAAAGGCGGCAAGTGAACATGGGGCTTTGAGTGTGGGCATGACGGTTGTACGGCTAAATGGTTCGATCGGACAGATCTTCGAAGACTGGTTGCGAAAGAACTTTCCCGATCGCTTCGAGAAAGTTTGGCACCAGATCTGCGAGATGCACGGGGGTAAAGTGAACGATTCCAATTTTGGAAGGCGTATGACGGGCGAAGGAAACTTTGCGCAAGCGATCCATCAGCTCTTCCGGGCGTCGAAGAAGAAATACTTCGGCGATAAAAGCATGCCGCCGATTGATCTGACGAAATTCAGGAGAGGCGGAAATTTGAGTTTGTTTTGAGCGAGATTAAAGCGAAAGGAAAGGATGGAGGGAATGGGTAAAATTCGCGGTCGCTGTCAGGAGCTGGTTCAGATAGTAATTCCGGTCGTGTTGTTGTGATGTTATCGGAGTTGGTGTGGTGACGTTGAATGAATGAGGAGAATTACATCTGAAACGTAGCATGACGGTTCCCCCCGGAACCGTGGAGAAAAACTATGTGATGGGATAATGATGTTGGTAGTAGAAGGAAGCTTTCTCCTAAACAAAAAGCTCCTCCGTTCGAAAGAAGGGAGGAGCTTTTGCTTTTGGGCATTTGCCGCGTATTATCGTTTGGCGTAGTGCTTATAAAACGCTACGATCGTTTCAATGCCTACCAGGAAGTTGTTCACTCCATAGTGCTCATTCGGCGAGTGCAGTGCATCGGTATCAAGTCCGAAGCCCATTAACACGGTATCAAGCTCCAGCTCTTTTTTGAAGAGTGCCACAATCGGGATGCTTCCGCCGTCACGCGTCGGTATTGGGCTCTTGCCAAAGACTTCTTCAAACGCCTTGCTGGCGGCACGATAGGCATCGGAGTTTGTAGGCGTTACCGCCGGTTCGCCGCCGTGGTGCGCCATTACCTTTACCTTTACATACGGAGGGGCGATTGCTTTAAAGTGCTTGGTGAATAGCTCCGTGATCTCCGCGCTAACCTGGTTGGGAACCAGGCGCATTGAAATCTTCGCGCTCGCTTTTGACGGCAACACAGTCTTTGCGCCTTCGCCTGTATAACCTCCCCAGATGCCGTTGACATCCAGCGTAGGTCTTACGCCTGTGCGCTCGAGTGTTGTATATCCTTTTTCGCCTTTAATCTCGTCGATGCCCAATTCCTTTTTGTAGTCATCCAGGTTGAACGGTGCCTTGTTCAGGTCGGTACGTTCGGCTGCGGTGAGCTCGGCAACTTTATCGTAGAAACCGGGAATGGCCACTTTACCGTCTTTGTCGTGCAGGGATTCGATCATGCTGCACAACACATTGATGGGGTTGGCAACGGCACCGCCATACACACCTGAGTGCAGGTCGCGGTTAGGGCCGGTTACTTCTACCTCCATGTAGCTAAGCCCGCGCAGACCCGTCGTGATGGATGGGTGCTCCAGAGAGATCAGGGCCGTGTCGGAGATCAGGATCACGTCGGACTTGAGCTTCGCTTTGTTTGCTTTCACAAAGTCGCCAAGGTTGTCCGAGCCTACTTCCTCTTCGCCTTCTACCATGAACTTGATGTTGCACGGCAGCAGATCGAGTTTCATCATGGCCTCGAAAGCTTTTACGTGCATGTATACCTGACCTTTGTCATCGCAGGCGCCGCGCGCGTAGATCTTTTCATTGCGGATAACCGGTTCGAAGGGAGGTGAATCCCACAGGTTGAGCGGATCGGGGGGCTGCACATCGTAGTGGCCGTACACCAGCACGGTGGGCAACGAGGGGTTTATTATTTTTTCGGCGTATACGATCGGGTGACCTTTTGTCTCGTTGATCTCCACCTTGTCTACACCGGCAGCGGTGAGTTTTTCTTTTAGAAACTCGGCGGCTTTTCGTACGTCTTGCTTGTGTTTACTGTCGGCGCTGACGGAAGGTATGCGCAGCCAGTCGAACAGCTCGGAAAGAAATCTATCCTTGTTGGCGGTAATAAATTCTTTTGTTGTCATGTTGGGTTAATTGACCGCTGCAAACTTAACCCTTGCGCCGGATTGTCGCGCATTTTTCCCCTAAAAAACAACCAATTCAACGTCTCGCGGATTGGTGAGGTACGAATTGACGACGTTTTGTACAATGGGAGTTTCGGGGCTTATTCGTACGTAAGTTCGCGCTGATTCAAAATCGGTAATGGCCACGTTGCGGTCGAAATAGCCAAAGCCGCAATACACACCTTTGTCTACCAGTACCAGGGATTGTTCTTCTATATTCCGGCCTTTGCCGATAAGTGCCACGGTGCTGCCCGATGCCTTAAACGAAGCGACGGCCTGCGTTATGCGATCGTTGTAATCGGCAACGCCTTCCACCCCTTCGCAAGCGCCGTGGCATTCGCCTGTCTGGTGACTGAAGCACAGGCCCTTGGCTACTTGCAATCCGGAGAGTTTGGGGCACAATTCAAACTCGCGCACTTTTTCCCACAAAAAATTCCAGGCATCGCCCTTTGTGCCAAAGCGGATCAGCGGAAAAGATCCTTTGGTAACGATGTTAGCGGAAAACCGCAAGTATCCGTTACGGTCTTCGTAGCTAAAGATGCCCCACTCTTCTACTTTGGTTTTTTGCGCCTGGTTGTACTTCGGCCACAGGCGGCGAATTTCCTGCGACTCGAGGATGAGGGCAATCAATTCATTGCCGGTGAGCTCGTAGGTAACGTGGTGTATTTCGTTCCGGATCTTCGAGCGGCTCCACTCGCGGGCGTCGCCGGTAAAGTGTCCGGCGATACGTTTTTTGATGTTGATGGCCTTGCCGACATAGATCACTTGTCCGCGTGCGTTCAGGAAATAGTATACTCCCGGCAACGACGGCAGTTTGTCGAACTCTTCTTTTGGCAGATTCGGCGGAAGAATGGTTTCGCCCGAATTTTTCTTTAGCGCCTTCAGGATCTGGCCTTCGCGATCGCGCTCCAACAATTCGTGGAAGATCTTGACAGTGGCGTGTGCGTCGCCGTCTGCGCGGTGGCGATTTTCAATTTCTATGCCGAGGCTTTCGGCCAGGCTGCCCAAGCTGTAGGAACGCAGTCCGGGTATGATCTTGCGGCTCAACCGCACGGTACACAGCTTGCGGGGTTGCCAGTTCACACCGACCAGCTCGAATTCCTGTTTGATGAATGAATAATCGAAGTGTGCGTTGTGCGCAACAAATACGCGACCGTCGAGCTTGGCGAATATCTCTTCCGAAATTTCCTCGAACGAAGGCGCATCCATGACCATTTCGGTGGTAATGCCTGTAAGGCCCGTGATATAGTATGGAATTTCGCGGCCGGGATTTACCAATGTACGGTAACTGTCGGTAATACGAATGCCGTCGTGGTGATAGATCGCGATCTCGGTAATGCGATGACTCGCTGCAAACCCTCCCGTCGTTTCGATGTCAACAATCGCGTACATGTTCGAAATTTAAAATTTGACTTCTAAAGGTAAAAGCAGAACTTCAAGCAAATTTTCGAAGGCCCAAAATGAACGGAATCATCGGTTTTTTATTGAGCGGATTAGCGGTTTTAGTTGGTGCGTACCTGTTGCCGGGTGTGCACGTGGAACATTACGGGTACGCATTGCTGGTAGCGGTCGTGCTGGCGGTGGTCAATGCTTTTGTAAAACCTATCCTGGTGGTGTTTACGATTCCTGTTACCGTCTTTACGCTGGGCCTTTTTTTATTGGTGATCAACGCGCTCATGATCCAACTGGTAGATTTTCTCACCCCCGGTTTTCGGGTAGACGGCTTTTGGTGGGCGCTTGCCTTTAGCCTGATCCTCTCGCTGCTCAACAGCATCTTTGGCGACCTGAGCAAAGAAAAAGAGCGATAAGGCTCGTTGTAATTACTTGGTGCTCAGCCCTTGTACAGCGCATTTTACAACTGGCATTGCGTTTGCATTTGTAGGGTCAAGGGGGTTCGCCTCCGAGATTTAAAACGAGCACTTATATGAAAACGACGATCTTTTTACGCGCAGCATCGATAGCGTTGTTAGCGGGTTCCAGTATGGGCGTATATGCACAGGGTAATCGCGGGGGCCATCATCATGGCGAACGTCATCGTCACGAGCATGTGCACCATCACGATCGCCACTGCCACCACGAGGTGCGCGTCGTCCATCACCACCACCATGCCCCGGTAGAGCGTCGGGTTGTTTACCACCACCCTCGCCCCGTGCGGTATGTATATTATCGGGATTATGACGTATACTATGATTACCAACGCCAGGTATATATATCGTTCGGCGGCAGAAACTGGAGCGTAAGTGCCGGCATACCGGTAGCGATGCGCCACGTAGACGTGCACCGTGCCACACGTGTGGAGGTAGACGAATATTACGATGACGACTTCGTGACCTACCTGGACAATAGCAGACCCGGTGGCCGCGTTTATGTAAGACGTTAATACATAAGTAGTCCATGGCCGATCCATGAAAGATCAAATCGGCTATGGACTACCTACCGCAGCATGGGGTATAGGGGTATTGTGTGAAAGAAATTGAAAAGAAATCCCACGCTGCCTACAACTTTCCGGACACTTGTAGTGTCTTCAGAAGCAAACCCCTTCCGCATTACATTCATGAAAAAGAAGATTTTACTGATTGTGGGCATCGTTGTCGCTATTGTCATAGGCCTTTACACCGGTCTGTTCGGCATGACCCTGGTGACTATTTAAACTTCTCGCGAAGAAATTCAGCGGTAAAGCCCTTCCCTTTTTTCACCATGTCTTCGGGTGTGCCTTCAAACATCAGGTTACCACCTTTCTTTTCACCACCCTCGGGGCCCAGGTCAATGATCCAATCCGCGCATTTGATCACTTCTAGGTTATGCTCGATGACGATGACGCTATGGCCGATGTCTGCCAGCGCATTGATGGCCTTCAGCAGCTTGGCAATGTCGTGGAAGTGCAACCCGGTTGTGGGTTCGTCAAAGATGAAAAGGATATGGCCTTCGGTCGAATTCCTGCCCAGGAAGGAAGCCAGCTTTACACGTTGTGCCTCGCCCCCACTCAGGGAATTGGAAGATTGGCCCAGCTTGACATACCCCAATCCTACATCGAACAAGGGAAAAATCTTGTCGTAGATGGCTTTCTTGTCCTGGAAGAATGTCAATGCATCTTCCACGGTCATGTCGAGTATGTCGGCAATGTTCTTGCCGTTGTATTCCACTTCCAGGATCTCTTGCTTGAAACGCTTGCCGTGGCAGCTCTCGCATTTCAGAAAGATATCGGCCATGAATTGCATCTCTACGCGGATTTCGCCTTCGCCCTCGCAGGTATCGCAGCGTCCGCCCTCTACGTTAAAGGAGAAGTGCGCGGGTTTGTAGCCGCGTTGTTTGGAAAGCGGTTGCTCGGCATACAGGTTACGAATGGCGTCGTATGCTTTTACATAGCTGATCGGGTTGGATCGCGACGACTTACCAATGGGGTTTTGATCGACAAATTCCACCTGGGTGATCTTGCCGAACTCGCCTTCGATCTTGTCGTATTTGCCCGGCACTTCCGATACGGAGCCATTTAAACGACCCAGCACCGGATATAAGATTTTCTTAATAAGCGTAGACTTACCGGATCCACTCACCCCTGTAACCACTGTCAGCGCCGACAGCGGGAATTTTACCGTCAGGTTCTTCAGGTTGTTTTCGCGGGCGCCGAAAACCGTCACGGCGTCTTTCCACTTGCGACGCACCTTGGGGGTTACAATTTCTTCGCGGCCGGTGAGGTAGTCCGTGGTATGCGAGCGAACCTTGCCGTTGATCTCTTTCAACGTACCCTGGAAGACGAGCTCGCCGCCGTGGCTGCCTGCGTCGGGGCCTATGTCGATGATCTGATCGGCTGCGCGCATGATCTCTTCTTCGTGCTCAACCACGATCACGGTGTTGCCAAGGTCGCGCAGGGTCTTCAGCACCTGGATCATGCGGTCAGTGTCTTTGGGGTGCAGACCGATGCTGGGCTCGTCGAGTATGTACATCGATCCCACCAGGGCGCTACCCAGCGATGTCGCCAGCTTGATGCGCTGATATTCACCGCCTGATAACGTCGAGGTGATGCGGTTTAGGGTTAAGTACCCCAGGCCCACTTTCGCCAGGTATTCAAGCCGTGATTTTATTTCGGTCAGAATGCGCTCGGAGACTTTTTGGTCGTGCACCGGCAATTTGAGACTATTGAAAAAGACCAGCGCTTCTTCGATCGGTAACAGCACGATGTCGGTGATGGACGTGTCGGCGATCTTTACGTATTGCGCGTCCTTGCGCAGGCGTGTGCCTTTGCAGTCGGGGCAGTTGGTGCGGCCGCGGTAGCGCGACAGCAGCACGCGATATTGAATTTTGTGGGTCTTCGACTCCAGGTAACGGAAGAACTCGTTTATGCCTTCAAAGTAGCTGTTACCGTTCCACAGCAATTCCTGCTGTGCCTTGGTGAGCTCGTTGTAGGGGCGGTGAATGGGGAAGTCGAACTTGATGCCATTCTTAACCAGCGGCTTTTGCCACTCGCCCATGGTCTCACTTCGCCAGGGAGCAATGGCGCCCTCGTACACCGAGAGCGATTTGTCGGGAACAACGAGGTCTTCGTCAATGCCCAATACCTTGCCAAAGCCCTCGCAGGTCTGGCAAGCACCGTAGGGGTTGTTAAAGCTGAAAAAGTTGATGGATGGTTCTGTAAAGGTCATGCCGTCAAGCTCGAAGCGATCGGAAAAATGGGTTTTCTTCGATCCTTCGGCATAGACGATGCAGTCGCCCTCGCCTTCAAAGAACGCCGTTTGCACGGAGTCGGAAAGGCGGAAGGTGGTGTCTTCGTCGTCGGGTTGCACGCTGGCGCGATCGATCAGGACCTCGATCTCGCCTGTGATCCTGGCCGCTTTGGCTGGTGCTTTTTTCTTTCCTTCGGGTACCGGAGGGGTGAGAATTTCTTCGATGAACTTCATTTCACCGTCTACCAGGATACGTGCGAAGCCTTTGCTGAGGAGCAGGTTGAGCTCATCGTGCAGTTTCCGGCCTTTTTTGATCAGCAGCGGGCAAGCGATCATGACACGGGTGCCCTGGGGCAAGCCGTTGATATAATCCACGACGGTGCTGACGGTATCGCGTTTCACCTCTTTGCCGCTGACGGGTGAGTAGGTTTTGCCGATGCGGGCGAACAGCAGCTTGAGGTAGTCATAAATTTCGGTGGTCGTGCCGACGGTCGACCGGGGGTTGCGGGTGTTGACCTTTTGCTCGATGGCGATGGCGGGGGAAACGCCTTTGATGTAGTCCACCTCCGGTTTTTCCATCCGGCCGAGGAACTGGCGTGCGTAGGAGCTGAGGCTTTCCACGTACATGCGCTGGCCTTCGGCGAAGAGAGTGTCAAACGCAAGCGATGATTTTCCCGACCCGGAAAGGCCTGTGATGACCACCAGCTTGTTGCGGGGAATGGCGACGCTCAGGTTTTTGAGGTTGTTTACCCGTGCACGTTTGATAATGATGTATTCGCGGGGGTCGAGGTCTTCGATTTGTTTTTCGGTTGCTATCAGGGCCTGGCTCAAAGTTTCGTCTTTAAGTTGTCAAAGTAATCAATCTACGCAGAAAGCAAAACACCATCCGATAGGATGGTGTTCCGGTGTTTGTGCAATATTTTTTTTCAGCAGGTCAGGCGTCAAAATCGGGATCGTAGCTGGCCTCGCGCCCGCGTTTGCCGCCGCCCTCCTCGTCATAATCGTCCTCGTCATTGTTGCCGCCGCTGCCGAAATCGTCGTCATTGTTGCTGAAGTCGCCCTCGTCGTTGTTGTCGAACTCTTTTTCCGACCGCGATGACTCCACGTCGTACTCGCCTTCACTGTTCTTGGTGACGGGTACTTTGATCAGGTAGGTAGAGTCATCAGTTTCCAGCGGAAAAACGAAGATAGGCTCTTTCTTCGCATTGGTGATGCGGGTGATGCTCGCTTCGTATCCATTTGGATATTGCTCGTGAATTAAATCCTTCAAATCTTCCGAAAGATTTTCAAGGCTTTTGATAACTTTTTTCTTACTAACTGCCATACTTTATGGTGACACAAATCCTCGAGCAAATAGCTAAAGAAATAGTATGAGAGGCAAGAATTTTTAGAAATTTTTTTGCGCTTTTAAAGGAAACCATCTATCTTTTCATTCCAATTCTAAATCTAACCCCTACAATATCGACAGAGATCTCTACGTTACCTAAATGAGACAGAATGATTGACAGCAGATTCAGCGACAGCCAGTTAGTGTCGCTCTATCGTAACGGTAACGAGAAGGCTTTTGAGATGCTCTTGCACCGCCACAAATCGAAGCTCTATACGGCCATTTACTTAATTGTAAAAGACCGCTACACAGCCGAGGACCTGTTGCAGGAGACGTTCGTGAAAGCGATCAATACCATCCGTAGTGGACGGTATAACGAGGAGGGGAAATTCCTGCCATGGATCAGTCGCATTGCCCATAACCTGGCGATCGACCATTTCAGAAAAGACAAACGCTACCCGGAGATAGTACTGGAGGATGGAAGCCGCGTATTCGATTCGTTGAAGTTCGCGGAAAGATCCATGGAGGACATTCACGTCCGCCGTGATACGCGGATGAAGCTCCGGGATTACATTAAGGATTTGCCCAAAGAGCAAAAACAGGTGTTGATTATGCGTCACTACCTACAGATGAGCTTTCAGGAGATCGCCGGCCGCACCGGAGTGAGCATTAACACTGCTCTGGGCCGTATGCGGTATGCGTTGATAAACCTGCGTAAGAAGATGATCAATAACAGAGCCTATGATAAAAACTTTTACGCAAACCGATCTAGTGAGGTACCTATACCGCGAGATTACGGAGGAGGAGAGCCGGGAAATTGACCGGGCACTGCTGTGCGACAACGAGCTCAAGGCGTTGTTCAATGAATTGCGCTGCATGCTGGACGAGATCGACGCTGCCGACCTCCAGCCGTCACCGGTAACGGTACAGAACATCTTGAGCTACTCGCGCAACCTGCAAGAAAGGCAGCGGTAGCTTACAGCGTTTTCAGGTGCACTTTGCGCCAGCGTACTTTCACGCCGCCACCGTCGTGAATCTGCAGGGCAATTTTGCCATTGCTGGCGCCTATTTTTTCGTCCTTTAAGATAACCACCGGGTGCCCGTTCAAATGGGTCGTTACCCGGTCGTTCTCTACCCGGACGACCATCTTATTCCATTCGCCTTCTTTTAAGAGCTTTTCGGCCTGTGCATCCGGCTGGATCAGCCAACCGCGTCCGTACGATTCATAAATGCCGCCCGTGTGTTTGCCTGCCGGTGCTACTTCGGCTTGCCAGCCTGTGATGCGCGTGCCTTCGATCGAAGCATGAAAGAACACGCCGCTGTTGCCGTTCGACTCCTGTTTGAATTCGACCGTCAATTCGAAATTCTTGTATTCTTTTTGCGTGGCCAGGTAGCCGTATTGTTTGTCGGGACCGCTTTCGCAAATAAGCTCGCCATTTTCAACATACCACTTTTCGGTGCCGTACACGTCCCAGCCGGTAAGGTCTTTTTTGTTGAAGAGGTCCTGCGCTTGCACCGCGGCAACCGACAGGATACAGAGTAGGAATGCTTGTAGTTTTTTCATATCGATGGTCCTGGTTTTTTCCATGCGAGTGTATTGATCATGTGCATGATATCCTTTTTCATGTAGTCGATGGCGGGCGCAAGCGAGTCGTTGGCCACCTGTGTGTTGAAATACAACGCGCCCCGCATGAAGTTGTTAACGGAATCGGTAACGGTAAACTGGAACTGGCTGGGGACTTCGCCTTCCAGCTCGGCAATGACGGCTGTCTTACCGGTAGGTGTCGTTGTGATCACCTCGTTAATAGCCGATGCTTTGATCTGGTGTTTTGCGGTGAGCGTGTACGCATCGTCCAGCAGCTCCTTCAATAGCGTTTCATCGCGGTGCAAAGGCTTATACGTTATGTGCACGTTTGCTTTTAGCGCCGGGTAGTAGATCTCGATCCAGTATTTTTCACGGATGCGCGAGGAGTCCGGCAACAGCCGGGCATGTTTAGAATATTCAAAGGTATACGGCAATGAATCGGGTAGCGACGTGTATGCGGGCTCTGGCAGCTCGAGGCGATTGTAGCCCAACGGCTTGGGCAGGTACTCACGCGTACAGGAATTGACGAATAAGACGGTGATGAGGCCGAGACCGAAAATGTTAATGCTTTTGCCGCTCATGAATGTGAACCCGCACCTGTTTAATCTGTTTGTGTTCGAGGGATTCCACGGTAAAGGTAAATTGTTCGTGACGGATAACATCACCTAAGACCGGCATTTTACCGTGCCATTCCAGCATTTGCTCGTGCAGCGATTTATCCACCGGTTCTACCGGTGGCATGGCCTCGGTTTCCGGCAGGAGTAATGTGTACAGGTCGTTCATGGAAACATCGCCGGCAAACAGACAGGTATGGTCGTCTACACGGCGGAACAGTGCCACGGCATGATCGAACTCATTATTAATGTCGCCGACAATCTCTTCGCTGAGGTCATGCAGGGTGACCAGGCCGACGGTGCGCCCTGTGTTGTTGACGACGATTGCCATCTTGATGGATTTCTTCAGCAAGGCTATTAGGAGCTGGTCAATCTTCCTGGACTCCAGCACAAAGGAGGCGGGACGAACCAGGTTCTGCCAGCCAAAGTCGGCCTTCTCATGCAGAAACGGCAACAAGTCCTTGACATATAAAATGCCGACGATCTTTTCCGGGCTTTCAGCATACACCGGCAGGCGTGCATGGTGTGCCTGGGCTACGTACTCTTGCAGTTGCGTGAAGGTAAGCCTGCTGTTAATGGCTGCGGCGTTTTTGATCGGAATCATAACCTGCCGTACACTGAGCCGGGTGAACGTGAGGGCTCCCCGCAGAATCTCTTTTTCGCTATCTTCTTCCGCGTTCTCACCTTTCCTGGAAAGGCCCAATGCTTCTGCCAACTCTTCGGCTGTCGGCTCATTGCTTTCCTGCTTCAGCACGCGCTCCATCCAGGAGCGGAATCTGCGCAGGGGCCAGGTAGCGGGTTTGCACAGACGTGCCAGCGCGAGCCAGGTGGGCGCGGCGCGCAGGGCGAGCCGCATGTTGTGTTTGGTGGCATACGCTTTTAACAACGTTTCGCAGGTCAAGGCGACTAAGGCTACGACCGGTATAATCCACAACGCGGCGGTCAGGTAGTTACCCAGAAATACGATGAAGGTAAGCCAGACGGCGGTGTTCGCCCATGTTACCGTGGTGATAAACAGCTCGGGTCGCTCTAACAATATAAAAGCGGCGTACGCGCGGCGGCTCGGCTGCAGACGCAGCGTGATCATGTCGTCGGCGGTGAGTGACAGCAGTGCCGTTTTTGATAGCGTGATCAGGATGGCCAACACGAGCAGTACCAACAAGCCTGCGCTATATAAAAACATACTCACCGGCTCGGGGCGGGTGAGTATGTTTAGTAATTCGATGTTCCCGGGAGGTTCGTCCACGCAAAAAAGATCTCAGTGACGAATTAGAACGGGAGGTCGTCCGTGCTGGTATCGGCCGGAGCGGTTACGCGCATGTTGTCGCCAACCGAACGGTCTGAGGAACCGTAGTCGGAACTCATGCCACCGCCGCCGCCATTGCCTTTCGGTGAAAGCATGTTCATGTTATCGCCGACGATCTCCGTTGTATAACGCGTTACGCCGTCTTTCTCCCACGAGCGTGTGCGCAGTTTTCCTTCGATGTATACCATGTCGCCTTTGCGCAGGTACTTCTGAGCGATCTCTGCCAGGCCGCGCCACAGCACGATGTTGTGCCATTCTGTTATTTCCTTCTTCTCACCAGTAGTACGGTCCTTATAACTTTCTGAGGTGGCAATGCTGAAGTTCGCTACCACGGCACCGTTGTCGAGGTTTCGTACTTCGGGATCTTTACCAAGGCGTCCAATTAAGATTACTTTGTTTACTCCTGACATATATGTTATTATTTATTTACAGCTTTCATCCCTCCACGCGTGCGCGCGGGTACGAGCCGGTAAGAGCATGTGGTGCATGGAGGTAAACAAAAATACCAATCTTGAGTCAACTATAAAAGCTGGTAGTCTTCCAGGAACCGGCTAATCAACACGGGCTTAGGCAGATCGGAGATTTTTTGTGAAGAATAGTATTTTAGTCCGTCCGCACCTGCTGCCTGCGACCTTTGGTCGGCCAGTGTAATGAATGTCGCATGAATGATCTGGTGGCTGAGCACGTGTTTATATTTTTTTGAGATGGTCGCGTCGTCCTGGTTAAATTTCTTCAGCAGAGGATCTTGTGCCATGAGCTTTACCGGATTGGCAGGTTTAACTTTTTCGACCACATAAAAATCATACAGGCCATGCCAGATGTCTTTTTGATCGCGCTTTTTCATCAGCATCGACTTGCCTTTGCGGATCACATAATAGTAGAAGTACCGGGGCCGGGCCGCTTTTGCTTTGGTTTTAACCGGCAGCATGTCTTGCAGCTCGTTTTTGGCGGCAAAGCAGGTTGTAGCAAAGGTACAGGTGTCGCAGTCGGGTTTGCCGGGAGTGCAGTACAGGGCGCCGAACTCCATGATAGCCTGGTTGTGCTGGTCAGGGTTTTTTGTGCTGATCAGCTCATTTGCCAGTGTTGCAAAAACCTTTTTCCCTTCCGGACTGTTGATTTCCGTATCGATGCCAAAGATCCTGGCCAGTACGCGAAAGACGTTGCCGTCGACCACGGCCACGGATTCGCGAAATGCGAAGGATGCAATGGCCGCGGCGGTGTAATCGCCTATGCCGGGCAGGGTTTTAAGCGTTTGAAAATTGTCGGGGAAGGCGCCCTGAAACCGAGCTACCACCTCTTTGGCACATTTGTGCAGGTTCCTGGCACGCGTGTAGTAGCCCAATCCTTGCCATAAGCGCAGTACTTCCTGTTCGGAGGCGGCGGCCAGGGCCTGGACGGTCGGGAACTTTTCGATAAACCGGAGGTAGTAGGGCAGCCCCTGGGCGACCCGTGTCTGCTGCAAAATGATCTCTGACAACCATATTTTGTAGGGGTCCTGGGTATCCCGCCAGGGCAGGTTACGTTTGCGTGTGTGATACCATTCAACGACTTTATCAGAGAAATATCGTTTGTCCATCCTCCTGATTATCAGATTTTTTCAATATTCATTTTTAAATCTACGAGCGGCATATAAATTTGCCAACCCAAAAAATTCGACATAAAAATATAACACAGTGACCAAAGCAGACATCATCAACGAAATTGCTGAAAAGACCGGAGTAGATAAAGCAGATGTCACCGCATCGGTGGAAGCTTTCTTCAGCGTGGTTAAGAATTCCATGGCCAATGGCAACAATATTTATATCCGGGGTTTCGGCAGCTTCATCAACAAAAAAAGAAAGAAGAAGATTGCCCGAAACATATCGCGGAATACGGCCCTGGTGATCGATGAGCACTATGTTCCCAGCTTTAAGCCTGCAAAGATCTTTGTGAGCAAAATTAAAAGCAGCGAGAAAGTTAAACAGTTAGCCGACACAGCTGAGAAATATAAAGAAGAGGATGTTGATTAAGAGCAGGACCCGTCTTGACCCGTTCCCGGGAATTCCTTCCAAAACATGCTAAAAACGCGTATTATACTCATAGTCGCCTGTGTGGCGGTGATCGTCCTTCTTTTTCTATTACCCAAGGTAGTGGTCGAGAATGACGGCTCTGTCGCAACGGGCCCGGCGGCCGATTCTGTGGGTCAGCACGCCGACGTGCACGCTGCCGCACCGCGTGCGGTGCTTCAATCCATTGCATCTTTGCGCATTCAATATCAAACAGGCTCGGAAAAAGAAAAAAATGCTATCTTTGCCGACTCTTTGGCGGGCCTGTACCGAATTGCTGGCAAATTTGACAGTGCGGCGTGGTTTTCTGAAGAAACAGCGAAGTTCTTTAACACGACGGAAAGCTGGATCGAAGCCGGTGATGATTATTACCAGGCGTTCGGTTTTGCAACGGACGAAGCCAAACAAAACCGGCTGGCTGGCAAGGCACAGGAGCTTTACAAAAAGGTATTGGATGAAAATCCTAAAAACCTGGACGTAAAAACGAAACTGGCTATGACCTACCTAAGCTCGACAAACCCCATGCAGGGCATTATGTTGCTGCGCGAGGTATTGGCAGAAGATCCGAAGAATGAGTTGGCCCTCTATAATATGGGGATGCTTTCCATTCAATCCGGACAGCATGAAAAGGCCGTGGAACGGCTCGAAGAGCTGTTGAAGGTGAACCCGAATCACACACAAGGTCATTTATTGCTTGGCATTGCGTTGATGAACACCGGAGACAACCAACGGGCGAAGGAACAATTTGAACGCGTAAAAGAAATGGATGAGGATCCGGCCGTACAAGCGACGGTAGATTCTTATCTGAAGGATTTAAAATAATAGCATCATTTTTAAAGCATTACTATGCCAAGCGGAAAGAAAAGAAAGAAGCATAAGATGGCGACGCACAAGCGTAAGAAGCGTCTTAGAAAGAACAGACATAAGAAGAAATAACCGGGCCACCGGTTAGCACTGCTTCACAGAGGTGAAGCAGTGTGTCTATACACATCATTTTTTATTTAATTATTTCTTGTTTTGAGTAATGAACTAATCATTAGTGCCACTCAGAACGGATGTCGTATAGCCCTTCTTAAAGACAAGACGCTGGTTGAATTCCACAACGAGGAGGAAGGCAGCAAATTTACAGTAGGCGACATTTATTTAGGTTCTGTCAAGAAAGTTGTACAGGGCCTGAATGCAGCATTTATAGATGTCGGCTACGATAAGGATGCCTTTTTGCATTACCTCGACCTCGGTCCGCAGTTCAGTTCACTTTCAAAGTTTACCAAGCTGGTCCGGGCCAAGAAGATCAACGGCGCCAAGCTCGACAAATTCAATCTGGAGCAGGACATTGACAAGCATGGGAAAATTACCCAGCAGCTTACCAAGGGTCAATTAATTCCTGTGCAGGTTGTTAAAGAGCCAATCTCTACAAAGGGCCCCCGATTATCCTGTGAGTTATCCTTAGCCGGTCGTTACCTGGTGTTGGTACCTTTTTCCAACGCTGTCAGCGTATCGAAGAAAATAACCTCCAACGAGGAGCGTAAGCGTCTGCTTCGCCTGATCCAATCCATCAAGCCTGAAAAGTTTGGCGTGATCATCCGCACCGTGGCCGAAGGCCGCGAGGTAGCAGAGCTCGATCGCGACCTGCGCAACATGGTTAAGACCTGGGAAGACGGCATGGAACGCCTCGTAACGGCGTCGCCGCGCGATAAGGTTATCGGCGAGATCAATAAGACATCCTCTCTGTTGCGCGACATGCTGAACGAGTCTTTCGACAACCTGCATGTTGACGATAAAAAGATCTTTGAAGAGGTTAAAGCCTATGTGCGCACGATCGCTCCCGACAAGGAAAAGATCGTAAAACTGTATACAGGCAAAGCCAAGATATTCGAGCATTACGGTATTGAGAAGCAGATCAAGTCGGCCTTCGGCACGACGGTGAGCCTCAAGGGCGGCGGCTATTTGATCATCGAGCATACCGAAGCGCTCCACGTCATCGACGTGAATAGCGGGAACAAATCAAACCGCGAAGAAAACCAGGAGACCACAGCGCTTTCTGTCAATATAGAAGCGGCCAAAGAGATCGCCCGTCAATTACGACTGCGCGATATGGGTGGTATCATCGTGATCGACTTTATCGATATGCGGAATATCGATAACAAGAAACTCATCCATAAGATCATGAAGGATGAGATGGCCGACGACAAGGCCAAGTCGACCGTACTGCCGTTGTCGAAGTTTGGTCTGATGCAGATCACACGTGAACGTGTGCGTCCGCAGATGAATATTGCTACCAAAGAGGTTTGCCCTACTTGTAACGGTACGGGTAAGATCACCGCCTCTATCCTGGTGTCCGACCTTGTTGAGAAGAACGTCGAGCACCTGCTGGTGAAGCAAAACGAAAAGAACCTGGTCTTGGCCTTGCACCCCTATCTGCATGCCTACTTTACCAAAGGCTTTATCTCCCAGCGCATGCGTTGGTACTTTAAATACAAGCGCTGGGTGAACATCGTCATGGATTCTTCCATGGCCGTGACGGAATTTAAATTCCTGAACAAGGAGGGCGAAGAAATTCAGCTCACTGCGAGCTGATCGCTAAAAGATAATATACCGGGCATGTTGCCAGGTGTAAGAAGCCGCTTCCTATATATGGGGCGGCTTTCTTATTGGCGCGCGTTGCCGGCGCAGGCCCGGACACAGCAGGCTTGCGCGGAAGATGCCTTCGAGCTATCCGGGGCATGTCCCAGTGCTTTTAGGACTATGTCATCGCTGGGGTAACAGTGGCTCAACGCCAAGATACGTCTAAGATAACCCTGCTTTTGACCCCCCTTAAAAGCAGAAAGGCCACCTTTTCAAGGTAGCCTTTCCGATTGTCGGTGTTTGGATTAGTTCTTTTTCTTTTTCAGCAAGCCCTTGATCAGGTTCTTGGCATCTTCCACCTGTTTTTCCTGTGTGGCTTTGGTGGTATCGCCTTTGGCTGTTGTTTTGGCGGTGTCTTTGCCCAGCAGCTTGTTGATTGTTTTTTCAGCTTCTGTGCCTTTCACAGCGTTCTGCAGAGCTTTTGTGCCTTCTTCTTTTACGGCTGCGGTGGCGGCATCTTTTACTTGCTGTTTCTGCTCATCCATCACCAGCTTGGTCGACGGATTTGCATAGTTACCTCCCACGCCGATCGTTACGGGAATCGGTGCGTTCGGATCGGATTTGGTGGTGCTATATTTCGACAGCAGGCTGTTGAATTGAGAACCCAGCTTGCCGGCCGGCACATCCATCTTCAATGTGTAATCCAGCGAGCCGTCCAGGCCGGTGCTGCCGGCTACGACGGTTTTATAGGTACCAAACTTCACGTCGAACGGCTGTACGGTCAAGCGGCCGTTTTTGATGGAGGCTTTCATCAGCACGTCTTTCAATGTTACCTGATCGGTGTCGTTAAGCTTAGTGATAGAGGTAATACCGGATACGAGCTTGGAGCCGGTCAGCGCGGCTTGTGCGATCTTGATGTTACCATCGCCAAAGACCGTGGCCATGTTGGGCATCATGTCCTGCAATAGTTCGCCGCTCAGCTTGAAGTCGGTCGAGAAGTTGCCATTGACCAGGCCGGCGATCGGCGCGTAGGTAGTTACGAGCGATGAAGCGCTGGAGGCTTCCTTCATCGAAACGTTGTTGATGTTCAGCAACATGTCATACTTGGGGTGCGACAGGTCTTTGGTGTTATACGTACCATTTACCACGAAGCTACCGCCCAGCATGTTGAATTTCAGACCGCTCAAATTGGCGACACCGTCTTTTACGACCACATCGCCGCTGGCGTTGGTCATGGTAAAGTTCATGAGCTTGACCGTCTTGATGTCCGACTTCAATACAAAGTCGATATTCTGCGGCACCGGAATGACGCTGAGCGCAGCCGTATCGGTTGTCGTCGCAGGCGTTTCTGATTCAGTCATGAACTCGTTCAGGTCGAACAGCGTCGAGTTAAAGTTCACCACGCCTTTGATCGTGGCGTTTTCGCTGAAGACATATGCGATATAGTTCAATATGGAACCGCTTACGGCAAAGTCGCTCTTGCCGATCGTGCCTTTGAGGTTTTGCAGCTGAATTTGTCTCGGGTCGAAGCTCATCGACGCCTGCGAGATGTCTACCGGCGGCAGATCTTTTGTCAGGTATTTGAAGTTTTGCAATGACGCGCTACCACTGGTCGGCAGGCGATCGTATTTCGAGGCTTGCACATCCGAATATTTACCTTTTGTTTCGATATCGGCTTTTACCTTACCGGCCAATGTCATGCCTTCCAGCGGGAAGATCTTGGTGATCTTCTCGAGGTCTACGCCACCTTTCGCTTTCAGGTCCCAGGTATAGTCGTCGAGGTTTTCCAGCGCCAGGTTGGCGTTGAAGCGTTCGCCGTCCAGCAGCAACGACAGGTCTTTTACCGTAATAAAGGTCTCGGCCATTTTGCCTGAGGTGTTCTTAATGGTCGACTGGAAATGCAGGTCTTCCAGGGGCATCGGGAAGTCGGCTGATTTTACAAAGCCGTCTGCCAGCGACATCGTCGCGTCGATCGCCGGAATGGTTTTCTTCAGGCTATCATATACGCCCTTGGCGTTCAGGTTCAGCGCATAGCTGCCCTTCATGTCGAGGCCTTGCATGGGGAACATCTTGTTCAGCTCGGCCAGGTTAAACCTGGCGGATACGGTAGCGTCTACATTGGTAGGGTACATTTTTGTTACCAGGGCTTTGGCATCGATGGGATTTGAGCCAAGGTCCAGGTGCAGCTTTTTGAGATCGATCACGGTGTTGTCGATCACGCCGTCTTTGTTGTCTACCAGCAGGTCTACATTGATGTTGTTTACCGGTGTGGGCAGCTCGGGGTATTTAAACATCGCGTCCTTCACGAGTAGGTTCAGGTTGAACGCGGGCATCTGGTTTTCGCTATAGGTACCTTTGGCAAAGCCGTTAAAGGCGAGCTCACCTTTGGTCTCGATGCTCTTGAAGCTTTCCGAATACATACCCGGCACGAGGGAAAGAATGTCTTTGAACTCCGTCTCGGGGCTTTTGAAGCTGAGATCCATGCCGAAGTCTTTCTCGTTCATTTTAAACCAGCCGTCAAAGCTCAGGGCAAAGTCGTTTAGTCTGGCGGTGTTTTCCTTGAAGGTATATTTGGTGTATTGCTCGCTGATGGAAACGGTAGCATCTATCTCTACGCGTTTATTGCTCAGATATTCGGCACCGGCGTAGCTCATGGTAAGTGTATCGGCCACAGTTTTGGTGCGCAGGTCGAATACGTCCTGGGTAAAGTCGCCCGAGCCGGAGTGGTTCAGACCCTTGAGGGTCATCAGGAACGGAAGCGACTTGTCGTCATAGATCACTTCGCCGTTTACAATTTCCCAGTGGTCGATGCCAAAGGAAAAATCGCCACCGGGCTCTTCGGTCGTGGTGGTGGTGTCGGTCGACGGAATGGCAATGTCGTAGTTGGCGCGGCCGTCTTGAAGTACATGGATCTCTACCATCGGGTTGATAATGGATATACCCTTCACCCGCAGCTCGTCGCCGAAGAGGATATCTTTCAGGTTTACCTCTACTTCAAATTCCTCGGCAACAAAAAGCGGTACTCCTTGGAACGGCGCGCGGTTTATTACACCGAACTCGCGCATCTGTGCGGTGATGTTGGGAAAGTTCTTAAAGAGTGTCAGCTCGAATTTATCAATGTCAAACAAAACGTCGGCGTTGACAGACTTCGCGATCTCTTTGTCGATGGCGGCTTTGATATCGTCCTTAAAAACGATCGGAACGATGAACGCCGCCGCCAGGAGTAGCACGACAAGTCCGCCGATGATGATGAATGTCCATTTCAGTGCTTTTTTCATACCTAATGATTTATCCCTTACTAAATTTGACAAGAGGAGGCCAAATTTACTAAACGGCGGCTGTCTTTTTTGGTCCGGTTGGGGAAAGCTTCTGCCAAAAGAATATTAGGGAGTTGGATTGTGGTAAACGTATAGAAATGTTATTATGGCCCCCACTTTATACCTGTTCCATGATCACTTCTGCTACTATTCTTACCGCCCACGCCCGTATCCGGCCCTATATTCACCGTACGCCTGTCATGACCTCTGCCGGCATGGACCAGCTGGCGGGCGGGTCGCTGTTCTTCAAGTGTGAGAATTTCCAGAAGGTGGGTGCTTTTAAGGCCCGGGGTGCCATGAACGCCGTCTTGCAACTGACGCCTGAACAACGAGCGGCGGGGGTGGCTACCCACTCGTCGGGCAATCATGCACAGGCCATTGCGCGGTCGGCCAAGCTGCTGGGTATACGCGCCTATATTGTTATGCCGCGTACGGCTCCGGCGGTAAAGAAACGTGGTGTAGAAGGGTTCGGCGGCGAAATCTTTGAATGTGAGCCTACCCTGGAGGCGCGCGAAAGCATGTTGCGCGATGTCATCGCCAGGACCGGTGCCACGGAAATACATCCCTTTAACAACTACGACGTTATGGCGGGCCAGGCGACGGCTGCACTGGAACTATACCAGGAGATAACCGATCTCGACATCGTGATAGCGCCCGTCGGCGGCGGCGGATTGCTTAGCGGTACCTCTATGGCTACACGGTATTTTTCACCCCGTACGGCAGTGCTGGCGGCCGAGCCGGCGGGCGCCGATGATGCTTATCGCTCGATGCTCAGCGGACAGCCCGAAGTATCGCAGGCAAACTCCATTGCCGACGGGCTGTTGACGTCGCTGGGCGACAAGACGTTTCCCATCGTACGCGAAAATGTACAACAGATCATTACCGTGACCGACGAGGAGATCGTGCAGGCTATGCGCCAGGTGTGGGAAAAGATGAAAATTATAATCGAACCGTCCAGCGCCGTGCCTGTGGCGGCTGTGCTAAAAGCAGGTGACGTATTCAGGGGTAAACGCACCGGTATAATCCTGTCGGGCGGGAATGTCGATCTTGAGCGCGCGTTGCAGCTGTTTCAGGCGGGCCGGTAATTACGCCTTGTCGCGATCGGTGTCGGCTTCCGGTTCGGTTTCGTCGGCATCGTCGTCTTCATCGCCGTCGCTGCTTTCGTGGTCGAGCACCGCATCGCTGTCGGCCGAAGCGATCACGTCGGATTGCTCGAAGGGGACTTCGATCTCTTCTACAGCGCTGGAAATTTCCAGCTGGTCGCCCTGGTATTTGGTAATCCAGAAGTTGTTAAACCCCTCACCGACCTGGATGGCCAGGAGTTGCAGCGCCAGCATTTCCAGGATGGCCAGGAAGTTAAAGATCAGGCCCAGCCGGGTAGGAAACGTTTCCAGCAATTCGGCAAAAGAAACGCGACCGCGTTTCGTCACTTCCGTGACCAGATATTTCTTTTGGCCATCGACCGTGTAGGGATATTGCACGACCTGGTGCACGGGTTTATTCTTTTCGGCTTCAAAGCGCTTTAATACGCGCTCGAAGATCGTCATCAGTTTAAAGACGGTAACGTCCTGCAGCTCGGCTTCGACGTTGGTGCTTTCGGCCAGCGACTTGAGCTCTTTTACGAGGTTGCCACGCTTTTCTTTCTGCAGCTCGGTCTCTTCCATCTGGTGGAAGATATCCACGACCGATTTGTATTTTTTGTACTCCAGCAGGTGGCGTACCAGCTCTTCGCGAGGGTCGATCTCGTTGCCTTGTTCGTCCAGTTGCGGGCGCGGCAGCAACATTTTTGACTTGATGCGCATCAGCGTGGCGGCCACGAGAATAAACTCGCTGGCAACTTCGATGTTGAGCTCTTCCATCTGCTTGATGTACGCCAGGAAGTCGTTCGTGATCTTGGAAATTGGAATATCGTAGATATCCAATTCGTCGCGTTCAATAAAGAACAGCAACAGATCGAACGGACCCTCGAAGAGGGGAAGTTTCACCTCAAAATTTTCCTGTGTCGTCATAAGCGTAGCCGGCAAATTTATTTATAATCCTACAAAAAGCCCCGATCCAAAAGAAATACTAATTTTGTGGTTAGGTTTTCCTCCAAAAGCTGCATTCCGGCCCATTTTTTTCCGTTTCCGGTCAAAGCGCGGGGGTTGTGTTATAAAACCCTTATCTTCGTTTTACGTGTTAAAGGAGCTATAATTTGTCTATAATTCCCTCTATGCTGATAACTCCGGGAAAACTTCTGGCGCAGATCAACTCACCAGACGATTTAAAGAAGCTAGACCAGGCACAATTGGTCCAGCTGAGCGACGAGCTCCGTCACTTTATCATCGACAATGTTTCTGTCTATGGCGGGCACTTTGGCGCCAGTCTCGGGGTAGTCGAGCTGACCGTCGCCCTCCACTACGTTTTTAACGCGCCGTACGATCAGCTGGTATGGGACGTGGGCCACCAGGCCTATGGTCATAAGATCCTCACCGGCCGTCGTGACGAGTTCCACACAAACCGCGTTTACAAAGGCATTTCCGGGTTCCCGCGCCGCTATGAAAGCCCGTACGATGCTTTCGGGGTGGGACACTCCTCCACGTCGGTATCGGCTGCGCTGGGTATGGCGGTGGCCTCCAAATACAAGGGTGAAGAAGACCGCCAGCACATTGCCGTCATTGGAGACGGTGCGCTGACTGGGGGTATTGCCTTTGAAGGGATGAACCACGCAGGGGTGTCAGATTCCAACATTCTGATCATTCTGAACGATAACTGCATGGCGATCGACCCCAACGTGGGCGCGCTGAAAGATTATCTCACCGACATCACCACATCGCGGGCCTACAACAAACTGAAGGATGAAGTCTGGAACCTGCTTGGCAAGCTTTCCAATTTTGGGAAGAGCGCCCAGGAGATTGCATCGAAAGTTGAAAACGGCATCAAGTCCACGCTGCTCAGCCAAAGCAACTTCTTTGAGTCGCTCAACCTGCGCTACTTCGGTCCGGTAGACGGCCACGATGTGAACCACCTGGTCAACATCTTCGAGGACCTCAAAAATATCAAGGGCCCCAAGATCCTCCACTGTGTTACGGTAAAAGGCAAAGGCTACGCACCTGCCGAAAAAGGCAACGCCACGACCTGGCATGCGCCCGGCACCTTTGACAAGATCACCGGTGAGATCTTTAAGAAAGTACAGGACGTGCCGCAGCCGCCCAAGTACCAGGACGTTTTCGGTCACACGCTGGTGGAGCTGGCGCGCGCCAACGACAAGATCGTGGGCATTACGCCAGCCATGCCTTCGGGTTCGTCGATGAACATCATGATGAAAGAGATGCCCGACCGCGCATTCGACGTGGGCATAGCCGAACAGCATGCCGTGACGTTTTCGGCGGGTCTTGCAACGCAGGGGCTGATTCCATTTTGTAACATCTACAGCTCGTTCATGCAGCGGGCCTACGACCAGGTCATTCACGACGTCTGTATTCAGAACCTGCCCGTGAACTTCTGCCTGGACCGTGCCGGTTTTGCCGGTGCCGACGGTGCCACGCACCACGGTGCCTACGACCTGGCATACTTCCGGTGTCTGCCCAACATGATCGTGGCGGCGCCGATGAACGAAGAAGAACTACGCGACCTGTTATACACCGCCCAGCTGCCGCGTGCAGCGCAAGCATTCTCGATCCGCTACCCCCGCGGACAGGGTGTGATGCCGGCCTGGCGTACGCCCATGAAAGCCATTACCATCGGCACGGGGCGCATGTTGCGCGAAGGCCATGACCTGGCGATCCTGTCGATCGGCCATATCGGCAATTATGCCACGGAGGTCTGTGACGCGCTGGCCGAACAGAACATCCGCATTGGCCATTATGATATGCGGTTTGTAAAGCCGCTGGACGAAGCGCTGTTACACACCATCTTTGCCCGTTACAAAAAAGTGCTGACCATCGAAGACGGCTGTCTGCCCGGCGGCTTCGGCAGTGCCATTCTCGAGTTCATGGCCGACCATCATTACAACGCAGAGGTACGGCGCCTGGGTATCCCCGACAAGGTGGTGGAACATGGAGAGCAGTCCGAGCTGCACCACGAATGTGGTTTTGATGTGGCGGGCATCGAACGCGCGGTCGCCGAAATGTTGGAATTAGTGTCGCGCTAGTACATCCGTAAGAGATGCGTCAGGCCGGCTAATCATTTTTCCGCTCATCCTACTAAATTCGTTAAAACTGTATTAAATTGTATTGATTTCTGCTCTTACGCACTTTTCGTGTTAGGTTTAATAAAAACCGGCTTATATATTTGCTATCAGGAACAATAATAACCAACCGATAATCATGAACGAAATAGTAGATCCACACCAGTATGATTCCTGGAATGAGATGGCCCGTAATATTGCCTATTTAGGCTGGGTGATTGCCATCCTGATCATCTTGTATCATGTGGTCCGTCTGTTGACGATGAGCGATGCCAAGTCGAAGTATGATTACATCAACAAAAGTGAGATCCGTACGCTGTGGATCGCAGCTGTCATCCTGGTCATCGGCTGCTGTTTCTATGCCAACGCCAACATCGTTGAGCTGAGCCCGCTGTGGATCTTCGTGCGTGGCTTCACGACCTTTGCCATGGGTATGATCGTGGCCCTGATCATTCAGAATCTTTTGAAATTCTACTATCCGTTCTTTATCGAAAAGCGCCTGAAAGTACTGCGTTACAAGCCGCGGGTTTCTCCGAAAACCGGCAAGGCTATGAAGCTGCTGAGCGAAGAAGAAGAAGATGCTTACCTCGACGAAGGTATGCAGGCGGAAGAGAACGTATTCTCCATCGACTACGACGTATGGAAAGACGAAGAGACCGGCTACGTGAAAATCGAGCGTTACTCGGGTCACCTGCACGCGCTGCAATGCCCTGAGTGTAACTACCAGACCTTTAAAGTAGTTCGCGAAGAGATCCTGAAGAACCCTTCACCGGTAGAAGAAGGCGAGCTGCTGAAGCACTATCAGTGCGGCTACTGCGGCTACAAGGCTAAGAAAACTGTTACACTGAAGATCTCCGGCAAATTCGAAGAGTCTTCTGCGGCTACGGTGTAAGCTACCGCGTTAGAGAATATCAAAGACCCGAAGGATTTCCTTCGGGTTTTTTTATGTCTTTTTGGTTCGCGGCTCGGCCAGTGGGCAAGCAGTCAATAGCATGATTTATTACGTATCGGCTACTCGTTGGAGTCACGGGGATAGCTCGCGCGCGAGTTAATGACATCCCGGCGTAGGGCAGGGTGTGGAAGGTGGTCGGAGACCGCTGCCATACCGGGCACCGGTTGACGCACTGCCGCTTCGCTGGGGTGCTTAACACCGGCGCCAGACGCCGCCAAGCATCCGTATATTCATCAAATAAAACCGGCCCGTCCCAAGGGAACGAGCCGGCTGATTTAATTGGGTTGTTTCAAAGTTTCTGTTGCCACTTATTTCAGTAGCGCGCCTTTCAATCGCAGCAGTTCTGTTTCGGCGGCCTTGGAAAGATAGCGTGCGTTGATCAGGCGGGTATACGCGTCGGCCAGGCTTTGCTGCGCTGTACGTAATTCGATGTATGTAATGATGCCGCGTTTGAAGCCCTCCAGGGCGATGAACACGTTGTCTTTCGCAAAGAGGATGTTCTCCTCTTCCACCAGCAAAACCTTGCGTGCGTTGTCGTAGTTTACGTACGCGTTGCGCACGCCAAAGTCTATTGTCACCTTGGCCTGATCGTAGAGCACACGCTGGCGGTCCAGGAATATATTGGCCTGTCGGATGTTGCGGCGTGTGACGAAGTTGTTGAGGATTGGCAACGTCAGGGTAAAGCCATAGTTGTAGCCATTGCTGCGGCTGAAGAGGGCTGAGAACGGGTTGATAAGACGTATATTATTCGTTTCTGACCAATTATAAGCAGCATTAAATGCCAGCACAGGCGACATCTCCGCGCGGCGTTCGTGCAGCGACAGGCGGGCGGCTTCTGTGTTCAGGTTCAATGTCTGGAGTGCGAAGTTCGTGGCCTCGAGGTTGGTTTGAATATCCTCGAGCCTCAGCTCGAGATTGACCACAATGGTGTCGGCTACTTCGTATACCGGCGGCAGTTGCTGCCCCACCATGGTGTTGAGCTGCTCTTTCAGGTTGGCGATGGCGGCTTCCTGCTGCAACGCCTGGGTGCGCTGTGCATTGTAGTCTACGCGCGCCTGCAGCAATTCGGGTTTGCCGCCGGTACCTACCTGCAGCTTGCGGTCAGCCAGCTTTACGCGCTCTTCGCTGACGGCCATTTGCTCCTGGATAGCTTTGAGCTGCTGCTTCTGCCGCACGATGTCGTAGTAGCTGACGATGACGTCGGCGATCGTGTTCACCATCTGGTCCTTGACCGCCAACTGGCCCATGGCCTCCAGGGTTTTGATACGATCGAGGGTGGCAAACATTTTGGTACCGTCAAACAATGTCCAGTTGAGTGCGACAGATGCAGATGTGTTTTTTGATTCGGCTTTACCGCTGTTGTTGCGTGTAGCATCCTCAAAGCGAAGGCTTTGCTCGTTATTGTTCCAGGTTATCGCCCCCTGCGCGTTCAGCTGCGGCAGGAAAGCACCATTTGCGTACCGGCGATCGGCGGAGTACGATTCGGCGGTATTGCGGGCGAGGATAACGTCGAAGTTTCGCTCGAGCGCCATGCCTATTACCTGATCCAGCGTTACTTGCTCAGGCTGCGTCGCGGTCGGCTGCTGTGCATACAGGCAGCCTGTAAAGATGATATAGGTTAAGAGCGAGGCCGGAAGTTTAATTTTCATATACCAGTTCCTTATGCGAAGGTGTTGTGGGTGTGTTGGCGCCAAACTCTACGTGCTTTCTGGCACGTGAGAAATACGAGTAGACAGCCGGAATAACAAACAGTGTGAGAATGAGCGAGAACATGATACCACCGACGATAACGATACCCAGCGGCTTGCGGCTCGTAGAGGCTGCTCCCAACGATAGGGCCAGCGGCAGCGAGCCGAGCGCCATGGCCAGGCTGGTCATGAGAATGGGGCGCAGGCGCATACGCGATGCTTCCAGCACTGCTTCGATCTTGCTCATACCTTCATCTCGTTTCTGGTTGGCAAACTCTACAATGAGGATACCGTTTTTTGTCACCAGGCCGATCAGCATGATCATGCCGATCTGAGAGAAGATGTTGTTGGTCTGGTCAAAGATATAGAGCGACAGGAATGCGCCGCAGAATGCGAGCGGCACGGTGATCATGATGATCAGCGGGTCGATAAAGCTTTCAAACTGCGCCGCCAGAATGAGGTAGATCAACAGCAACGCCAGGATCAACGCAAAAGAAGTATTACCCGAGCTTTCGGCATAGTCACGCGAAGCACCGGAGAGCGAGGTGGTGAAGGTCTCGTCGAGCAGCTCGTCGGCGATCTTCCGCATTTCGTTGATGCCGTCTCCCACGGTTTTGCCGGGCGCCAGGCCTGCCGAGATCGTAGCAGATTTATAGCGGTTAAAGTGGTAGAGCGCCGGCGGCGTGGTAGACTCTACTACCGATACCACGTTGTCGAGCGAGATCAGCTGGCCCGAGCCGGTGCGTACATAGAGGTTCTTGAGGTCGTCCGGATCGTCGCGATCGATGCGCATGACCTGGCCCATCACCTGGTATTGCTTACCGTCTTTG
Source organism: Dawidia soli (assembly GCF_018598185.1). Classification (GTDB taxonomy): domain Bacteria; phylum Bacteroidota; class Bacteroidia; order Cytophagales; family Cyclobacteriaceae; genus Ohtaekwangia; species Ohtaekwangia soli. Next base: position 124,852 of record NZ_JAHESC010000002.1, read on the forward strand.
GTGAAGTACCCGAAGCGCAGGTTACTATAGGCTAGCTGCAAGGTCTGCGCTATATCTTGTACACTAATGCCCAGCTGTGTAGCCTTGAGGCGGTTGATCGCAACGCGCAGCTCGGGCTTGTTGAACTTGAGGTCTGAATCTATGCCTTGCAGCACGGGGTTTGCCGCCGCCGTTTCGAGGAACCTGGGCAGCACCTCGCGCAGTTTCTCGAAGTTGTTGTTCTGAATGACGAATTGTACCGGCAGACCGCCGCGACGGTTTACTGCGATGGTTTGCTCCTGTATGGCGAAGGCCCGGCCGCTGGGAAACTTATTGAGGTTCTTGCTCACGGCGTCCACGATCTCCTGTTGTGACCGCGTGCGCTCGTTTGGATCGGTTAACGTAACACGCACAAAACCGCTGTTGACTGAGCCGGCACCTGAGAAGCCGGGTGCGGTAACAGACAGGGCCGTTTCATACTCAGGCACGGAGTCTTGTATGTACGTTACCATCTGCTGCACGTAATTATCCATGAAGTCGTATGACGTGCCCTCTACCGCCTGCAACGTCAACCGGAATTGGTTGCGGTCTTCCATCGGGGCAAGCTCCGATTGGATGGTCGAGAAGATCAGGAAAAAGACACCGATACAGGCAAACACGATAATGCCTGCCATCCAGCGCACGCGCATAAATTTGGCCAGGATGCGTCTATATCCTTCTTCCATTCCGGTGAAGAAAGGTTCCGTTACGCGATAGAACCACGAGTGCTCGTGGTGGGTGCGCGTCAGCTTAACGCTGAGTACTGGTGTAAGCGTAAGCGACACAAAGCAGGAAACCAGCACGGCGCCGGCTACTACGATGCCGAACTCACGGAACAACCGGCCGACAAAGCCTTGCATAAAGACGACCGGCAGGAACACCACCGCCAGCGTGATGGATGTGGCAATAACGGCGAAGAAGATCTCCTTCGAACCTTCCGCGGCCGCCTGGTATTTATTCATGCCCTGCTCCAGCTTTTTATAGATGTTCTCCGTCACGACAATACCGTCGTCCACCACCAGGCCTGTAGCCAGTACGATGCCGAGCATGGTCAGCACGTTTATCGAGAAGCCACACAGGTACATAATGAAGAAGGTGGCCACGAGTGAGACCGGTATATCGATCAGCGGGCGGATGGCAATGATAAAGTCGCGGAAGAACAGGTAGATGATCAAGACGACCAGCAGGAAGGAAATCAGCAGTGTTTCTTCCACTTCAGAGATCGAACGCGTGATGAATACGGTCTGGTCCATGGCGATGGAGAGCGTAATGTCTGCCGGCACCTCTTTTTTGATCTGCTCCAGGCGTTTGTAGAACTCGTCGGCGATCTCTACATAGTTCGACCCCGGCAGCGGCACCATGGCCAAGCCTACCATGGGTATATTGCTTTCGCGCAAGACCGACTCTTCGTTCTCGGGTCCCAGTACGGCCTGGCCTACATCTTTCAGGCGTATGTCCCCTTGTGGGGTGGAGCGTACAATGACGTTGGAAAAGTCTTCTTCGGTATATAGCCGACCAAAGGTACGTACCGTTAACTCTGTGGCATTGCCCGCGATTTTGCCCGACGGCAGCTCTACGTTTTCTTTGTTGAGGGCGGTTTGTATATCGAGGGGCGTGAGGCTATACGCGCTGAGCTTGCCGGGGTCGAGCCAGATGCGCATGGCATATTTTTTCTCGCCCCAGATCTGAATGCTGCTGACGCCGGGTATAGTTTGCAGACGTTCCACCAGCACGTTGTTACAATACTCGGTCAGCTCCAGCGGATTCTTTGTATTGCTTTGCACCGTCATGGTAATGATAGCGTCTGAGTTGGCATCGGCTTTCGATACGATGGGTGGACCGGGAAGGTCATCGGGCAGCGAGCGGCTGGCTTGTGATACCTTGTCGCGCACGTCGTTGGCGGCCGCCTCCATGTCCACACCGAGCTCGAACTCAACGTTGATGTTGCTGCGGCCCATGCTGGATATGGAGGTCATGTTCTTAATCCCGGCGATGCCGTTGATGGACTTCTCCAGCGGCTCGGTGATCTGGGATTCGATGATGTCGGCGTTGGCACCCGAGTAGCTGGTGCTGACGTTTACGTTGGGTGGGTCGATCGCGGGGTAGTCGCGTATACCCAAAAAGTTGAAGCCGATGACGCCAAACAGCACCAGGATGATGTTCATCACAAATGCCAGTACTGGCCGGCGCAGGCTTATTTCAGAAATGTTCATTGCGTGGAGCCGTGTTAGAACGTCTTAACCTTTCCAATCTTCACTTTCGAGTTAGGCCGTATGGCCATCAGTCCTGATGTGATAATAGTATCACCGGCTTTGACGCCGCTCAGGATCTGCACGTAGGCAGAGTCGCGCAGACCGGTTTCTACCACCGTATACTGCACGCTGTCGCGCTTCAAGACAATCACCTGCTTGTTGCGCGCCGTCGGTATGATCGCTTGCGACGGTACCATCAGCGCCTGGTTGTTTTTGCCCAGTTGCAGGTTGACACGTGCAAACACGCCGGGCACCAGCTCGGGGTGTTGTTCATTTACCACTGCGCGTACTTTGAGGGTGCGGGTATTTTGGTCTACACTGCTTTCGGTGGCGAGCACCGTAGCTTTATGTGCTTGTTTGCCACCGTCCACGGTAAACTGTACGGTATACCCTTTTTTTATTTCTTTCGCATATTTTTCAGGCACAGAGAACTCCAGCTTGAGTTGGTTCACCTGGCGTAGCGTGGTAATGATATCGGTCGGTGCAATAAACGCGCCCAGGCTGACCGTGCGCAGACCGATGCGCCCGGCATAGGGCGCGCGGATTTCTGTCTTGGCAATAGCGATACGGGTAGATTCAATATCCGCCTTGAGGTTCTCTACGTCGAGAGCTGCCAGGTCGTAGTCCTGCTGGCTGATGCCGTTGATCTTTACCAGCTCGCGGTTACGTTCTTCCGTCTTCTCTTTGATCTTGAGCTGTACTTCGAGCTTGCGAAGCTGCGCCTGCAGGTCTTCGTCGAAGAGCTTTACCAGCAGCGTGCCTTTGCTTACCAGGCTTCCTTCCTGAATGTTCATCTTCACAATGCGGCCGTCCACTTCTGCGCGGATCTGCGTTTCTTCGAAGGGCAGCAGCGAGCCCGGTACTTCGATCTTTTCGCTCACAGAGCTTACGCCCACCAGAAAGCCATCGGCCAGTACAGGGCCGCTGTTGCGCTGGCGTCCGCCACCGGCAGGGCCTTCTTGCTTCTTCGAATGGCAGGCACCGGCGATAAGGGCTGCGGCGATCAATACGATTGCTATATTACGTTTCATGCTGTTGGTGTCTGTAGTACTGTTGGCGGTCTTCACACTAATCCTGCCGGAGCGGAAGTGTGCACGCGGTCAGGCATTCCCCTGTAAAAGGCGATGGTGTAGTTCGAGCACCTGAGGAATGACAAGGATCGAGTCATCGTTGTAAATAATATCGTCGGCGAGGGCCTTCTTCTCTTCTTCTGACAGTTGCTTCCGGATAATAGCCCGCACTTGTGCCTCGGGTCTGTTGTCGCGTTTCATTACCCGGCGGATGCGTACATCTTCCGGCGCGTATACAACAATCGTGCGGTCCAGCAACCGGTACACACCGGTCTCGAATAACAGCGCCGCTTCACGAATGACATAGGGCTTTTCTCTATATCGATCCGTCCATTGAGCGAAGTCCTGCCGCACGCGCGGATGTACAAGGCTATTGAGTATATCCAGCTTCTCTTGCTGGTTAAAGACCACTTCGCCCAGGTATTTGCGGTTCAGCGTACCATCAGTTAAGTACGACAAATCACCGAATTCTTTCTTTATCTGCGATATGAGAATTCCATCGGTGGTCATTAGTTCTTTCGCATGGCTGTCAGCATCATACACGGGAATTCCGAGACATGCGAAGATTTTAGTGACCAGGGTTTTTCCCGAGCCAATGCCGCCGGTAATGCCGATCTGCAGAGGTTTATGCACAAACTTAGAATTTAACCACAATGGAATCTACGGCCAGCACCCGACTGTACGGCGGCAGCCCCTGTATAACCGGTAGCACCCGCTTAACACCTTTCGAGAAGCTCTTCAAATCTACAACGGCATTGACCGAGTCATGGTTATAGCTTTTCAAAAAGCGCTGGGGAATAGCAAGTGTACACGGAAGCTGCCGCACACCCAGCGACGGCCGGGCGCCCTTTGGCAGATTGATGATCGTTAAGGTGATAGAGTCTTTGATGACCGTGAGCGGGTCGACATTGAACCGTACGGTCACGGTGGGCGGGTCGCGACGAATGAGGTCGCCGTTTACAAATTTCACTTCTACATCTTCCGAAAAGTTTTCGTCGATGTTGCGTTGCGGCAGCTTGAGGTATACCGGTTCCGACAGCGCCATCACCAGCTTCCACGGGCCTTCGATGAAGATCGAATCCGGTGCGATGGTAGCGTCGCTCGTCATGGCATAACCCTTGCGGAACAGAATATTCGGCGAGTCGAGGGCGAGGCTGATCCAGCGTGTACCTTTCGGCTCCAGGGCAATGCGCAGTGTATCGGACAATACGAAGTTGATCTCGAAACGTTCCAGTTGATTGGCGAACAACGGGGGCAGCGTACTGCCTACGATCTTTCTCACCTCCGACGGGCGCTCCAGCGGGATCACCAGCGGCGGTACTTTCAGTCCCAGGCTGCGGCGAAAGAGATCCCAGCCTGGACCCGTAACATTGATACGAATGCTTTTGGGGAGTGGATGCACCGCTACGTAGTCCTCTTCGGCATAGTCAAACGCCAGGGGGAAGCTGATGTTGGTTGTATACTTTTTGTTGAGCGCGTTAAAAAACCAGAAGACCGTGGCAGCGAAAAGGCATAATACCACGGGCTTCCAGTTTCTCCGGTTAAACCGTAAAAGATTGAATATGGAATTGATGACACTCATTCTTTTGCGCAATACTCCTGCAACACCCGTGCCCGGCGCGGGTATCGACCGGGTGGTAACGTCAACGGGTTAGGACGACTTCTTGGTCTGGTAGGCTTTGGTTGCCTCCATCGAGATAGCTGATTTGTTAAAGCGAATGCGGCCGCCTTTTTCAACTTCGAGAATAAACGTATCGCCTTCTGTTTCGGCTACTGTGCCATGGGCACCACCGATGGTGATAACATAGTCGCCGCGCTTAATTTCCTCACCGAATTTCTTTTGGTCCTTTTGCTTCTTTTGCTGCGGGCGAATCATGAAGAAATAGAATATGATGATGATCGCGCCGAAAACAATAAAAGACTGCCATTGGGGTCCTCCTTGTGCTTGTAACAGAATTGAAAACATAAGAATTAATAGTTTTTAAGGGCTCAAAGGTATCCTAATTACCACAAACATACCAGCCCGCCCGCGGAAATGGGTTGCCTGGCCTGGGGTAAAAAAAGAACCCGGCGGGCATAAAGCCCGGCCGGGTGTCTTTAACCTGTAAATAAAAATCGTTGTGCCTTAGTCGTGATCGGCGGCATCTGCCTTTTCCAGCTCCTCGTCAACGATCTTCTCGATGACTTCGCGCTGCCGTTCGTCTATCGTCTTGTCTACTTTGGCCTGCTTTTTCATAAAACGCAGCATGGCGTTCTTCTTGATCTCGTAGGCGATAAAGACGGTATACTCTTTGGTCTTGTCGTTGTAGTACTTTTTCTCGTCCATCTTGCGCAGGTCGGCCATGTTGGTGTTCATCACCTGCCGCACGAGGCTTTGGAATTTGTCGGCCACGTCGGCGGCATTGGCATTTTCGGTCTGGCCGAGGTACTGATCGGCCACCTGTTTCATGGTCGTATTGATCTGGCCGGCCAGCTCGGCTTTGGCGTCAATGTCGGCTTTGCCTTTGGCGATGTTATCCTGCGAGCTTACGCCCTTGCCGGAGGCCCGCCAGAAGCGATTGTTGGATTGGTACGCGTTGCTTTGAAAGGGCTCTTTTACTTTCGATCCGAAAGGACTCGAGGCACAGGCCGTGAGCAAGGCCAGGGTCAGTACGGTGGTTAGTCGACAAAGCGTCTGCATAAAGCTGGTTTGTTGCGTTAAAACTACGAAAAATTGTGCCAGAGATAGCAAGAACTTGGCAGGATGGAAAAATTGCAGTAAATCGCATAAGCATTCAGCCCCGACGCCTGCCATTATTTTGTTTTGTAAAGATTGACACTGAACTGTAAAAACTTTTTTTCTTGACCTTCGAGGATTTTAATTTCGACGAGAAGCTGCTGGACGGCCTGTCGTCGATGGGCTATACGAAGCCCACGCCGATTCAAGGACAGGCCATTCCGATGATCCTGGAGAATCACGACCTGATAGCCTGCGCACAAACGGGCACGGGTAAGACGGCAGCCTATATTCTGCCCATCCTGAACAAAGTACTGCACGCGGATCACCGGCATCTGAATACGCTCGTTATCGCGCCTACGCGCGAGCTGGCACAGCAGATCGACCAACAGATCGAAGGCTTTGCGTATTTCCTGGGTGTAAGCTCTATTCCCGTATACGGCGGCGGTGACGGCGCTACGTGGGACCAGCAGCGAAAGGCCCTGGAGCAAGGCGCCGACATCATCATTGCCACCCCTGGCCGGCTTATCGCCCTGCTGGCCGCCGGCACCATTAAATTCGATCACTTAGAGCACCTGGTGCTCGACGAGGCCGACCGCATGCTCGACATGGGCTTTTACGACGACATTGTGAAGATCATCAACTACCTGCCCAAGAAGCGGCAGACGTTGCTGTTCTCCGCCACCATGCCGCCCAAGATCCGCATGCTGGCCAACAAGATCCTGACCGAGCCCAAAGAGATCAATATCGCCATTGCAAAGCCCGCGGCGGGCATTTTGCAGCAAGCGTATGTGGTGCACGATGCGCAGAAGGGTGCCGTGCTGAAGCATGTGCTCAAGACCGTGCCCTGGAAGAGCGTGATCATCTTTGCGTCCACCAAAGAGACGGTGAAGAAACTTGACGTGGTGTTTCAAAAAGGGGGCCTGAACGCCCGTGCTTTCCACTCCGACCTCGAACAGCAAGAGCGTGAGGAAATCCTGCGCGCCTTTAAGAATAAGCAGGTAAACATGCTCATCGGTACGGACGTGCTTTCGCGTGGTATCGACGTGGAAGGCATCAGCCTGGTGATCAACTGGGACGTGCCGCCCGATCCAGAAGATTATGTGCACCGCATTGGCCGTACGGCCCGTGCCGAAACTACCGGCACCGCGGTGACGCTTATCAACGAGCGCGACCAGCGCAAATTCTACAGCATCGAAACGCTGATCGACAGCGTTATTCCTAAACTGCCCTTGCCGCCAGAAGCGGGCGAAGGCCCGGCCTACGAGCCGCAGAAAAAGAAAAACATCTCCGGTCACGGCCGTGGCGGTGGCGGTGGTCGTCCGGGCGGCGGTGGCCGTCGTGGTGGACAGGGACAGGGTCACGGCAGGCCGCGTGGGGAAGCCAATGGCAATGGTGCGAACGCCAATGCAAACGGCGGCGAGAAAAGCGACCGTCGGCGTCCAAAGCGACGCAGAGGCGGAAACCGCGGAGGAGGAGACAATAGAAATACCGGCAATGCCGGAGGCAATACAGAAAACAAAGGGGCGGCGTAAGCCCCTTTATTTTTTTAGTACGGTGATCAGCTCGTTCAGCTTGAGCAACGCCTCCACGGGGCTGATGGTATTGATGTCGATCTTGCCCAGCTTTTCTTCGATCTCGGTAAAGCGTGGGTCGGCGGCGAACAGGCTCATCTGCGGTGTGGCTACCGGTATATTTTCCATCCGCTTTTTGTCTTCGTTCTTGTGCTTATCCTTTTCGAGGAAGTGCAGGATCTCGTTTGCGCGCAATACAATGCGGTTGGGCATGCCCGCCAGCTGTGCCACGTGTATACCAAAGCTGTGCTCGCTGCCGCCTTCTTTCAGCTTGCGCATAAAGATGATCTTATCGCCCACCTCTTTTACCGACACGTTAAAGTTACGCACGCGCGTCAGGTCTTCTTCAAGCTGGTTCAGCTCGTGGTAGTGGGTGGCAAAAAGTGTCTTGGGTTTAAAGTCTTTGTGGTTATGCAAATATTCGACAATGGCCCAGGCGATAGACACACCGTCGTAGGTGCTCGTACCGCGGCCGATCTCGTCCATCAGGATCAGGCTGCGATGGCTGAGGTTGTTCAGGATGCTGGCGGTCTCGATCATCTCCACCATGAACGTCGACTCGCCCTTCGACAGGTTGTCGGACGCGCCCACGCGGGTAAATACCTTGTCGACAATGCCGATGGCGGCAGCGTCTGCCGGCACAAAGCTACCCATCTGGGCAAGCAGCACGATGAGCGCCGTTTGGCGTAGCAACGCCGATTTACCCGCCATGTTGGGACCGGTAATAATCAGCACTTGTTGCTTTTCGCTGTCGAGGTATATATCGTTGGGGATATACGGCTCGCCGACCGGCAGCTGTTTTTCGATGACGGGGTGGCGGCCTGCTTTGATGTCGACGATGTATGAGTCGTTGATCTGCGGGCGGGCGTAGCGATTGGCGCGGGCCACGACAGCAAAGGACAGCAGACAGTCGAGCTGTGCCAGCACACGTGCGTTGAGCTGGATCTGTGGAATAAACGCGGCGGCCGCCGCGATGAGGCCATTAAAGATGCGCTGTTCGATCACGATCAGCTTATCCTCTGCATTCAGGATCTTTTCTTCGTATACCTTCAGCTCTTCGGTAATGTAGCGCTCGGCATTCACCAGGGTTTGCTTCCGGATCCAGTCGGCCGGTACCTTGTCTTTGTTGGCGTTGCTTACTTCGAGGTAGTAGCCGAACACTTTGTTATAGGAGATCTTCAGGGAGCCAATGCCTGTGCGTTCCACCTCGCGCTTCTGGATCTGCAGCAGGTAGTCCTTGCCGGAGAACGCGATCTTCTGCAGCTCGTCCAATTCGGCATCGATGCCCTCTTTAATGAGGTTGCCCTGGTTGGTGGCGATGGAAACGTCTTCGCGCAATTCCTGCTCGATCTTCGCCACCAGCGTGTCGCACAGGTGCAGCTGGCTGGCCAACCGTTGTAAACCCGGCGTGGTCTGCCGGCTCAGCTCGTGGCGTATGGGCTCGATGGCCTTGAGCGAGCGCTTCAACTGCAGCATTTCGCGCGGGTTGATGCGGTTTACGGCCACCTTGGAAATGAGGCGCTCCAGGTCTGCAATCTGCTTGAGCGGCTCGATTAGCGCTTCGGTCAGGTTGGTATCGGCATAAAAGGTATCGACTACAGCCAGGCGTTCTTCAATGGCATCCTTCTCTTTCAGCGGCAGAATCATCCACTTGCGCAGCTGGCGGGAGCCCATGGGGGTGACCGTGCGGTCGACGATGTCGATCAGGGGCACACCGCCGTCCTGCTGGGAGGTAACGATCTCGAGGTTGCGTACGGTGAACTTGTCCAGCCACACGTAACGGTCTTCGTCGATGCGGGCGATCGACGCGATGTGCGATGTATCTTTGTGCTCGGTGTCTTCGAGGTAATGCAGAATGGCACCGGCGGCGACGATGGCTTCGGTATAGTCTTCCACGCCAAAACCTTTCAGCGTCGTAGTCTTGAAATGCGTTGTGAGCTTCTCGTACGCATAGTCGTATCCATAGACCCAATCTTCCAGCGCATAGGTGCTGTAGTCGTTGCTGAAGAGTCCGTCGAACTTGGCACGGAACTGCTTGCAATAGATCACTTCTGACGGCGCAAAGCCCTGAATGAGCTTGAGGATATAGGTCTCGTTGCCCTGCGCGGCATAGAACTCGCCGGTGGAGAGATCGAGGAAGGCTACGCCAAAGGCGTCTTTTGTACAAAAGACAGACGCCAGGAAGTTGTTTTGCTTGCGGTCGAGTACGTTGTCGTTGAACGACAGGCCGGGTGTTACCAGCTCGGTCACTCCGCGCTTTACAATGCCTTTGACGAACCGCGGGTCTTCCAACTGGTCGCAGATCGCCACGCGGTTGCCGGCGCGCACCAGCTTGGGCAGGTAGGTGTCGAGGGCGTGGTGGGGGAAGCCGGCCAGGGCCGTTTCAGAGGCCGAGCCGTTGCCGCGCTTGGTCAGGACGATGTCGAGTACCTTGCTGGCCGCAATGGCATCCTGTCCAAAGGTTTCGTAAAAGTCGCCCACACGAAAGAGGAGGATTGCACCGGGATACTTCGCCTTCAGGGCATTGTATTGTTTCATCAACGGTGTTTCAGCGGAGGTCTTGGTTTCGGCCATGGGGCAAATTAAATACTTTTTCTTTTGTTTGCGGCAGGTTTCCCCTGTCTGATCTATGAAGAAGCTAATACTGGAAGAACTTGGAAGAATGTCTGTTGCGGAGTTTCAGGAAGCTCCCAAACTGCCCATATGCCTGGTGCTTGACAACATCCGCAGCCTGCACAACGTGGGCGCCGCGTTCCGCACCGCCGACGCTTTCCGCATTGGCAAGATCTACCTGACGGGCATCACGGGCACGCCGCCGCACCGGGAAATTCAGAAGGCGGCGCTCGGCGCGACCGAGTCTGTGCAATGGGAATATGTGGCGGAAACCGTGGATGCCGTGCGGAAGTTGAAGGAGGAAGGCTATACGATCGTGGTGGTAGAGCAGACGACGGAAAGTGTTTCGCTGGAGACGTTCAGGCCAGCGGCGGATATCCGCTATTGTTTGGTGTTTGGGAACGAGGTGAACGGGGTGAGTGAGGAGGTGCTGCCGCTGACGGACCTGGCATTGGAAATTCCGCAGGGGGGGACGAAGCATTCTTTGAATGTCTCAGTTTGTCTGGGGATTGTAACCTGGGAGTTTTTTAAGCAGCTGCGGTGAATTTGATCGCTGCTGGCAGGCTTACGGTCCACGGAATGGACAGCAAAAGGCGGGTTTATTTCGGATATATAATAGTATCGATATAGAATTGAAATAGCATTGAAATAGAATTAAAATAGTCTTAAAGGGCTATTAAATACCTATCTCAATATTCGTTTGCTAACGCCAGGTATAGGCACCAAGCGTTAACGGAGGTGCGCTACCTGTGCCGGGAATTCCGGATCGGATTACCGTCAGTGGTGCAACCAATACCAACAAAAAAAGCCGCCCCGATCCCGGGACGGCCTTATGCGTTATTATAACACGTATGACTTAAGCCAGTTTGAAGGCTTTCTTCACGGCGTCTACGTAGTCGAGCTTTTCCCAGGGAAACAGTTCTACTTTTACTTTTTTCTCAGAAACTTTACCCTTGTTAAAGATTTTTTCTACCACCTGCGGCTCACGGCCCATGTGTCCGTAGGCTGCGGTTTCGGCGTAGATGGGGGTGCGGAGGGCGAAGCGCTGCTCGATGAAGTACGGGCGCATGTCGAAGATCTTCGCAACCTTTTGGGCGATCTCGCCGTCGCTCTGTTTCACTTTAGACGTACCGTAGGTGTTTACGTACAGGCCTACCGGCTGGGCCACGCCGATGGCGTAGGCTACCTGTACCAGTACTTCGTCGCACAGGCCGGCGGCGACCAGGTTCTTGGCGATGTGGCGGGTGGCGTAGGCTGCCGAGCGGTCGACTTTTGAAGGGTCTTTGCCCGAGAAGGCACCACCGCCGTGGGCACCTTTGCCGCCGTAGGTGTCAACGATGATCTTGCGGCCTGTCAGACCGGTGTCGCCGTGAGGACCACCGATCACGAACTTGCCGGTAGGGTTGACGTGATATTGAATGTCGGCGTTGAAAAGCTTCTGCACGTGCTTCGGCAGCTTCTTCTTAACGCGGGGGATCACAATGTTGATCACATCGTCTTTGATCTGCTTCAGCATGACGGCGTCTTTGGCGAAGTCGTCGTGCTGCGTAGAGATTACGATGGTGTCGATGCGTTGCGGCTTGTTATCGTCGCTGTACTCGATGGTCACTTGCGACTTGGCATCCGGACGCAGGTATTTGATTGCTTTGCCTTCGCGACGAAGGATGGCCAGCTCGCGGAGCAGCAAGTGGGCCAGCTCCAACGGCAGGGGCATGTAGTTGTCGGTCTCGTTCGTGGCATAACCGAACATCATACCCTGGTCACCGGCGCCCTGGTCTTCTTTCTTTTTGCGTACAACGCCCTGGTTGATGTCGGGCGACTGCTCGTGGATAGCCGAAAGGATACCGCATGAGTTGGCTTCGAACATGTACTCGCTCTTGGTGTAACCGATCTTGCGGATCACCTCGCGGGCAATGTCTTGAACGTCCAGGTAAGCTTCTGATTTTACCTCTCCTGCCAGTACTACCTGGCCGGTGGTTACGAGGGTTTCGCAGGCGACTTTGGAAGCAGGATCGTAGGCAAGGAAGTAATCGATAAGGGCGTCAGAGATCTGATCTGCAACTTTGTCGGGATGGCCTTCGGATACCGACTCGGAGGTAAATAAATACGGCATAAGGATTACACTGGGGTTTTAAAATTTAGCGGCAAATTTGGTTGAAACTGTATAAGAAATCAAATCAAACGGCTCTAGGCCAAAAATAAAAATACGGCCGGTACTTTGGGCAATTCAGGCCGCAGGTTTTTCCATTTACTCACCGTAAACGTTTTAATGCTCTCGTCCTTGCCGGTAAGGTCTGCCGCTATACACAAACGTGTATCGTCGTGCAGGTTCTGCAGCAGGTTTTTCAGCATGGTGTTATTGCGATAAGGTGTTTCGATAAAGAGCTGTGTTTGCTGGCGGCTGCGCGATTCCTTCTCTAAGGCCTTAATGGCGTTGGCGGCTTCTTTGCCATCGATCGGCAGGTAGCCGTGAAAGGTAAAGCGCTGGCCGTTCAGGCCCGAACCCATCAACGCCAGCAACAGCGACGAGGGGCCTACCAGCGGGGCCACCTGTATGCCCTGTTCATGCGCGTATTGCACCGCCAACGCGCCGGGGTCGGCTATGCCGGGGCAGCCCGACTCGGAGATCACACCCAGGTCATGTCCCTCCAGCAGGGGTTGAAAAAGGGCTTTGAGTTCGGCCGGTTTTGTATCTTTGTTCAGAACTTCGAACTGCAACGGCTCAATGGAGGCATAGAGCTTGAGGCTGCTGAGAAAGCGGCGGGCCGTGCGGACGTCCTCGGCCAGAAAATGGCGTATGCCGGGCAGCGCCTGGCGCACGTGCTCCGGAATAACGGTTTGTTGGGTTTCTTCTGCTATGCTGCTGGGAACCAGGTACAGGACGCCTTTTTTCATGTGTTTTAGCTGACGGAAGCGCAAAGTTCGTAAGAAAATGGCAGTATGGGCAAAATCCTGATCGTTGTAGGTTTAGTTTGTATTATCGCGGGCCTGGTGGTTTTGTATGGGCCCAAGCATCTGTGGCCCGGACGCCTTCCCGGCGACATCCGGATCGAACGCGAGAACTACAGCTTTCATTTCCCGATCATGACGTCTTTGTTGCTCAGCGTGCTGCTTTCGCTGATCCTGTATTTTGTTAACCGGTGGAAAAACTAACCCCGGTTAGTCCAGCGTTAGTTTATTATTCAACTATTATTTCCGAATTTCAAGGTTTAGTTTTTTGTGAAGCAGGTTCGATCATATTTTTTTCTCCTGTCTTTTTTGTCCGCCCTTGTGGTGTCGGCCCAGAAGAGATCAGAAAGTGCTATTCCGCTGAGTTTCCCCGACAGTATCCGGGTGGTGTTTGAAAACACCCGCAATATGGACGCGTCTGTGATCGGTGCCAGCTTTGCCTCTGCATGGGGCAGCCTGTCGCCCGACCAGCAGGACATGGTACACCGCCAGGCCTTCCAGCTGCGCAAAAAGAAATACCCGCTCAAGCCGGCGATGATCCACTATTTCGGGGCCATTGCCAACGCCGTCACCGTAGAGCATGCCGACCCCGCCAAGCTCACGGCCTACCTCACCGTGGCCGGGCAGGTCATTGCCCAGGAGTCGTCCGCCAAAGCCCAAAACTTCTTTCGCCTCAGCCGTACGTTCTTTCAATACCATGCGCTGAACTACGAGCGTCCGTTCCGGCTGTATGCCCGCGACGACGACTATACGTTTGAGTACATCGCGCCCGCGCCTGCGTTCGACATGAACGACACGACCTCCATGGCGTCGTCCAACGCCGACCAGCTATACGTAGACCCCGCGCAGCCAGATCCGAATCAAAACTTTGATGCCGGTGGCGGCGCCGACTCGATCTTTTCCGAGGCTCCGCTTTGGATGAACCCTCCTCCCCCGCCTGTCGTAGAAGGCCCCGTGCTGCGGTTCAACCGGGTCACCCTGAACTTTGTCACGAAGTACGATTCCATCTTTGTCAAGAATACCAAGGGCGTGGTCTCGATGCGCAACGGGTTGTTCGTGGGCGAGTCGGGCACGGTCGACTGGACGCCCGCGCTGCTGAGCCCCGACAGTGTATACTGTAATCTGGGCAGCTACAACTTCCCCATTAACAAGTCCGAGTTCAGATCCGACCTCGTTCAGTTTAACTATACCGGCTACACGCCGGGGTTGATCCCCGGTACCTTCGAGTTCAAGTCTGTTACACGCAAAGACTCGGTGGCGTCCAGCTATCCGCGTTTTAAGTCCTATCAAAGCAATCTGAACATCACCGGCGTGGGCGATGAGAATGTGAAATACCGCGGGGGTTTTTCGCTTACCGGCCGCAAGATCTCCAGTGCCTCGGTGGGCGGCGATCCGGCATTGATCGAGATCTCGCACAACGGCGATAAAAAGCTTACGGCGCGCTCGTCTGAATTTCTTTTTACCGACTCCACGATCATATCTAAAAAGGCGTCGGTGGTGCTGCAGCAGCGCGGCGACTCCATTACGCACCCGGCCGTACGGGTACGCTATGCGTTCGGCCGCGACAGCTTGCAGAAGATCGTCATCCAGAAAGACAAGGGCAGCATGAAGCACACGCCCTACTCGTCTTCTTTCTTTAAAGTAGACTTTGCGGCAGACGTGATCCGCTGGGATTTGTTCTCCGACAGCCTCGACATCTATACCGACGGCGGCCGTAACACGGTGCCGATGGTGATCGAGTCCGCGGACTTCTACGACCAGGAAGATTTCCGCCTGCTGAAAGGCGAAGGCTTTTCTTTCCATCCGCTGGGCCTGGTAGCGAACTATTGTGTCAAGAATAAGACGCGCGAGTTCTATTCGGGCGATCTGGCAAGTTTTTCCGGCAAGGAGGCGCGCGACATCAAAGCGGCGATCGAGTTCCTGCGCGAGAAGGGCCTGGTGTCATACGACCCCAAGACCGACCTGGTACGTGTAAAAGAAAAGGCCGTCCTGAGCTTTAAAGCCTCTAAAGGCGAGATGGACTATGACAACCTCAAGATCCATTCCGTCATCGACAGCTCGGCCAACGCCAGCCTGAACTTTGAAAAAGGGTATATGACGGTGCGTGGTGTGGAAGAGTTTAAAGTAAGTGACTCGCTGAACGTGCGGATCCAGCCCGACAGCGCTGTCATTACGCTGTTACAGAATCGCGACATCAAATTCGACGGTACGATCAACGCCGGTAACTTCGAGATCAGCGGCAAAGGTTTTACGCTGAATTACCAGGGCTTCTATATTGACCTGACGCGCATCGACTCCATCAACTTCTTTGTGATGGAGCGGAATGCCAAAGGAGTCATGGTACGGCGAAAGCTGAACAACAACATGGTGGGGGCAGACTCGGCCACGGCCCAGGTGAGCGGCCTGGGCGATGCGTCGCAGAAGTCGGGTACGCTGTATATCAGCAAAGCCAGCAACAAGTCGGGTATGAGTAAGATCCCCAACTATCCGCGCCTGGACGCGTCGGGGGGTGGTGCGATCTACTTTGACAGGCCCGAGGTACTGGGTGGCGTGTACGATCGCTCCATGTTCTTTGCCGTGCCGCCGTTTAAGCTCGACAGCCTGAACGACGCCGACCCGGCGTCCATCAACTTCGACGGTACGTTCGTGTCCAACGGCATGTTCCCGGCCTTTAAAGAGAAACTGCACTCGCAGCCCGACAAGTCACTCGGTTTTGAGCACTATATACCACGCGGAGGCTACCAGATGTACAACGGCGACGGTAAGATGCACGGGGCGCTGACGCTGAACAACCGCGGTCTGCGTGGTACGGGTAAGATCGAATACCTGGCGGCCACGGTATCTTCACACGACTTTGTATTTTATCCCGACTCGGTCGTGGGCCGGGGTGAGCGCGCGACGATCTCTGAAAAACAATTTGGCGACGTGCGTTTCCCGCAGGCGTCGCTGCCCGACTATGAGATGAAGTGGTTGCCCAAGCAGGATCAGATGCGGCTCAAGAACCAGAAGTCGCCGTTTAACTTCTACGATTCCACGGCGCAGATGCGTGGTACGCTAACGATATCCAAGCAAGGCGTTGCCGGTACGGGTAAGCTCGAGACACGCGGCAGCGAACTGATCTCACGCAACATGAACTTTACCGCCGACGACTTCAGCGCGCGCCATGCGCGGTTTACGGTAAAGTCAGAAGACCCCAACAAGCCGCTGTTGTACGGTGTGGATGTGCGGATGAAGTTTAACCTGAAAGAGAACTATGCCGATGTCAGCCCGGAAGTAGAAGGTGTGGCCGCCATTGCGTTCCCGTTTGCGCAGTTCAAGACCTCTATCCCCAAAATGCGATGGGATCTTGACGAGCAGAAGATCTCTATGAGCAAAGACCCCGATGTGCCCATCGAGAAGTCTTACTTTTATACCACACGCAAAGACCTGGACTCGTTGCACTTCAACGCCGAGCGTGCCGAGTACAACCTGAAGACGCAGGAGCTGAAGGTAAGCGGCATTCCCTACATCACCGTGGCCGATGCGAAGATCACGCCCGAGAACAACGAAGTGCTCATTCTCGAGAACGCCAAGATCGGTACGCTTAAGAATACTACCATCATCCTCGACACACTCAACGGGTATCACCGTCTGACGGAAGGGGTCGTGGACATTATTTCGCGGAAGCGGTTCAGCGGTTATGCGACGTATCAGTATGTAAACTTCCTGCGGGATACCTTCGCCATCAAGATGACGGACTTCCACCTCGAGCCGATCGCGGTAGAAGAAACCTCGCGCCGGTCGAAGTCGCGTAAGAACTCGGTCGCCACGCAGCAGACCGTGGCTACCGGCGCCGTGGAGGATAAGGAGAAGCTGGTGTTGGGTGCCGGCATGTTCTACAAAGGCAACATGACCATGTATGCTACGCGCCCCGCGCTGCAGCTTACCGGCTTTGTGAAGCTCGACATCAAAAAGATCAAGAACTATAACACGTGGATCGAGTATACCCAGACCGGTGATGAAACCGATGTGCACATTGACTTCGACAACGCCATAACCGAAGATGGAAAGAAAATAAACGCCGGCCTGCACTTCTCGACAGACAACGACCTGTATATCACGTTCGTCAACGACAAGAAGAGCGAAGAAGACGAAGACTTTTTTACACCCAGCGGGGCGCTCCACTACGATACGGCGTCGCATGAGTTTAAGATCGAAAGCCTGGAGAAAGCAGCCGGCACGTCGCTTTCGGGAAAAGTATTTGCGTACAACGATGATAACATGCAGGTGCGCTTTGAAGGGCCGGTCAAGCTCTTCCCCGGCATGAAAGACTTCAATCTCGTCACCACGGCGCTCGGCCAGGGCAATATGGAAACGAACGAGATTCGCATGAACACCTTCATGATGATGGAAAGCAACGTGCCCGTGGGCGCGTTCGATCTCATGGGGAAACAGATCCAGGAGGTTATTAAGAACGAGGGTGCCGACGAAGGCCTGGGCGACCAGACGGAACTGTTGTATAAGATCGCCGACATCGTGGGCGAGAAGGTGGTAAAAGATTTTGAGCAACGCAGCCTGCAAGGCTATGTGTCGCTGAGCACCATCGCCGCGTTGGCCAAGCCGCTCGTCATTTCCAATGTGAACATGAAGTGGTCGGAGAAGCGGAAGGCGTTTTATAGCGAAGGTACGATCGGTATATCCAACATCGGCCGCAACGACATCAACGGGGCATTTGAAGGTTTCATCGAGATCCGCAAGAACGAAGACGGCGCCCCCGTAGCCCATATCTTCTTTAAGGCGTCGCCGGATGCCTGGTACTATTTCGGTTTTGAGGACAACCGTCTGATGGTGCACTCGTCTAACAGCGACTTCAATAATATCATCTCGAAGAAGAGCAATGCCGGCAAGGCCAAGGTTGGCGAGGTAGCCTTTATTCCCGGCAGCGACGACGAGACGCTTGCTTTCATCAACCGCTTCCGCGCACAGTACTACGGTATTGACATACCGTATAGCCTAAGCGAAGGCTCATCGGTAGCTAAAGAGAAACCCGCGGAGGAGGAGAAGAAGGAACCGAAGAAGGAAGACGACGGGTTCTAGTGAGCGGATTGGCAGACACCGGTTTTTGAATGTTCCAGCCAACCCTGTAAGGGTGTAACTCATTAGCCCAGGTTGGAGCGTAGCGTAGGCCTGGGTAAACAGATAGCATAGACGATATTCAAGCCCTGAAAGGGCGAAACACTTCGAGACATGCACGCCCCGAACTGTTTCGCCCTTACAGGGCTGCGCTTTTGCTTGCATGACAGACCCAGGCCTTCAGCCTGGGCTGATATATCTCGCCCCTTCAGGGCTATGTATTCGTTTGTGTTATATACTTGGCTCGAAGGCCGCTTTCTTTTGTGAACTACACGCTACTATATTTCAGAAATGTGCGGAGTATACGTGCTTCCTCTACGTGGTGATGTGATTTCACTTTCCACTGGCCATCCACCAACGTGCCCAATATGATCGAGCTGTCGGAGGTATATATAATGGTCGGCAGCCAGTGTTCGCGCCCGGCCTGTGCCAACAGGGGTGTGCGGGCGTTGTATACCACGGCATCCAGGGGTTGACCTATTGCAAAATAGTCCCGGCCTTCCACGCCCATGGCACGACGGCCGGCGATCAGTGTCTTATCGATCAGCGTGGCTGCGCCATCGTCAAATGTATTTCGTTTATGCGTGGTGAAGCGTTGGGCATAATCCAGCCAGCGCAGGTCTTCCAGCGGGTTGAGGCTGATGTGGCTGTCGGTGCCGATGGACCAGCTACCGCCGTGTGCGGCAAAGTCTGTCAGGCGGAAGATGCCGTCGCCAAGGTTGCCTTCGGTGCCGGGACAAAGAACAACGTTTGCCTTACTGGCGGCCAGGCGGCTTACTTCGTCGTCGCTCAGGTGCGTGCAGTGTACCAGGTGTACCCGTTCGTTCAGCGGCAGGTTGTTCAATAACCATTCCACGGGACGTTGTTTCAGGTGTGCTATACTGTCGTCTATTTCTTTGCGCTGCTCGGCGGCGTGCAGGTGGAAAGGGATATTCCGAGGGCCTTCCTGCATGACGCGGATCACATCCGGCGCTTCTACGGCGCGTAGCGAGTGTACGCCAAAGCCCAGACGCGCCTGCGGATAGGCCGCCACCGCGTGGGCCGAATCATCCAGCAACTGAAAATATTCATCTGTGCTGGCCGAGATGAACCGGATCTGCCGAGGTTGTGGCGGTGCGCCGAAGCCGCCCTTCTGGTACATGACGGGTACGAGTGTGATCTTAATACCGGTGGTCTTTGCCGCAGCGACCAGCCGTTCGCCCATCTCGGCCAGGTTGCTATACGGCTTGCCGTTCTTATCGTGGTGGAGGTAATGAAACTCGGCTACATGGGTGTATCCACGTTTGAGCAGCTCGGCGTAGAGCATCGTTGCGACGGCTTCCAGCTGGTCGGGGTCCAGGGTGAGCGCACAGCGATACATGGCTTCACGCCAGCTCCAGAAATCGTCTTTCGAACCCGCCGGGTGTTTTTCCGCCATGCCGGCCATGGCAAATTGAAAGGCATGCGAGTGTGCATTCTGAAAGCCCGGTATTGCCAGACCTTGTACCGCTTCGATGGCTACGGGTTCTGGCGGAGCCTTATCGGCCATGTATTGAATGGCGCCTTGCGCATCCACCCCCACCACGGCCGGCGAGAGCCAGCCGCCCCGGACCAGCAGACCGGTGAATTGATAATATTTCAGATCGTGCTTCATGCCTTCGTTTGTAGCTGTAGGGCAAGATTTTGAAGGGTACGTTTTAAAAGCTTCTGCATGGCGGTGGCCCGTTGCAGATCGTAGCGCAGCTGGGTGTCATCCATATAGTGCACCTTGGTCATTTCCAGCTGCAGTGCATGGCGGCCGTTGGTGGGGGCGCCGAAGTGCCGGGTAATAGTTCCGCCCTTGAAGGGATGGTTGTGGTTCACCTGATAAGCACCGCGGCGAAGCGATTCCAGCGCAGCCTGCGTGAGGTTCACATCGGCCGCGTGCCCGTCGGCATCTCCGAGGATCAGGTCGGGGAAAGCGTCGGGCTGGATCGTCGGTACGATCTGGCGGATGGAGTGACAGTCCCACAACAATACTTTTTTGAACCGGGCCTGGAGGCGCGTCAGATGCTCGTCCAGCTGGCGGTGGTACGGCCTATAGTATAGATCCAGGCGTCGCGCCACTTCGCCGGCGGCGACGTCTTTGCGCTCGTCGGTATAGAGTGGGTTGCCGAGGAAGTCTGTCGTAGGGCACAAGGCGGTAATGATGCGGCCGTCGGTATAGAGCGGCTTGCTGTCGGGGTCGCGGTTCAGGTCGATCACCCAGCGGCTGTAGTTTGCCGTGACCATGGTAATGCCCAGGGACGGCACAAAGCCATAGAGCTTGTCCACAAACCAGTCTGTGTCGTCGGGCGCTTCGATCAGCGATGACTTATACTGGTCTTTGATGTCGTCGGGAAAATTTACGCCGCAGTGTGGCACGCTGACCAGAATGGGCAGCTCTTCTCCTTCGGCCGGGTGAATGGTGAAAGCATCCATACGTGCTTAACGTTCAGACTTGCGTTTTTTCTTTTTCTTCTTCGATGACGACTCTTCGCTTTGCTTGCGCTGCCCCTCCTGCATAGCTTTTTGCAACGCCGCCTGTGCTTGCTCCAGCGCTTGCGTCTTCAGGCGAAGCGCGTCCTGGGCCTTGGCCAGCTCGGCGGTTAGTTTGCCGAGCTGCTGCTGCTCGTTGGCGGCCAGGGCATTTTGCGAGAGGCGTTTCTTCAGCGTCATAATGCGGCGGAAGCTTTCGTCGATGCGCTGGCGCGGGATCTCGCCGCGTTCTACCATGCCGCGAATGATGGTGTGTACTTTGTCGACTGTGCGCTGGTCGCTGCCGGCGATGTTGTTGGAGAACGTCATGATATCGACACCCCCCAGAATGGCCATCTTGATCGCTTGCTCAAAGCCGTAGTGTTTGGTGATGGCCTGCATCTGCATGTCGTCGGTAAAGATCACACCTTTGAAGTGATACTGGTTGCGCAAGAGGCCCGTCAGCACATCGGCCGACAGCGTGCCGGGGTAACCGTTCTTATCGAGGTTACGGTTTACGATGTGCGAGGTCATGATGGCGTCTACGTAGCCGGAGTCGATCAGCGTTTTATAGGGCTTCAGCTCTTTTTCATTCCAGGTGTTCGTTACATCGGCCATGCCCAGGTGCGTGTCGTCTTTCGAGCTGCCGTGACCGGGAAAGTGTTTGAGGGAGGTAAGCACGCCGTAACGACGGTGCATCTTTACGACTTCTTTGGCCATCCAGGCTACGGTGTCTTCGTTCGCCGAGAAAGCGCGGCCGTGTTTGGCAATGATGGGGTTGGTGGGGTTTGACGCGAGGTCTACCACGGGCGCAAAGTTTACGTTGATGCCCAGACCGGCCAGCGTGGAGGCCGTTGACTCGCTATAGAACCGCACGGAGTCGAGGTTTTTCGTCCTGGCCATTTCGGCCGCGGTGATCGACCTGGGAAAGCCGTATTTGTCTTTCAACCGGTTCACCTTCCCACCTTCCTGGTCGATGGTAATAAACAGCGGAATCGGAGCGGCCTGCTGGTACGTCCACGTGATCTTCTTCAGTGCATTAAAGGAATTTTTCTGCGGAATGTTCTTTTCAAAGATAAGGATCGAGCCCACCTTACCCTGCCGGATCTCGCGCAGTACTTCCGGATCGACATCGGCTTTCGGAAAGCCGATCAGGATCATCTGCCCGATCTTGATATCGAGGCTGTCAGTTTGTGCGTAGGTACGCGGGGCTGCCAGCAACGCTGCCAGGCACAAGCATAGGTAGGATATGTGTTTTTTCATCTCAATAGTTCTCATGGATTTTCTTCAGGGTTTCCTGCATGTGCTGCCGGATGATGGCAGTCGATGCGGTATAGTTATTATGCATGAACGAGAAGATCAGCAGCCGGCCGCTCTTCGCGACCAGGAATCCGCTCAGACAATGGTTGTTGCTGAGCGTACCGGTCTTGCCATAGATGTAGGGCGCATCGCCTTTAAAATAGTTTCGGATGGTGCCTTTCGAACCGCCGATCGCCAGCAGTGGAAAGAGCCGTTCGCGCGGCACGGTATGGTATATCTTCTCCCACAGCTGCACGATAGAGCGGGGTGTGAACAAGTTGTAACGCGACAACCCGGAGCCGTCTTTCCACACCGGCACGTCCGCCAGGTCGCGAAGGTCGTGCTTTTTCATGTAGTCGATGGCGATCTCCGGCTGCAGCGTGTCGCTCAGCACACCGGCACAGGCCAGGAGCAACTGCTCGGCGATAAAGTTGTCGCTGTCCTGCATCATGACGCGGTACAGGCTGTCGGTCGGGATACCTTTTAGCGTCTGCGCTCCGAGGCGGGCAACAGGCTTTTCCAGCAGGGTCACCACCCGCTTGAGCGTATCGCCCAGTAGTTGCGCCGTTAGTATGGGGCTGGTCTTATAGGGAATGGTAAAGGTCTTTGTCGAAGCCTGCACGCCCGGGTGATAGACAAACTGGTTGCGGTCGAGGTCGCGGATGACGGCGGGTTTTTTCTGAATAATACCGGGCAGGATGCTCGTGCGAAAGAACGGAGGCACTACCTGCGCGGTACTGCCGGCGGTAGTGAAGGCGGCCAGGTTGCCATAGATCGGCAAGGCGCTTCGCTCGGAGGCATAGTAGTCGTTATAGTCGTCCCACGCCCAGCCGGGGCCGTAAAAAGCGGTCGGAAAATTATCCGCCGCAAAATATAGTTGCTGCGGTGCGCCTTTCAGATAGGTATAGACGGTGCCATCGGTATACACCCAAGGGTATAAAAACGACGGGTCGCCGGTGCCCCAGAAAATGAGCGAGTCGCCGCGCACGGTATACTTCAACGCGGGAATGGAGTCGCCCAGCAGCTTGAGGCTGGTAAAGAACGTAAAGATCTTGGTGTTCGATGCAGGAGTAAAGTAGGTGCTGCCGTTGTAGTCAACGAGCTTTTCTTTTTTGAGCGGGTCATAGAGAACAAATCCCACATGCTCCTGCAGCGCGGCTTCTGTTTGGCGAAAGGTTTTTTGCAGTGCCCTGGGTGACACGGGCGAGCACGCGTAAAGCGCCGCGCCGATCATTACTAAAAAAAAATGGCGTACCGTGTGCTGCATACCAGACTATTGCAGGTATCGCTCCCGGAGGATGTTGTAGTGGTGCATTTCGTGGCCGGCAATGACGTAGCCCAGGTGGAAGACCGACAAGATCTTGCCGTTCGCCGAACCCGACCGTTGCAACATCTCGGGGGTAAAGCTCTGGAACATATCGATCGTCGACTGTCGCAGGTTCGCAGCCTCTCGTGCTATCTGTGCCAGCGTGCGGCCGTGGGCGTTGGCTTGCGGCGCATAGTCATTTTCTTCAAAGCCGTGCAGTGCCGTCTTATCGTTGCGGGCAAACCGCAGGGCGCGGTAGGTGAAGATGCGTTCGGCGTCGACGAGGTGGCAGAGCAGTTCTTTGATGGTCCACTTGTCGGGACCATACCGATACTCGCCTTTGTCTTCGGGGAGAGACTGTACCAGCCCGGCCATGCGCTTGCGCGCGATGTCGAGGGCATCGAGAAAGTCGTAGTCTTTTGCCAGGGTCACATAACCTTTGTAGCCCTCGGGAATTGCCGATAGATCTGGTCTTGCCATGTTCAAAAATAACAAAAGGACCTGAACACGGGAAGCCGGCGGGGGCCCTTATTCTTTTTTGTCGTCGGCAGGTGCGGCCTCGGGTGTCAGGAAGCGCTGCAGCCTGCCTGTGAGCGAACCCTCCTTGAGCATGAAGTTGCGCAGGTAGCCTTCGACCGGCAGGATCATAAAGGCCACCACCACCTGTATAAAAAAGTCGAGCACCGGGCTGGTGGGGGTCTCAAAGGTTTTGCCGATAACTGTCTGAATGAACTGCAGCAACATGATGATCGTGAGCAGCGAGAGCACGCGGCTGATGATGCGGAAGCGGCTGCTCAGGCGCATCGAAAGCATTACCAGGCCCGAAAAGACCAGGAACTCCAGGGCATAGAACCACGGACGCTTCCAGTACGGTGGCAATACCTCAAAGGCCACGGTGGGCAGCTCGCGGATCTTGCCAAAGATATCGCGGGACTGTACCATCAACACATAGTCGTTGGAAGGCAGGTAGGCGAAGTTGATGATGTTGTTGCTGACAGACCAGTCGGACCACTCGTCTTCCAGACCGGCCAGCTGATAGCGGTACTCGATGGACTGTGGTGCAAGGTAGTCGGGCTGAATCACGTCAAAGGTCAGCGAGCTCCTGGTTTCGTCCAGGGCGAAGTCGCGCAGGTCCATCGCTTCGTTTTCGTTGCGGGCGGCCTTGAGCAACGGCTTGTTGCCGACCTCGTAGGGTGTCAGCTTTTCGCCGTAGAATTTATACAGCTCGTTGTTGCCGGTTACGAGCCAGAGGTTCTCGCCGTTCTGATCGATGGTTACAAAGCGCAGGTTTTGTTGCAGGTTCAGCAACTGCAGGTTGCTTTGGCCGTGTGTTTTGCCCAGGATGTTCCAGGTGTGGCCGTCGTTGTAGAGTATGTCTTCGCCGTCGGAGAAATGTAGTGCCGGTTTGGGCAGCGAGTCGATGCGCACGAAGGTGTGGTTGGCCGGGTCAAACCGGAAGAAGCCATCTTTGTGGGCCAGCACGATCTCTTTGTTCCAACGCACGCAGGCTATCTTGTTGAGCGTGGGGTTGCTGATGGGCAGCTCATCGACATTCTTTAATGTGCCGGCGGCCATGTCCACGTGGTATACCTTGTCGGGTGCACAGAGCCAGAGGTCGTGGTTGTTACCGTCGGTTATGGCTTCGATGTCGTCGTTGATCGTGTTGAGGGTCGACGACGGTGTCCAGCCTTTGGCGCCCGGTGCAAAGGCGCGTACGTCGTCGTCGTATGTGGACACCAGCAGCATCCCGAGGTTGCGGGAGGCATAGGCTATACGCACCGGCTCTTCCAGAATGGGTCGGGCGGTCAGGCCTTCGATCTCGAAGGCGCCGCCGAGACCTACGGCGATGAGCTTATTGTCGACGATCACCAGCTGCGTGATCTTGGCATTTATACCCTGCACCTTTTTATACCGGTAGGTTGTCGTGCGCAGCACGCGCTCGGTCTTTTTAATTCGGCGATTGACGGTCCGGGCGTGCGGCGTAGCCGAGGGTGTTGCGGCGGTCGGCGGGAGCGCCGTGCCAGCCTCCGCAGGGGCGGATTGTGTTATGATCGGTGCGCTTTCTTTGTTGCGGTTCTTCTTCAGAAAGCGAAGGAACCCTTTTCGTTTGGGCCCCGCGGGTTGCGTTGTCTCGTCAGCCGGTGCCGTGGGCATCGTTTGTGTGGCGGGCGCCGGTGTGGCCGATGGTGTTGCGCCTGCCTGTGGTTGGACCTCCGCCACCTCGATAAAGTACGTGATCTCATCGTAGAGATCTTCCTTTTCCAGCTTAAAGAGTCCCAGCGAAGTGCCCGCATAAACACTTCCCTGAAAGGCCCGGGCACAATGCAGGTTGCCGGCCAGGCCGTTATAATGACTAAAGGAACGGAACGGCATATACGGTGACACACGTGTAAAACCATATTCATGGGCCGCCCAGATACACTGGCTCTGATCGCTCATCAACGCGTATACTTCGTTGTCGGGCAGGCCGGTGTTATAGTTTACGATCTCCTGCGTTTTGCCGGTGCTGGCTTGTACGAAGATCAGGCCGCCGCGCAGGGTGCCCAGTACAAACAGATCTTTGTTCACCCATGTGCCGCTCACGATCACGCTGGCAGCGGCATAGGCGTCGTCTTCCAGCACGACCAGGCGGGGCTTGAGGTTTTCGCCTACCAGGTATACACTGTTGTCGGAGAGGCCCACGAGGTATTGATTGTCGTAGCCCTGCGAGAAGACGACCTCTTCGGTATCCGAGAAGTTGAGCCGCGACCGCACAAGCTTGTTGCCGTCGACCTTAAACAGGCCCATGTGGGCGGTATTGATGTATACTGCGCCGAAGATCTCGAAGAGGCTGCCGAAGGTGCCGGTTTGTTTGGTAGCGTTTACGGTAAGCGTTGCCTGACCGGGGGTTTCAATGTAGAGGGCATGCTCGCCGACAAAGTAGGATTTCTTTTCCTGCAGCAGACATTGAAAGACATCGGTAACACCCTTGGGCGAGATAACCGTGGTTGTGCGGTGGCCCATGTTGCGCGTGGCCACGGTGCCGTAGCCGGCGGCGCCTGCCCAGTAGAGCTCGCCCGACGGCGCCAGTTGAATGGAGTATACGGCGCCGTCGTTCAGCAGCGTGTTCCAGTTACGGCCGTCAAATTCGAGTATACCGCGGCGTGTGGCAAAGTATACCAGGCCGCTTTTTTCCTGGGCGATATCGAAGCACACTTCGTCAAACCGATCTTCACCAGGTGTATAGTGCGAAAGGAAATAATTGCCCGTCTGGCTATAAAGCTGAAGCGAAGCCAGCAGCAGAAAGGTGAACACAGTAAATTTCATACAAAGCCACGTGCGTCAAAGTTACGGAGTATAGCCGGTGAAAAGTAGCGACCGGTCAAAAAAGAATCATGATGTAATATTCACAAACAGATATTCCAAATTAGTAGCTTTATAGAAGGTTTTTGACTACACCGCTATGTGCCTGAAACGGTTTATTTTCTGTTTGCTGCTACTGGCTCCCGCCTACCGCGGATGGGCCCAGCAGGATGCGTACACGTTTGTTTTCCTGACAAAAAACGCTAACGCCGATAAAATCACGCAATCTTTGTTGGATTCGCTCATGAAAGGGCACATGGCCAACATCAGCCGCCTGGCGGCCGAGGGCAAGCTTATCGCGGCCGGACCCTTTGACGGCGGCGGCGGTATTTTTATCCTTCGCACTGCTTCGACCGATCAGGCCCGGGAGTGGCTCAGCTCCGATCCGGGCATTCTTGCGCGCCGGTGGGAAGTAACGCTATATCCCTACAAGCCTTTCATCGGTTCGGTCTGTGCCGTCAAGGAACCCTACGAAATGGTGAGCTATGCCTTTGTGCGATTCGATATGGTCGTCACTAAATTTACGGCACAGAATTACCCCGACATCCTGCGTCGCCACGAAGAGTATGTCCGGAAGCTGGCCACGACGGGCAACGTCGTCACCTATGGTATATTGGGGGAGCACGACACGGGCATCCTGGTCATGAAAGGCGAAGTACAACCCGAAGTGATCGAAGCCGACCCGGGCATACAAGAGGGGCTGTTTGAAGTGCAATATAAAAAGCTATACATCGCCCGGGGCTCGTTCTGCGAGCCGACGGGGAAATAGGCTCCCGGTTATTGATGCAGCTCGATCGGACCCGGCCGCTCATCTCCTGCCGAAGCGGTGGGGTCGAATAAAAATTCGCGGAAGGGCTCCCAGATCTTGCCACTGTGTTTTAACAAAAAGAAGCCGCCCACGTGAAAGCGTGCCGTGAAGGTGCGTTGTTGAAACTCCTCCCAGGCCTTTGCAAACATGGGCTTCTTCAAATCGCGAAACGCCAGCGTGAGGTGTGGATGAAAGGGCTGGTCTTTGTAATCGGCGTTAAAGAGATTGAGACTGCGTTTGCAAAAACGATGCAGATCCTTGTTCAGCGCATGCAGCAACGGGTTGGCTTCTACTTCGATAAAGATCACCCGCGGTGGAAAAGCATTGAAGTTTATCAGCTCGATCTTGAGGGCCTCGCGGCCCGTGGCGAATTGTTCCAATGCCTCTATCAGGTCGCCTTCTTTTTCTTCCTTCCACTTGAAAGGCATGTGCAGCGTGATATGCGGCGGCGAGTTGAGCGAGGCTTTGCTGTTGTATTGGTCGCGGAAATAGTGTTTCAGTCGTAACGCATCGTCAGACACCGGGGGCGGTGGGATGATCGCAATAAAGTATTGTCTTTCCAGTCTTTCCATGCACCTTTCAGACCCGGAAATTCGAAAACAAATTCTGTATCTAATAGCCTTTCCCCATAAACTTTTCTAAAAGCCCAGGTGCGGAAGAAAGCCTTTGCCCCGTTCGCTTCTTTTCAGGACCTCATACCAGGTGATACTATAGTAGCCGAGTGCCAGGATCCATGCAGGTATCGTCGTGAAAAGCAGAAGTGTGCGTCTATTCGCGATGTCTGCCTGGAACAGGAGGATCAGAACAGCCAGGTACAGCAGGGATGCCAGGAGGTGTATGCTTTTGGGCTTTGAGAATTTTGTCTTCCGAAAAACAGATGCCAGCGAGCCGATCAGCTGCCAGGGCCCCAGGAACAACTGAATAAACAGTATCGCCAGTGGCCAGTCGCCATCATGGGGATTGGATTCGATCGCTACGGCGGTGAGGACGACCAACGCCACCAATATACACAGGCTTTGCACGACAAGGTCGATATATTTCCAATAAAGACGCATACCAAAAATATTTAAGTGTTCAATGTTTTCAAACTTTCAATATTTAATGAAAGAATAAGGTAAATAAAAAGCTACTTGAGTAGCTTTATGATCGAATTCCAGAACCAGCTTTCTTCGGCTTTGATAAACGTCTCGAGCAGGTTGTCTGATTTTTCGGCAAAGCCTTTCAGCTCTTTCACGACCTTCCGAAGCTCTTTTGTTTCTTCCGACCCGTCGTTGGAGACCTCGCTCACCTCGCGCAGTACCTTCAGGATCGGTTCGAGCTCGCGCTTTCTCCGTTCGCGGGCTACCTGGCGGGCCAGGCTCCATACATCCTTTTCGGATTTGAAATACTCCTTTCGTTCGCCGGGTATGGAGATACGGGAGACGATGCCCCAGTCCAGCAACGCCCGGATGTTCATGTTGGCATTGCCGCGGGAGATGGCGAGCTCCTGCATGATCTCTTCGGTAGAGAGGGGTTTGGTCGAGATCATGAGCAAAGCGTGTATCTGCGCCATGGTCTTGTTGAGGCCCCAGCTATACCCGAGATTGCCCCATGCCTGGATCAGCTCTTCCTTTGCTTCTGTGTATTTCATACGTACCAAAGATAGTAAGAGTTTCGAAACTTTCAGGTTTTATTGAAACACAATGGCAAAAAAATACCCCGGTTGTGGCCGGGGCATTTTCTATTCGTGTTAGCTCGATTACAGCTTGCCGGAAAGCTCTTTGCTGGCTTTGAATTTGGCAACTTTCTTAGCTTTGATCTTGATGGTCTCACCGGTGAAAGGGTTCCGTCCTTTGCGGGCGGCACGCTTCGACACAGAGAAAGTACCAAAGCCCGTCAGGGTAATTTTGTTGCCTTTCTTCAGCGTCTTTTCAACAGCTTCCATGAAAGAAGACAGGGCAGTGCCTGCCGCTACTTTGGTGATACCAGCGTCATCAGCAATCTTGCTAATTAATTCAGCTTTCGTCATAGTTTTTACTTAGTGTAAGTTTGTTGGGACGCAAATATAAAGGCTTTTTGTTTCCTGCAAATGCTTTGCGAATAAAACTCCCATAATCGTTCGTGCGTCCTATACCCCTGTATTGTATATACAGAATATAAATAACACTAGTGTGCCTCGAGCCAGTTGCCGGCAATACCCACCTCTACTTCCATCGGTACTTCAAGATTTACAGCGTGTTTCATCAAATAGACGACGCGTTCTTTTACCCGGTCCACTTCGTCTTTGTGTACGTCAAAGACCAGTTCGTCGTGTACCTGCATGATCATGCGCGACTGTAATTTTTCTTTTTCCATCCATTGGTGTATGTTGACCATTGCGATCTTAATGATATCCGCCGCGCTGCCCTGGATGGGCGCGTTGATGGCGTTTCGCTCGGCAAACTGCCGGGTCGTGACGTTCCGCGAGTTGATGTCGCGCAAGTACCGGCGGCGGCCCAGCAAGGTTTCCACATACTCTTTCTCCCGCGCGGTATTGATGGCGTTGTCCATGTATTGTTTGATGGCGGGGAACTCGGCGAAATACGAGTCAATGATCTCCGCCGCCTCTGTACGCGAAATACCGATGTTTTGTGACAACCCAAAGGCTGTACTTCCATAGAGGATACCAAAGTTCACCTCTTTCGCCTTCCGACGCATGTCGGGTGTAACCTGGTCGAGCGTTACTTTAAAGACCTTCGCGGCCGTGGTGGTATGAATGTCGCGCTTGTTGCGGAAGGCGTCGATCATGATCTGGTCCCTGGCAAACGAGGCGGCAATGCGGAGCTCGATCTGCGAGTAGTCGGCGGACATAAAGCGATAATCTTCACCGCGTGCTACAAACGCCTGACGGATCAGACGGCCCTTGGCCGTGCGGATGGGAATGTTCTGTAAGTTGGGGTTGTTCGAGCTCAGGCGCCCCGTGGCGGCTACTGCCTGGCGGTAGTCGGTGTGGATACGGCCGTCGGTCTTGCTGATCATCTTGGGCAATGCATCTACATAGGTAGAGCGTAGCTTCTCGAACTCGCGGTAGTCCAGTATCTTACGTGCGATGTCGTGCTTGGGTGCCAGCGTCAATAATATTTCTTCCCCGGTAGCGTATTGACCCGACTTGGTCTTCTTCGGCTTCTCGATGAGCTTCATCTTTTCGAAGAGCACATCGCCCAGCTGTTTGGGCGAGCCGATATTAAACTCGGTGCCGGCGAGTGTATATACATCGCGTTGCACCTTTTCGCTTTCCTGGCGCAGTTCGTCCGACATTTTACCGAGGGCATCGGTGTTGACCTTTACGCCTTCGTATTCCATGGCCGCCAGCGCCAGTACCAGGGGCATTTCAGTCTCGGCCATGAGCTTGATGTGGCGCCGGCTTTCCAGCGCCGCGCGCAGCTTGGGGCGCAGCTGGATCAACAGATCGGCGCGCTCACACAGCCGCTCGCGCAGGTCGGTATGATGGTCGGGCAGAATGTCGTAGTTCAGGTATAACGAGCAGAGGCTGTGCAGGTCGTGCGAGGCTTCGGGTTCGATGAGATAGTGCGCGATCATGCTGTCGAACAACGAGCCTTTTACTTCGGCGCCGGCTTTCTTCAGGGCCAGAATGGTGTGCTTGATGTTGTGACCGACTTTCAGGATCTTGTCGTTCTGTAAAATTTCCCGGAAGTTCCGGATCACCTCGTCGCGTTGCTCGTCTGTGCCGGCTTGCACGAAGTATGCTTCGTTTTCGCGGTAGCTGATCGCGACGGCCTTTAGTGTATAGTCAAAGTTTGCGAGGTCGTCGGTAATGGTCTCAATCGCAAAGGCCGGTTGATCTTTGAGCTTTTCGACCAGTGCTTTTTGTTGCTCGCTGGTTTCGATTACCAGGTATTGTACGGCGCCTTGCGCCAGCGCGCGTTTTTCGGTGGGCGCGTCGGCGGCCACTTCGGCGTCTGCGCTGCCGCCAAACATCGAGAGCTGCGAGGCTTGCGGCTTGCCGGCGGTCTGTGCCGCCGGAACGGCTTCGCCAAAGGCGCGTTGCGCGATATTCTTAAACTCCAGCTCGTCAAAGATGGGCTTTAGCGCGCCCACGTCGGGGCCTTTGTAGCGCAGCGCTTCTTCGTCAAAGGCAATGGGCACGTCGGTAATAATGGTGGCCAGCTTTTTCGAGAGCAGCGCCTGCTCGGCGTACTGTATGACGGACTCTTTCTGCTTGCCCTTCAGCTCGTCGGCGTGTGCGATGATACCTTCCACACTGCCGTATTTCTTCAGCAGCGCGGCGGCGGTCTTCGGTCCGAAGCCGGGAATACCCGGAATGTTATCGGACGTATCGCCCTGCAGGCCAAGCATATCAATGACCTGCGCCACGTTGTCGACATCCCACTTTTCGCATACCTCTTTCACGCCGAGTATATCCACGGCGTTGCCCATGTAGGCGGGCTTATAGAGGAACACGCACTCGTTCACCAGCTGACCGTAGTCTTTGTCGGGCGTCATCATGTACACTTCAAAGCCCTGGCGGCAGGCCTGGTACGACAGCGTACCGATCACATCGTCGGCTTCGTAGCCGTCCATTTCAAGGATGGGAATGTTAAAGCCGCGGATGATCTCTTTACATTTAGGAATGCCATACCGGATGTCCTCGGGTGTTTCCTGGCGGTTGGCTTTATATTCTGCGAAGATCTCGTCGCGAAAGGTTTTGGTCGGCGTGTCGAACGCAATGCCGATGTGTGTCGGCTTTTGTTTTTGCAATACTTCCAGCAGGGTGTTGGTAAAACCAAACGGTACGGAGGTGTTGATCCCCTTGGAGTTGATGCGCGGTGTTTTGGTAAAAGCAAAGTGCGCGCGATAGATCAACGCGTAGGCATCCAGCAGGAAGAGTTTTTTATCAGGGCTACTCATATCCTGCAAAGTTGGGAAAGATGGTTAAATAATCACGACCGGGGCTGGAAATAAAAAACGCCCGAAAATCGCTACAGATGCGTGTATTACAGATGCCGCAATTCGGCGACCTGATCGAGCATCCAACCGGTCAGGCTGCGGCGCTCGCGGGTACCGGCGATCACTTCGTGCTCGATCTGGTCGCTGCGGAAACACACCAACCGGCCCGCCAGCGGAAGGAAGTCGCGGGTTTCATCGGGCAGGTACATGCGCAGCTGACCGCCGTGCTCTTCGCGCCAGTCTTCGTTGAGGTAGCAGATCACCGACAGCTTACGGTGGTCGTCTTTCTTGAACTGGTCGAGGTGGCGTTTGTAGTAGCTGCCCGGCGGGTATACGGTCAGGTGCACTTCGTAGTCTTTCAGGCTGAGGAAGAGCCCCTGGTTCACGGCCTGGATCACGGCCTGGAGCTTATCGAGGTATACTTTTACCGGTGCGGGCGCCGTGCTGCGGTCAACCCATTGGATATAGTCGCCACGGATGGCCTCGTTGATCTGCAGATCCTGGTTTTTGCCGATGCCGGCTTTTTTAAACGAGGCGGCTGCATCGCTGAAGGCCTCGAGGCCCAGGATCGCTTTTACTTCTGCCGGGTCGAGAAAATTGTCGATGACGGCATACCCCTGCTCTGCCAGCCCGTCTACGATGCGCTCCAAAGTCTCATTCATGGGTGCAAATGTACATACCACCCGGCTATTGTCCGACGAGAAAAACAGCGTTGGCAAACAACATTTTTCCATCTTCCCAGAAGCTGCGGAACAGCGGGTCGTCCACCAGGTATACAATGTTGCCCCGTTTGCGCTCTTCGACGCCAAACACCAGGCTGTTGGTCACCCGTTGGTTGGCGCGCACGCCGGCAAATCCTTGTACGGGGCGGGCTTTTGCGGGCAGTACGCCTACGTTCCAGCCGCGTTCCAGGTAGGCGTAGTGCAACTCGTTGGTTTTAAGTGAATAGTACACGGGCTCCAACCCAAACGCCAGCGGGTGTGAGTTGTCGAGCGGCAATTTGTAAATAGCGCCGGAGATGATATTGGAAATATCGCGGCGCTCTACGGACTCGAAGCGCGACAAGGCATCCTGCTTTTCCTGTTTCTCTTCCGACTTCTCGGCAGCCTCGCGTTCTTCGTCGGACGCAAAGGTCTTTAAGGCAAAGCCTTTCTTGTCTTCAAACGTGGGCAGGCCATTGCCGATCACGATCAGCTTGCCGCCTTCGCCCACCCAGGCGGAAAGTACTTCGAGGTATTTTTCGTCGATCGACGCGTACGATCCTTCGGGTATGATGAGCACGGTATATTTGCTGAGGTCTGTACGCTTGAAGTAGCTCGTGTGCAACAGCGTGAGCGGGTAGTGCAGCTGTTGTTCAAAGAAGTGCCATACCTGGCCCGTCGAAAGCGAGTAGGTTTCATCGCCGGTGAGAAGCGCCACCTTCGGAGGCTTGAGGTAATGTACGAACACCGAGCCGATGTCCTTACCGCGATCCATAAAGCCGGTGGACGTGGTAAAGAGGCGACGGCCCATGCGGTTGGCCAGGTCTACCACCAGGCTGTCGAAATGCTCTACCTTTTCGTTGTTCTTGCGTGTGACGATCAGCGTGCCCGGCTCGAAATCCTGACCTCCGGTACTAAACGACAAGGCAGACGAGCGCACTTTTATACCGTGCTGCATCAGTGCCGACAGAAAGGCCACGTCTTGCATGCTTTGGTATTTGAAGATATAGGCGTATGGCTTGCCCACGGGCACGGCCGGCGACACCACCGGTGCTTTGTAAGGCTTCCCTATATTCAGGCGCTCTGACAGCGCATAGGCTTTCAGGTTGCTGGCGTAGAACGGATTCCAGGCCGTGATATCGTACGTCAGCGAGTCGGTCAGCCTGGACTGCGGCTCGAACACCGCGGTTATAAACCGGGACTTGGGTTGATAAATGTTAAATACCAGGTCTTCGGCGGCGACGGTCACTGCCCCGTTGCCTTGTGTTTGAAAGTCGAAGCCGCGGGTGTTTCGACCGGCGCCGGCCTGCCCATAGCGAATGCCGTGCATGTCCAGCCAACGCGTGAGCTGGCCGAGCTTGTCGGCATTGTTGGTTGCTTTGACGACGTAGGTTTTATAGGGCGCCGCGGGCGCCGTATTGTTATCGCGGAAGTATTTTTCGAACTCGTCCACGACGCGTGTAGCGTTCTGCGACGTTACTTCCACCGTCGAGAGTCCCGTGGTGACGTGATGGATAAGACGGTCGTGCAGCGTAAGGGTATCTTCGTCGCGGGTGTAGATGCTCAGGCCGCGCTGGCCGCCTTGCTCATAGGTCATGCCGATGGCGCCGTTGTAGGTCGGATAGGTGTCGCCGTAGCTGGGATAGTATAGATCGAACACTTCCTTGGTGAAGTAAAGCCAGCCATGCTCGTCGAAATGTTTAGCATGGTTTTTCCCGATCATGCCCTGGAAGGTGCGTTGCCAGCCCGAGATCACTTCATGAAAAGGCTCGGCCGCGGGGGCGAAGAAGTACGGGTAGTTATATCCTTGCTCATGGAAGTCGACATGGACATGCGGCATCCAGGCATTGTATACTTTAATGCGTTGCTGTGTTTCCCGTTGTGTGGCCCACGCCCAGTCGCGGTTCAGGTCGAAGAGGTAATGATTGGGACGACCGCCCGGCCAGGATTCGCGGTTCTCCTGTGCTTCGGGATTAGCGTTGGGCGGGAAGTTGCCGTATTGATTGTAGAAGTTGGCATACCGGTCGCGGCCGTCGGGGTTGAGGCAGGGGTCGAGGATCACAACGGTATTCCTGAGCCACGCCTGTGTTTGCTGGTTCTGCGGATTGCTCAATTCATAAAGCGTCTCCAGCGCCGCTTCCGTGCCGCTGGCTTCATTGCCGTGCACGTTGTAGCTAAACCACACAATGGCTTTTTTATCCCCCGCAGGCTTGCCGTCGGCCAGGCCCGTACGCCGCAGGTTGCTGGTGCGGATCTGTTCGAGCTGTGCGAAGTTCTCCGGCGCTGTGACGATAGCATAGATCAATGGGCGATGCTCATAGGTCTCGCCGTATTGTACTACTTCTACGTTGGGCAGTGCGTCCGCTACGTGCTGATAGTATTCCACAACGCGATGATGATAGGTAAAGCGGTCGCCGAGCGCATATCCTAAAAACTCACCTGGGCTTTGAAGGCGTGTTTGCGCGGAGGCCGCCAGGCATAACCCTACCACGGTAAGGGTGAGCAGGTACTTTGTGGAGCGGAAGAAGTTCATTCGGCGAAAATATGTAAACGTTAACAAATTACAACCCGTACAGGCTGCGGCCGCATACGTGGATGGTCGTACCACCCTCGTGCGCAAAGGTAAGGGTGGCGCCGATCGCGGCGGCCCGCCGCTTCATGTTGCGCAGGCCATGGCCTTTGTCTGAGGATTCGGACGGCAACCCTTTGCCGTTGTCCTGTATCGTCAGCGTCAGGGCACCTTTGTCGTCGCTGAAGAGAATGGCAACACGGGTGGCCTGGGCGTGCTTGACGATGTTGTTGACAGCCTCCTTGAAGATGAGGTATATATTCTGCTTGGTGGCGGGGTCAAGGGTCCTGGCCGGATCGATCTTGCCCGTGTGGAACTCCAGTGTAATGTTGCGGGCCTGCAGCATTTCGCCGGCAAAGTCTTTCATGCGCAGCAGCAGCGCTTCGACCGTGTCGTACCGGTTGTCGATCGACCAGACGATGTCGCTCATGGTGGTCACCACTTCGCGGCTCAGCGTGCCGATGTTCCGCAGATAGCTGCTGCTTTCCGCGCCGCCGGTCGTGCCGTTTTGCACCAGCTCCGAGTAGATGGAGATGCGCGTGAGGCTGGAGCCCACCTCGTCGTGCAGGTCACTGGCGATCTTATTGCGCAGGCGCTCTATTTTCAGCGACTGCTCCAGGCGGTAGCGGTGTGCCGCGTAGATCAACAACGCGCACGCGACCGCCGCTAGCGTCATGAACCACCCCGTTTTCCAAAAGGGGGGATGAATGACCAGGCTCATGGTGGCCCCGGGATCTGTCCAGTAGCCGTCTTCGTTGGCGGCTTTTACGCGAAAGCTGTAGTGCCCCGGGTCGAGGTTGGTGTAGTGCGCCAGGCGGGTGGTGCCGGCGTCGACCCAGTCGGGGTCGATGCCTTCCAGCTTGTACTGATACCGGATCTTCTCCGGTGACGAAAATTCCAATGCGGCAAAGCGAAAGGTTATATAGTTCTGATCGTAGTCCAGCGACAACGATGGCTGGGGTGCAAAGGCCTTGTCAAAGACGGCATACGACTGGATGATTAGCCGGGGTGGCACGGTGTCGGGTTGGATCTGCGCGGGATCGAATACCGAGAAGCCTTTCACACCGCCGAAGTAGAGCAGACCCCGGCGGCTGCGCAAGGAGGCATTGGCGTTGAACTCATCGTCCTGAAGGCCGTCTTCTTTGGTATAGTTGCGAAAAGTATAGGTCTGTGGATCGAGTTTGCTGAGTCCTTTGTTGGTGCTGATCCAATAGCTGCCGGCGGGGTCGCGCAGCATTTCATAGGTTACGTTGTTGGCCAGGCCGTCCTTTTCAAAGAAGTGCCGGAACTTGCCGGTAGTGACGTTCAGGCGGTTTATACCCGAGTGGGTACAGATCCAGAAGATACTGTCGCTCTCCTGCGTAACACTCGACACCATCTGGTCGCTGAGGCCGTTGGTGTTTTTGCGGTCGTATCGGTAGTGTGTAAAACGCGAAGACTTTTTATCATACACGCTGATGCCGCCGCCCATAAAGCCGATCCAGAGGTTGCCCTGGCGGTCTTGCATGATGGAGTTGATAAAGTCGGAGGCGATGGTGTTGGGGTCTGTCTTACTCATGCGATAATGCCGGACGGCATCCGTGCGCGGGTCGTAGTGAATGAGGCCTTCGTCATAGGTGCCCACCCACAAGGTGCCGTCGCGGTCGCGCAGTACTTCTTTGATGAACGCCGTCTTGCCGAGGGCCGAGGGATGGCTGCCGAGAAAGAACCGCGCGCGGCCGGTATGGCTGTCGTAGCGGATCAGGCCGTTGTTGAACGACGCGATCCAAAAGACGCTGTCGGCATAGATCAGGCGTTGTACGTTGATGGCCAGGTTGCCCCGGTCGTCGTGTATGGTCATCTTGCGGAAAGTGCCCGTGACGGGATCGTATACATTTAACGGGCCGCTTTCGCCGCCGATCCAGATCTTGCCCTCGTCGTCTTCGCAGAACGACCACACGCTGTTCTCGCCCAGGCTGTTGTGATTGCCCGGTTCGTTTTCATACGAGCGGAAGATATTCTTGCGCGGATCGTATTTATCGAGTCCGTTGCCCGCCACCCATACGATGCCGTGGCGGTCTTCCAGCAAGGCATAGATCGTATTGCTGCTGATGCTGGCGGCCTGGTTGGGGTGGTGATGATACGTGCGAAAGATCTGCGCGGCGGCATCCCAGAACTTCAGGCCGTTGTTGGTGCCGATCCACACGTTGCCTTGCGCGTCGCACATGATCTTGTTGATGTCGTTGGCGACAAACTCGGGCACGCGCCGGAACTGATCTTCCTTTTTGTTGAATTGAAAGAGCCCGCCCTGGTAACTGCCGATCCACAGGATGCCTTGTTTGTCTTCGGCAATGGATGTGATCTGGTTGCCCCCCTGGAACATATTGTTCTCCGTCGAGCGGTAATGCTGGAAGGAGATGTTGCCGTGGGCGTCTTCGATCACACGGTTCAGGCCGCCGTTCCATGTGCCAACCCACAGGGTACCTTCACGGTCGCAGAAGAGCGCGCGTACATAATTGTCGCTCAGGGTGCGCTGGTTGGCTGCGTCGTGCCGGAACTGGCGAAAGGTGTTGGTCTTGTCGTTATACAGGCTTAGGCCGTTGCCCCAGGAAGAGACCCACAGGCGGTTCTTGCTGTCGCGCAGCACATAGTTCGTGCGGTTGCCGCTAACCGTGGTGGAGTCGTTGGGGTTGTTGTAGTACTGCACAAAACGGTCCTCTTTGCGAACGTACTTACAGAGCCCTTGAAAGGTACCGATCCACACGTCGCCGAGGCGATCTTCGTCCATGCTCCAGATCCAGTTGTGCGTCAGGGTGGTGCTGTCGAACGGGTCGTTCTTAAACACTTTGAACTCGCTTCCGTCAAAACGGTTGAGGCCGTCTTGTGTGCCGATCCACAGGTAGCCGTCGCGGTCGTGCAGCATGCAGTAGGCCTGCGACTGCGAAAGGCCCTCGCGGCCGGTGATATGATCAAACCGGAAGGATTGCGCCGCGGCATGCAAGGGTAGCACGACGGCAAATAAGAACAGTATAGATGCGTGTTTCAGGTTCACGGTATGTCCATGCGGAACAACGAATTTACGCGATCGCGGTTACGAAAGGAATTGTCGGAGCACAGAATTTATCGGGGAAAGATAGCTTTCCCCAAAAAGATTAACGTGCACCAGCAACGGGTATAGATTATACAGCTCGAAACGATCGTGATAGTCGGGCTGGAGCGGCCAGGCGGCCTGGTAGGCGTCCAGGAAAGCAGGTTCGAACCCGCCAAAGAGCGTGGTCATGGCCAGGTCTATTTCGCGATGTCCGAAATAAACGGCGGGGTCGATGAGACAGGGTATACCCTGTTGCGCCGCCAGGATGTTACCGCCCCACAGGTCGCCGTGCAGCAACGAGGGCTTTTCTTCGGGCAGCAGGTCGGGCAGCCGCGTGTATAATGCTTCGAACCGGCTTACCAGTGCAGCGTCTGCAAGGCCCGCCTGTCGGGCACGCGTCAGTTGCGGCTGCAGGCGTTGGTGAATGAAGAACTGCACCCACGAATCGTGATGGGTATTGGTCTGCGACAGCGAGCCGATATAGTTGGCGTGATCGAGCCCGTATGCCGGCGCCGTAGTGGCATGCATCTCAGCGAGCTCCTGTCCCGCGCGCTCCCAGTAATCTTTCCCGCGAGGTGCCGGCTGCAGGTATTCCAGTAGCAGGAATTGCAGGTTGGCTTCCTCGCCCGTGGTGACTACGTCCGGCGCGTACAGCGTGCGCGTGGCGCGCAGGCGGTCGAGCCCTTTTGCCTCGGCCGCAAACATGCCGGGCAGTG
This sequence comes from Dawidia soli, assembly GCF_018598185.1. GTDB lineage: Bacteria > Bacteroidota > Bacteroidia > Cytophagales > Cyclobacteriaceae > Ohtaekwangia > Ohtaekwangia soli. The sequence goes on from NZ_JAHESC010000002.1 coordinate 164,368, forward strand.
CGTGGGCATCGTTCCACTTCAGAAAGAAGGTGCCGGCGGATGTCGTGAGCTTGCCGCCGTGGTTGATGCAGCCACCGCCGACGGGTATAAAATCTTTTAACACAATATCGCCGGTATATCCCCGGCCGCCCTGGTAGGCCTTCCGCAGGAGGGTCGTCGCGCCCCGTTGAACGTCGTTGGGAAGGTTGATCGTCATGTTTACAGGAAGCTCCAGCCGAGCTTTACACCGGCGTAGTAGTTCACCGGCATGGCGGCATTGTAATAGCGCGCACCTACCGCATTGAGGTCGTTGCCCAGGCTGTAACGCTCGTCCAGGGCGTTGTCAATGCCGGTAAAGACGTCCAGCGCCAGCTGATTCCAGGTCTTTTTATAGCCCAGCTTACCGCCGATCAGCATGTAGCTGTCCGCGTACGCGGTGTTGGCATCGTCCAGCGGAATGCGGTCGGTATACGTGCCGGTGGCATGCAGATAGAGGCCGGCACGCAGGGCAACGTCGAAGCCCAGCACGCGCACATTGGGCGATACGCCGGTCAGATCGTTACCGTCGAGGCTCACATTGTCTTTTACGTAGTCCTCGAACGTATAGTGGTTCCAGGTCAGGCTGGTCCAGAGGCGTATGTTGGAAAGCATAGACGACGGGTTGAGGTTCGGCGCCCACGCAAGCACGACTTCCGCGCCTTGCTGCGAGGTCTTGCCGGCGTTGATGAAGTATTCTCCGCCGTCTTCGGTGTGGCGGATCACGATCGTTTCGCGCAGGCCAAAGTCATACACCACGGCGTCTACCGACAACGTTTTGCTGAACCACGCGCCGCGCACGCCGGCTTCGAAGTTCGTGCCGCGCTCGGGCTTGAGCCGGGTATCAAAGAAGCCGGCGGAAGGGTAAAGCTCTTGTACGGTGGGTGGCGAGTAGCCCTGGCTGAAGCTGCCGTGCAGCGACAGGTTATCGTTCAGTTTTTTGAGCAGGGCAATGCGCGGTGAGAATACGGCGTCGAAGTCGCTGTCGCCGGTTACGTTGGGCACGTCGGAATAGCGTTTGAAATCTACCTTCAGTTTATTGACGCTCCCGCCGATCGTCAGGAAAAAATCGGCCGGCAGGAAGAACTCTGTTTGCGCAAAAGCAAAATATGTCGTGATGGCGATCTCGTCGTCGGTTTGCAGGGCGCCGCTTTGGCCCTGATTGTTGTCGTACACCCGCACGGGGGAGAAGCTGTGTTGAAACTCGCCGCCAAAGGTGAGCTTGCCTTTGGTGAAGGCATACGCGGTGCTGGTGCGGCCGCCAAAGCCCTGCTCGGCACGGCGCTCGTAATTGCGAATGGTGGGGTTGTCGAACTGCGTCAGGGTGCCGTAAACGCCCGTGCGATTGGACCACCGGGTGTTCCATTGGTGCTGGTAGCTCAGGCCCGAGTAGAACGTCTTGTTATAGATCGTCGCGCGCTGATCCATCGCGCCGGGGTTAGGTCCTCCGGCGGGGCGGGCCTGCCGGGGGTCGGCGTCGTATTGTTGTTTGGTAAGCGCACCCGGCGTTTGGTATAACAGATCGGAGTACAGCATGTATACCGCCAGCGACGACTTGTCGTCCAGCGAAAAGTTACTTTGCAGCTGTACCGCGTCGCGCGCCATACCGGTCTGCTGGCGATAGCCGTCGGCTTCCTGGTGGGCATAGAGCAGGCGGCTATAGGCCTTGTCTGATTTCACGCGTGCCTGCACGTCGTACCGGCGCAGGCCATAGCTGCCCACGAGGGTAGAAATATCTACACCGCTTTGCACGGGCGGGGCATTGTTCAGCATCAGCACGCCGCCGGTACCGGCACCGTATACACTTGTACCGGGGCCTTTGATGACCTCGGCTTGCTGCACAGCCTGCAGGTCGAATAAATTCAGGTATGTATTGCCCCCGGCGTCGGTAAAAGGCAGGTCGTTCCAATATACTTTTACATTGCGGATGCCAAAGGGTGAACGTACGGCGCTGCCGCGGATGGCCAGTCGGTAGCTGCCGGGCGAACGCTCTTCCATGCGTACACCGGGTACAGTATTTAACGAAGAAAGCAGGGAAGCGTCATTGAATCGTGCCAGGTCACGCTGGCCCAGGAAGGCTACGGAAGCAGGGATCTCAGACAATGGCCGGTCGTATTGATAGGCCTGGATCGTGACCTCTCCAAGCACCCGGGTTGTATCCGCCGACGTGTTTTCATGCTGGGCAACGGCTGAAAGGGTGAGCGTCGTACATAAAAAGATAATAAAACAGCGTATCATTGTATTCGAATAGAAGGGAAAGATAACGCAAATTAGGTTGTATCGGCAGGGTTTTTGATAGATGGTCAGAACCAAATGCCTCATTATCTGGTTATAACAGTATAATTAACAAACGTATTATCATGGGAAGACCTCCAGTATTACCGAAGAAGAAAAAGGACGGATTCTGGCTCGAGTTGAGAAACAAAGGAGCCAAGACGGGGATTGTTATCATTCGTGATACGGAAGAAGCGATGATGCAGGCTGCCCGTCAATATCAAAACACCAAGGATGTCGTCATTCTGGGTGAACACCGCAATGGTAAAAAGGTTGAAGACAGCGCTTCCAGCGCTAAAAAGAAGAAAAGCTTATCCAAAGCCGCCTGACCGAGGGCGGCTTTTTATTTTCTTTCGAAATCTTGTAATACGGCCTCCACGGGCCGTATGCCTGGAAAAAACGCCAATATCCGCAGCATAACCCGGTCTACCAGCGTATCTGGGCAAGACGCCCCACTGGTTAACACGATCTTTACCGGGCTTTTAGGGGGCAAAAAATCGTTTGTAACCACCTTCTCTTTCGCGTGGTAGTGGTAATGATGGATCTCCTGGGGCGATTTTATCTCCTGCTCCGAATTAATAAAATAAGTGTTGAATTTACGCTCGCAGAGCTCCACGATGTGTGATGTGTTAGAGCTGTTGTACCCTCCCACCACAAGGGCCAGGTCGGCATCGGTTTCGAGCAACTGATAGGTCGCATCCTGATTGTCGTTGGTGGCGTAGCACAGGGTATCGCGGGTGTCGGCAAAGTGCTCGCGGAGCGTATCCGTGCCGTATACATCGCTCATCAGGCTGCGGAAGTAGTCGGCGATGGCCTGCGTTTCCGTGGCCAGCATGGTGGTTTGATTGACCACCCCGACGCTGCGCAGGTCTTTTGCAGGATCAAACCCTGCGGAATGTTTGTCTTTGAATTCTTCGTAGAACTCTGCCGCCTGTTTCCGGCCGAGCACATATTCGCCCAGGGCATGGGCTTCTTCCATGTCGCGGACGATAACCGACGGTGCATTTTGCGCGCTGTGCGAAAACGTGGCACGTGTTTCTTCGTGGCGCGGCTTTCCATGAATGATGACGGTATAATGATCCTTGCCCAGCTTCTCCGAGCGGTTCCAGACCTTCTCCACGAACGGGCACGTGGTATTATATTTCTGTACTTCGATGCCTTTGTCAAGCAGCAGGTGCTCGATCTCGACGGTGGTGCCGAAGGCGGGAATGATCACGACGTCTTCGGGACGCAGGGCGTCCCAGGGAATGAGCTGGCGGCCGTCGGTGTCCATGATAAATTCGATGCCGCGGCTTTGCAGATCGTTGTTCACTTCCTGGTTGTGGATCATCTGGCTTAACAGGAACACGCGTTTATGCGGGTTTTCTTCCAGGGCGCGGTAGCTGATCTCGATGGCGTTCTCCACGCCATAGCAGAATCCAAAATGGCGGGCGATATAGAATTGAACCGGTCCAAAGTCCAGCACGGTGGGGGTAAAATCCTGCTTGCGCAGGTCTTTTATTCGGCGTGCTTCTTTGATCTTCCCCGTGATGGAAGACCGGTAATACGCGGGAATTTCGAACTTTTTAATAACAAATAGCTTTTACTCTAACTGCAAAGTTAGGGATGTTGCGGGTAAAAAACGGAGTCATCACCCGTTAATAGTTGCTTCGGATAAAATCCTCTCAGGTGGCTATTAACGGGTAATGACGATTGTTTTTATGCAGCTTTGGAGAGCTTATCTTCTTTGATCGTGTTGGTGTGAATCTCCTTTGTCTCGAGATCAAACCACTTTACTTCAACGAAGTTGTTTTTGATGTACTTTAAAACTTCGACTACTTTCCCGTCAATCTTGCTGCGAACACGTTCGCCTTTTTTAAAAAGTCTACTCATATGTGTTACCTAAAGATTACATTCTAAAGGCGTAATTAAACTCTCTTGGCAGGTCTTCATAGATGCCGGAGAGAATTACCATTTCGCCCGGTTTTTTCTTTTTCAATAGTTCGTTAAAGTCTTTAACGGTTTTCACCTGCACTTCGTTGACCTTCGTAATGATGAAGCCTTCACGAATGTCGGTGTGCTTGGCGAGTTTGCCGTTGCCGAGCTCTTTTACGCGAACACCGCTCTCAATATCCAATTTTTTTAGAACATTTCCATCAATATTTTCAACCTCGAGTCCCAGCGCCGCAAATCCGTTACGCTCTTCCGGCTTTACCGCGACGGTATTGCCGTCGCGGTTCTTTAATGTTACCGGCAGTGTGACCTCTTTGCCATGGCGGTTCACTACCATATTCACTTTATCGCCCGGGCGGTGACGACCGATGTATTCGATCAGCGCTGCGCTGGAACGGATCGGGGTCTCGTCAATTTTCACGACCACGTCACCTTCTTTCAAACCGGCATCTTTGGCGGAGCTCTTTTCGGCAAAGGCCGAAACGTATGCGCCTTCATTTACCGTCAGGTCTTTTTCTTTTACCAGCGCGCTGTTCACACTGGCAATCGAGACACCCAACCAGCCACGCTGCACCACTCCAAATTGAATGAGGTCTTCGGTGATCTTGCTGACGATATTAGCCGGTACTGCAAAACCATACCCGGAGTAGGAGCCGGTGGGGCTGGCGATAGCGGTGTTGATACCCAGCAGGCCGCCGCTCAGATTCACCAACGCGCCACCGCTGTTGCCGGGGTTGATGGCGGCATCGGTCTGTATAAACGACTCGATGGCGGTGTTCCCCTCTTGCGAGTTGCGCTGCAAAATGTTGATATTCCTCCCCTTCGCGCTGATAATACCGGCGGTAACGGTGGAATTCAGGTTATAGGGATTACCCACGGCCAGCACCCACTCGCCTACCCTGGCTTTGTCGGAATCGACAAAAGAAAGATGCGGTAAACCGGTTGCCTCGATCTTGATCAACGCGATGTCGGTATCAGGGTCGGTACCGACAACCTCCGCTTTGAGGGTGCGGTTGTCGGAGAGCGTTACCTCTACCACGTCGGCGTCTTGCACCACGTGATTGTTGGTAACGATGTAGCCCTTTTCATTGATGATCACACCCGAACCGGAGCTTTGGCTCGGGCCTTGCGGGCCGCGGGGACCAAAGAACTCACGGAAGGGATCATACGCATCGGGCGCTTCGGTGCGACGCGGTGCGTCTTGCGTAGACTGAATGAATACGACGGCGGGCGTTACCGCCTCGGCTGTTTGTGTGAAATCCAGGGGAACGGCTTGTCCATTTTCGTCGACCTTATAAGCCACCTGCGTGGTGGGAACGTTGCTCATATACTCCAACTTCACGGGCTTGCTGTTGTCAAGCCACTGGACGACGGCCACGGTGCTGGCACTTCCGAGCACAGCGGCTAAAAAAAGAGATGCGAATCTTTTCATAATCACGTTTTTATTAGCGGTTCATACATATCAAAAATCAGGCAACAAGCGCTCGTCAGAAATTTTGTCAGCACTTCCTTTTTCGGGCGAGACTTTTTTGCAGATTTTATGCAGTAGTACTATCTACGAAACTTTTCGGATTTTGGTTCAATGATCTTTTCAAACGGTTTTTTGACCGTTTTGGGCTGATTTCTGGAAGATGCAGAAGGTTGCCGGAAAGTTGAATGATCAGGTGGTTTTTGTTGGGGAGATCCCGAGTCCTGCATATGTCATGTGTATGTCAGGGATAGCGCAAGTATAGCTATGGTATAGCTTTGATACGGGTAATCCCTGGGTGATCCATGGTGACAACCTGTTTCAGCGATAGGTTTGACATGGCTATGAGCGCCGTAGAAGATACTATAGATTTAACATTCCAACCGCTGGCTGGTGTTAGATGAAAGCCAGAACAAAGGAGTAGCTACAACAAAGGCCGCAGGCCGTTTACGTCTAGACGCTAAGCGAAAACCAAAGCACCGTAGCCATTAACGAAATCAACCAGATCAATAACAGGATACGCAGGCGTCGAAGACTTCTATTCGCAGACTCCTTTACATCATGGTTAGACCGCATGGGGTGGGGATACGATTGTTCCATATTTATACCCTCCGTTACGGAACTAATCCTCTTTAAGTTTGGCGCAAATTGGGTGATTTTTAGGATTTGTTTCAACGCGTCACACCCGTGCGCCCGCACAGAAAACGAACCGTTGTTTGGATAGGCAGCTGCATTGGGGGATACGTTGCGTTAAACACTACCGTACCCCCGGGCAGTGACCAGTCACGCGGAGGGCTTAGCGGAGGATTACCCGTATCAAAGCCCTACTTTACCCCTACATAAGCCGTATCAAAGTGCTATACAGGGTTGACGCGAGGTTAGCCCGGCAGCTTCCGTCCCTCTTTTACGGTAATAGACGATCCTTCTGCCAGGAACACCGATGCCGGCGCGGCAGTTGCCAGGTGTGCGAACTCGGCCCCGTAAAGCGGCCCGAAATCAACGCTGATCGCGTATTGGCTTGCGGGCGGATATACCAGCCACGCGGGGTGCTCCACGCCATACTCGGCACTGCGGGCTGCGCCGATGCGTGTGTACCCCCAGTAGTGCTCTGTAATGAACTCCTCTTCACTGCCGGGGCGTAGCGGGGCCGGTGTGTTGGCCGTAGTCAGGCTGATGGAATTCCACTCTTTATGCCGCCAGCGATACTCCACCGTCAGGGTGGTGTCAGCTATCTCCCATCGGTGGGCCATGGGCATGGTCTCATAATTCTCGCGGTAGATGGTATTGGCCACAAACGTCAGCGCGGGTTTCGGCACGATCTCCTTGATAAACACCACACCCCGGCGCCAGCCATCGGTGGGATGTTTGTAGCGCACATAGAAGCGCAGGTTCACTTCTTCGAAATTGCTGTGAAAGGGAATGCGAACGCCGCGCAAGCGTGTGTTGACAAACATAAAGCCCACTACGCTTACGTAGCAGCGGTCCTGCCACAGGTCGAGCTCGGTGCCGGCGGGTACGTGACGTTGCAGTATGGCGGGGTCTACCACGTAGTTCGCCATCAGCAGCTTTCTCCACTCGGCGGTCAGGAACGTGCCCGCCATGGCTACAAATGTTTTTTTACCACGTGGATGTTGGCCTCGCCGTTGAATTTTTTAACCAGGCGGCCGTCTGCGTTGTAGATGTACAACGACGGTGTTTCGATGGGGCCGTATGTGCCGAGGATGTCGCCGAGCGTGGTGGTGCCGAAGTGCACGTTGGCGTACGTGTTCAATTTATATTCGGCGGCGAACTTTTTGATCTCGGCAGACGTAGCGGTGGTAATAAAATATAGCTGGTAGGGCTTGAACGCGGCGATGTTCTCCTGGATCTGTGTCGCTTCGCGCTGGCAGTGGTCGCAGTCGGGTTGAAACATCACCACCACGGTCTTGCCTTTCAGGCTTTTGACGGAAAAGTTTTTGCCGTCGAGCCCGGTAACGTGCATGGCAGGCAGATCGGAGGCGACCTGTGCGTACGACATAACTGTCAGCAGGAACGTTGCCAGGAAGAGTGTTGCGGGTTTTATCATACAAAAAAAATGGTGAACCAATATACGAGATAGGCCGTTACAGCCACGCTGCCGTACAGCTTAATAACCTTGCGGCGGTTTTGCACGTCTTCCCACCACAGCATGACCCACGGCCGGTAAAGACCGATCAGCAGGAACAGACCGGCGGTGATGCTGATGTACAGAAGAAGCTGTCGGATAAAAAACATACGCACGCGGCCTTAAAAATATCACTTGCGGGCGCTGGCACAAAATTTTCGAAGCCATTATCTTTGCGACTTCGTTTTTACCGAAGGGCCACGTTGCAGGCAAAACATTCAGAAACAAACGTTTTAACGATCTACGGATTCAGGATACAGTGAGGGCGACCGATTTCATAAGTATTTACAAGGCGGATGGATTTGTCAAGACCGTTGCCGCAGGGATAAAAGCGTCTCAGGCGCAAGCCGTACGCATCAAAGGACTGGCCGGAAGCCTGGACGCCGTCATGGTGGCGGCCACGTTCAAGCTCCATCCGCAGGATTATCTCATCGTTTTACAAGACCGCGAAGAGGCGGCGTATTTTCAAAACGATTTACAGAGCCTGCTGGACCGCGAGGTGCCGATCTTTCCCATGTCGTATCGCCGTCCTTACGAATACGACGAAACCGAAAATGCCAACATCCTGATGCGCGCCGAAGTATTGAGCCGCATTGCCAATAAGACCGCGCCGGAGATTATCGTTACCTACCCGGAGGCGCTGAGCGAGAAGGTGATCAACAAGCGCTCGCTGGCGTCGAATACGTTTACGATCAAGCTGAAGGAGAACCTCGACATCGCGTTCCTGGAGGATTTTCTGCACACCTACGATTTTGAGAAGACCGACTTTGTATACGAAGCGGGGCAGTTTGCCATCCGTGGCGGTATCATCGATATATTTTCGTTCGCCAACGAGCTGCCGTGTCGTATCGAGCTTTTTGGCGACGAGGTGGACAGCATTCGTACGTTCGAGCCGGGCTCGCAGCTGTCGGTGGATCAGCTCGACAAGGTCAGCATCATTCCCAATGTGCAGACCAAGCTCGTACAGGAGGAACGGCAGTCACTGTTTGAGTTTGTGCCGCCGGAAACCCGCGTGTGGTTTAAGGATGTACAGCTCACGGCGGACATCGTGCAGAAGAGCTTTGAAAAAGCGGCGGGCTCGTTCGACAAGATCATTCGTGCGAGTGGCGCCCAGGTTGTCAGCGCGCCGGAGAAGCTGTTTGATACGCGCGACGCCTTTCTGAAGCGCATCGATTCGTTTGTGCGTGTAGAGTTCGGCAGCCGCGCGATCCTCCACCATACCGCTACGTTCGACTATGCCTCGTCGGCACAGCCGTCGTTCAACAAGAACTTTGAAATGCTGGCCACGGATCTGTACGATCAGCAGGGCCAGGGCTATAGTAATTTTATCGCGGCCGATGTGCCGCGTCAGCTGGACCGCCTCAAAGGCATTCTGGAGGAGATCAACATCAGCCTGAAGTTCCAGCCGCTGGAATTTGCGCTGCGTCAGGGCTATGTCGACCAGCACCTGAAGCTGGTGTGTTACACCGACCACCAGATCTTTGAGCGTTTCCACCGCTACCGTGCCAAGGAGAAGTTCACCAAGTCGAAAGCGCTCACCCTGCGCGAGTTGCAAACGCTCCAGCCCGGCGACTTTGTCACGCACATCGACTACGGTATTGCCAAGTTCGCCGGCCTGGAGAAGCGCGATGTGAACGGGCACGAGCAGGAGGCGATCCGCCTCGTGTTCCGCGACGACGACCTGATGTATATCAGCATCCACTCGCTGCACAAGATCTCGAAGTATTCCGGCAAGGAAGGTACGCCGCCGGTCATGAGCAAGCTCGGCACGCAAGAGTGGGAGACGAAAAAGTCGAAAGTAAAACGGCGTGTCAAGGATATTGCCAAGGAGCTGATCGAGCTGTATGCCAAGCGCAAGTCGGCGCCGGGCTTTGCGTATTCGCCCGATGGCTTCCTGCAGGCGGAATTGGAGTCGTCGTTTATCTATGAAGATACACCCGACCAGGCGCGCGCGACAGAAGACGTGAAGCGCGACATGCAGAACCCCCACCCCATGGACCGCCTCGTATGTGGCGACGTGGGCTTCGGTAAGACCGAAGTGGCCGTGCGCGCAGCGTTCAAGGCAGCCTCGGAAGGAAAGCAGGTGGCCGTATTGGTGCCGACGACGATCCTTGCCATGCAGCATTACCGCACGTTCCGCGATCGTTTGGCCAGCTTCCCCGTGCGGGTGGACTATGTATCGCGCTTTAAGAGCGACACGGACGTGAAGGAGATCATCAAGGATACCGGCGAAGGAAAAGTGAATATCCTGATCGGTACACACCGCATCGTCAGCAAGGACGTCAAGTTCAAGGACCTGGGGTTGTTGATCATCGATGAGGAGCAAAAGTTCGGGGTGAAAGTAAAAGACCGCTTAAAAGAACTGAAGGTAAGCGTGGATGTACTGACGCTTACGGCCACGCCCATTCCCCGCACGCTGCACTTCTCGCTCATGGGCGCACGCGACCTGAGCGTGATCGCGACACCGCCGCCCAACCGGCAGCCGGTAACGACCGAGCTGCATACCTTTAACGAGGAGGTTATACGCGACGCCGTCAGCAACGAGCTTCGTCGCGGCGGCCAGGTTTTCTTTGTACACAACCGGGTAAGCGACATCGAGTCGATGGCCAATACCATCTATAAGCTGGTGCCCGATGCGCGCATTGGCATTGGCCACGGACAGATGGAAGGCGACAAGCTGGAAAAGGTGATGGCGCGGTTTATCGACGGCGAATACGATGTGCTGGTTTCCACCAACATTATCGAGTCGGGTCTCGACATTCCGAATGCCAACACGATCATGATCAACCAGGCGCACATGTTCGGTCTCTCCGACCTGCACCAGATGCGCGGGCGGGTAGGGCGCTCGAATAAGAAAGCCTATTGTTATTTACTTACACCGCCGGCGTCGTTGCTCACGGCCGACTCGCGCAAGCGCCTGGGTGCGCTGGAAGAGTTCTCGGAACTGGGCGACGGTTTTAAAGTGGCCATGCGCGACCTCGACATTCGCGGCGCGGGCAACCTGCTGGGCGGTGAGCAGACCGGTTTCATCACCGACCTGGGCTTTGATACCTATCACAAGATCCTCGACGACGCGATCCAGGAATTGAAGGAAACAGATTTCCGCGATCTGTTTGCGTCAGACCTCGCCGAGAAGGCAAAGCTGATCGTACAGGATTGTGTGATCGAGACCGACCTGGAAATACTGATCCCGGAAACGTACGTGGCCAGCACGACGGAGCGCCTGCAGCTCTATTCGCGGCTCGACAACATTAAGAATGAAGACGAGCTGGCGAAGTTTTCGAACGAAGTACGCGATCGGTTCGGGCCCTTACCGGCTTCGGTAGAAGAGCTCGTCAACACGGTGCGGCTACGCTGGCTGGGTGAGAAACTGGGATTTGAGAAACTAAGCCTGAAAAGTGAAAAGCTGCGGGCCTATTTCATCTCCACGAACGACACGTATTTCAGTTCCGATATCTTCGGGCAGGTCCTTTCGTTCGTCCAAAAGAACTCGAAGCAGTGTAAAATGAAAGATAGCGGTGGTAAAGCGATGCTTATCGTGGATGCGATCAAAACGGTCGATGCAGCGATCGACCTGCTCGGCCGGATGGCCGGTCAGGAGAGCAGGTCGGCCAAAGAGATCTTGTCCAAATAAGGCTTCAGGCCTTGGGTGTTGTCAAAGGCATTGATCATCAGTACTTTCTGGTGTTTCGGTGAATAAAACACCTCGATGAAGAATCCTTCCGTGAAATACAGGAACACTTTGCAGTCGGCGAGCACGCGTTGCATCAGGTAATTTCCATGGAAGGTAATTACGTCGCATTTTCGCTCAAAAGGCATTACACGAAAATCGTCTAGTGTTAACATGGTTGGTTTTTGCACGCTACTGTTCGAAATAGTGTGCCATTTCTTGAACCGCTGAATTTGTTCACTAAACCGTGCTTTTGACGGCTGGCCTTCCCAAAAGTGGATGCCGTATTCCCGAAACAATTCCAGGCTGTTTTAAACGTTCTTAAAACATATCAAAAACGTCCATAAAACATACTCGCTGGCTTTTATCAAAGATTCACGAATAACTTGCGACTACTTGGAAAACATGGTATTATCCTTTTAATTAGCATTTGATTTAATATCAGAAAATGAAAATAAAGTATTCTTTCAGGGTTCTTTTGTTCGTAGCCGGAGGGTCAGTGGCACTGTCTTCCTGCTCACTTTTTGGAGGCAAGGGCGGCAAGCCTACAGCCCAAAACCCCGGTCAGATGAGTTCGGCAACAGGCCTGGCTTATAATGACGAAGATCAGGGCGGCTTTATGGTCAACCCTTACGAAGGGCAGCCGGATGCGCCGAACATGGTATTCATCGAAGGTGGCCGTGCCGTCATGGGCTCTTTCGAGGAAGATGTTATGTCTTATCGCGACAACATTGAGAGAACAGTTTCTGTGGCGTCATTCTATATGGACGAAACGGAGATCGCTAATATTCACTGGCTGGAATACCTGCACTACCTGGCAAAGGACTCGTCGCAGGAAGCTTACCAGGCAGCCCTTCCCGACACCACGGTGTGGGTGGGTAAACTGGCCTTCAACGATCCGTACGTAGATCACTACCTGCGTTACCCGGGCTTCCGTTACTTCCCTGTCGTGGGTGTAACCTGGAACCAGGCCAGCAAATACGCTGTGTGGAGAACCCGCGCGGTGAACATTAAGCTGGCTGAAAACGCCGGTGAAGAGTATGCTGAAAGCGACGGCCGTATTCCCCTGGAATCGGGTATCGTTGTACCGGCGTACCGCCTGCCGACAGAAGCAGAATGGGAGTACGCCGCTCAAGCCCTCATCGGCACGCAGTGGCTGGAAGAAATGCAAACCCACCAACGCATCTACCCTTGGGACGGTCACGCCGTGCGTAACCCTTACGGTAAGCAAATGGGCTTCATGCTGGCGAACTTCAAACGCGGTCGTGGTGACTATGCCGGTATCGCCGGTCGTCTGAACGACGGTGCGCTGATCACTTCGTACATCTACGAATTCCCCCCGAACGACTACGGTCTGTATAACATGGCCGGTAACGTAAGCGAGTGGGTGCAAGACATCTACCGTCCTACTACCTATCAAGATTTTGACGATCTGAACCCGATCCGTCGTGACGGTTTCCTCGATCCTTCTGCGGGTTACAACAGCGACTCGGAAAAGAACCCGGAATCTTTCACTTCGCTTGTTACCGACAAGGCCCGCGTATTCAAAGGCGGTTCGTGGAAAGACGTAGCCTACTGGATGTCACCCGGTACGCGTCGCTTCCTGGATCAGGACTCTGCTACGGCTACCATCGGTTTCCGTTGCGCGATGATCCGTGCCGGTTCGAACTACTAAGAACTCGCAACAACAACGATATAAAAAAAGCCGCTCATCGAGCGGCTTTTTTTGTTTTCAGTATGTGGGCCATAATCATATCGGCATGCACACGCGAATTTTCAATAAACCATTTGTTGGTTTTTAACCCGCCGCATACCACGCCCGCCAGGTAAAGGTTCGGCACGTTGGTCTCCATCGTCTCTTCGTTATACACCGGCGTGCGAAAGCCGTCGTCCTGAAACGCAATGCCCATGTCGTGCATAAAAGCAAAGGGTGGCTCGTAGCCTGTCATGGCCAGCACAAAATCATTTTCAACGAGCACCTCGCCTTCGGGTGTTGCGATCTGTACCGCCGTGGGGGTGATCGCTTTTACCGTCGAGCGAAAATATACTTTGATCGATCCTTCCTGGATGCGGTTTTCGATATCGGGCTTCACCCAATACTTCACGCTGTCGCGGATGCCGTTCTCACGAATGACCATCGTTACCTCGGCCCCCTTGCGCCATGTTTCGAGGGCTACATCCACGGCAGAGTTTGCGGCGCCGACAACGACGATCTTCTGCGCGAAGTAAGGATGCGGCTCGTCGTAGTAGTGGCGTACTTTCGGCAGCTCTTCGCCCGGTACATTTAACAGGTAAGGGCGATCGTAAAAGCCCAGCGCGAGTACAAGTGCCTGGGTGTTGTATTGTGCCTTGGGTGTCGTGACCGTGTGGTGGTGGCCGTCGGGCGAATGTGTTACCGACAGCACTTCTTCGTATAGGTGCACATTCAGGTTCCAACTGGTGGCTACACGGCGAAAGTACTCCAGGGACTCTGCGCGGTTGGGTTTGGGTTGATGGGAAACAAAGGGAACGCCGCCGATCTCCAGCCGGTCGGACGTAGAGAAGAACGTCATGTTGAGCGGGTAGTGATAGAGCGAGTTGACCAGGCATCCCTTTTCGATGATCAGGTACCGCAGCCCCGCTTTCCGGGCTTCAATGCCACACGCCAGGCCAATGGGCCCGGCCCCGATAATGATGAGGTCGTAGGTGTCTTGCATGATTGGCAAAGATGGCAGAAAACACCACGCGGGCGCAGCTTTTCATCATTTTCTTCGCGTGCCCGGAATATTTCGCCAAGGAGTTTACTGCTAACTTTCTTATCCTTGTAACAGAATAACGAATTAACCTATTAACCTATTTATGAGACTATTTCTGATAAGCTGTTTAGTCGTAGCCTTCTACGCCGCCGGCGCGCAACGCCAGATCGCGGTAGAGGATTTTACCGTGCGGAATACGTTTGGGCAAAAGTCCGTATACGGCATCAACTGGATGAAGAACGGCCAGTTCTATTCATCGCTGCAAAACAACAAGGTTGTTAAGTACAGCATCACCACGGGGCAGCCGGTGGAGACCATCGTAGACGGCGCCGGCCTCAGCCCGGCGTTGCAGATCGATGACTATTCCCTGAGCGCCGACGAGACGAAAGTATTGCTGCTGACAGACGTGGAAAGTATATACCGGCACTCGTTCACGGCGCAGTACTTTGTATACGATATCGCACAGAAGACCGTAAAGCCGTTGTCCGGCAACGGCAAGCAATCGTACGCCGCCTTCTCACCCGATGGCAGCAAAGTAGCGTTCGTACGCGGCAACAACGTTTTCTACGTCACGCTGGCCGACATGCAGGAAGTACAGGTAACAACCGATGGCAAGTTCAACCACATCATCAACGGTACGACCGACTGGGTATATGAAGAAGAGTTCAGCTTTGTCGACGGCTTCCAGTGGTCGCCCGACAGCAAGAAGCTGGCCTACTATCGCTTTGACGAATCGGGCGTACGTGAGTACAACCTGCAGCGCTGGGGCAAAACCTTATACCCCACCGACTATCGCTTTAAATATCCCAAAGCCGGCGAAGCCAACTCCATCGTAGAGATCTGGCTGTACGACGTAGCCTCTAAACAAAAAGTAAAAGCGGACATCGGCACCGAAACCGATATTTATATACCGCGCATCAAGTGGACACACGACGCCCAACTGCTTTCGGTGCGGCGCCTCAACCGCTTGCAGAACAGCCTCGACGTGCTGCACGTAAACGCTGCCACCGGTGCCTCGCGTGTCGTGCTGAACGAAAAGAGCGACACCTACGTGGACCTCGACTTCATCGACAACCTGCTATACCTCGACAACGGCACACAGTTCATCCACGCCAGCGAGCGCAGTGGCTATAAACACCTGTACCTATACGACATGAACGGCAAGCTGGTACGTCAGCTGACACAAGGCAACTTCGAAATTGCCGACGTTGTGGGTGTAGATGAAAAGGGTAAAACGCTTTATTTTACTTCCACGGAAGTATCGCCGCGCGAGCGTTATTTTTACTCGCTCTCCTTTGACGGTAAGAAGAAAACGCGTCTTACTGCCGCGCCGGGTACGCACCGCATCAACATGAGCAGCGACTATCAGTTCTACATCGATTATTACTCACAGTCGGCCAAGCCGCTGGTGGTAAGCCTGTATAAAACAAAAGGCAATGCCCTGCTGAAAGTGCTGGAGAACAACGAAACGCTGGCGAAGGCGCAGGAGGAATATGGTTTTGCGAACAAGGAATTCTTCTCTTTCAAAGCGGCCGACGGCACGACGACGCTCGACGGATTCTTTCTGAAGCCGCGCAACTTCGATGCCAGCAAGAAGTATCCGGTGCTGGTGTATCAATACAGCGGACCGGGTTCACAGGAAGTAACCGACTCCTGGGGCGGCAGGCATTTCATCTTCCACCAGATCCTGACGCAAAAGGGATATGTCGTGGCGGTTATCGATCCGCGGGGTACCGGCGCCCGGGGTGAGCACTTTAAAAAGATCAACTACAAGCAGCTTGGCAAATATGAATTAGAGGATCACCTGGCGGGCGCTAAATACCTGGCAAGCCTGCCGTATATCGATCCGGCCCGCATCGGCATCTGGGGTTGGAGCTTTGGCGGTTATATTTCATCACTGGCGATGACCAAAGGGGCCGGTGTTTTCAAGATGGGTATTGCCGTTGCGCCGGTAACGAACTGGCGCTTTTACGACAACATCTATACCGAGCGCTTCCAGCAGACACCGCAGATGAATGCCTCGGGGTACGACGACAACTCACCGTCAACGTACGCCGGGAATCTGAAAGGCAACTTCCTCCTGATCCACGGTACCGGTGACGACAATGTGCACTTTCAAAACTCCGTTGTGCTGGAAGCAGCGTTGATCAACGCCGGCAAGAAGTTCCGGTCGTTCTATTATCCTGACAAAGATCACCACATTCTGGGCGGGCCGACGCGTCTGCATCTTTATACGATGATGTGTGACTACGTGCTGGAAAGCTTGTAGTAAAACATAAAGTTATCGCCAGGAAGAGGCTCCTAATGGAAGCTTCTTCCTGGCAGATTGCCGCAATTTACGTGACCCTTTCCGGCAGTCACCAGTATGCCTTTATCCTACCTTCTAACATCGCATAAAAGGTGAATAGCGGCGAGTTTAAACCCGTTTTTTAGATATACTTTTTGGGCGGTGTTGTTTGTAAAGTCGGTATCCAGCGCAACGGCATCTTTATTATTTTTGATGGCCACGGCTTTTACATGCTC
Source organism: Dawidia soli (assembly GCF_018598185.1). Lineage (GTDB taxonomy): Bacteria > Bacteroidota > Bacteroidia > Cytophagales > Cyclobacteriaceae > Ohtaekwangia > Ohtaekwangia soli. Next base: position 181,128 of record NZ_JAHESC010000002.1, read on the forward strand.
TAATAACAGAGAGGCTAATCCTTTTCCGCGATACGTATTCAGCGTGCAGAGATCGTCCAGGTAGATGAAGTTGCCGGTGTGTAGCGTTGTCATGTTTCGATATCCGGCAAAGGCAACGAACCGACCGGTGTCAAAAATTCCGTCGATGAAATATTGCTCGTGTTGCATCATCCGCGAGACCGTATCGATCCAGGTATCTTTATTCAGATGCGGTCGCAGTAACGATATAACTTCCCAGCATTGCTGAATTTCACCAGGCGTTTTAACCGGCTTAATGTGATAGGCATTGTTCATAGCTTTTTCTTACAAACCTAGCGCGGCCGGTTTTATGCGGACCAGGCCAACATGAAAATAAGGGGTAGCCCAGACAGTCGACTATATAGTCTTTCGCAAGATCTCCAGGGCTCTGATAATCTCGTCTTCGTCGAGCGATGCAAATCCCATTCTCATGGCATTCGTGGAGAAACTTTCGTTCTTATAAAAATCACCGTTATCGATAAATAATCCGTGCTGTAACGCGGCATCGGACATTTTTTGGAGGTCGATCTTTTTATCAAACGTCGACCATACAGCCAGTCCGCCCTCGGGTGTTTTGAAGCTTATCGCATCGGCAAAGCTGGTTCGGAGCACTTCACAGAATAGATTCCTGCGTTGTTTATAGATTTTTAATGATTTCCGAAAGTGCCGATCTACCTCGCCGTCGTCGAACATCACGGCAAAAGCTTCTTCCATCAGGGTATCGCCTTGCCGGTCGATCAGCTCGCGCAGGGCGGCGGCAGCTTCTATAAAAACGGGAGGGCCTACCATAAAACCGATGCGCAATGCGGGGGCAAAGGTTTTGGAGATCGAGCCGATATAGATCACGTTCTGATGGTGATCGATGCTGGCCAGAGGTAAGTAGGGCTTGTTGTTGTAATGGAAGTCGAAATCGTAGTCGTCTTCGATAATGGCAAAGCGATGTTCGCGGGCCAGCGCCAGGAGCTTTAGTCGTCGTTCACTATTGAGGGTGACGGTGGTTGGGAGGTGATGATGGGGTATGACATATACCGCTTTTATTTTCTGGTGCTGAAGAGCCTTCTCCAGGTAGTCGATATCCATTCCGCTATCGTCGACGGGAATGCGCAAAAGGGCGGCGTTGGTATGACGGAACGCATCGTCGGCGAGCCGATAGTTTGAATTCCCCACGGCAATGGTGTCAGCTGGACTTAGCAGCAGTTGAGCCGCCAGATAGATTCCCATCTGGCTGCCTTTTGTCACGAGGATATGATCGGACGACGCCGTCACGCCGCGGGTGTCGGAGAGATAGCGGCTAATGGCCGCGCGAAGTTTTTCCGATCCTTTGGCGCTGCCGTATTTCAGGAATCCCTTTCCATAAAACTTCCGGGCCATGCTGCGGTATTCTCGCATAAGCTCATCAACCGGCGCCAGGCGAACATCGGGGAAGCCGTCGTCGATCGCCAGTTTGGTTTTTTGAAGGCTCTTGCTGAGTACGGCCTTTGCAAAATGATTTGTCCAGGAAAATGCGCTATGGCTGGTGTCGAAAGCATTTTTTGGCAACGCTATCTTTTCCAGGATGGGTAGGTTCGAGAGTACAAATACACCTTTTCGCTCGATAGATTCGGCCCATCCCTGGCTGATCAGCTCTTCATAAGCCAGCTTCGCCGTGTTTCTGTTGATACCGATCAGCTCCGCGAGGATGCGCGAGCTGGGCAAGGCTTCTGACGGTAAAAGTGTGCCTTTTGTAATCAGTGATATGAAACTATTGCACACCTGCACGTGCAGGGCGACGGACGCATGCCGGTCGATCTGGATCAATGATTTGTAGGGCAACATCTGGGCTGTGGCTTTTATGAAATCTGGTCTGCAAAGGTAGCCCGGAGGCAGTATACTTTTGAAGAAAAATACGGCGATGAAGAAACTATTGGTCATTAATTCGAGTGCGCGAACGTTTCGTTCGCAAAGCAGAAGGCTGACGGAAGTGTTTGTCGAGCACTGGAGACGTGTGTACGCCGACACCCGGATCAGGTTTCGTGACCTGGGAAATACCAACGTACCGCACATTAACGAAAAATGGATTGCCGCGGCGTTCAAACCCGAAGCTGCCCGGTCTGCCGACGAGTCGGCATCCCTGAGCCTAAGCAACACCTATATTTCAGAATTGCGCGAAGCGGATATTATCGTACTGGGTGCGCCCATGTATAATTGGTCAATTCCCAGCGCGCTGAAAGCATATATCGACCAGATACTCCGCGTCAACGAGACCTGGAAAGTCAATCCGACCGATCCGTTGAACCCGTACGTCGGGCTGCTCGAAAATAAAACGTTGGTGTTATTGCTTTCGCGGGGCTCTCAAGGGTATGAACCGGGGGGGTATAACGAGCATATGAATTTTCAAAGCACATATTTAGAGACCGTCTTTGCCATCATCGGCATCCGGGATATTCACATTGTGGCGATCAACGGCGTGTCTTCCGACCGCGAAAACTTAAAAGAATCTATAGACCGGTCGCATCAAAAAGTAAGAGACTTAATACATGATTTATGAGCACACGAATTAGAATTGACAAGATCGCACCGGCAGGCTATAGCGCGGTGCTAGGCCTCGAAAAATTTATCGAAAGTACACCCTTGACAAAAAAGCACAAGGACCTGATTAAGATTCGGGCTTCCCAACTAAATGGATGCGCCTTTTGTATCGACATGCACACCAAAGAAGCGCGCAAGGCCGGTGAGACAGAGCAGCGCATTTATGCACTGAATGCGTGGCGGGACACGACATTCTTTTCTGACGAGGAGCGTGCAATTCTGGCGCTGACGGAGGAGGTGACGTTTATCAGCAATCAGGTATCTGATGAAACCTATGCGCAAGCGGCTAAAGTCCTTGATGAAACATATTTGGCGCAGGTAATTCTGGCGATTATTACGATTAATGTTTGGAATCGGATCGGGATCGTGACGAAGCTTGTGCCGGCGTAAGGAGTGTTGCTACTGCGGCTCTGGTTGATGCGGGTAAGAAGTTCCGGTCATTCTATTATCCGGATAAGCACCATGGTATTCAGGGTGGGTCTACACCTTTATACGATGATGTATGATTATGTGTGGAGAATTTGTAGGCTTTTATGCTGTAAATAGAAAAGAGGCTCTTGATGGGAGCCTTTTTTTTAAATGAATTCCTAGTTCATATCTTTTATTTGAATTCAAATCGGCCAACGTACTCGCAGGTCTATAACTCTTTTTTTTCCAGTATCTTAAAGATCGGTTGAATGGGTGTAGGCGGGTCAATTTCATAGAGGCAAACCCAGCCCCATTCCGTTACTTCGGGGCCGTTCTGATTCTCGTCCCATTTACTGGGGAAGTACTTTATGATACATTTTTTAAAATCGTCTTCCGAGCATTCCAGTTTACTGATAATTTGTGATCGCAATTCTTTTGGGTTTTTGGTTAATCCCCAAAACATCGCGTGTATGAAGGCTCCTTCAAAATCAAAATCTTCATATCCTTTCATCTTTCCTCTAGCTTCCACAAAGGTTCTTACGGATCTCAGTTTGTTAATATCATCTTTAATGCTTTCATAATTGCTGGACCCTCGGCTTTCTCCCTCTTTAAGGTTAGGGGTAAAATAATCAACGCGTTTCGCTTCAATTAGAACAGGATGGGCAGAATATTCTATTTGCTTTTTCTCGTTGATTTTGTACCTGTTTACAAATAGGTCAATTCGTTTGCCATCAATTAAAATTTCTCTATCTACGGCGTATCGTTTGACGTCCTCAAAAAGCCATGCTCCATTGGTAAATCCTGAGTACATAAACTCAAGTGTAATGGCAGAGCATACCTCCGTTTCCAATACATATTTAAGTCCATCGCTGCTATTGATCATACCTAAATGAGGGGTTACATCCAGGTGAAGACTTTGGCCCATGGTCCATGGAGCAAATTCGTAGTTTAATCTTCGTAGTGATCGTACTGCCAATTCAAGAAATACCTCGCGCCAGGGGAAATTTTTTTGTATCATGTTTAGAGGGTTTTGTTACAGCACTAAAATAATGAAACGTGTGGAGACTCACGTGGCGGTTGTATTTAAATTTATAGAGTGCTATAAATGAAAAGAGGCTCCCTTGAGTGGAGCCTCTGTTTTTTTTGCATCTATGTCGGCAGTCTGAAGACTACCATTTGTGTAGTTCCAAGTCTTCCGACCGAAGGGCGACTTGAACCAGACGCTACATTTACTGCTGTTCTAAAACCAGTTGGCAGTCGGTGGCATCGAGATTGGTGCGACGGTCGAAGGGGAAATCATAATATCCTGCCCCACCTTTTTGCGCGGTGATGGGAAGTCTGCTTCGGCCGGTTTCGAGTCCATCGTTGTCGAAGGCTTTTAATACCAACGTGTCCTGGAAGTTCTCTTTGAAGATACAGTATACACTGACCAGATTATCTACGCCCAGGGTGTCGCTGGCGATGAGTATTTTGCCGAGGGTCAGACCCTTTTGCTTCAGCGGGTCACTGAGTTTTACCTCGACTTTAAAAGGTCGCTGGACGCCGCTGGACGCACCTTTTACAAACTCGCCTACAACTTCGCCAGCCTTCTCGCCGGTGCGTTTAATAGAACAAGACGTGATCGCCAGTATGCTAAGCGCGAATACTATATATTGTCTCATAGCTATTCCAATACCTTCTCCGAAATCTTGCCGGTGGCTTTATTCTTGACAATGACTTTCTTCGCGCCGTAGTGTGTCACCTCTTCCTTCACGAGGTAATGATCGGCGTCATACTCGGTGAGGTGGCTGTCTTTTGTCACGCCGGTTTTGCCGCGCCAGATGTCGAGTTTTACCGGCTCCCATATTTTAGACTTGGCAGAACGATAGGCGGCATCCAGAATGGCATTTACGACGTAGCCATCATAGAACGTCTCTTTCGGCGCCATGCCTTTCTCCATCGAATCGAACATGTCCATGAACATGTGATTGTAGCCGAGCTCGTTCAGTTCGTCCCCCACGGGGAATAACCAGCCGGAGTTGCTCTCGGCTTTCTCGGCTACATAGTCGGCGCCTTTGCCCGTGGTGAACATGTCGAAGCCCGTACGCAGGAAGCTGTTGATCCAGATCGTGCCTTCGCTGCCCATGACCTCGTCGCGCAGGTCGAGGCCGCCGCGGAACGTCCAGCTCACTTCGAACTGGCCGATGGCCCCGTTCTCATATTTTACCAGTCCGATCGCATGATCTTCTGCGTCGATGGGCTTCACTTGTGTATCGGCCCAGCACATTACCTCTACGGGTTTGATGTCTTTGCCGATATAGCTGCGGGTGATCTCCACGCAGTGGCAGCCCAGGTCGAGGATGCATCCGCCGCCGGCTTGCTCGATGTCCCAGAACCAGTCGCTGTGCGGGCCGGGGTGTGTTTCGCGCGACTTGGCCCAGAGGATGCGGCCGAGGGCACCGTTCTTTACGCTCTCGAGGGCTTTGATGAACTTGGGGGTATACACGAGGTCTTCCAGGTAGCCGTTAAAGATACCGGCTTTCTCTACGGCCTCGAGCATGCGCTTGGCTTCTTCGGCGTTGCGGCCCAGGGGCTTGGTGGTGATCACGGCCTTTTTGTGCTTGCAGCATAGCATGACAGCCTCTTCGTGGAGGTTGTTGGGCAGGGAGATACAAACCACGTCTACTTCGGGGCGGTTGATGGCGGCCTCCATGTTGGTGGTGGCGAAGGCCACGTTGTAGTCGGTGGCAAATTTCTTAGCACTCTCTTCGCGGCGCGAATAGATGGTGACGACTTTGTCTTTGCTCCGGTAACCTTGCAGGGAGTCGGCATAAAATCTCCCGATAAATCCAGAGCCGAGCATGGCGATATTCATAGTGCGGTATATTTTTTTGTTTTAGGATGATTGCTTGATCTCACTCTTCTCTTTGAAGAAGAGTATGAAGTAGAGTACTACGGCCACGGCGATGTACACGGGTACGAACCAGATGCCCGTCCAGTTGTGTACTTTGTCGGCGGAGGTATAGTGGTCGACCGTAAAGCCGGAGAACCATGTGCCGATGAACATGCCTACACCATAGGTAGCAAAGGTGAACAGGCCTTGTGCAGCGTTCTTGATCTTTTCACCGGCTTTCTTTTCGGTATACATATAGCCGGTCACGAAGAAAAAGTCGTAGCAGATGCCGTGCAGCACGATGCCGGCGTAGAGCATCCAAAGGTTGGCGTCGGAGTTTCCGTAGGCGAAGAAGATGTAGCGCAGGATCCACGCCACCATGCCGAGCAGCAGCATTCGCTTCACGCCGATGCTGTTAAAGAGAAAGGGGATCGCGAGGATAAAAACGGCTTCCGAGAACTGACCCAGGATCATTTTACCGGCGGCTTCGTTCATGCCGACTTCCTTCAGGAAGAGGTTGGCAAAGCCGTAGTAGAATGATAGCGGAATACATACCAGGATGGCCGCGATAAAAAAGATGAGATAGGGTTTGTCTTTGAACAGAACAAATGCGTCGGAGCCCAGTGCGCTAGAGGCGCTGGCATCAGACGACTTGCCCTTCGGCGGTGTGTTGGGCAGTATAAAGCTGATGACACCCAGCAGGGCCGATGCACCGGCGGCCATCTGGAACGTGAAGGGCAGTTTGTCAGCCGAGCTCTCTAACGCCAGGTAGCCAATGAGCAGACCGGCAATGATCCAACCCACCGTACCGAACACGCGGATCCACGGAAACTGTCGCCCGGGGTCGGTCATCTGCTGGAAGGCGATGCTATTCGACAAGGCGATGGTGGGTGTGTACAGCAGGGAGTAAAAAAGGATGATCCAATAGAAAACGGTGTTGTCGGTGATCTTCGTAGCGAAGAACAGCAGCACGGCGCCCAGCAGGTGCAGCACGCCCATGATACGTTGCGCGGCGAAATACCGGTCGGCCACCATGCCGACAAAGAACGGCGAGATCATCGTGGCGATGGCCAGGGCACTATAGGCCGCGCCAATCTGCACGCCGCTGGCGTTAAGGACAGTAGACATGTACGTTCCCATTGTAACGTACCAGGCGCCCCACACAAAATACTCCAGGAGCATCATGGCGGAGAGTTTAACAAAGACAGTAGACCTCATAGGACGGATTAATTTTACGAGCCTAGAAAGATACAGGGATGCTCCGTAGCAACGAAGACCACTTGCATAATTTATTGTGCCCAACGACCGTTGTGCGCGTGTGTGTTGTGCGCTACGACTGCCGTTCGATCAGCGCTTGCGTGTATCCCCGCAGCGTGTCTTTGGCCGCGGCGGCCACGGAGAGCTTTTCCAATTGATTAAAGCCCTTGGTGAAGAAGCTGTTGATCTTCTTTTCGGTAAGTGTCGGAATGGAGAGATCGTCGTAGATCGCTTTGACCGCCGTTACTTTCTCTTTCTTGCTGAAGCGTGTTGCCTCCAGCCAGGCTTGCAGCTCTTTTTTCTGTTTGCCCTTGGCTTGCTCCTGGGCCTTGATGAGCAGGAATGTTTTTTTGTTGGCAATGATGTCGCCGCCAACCTGCTTGCCGAACTTCTTCGGGTCGGCATACGCATCGAGCAGGTCGTCTTTCAGCTGAAAGCCGATGCCGATGCTGGTGCCGAACGCACGGAGCGCTTTACGGTCTTGTTCGGGGGCGTCGGCCAGGATGGCGCCAAGCTCTAACCCGAACCCGAGCAGCACGGCCGTCTTCAACCGGATCATTTGAATGTAGGCCGCTTCCGTTACGGTAGGGCTGGTCTCAAATTCCATATCCCATTGCTGCCCTTCGCATACTTCCGCGGCGCATTGGTTAAAGGCCCGGAGTACCGTCTTCAGCACGGCAGGCTCCAGGCCCATAAACATCTCGTATGCTTTTATGAGCATGACGTCGCCCGAGAGGATGGCGGTGTTGGTGTTCCACTTCTCGTGCACGGTGGCATGGCCGCGGCGCAGCGGTGCCTTGTCCATGATATCGTCGTGCATAAGGGTGAAGTTGTGAAATACTTCTACCGCAGCGGCATAGGGCAGAATACTTTTGACGTCGCTTTTGTACAGCGAGTACGACAGCAACGTGAGCATGGGGCGCAGTCGTTTACCGCCCAGGCCCATGAGGTACCGTATGGGTTCGTACAGCGAGGCAGGCTGCCGGCCATAGTTGTGGCGGGCTATTTCCTTTTCCAGTAATGCCAAGTACGATTTTACCTGTTGCTCCATGCGTATACGTATAAAAAAAGCCTGGTAGCACAGGCTACCAGGCTGCTAAGAGAGCGAATTATACGCTAATCTTCAAACCTTTTTTTGCTACCCTTTCTGGCTCTTCCGCCTTTCCGGGGTCTTCCACTTTTCTCGGGTCGTCCGCCTTTGTCGGCTCTTTCACCCTTGTCGCCCTTCTCGGCCCGGCCGTCGGCGAAGACCAGATCGATGAGGCGTTTGTCGATGTCGGTCTTTTTCACCTTCACCTTTACCTTGTCGCCCAGTGTATAGATCTTCCTTGTCTTGCGGCCGATCACACGGTAGCTGCGTTCGTCAAACTCGTAGAAGTCGTCGGAAAGATCGGCCAGGCGGATCATGCCTTCGCACTTGGTCTCGACGATCTCGACATACAGGCCCCATTCGGTCACGCCGGAGATCAGGCCTTCGTACACACGGTCCTCGGCGTTGGCCATGAACTCTACCTGTTTGTATTTGATAGACGCCCGCTCGGCATCGGCAGCACGCTTTTCGCGTTCGGAGGAGTGTACACACTTCTCTTCATACTCGTTCTTGTTGACCGACTTGCCTTCGTCTATATAGTGCTGCAGCAGACGGTGTGCCATCATGTCCGGATAACGACGGATCGGCGACGTAAAGTGCGAGTAATGATCGAACGCCAGTCCGAAGTGTCCTTTGGCTTCCGTAGAATACTTGGCCTTGGCCATGGTACGGATGGCGAGCTGCTCGAGTATATTTTGCTCGGGCTTGCCTTCGATGGAGGTCATCAGCTTGTTCAGCGACTGGCTGATGGATGCGTCGTCGATGTTGATCTTGTGACCAAACTGTTTGGCGAATGTGGCGAAATCCTGAACCTTTTCCGGATCGGGCGAGTCGTGGATCCGGTATACATAGGTGTTCTTGTCTTTGCCTTTCTTGAGGTCGTATACATGCGTGGCCACGCGTTTGTTGGCCAGCAGCATAAACTCTTCGATCAGTTTATGGGCATCCTTGCGCACCTTGGGAATAACGGCCAGCGGCTTGCCTTTTTCGTCAAGCTTAAACTTCACTTCCGTCGTCTCGAAGTTCACGGCGCCTTTGGCAAAGCGTTGCTTGCGCAGCTTCTTGGCAATGTCGTTCAGGATCTTCAGCTCTTCGGACAGGTTGCCCATGCCGCGTTCCAGGATCTCCTGTGCTTCTTCGTAGGTAAAGCGTACGTCGGAGTGAATGACGGTACGCCCGAACCACTCTTTTTTGATCTTGCCCGAGGCGTCCATTTCAAAGACCGCCGAGAAGGTAAGCTTGTCTTCGTGCGGCCGTAGCGAGCACAACCCGTTGGATAGGTGCTCGGGCAACATCGGAATGGTACGGTCTACCAGGTATACCGACGTGGCGCGCTCGTATGCTTCTTTTTCCAGCTCGGAGTCGGGCTTTACATAGTGGGTCACGTCGGCAATGTGCACGCCGATCTCATAGTTGCCGTTGGGCAGCGTTTGAAACGACAGCGCATCGTCAAAGTCTTTTGCATCGAACGGGTCGATCGTAAACGTGGTGATCTCGCGAAAGTCCCAGCGTTTTTTGATCTCTTCTTTGGTAATACCCTCTTTGATCTTGTTGGCCTCTGCTTCCACTTCCTGCGGGAAACGGAATGGCAGCCCGAACTCCGCCATGATCGAGTGGATCTCGGCTTCGTTCTCGCCGGCCCGGCCGAGTACTTCGATGACCTTGGCTTCGGGCTTCCGGTCGTCTGCGGCCCACGAAGTGATCTCTACGATCACCTTGTCGCCCGTACGGGCACCGTTGACGTTCTCCGGGTAAATGAAGAAGTCCTGGTGCATCTTGCGATAGTCAGGCTTAACAAAGGCGAAGTTCTTGGAGATCTCGATCTTACCGGCAAAGCGTGTACGGCTGCGGCGTATGACCTCCGTCACTTTGCCTTCCTGATGGTCGCCATGTCGTGTTGCCAGCAGCGTGATCTTCACGGTATCGCCGTCCACGGCGCCGCCGAGGTCGCGGCCATTGATATAGATATCGTCCTTGCCTTCACCCAGGCGGATGTAGGCGAAGCGTGAGCTGACGTGGTCAACAATGCCCGTGAGTTCTTCCTGTGCACGGTTGCTGACAAAGCTGCCGTTCCTGAGCTCTTTTATCTGTTCGTCGTCTTCGAGTTGATAGATGGTGAGCGTGGCCAGTTTGATATCGTCCCGCTTTTTGAGGTCCAGCTTTTTCAGGATCTGCTTGATGCTGTAACCCCGTTCGCCCGAATTATCGAGCATGTTGAGAATGGCCTGTTGAAAGAATTTCCGAAGGTCTTTGCCTTTCGCTTTTTTAGTCCCTTTGGGAGTCTTCGTTCCTTTCGGAGATTTGATCTTTGTGTTTTTTGTCTTTTTGCTCATGGTGAGCTTGTTTTAGTTGGGGTGTAGGAGTCAAAAAAAATGCCCCAGGTTATTTTGACATCTAAATATCAGCAATTCAGCCAATTCCTGCATATTTGTGGCCGCTATATTCAAAAAATATCGCTGTGCTTGCCCGGATCATGGTTCATTAAACATGGAATGGGTCGGCGGAATCAATTATTATCAACAACTGATTGCAACGGTAAATCGTCAGGCTGGGGAAGCCCCTACACACCTTCTAACGGTAAACGGCCCGATATGGTTCGATCCTTGCTGCGGGTAGTATGTTACGAATTTGTTTATTATGTATAGAGCTACGTTAAAATTCCTGGTGGCCGGCCTGTTGATGGTGCTGGCATCGTCGTGTAAAACGCCCAAGGAAGACATTGTCCTGCGCCAGATCAAAGACGTTGTGGTGGACGGCACCACGGCACCCATGCTGAAAGCACAGGCCATCTTTTTTAACCCCAACCCCCAGCATGGCAAGTTGAAGCGCATCAACGTCGAGATCTTTGTCGACGGCAAAAAGGCAGGCACCGTAGACCAGGAGCTGAACACCATCATTCCCGCCAGGGGCGAGTTTACCGTGCCGCTGGAAGTAAAGCTCGCCATGCAGGAACTAGGCTTCCTGGATACGATCTTTAGCGTGTTGGGAGGAAAGAAGTTCGAAGTGCGCTACGAAGGCATGCTCAAGGTGAACTATCATGGCTTTCCGCTAAAAGTACCGGTCAAGTATAAAGACGAGGTCCGCGTCAGATTCTAAGCCGCGGACCGTTCCGTTTTTATTTTACGATCTTATCGTACGACGCGCCGATGCCTTTGATGAGCGATGAGCTGAAGCCCTGATGTTCCATTTCGTTCAGGCCCACAATGGTGCAGCCTTTGGGCGTTGTTACTTTGTCGATCTCTTCTTCCGGGTGTCGGTTCAGTTTGAGCAGCAGCTCGGCCGCGCCCTTCACCGTTTGCGCCGCGATGAGGTTCGCGGTCTTAGCATCAAAGCCGATCTCGATACCGCCCTGTGTAGACGCGCGGATAAAGCGCAGCGCGTAGGCAATGCCACACGCGCCCAGCACGGTAGCCGCATCCATCAGCTTCTCGTCGATGCTGATGGTGATGCCAAGCTGATCGAACAACTCGGTGACATAGGATACCTGCTCGACGCTGGCGCCCTGGTGGCAGAGGCAGGTGACCGACTCCTGAATGGCGATGGCTGTGTTGGGCATGGCGCGGAAAATAGGTACGCCTGTTTTAACAATGCCTTGCAGGTCTTTCAGGAATACACCCGTTACCACGCTGATCACGATGTGGCGCGCGGGGTCGAAGTTCTCCTTCAGGCTCTCGAGGATCTCGCGAACGTTATAGGGCTTTACGGCCACGATAATGACTTCGCTGTCGTGTATGGCTTTTTTGTTATCGCTGGTAGTGTGTACACCTTGCTGGGCGAGGGTACCGAGGGCATCGGTGTTCCGGCGTGTAACCGTCAGGTGGTCGGGCGTGATGAACTTACTTTTAAGTAAGCCTTCGGCAATGGCCGCGCCCAGGTTTCCGCCTCCGATGATGGCTATTTTTGAATGCTTCATATAGTAACCGATTAGGTTCTGAGATGTGAAAATCAGAATACTTTCGGAGACTTCTCAGCACCCGGCGGGAAATTTAATCACAACCGTGTACGGTACGTGGGCTTACTTTTGTTCGGTAGTATACATCGTGCAGCCTTTGCTTACTGCGCGTTGCTGCTGCTCAGCACAACGTTCACTTTGCTGTAGTATACAGTGGTGACGCCCTGGAAGGTGCTTTCGGTTCCGATCATGAGCCACAGCTCGCCTTTGCTATTGGTCTTGGCGATGAAGGGGCCGGGTGTTTCCCCATTTGAACGTGTGATGAGCTGAAAATCTTTGGTGCCTTCCGTCGTGCCGATGTTGCCGATCGGGATCATATCTTCGCCGCGTGAATAGGCTTCGCCCTTGTCGACGTTCAGTACATAGTTGCCGTTGTCGATCAGCGTTTTAGGCTCGGAATAGGTGGCGCCGGCTTTCAGCGACACATCTTTCCCCAATCCTCTTGCGGGAAGCTCAGAGGCCAGCTCGATATCGAAGATGACGGTGTAGTTCACATCGGGTACCAGCCCGGTGATCTTTTTCTTGATGTACATAAAAAGCTTTTCGCCCTGGTTGTTGCCGGTCAGCATGATGGCGCTGACGTTGCCCAGGTTTTCGGGGCGGGCTGCATATTGCGAGCTGAGCTCATATTGGGCGGCTTTGGCGGAATCGACGGGATAATCGGCAAAGTCTGCCTGCCAGTCGTATTGCTCCTTACTGAAATCAAATAAAAAAGTAGAGATCACCAGCCCACTATCGGCCGGCTCCGGCTCGCCTACGACGCCGCATGCTGCCAACAGCATACCTACCCAGATCATAAAAATTCTCGACTTCATTGTCCTTTTCCTGCGTTGTCTGTATAGACACATGCACGCACTTTTAGGTTGCAAAGTCCTCAAAAATAAGGTTTTGGAGCATTTTTTGGCAACCCATACGTGTCATTTCATACATATTTCATAACAGACCGATCGTGTTTTCCGGCTCTTTTTCAGAACCCTGCACACGCTGTCGCGTATTACCTGCGAAACCTTCCCTTTATGTCGAGCGCCCACCACCGTGCATTCCCGTTTAAAACCGTATTAAGCCTGCGGCTGCTGGTGGAATACTGGGAGGAGCGCATCCGGAGCGGCGAGGTGCCTGCCTTTGCCGAGCAGCTGCTGGCGTACATCAACCAGGCCCCCGAATTGCGTCAGCCTATTGACGACTATGCGGTATTGGAAAAGCACCGCACGTTCATCAACTTCCTGATGACGGCGGCCATTCCGCTGGCCACCGCCTCTACGGACCTGATGGCGGTGGTTGAGCCGTTTAACTTCAGGGCCATTTATACCACGCCGGCCTTTAACGCCCACGTCGACCTGGCCAACTTCGAAGAGCAGGCGGTAGCCAATGTGCCGGGCGGTCGCATAACCCTGGGAAAAACCCTGCGGGCCTGCCTCATGATCCTGGAAAAATACCAGGACGGCCGCATCGTGTCGAGTAACCCCAAGCCGGTGCTCGTCACCCTGAAAGATAACGTTACGGGGTTGGACCGGGTGTACAAGGCAGAGCTGAGTCATCAGTTCTGCGAGATCATACCCCACATAACGCCCGAGCCGATCGACAAAGGCATTATCAAATTCCTGATCGAAAAGCTCTACGACGTCGATCTGTGGCTGCAATATTTCCGGCCGGGAGATTATACGTTTCAGGGCTTCCTGATCCTGCGCATGATCGATGTGACCGAACAGGAGATGTTGTCGTCGATCAAGTACGATCTGCTGGAGCGCCAGGCGCTGATGCAACCGGAGAGCTTTAATCGCATCGAGTACAAAGTGCGTTCATTGTTTGGCCTGCCCGACATTCGCATGAATATAGCGTATCTCGATCCCAGCAATCGCATGGTGATCAGCTACCCCGCTACCGAGCGGTGGACGACGCTGCTCCATACCGTCAGCGACCTGCAGGGAACGCAACGGTCGGGGTCGGTGTACGAGCGCAGCTGGAGCGAGCAGCGCAACATTACGGTGGAGAACTTGCAAGAGTATCCGTTCCGGTCGCGCATCGAAGAGGATTTGCTCGCAGAGGGTGTCCGGAGTGTCCTGCTGGCGCCGCTGGTAGACGAAGGAGAAACGATCGGTATGCTGGAGCTTGTATCGCCCGCACCGGGTCAGCTTAACCCCGTCAGTGCCCACAAAATGGAACATGTGTTGCCGATGTTTACCACGGCCGTAAAGCGTGTGAAGGAAGAGCTGTCGACAGAAGTGCGTGCGTTGATCCAGGAAGAGTGTACGGCCATACACGCCACGGTGCAGTGGCGTTTCTTTGAGGCGGGTGTAAACCTGATGAACAAACGCCGCACAAACGACAAGGCCGTTCTGGAAGAGATCGTTTTTAAAGATGTATACCCACTGTTCGGCATGGCCGACGTGCGCAATTCTTCCATCGAGCGGAACGTCGCCATTCAGCGCGATCTGCAAGAGAACCTGGTGCTGGCGGGCACACTGCTGCACACGTTCCAGGAGCACATGACCTTGCCGTTGCTGGATGCCGCGCAGGTAAAGATAGAAGAACATTTTGCGCGGTTGAGCCGCGGGCTGGTATCGAGCGACGAAAGCGATGTGCTCGACTTTTTGAAACAGGAGATCCACCCGCTGTTGGCGCGCTTTGAGAGCGAAACCTCCTTGCAGCCCGCCATCGGGCATTACCGCGCGCAGCTGGATCCGTTCTTTGGTGTGGTATACACGCGCCGGCAGGCGTTTGAAGAAAGCCTGCAACAGATCAACCATACCATCGGGGCCTGCCTGGACGATGCCGACGACGAGGCGCAAAAGATGTTTCCGCATTACTTCGAAAAGTATAAAACCGACGGGGTGGAGTTCACCCTATACCTGGGCAGCTCGCTGCTGAAAGACCGGCAGTTCGACACCTATAGCCTGCAGAACTTCCGGTTGTGGCAGCTGCTGACGATGGTGGACATCGCGCGGAAGGTGACATCGCTAAAAGCCACCCTGAAGGCACAGCTGGATATTACGCAGCTCATCCTGGTGCACGACCAGCCCCTGTCGATCCGGTTCCGCCCAGACGAGCGCCAGTTCGACGTAGACGGTGCGTATGACATCCGCTACGAGATCGTCAAGAAACGCATCGATAAAGCCTGTATCAAAAACACCGGCGAGCGGCTGACCCAACCCGGCAAGATCGCCATTGTATATAACCAGGTGAAGATCGAAGATGAATACGAGCGGTACTTCCACTACCTGCGGGCCCGGAACCTGATCGAGGGCGTGGTGGAAGTGCTGGAGCTGGAGCCGCTGCCCGGCGCCACGGGCTTGCGCGCCCTGCGCATAGCCGTCGCCCCCGAGGAGCACGGTACGAACGGAGAAACACCGTCGCTGGCGGCGGGGATGGAAGAAGCATTGCGGTTGTTATAATGAAATTTCAATCGTTTTAGTTTATACACTTCCGCCAAAGCTTTGTACCTTCACTCTTATGAGAGTGCTTTGTATCAGCTTGTTTTTCCTGGGTCTCATCGGTTGCCAGGAGATTACGTACCGCGAGCCGCAGCCCAGGGGCGTAAACACCCTGGCGGAGATACCCGAGGCCCTGCGCGGACACTACCTGCTGCCGGAAGACAACCGCGCCGTACGCGACACGTTGGTGGTGGAGGCCCATACCTATTTTGCCCTGAGCGACAAGGGCGACAAGCGCGTGCTGGGCGACAGTCTGTTGTTGCGCTACTATAAAGGATATTATTTCATCAACCTGTACAACAACCCCGAATGGCTGGTGCGCGCGATGCGGCTCGAGCCCAACGGAGACATCGCCTACTTCATGCTGGGCGCGGAGGAAAAAGAATTTCCTGCGTTCATCCGGAATTTTGGACGCGAGATCAAGGTAGACTCGTCGGTTGTCAGGGGCAAGAAATTATACCAGATCGACCCGAACCCTGCGCAGTTGCTCGGCCTTTTGAAAAAGGGCCAGTTCAGACAGGTCGCTATTCTCAAACGGATTCAGGTGACGCCATAACGGCTGCGGTATTGGTGGCTGGTATTGCCCGATGCGCGAAACGCCTATTCCTGCTTTTCTTCCGACTCCTCCCGTACTAAGAATGGCGACGCCTGCTGATGCAGCCGTATCGCCTTCCGCGCCAGCACAAAACCCAATACCAGCGATGCCACGCCGCCGACCCACAGGGCGGGCAGGTGCGACATGAACCAGAAGTAGTCATATGCCCCGTGTAATACCGCCGCAGCGCCAAGGCCGATCACACTGTAGTAGAATTGCCGGTAGGGCGCAAACCGTGCCTTGCCTACAAAGTATCCCATCAACACGCCAAAGATGGCATGCGCAGGCACGGCCGTAAACATGCGGAGGATGCCTGTGCGTACACCAAAGTCATAGACATACACAATGTTCTCGAGCGTGGCAAACCCCATGCTCACCATGACGGCATAGACAATACCGTCGAACGGCTCGTTGAAGTTCTTGTTATGGAACAACACAAAACGGACAAAGAGGAACTTACTCAGCTCCTCGACCAGCGCCACTTTGAAGAATGCATTATAGAACTCGCCTACCACATCGTGGGACTTCGTGACGAGGAACATGTTTAGCGGAAAACTGATCACCAGCGTGATCACCGTGCTGAGCATGCCATAGAAAAAGCTGATCAGCAGCAGGGAGACCGGCTCCCGCTCGTGTTGGTCTTTTAAGTATATGTACAGGCCAATGGCCACCCCGGGTGCGACGGCCAGGGCCAGCAGGCTGAAAGGATCCATTTAAAAGGAAATTGACGACCCAAGGTACTCTTAAATCGTCAATTCCAGTCAAAACAGACGCAAAAGGCTTTTATTCGATGACTTCTTCTACCTTATCGAGCTTGGCGGTCGAGAATTTGCCGGACGTGGCGTAGACAATCTTGCCCGTTTCGTCCAGCACGAAGAAGTACGGAATGTCTTTCTTCTCGAAGTCGAGCGCCTCCTTGTACGGCTTCAGCTCGCCCCGATAGAACAGGATGTAGGGCAGCAATTGGGGGTCGATGTTTTTCATGGCCTTGCGTTTGGCAGTGCCGGTAGCGGCCGCGTTCACGCCGGTGAACATGGGCACGAAGTATACGTTCACATCATAGCCGAACCCCGACATCAGGCCGGTAGTCTTTTGAATGAACTTCTCGAACACGGGTTGGAACCACGAGTTCAGCTCGTCTTCCGATTTTTTGGAGTACGCCAGGCCCAGCAGGGTATACTTGCCTTTGACGTCGTCGGGCAGCTTTACTTTTTTATCTTCAACACTCTCGGCTTCCATGGCGGGAAACATCTTGCCAACGACCTGGGCATGCGCCACAACACCCATAATCATCATGACGAGAGACAGTACAAAGTGTTTCATACAATTGTGTTTAGGAGTGAATGTCTTAAACGACGGGAATAGTAACCGTCGGAAAGACAAATGTAGGAGACAAATCGATACCCTGGGGGCAAAAACACGAGGAGGTCGGTGCATAACGGGTGGGTTCGACCAAAGGCGGCAGAATGTGTGGTCTCACGCACACGTTCCACATGCCTTTATTGTTGCGGTGCTTATCCTTCAACCCATGTCACCTTTTCGTCGACAGGCTTGCGACGGCTGTCGGGCACGGCGCCTTTGATCTTGCCAACGTGCAGGAAGCCGATCAGTTTGTCGTCCGGGCCGAGGTTGAACAGGGCCCTGGCTTCTTCCCAGTGGGTAATGCCGCCGGTGCTCAGGTAACAACCCACGCCATAGGCGGTGGCCGTGAGATACATGTTCTCGATCGCGCAATACACCGCGCCTACCTCTTCAATTTCCGGCAGGGATTTCTTTTCGTCGCGCTTCATGGCCACGGCAATGATGTGCGACGAGAGCTTGGGTTTCGTCAACAGGTTTTGATAGCGGTCTTCGCTATAGGTCCCTTTGGCCGTAGTGACCTGGCGATAGAGCGCGGCCTGCTCTTCGGCCAGCTTTTGAATGCCGTTGCCGGTAAAGACGATGAAGCGCCACGGCTCCGTCAGTTTGTGCGTAGGCGCCCAGTTGGCGTTCTCCAGCATCTGGCGGATGATGGCGTCGTCCACCTTCTCATCGGTGTATTGTTGTTGAAAAACAGAACGGCGGTTCCGGATCAGGGTATTAACAAGATCAGCTCTTTCTTGGCTCATGTGTGTGAATAAAAAATGAATGTTGTGTTATTTCGGAAATTGTGATGCGTCGATGTGCGGAATGATCTTCAGGGCGTTTTTGTAATAGATCTTTTTCAGGATGTCGTCGGGCAGATCGAGGCCGTACATCCGCCAGAAGGCGTGGTAACGCTTGTGATACGGAAAATACTCGTCTGCCGTTTCGAGCACGCGAAAATACGTTTCATATTCGTCCGGCACCCACGAGTCCTTACCAAATAATACGCGATCCTGGTACTTGGTCAGAAAGGCTTTGGCGGCACGCGGCTGGCGGCCCAGCTCGGCGATCACCGCGCCGATCTCGGTATACATGTTGGGGAACTGGTCGAGCAGCTCGCCCAGCTTCTTCAGGTCGTTGCCATACCAGGCCAGGTGGGCGGCGATGAAGGTGGTCTTGGGATGTTTGCGAATGATGTTGTGCTGCTCGGCGATGATCGTTTCCCACGACACGGGGTCGCTGTCGTGCCGGCGACCCGGGTGCAGCTTGAGCTCCAGCCATCGCTCGTTGTTCTCGTCGATGGGTTGCCAGAACTGCTTAGGGTCTGCCGCGTGGATGAGCACGGGTATGCCCAGCTGACCACACTTCTCCCAGATAGGATCGATGCGCGGATCGTCGATGTGTACACGCTTGCCTTTGCTGTCTTCGGTGAACATGCCCAGGCTCTTATAGATCTTCAGACCGTTGGCGCCTTTGCGCACGTCATCCTCCAATTGCTTCAGCATGCGGCCCTGCCACTGCGGGTCGTCGATGGCGGCAAAGTCCATGTTGGTAAAAACAATGAAGCGGCCGCTGTTGTTTTTCTTTACGTTCTCCAGCGATCGTTCGAGGTGCTCGGTGCTGCCGCGGCCCCGGCCGCTGAGGTTTACCATCACCTGCATGTTGAGCTTGTCCATTTCTTTGGCCAGGGCGTTGAGGTCCTGGCTGGGCATGTTGAACTGGTGGTTGTGCACGTCGATGAAGGGGAACTTCGCCCGGGTCAGGTGATGCTCGGGCACCACCAGCGTGGACGGCGGATCGTATTCTTCAAAGTCCATTTTCTGGTCCAACGGTTTTTCCTGCGCCCACGCCACGGTGATACTGCAGAGCGCGGCCCAGGCTATCGGGTATATTCTCGTCATCATAAAAAGCTTTTTGCGTGAAAATACACGAAAAAGTCTACAGTCACCGGCCGGTATTTGATGACGGGCAGCAAGCTGATGTCAGGCTTTATTTTTACCTTGCCGTGATATTAACACGACCTCATGGGAAAATGGGTATTTTTTGTGCTGGGCTGCCTTGTCGCCGTAACGGTGTGTGCCCAGGACGCGCAAGTAGAAGGTGCCAGGAAGAAGATCCAGGCAAATGATTTTGCCGGGGCCAAGACAGACCTTACGAAGCTCATCGATGCCAACCCACGCAACAAGCTGGCGCTGAACCTGCGCGGCCAGGCACGCATGGGCCTGGAAGATTTCTACGGCGCCATCGGCGACTTCAACTTCGCCCTGGAGCTGGACTCTACCTTTGCCGAAGCCTGGAATAACCGCGGCGAAGCCAAGATCGCCCTCGGCGACGACGAGAGCGCCATTAACGATTTCACCAAAGCCATCAAGTTCAACGCCAAACTGGTGCTGGCCTATACCAACCGCGGCCTGGCCAAATACGACATCGAAGACCTGCAAGGCGCCTACCAGGATTTCTCGAAGGCCCTCGACCTGGGCCCCGCCGACGCCGACAAATATTTTAACCGCGGCGTAGTAAAGGCGGAGTTGGGTGAGTTCATCAGCGCCATCGACGACTATACCAAAGCTATCGAGCTGGACAAGACCGACGCGGGATTGTATAACTACCGCGGCGTGGCATACTACAACACCGGCAACCTCGACCAGGCCGTCGCCGACTATGATCAGGCGATCAAGCTCGATCCCAAAGACCCGCTGAAGTATGAGAACCGTGCGCTGGCGAAGAATGCGAAAGAGAACTTTAAAGGGGCGCTGGAAGATTTTAACAAGGCCATCGAGCTCGATGCCACGCAGGCCGAGACCTATAACCTGCGCGGCGTGGCCAGGTTCAACCTCGAAGACCACGACGGCGCCATTGCCGATTACACCAAGGCCATCGAGCTGGATGAGACCAATCCCGTGTATTACGACAACCGGGCGCTGTGCAAGACGGAAAAAGAAGACTACGCGGGTGCGGTAGAAGATTATTCATCCTCGATCGAGCTGTATCCCACGGATCCGGAAACATATTATCAACGTGGGCTTGTAAAGCTTTCCATGAACAACAAGTATGACGCGTGCCTTGACTTCAAAAAAGCGGAAGAGCTGGGATCGACTGAAGTGAAGGCCATCATCAAGAAGAACTGTAAGTGATCGGTGGTGGGAATGATTCCCACATGTTTATGTGATTGGAAGGTGTTTCAGACAAGACCAGGCTTCTGTTACTTTGCACTATGATATCAGTCAGTATAGTAGAAGACGATGAGCAGATCCGCAAGGGCGTGCAGACGTTCTTGAGTCGTCAACCCGGCTTTTCGAGCGAGCATGTTTACGGCTCCATCGAAGAGTTGTTGAAAGGCATCAACCAGGGCAGCATTCCCAACGTCATCATCATGGACCTGGGCCTGCCCGGCATGTCGGGCATTGAAGGCATCAAGCTCGTAAAAGAGAAAAATCCCGACATCGATATCATTGTCTTCTCGGTGTACAACGACCCCAAGCGCATTTTCGATTCGCTGTGCGCCGGTGCCACGGGCTACCTGCTGAAGAACACGCCGCTGGAAGAGATCAAGGAAGGCATCGAGCTGCTGGCCCACGGGGGCTCGCCCATGTCGCCGCAGATCGCCCGCAAGGTGATTGAATACTTCGGTCAGCCGGAGAAAAAGAAAGAAGCAGCATCACCGTTGTCGGCCAAAGAGAAAGAGATTGTGGTAGGCCTGGTAGACGGTCTGAGCTACAAGCTTATTGCCGACCGCATGGACATCAGCATCGAAACGGTGCGCTTCCACATCAAGAATATCTATCGCAAGCTGCACGTACACGGCAAGGCGGAGGTGATCTCCAAATCGCTTCGCGGAGAGATCTAGATCAATCCATGATATCCTGAAGCTTGTACTTCCGGATGATGTAATACAGGAAATTGAACGAGAGCACGGAGTCGTCTTCGTCGTTGCTCTGACGGGCAGTGTTTTTGTTGGCGTCGGTGCTGCTGGAAGGTACTGCCAGGGATTTGATCGGCGCGGTGCGGGCAGAGTCGCGGGACAGGACAGGCGTGTGCACACGGGTGGTGCCGCTGGTCATCGATTCTCCTTCTCCACCGGGGCTGTAGTGGCTGCGTTCTTTCGTTTCGCTGTCACTGTCATTGCCGCCTTCGTTGAAGTACCCGGAGTCCTGAGCGTTTATGCAAACGATTCCGGAAGGAGTCAGAATGGCCAGACTTAAGGTGAAGACGATATGGTACAAACTGATCTTCATGTTCCTTGTCCAGATGTCTGAGGTAACGTCCGAATATAATTTTTTGTTCCGGCTCAAAGTACAAAATAAAACTTGGATTGCCAGCTATTTGAGATAACTTCTGTCGGTTTATGGCCAAAATGGAGGTATTTATATACTTTTTAACATTTCAATAACAAATTGCAGCATGATCAGCTGGGACGACTTTGCCAAAGTAGACTTCCGGGCGGGAACCATCGTCCGGGCGGAGCCATTTAAAGAAGCAAAAAAACCTGCGTTCAAGGTCTGGGTCGACCTGGGTGCAGCGCTCGGTATAAAACAATCCAGCGCACAGATCACCGCGCACTATACACCGGAAGAGCTCATCGGCCGGCAGGTGATCTGCGTAGTGAATTTCCCACCGAAACAGATCGCAAATTTTATCTCGGAAGTTTTGGTGACAGGTTTTCCGGACGAACAAAAAAATGTTGTTTTGAGTAGTATTGATAAAAAAGTGCCCAACGGTGCACGTCTCTTTTAAACCATGATCTTTTTCTCCGAGCTTCCGGCCTTGCTGGGCGGCACCGTCCTGCAGCTGTCGGAAGATGCAGGCATAACACTTCTGACACTCGACAGCCGCAAGGCTATCCCCGGTAAAGGCACGCTCTTCTTTGCCATTCGCGGCGAACGCCACGATGGCCACGTCTACCTGGCTGAGCTCTACCAAAAGGGCATTCGACAATTTGTAGTCGAGCAGCCCGTAGCGACACACGCTTTCCCGGAAGCGAATATCATACAGGTGCCCGCAGCGGTGGACGCCTTGCAGCGACTGGCGGCGCATCACCGCGCGAAGTTCCCGATACCCGTAGTGGGCATCACGGGCAGCAACGGCAAGACGATCGTTAAAGAGTGGTTGTTTCAAATGCTGTCGAAGTATCTCAGCATCGTAAAGAACCCCGGCAGCTATAATTCTCAGGTAGGTGTGCCGTTGTCGGTATGGCAGATGCAGGCGCATCACCAACTTGGCATTTTCGAGGCGGGCATCTCCCGTCCCGGTGAGATGGAAAGGCTGGCCGCGATCATCCGGCCTACCATCGGTGTGTTCTCGACCATCGGTCCTGCGCACGACGAAGGCTTTGCTTCGATGACGGAGAAGATCCACGAGAAGCTCAGGCTGTTTAACGATGCCTCGGTGATCGTCTATTGTAAAGATCACGAGGCGATAGACGCTGCCATCACACCGCTGCATAGAACGACTTTTTCCTGGGGGCGCTCGTCGGGTGTGGACATACTCGTGGTGCCGTCGGAGCAAGGGGGCTATGCGGTTTCCTATCGTGGCCAGGTCGGCGAGTTGCGCCTGCCGTTTTCCGACCAGGCGTCTGTGGAGAACTGTTTTCACTGTGTGGCCGTGATGGTGTGGATGGGCTATAGCCTGCACCAGGTGCAGGAGGCGATCAACAGCCTGCGGGTTGTGCCGATGCGCCTGGAGCTCAAAGAAGGCATCAATCACTGCCAGCTGATAGACGATACCTATAACAACGACCTGGGTGGACTGGAGATCAGTCTTCAATTCCTGGCGCACCAGCACCAGCGCACGCGCAAGCGCGTGATACTCTCCGACATTCTCGAATCCGGATTGGCCGAGGCGACGCTGGCCGAGCAGGTATCCGACCTGTTGGCGAAACATCATATACAACAGTTCATCGGCGTCGGACCGATGTTCCACGCCTATCAGCAGCTGTTTCCCGCGGGTTCGTTGTTCTATTCTTCGACCGAAGACTTCCTGGAACAGTTTGATACCTCTACGCTGTACGAGGAGATCATCCTGGTGAAAGGGGCGCGGCCGTTTCAGTTCGAGCGGATCGTCAACCAACTGCAGCGCAAAGTGCACGGCACGGTCATGGAAGTAGACCTGGGCGCCCTGGTACACAACCTGAACTTCTTCCGCGCACGGCTGCGACCGGCGACCCGCATCATGGTGATGGTAAAGGCCTTTGCCTATGGCAGCGGCAGCAACGAGGTGGCCAACATGTTGCAATACCACAAGGTAGACTACCTGGGCGTGGCCTATGCGGACGAAGGCGTAGAGCTGCGGCGTAACAACATCACATTGCCCATTATGGTCATGAATCCTTCGGAAGAAAGCTTTGCGACCTTGCTGGCGTATAATCTCGAGCCGGAGATCTATAGCTTCCGCATCCTGGCCGCATTGCTCAAATTCCTTAACAACAAACCGTGCCGGATACATCTGAAGCTCGATACCGGCATGCGTCGCCTGGGCTTTGACGGCGGCGAATTGGAGGAGCTCATCACGATCCTGAAAGCCAATCCGCAGTTGACGGTGGCGACGATGTTCAGCCACCTGGCAGGTGCCGATGAGCACGAGCACGACAGCTTCTCACATGAACAGGCAGACAAGTTCAAAACGTGGGCGACGACGGTGGCCGACGCGATCGGTCAGAAGCCGGTGTTGCACATGCTGAATTCGCCGGGCATCCTGCGCCTGCCCGAACTGCAATTCGACATGGTGCGCCTGGGCATCGGCCTCTATGGCATCGACCCGACGGAAGAAGGCACCCAGGGGCTACGCCCGGTGGCCACCTTAAAAACCATCATCTCGCAACTAAAGCACATCCGCGCCGGCGAAAGCATTGGCTATGGTCGCCGTGGCCGGGCTACGGCCGATATGACGCTGGCCACGATCGCCATTGGCTATGCGGACGGTTTCAGCCGGGCGTTCAGCCGCGGTGTAGGCAAGGTGCTGATCCGCGGCCGGCGCGCCCCCGTCATCGGCAATGTCTGCATGGACATGACCATGGTGGATGTGACCGGTATCGGCGCCCGGGAGGGTGACGAGGTGATCCTTTTTGGCGGGGCACTGCCCATTCAGGAGGTCGCCCGGAGCATCAGTACCATTCCGTACGAGATCCTGACCAATACCCGCGAGCGCATAAAACGCATTTTTGTCGCCGAGGGCATCTGAAAAAGCTACCCCTCGTGGCGGTTTATGCGCCTCTGATGCCACTTTTGGCCATTTTCATCACTTTTTTGGTTTTCTCTTTGGGGTTTTGGACTTGCCGTAGCATATTTGTCTATTATTTCAATAGAGAATATAGCCGTATAGCGTTTTAGCATGGAAGGTGAAGAGCTGATACAAAAGACTCCAGGATCGTTTGAGGTTGAGCAAAAAGAATCCGTTGGCTGGCGATATGCATACATAACGCTGATCACGCTTGTTTTGCTCGTTGCGGCCGCTACGATCGTCTATTCTTACAATCTGCTGGATGTTGTGGGGGGGTGGGTGAAATCGCTGGATAACGACTTTTACCTGTTTATGCTGGCGGGCTTTATTGCGCAAATGATCGACGGCGCCCTGGGCATGGCCTACGGCGTGAGCGCTTCTACGTTTTTGCTTTCGTTTGGTGTTCCGCCCGCCGCGGCGAGCGCCAGCATTCATACATCCGAGATCTTCACCAGCGGGGTATCAGGCCTGATGCACCTGCGCTTTCAGAATGTCAATAAAAAGCTTTTCAAGACGCTTTTAATTCCGGGCGTGGTAGGCGCGGCGCTGGGTGCGTACGTGCTATCGTCGCTGGAGCAATACAACAACTACCTCAAGCCCGTAATTGCCGTGTACACCCTGTACCTGGGCATTGTCATCATCCGCAAGGCGATCACCGGTAGCCGTAGCAAGATCAAGACCAAGAACATTCCCAAACTGGCCACGTTCGGTGGCTTCATGGACTCCATCGGCGGTGGCGGTTGGGGCCCGATCGTTTCTTCCACGCTTATTGCCGGTGGCCGGCACCCGCGTTACACCATTGGCTCGGTGAACCTCACGGAATTCTTCGTGGCATTGGCCAGCTCACTCACCTTTATTGCCGTGATCGGCATCAGCCACTGGCAGATCATCGCCGGGCTCATTGCGGGCGGCGTTATTGCAGCACCCATCGCGGCATACCTCTCCAGCCGTCTGCGGTTGAAAAAGATGATGATCTTCGTGGGCATCATGGTGATCCTCGTCAGCGTGCGCATCATCGTCAAGAGCGTGACCAGCTGGTAAGACCTTTTATCCACAACCCAGATTTTTCTTTAAGTCGCGCGTCGGCAAACCGCCAAAGTCGAACGGCTTTTCTTCCGGCTGTTCCTGTGGTGGCGCCGGGGCCGCCGGTGGTGTTTCCGCCTTTTGGGGCTTCATATCTGCTTTTTTCTTCTTTTTCATACGATCAAAGATCGTCGCCGCCGCGTGTAAAATCAACCACCTCATAATCTGCTAAAATCATTGCGCAGCAGGGGAACCGCGTATATCTTTGCCTTGTTTAAAATTGATCTAAATAGAGCATGGAGCTGGTCAGGAATGTAGCGCAGATGAAGCCTGGAGAGGTGGGTGTGGTGTCGGGCTTTACCGATGATCATTTGTCAATCAAGCTGATGGAGATGGGCTGCTTGCCGGGTGCTCCCGTTCGATTTAATTTTGCCGCCCCCCTGGGCGATCCTATTTGTATCAGCGTAGCCGGGTACGAGCTCTCTCTTCGGTTGGAAGAAGCGGCTACCATTTCAATCCTCAATTAATGGCGTCTGCTTCCAAAACAAAGATTGCGTTAGTCGGTAATCCAAATTCGGGCAAGTCATCACTGTTCAATCAACTTACCGGTCTCAACCAAAAGGTTGGAAATTTTCCCGGCGTTACGGTCGACAAAAAATCCGGCTTCACGACGTTGCCTGACGGTACCGTTGCAGAGATTGTAGACCTGCCCGGCATCTATAGTATTTATCCCCGCAGTCTCGACGAGCGCATCGTGTCGGAGATCTTGCTGGATCACCGCTCGGCGGCACTTCCCGATAAGATCGTCGTTGTGGCCGACGCCACGAACCTGAAACGCAGCTTGCTGTTGCTCACACAGATCGTCGACATGGGGTTGCCCGTCATGCTGGTCTTAAACATGATGGACCTCGTGGCCAGGGCGGGCATCAGCTACGACTTCACCGCGCTGTCCCGGCGCCTGGGCGTACCGGTAGTAGCGGTCAACGCGCGCAAGGGTGAAGGCATCAAAGAGCTCAAGGAACAATTGAGCAAGCCGCTGGCCGTCTCACAACGGCCGTGCTTTACCATTTGGGAAGAAGCGAAGGCACCGGTAAAAGAGCTGCGCGACACGCTGGGTGTCGACAACGACTACGAAGCATACCTGTTCCTGGAGCAACCCGACTCGCTCAAGTTCCTGCCGGCAGACCGGAAGAACAACGTCGATCGTATCCGTACGGCGCACAAATTCCATCCCGGCAAGTTTCAGGGCGCAGAGACGATACAGCGGTACAGCTTCATACAAGACCTGCTGAACGACATTACGTTGCGGGCAACCGATCACTCGTGGAAGAAACATTCGAACCAGCTGGATCGGATCCTCACCCACAAGGTGTGGGGGTATCTTATTTTCCTGGGACTGTTGCTGCTCATCTTCCAGGCCATCTTTGCCTGGGCCACGGTACCGATGGATTTTATCGATGCCGTGTTTGCCGACCTCAGCCAATGGGTTGGTTCTGCGTTGCCCGCGGGTCCCGCTACCAGCTTGCTGGCGGAAGGTATAATACCGGGCCTCGGTGGCATTGTCATCTTTGTACCGCAGATCGCGATCTTGTTTGCGTTTATTTCTATTCTGGAAGAATCGGGTTATATGGCGCGCGTGGTGTTTCTGATGGACAAGATCATGCGCCGCTTTGGATTGAACGGCAAGAGCGTGGTGCCGCTGATCTCGGGCGTAGCCTGTGCTATCCCGGCCATCATGGCAACCCGCACGATCGATAACTGGAAGGAGCGTACCATCACGATCATGATCACGCCGCTGATCAGTTGCTCCGCCCGCCTTCCCATCTTCACGATCATCATCGCCTTGATCGTGCCGGACGAAACCGCCCTTGGTTTCTTCAACCTGCAAGGCCTCGCCCTGATGGCGCTCTACCTGCTGGGGTTTGTCATGGCCATTACGTCGGCATGGATCATGAACCTGATCATCCGCGTGCGCGAGCGTAGCTACCTCGTGATGGAAATGCCGACGTACCGAATCCCGAAGTGGTCGAACGTTGGTTATACCATCCTGGAAAAGACAAAGGCCTTTGTGTTTGAAGCCGGCAAGGTGATCATGGCCATCTCGATCGTGCTGTGGGTGCTGGCGAGCTACGGCCCCGGTGATATTACCACCCGTGCGACGGCGTCGG
Source organism: Dawidia soli (assembly GCF_018598185.1). Classification (GTDB taxonomy): domain Bacteria; phylum Bacteroidota; class Bacteroidia; order Cytophagales; family Cyclobacteriaceae; genus Ohtaekwangia; species Ohtaekwangia soli. Next base: position 209,069 of record NZ_JAHESC010000002.1, read on the forward strand.
TGCAGCAGGAGTCTGCCAACCTTCGTCTGACCGAAGAAGGTTTACAAGATCGCATCGCGGCGCGCAAGCTGGAGTATTCCTATGCCGGTATTATTGGCAAGGCCATCGAGCCGGTGATCCGGCCCCTGGGCTATGACTGGAAGATCGGCATCGCGCTGATCACGTCGTTCGCGGCCCGCGAAGTGTTTGTGGGTACGATGGCCACGATCTATAGCATCGGCAGCGCGGGCGACGAAGACGAAACGACCATCAAGACACGCATGCGCGAAGAGGTCAATCCCGAAACAGGCGAGGCGCGGTTTACGCCGGCGGTAGGCTTTTCGCTGTTGATCTTCTACACGTTTGCCATGCAATGTATGAGTACGATTGCCGTGGTATACCGCGAAACGAAGGGCTGGAAATGGCCCTTGCTGCAATTTGCATATATGACCGCGCTGGCGTATGTATCGGCATTTATCGTGTACCAGGTATTGCGGTAAGGATGAAGGAAATGATTATCTTCGTTGGCTAAACAACCCTCTCCCCATGACCGCTAACTACCACCTGGGCTTGCTTTACCTGGTAAGGCTGCTGATCGATGCCGACGGCATTACCGACACCATGGAGCTTGCCGCCCTGCAGGCCATCAAAGACCGCGAAAACATCCCGGAAGAGATCTTTGAACAATTTGAGGAGGAAGCGCGGGGCCTGTCGTACCAGGAGTTATACACCGCGGGCATCGACCTGATCAACGCGTGTAGCTACGAAGAGAAGCTGCGTACGTTCGGTGTGTTGTATCGCCTGTCGGAAGTAGACGGCCGGGTACATCTGAAAGAAATACGGTTACTGTTGAATTCCATTAAAACGGCGGGGCTTGAATTTGATGCGGTGGTAAATGTGGCGAAGGCCATGCCGGTGATCCTGTAAGTTATCGAGCCTTGTATGCGTATAGTTTCTTTTTCCCTCGCTGCCGCCGTCGCGCTGGCAGGTTGTACACGTGGCGTAGAATCACCCGACACGTCCGTCAATAAATTCACCGACCCTGTTTTCGTGAAGATCGCCGATCTTCAGGACCGGCGGCAAACCGACAGTTTGCTGGTATACCTGGCGCATGACCACGCGGGATACCGCCAGGCCGCGGCACTGGCGTTTGCTTCTGTGCAGGATTCCGCGGCGGTAGAGAAGTTAGGCGCAAGCCTGAAGGATGCCGAAGTGTCCGTGCGCCTGGCGGCAGCGTATGCGTTGGGGCAGACGGTGTCGCGGGGAAGTGCGCAATTACTAAGCGGCTTCATACATGAAAAAGATGACAGCGTGCGGGCCGTGATGCTGGAAGCATATGGCAAAGTAGCCGCGCGATATAAGGCACTGGAAGATCCGCAGGCTTTTCGTGACACTACTACACTCGGTTCGGCCATGGTGTGGTCGTTGTACCGCGCGGCGGTCCGGAATAAGGTCGATACCACCTACAGTGTGATACCCTATAATTTACTGGAAGCCGGCGCGCCGACGTGGGCGCGGTTTGGTGCCGCACAATATTTCTCACGGCCGACAACACCTGCCGGCCGGTATACCGACCGACTCATAGCAGCGGCTAAACACGATCCCGACGCGCTTGTGCGCATGTCGGCCGCGCTGGCATTAAAGAAAGCAAAAGCCGATACCATCGTAAAGGTATTAACCGGTATTATTACCGCTGATAAAGATTATCGCGTGCGCGTAAGCGCTGTGCGTGCATTACAGGCGTTTCCGTTGGAGCACACCTGGCCGGCGTTGCAAAATGCATTGCTGGATCAGTCACTGCAGGTGCAGGTAGCGGCATCGGAGGTAATGATCGCGGTAGCGGCCAAACAGCAAGCCGTGGTGATCGCAGAGTCGGCGCGGGCCGCGCGAGATGCGCGCGTGAAAGCCAATCTATACGAGGCAGCGCTCGTGGCAGGTGCCGGTGATAAAGTATTGCAGGAAGTAATGGAGCTGGCAAAGAAAGAAAGCGATCCGTATCACAAAGCATTTTTGATAGGTGCCCTGGGGCAGTCGCTTACCGCCTATACCTTTTTGCACCAGCAGCTGCTCGCGGCAGATACACCCGTGGTGCGTTCTTCGGCAGCGGAAGCACTGATAGGCTTGAATGATCACAAAGACTTCCCGGCGAAGTTAAAGCCTGTGTTTGCCGGCCTGTATAAAGATGCCATCAACACGGGCGATGCCGCCGTGATCGGAATCGTGGCCGGCGTGCTGGCAGACTCTGCGCTGGGGTATAAACAAGTGGTGAAAGATTTTTCTTTCCTGCGCGCGGCGCGGGAGAAGCTGTCGCTGCCACGCGACAACGAGGCGATCCAACCGTTGGAAGCAGCGCTGGCACACTTCGAAGGACGTAAAGCGCCGGCGGTGAAAAATGAATTTAACCACCCCATCGATTGGGCATTGGTCGGGACGATCGCGCGCGATCAAAAGGTACGCATTCAAACAACAAAGGGTGACATCGTGGTGCGGCTGCTGGTCGAAGAAGCGCCGGGCTCGGTGGCAAACTTCGTGGCGCTGTTACAACAAGGTTACTTCGACAAAAAATTCTTTCACCGCGTCGTGCCCAACTTTGTGATCCAGGCCGGATGTAACCGCGGCGATGGCTGGGGGAGCGAAGACTACTCCATCCGCTCGGAGTTTTCGGGCCGCCGGTATACTACCGGCAGTGTAGGGTTTGCATCGGCCGGAAAAGATACCGAGGGCACGCAATGGTTTATCACCCACTCGCCCACGCCGCACCTGGACGGTCGCTATTCGATCTTTGCAGAAGTTGTCTCGGGCATGGACGTGGTCGATACCGTGGAGGTGGGCGACCAGATAGTGCGTATTGCGCTGGTGCCGTAAGGTTATCCTTTCTACCTTGCTGCGTCAAAAACAGCGCGTTTTGAGCCTTTCGTTTCAACAGAACTTCAAGCTGGGCATCCTGGGCGGTGGCCAGCTTGGTCGTATGCTTATTCAATCGGGAATAGACTTTAATATCCCGTTCTCCATTCTCGACCCCGACCCGCAGGCGCCGTGCTCGGCCCTGGCGGAATTTCAGACGGGTAAGCTGACGGACTTCGACACGGTCATGAAGTTCGGCGCGCCCTGCGACATCATCACCATCGAGATTGAAAACGTCAATACGGCGGCCTTAAAAGAGCTTGTCAAACAAGGCAAGAAGGTTTTTCCCCAGCCCGACGTCATCGAGCTGATACAGGATAAGCGTACACAAAAGATCTTCTACCGCGACAGCGGCATCCCCACCGCCGAGTTTGTGCTGACGGAAAATGCCGAAGACGTACGCCGGCATGCGGACTTCCTGCCGGCCGTGAACAAGCTCGGCCGCGAAGGCTACGATGGCCGCGGCGTACAGATCCTCCGTTCGGAGAAAGACCTGGCCAACGCCTTTGATGCACCCGGGCTGCTGGAGAAGCTGATCGACTTTGAGAAGGAGATCTCCGTGATCGTGGCCCGCAATGAACAGGGTGAAGTAAAAACCTTCCCCGTGGTGGAGATGGTGTTTCACCCCGTGCAGAACCTGGTGGAATATTTATTCGCCCCGGCAGCGCTGCCCGAGGCGATTGCAAAAGAAGCCGACGCGATCGCCCGCACGATCATCGACAGCCTGAAGATGGTAGGCCTGCTGGCCGTGGAAATGTTTGTGACGAAAGACGGCAAAGTGCTCGTGAACGAGATCGCGCCCCGCCCCCACAACAGCGGCCACCAGACCATAGAAGCCAACATCACGTCGCAATATGAGCAGCACCTGCGCGCGATCCTGAACTGGCCGCTGGGCGATACATCCATGGTGATCCCCGGGGCGATGGTAAACCTGTTGGGAGAGCCGGGCCACGAAGGCGTGGCGAAGTACCAGGGGTTTGAAGCGGTAGCCAGGCTCGCGGGGGTGCATGTACACCTGTATGGCAAACGCTTTACCAAGCCCTTTCGCAAGATGGGGCATGTAACGATCGTTGATAACGACCTGGCGCGCCTGCGCGAGAAGACCATGTTTGTAAAAGAGACTTTAAAAGTTATTGCATCATAAGTATGAGTAAACCTGTCGTAGGGATCATTATGGGCAGCCAGTCCGATCTGCGGATCATGAAGGAGGCGGCCGAAGTATTAGACGAATTGAAAGTGGCCTATGAGGTCACCGTTGTATCGGCGCACCGTACGCCGCTGCGCATGGTAGAGTACGCCACCGCGGCGCGTGGCCGGGGCATACAGGTGATCGTTGCCGGCGCCGGTGGTGCCGCGCATTTGCCGGGCATGGTGGCGTCGCTTACGTCGCTGCCGGTAATTGGTGTGCCGGTAAAATCATCGAACTCCATCGACGGGTGGGACTCGGTCTTATCGATCCTGCAAATGCCTGCGGGTGTACCCGTGGCCACCGTAGCGCTCGACGGCGCGCGCAATGCCGGTATACTGGCGGCGCAGATCGTAGGGGCCGCCGATGCGGCGTTGGGGCAACGCATCGATGCCTTTAAGGAATCGCTGAAAGTGAAAGTAGAAACTACGGCGAAAGATATGGAAACGAAGGGGTGGAGGAGCGCGCTGTGATCAGCTGCTCACCTCATCCTTTTCTTCCGGCTCATCTTTGCGCGGTACCAGTACGGAGAAGATGATCGACAGCGTCAGCGTGGCGATGATGACCGAGAACGAAGTATATACACCCACGTCGATGTCGAAGATCTCGAGCAACATCTTGGCACCGATAAAGAACAGGATGATCGAGAGTCCTTTCTGCAGCAAATAGAACTTGTCGATGATGCCGGCCAACAGGAAGAACATCGCCCGGAGGCCCATCACGGCAAAGATGTTGGAAGTATAGATCAGGAATTCGTTCTGCGTAATGGCAAACGCCGCCGGGATGGAGTCTACCGCAAAGATCAGGTCGGTGGTTTCGACCAGGGCGATCACCAGGAACAGCGGGGTGAACACCAGCCGCCCGTTCTCGCGTACCACGAAGCTGCCGCCGTGCTCGTTCTTGGTCATGGGCAGGAAGCGCAGACAGAACTTCATGATGGGGTTCTTCTCCGGCTCGATCTTCTCGTCGCCGTCTTCAAAGTAGATGCGGATGCCGGAATAGATCAGGAACACGCCAAAGATGTACAGAATCCAGTGGAACTGGTGAATGAGGTACGCACCCACAAAGATGAATACACCCCGGAACACGATCGCGCCCAGGATCCCCCAGAAAAGTGTCTTGTGATAATATTCTTCCTTTACGCGGAAGTACTTTAGGATAAGCAGGATGACAAAGATGTTATCGACGGAAAGCGCATACTCGGTCAGGTAAGCCGAGAAGTATTCCACGGCGCCTTCTGCACCGCTGTCGTCGTATTTGTAAATGAAGAAGCCAAAGAGGGTGGAGATACAAACCCAGAAAATGGATTGATACAACGCCGATTTGGTGGAAATGCGCCGGGCCTGTTTGTGAAAGAGCCCCAGATCAAGCACCAGGAACAGGATGATGATGATAGCAAAGACGCCAAAAAGAATGGTCTCCCGTTCACTCTGATTTCTGAAGAGGGAGAAAAGGAGTATGTTCAGGGCTGATAACAAGGGGGAGTATTCCGGTTAATGATTAAAAGCTTTTATAAACATCAAAAAATCACATCTTTGGCAATTTGTGAATGCCAAAACTACAAATATATTTCAATCTCAAAAACTTAGCCTTCTGGAATTTATAACCGTTTTAAAAAAACCGTACGGCTGTTAACACTATTTCGAGCAACGTTCGCAAACCCCTTGTATCAACAGGTTTTGCTCACTGGCGCGGTAGCCTTTGGGCAGCTTGACCGCAGGGATCTCTACGCTCAGGCAGCTGGTTTGCCCACACGCCGTACATTTGAAATGCACGTGGTCGTGATGGTGCCCGGCCGTGTTGCAGGCTTCGTTACACAAGGCGTACTTCAGACTCCCCTCATCGTCCAGTACTTTGTGGATAAGCCCTTTGTCCAGAAAGGTTTTAAGTGTCCTGTAAACCGTTACACGATCAAAATCGTTGTTGATCTCCTTCTCGATGTCGCCATGCGAAAGGGCATATGTACGCCGGAGAAAGAGGTGTAGGATCTCCTGCCGGGTGGGTGTGGAACGCAGCCGGAAGTTTTTCAGGAGCCGATCGGATGCAACATTCATACGGGTAGTTATTGCAGCTGTAGCTTCAGCAAGGTACTATAAATACCGTTTTCGTGCTGAGTAAGTTCAGTGTGCGAGCCGGTTTCCGCCAGGGCGCCATCCTGGATCACAAAAATGCGGTCGGTTTTCTTCACCGTGCTGAGGCGGTGAGCAATGATGATGGTCGTGCGGCCTTCCATCAGTTTCTCCAGGGCCTCCTGCACAAGCGCCTCCGTATGTGCATCCAGCGAGCTGGTGGCTTCGTCGAGGATGAGGATGGCAGGGTCTTTCAGGATGGCACGGGCAATGGCGATGCGCTGCCGCTGACCACCCGATAGCTTCACGCCGCGTTCGCCCACCAGGGTATCGAACTTGTCGTCAAAGCGCTCGATGAACTCCAGCGCGTTGGCGCGACGCGCGGCTTCGCGCACCTCGGCTTCGGTCGCGCCCGGCTTGCCGTACGCAATGTTTTCGCGGATGGTGCCGCCAAAGAGGATGACCTCTTGCGGCACGATGCCCAGGTTCTGGCGGTAAGCCGACAGGTTCAGCCCTTCGATGTTCTGACCGTCGATGGTGATCGTTCCTTCCGACAACGGATAAAAGCGTAACAGCAAATTAATAATGGTAGACTTGCCCGAGCCGCTGCGGCCGATGAGCGCCACCTTTTCGCCCGGGCGGATCTCGAAGTTTAGGCCACTCAGCACCGTGTTGTCGGGCCGCGTGGGGTATGCGAACGATACATTGTTGAAACGGATGCCTCCGTACAGTTTGATGGGAGGCGCCGTGGTGCGCGAGGTGTCCTCTTCTTTTTCGTGCAGGATGTCTAACACCCGTTCGGACGCACCGATGGACCGCTGCAGCTGGGTATAGATGTCGCCCAAGCCGGCAATGGAGAAGCCGATGAACGAGGTGTATAGTACAAAGGAGAACAGCTCGCCCGTCGTGGTTTCACCCGACTGCACCAGGCTGGCTCCATACCAACCTACGGCTACGATGCCGCTGAAGATAACAAAGATGACAAAGGAGATAAAGAACCCGCGGTAACGTGCCGTGTAGATGGCGATGCGCATCGACTCCTCAATGGCATTGCTATAACGCCTGGTCTCGAAGGCTTCGTTGGTAAAGGCTTTCACCACGGGGATGGATTGCAACGATTCTTCTACTATAACATTGGCCGCCGCCAGTCTGTCTTGTGTCTTGCCCGATAGTTTGCGGATGAATTTGCCGAAGATCAGGGCGGAGATAACCAATACCGGAAACGTCAGGAGCATGAACGCTGCCAGCTTGGGTGTCATGTAAAAGAGAATGGCAGTGCCGAAGACCAACGTCAGGATCTGGCGCAAAAGCTCGGCCAGCGTCGTGCTGAACGTGTCTTGCAGGGTGCTGATGTCAGACGTGAGACGGCTCATGATCTCGCCCACGCGGCGGTTGTCGAAGAATGTAAGCGGCAGCCAAATGACCTTCTCATAGATGGCTTTGCGAATACTGCCCATGCTTCGCTCGTTGACGATCGCAAAGGTATATACGCGGATGAATGAGAAGACGGCTTGTATGAGCAGAATGACGATCAGCGCCACGGCCGCCTGGTTGATCGTCTGAAAGTATGTGGGCTTGCCGTTGGCGATGTCCAGCAACTCGCCCGACAGACGCGGGAAGGCGAGCAGCGTAACCGTGGAGAGTCCCAGTGCAACCAGTCCAAGAATAAAAAGTCCCTTGTACGGCAGCATGAACCGGAGCACGCTGGCCAGGTTCTTCAGGTTGGCCTTGTTCAGCTTCCGCTTGTCTTCCTCTTTCAAAGGCTCTTTAACTTGTTTTGCCATAGTTCGTCGTCCATTCCACCGCCGGGGCGGAAGCGTTGTTTAGTATTAATTCGGTAAGGAAACTTTTGCAGAAACAGTATAGGCCACGGTGTCACCCATAAAGATCTTCTGCCCGCCGGTAACGGCATAGGCCTGTAAGACCGGCTGCTCGTGCAGCGCGTAAAATTCCATGGTCAGGAAGCGTGCGCTGTGGTACAGCGAATTGTCTTCCTGAAACTGGGCTTCGATGCGACGCACCCGCGCAGGCGTACCGTGGTAGAACACTTTCAGGGAGCGCACGGGAAGTGACTGCTGTGTTTCGATGGATTTGATGCGCAGGTTGCTGTGCGGGTCGGGCAGGTCGTCGGTGACCGTATAGGCGCCCACGTTGGTCGGTTTGTTCAGGGTCTTCAGTTCCAGGAACAGGTCCAGCTCTTTGGCCCAGGCCACCGAGTCGGCCGGGACAAACGTGGCCGTGTCCTGCTGCGCGCCCAGCGTCGCCGTTTTTGTAAGGACGGCATGGCGCGCCGCGAGGAACCGGATCTGCGCCTGTACCAGGCTGTCGATCGCGTAGTACCGCGCGGGCGTGCGCGCCTGCTGCGAGCAGGCGAACAGGCCCCCCGTTAGTACGGCGGCGACCAGAAGCCGGAGGCACCCGGTAACAAAACGTTGTCGTGTCACGATCTTAGTTCTCCAACAATATGTGGCCGCTCATTTCGGCGGGCACCGGTATCCCCATCAACGTCAGGATAGTCGGCGCCAGGTCGCCCAGCTTACCGTTCTTGAGCTTGCCTTTGTAGCTGTCGTCTACCAGGATGCACGGCACCAGGTTGGTGGTGTGAGCCGTGTTGGGAGTACCGTCTTCGTTGATCATCATGTCGGCATTACCGTGGTCGGCAATGATGATGGTGGTATAACCGTTCTTCAAGGCGGCCTCCGTCACCTGTTGTGCGCAGGCGTCTACGGTCTCGACCGCTTTTACGACCGCTTCGAATACACCGGTGTGGCCGACCATGTCGGGGTTGGCGAAGTTCAGGCAGATGAAGTCGGGCTCTTTTTTGTTGAGCTCGGGAATGATCTTATCCTTCAGGTCGTTGGCGCTCATCTCGGGCGCCAGGTCGTACGTGGCTACTTTCGGTGACGGGCACAGGATGCGCGACTCGCCCTCGAAGACGGTCTCGCGGCCGCCCGAGAAGAAGAACGTCACGTGCGGATATTTCTCCGTCTCGGCAATACGGATCTGTTTCTTGCCCGCTAGCGATACGACTTCACCCAGGGTCTTCTCCAGGTTGTCTTTGTCGAAGATCACTTTCACGCCTTTGAACGAGTCGTCGTAGTTCGTCAGCGTGATATAATCCAGGCGCAGGGCCTTCATGTCTTGCTCGGGAAAGTCTTGTTGGGTCAGCGCCTGTGTGATCTGGCGGCCGCGGTCGGTGCGGAAGTTGAAGCAGATCACCACGTCGCCTTCCTGGATGGTGGCGACGGGTTGTTGCTGGGCGTTCACCATCACGATGGGCTTGATAAACTCATCGGTCACACCCGCGTCGTAGGATGCCTGAACGGCTTTCAGGGCATCCGTTGATTTTTCCCCTACGCCTTTTACGAGCAGATCGTACGCCAGCTTGACGCGCTCCCAGCGTTTGTCGCGGTCCATGGCGTAGTAGCGGCCTACTACGCTGGCCAGTTTGGAAGAAGTTTTCTCCATATGGGCCAACAGGTCTTTGAGGTAGCCCAGGCCGCCCTTGGGATCGGTGTCGCGGCCGTCGGTGAAAGCGTGAACAAATACGTTCTGCAGGCCGTTGTTCTGCGCGATGGTCAGCAGGCCTTTGAGGTGCTCGATGTGTGCGTGTACCCCACCGTCGGAAACCAGGCCGATGAAGTGCACATTCTTGTTGTTCTTTTTAGCATAGGCAAAGGCGTCCAGCAGCGTGCTGTTGCTGTCGAGCTCTTTTTCTTCGACGGCTTTGTTGACGCGCACCAGGTCCTGGTACACCACGCGGCCGGCACCGATGTTCATGTGGCCTACTTCGGAGTTGCCCATCTGGCCGGCGGGCAGGCCCACGGCCAGGCCAGAGGCCTCGAGTTTGCTGTTGGCGTACTTGCCGTAGAGTGAGCTGATGAAGGGGGTTTTGGCTTTGTCGATAGCCGATACAGCCTTATTGGTGGCGATGCCCCAGCCGTCGAGGATCATCAGCAGTACTTTCTTGTTCATGAAATCGATTTTTTAGTTCGCGATGTAATATGCGGCGCAAATATAACGAGGATTTGCAGCTTGCGGGGGTGGAAAAGGCGAATGGCGGTATTTTTTCAATGTACTGTAAACGATTTAGACGCATCATGTTACCATAATAATTTCCTTATCTTGCAGACGTGGCACAATTTTGGCCCCAATAAAAGTTGCCATGAAGGTGAACAGAAATACGACGTATTTAGTCTTGGTGCTGGTTTGTTTGCAGGTGATCACGCTTTTTGCCCAGAGCGACGTCATCAGCCAGGTGAAAGAAACCATTAAGGCCGGAAGCGCCAAGGAACTTTCGAAATACCTGAATCAGACGGTAGACGTAACCATCGATGACAAGATGCAGCCCTACAGCAAGGCGCAGGCGGAGTTTATTTTCCGTGATTTTTTCCGTCAGCATCCGGCCAACGAGTTTAACATCATCCACCAGGGATCGTCCAAGGGTGGACAACCCTTTGCCATCGGCCAGTACAAAAGCGGCGCCGAGACGTACCGGGTATTTATGAAGATCAAAACCGTCGGCAACCAGCAGCTCGTACACGAGATATCCTTTGTGAAAGAGTGATAACTCTGAATTACTCGCCTATTTTTGCAGGGTGAGACCAGCCTACATCACCCCCGATTTCCTGAAAACATTCATATCCGCTGCCCTGGCAGAGGATGCCGGTGAAGGCGATCATTCGTCACTGGCGAGCATTCCGGCCACCGCCACGCACCGCGCCCACCTGCTCGTAAAAGAGGCGGGCATTCTGGCCGGCGTGGAGCTCGCGCTGGAAATTTTCCACCAGGTAGACAGGAGCCTGAAGATCGAAGTCTTTCTGCACGACGGTGCCGCGGTAAAACCGGGCGACGTAGCCTTTGTGGTGAGCGGTCCCGCGCGGTCTATTCTGCTGGCCGAGCGCCTCGTGCTCAACTGCATGCAACGCATGAGCGCGCTCGCCACCAAGACGCACAACCTGACGGCCCTGCTGGCCGGCACCTCCGTCCGTCTGCTCGACACCCGTAAAACGACACCCAACTTCCGGTTGCCCGAGAAATGGGCCGTGCTCATCGGTGGTGGTCAGAACCACCGCATGGGCCTTTACGACCTGATCATGCTCAAGGACAATCATATTGACATGGCGGGCGGCATCGAACAGGCAATCATTCGAACAAAAGAGTATCTTCGCGCCGGCAATAAAACGCTCCAGATCGAAGTGGAAACCCGCAACCTGGACGAGGTGAAGGAAGTCCTTCGCGTGGGTGGCGCAGACATTATCATGCTGGACAACATGAGCCTCGCGGCCATGCAGGAAGCGGTGGCCCTGATCGGCGGCCGGTGTAAAACAGAAGCCAGCGGTGGCGTGACCGAGCTGACCATTCGCGACATCGCCCTGACCGGCGTGGACTTTATATCGGTCGGTGCGTTGACCCACTCCATGAAAAGCATGGACTTAAGCCTGAAGGCGATTGCCTAGACAATACGTTTGAACTGAATATAGTGACTTAGCATATGATCGTTAAAACCAAAAATTACAAGCTCGAAAAGAAGACGTACATCAGCCTGGCCTTGAAAAGCGTGCTCAAGAAGCAGGGATGGATCGCCGCGGCCGCGGCCGTAGCCATCTGTCTGCTCTATATATGGATCGCCAGCATCTGGTGGTTTATCGTCGCCTTTGTCGGGTTAGGTTTATACTTGTTGTTCTGGTGGGTACAGTTCTACGGCGTTACGCAGCTGGAGCAAGGCAAGATGCTCTTCGAGAAGTTCCACTACGAGATCAGCAGCCAGCAGATCCTGATGAAGATCAATCCGCGCGAAGGCATGCCGTTGAAGTGGGAGCAGATTCAAACAGCGCAGATCGGCGAAGATTTTTTTGCCCTGTTCGTAAACAAGGCGCAGATCATCTACTGGCCCTTCAAGATCTTTAATACCGATAACGAGCGGAAATTTGTCGCCAGCATCCTCGAGAAGAAAGGACTTGTGAAGCCGAAGAAATAGCAGCGCGCTGTATGGAGCACGGAAAAAGACTCACTCCCGCGGCTGCCAAACAAAAGATATACCGCTACTGTGCTTACCAGGAACGGTCACATCAGGAGGTACGCGACAAGCTGTACGAATACGGCCTGTATACCAGCGACGTCGACGAGATCTTGTCACACCTGATTACCGAAGGCTTTCTGAATGAAGAACGTTTTGCCAAGGCGTTTGCCGGGGGCAAGTTCCGCATGCAACATTGGGGACGGGTAAAGATCGTGCACGAGCTCGAAGCACACGGCCTGACGAAGAACTGCATCAACTTGGGTCTGAAAGAGATCGACGAGGAAGATTACCAGCGCGTGCTCCACGATGTGTTGGCACGCAAGCTCGCCCAGCTCGATGTGACCAACCCCTTCGTAACGCGCGATAAGCTGGCCCGCTATGCTATTCAAAAGGGGTTTGAGCCGGACCTGGTCTGGCCCCTGGTAAAAGACCTTGTGCCCGTGGCGTGATGTTCTCATTAGATCTTCTTTTATGGCGTTGAAGTCGCGTATCGCGCAAAGTAATTTTTTTACGAAAGCCCGGCATTGGGAGTATTGGCCGTTCGGCATTGTACAGTTTCCGCTGTTCATATACTATGGCTGGCTGGCACTGCGCGCCCGGTCGTTCACCTTCTTTACAGCGTCGAACCCCGGCATTACCATGGGGGGTATGTTTGGAGAGTCCAAATATGACGTACTGATGAAAGTGCCGGCCGCGAACCGGCCCCGGACGGCCCGCGTGAAAGGTCCCGCTACCACAGAAACGGTTGTACACTGCCTGGAAGAATATGGTTTCTCCCTTCCGGTGATCTTCAAACCCGACATCGGCGAACGCGGGTTTATGGTAAAGCGTATCTCCTCGCGGGCAGAGATCGATCTATACCTGGCTCAGATGCCGCACGATTTTATTATCCAGGACCTGGTAGACCTGCCCGTGGAGATGGGTGTTTTTTATGTGCGCCTGCCTTCGGCGGGCCAGGGGCATGTCAACTCGGTGGTCATAAAAGAAATGCTTTCGGTCACGGGAGACGGCGTACAGACATTGCAAGCACTGATACTACAAAAAGACAGGGCGCGGCTGCAGTGGCCGGCGTTGCAACAGCGTTTTGCCGGGCGTTTGTCCGACGTGGTCCCTGCGGGAGAATCCATCGAGCTGGTATCGATCGGCAATCATTGCCTGGGGACGAAGTTCCTGGACGGTACACATTTGATCAATGACCGTTTGTCGGAAACGTTCGATACCGTGAGTAAACAGATTGAAGGCTTTTACTTCGGACGGTTCGATCTGCGGTGCGCCACGGTGGAAGACCTGTATGCGGGACGTTTCCTGGTGATGGAGCTGAACGGCTGTGGCGCCGAGCCGGCGCATATATACCACCCCGGCTTCCCGTTGTCACGGGCACTGCGTATCTTGTTCAGGCACTGGCATACGATCTTCCGCATCGCGCGGGAGAATACGGCGCGCGGTGTTTCCTACATGCCCTGGAAACAAGCCGTGGCATATTACCGGGAGTTCAAACAAAAAACGACGCCGATAGTCTGATGGAAGCCCTTGTCGCCTTCCTGGTGGCCTTTGCCTTTAGCTTTACAGGATCTATACCGCCGGGCACGCTGAACCTGACCATTATACAGTTAGGCCTGGAGCATCGCCTCGTGGCGGCGCGTCGGTTTGCAATAGCCGCGGCGTTGGTGGAGTATCCCTATGCATGGCTCGCGGCCGTCTCGGGTGAATGGATCACGACGTCCACCGGCGGACTGAACGAGCTGCGCCTGGCTACGGCACTGGTTATGATCACGCTGGGTGTGTGTGGCATCGTGTCGGCGTCAACGCCGCCGGCCCGTGTACAGCGCTCGCCCAAAAGCGGCTTTCGGAAGGGCATCGTACTGGGGATCCTCAACCCGCTGGCATTTATATACTGGCTCGGCATATCCACGTACCTGCAGGGTCAGCAGTGGATCGATCTTTCCAGCACCGTTACATTGCACAGCTATCTCGCCGGCGTGACGCTGGGCGCCTTTGCGTTGTTATTCCTGCTGGCGCATCTGGCCCGGCGGCTCGCGGTATATGTGCAGCAAAGTCATTGGCTGCGACGGCTACCGGGGTTGTTACTGACAGGCCTGGGATTGTATGCGCTGGGACAGTATCTCGCTTCGGTTATACAAGGGGTGTAATGATCGACTGCGCTGCGGTCACCTCCAACGACACCCGGGCTCCCTGTACCCACGCCAGGTTGGGGTTCTCATGGCCGGAAGGAAAGCGGAAGGCAACCGGATAGTGGTACGCACGGGTATGGTTCAGGATGATCTGCTCGGGGGTCTCCTCGAAGGCCAGGCTCGGATCTTCTTTGATGTCGGTCATGTGGCCGATCAGGAGTCCTGCCAGGTTCGCCAGCTTGCCGGCGCGCTTCAACTGGTTGACCATGCGGTCTACGCGGTAGACCAACTCTCCTATCTCTTCGATCACCAGTATTTTCCCGTTTGTATCCAGCTCGCTGGCGGTGCCCAGGCTATCCACTAACAACGACAGGTTGCCGCCGACCAGTACGCCTTCTGCGCGGCCGGGTTTGTTGGCGGGTGCTGCCGGTGCTGTGATGGCATCGGGTTTTCCGAAGAGGGCGTTGCGCAGGCTTTCGATGGAAGGTATGCTGGCGGGGTTGGCAAAGAGTACGGGCATGGTGCCGTGGATGCTGGCGATGCCGAGGCTTAGCAGCTTAAGCTGCAGGGCGGTGACGTCGCTGAAGCCGACGATCCACTTGGGGTGTTGCTGCAGGGTGGCATAGTTCGCGCGGTCGATGATGCGGCCGCTGCCATAACCACCGCGGGCACAGAGAATGGCGTCGATCGTAGGATCGTCGAGGGCGGCTTGCAGGTCGGCAAGGCGCTGGTCGTCCGTGCCGGCCAGGTAGGCATGGGCCTGGCTTAACAAATTATTGGCGGGGACAACGGTCAGGCCCCAGGCGGTCAGTACCCGGCGGGCATGGCTTACGTGCTCTTCGGAGGCTCTGCGGCTGAGGGCGACGAGGGCGACCCGGGCGCCGGGTTTTAAGGGCGGTGGGATCAGGATGGACATCCGTGCAAGTACGGGAAGTTTGCGGGTTGGGGCAAGCTTTGTATAAGGTTGCTGTATGTCGGGGATATGTCATGGATAGCTATGGGATAAGGTTGATACGGGTAATCCCTGGCGTTGGCCCGGGTGAAGCCTGGGAATGGAGCGGGCTTTCCGGAGGATTACCCGTATCAAACCCCTATCAAAGTGCTATCGAAGCACTATATAAAGGCTATCGGATTGTATCCAAAGGCACGGCCAGTACCTCAGAGGCGTATCAAAGGCACGGTTGTAGCAGTGTTGTAGCACTGTTGCGGCAGAGTTCCGGCACGGATATAGCGACCCATAAATGCGTGCGCCGGTCTAACACTGGTTCAACGATCCTGAGGCAGTGCTTTATCTATGCTGTAACCGGGCTTTGGCCTGGGAGATGATACTACAAAAAAGCCATTCGCTGGCTGGCGAATGGCTTTTGATAGTATTGAACTAAAATTTCTTAGTGTGCAGCCGGGGCGTTGCCAGCCTTCGGCGTGATCATCGCCTTGAAACGCAGCACGGTTTGTTTAGGCCAGGTGTTGGCCGTTACCGTGATGGTTTTGTTTTGAACGTTTTGTTTGCCGTTGCTGTCGAATTTGGCCTTTACATAGCCTGTGCCGCCCACGGGGATCGGCTCTTTTGAAAAATCCGGTACGGTGCAACCGCAAGAGGGTTGTGCGCCCTGAATGATCAACGGAGCTTCGCCGGTGTTTTTCACTTTGTACGTGTATTCTACGATGTCGCCTTCTTTGATGGTGCCGAAGTCGTGTTCAGTGGTTTCAAACTGGATGACCGGTAGCGGGCCTTCGGGTTTTTCTTCGGGGGCTGCAACGGTCGGGTTCGGTGCGGGTACGGTCGTACCGGCGGCCTTCTTGCCTTCTACTTCTGCCAGTCGGCTTTCCAGTTCTGCTATTCGCTTTTCGCTGGCGCGATCTTTACATGCCGTAAAGCATACCAACACCGCTGCGAAAAATAGCATCGATTTAAAGATTGCTGTTTTCATATCCCTGCCTTCTTGATTATTGATTTTTTTGAATGTGCTTATTCTTTGCGGCCGCCGCGGATCTGTTCCAGCAGATCGTCTACGTCTTCGAGGAGACGCTCAGCCTTGTTTTTGGCTTCGTCCACCACCTTCTGGCCCTGCGATTTCGCTTCGCTGGTCAGCGGGGTCTCTTTGCCATCGACAAAATCGTTGATGAGGTCTTGCAGGATCTTGCGGTATTTGTCCAGTTGGAAAGACAACTTCTCGCGTGTGTTTGATCCTTTGTCGGGCGCGTACAGGATGCCCAAAATTGCACCGGTAGCGGCGCCAGCCAGGAACGCCATCAGAAAATTTCCACTCTTTTTGCTCATAGCACTTTCAAAGTTAGTTATCGACTTCGCGCAAATTCAAAATTTTAACAATTTTTAACAAAGGGCCACGATAATTTTCAGTGCGGCAGCCTCTATTTATTGTCCATTAGACCCCGGCCGCTTTTCTTCACTACGCCAGTGTCTTTCAGCTCTTTAGCGATCACGTCCAGAATGCCGTTGATAAATTGGCGGCTCTTCGGCGTACTGTAGTTTTTGGCGAGCTCGATGTATTCGTTGATGGTGACCTTCACGGGAATGCCCGGGAATTCCAGGAGCTCGGCGATAGCCATTTCCAGGATCATGCGGTCGGTGAGCGGCAGGCGGTCGACTTCCCAGTTACGGGTGTTGTTTGCAATCAGCTCTTTGTAGGGTTGCTCGAGGTCGCAGGCCTTGTTGTACAGCTTCTCCACAAACTCGCGGTCTTCCTCCCAGTTGATCGACAGGGTGTGCAGCTGCACCGCGCTGGCGGGTGTGCCGTCATACGATTTCACCGTCTTTTCCACCAGGCCTTTGACGATCTCTTTGTCTTCGGCCCACCGCAGCACTTCTTCTTCAAAGAATTCGTTGATGACGGTCTTGCCCAGGATCACCTTTTTGAAGAGGTGGTTGATGAATTTTTTCTGGTCGTCCAGCGTGGGGCTCTTTTTATCCAGATAATTGAGATATTCATTATCCTGCCGCACCACGTCGCGGAACCAGCCCTTGATCTTGTCGGGCTTGTCTTGCCAGTGCCGGCCGAGCTTCAGCGCGTCTTTGCGCAGGCCTTCGTGCTGGCGCAGGGCGTTGATCCACGAGTTGCTGACAAAGTTTTTGTGACTCACTTTTTTGTCGGCTTCCGCCAGCTCGGCAAAGGCCGGGGGCAGGCTGAGCACGGCGATGTAGTGGTCGTAGATCTTTTCGATCTCGCTGATGGTGTTCTTCAGGAAGAAGTCGGTGTCTTTCTTCGCCTGCTTGTTGTAGAAGATAAAGCAATCGTTCACCGCTTTCTTGATGCGCGGGTCTTCGTGGTCAACCGAGCTCTCGAATTGCTTAAAGGCTTTTTCAAAAAGCTTTGTGGCGGTCTTCTTTTGTTGGGTAAGAGCTGCCTTGTCCTGAACTTCCATGGAGTTCAGATCGGGTGCAAAAGCATCGCTGATCTGTTCGAGGCAGAGTTCGTAGTTGGCCTCTTTGCACTGCTCGAGCGCGAACAGGCTTTGCATAACTTTAATACGGAGACTTCTTCGGTTGAGCATGGTAAAGAACGACTTCTAGTGATCTGAGGCGCAAAAATAGAATATCGCGGGGGGTTGGGCAACTCAAATACCGGCCGATCAAAAAAAAGGCTCCCGATGGCCAGTATACCACCGGAAGCCTGGAGGGGTCTTTTGTGTCTTTCCTGTCGTGCTTAACGCGACATGCGGAGGCGTCCGATGTCCTGGATGCGCTTTTCGGCCAGTTGCATGGCAGCCTCTTGCGGCGAAAGTTTCTCTTGTGCGGCAAACGAGAGCGTGTTCAAACACGTGGCATAAATGTTCTCGGCTTGCTCCAGCACACGTTTACGGTTGTAGTTGCCCAGGTGCTCGTGGTATACGTTCATCAGACCGCCGGCGTTGATCAGGAAGTCGGGGGCGTAGGTTATGCTGCGGTCTACCAGCATGTAGCCATGCTTCACGTCATCTTTCAACTGGTTGTTGGCGGCACCGGCAATGACCTGACACTTCAGGCGGCCGATGGTCTCGTCGTTGATCGAAGCGCCCAGCGCGCAGGGTGCATAGATGTCCATGTCCAGGTCGTAGATCTTTTCCTGGCCCACGGTGCGCACACCATACCGGGCAGCCACTTCCTTCATGCGGTCTTCAGAGATATCGGTAATGAACACATTGGCATTTTCTTTTACCAGGTGCTCGACAAGGTGCATTCCTACCTGGCCTACGCCCTGTACGCCGATGGTTTTATGGGCGAGGCTGTCGCTGCCAAAGGCTTTTTTCACAGCGGCTTTCATGCCGAGGTATACACCGTAGGCGGTTACCGGTGAAGGGTCGCCACCGCCACCCATCGATTCGGGCAGACCGGTAACGTGTTTGGTCTCCATGGAAATATATTCCATGTCGGCGGTCTTCATGTTTACGTCTTCGGCCGTAATGTATTTGCCGTTGAGGCTATTGACAAATTTGCCGAAGCGGCGCAGGAATGCTTCCGTCTTCATGGTCTTGGCGTCGCCCATGATGACGGCCTTTCCGCCGCCCAGGTTGATGCCGCTGATGGCGGCTTTGAAAGTCATGCCGCGTGATAATCTCAATACGTCTGTCAATGCTTCCTGTTCCGAAGCATAATGCCACATACGGGTACCGCCCAGTGCCGGACCGAGTACGGTGTTGTGAATGGCAATGATGGCCTTCAGACCGGTGGCCTGGTCGTGGCACCATACAACCTGCTCGTGACCCAGTTGTGTGAGGGTTCCAAAGATGCTTCCTTCTTGCACTTTTTCCAGTTCTTTGATCTCCATGCGGATTACATTTACGTTTGATTATTGTAGTTTTAATCCCCCGTTCTTGGGATACCTTTCGGCCAGGATTTAAGCAAAATTAGCCAGTTTCAAACGTTTGCAGGAACTATTGGAAGGATATTTCGTTTAACCGGGGGGTCGCCAAATTTTTTTGCATGCGAGAACTGAAGTACATCAATAAATACCTGTATAAATACAAGTGGCATCTGGTGCTCGGCCTGGTGTTTGTCATCCTCTCCAACGTCTTTCAAATCATTCCGGCACAGCTCGTGCGCGATGCGATCGACCTGGTGGTAGACAACATCCGCATGTACCGGGGCTTGGGCCATACCGATGTACAGCAGGATTTCTTCTCGGTCTTTGCCTTCGGCATCCTGATCTACGCGGGCCTTATTTTAGTGATGGCTTTTCTGCGCGGTATATTTTTATACTTCGTGCGGCAGACGCTCATCGTCATGTCACGGTTGATCGAATTCGACCTGAAGAACGAAGTATTCGAACACTATCAAACACTGCCGCTGAGCTTCTATCGCAAGAACAATACGGGTGACCTGATGAACCGCATTTCAGAAGATGTAAGCCGGGTGCGGATGTACCTCGGCCCGGCAATCATGTATGGGCTGACGTTGTTCACGCTCTTCATGATGCTGATCCCGATCATGTTCAGCATCAGCCCGAAACTGACGTGGTATGCGCTCAGCCCGCTGCCGTTACTTTCCATCAGCATCTTTTTTGTCAACAACATAATCGAGCGCCGGTCGGAGCAGATCCAAAAACACCAGTCGCGGCTATCGACGTTCGTACAAGAGGCCTTCAGTGGTATACGCGTGTTGAAGTCGTTCAACCGCGAGCAGGAGTCGATGGGGCGTTTTGAAAAAGAGGTGGAGGCCTATAAACATCAATCGCTCAAGCTCACGCGCATTCAGGCCTTGTTCTTCCCGATCATTATGGGCCTGGTCGGCATCAGCACGATCCTGACGGTATATGCGGGCAGCACGGAAGTGATCAATGGCAACCTGACCTTTGGCAATATTGCCGAGTTTATCATCTATGTAAACTTGCTTACCTGGCCGGTAACGTCGTTGGGCTGGACCAGCAGCCTGGTGCAGCGCGCGGAAGCTTCGCAGAAGCGGATCAACGAGTTTCTGCGCACGCAGACCAACATCGTTTCGGAGAAAGAGCTGGTGCGCGAGATCCAGGGGAAAGTAGTGTTCAAAGATGTGGTCTTTACCTATCCGGATACCGGTATTCGCGCATTGAAAGGCGTTTCATTTTCCATCAACCCCGGCGAGTCGCTGGCGATCATCGGTACGACCGGCTCGGGCAAAAGCACGGTGGCCAACCTCGTATCGCGGCTTTATGATGCGCGCGACGGACAGATCCTCATCGATGATGTGCCGATTGCCGACTACAATCTTACCTCGCTGCGCAGCCAGATCGGCTATGTGCCGCAGGATGTATTCTTGTTCAGCGATACGATCTTTAACAACATCGGCTTTGGTATAAAGAATCCGGATGCAGAACGCATCACGCAAGCCGCCAAAGACGCGGACGTATATAATAACATCGTCGAGTTTCCGCTGGGCTTTGAAACCCGCGTGGGGGAACGCGGCATTACGCTGTCGGGTGGGCAGAAACAGCGGGTGTCTATCGCCCGGGCCATTGTGCGTGAGCCGAAGATCCTGATGCTGGACGACGCCTTGTCGGCCGTCGATACCAAGACGGAGAACAACATTCTCGGCAGCATGCGCAGGATCATGAAAGGCCGGACCACCATCATCATCTCACACCGCGTCTCATCGGCCAAGCTGGCCAACAAGATCATCGTGCTGGAAGACGGTGGGGTGACAGAAGAAGGCTCGCACGAGTCGCTGCTGGCGCACAACGGCGTGTACAAGGAGCTATACGACAAGCAGGTGCTGCAAGAGCGCGAGGCGAAGAAGGCCGATGCCGACCTGGATGTCAGAAATTAACCCGGGCGCCGGTACCGCCAGAGAATTTTACAGCACCCGGGCGGTCGGCAATTTCGATGAGCAAGCTGACCTCACCAAAAAGCGTGAGGGGTATATCTTCAAAGGTATATTCCATACCGATGATGCCCTCGGGGCCGAACGTAATGTCGTTGCGGGTGTCGTTCTTAACCAACTGCGGCGGAGCATTCTCCTGGTAGTGATATCGTACTTTTGCGCTGCGCAGCATAGCACCAATGCCCCAATACCATTCGACTGTACCCTCTGAGGCCGGCGGGTCCATGGGGATGTTATAGTGGAACAGATAACGCCCCAGCAGGGTAAAGGTGGATTCCACCCGGTGGCTGAGGTAACGATCGCCGTCGTAGCGGGAAAAATGATCGAACGAATTCTTATAGTAAGAGCGGTACCAGCCGTGAACACCGGAACCGAGTACAAACTCCAAAGCCTTGTTGGCAGGCAGGTAGCGCTTGTAGCTCACGCCCAGGGGATCGCCCAGGCGGATGCCGATGCTGTTAGGGGTTTCGTTGCGCTGGGCTTGTACGGTAGGGACAAACGCCACCAGCAACAAAAATATAGCGAACACTTTTGTCAGGGACATGGTCATGCGATGCGTAGGTTAAAAGATATAACGTAATCCGACTCCTCCTTCCACACGGCTCCAACCGGGATCAATTTCTACGTCGGTGAAATATTCCAGCTCCATAAAAGCGGAAATGGGCAATTGAAAATAGGAGTATTCAATGCCGATGACCGCCTGGGGGCCCTGTGTGAAACGCGAAGTTGAGAAATTTCCCAGATTATTCAGATCATTCGGTCCCGGAAGCCCCCCACTTTCATATACATAATCGTACCGTAACCGCGTATTCTTCCACTCCCAGCCGGCGCCGACATAAAATTGCAGACCGGGGGATATTACTTTGGCGTCGATGTGGTACAGAAGTTTCGCCTCCAGGATAAAGTCGGATTTTACTTTATGCGTGAGGTACGTAATGCTGGCGCCTTCGGACATGGTGTCCAGCTGTGTGTAGTAAGAGCCGAATTGCTGACGGTAGTAGTGGTTGTACAAACCGCTGGCGGGTTTGCCGGCGTCGATGGCCAGGGAAAAGTTTTTGTTGGGATAGAATTTATACGTCAGCGCGAAAGGATCGCCCAGCTTAAAACCGAAGCCGTGATAAGGATATTTGCTGTCTTCGAAAATAGGACAGGCAACTTTCGCTTTGGCGCCTTTCACCCGTGCGGCGTTGTAGTTATAGCGGTCCCGCGTATACGAGCTTTTTTTGATGCTGCGCGATCGCGATCGTTGTGCCTGCGCGCTCAAACAAAGTGCGGCAAAAAGGATGAGGAGGATGGCCTTTTTGAAATACATTGGAGCAAATATAACCGTTTTGCTCCGTTATCGCCCTCAAACAAACTCCTTATACTGCATTTTATGGAGCTGTGAATAATATCCCTCGCGCAACAGCAGCTCTTCGTGATGGCCGCTTTCCTTGATTTCGCCGTGATCCAGTACCAGGATCTTGTCTGCGCGCTGGATGGTAGACAACCGGTGGGCGATAACGATCGACGTCCGGCCCGACATCATTTTAACAATGGCCTGCTGGATCATCTCTTCTGTTTCGGTATCGACCGACGAGGTGGCCTCATCGAGCACCAGGATCTTCGGATCATATACCATGGCCCGGATAAACGAGATCAGCTGACGCTGCCCCACCGAAAGCGTGGCGCCGCGTTCCATGACATTATACGACAGTTTGCCGGGCAGCCGCTCGATAAATTTGCGGGCGCCGACCAACTCGGCGGCATGCCATACCATGGCTTCGGTAACGTCGGGGTTGCCGAGCGTAATATTATTAAAGATGGTGTCGCTAAACAGGAATACGTCTTGTAAAACCACGCCGATATTGCGGCGCAGTGTGCCCAAATCGTAGTCGTTGAGGTTTACGCCGTCTACGCGGATGGTGCCCTTGTTGATTTCGTAGAACCGGTTCAACAGGTTGATGATCGACGACTTGCCCGCACCGGTGGCGCCCACCAGCGCGATGGTTTGCCCCGCGCGTATGTGCAGGGTTATATCTTTGAGCACATAGTCGGGTTCGTTGTACGCAAACCACACATGCTCGAACGATACTTCACCGTTCAGGTGATCGGGTTTGTGCGCGCCGTTCTTTTGTACATGCTCTTCTTCGTCGAGCAGGTTCATGATGCGCGAGGAGCTTACAATGCCCATCTGCAAGGTATTATACCGGTCTGCGATCATGCGGATGGGCCGGAAGAACATCTGGATGTACATGATGAAGGCAATGAGCTTGCCGATGGTGATGCCGGTCTCTTCGTAGTTGATGACCCCCTTCGCGCCGTACCACACCAGCAGGCCGATACCGGCGGCGGCAATGATCTCGGCTACGGGATAGTATACCGAATAATACAACACCGAGCGCAGGTTGGATTGTTTGTGCTCCTCGTTGATCTCTTTGAATTTTTCAAACTCACGTTTCTCGCTGCCAAAGATTTGCACGATGTTCATGCCCGTGATGTGCTCTTGTACGAACGTGTTGAGGTTTGCCACGGCGTTGCGCACATCGTTAAACGCTACCTTGATCTTCTCTTTGAAGACATACGTGCTGAGCAGCAGCAGCGGCAGCGTAGACAGGCTGAGCAAGGCCAGCCGCCAGTCCTCGTAGAACATAAAACCCAGGATGAAAATGATCTGCAGGAGGTCGCCGGCCATGGCCGCCAGACCTTCACTAAAGACATCCGAGAGTGTCTCGACATCGGAGATGGTGCGGGTAACGAGACGGCCGATAGGGGTCTTATCAAAGAAGCGCAGCCGCAAGCCGATGATGTGTTGATACAGGCGTGCGCGGATGTCGCGGATCACTTGTTGCCCGAGCCATCCGGACAGGTATGTGTGTACGTACTGGGCAATGGAATTGATGACGAGCAGTACCAGGAGGATGACCATCATGTGCACCATGGCATCGTAGTTGCCGGTCGCGACATCTTTGTCCAGTGTATATTGGATGAGCACGGGCCGGGTGGGTGCCAGCACGCCCAGCACCAGGGTAAGCAGGATCACAGTAATGAATCGGCCCCGGTAGGGTGTCACAAATTTCATCAACCGGCTGAGCACTGACCAGTCTATAATGTTGCCGCTGCTTACTTTTTCCTTCTCCACGGAGTTGCGATGGTCTTAAAAAATTGGTGGTGTCCCGCCTACAGACTGCGAGAACTTATGTTTGAACGCTGAAAGGCACACAGATGTTCGCCGCCCCGGCTTTTTTTGCCCGGGCGGCATATTTCTAGGATACAGCCTTGTAATGCAGGGTGCTGGCATTCTCTTCCTGCAAGGTGCGGGCGGCCACGCGCTGCACGTCGGCTGCCGTTACGCGATTGATGCGGCTGCCCTCTTCGTTTACCAGGTTGGCATCGCCGGAAAGCTTGGAGAAGGCCAGGTTCATGGCGCGGTTCATCACTTCCATTTCCCCAAACTCCAGGCTGGACTCGGCTTGGTTTTTCACCTTCTCCAGTTCTTGCTCTGACACACCTTCGCGGATCAGCGTCTCGAGGATCTTGTCGACGGCCTGCTCGGCTTGCTCCAGGGTGAATCCGTCGCGCACGCGGCCGCTGATGACCAGCAGCCCTGGATCGATCGTGCCGGTGACAAAAGAAGAGATCGATGTAAAAATCTCCTGTTCCTTCACCAGCTGTTGGTACAACCGGCTGGACTGCCCGCGGCTGAGGATGTCGCTTAACAAGTCGGCAGCGTAATAATCGTCGTCAAAACGTCCCGGCATGTGCCATGCTTTGTACAGCGCGTTGGCGGGTACTTTGGCTTCTACCGTCGCCAGGCGCTTGCTGCGTTGGCGAGGCTCGGGGGGCAACTGCCGCGACCGGCCCTTGCCCGCGGGAATAGGTCCGAACCATTTTTCAGACAGCGCTTTGACCTGTGCCAGGGTAACGTTGCCGGCTACTACCAGAATGGCATTGTTGGGTACGTAGTGGGTAAAGAAAAAATCCTTTACGTCTTCCATCGTAGCTTCTTCAATGTGGCTGATCTCTTTGCCGATGGTGGCCCATTGGTAGGGGTGATGGTGGTACGCCAGGGGGCGAAGCTTGAGCCACACATCGCCGTAAGGCTGGTTGAGGTAGCGCTGCTTAAACTCTTCGATCACCACCTTGCGTTGCACCTCCAGTACTTTGGGGTCGAACGACAGGCTGAGCATGCGGTCGCTTTCCAGCCAGAAACCTGTCTCGAGGTTGGCGGAAGGCAACGTGAGGTAATAGTTGGTGATATCGGTGTTGGTAAAGGCGTTGTTCTCGCCACCGACGCGTTGCAGCGGTTCGTCGTAGCTCGCAATGTTGCCCGAGCCGCCGAACATGAGGTGCTCGAACAAGTGCGCAAAGCCGGTCTTTTCGGGACGTTCGTCGCGGGAGCCGACGTCGTATAGTATGTTCATGACGGCGATCTGTACGGTATGGTCCTCATGGACGATCACGCGTAGGCCGTTTTCGAGGGTGAATTCGTTGAATGTGATCATGTGGCGCCAAAAATAACAAGATCGGTGGAATTCTCTGCCGCCCGCTGTTATGCCGTGGGCGAAGCGGGGTTTAACGCTGGCAGCGTTATGATAAAGGTCGTGCCTTCGTCCAGCTTCGACCGTGCCTCGACCGTGCCGCCCAACTTCAGAACCGATTCTTTCAGGATGTACAGGCCCAGGCCTGAGCCTTGTGCCTGCTCGCTGGCACGGTAGAACATGTCAAAGATGTGCCCCAGGTGATGGTTGTCAATGCCGCGGCCATTATCGCGCACAACGATGGTGTAATGCGTAGTGGTGGCGGTGAGCGAGATGCAAACGACCGGCTCGCGGTCGCCGCCAAACCAATGAAACTTGATGGCGTTGGAGATCAGGTTGTTGAGGATGATCTTAAGCCGCACAACGTCGGCTACGATGGGCTGACCACCGGTGCCGTCTTCTACATCAAATTTGATCTTGCCGTAGTTCGGCGCATACTGGTGGTCGAGCAACAGGTTCTGCACAAAGACGGTAAATAAAAATGTTTCGGGCTTTACCGGCATGCGCGTGTTGCGCGAGTAACTCACCACCTCTTCGATAAACTTCTCCAGCTTGCGAATGCTGCGCTCCATCATGTCGAGGTATTGCTCGTGATTGGCGATGGACTTGTCCATGCGCGCCACCATGATCAGTCCCAGTACCGATTTGAGCGGGGCGCTGAGGTCGTGCGAAGCGCTGTAGACAAAGCGGTCCAGCTCGGCGTTGCGCTGCAGCAGCTCTTCGTTGGCCTTCTGCAGATCCAACGTACGTTCTTTGATCAGGTCGTGCAGGTAGGCCTTGCGTTTTTTCATGATGGCAGCGCTGACGGCATAAGAGGCCCAGGCGATCATGAGCGCGGCGAGGAGGATTAGAAAAATGAACTCGGCTTTTTGCCAATAGGGCTTGCCGATCGTCACGGTCGTCTCGGTGGGATCGCTCCACCCCAGTCCTGTATTTTTTTTCGCGCGTACCTGGAGCCTATGGCGGCCCGCCGACAGATCGGAGAGTGTGAGCGTATGGTCGTACATGGAGTGCCAGACGCTGTCGTCGTCCAGCCGCCACTGCATGTTGATCTTGTTCTCGGGAAAGGTGATGGGTGAGAACATCAGGGTGATAAAGGCGCCGTAGGGCGCCTGCAGGCCATGGCGAAAGCGCCGCGTCATGCCGTTCACGCTGGCATAGGTACAGAACGGCTGGGCGGTGGTGGCGTTGGTGCGGATGGACTTCGAGGCCAGGGCCAGGCCGAACGAGGTGCCGATCCAAAGCCGGTTATACCGGTCGATGAGGATGCCGTGGTCGGTGATGGTGTTGGAGGGCAAGCCGGTGTTTTCGTCGTATAGCCAGAGGTCTCCCGTGATCACATCATAGCGCATCAGGCCATAAGAATTGGAGAAGAGTATATAGCGGTCGTCGAGCGTTTCCACCGAGCTGACGGACGAGCTGGTAAGGGGCTCGCCAAGGTCGATGCGCTGCGTGGTATGCCCGTCGTAGCGCAGCAGCCCTTCGGTGGAAGCCAGCCAGACTATATCTTTCTGTACGGCCAGGTCGTGTATATTCAGGTCGCTTTCGACGGGGAAGTTTACCGGAAGGCTGACGTTCTGGAAGGTGTCGGCTTCGTGGGACTTGAAGAAGAGGTATCCACCCGCGCCGCTGGAGGCGAGGTATATACCGTCGTCGCCTTCACGCACCAGGTTGATCTGGCTTTGTTTCAGCAACGGCACATCGTAATACCGCAGCGAGAAGTCTTGGGTCGACATCCTTTTTACACGGCGGGCGCGCCCCTGACTGAGCCAGATATTCTGCTGCTTGTCGATAAACACATCGGCGATAAAGCCGCCTTCTTTTGCAAAGTCCCATCGCTTCTTCAGCTTGTCGTGTTGGAACAGCAATACCTCGAACGACGTGCCGGCCCACAGACCCTGTTCGTTAAATTGCAGCGTTTGAAAATATCCATCGCGATTGAAATAGAGCAGCCGGTGTTCCCAGGCGCCGTCGCGACCGTGGTATAACCCGATCAGCGCTTCTTTGGAGCAGTAATACAACACGTCGTGTTCGGCGTCGTGGGCCATGCCTTCGATGAAGTGTGCCTGCGAGCGCATGTCGAGTACCTGGAACTGATTCTTTTGCACCAGGATCAGCCCTTTGTCGGAGGCTACCCACAGGTCGTGTTCTTTACTGCTGAAGAGGGCGCTGGCGCCGATAAAGGAATAGGGTAACTTCTCGGCGTCTTCGTAGCGGCTGCCGGGCACCCGGTATACCTCTTCGTTAAACGTGCACACCCAAAGTGCATCGGACGTACGCAGCAGGTACGAGCAGTTGAGTGCCGGCATCAGGCGATGCACGTTCTGGATCTCGCCATGGTGCAAGGTTGCTTCATATAAACCGTCGCCGGACGCGACCAGTAATTTACCCTTCTCAAAAAGTACGTGACTGGAGTGACCCGGTAATGTCTGGGGCAGGAGCTCAAACGTGTCGGCGTTTTTGTTAAAGCGAAATACTTTGCCGGCATACCCCGCGGCGTAGAGGTTGCCGTCCTGGTCTTCGAAGAAATTATAGGATCGTATAAATACGGGTGATCGATGTTCGGGGCCGAAATCATAACGCTTCATGGCCTTGCCATCATACCGCACGACCGCCTGGGTCTCGGCGATCCAAATGTTCTCGTGACGGTCTTCGTACAGCGTCTTGCCATACCAGATGGTGGTGTCGGTGGGATTACGGGTACCGCGCAGCAGCGAGTGAAAGATGACGGTGTCTACCTGGTTTTCGATCTCGATGAGGTCGAGATCGGCAATCGCGAGAAGCCTGCCTTTGCGGGTGGTGAGAAAACCCTTGGCATACTGGCTATGCAAGGCTGACCGGTAGGTCGTGAAGCGCAAGCCGTCGTATTTCACAATGCCGTCGTCGGTGGCGATCCAGAAAAAACCGAGGGAGTCCTGGGCGGTGGCTTTGATAACATCGCTGGGGAGCCCTTGTTCTACGCGGTATTGATGAAAGCGATACTCCTGTGCGGACAGGTCCATGACAACGAGCGAGAAAACCAGGAGGAGTGGTAGTCGGGTCAGCATGTAGCGGAATCGGAGATAAAGTTAACAGTTTCTTTATAACAACGGGCCTCGGCGCTTTATATGATTTGCGGGTCAATGGTAAGTCAAAAACTCGGTTAACTTTGCGCCACCAGAAACCATCTATGCAGTTCGATCGCCAGAAACTCTCCGACAGCGTCCTCAAGAAGCTGTACGAAAACTTGTTATTGCCCCGCCTGATTGAAGAGAAGATGCTCATTTTGCTGCGGCAAAATAAGATCAGCAAATGGTTTAGCGGCATTGGCCAGGAAGCCATAGCTGTCGGCGTGACACAAGCCCTGGAACCCGATGAGTATATTTTGCCCATGCACCGCAACTTAGGGGTGTTCACCGGCCGCAATATGCCTTTTCACCGGCTGTTTGCGCAGTGGCAGGGCACGATGAGCGGGTATACCAAGGGGCGCGACCGCTCCTTTCACTTCGGCTCGCGCGAGCACCATATTGTCGGCATGATCTCACACCTGGGGCCGCAGAACGGTGTGGCCGACGGCATTGCGCTGGCTACCCAGCTGCAAAAGGAGGGAAAGGTAACAGTCGTCTTTAACGGCGATGGCGGTACCAGCGAAGGCGATTTTCACGAAGCGCTGAACGTAGCCTCGGTATGGGACCTGCCCGTGATCTTTATTGTCGAGAACAACGGCTACGGACTGTCGACACCCAGCCGCGAACAGTTTCGCTGTGAAAGCTTTATAGACAAGGCCATTGGCTATGGCATGGAAGGGGTGCAAGTAGACGGCAATAATGTCCTGGCCGTGTATAGCACCGTGAAGCGCCTGGCAGAGGACATGCGCAAGCGCCCGCGGCCGGTCTTGTTGGAGTGTATGACCTTCCGGATGCGAGGACATGAAGAAGCGTCGGGTACGAAATATGTGCCGCAGGAACTGCTGGATACCTGGGCGAAGAAAGACCCGCTCGAGAACTATGAAAAGTACCTCGTGCAAAGCGGTGTGATCGACGAGGGTTATATCGCCGCGCAACGTAAACGCGTGAAACAAGAGATTGAAGCGGGTCTTGAAACAGCCTTCCAGGAAAATCACCCGGTTGCGCAAACCGAACAGGAGCTGGAAGATGTATATGCACCTTTTAAACAAGTTGTCATTGCTCCTGCTTCTGATAAGAGATCGGAAAAACGTTTTATAGACGCTATCAGCGATGGCCTGCGCCAGAGCATGGAGCGCTTTGACAACCTGGTGCTGATGGGCCAGGACATTGCCGAGTACGGCGGTGTCTTTAAGATCACCGACGGCTTTGTGGCGCGCTTTGGCAAGCATCGTGTGCGGAATACACCGTTATGCGAGTCGGCCATCCTGGGCACCGGTTTGGGGCTGTCGGTAAAAGGTATGAAGTCCATGGTAGAGATGCAGTTTGCCGACTTTGTAACAGAAGGGTTTAATCAGATCGTCAATAACCTGGCCAAGACCCATTGGCGTTGGGGCCAGGCGGCCGACGTGGTGGTGCGCATGCCTACGGGAGCCGGCACGGCCGCCGGACCGTTTCACTCGCAGAGCAACGAAGCGTGGTTTTTTCACACACCCGGATTAAAAATAGTATACCCGTCCAATCCCTACGACGCGAAAGGTTTGTTATGTGCAGCGCTGGAGGATCCCAACCCCGTGATGTACTTCGAACATAAATTGATGTACCGTTCGCTGAAAGACCTGATACCCGATGATTATTATACCATAGCGATCGGCGAAGCCGCCCTGCTAAGTGACGGCGCCGACCTGGGAATTATCACCTACGGCATGGGCGTGCACTGGGCCAGGCAAACGCTGGCGTCGATGCCGCAGGTTCAGGCTTCACTGTTAGACCTGCGCACATTATTGCCCTGGGACAAGGAAGCTGTTGCCGCGCTGGTGAAAAAGACGAACCGGGTGATCATCCTGCATGAAGATACCCTCACGGGCGGTGTGGGTGCGGAGATCAGCGCCTGGATCAGCGAGCATTGTTTCCGGGACCTGGATGCGCCGGTGGTGCGGGTGGCCAGCCTGGACACGCCGATTCCTTTTGCGCCGACGCTGGAAGATAATTTTTTACCGAAAAACAGGCTTATCGGCGCCATCGAAACGTTACTTACCTACTAAAATAGAGGGGTATCGTAAAATTCAGTTATCTTAGCCTGTTTCTTTCTCCATTTTTTGAACGCAACCAGAAGAAATACTGCTTTTTCCAGGCCTGCCGCCAAGTTGGTGATGCTGATGGCCCTGCTGTTATTGCTGGCGACACCTGTTTTGGCCCAAAATACCAAAGGGGACCGGCCGGGAGCACCCTCCGGGCAGCGCCGTGAGAGCCGGTTTAAAAGCACCTTCCGGAAAAAGAACAAAGCCTCTAAGAAACAACCCACGTATAATAACCGGGCAACGACCCGCAGCCGGTCGCGCTCCAACTCCGGCCGCAGACAGGACAAAGTCGGAAAAGCCTCCGGCAATGTGTTGCGTCGCCAGCCGCCTAAGCCCAGCAACACGCAGCGTGCCTGGCAGGGAGATATCACACACCGGCGCATTCGCGGCAGGAACAGCAGCAGTGCCTCGAAGGCCAATGTACACCCGCAGAGCGGCCGGTATGTTACACGCCATCCATCCAGCCGCGGCCGTACCGGCGGCGGTGTTGTTTCCAATCGTTCGCAGGTAGCGAGAGCAAAGGCATCATCCGGACCGCCGTCTTCGCCGCCGCGCAAACGGAAGGTGAAACCCCGGTCGGCATCGCGGCCGTTTATCGCCCGGAAGAGTATCAATGTATACGCCAATTTCCCGCGACCCAAAAAGCGCCCCGAGCGGGCACAGACCACAGACCTTGCGGGCCACCCGTTACGCCGGCGCAACTACGAGTCGCCGCGACCGGAGGTGAGCACACCGGCCAGAACGTATTCACAAAAAAGACGCGTGGGCGAACGGCCCTACCGTGGGCCTGCTGCCGGCAGCTATCGCTCGGCCACCAACACACGGCCGAAGGCCTGGACCGGCGACATCGCCGGCCGGCGCATTCGCGGGAAGAATTTCACCAGCAAAAAACGTACGGAGGGCACTCCTATCCTATACCACGGGCGTCGTAAAAAGGCACGATACGGGGACCATCGATATCGCGGCGCCATACCGGGCGGCGGCGCCCGCTCGGCCACGCGGTCGCGCACCGGCACGGTGCCCGTACAGGGTCGCGCGCCCGGCATCGGCGCGCGAGGGTTAGGCAATTACCAGGGAGATCTGAAAGGACGCCGCCGGGCAAAAGGGGGTGGCAGCGTCAGCGGTGGATTGTGGAACAACAACGGCTCCGCTATTGCCGGTCGCCGGCCCCGCGAGACCCGTCCGGGTACCTTTCAAGGCAATATAAAAGGCCGCCGTCCCCTGAAGGGCGGTGGCAGCGTGAGCGGTCGGGGCTGGAACAACAACGGCTCGGCTATAGCAGGTCGCCAGCCGCGCGACATGCGCCCGGGTACTTTCCAAGGCAATATAAAAGGCCGCCGCCCCCTGAAAGGTGGTGGCAGCGTGAGCGGTCGCGGGTGGAACAACAACGGCAGTGCGATTGTAAGTCGTCGGCCCCGTGAAACGCGCTACGGCAACTTCCAGGGGAACATAAAGGGAGGGCGGCCCTTGAAAGGCGGCGGTAGTGTGAGCGGCCGTGGCTGGAACAACAATGGCCATGCGATCGCTGGTCGTCGGCCCCGTGAAACGCGCTACGGCAACTTCCAGGGGAACATAAAAGGGGGCCGGCCCTTGAAAGGCGGCGGCAGTGTAAGCGGCCGGTTGTGGAATAACAACGAGTCGGCCATCGCCGGACGTAAGCCACGCGAGACGCGCTATGGTAACTACCAGGGCACACTCAAGGCTCGTGGACCGGAACCGAAACCGGAGGCGTATAAGATCAATGGATACCCCGGCAAGATGAAGCGTTTTTCGGCTTCCCCCGGTTTTGGCGATCAGGGCGAAGAATTTACCGGTTACATTCGCCACCGCGGGCTACGCAAGCCATACATCCGCAACGAAAAAGCGCATGAGGATGCGTTGCTGAAAAAGCGCCCCAGTGTGGCGGTCGACCAGGTATACGGTTTGCAGATACCGGTTAAGACGCGTCGCTATGTCAAAAACAAAAATGCCGCCGAGGATGCAACGCCTAAGCTGTCGCCTACCAAGACCACCCGGGCGGTGGGTGAGCTGCAGGTAAAAGTGAAACAGTATCGCTACGTACGCAACGGTAGCAGCGCGGAAGAAGCGCTGAAGGTACGCGAGCCCGGAAAAGCATTTGCAAGGGCAACCGACTACCAGGGCAACATCAAGATGAAAAAGTACACGCTCTTCGACAAACGGGGCTTGCACCCGGATGCGAAGTTCGTCAAGATCAATAAAAACAATGTCGATGGTGAACGTGACATGCTCACGAACTTTAAGCTATGGTGGTCGCGTTTATTCAAGAAAGAAGAAACACAGCCCGACCACTTGAAGGACAAGGGTCATAAGCCGCGGTATGACAAAGGGGAAGCCGGGCTGTGGTATGACTAACGATCCGATATGAATTGGGAAACATTGACCTCACTGGATCAGCTGGAAGCGATCCGGAAAGAATCGACCGAGAAACCGGTCCTCATCTTTAAACACAGCACCCGTTGCTCTATCAGCAGAATGGTGCTGGACCGGCTGGAGCGGAATTGGGACGCGCAGGAAATGGAGCCCCACGTAAAGGCCTACTTCCTGGACCTGATCTCCTATCGCCAGATCTCCAACCAGATTGCCGATCTGTTTCAGGTCGAGCACGAATCTCCCCAGGTCCTTATTATCCGCGACGGCGCGTCGGTATACGACCGCTCACACATGGCGATCGACTACCAACACATCCGCGGTACGGTTAAAAATTAAACGTGATGGTCTGAACGACCGTGTCGGAAAGGCTCAGGGCTACCGGACAGGTCATCGCAGCGCGTTTCAGCTTTTCTTTCTGAACATCCGTGGCGACCAGCGACGGGTGGGTGAACACGATTTTGACTTCGGCAATCTTGCGCGGGTCACTGGCCATGATTTTTGTGATGTCAGAGGTCAGGCCGGTCAGGTCTATCCCTTCGCGGTTGGCCAGAATGCCCATGAGTGTCATCATACAGCTGTTCAGCGAGGCGCAGGTCAGGTCGGTCGGGCTGAAGGCCTCGCCGCGGCCATTATTATCGGGAGGTGCATCGGTAACGATTGTATTGCCTGATTTGAGGTGTTTTACGCTTGTGCGTAAAGATCCTTCATAAATTCCGGTCATAGAAACCATATCGAATAACTTGGGGTTAGTATTTGCGTTAGGTAATTAAAAGTTTAAATTTAATTCAAAGTATCTTTGTGAGGATGTTGCGTCTGGATAAGATCTCCCTGTTATTGGGCTTTATGTTGGTGGCGATTGTGGCAAGTGCACAAACGCAAGATAGCTATGATTACCAATCAGAGTTTACCTGGGGGATCAATAAAAACACGGCGGGGGGGCTGATCGGCGGCCTGGTTTTCAAAAAAGCACGTAAACTAAGCGATCGCGTGCTGGAAACGTACGGCCTGGAGATCATGAATGTTAAGAACCCGCAGGAAGTGCGCACAAGCTCACCCAACACCGGCAACTTCTTTATTCTTGGCAAAAAGAATTATCTCTATGCGCTCCGCCTGCAATACGGCCGCGACTTTATCCTGTTCAAGAAAGCGCCGCAGCAAGGCGTGGAGATCAAGGCTATTTTCGCCGCGGGCCCGACGATCGGTATCGTAGCCCCGTACTATGTGGAATATAGCGTAGACAACACCTCGTTTGTAACCAATACCGCGCAGTACGATACCAACATCCCTGTCACATCGATCTTTGGTACCGGCCGGTTGTTCCAGGGCCTTGACGAGTCGAAGATCGCACCCGGCGCCAATATAAAAGCCGCACTTAACTTTGAGCTGGGCACCATCAAAAGCCAGGTAACGGGCTTCGAGGCGGGCTTCCTGCTGGATGCCTACACCGAGAAGGTGGAGCTGATGGCGGCCGCTAAAAACTATGCCATCTACCCGACGCTGTTTATCACGCTCTTTTACGGCAGTCGGAAATAATAGTATGCCTGCGGGCATGGAGGAAGGCTATCCTGGGAAAGGATGGCCTTCCTGTTTTCTAGGCCTACAGTGCGGGATAACACGGGGATAACTTAGATTTAAGCCAGTGATGACCCAGTCCTAAAGCACTGGGAAAACACACGGGAATGTCCAGTGCCAGGCACAGGTTGCCGCGCACAGACTGTCCGGCATGTGCCGGGTTACCGGCAGGCGGAATTTGAAGAAAGATATGGCGATTCCGGTTTTTTCATTTTGTAGGAAACAATCGGTACGGCATTTTTGTATTTCTCATTATTGGTAAGTTCAATTCATGGCGAAAGCAGCAGAAAAAAAGATCCAGGACCAAACCGGTCATGAGTATATTGAAGTCATCGGTGCCCGTGAGCATAATCTGAAAAACATCAACGTAAGCTTTCCGCGTAACAAGTTGGTGGTCATTACCGGGATTAGCGGTAGCGGCAAATCGTCCCTCGCTTTTGATACGATCTACGCCGAAGGACAGCGCCGCTACATGGAGAGCTTTTCCGCCTACGCGCGCAGCTTCCTGGGCAACCTCGAGCGGCCGGACGTTGACAAGATCAACGGCCTTAGCCCCGTTATTTCCATCGAGCAAAAAACGACGTCGCGGAACCCGCGCTCGACGGTGGGTACCGTCACGGAGATATACGACTTCATGCGTCTGTTGTACGCCCGGGCGGGCGAAGCTTTTTCGTACCTGTCGGGCGACAAGATGGTGCGGCAATCCGAAGAGCAGATCCTCGACGCGATCATCACAACCCTGAAGGGCAAAAAGCTGGTGTTGCTGGCGCCGATCATCAAAGGCCGCAAGGGTCACTACCGCGAGCTGTTCCAACAGATCCGGAAATCAGGTTATACCAAAGTGCGTGTAGACGGTGAGGTACAGGAGATCACCGCGAAAATGCAGGTGGACCGGTACAAGATCCACGACATTGAAGTGGTGATGGACCGGATCGTCGCCGATGCAAAAGACAAACACCGCATTGGGCAGTCCATCGCCAAATCGCTGAAAGAAGGTAAGGGCGTCATCATGGTGATGGAAGAAAACGGCAAGGTGCATCATTTTTCCAAGTTCCTGATGGATCCTAAAACCGGTCTGTCGTATGACGAGCCGGCGCCGAATACATTCTCGTTCAACTCGCCCTACGGCGCGTGCCCTACGTGTAACGGGCTGGGGCAGATCGAAGAGATCACCGAGGACTCGATCATGCCCGACAAGAAGTTGAGCATAAGCCGCGGCGGCATTTTGCCGCTGGGGGAATACCGCGACATCTGGATTTTCAAAAAGATCGAGTCGATGCTGAAGCGCCACAAACTGACGCTGTCGACACCGATCAAAGATATACCCAAGGAGGTCATCAAAGTAATGCTCTACGGCGACGATGCACCGGTAGCGGTTGCTTCGGTAAAATATCCGGGCACCGACTGGAACGTGCGTTTCGAAGGCATTATCAACTTCCTCGAAAAACAACGCGACGAAGGTTCGGAGGCTATGCGGAAATGGGTGGAGGATTTCACGATTATTCGTACGTGCCCCGAGTGTAACGGTGCCCGCCTGAAAAGGGAGTCGCTGCATTTTAAGAT
This sequence comes from Dawidia soli, assembly GCF_018598185.1. GTDB lineage: Bacteria > Bacteroidota > Bacteroidia > Cytophagales > Cyclobacteriaceae > Ohtaekwangia > Ohtaekwangia soli. The sequence goes on from NZ_JAHESC010000002.1 coordinate 245,385, forward strand.
CGACGACAAGAACATTGCCGAGCTGGCAATGCTCGATATTCAGTCGCTGAAAAAATGGTTTGAAGGGTTGGAGGGTCGGCTCAATGCCAAGCAGAAGGTGATCGCGACGGAGGTGTTGAAAGAGATCCGGAAGCGCATCGGCTTTTTGCTGGACGTAGGCCTGGACTATCTGAATCTGAACCGCCCCATCCGCACGTTGAGCGGCGGGGAGTCGCAACGTATCCGGTTGGCTACACAGATCGGCACACAGCTGGTCGGTGTGCTCTATATTCTCGACGAGCCCAGCATCGGGCTGCACGCACGCGACAACGTCAAGCTGATCAAGGCCCTCCAGGACCTGCGCGACATTGGCAACAGCGTGGTGGTGGTCGAGCACGACAAGGATATGATGCTGGAGTCCGACTATATACTCGACATCGGTCCGGGTGCCGGGCGCCACGGTGGCCACGTAGTAGCGGCGGGTGATCCGAAAACATTTTTGAAGAACGACAGCACCACAGCGAAATACCTGAGCGGCAAGATCGGGATACAGTTCTCCAAGGACCGGCGCAAAGGCATCGGCGAGAAGCTGGTGCTGACGGGTGCGTCGGGCAACAACCTCAAAGACGTTACGCTGGAGATACCGCTGGGTACGCTCACCTGTATCTCGGGTGTATCGGGCAGCGGTAAGTCTACGCTGATCCACGAAACACTTTTTCCGATCCTCAACCGGCACTTTTATAACTCGCGCACGGAGCCGCTGGCTTATAAAAAGATGGAGGGGCTTGAGCATATCGACAAAGTGATCGAAGTGGATCAGTCGCCCATCGGTCGTACGCCGCGGTCGAACCCCGCTACATATACCGGCGTATTCAGCGATATTCGCGACCTGTTCACACAGATGCCGGAGGCGAAGATCCGCGGATATAAAACGGGCCGGTTCTCTTTCAATGTGAAGGGTGGCCGCTGTGAAACGTGCGAAGGCGCGGGATTGCGCCTTATTGAAATGGAATTTCTGCCGGATGTATATGTGCCGTGCGAAACCTGTAAAGGCAAGCGGTATAACCGGGAGACGCTGGAAGTGCGGTTCAAAGGCAAGTCGATCAGCGACGTCTTGGATATGACGGTGGAAGAGGCGATCACGTTCTTTGAGAACCAGCCGAAGATCCTGCGCAAGATCCAGACGCTGGGAGAAGTGGGACTGGGCTATATCTCCCTGGGACAACACGCCACCACGCTGTCGGGCGGGGAAGCGCAACGTGTGAAGCTGGCGACCGAGCTGTCGAAGCGGGATACGGGCAAGACGATGTATATTCTGGATGAGCCCACCACGGGACTGCACTTTCAGGATATCGCCCACCTGCTGGACGTATTGCAGAAACTAGTCGACAAAGGCAATACCGTATTGGTGATCGAGCACAACCTGGACGTGATCAAGTCGTCAGACCACATCGTGGACCTGGGACCGGAAGGCGGCGCCAAGGGCGGCAAGATCATCGCCCGGGGAACACCGGAAGAGGTGGCGAAAAATACCACCGGCTATACGGGCAAGTTCCTGAAGGCCGAATTGAATTAACCACGATTTGCACACAGTATCAACATGATAGCACGCTTACGTCCGTACCTGGTCAGTTTCCTTTTCCTTCTCGTGGGGGCCTACCAGGTATACGCAGGAGATCTGCTCGAAGCTTCTTTGTATATATTGGCCAGCCTGGCCTTTGCGTTCAACTCCATGGCCGCCGAGCCGAAGCTTGTAGCGTATAAAAAAATGGTCGTGATCATTACCTGGTCGCTGATCATTGTGACGGGCATTCTTTTCCTATATCTCTTACAGTTTAAATACCTGTAGATCCGCCACCCACATAAATTTGGGATGCCGGGTGCCCGCGATTTGCGTATATTTTGAACTTTTCGCGGAGGCGATATGGTAAATAAGCACAGACTGTATTGGACGTTGCAGACCGGCGGCTGGTTGTTTTACGCCGTCGTGCAGATCGTCTTTAGCGTCTTTGCTTCCGACGGCTTTGCCACCCGCCGCATCACGTTCCTCCTGTTCGAGGCATTCTTGTGCCTCATGATCACACACTTATTCCGCCTGTTCCTGAATCGCTGGCGGTGGTTGTACCTGCCCATGCCCAAGCTCATTCCGGGTGTGTTTGTGGCGGTGATCCTGATGGGGGTGACGGTATATTTCCTGCGCATACCCGTCAACCTGATCCTGGGCCGGTTATTTGACCCGCGCACGGCGTTCGATCCGGCACAAATATTGGGGCAAACGTCGTTCTATGCGATCGTCTTCTTTTTGTGGTCGGTGTTTTACTTCACCTATCACTATTTCGATCGGTATAACAAATCGCTGAAGTACGAAGCGTCCATGATCGAGATCGAACTCAACAATCTTAAATCGCAGCTCAACCCGCATTTTATTTTTAATGCGCTGAACAGCATCCGGGCGCTCGTGGACGAGAACCCCTCGAAGTCAAAGCAGGCCATAAACCAGCTGGCCAATATCTTACGAAACAGCCTGGCGATGGACAAGAAGGGTCTGACCAAGTTCGATGACGAGATGCGGTTGGTAAAAGATTACCTCGGGTTGGAGAGCATTCGTTTTGAGGAGCGACTGAAAACGGAGTTTGACATACACCCGCAATCGCAAAACTTTCTGGTGCCGCCGCTCATGATCCAGACGCTGGTAGAGAACGGCATCAAGCACGGTATTTCAAAACTTACGCAGGGCGGCGTGATACAAGTGAAGACATCTGTTGATAATAACCGTTTGAAGGTCCATATTCGCAATACAGGGCACCTGGCGCAGGGGAACAAACGCAAGGGTGGCCTGGGGTTGAAAAATACCATGCAGCGCTTAAAACTGATCTATGGGGACGAGGCGTCGTTCCGGATTGTAAATGAAAACGATAATTTTGTACTTACAGAAATAATCATTCCTCAAAATTTTACCTATGAGAGCATTAATCGTGGATGATGAGCGCCTGGCGCGAAAAGAGCTAATGAAGTTGTTGGAAGATCATCCGATGATCGAAGTAGTGGGTGAGGCGGCCAACGCCGACGAGGCGACCCAGTTGGTAAACGACCTGAATCCTGACCTGCTGTTCCTGGATATTCAGATGCCGGGGAAGACAGGCTTCCAGTTGCTGGAGGAATTGGATGCCGTGCCGCTGGTCGTGTTCACGACCGCCTACGACGAATTTGCGATCAAGGCTTTTGAGGTCAACGCGCTGGATTATCTGTTAAAACCCATTCAACCGGAACGTCTACTGGAAACGGTCTCCAAGCTGGCGGAAAAAGAGCGCGCCAAGATTGCCGCCATTCGCGGACCGGAGAAAAAACTGGGGCTGAACGACCAGGTATTCGTAAAAGACGGCGACCGCTGCTGGTTTGTAAGCCTTTCGAATGTGCGCCTGTTCGAGTCCGACGGTAACTACATCAAAGTATACTTCGATGCCAACCGGCCGATGATCCACAAGTCGCTGAATGCGCTGGATGAGAAGCTGGACGAGCGCGCTTTCTTCCGCGCCAGCCGCAAGCACATTGTAAACCTGAGCTGGGTAGAAGGTATCGAGCCGTGGTTCAACGGAGGGCTGATGGTAAAGCTCCGGGGCGGTGACAAGGTCGAGGTAAGCCGCCGGCAGGCTGCGAAATTTAAAGACATGATGAGCCTGTAATGGCTCAGGTTAAGACCAGCTCGATCAGCTCTTTCTGTACGTTCCAGTCTTTGGCAAGCTTCAGCATGGCCGTAGCCTCCATTTCGGTTACGTAGCCTTTTAGGTTATTGGCTTGCCAAACCATGTTGATAAGCTCTACACGCTTCTCTTTGGGATAATCGCCGATGATCTCATTCAGGTAGTCGCGTGCCCGGTCGAAGGAAGTGACATAATCTTGTGCCACGAAGTCAAGCGCCCACTTGTATTCTTCCTGGGCGTTCAGCTCGCGCGCGGTTTTCTCCAGGTCGTTTTTTTCTATGTCGTCCAGGCCGTGGTAGTGAAAGATCACGGCTTTGAGCAGCATATACACTTTTTTTTCTTCCATGGGTCTCTGGTAGGGTCGTGAAAATTACGAAACTTCCGGCTTGGGCCTTGCGGCGCAGTTTTATTTTGTCGCAAATAAGTCGGCGGCGATCTTATCGGCCAGCATCTTGCCCCGCTTGGTGAGGCATAAGGAATCGTCCGACACAATGGCCAGTTGTTTGGCGCAGAGTGTATCCAGGTAGGGGCCGTGCAGGGCTTGCACGTCGTAGTGAAATTCCTGCCGCAGCTTCTGCAGATCCGCGCCCCACGACGTACGCAGTGTCGTCAACAGGTAATCGTTTACGATATCGGCTGCCGTCAGCTCCTCACGTGTACACGGTATCGTGTCTTCCTGCAGGGATCGCAGGTAGGCATGGTTGTTCGCGACATTGTACTGCCGGCTCTTACCGTCGTAGGAGTGCGCGCTCGGGCCGATGCCGAGGTATTTTTTCTGCTGCCAATAGCTGCTGTTATGACGTGAGTAATATCCCGGACGGGCAAAGTTCGATACTTCATACTGCTCATAGCCGGCGGTGTCCAGCATCTCGACCAGCATCTCCAGCTGCGAGGCGGCAAGATCGTCGTCCACGGCCTGGAGCTTGCCGGTAGCTGCCCACTTGCCAAACGCCGTCTTTTCTTCGATGGTGAGGGAATACGATGAAATGTGCTCAGGAGCGAATGATAACGCGTGCAGGATATTTTCCCGCCAGGTGTCAACCGGCTGACCGGGAATGGCATAGATCAGGTCGAGGCTGATGTTGGTGAACCCCGCCGCGCGGGCTTCCTCCAGGCACTGCCGGGCCGCCGCGCCGCGGGGGGCGCGAGGTAAGAAGTGTAGCACCTGGTCGTCGAACGACTGGATGCCGATGCTCAGCCGGTTGACACCGGCGGCGCGTAAGCCTGCAAGCTTTTCGGCGTGGAGGTCGTCGGGATTGGCTTCCAGCGTTATTTCGCCCGAAGGCGCAAGCGTGAAGTTCCGGGCGACAGCCCGGAGCAGCGTTTCTATTTCTGTTACCGACAGCAACGAGGGCGTGCCCCCGCCGAAATACACCGTCTCGATCGGTTCCCCGCACAGGTACGACTTTTGGAGCTCCAGCTCGCGCACGAATGCGCCGACCATCTCTCCCTTTTTCTCCTGGTTCGTGGAAAAGTGAAAGTCGCAGTAGTGGCACGCCTGCTTGCAGAAGGGAATATGAAAATAGATTCCGGCCATATTCGAACGGCAAACTTACGGGCATTTCGGATATGAGACCAATTCTGAATATTTTTGAGCCGTATGATGAGCGTAAAAAAACTGGTCCTCTTTGTCTGCCTGGGATGTCTGCTCGCGGCGCACGCCGTGGCGCAGCAGTATGCGGTCCGCAAGGATTTTTCTCTGGAATGGACATACTTCGAAGACGGCAAATACGAGGCTTTTACCGGAAATGAGAAGGTGTCGACGGTCTACTTTCGCGTGGATGCCGGTAAATTTCAGCACGATGTGCTGGCGGTTAGCAGCCCGCAGCCGTTCAACCTGTTTATCGATGGCAAACTGGCGGCTGCCGGTACGCGGTTACACCTGGACATCGACAGCCTGGCCGGCATTTATTCGCCTTCGTTTACGGTCGCCATCCGTCAAAAGCGCATCTGGCAGGAAGATCTCAGTACCCGGGTGCTGACGCGCGCGCCGCAGAAAGCCAGCACAGAAGAACAGCTGGTGCGACGCAATACGTCCTTCCGCGATTTTGCCGTCGTGGGCTTGCTGGTGCTGGTCATGTTGGTGATCACCATCATCCGCCTGAACCCCAAACTGGCATCAGATTATTTTTCGGTTATCAAAATATTCTCGATGCGTGAAGTAGACGACGGGCAGGTATACACGCGCATCACCAGCAGCACGAATATCCTTTTCTATATCTTCTGCAGCATGATGCTGGGGTATTACCTGATGATCATTTTTCATTTCCTGCCGACGGAATATACGACGGCGTTGCTGTTTAAGGCGGAAGATTTCCCCATGGCCATGCTGCAATGGCTTGAATTGAGCCTCATTGTGCTGGGGATCTTCTTTGTGAAGATGACCCTGGTGTACGGATTAACGAGTTTATTCGGCGTGCCGGAAGCAGCAGGCACTCATTTCTTCAATTGGGTGCGTGTGCTGTTGGTGGTGTTTGGAACAGTTACTATCATAATGTCAGGGTACTTCATTATGCATGGACAGCACGCTGGTTTCTTCTATGGCCTGCTGCAGTTTTTTGGATGGACCCTTGTGGTTTGGATGGTGCTGATCATTTTCAAGTTAAGTAGCAAAATGAGCCACTCGTTGTTTCATTTATTTTCGTACATTTGTGCTACCGAATTGATACCCTTTTTGATAACATTAAAGGTACTGTACAATTAGCCTGAATTCGTTTACGTGTTGATATGAGTGAAATTGCTACTGACAGAATGCGCAAAGTAAAAAGCATTCTGGTGACCCAAGAAGCTCCGGCTGATGCGAACTCTCCCTACTTGAAGTTGGCTGAAAAGTATAACCTGAAAATCGATTTCCGTCCGTTCATTCAGGTTGAGCCGGTACCGGTCAAAGAATTTCGCAAACAAAAGATCGACATCTTAAATCATACGGCCATCATTTTCACGAGCCGTAATGCCGTCGACCATTTCTTCCATATCTGTCAGGAGTTAAAGATTGAAATGCCCCCGGAGATGAAATACTTTTGCATCTCCGAGCAGACGTCCAATTACCTGCAGAAATACATCGTGATCCGTAAGCGCAAGATCTTCACTGGTTTGAAGACGGCCCAGGATCTGCTGGAGATACTGAAGAAACACAAAAACGAGAAATACCTGTTCCCCTGCTCGGATATTCGTAAAAATGACATTCCCGACTTCTTAAAAGAGGGCGGATATCATTACACCGAGGCCATTATCTACCACACGGTAGCCGCCAACTTATCGGACCTGAAAGAAGTGTTTTACGATATTCTGGCGTTTTTCAGCCCTTCGGGAATCAACTCCCTTTTTGTCAATTTCCCTGAATTCAAGCAAAATAACACCCGCATAGCGGTTTTCGGCCCGACAACGGCCAAGGCTGTACGCGATGCCGGCCTTATTTTGGACATTGAAGCACCCCTTCCGAACGCTCCGTCCATGACGGGTGCGCTTGAGCTCTATATAAAAAAGGCCAACGGAATTAAGTAGCACATTTTCAGTTCTTTCAGCTGATCGAAACGGTTTTCGCTGTTTTGCGTGTTTCGGTGTGCCTGCATGAACGGGTGGTTTTTTTGAATAACTCGTTCATTCATTGAATTTTACAAAGTGACCTTTTTTATTACACTTTAATTACATTAGATTGATTGTGTCGTAAAAAAGCGCTTACTTTAAATTCTACTTTTTAACCTTAATGCTGAAAAAGACTTTTTATACCCTCCTGTTGGCCCTGGCTGGATCTGGATCAGGTGTTTTTGCTCAGCAAGATCCCTTGTTCACGCAGTACATGTTTAACAACCTATACATGACTCCTGCGTATGCCGGCGTAGATGGTGTAACGAGGCTCACAGCAGTACACCGCAGCCAATGGCTGGGGTACCAATCCAGCTTCAACGACGGCGGCGCTCCCGTAACGCAGATGGTAAGCTTTAACGCACCGATCTTCAAACTGCGCAGCGGTTTTGGTGCGTATGTCATGAACGACAAGCTCGGGCCGCAAAACAACCTGGAGGCACAAACCATGTATGCCTACCATCTGGGTATAAAAGACACTAAACTTAGCTTAGGGATCAAGGCAGGTATATATTCACAAGCGATCGATTGGGAAATGTATCGCGCATCGAATCCCGATGATCCGCTGTTGAAGCATGGCAAGGAATCACAGATCCGTCCGGACCTGGGGTTAGGTGCTTTTTATCGCGCAGAGAAATACTATCTCGGGGTAGGTTTTAACCATTTATTGCGCTCTGAATTTGATTTTGGGCAAGACGATGTACGCAGTGCGTTGGAAAACCACATCAACTTCACGGGCGGCTATTTTTACGAGGTAAGCTTTGATTTACGTGTACAATTTAGCGCGGCCGTCCGCTCGGATTTAAATCGTACACAAATAGATTTTGCAGGAATTGGCTACTTGAAAGATACGATGTGGGGAGGCCTGGCGTTTAGACAAGGAGAGGCAGGTAGCTTACTGTTGGGATACGCACTGTTAAAAGATAAATCACTCAAGTTAGGTAGTGGCATTGACTTTATCGTCAAGGACCGTGATGCCAAGGACAATTTTTCGCTTGAGTTCATGCTGAGTTATGAATTACCTGTCAATCCGGGCAGCGGCAAAAAAGTCGTTCGAACCCCTCGCTACAGGCATTAAGCGGCAGTGATTTTGGTATTTTTAAGTTTTTAATGAATTTGCATCTACTTTCTTCAAAAAAATAAAGCTGATACAATTAACTTTCGTCCTCTAAAAATTTCACCGTAGACAAACCTGAGATAGCAGTATGAATAAATCGGTTCTTTCAAAAGTAGTGTTAGTGCTTTCGGGCGCAGTGGCCAGTGCTTGTGGCCTGCTGGGCCTTGGAGGTGGTAAAGGTGGCGGAAACGATCAGGGCGAACTCGTCGGAGTTCCCGGCCGCGAAGGTTGGGTGATGACAATCCCCTACGGGATGGTTCCGATTCCCGCTGGTACGTTTCACATGGGTCAGGCAGATGAAGATCCTGCTTCCACTCAAATCAACTTCAACAAGCAGGTGACTATCGGTTCGTTCTTCATGGACGATACAGAAATTACCAACAATGAGTACCGTCAATTCACAAACTTCTTCCTGGTAGACAACGGTACCATTGAGGGCTTCGAGACTGTTGATGCAGAAACGTTCCGTCAGAAATATTATCCCGATACTGCCGCCTGGGTTCGCGATTTTGCGCACCACATGGGTGACCCGATCCAGGACTACTACTACTGGCACCCGGGCTACGACGATTATCCGGTGGTCGGTGTCAACTGGGATGCTGCTGTCTTCTTTGGTAAATGGAGAACCGCTTACCTGAACGACTACCGCAAAAGCGTAGGCGACTTCCAGATGCCTGCCTTCCGTCTGCCCTCTGAAGCAGAATGGGAATACGCCGCCCGCGGCGGTCGCGACATGGCCAAATACCCTTGGGGTAACCCGTACATCCGCAACTCTAAAGGATGTATGCTCGCAAACTTCAAACCTGGCCGTGGTAACTTCTACGATGATGGTTTTGCCTACTCGTCTCCTGTAATGTCATACTTCCCGAACGACTTCGGCCTGTTCGACATGGCAGGGAATGTTTCAGAATGGTGTTTGGATGACTTCAATCCTGCGTCTGTACCGACCGTTTGGGACTTGAACCCACAGTACATCGATCCGAGAACCAATCCGGAAGCTTCTCAATACAATCCACGCGTTCCTCCCAAGAAAGTTGTACGCGGAGGTTCCTGGAAAGATGTGGCCTATTACCTCGAAACAGGTACACGTACTTATGAATTCAAAGACTCTACGCGCGCTTATATTGGGTTCCGCTGTGCAATGACCCACCTCGGCCGCTCGTCAGGTCAGGAATTTTAACAACCAGAAACTCTATTCTATCTTTAAATATCAAAAGGCAAAAACTTAAACCATTACTAAAATGAGCAAGAAAAAAGGCGGATTTGCCGAACTTCTCTTCAAGACCATAATGCCCAAAGTTTATGGTATTGGTGCGGCAGTTGTAATCGTGGGTGCATTATTTAAAATCCTTCACTTGACCGGTGCTGACCAGATGCTGATGATCGGTCTCTTGACAGAGGCCGTGATCTTCTTCCTGAGCGCATTCGAGCCCCCTCACCAGGAGCCGGATTGGTCAAAAGTATATCCCGAACTTTCTGAAGACTACGAAGCACCCACTACTTCGCCTCGTATCTCTAATAAGCCTGGTGCTTCTTTGTCTCAGCAACTGGACGCTTCGCTTGAGAAAGCGAAGATCGGTCCCGAACTGCTGGATAGCCTTGGCAAAGGCCTGAACAACCTGGCGGAATCTGCTAAGAAAATGTCGACTCTTTCTGACGCAGCAGTCGCCACGAACGACTACGCGACGAACGTAAAGAAAGCTTCTACACAGCTGCTGGAAATGAACAAGTCATACGACACCGCTATCAAAGCTGTATCGAGCATGTCGGAAGCATCGAAAGACGCTGGTGAATACCACTCACAAGTTCAGAAAGTAACGAAAAACCTCGCTGCCCTGAACTCAGTATATGAGATGGAGCTGAAAGACGCCGACAGCCACGTGAAGAATATGAACAAGTTCTATGAAAGCCTGACAGGTGCTATGCAAGGTCTGTCGAAGGTAGGTGACAACACCGCTAAATTCACAACAGAGCTTGGTAAACTTTCTGATAACCTGACTGCCCTGAACAAAGTATACGGCAGCATGCTGACAGCCATGAAAGGTGGCGGCCAGAACTAATACGATTGACTGTTTTTTAACGTTTAATTAAAAAAACAACCAACAATGGCAGGTGGAAAGGAAACCCCGCGGCAGAAGATGATCGGTATGATGTATCTCGTACTGACTGCACTTCTGGCGCTGCAGGTGAGCAATGCCGTTCTCGAGAAATTCGCCATCATCAACAGCACCCTCGAAACGCTGATCGGTGAATCGAATATCAAGAACAATGCTCAGCTCAATAAAATCATGGAAGATGGAGGCAAGAGCGACGATGCTGCTGTTAAGCAAGCTGTTGCCAACGCCCAGGAGGTACGGAAACTGACAAAAGAGACTGTTACATATATCGAGGATGTAAAGAAGAAAATGCTGGCGGAAAGCGGCGCAGCCGGGATCGACGAGAGATTCATCAATGACCACAGCTCAAAAGTGGCCACGATGATGATCGATAAAAAAGACGGTCAGGGTGTAGGCGTGCTCTTTCAAAAGAAACTGGACGACTATCGCAAGCAGCTGGAAAAACTGACCGGTAAACCGTTCGAGACCCTTACGAAGTCGCCCGAGCAGATGCCGGAATTTAAAGACAACGAGAAACACAAGAATAAGGACTACCTGACCTTTACGTTCGAGAACACACCTCCCGTAGCGGCTTACGCTTCTGTAACGCAGCTGCAGACTGAGGTGCTCGAGCAAGAGGCAAAGGCCCTCGGCATCCTGGCGGAGAAAGCCGGTGCCGGCGTCGTGAAGTTCGACCGCATTGTGCCAATGGTTCGTCCTGTATCCTCGATCGTAGCGGCAGGTGCTAAGTACCAGGCTGATATGTTCATCACAGCATCGGCTTCAGGCCTGGTGCCGGAAATGTACTACAACGGCCAAAAGCTGTCGATTGTAGACGACCCGTCAGGTGTGAAAATGGGTAAAGTAGAATTCACCGCGAAAGGCGGGAACTATGACAAAGACGGTTTCTCGAAACAGTCCTTCAAAGCAAGGATCATGATCGATGGCAAGCCTTACGAGCAGGACATTCAATACATGGTAGCACAACCGGTTATCAAAGCGACAACGGGTAATGCTCCTACGCTGTACATGAACTGCGGTAACACGGTGAACATTGAAGTTCCTTCACTCGGAACAAACTACAATCCTTCGTTCAGCGCGGGCGGTGGTGCGGAAATCATCAAAGGTGATAAGCCTGGTAAAGTGACGATCATCCCGAAACAACGGAAGATCAAAGTTACGGTTAGCAACGGCGGTGCAACAATCGGTGATCAGCCGTTCGACGTGAAAAACGTTCCGGATCCGAAATTCCTGGCCTATGTGGGTAACAACCCTGTTGACCTGCGCAACGGTATCCGTGCAAATCAACTCGCTAACCTCCGCTTCGTGGCTGAGCCGGAAGCAAACTTCAAAGAAGAAGTTCCGAAAGATGCGCGTTACTCGATCAAACGTGCTGAGATTATCCTCGGCCGTGGAACAGCGGGTGTTCAGCGTATGAATGCAACGAACGGTAACCCTGACTTGCGCTCATGGGCAGGCCAGGCACGTCCGGGCGACCGTATCGTAATTGATATTAAAGAAGCAGCACGTAGAACGTACCGGGACGACGACGAGAAAATTATTCCCAAAGGCCCGAGTGGTATTATCATTGTACCGGTGAATTAATAAACAGATGAAGAAGATAGCATTTTTTGCAGCGCTTTCGGCAGCATGCTTAATAGCAAGAGCGCAGGAAGTACAGGACCTGGAGGTTCAGTACAACCCTAACTCACTGAACCCTATTCCAGTCTACGAACAACACTACAAAGTGCGTGTATGGCGGAATATCGATCTGCGTGAAAAGCAGAACAAAGGCTTCTTCGCCAAAAATGGCGAGCTGAGCCGGCTGGTTGTGGAGGCTGTGAAATCTGGCGAGCTGACGGATATCTATGCCAGCGACTCTCTGACGACGAAGATCTCGAAAGAAGACTTCCTCGGTCGTTTGGTGGCTGAGCAGGCACAGATGTATGATCAGTGGGATCCGAACCGTGATTTTTATACCGACGACATCATCACGTATAACGGTAAGAACTATCGTTCCCTGCGTGACAACCGCGGTGTAACACCCGGCGCGGATAGCGCTGGCGACGACTGGGCTGCCACTTCACAAGGCAGTGGTCTTGAGTACATGGTGAATGACATCAGCAATGCCCACATGTGTGAGGATATCATCTTCGACAGAAGAAGATCAAGACTCTACTATGACATTCAGGGCCTTGAGCTGATCATTCCGGGTGCAAAAACCAACACCAACATCGACGTGTCGCTGGGTTGGTTCAAGTACAAGGACCTCGAGAAGTTGTTCCGTAACAACATCCCGAAAGCGGTATGGTTCAACTGGCAGAACACGGCTCAGAACAAGAACTTCGCCGATGCTTTCTTACTGAGACTCTTCCACGGAACGATCTATAAAGTTCAGAATCCGGATGATGAGACCATCGACGACACCTACCGTGCTAACGGCCGTCCTTATCGTGAAGGCGTGTGGGCACGTGAGTGGACCGAAATGATGCTCATGGAGAAAGAGCACAATCTCTGGGAGTTTTAAGTTTTGTTTTTTTGATATTGAAAAGGGAGGCGAAAGCTTCCCTTTTTTTATGACCGATGGTATTATCGTTTCATGGCCTCGGCCTTCTTCTGGCCAATGATAGCCGCGATCTCTTCCAGCGAAGCTTCTTTGATCTTTTTCACCGACTTGAAGTGCTTCAGCAGTTTTTCCGCCGTTTTATGGCCGATGCCTTCTATACCTTCCAATGCCGAGCTGAAATGTTTTTTACTGCGCTTCTGGCGGTGGAACGTAATAGCAAACCGGTGCGCTTCGTCGCGTATCTGCTGGAGGAGCAACAGACCTGGAGACTTCTTACTGATCAGCAGCGGGAACGGATCTTCCGGATAGTATATTTCTTCCAACCGCTTGGCGATGCCTGCAATGGGCACCTTTCCATAGATATTCAGTTCTTTTAATGCTTCGCAGGCGCTGCTAAGCTGCCCTTTACCACCGTCGACCATGATCAGGTCAGGCAAAGCCTGACCTTCTTCCAGGATGCGTTTGTACCGACGACCGACGATCTCTTTCATGGAAGCAAAATCGTCGGGCCCTTCTACCGTCTTGATATTAAAATGCCGGTAGCCTTTCCGATCGGCCTTGCCATCGACAAAGCGTACCATGGAGGCCACGGGCGATGTGCCGCCGAGATTGGAGTTATCGAAACATTCAATCACCGTAGGCAACGTGGGTAGCTTCATATCCTTCTGGAGGATGATCAGTACCTCTTGCTGTTTGGTTTTCTTGCCTTCGCGTAGGATCTCCTTCTCTTTCTTGAGTTCCAACGCATTTTTCAATGAGAGAAAGATGAGCTTCTTCTTGTCGCCGATCTTGGGCACGACGTTTTCAATACCGTCCTCTAACACGGTGATCTCTACATTGCTGAGAATAGTCTCATTCGTGCTATTGGTTTGCTCGCGCAATTCAGCGACGGCCAGGCTTAGCAGCTCTTCATCGGGCTCGTCGAGTTTCTTCTTGAGCTCGACAGTCTTGGAGAAGACAATAGAGCCTTCTTTGATCTGCAGGTAGTTGACATAGGCATAGTTCTCGATGCTGGCGATCGAAAAGACATCGATGTCGGTCAGGTCGCGGTTTACCACCAGCGACTTCGACTGGAAGCGTTCCAGCGTGTCGATCTTTTCTTTTATAGCTTGTGCCCGTTCAAACTCCAGGTTGCCGGCAAAGGTCTTCATCTGGTTGGTCAGGTGATTGTATACCGTGCTAAGATTGCCCTTGAGGATATAACGTGCCTGGCCGATCTCGTCCATATAAGCATCCTCTGCCTGCAGGCCTTCACAGGGACCTTTGCAGTTGCCGATATGAAACTCGAGACATACCTTGAACTTCTTCTGCGCTACATTTTGCTCGCTGAGCAGTAGCGAACAGGTGCGTATGGTGTAAAGCTTTCGCACCAGCTCCAATACGTTCTTCATCGCGCTCACGCTGGAGTACGGGCCGAAGTATTCGCCCTGTTCAGGAAGGTATTTACGCGTATAAATGATACGCGGGTAACGTTCTTTCAGCACGCAGATATAAGGAAACGTCTTATCGTCCTTTAAGAGGATATTATACTTGGGCTGATTCTGCTTGATGAAGTTGTTTTCCAACAACAAGGCGTCGAACTCAGAGTTCGATACCGTATAGTCGATGCGCCTGATCTCCGACACCAGCCGAAGGGTCTTGCGGTTTACACCGGTGCTTTTCGAGAAGTAACTGCTGACGCGCTTCTTGATACTTTTAGCCTTGCCGACGTAGATCAACACATCTTCGGCATTATAGAAACGGTAAACCCCGGGAGACTCCGGCAGCCGGCTTACCGCATCTTTAATGTCGTCCATAGAATGTCTGCAGATTAGTTGTTCGGAACCTGCCAGACCTGCTCATCTTCTGAATCCTGAGCATCGGTAGACGTGCTGTTATGCTGGCTGCAGTCGAGTGTAATATCAAGGCCTGTGGCCGGTCGTCTAAACACGCCTTTGCCATAGCCAGTCTCTTTGTCGCGGTATACTCTTGTCATATACTTGTCCCAGATCGGAGCGGCGGTTTTACCACCCTGGCCGAAGCTCCACGACGGGAAGTGGATGCTGCGCTCATCACCCCCTACCCAGGCGCCGGTGACAAGGTTGTGCGTAATACCCATATACCAACCGTCAGAGGCGTTGTCGGTTGTACCGGTCTTACCCCCGATCTCGTTGTTGGAGCGGAGGTCGTAGCTCAGGCCCAGGGAAGTACCTCCGGATTCCTGTACCCCACCCTGCAGCATATAGATCATCTTGTATGCCGTACGTTCGTCCATGGCCTGGCGGGTTTTGGGAACAAAGTTTTCCAGCACGTTGCCGTTTTTGTCTTCAATGCGCGTGATGTAATAAGGCTGCGTATAGATGCCGAGGTTTACATACGTGCAATATGCCGCCACCATTTCATACAATGTCACATCGCTGGTGCCAAGACACAGCGACGGTACGGCGTCCAGCTTGCTGGTAATGCCCAGGCGCCGGGCGAAGTCCACTACGTTCTGTGGTGTTACACGCTCCATCATTTGTGCGGTAATGGAGTTGATCGAACGCGCCATCGCTTTGCGGATGGTCATCTTTTCGCCGCTACCCCGCGTACCATCCGAGTTTAACGGGCTCCAGGTACCACCGGAAACTTTGATGGTCGGGGAGATATCGAGTAGCTCCAGACAGGGTGAATAACCCGCCTCGATGGCGGTGCCATAAACAAAGGGCTTGAACGTAGAGCCCGGCTGGCGAGCTCCCTGGCGTACGTGATCATATTTGAAATACTTATGCGATACGCCGCCGACCCACGCTTTGATGGCGCCCGTCTTGGGGTCCATAGACATCAGGCCGGTCTGTAAAAACCGGTTGTAGTAATTCAGCGAGTCCATTGTACTGAACAGCGTGTCGCGCTCGCCGGCGTAGGTAAAGATGGTCATCGGCTTCTTTACCCGGAGCATGATGTTGACGGAGTCCGATCCGGCGCCGTAGCGATTGACGAGATTGCGATACGCTTCTGTACGCTTGACTTTTTTGTCGAGGAAGCCTTTGATCTCAAGTCCGGTATCTTCGTCTACCCACGGGTTTTTGCTACGTTGTTTCCACTCGCGGTCGAATTGTTTCTGCAGTTTGGCCATATGCTCCAGCATCGCGTCTTCGGCATAGCGCTGCATGCGGCTGTCGATCGTGGTGTAGATCTTGAGCCCCGACTCCCACAGGTCGTAGCCATGCTCCTTACACCAGGCGATCAGGTCATTGCGCAGTACGTTGCGGAAATAGGGAGCGAGCCCCTGGTTCTGGTTTTGTACGGCGAACCTCAGCTCGATCGGGAGCACACGCACCGAATCGTAGGTAGCACGCGAAATGAATTTGTGGTCGTAGAGCTTGTAAAGTACTTCGTTCCGTTTGTTGAGTGCATTCTTTGGAAAGCGATGCGGGTTAAACAGCGAAGGGTTCTGGCACATGCCCACCATCACGGCGGCCTCTTGCACGGTCAGCTCGCTGGGCAGTTTATTGAAATATGTCTCGCAGGCCACTTTGATACCATAGGCGTTGCTGCTGAACTCGATCGTGTTGAGATACATGGTAATGATCTCTTCCTTGGTATAGTTCTTTTCCAGCTGAATGGAAATGATCCACTCTTTCGTTTTTTGAATAACACGACGGGGAATTTTACCCAACCGGGCCAGGGGACCGTCGAGGTCGAGTGTATACAGGTTTTTGGCAAGCTGTTGTGTGATCGTACTGCCGCCACCTTTGCTGTTGAACGTCATCAGCCCCCAGATCACCCGTGGGTAGGCCCAGAAATCCATACCGGCGTGATCGTAAAAACGGTGGTCTTCCGAATAAATGAGCGTCTTGACAAGGTTGGGTGAAAGCTGATCGTACGTTACCTGGCTTCGGTTAAAGCGGAAGTAGCGTCCCAGCGATACGCCGTCGGCGGAGATCACTTCCGAAGAGAGGTCATTCTCGGGGTTCTCGATCGCCTTCAGGCTGGGCATGCCGCCAAACAATCCGAACAGATCGATCCCCACCGAAAAAACGTATAACGGAAATCCCAGGATGATGACCAGGAATAAAATCCAGACACCTTTTACTACTTTGCCAAACCAGGGTTTCTGTACGCGCAGGAGGTTATTGAGCTTCTGCTGGATAGTTTTTTTGGAAGAATTGGATGTACTCATCAAGACCTTTAGTTCGGTAGAAGATATCGAAATTATCTTTTGTGATTACAAAGGTATTGAATTTATGGTTTTGTAGCTCCGGGAGTTTTGAAACCTGCGCCTTAAATGTTTGCGCATACTCGATGGCAGACGTCACACGCGGCAATTCAGAAACCATGGTCAGCGCGTAATCATCGTTCAAGATGAGGTTGCTGGTTTTCAGCGACAGATCCTTGAAGTTCGCCAGGTTGAACTTATCCAGCACCGCCGATGCAACATCGCTTAACTTCTCATCTTTCCGGTAGATCATGATGAAATAGTGCGGCTCTTCCAGCGAGCGGATGTACTGTATACCCATGCGCCGTTCCTGTTTGGTTTGGAAGTCGCGCGACGACTGCAGCAATGTCTTTGCGTATTCCGTAATGGCGGCCTCGGGATATTTTTTGATAAACTCTTCCAGTCCATACTGATACTGCGCTGCGTTTTCGGTCTTGCCGATGATCAATACCTGCAAAAGCTCCAGGTTGGGCACAAACGTGGTTTGGCCTAACGCCAGTGCTTCCCCGACGATCTGCCTGGACGCAGCATAATCACCCTGGGTATATTGCTCGTAGGCATCTTTGTAAAGTACCTTTTGCTTTTCGCCGGTCTGCTCGGACTCTGCCAGGTAATTCGGGTTCTTCAACAGCTTGGCAAAGGTAGAGTCGGGGTACTTGCTCAATAGCAAGCTGGCATACCGTTCTGCCTTGCCGGGATCACTGTTTTTGTAGATCAGATAAAGCTTGTACAATACCTCGGCCTCGTGCTTGGTTTCGGGGAATCGTTTCAACAACGTGTTGTACGTCGTCACCGCGTTGTCGCTTTCCTGGAGTTTAAAGTAGTAGATGTCACCCAGCTTGAAGTAAGCATCCTCGATCTTATCGAGGGCCTGCTGTTTTTCCTCTTCGGTGCGCGGGATCTGCTTGTCGAGACGGTCGTACTCGGCCGCTACGGGGTCAGCCGGTGGCGGCTCGTTCGTAGGCTTTTGCTCGTTCGGGTCGTCGGGAGCCGTGTCGTCTACTTCTTCGTTGTTTGCCACGGTAGAACGAAGCGATCGTCGCCAGTTGTCTTCCAGCGGTACATTGCCCCACACACGCTTGAATTCCGACTCGCCCACCGACATGGCCGAAGGATTGCCAAAGTACCAATCGACTTCCTGCTGGTCACCATTTTCGTTTGCGAACATCGGATTGCTGCGGCCGCCGCTGAGGTCGATTCGATTACCGCCGCGACGCTTCTTCTCGGCGGCGGCACGTTTTTCTTCCTCGCGTTTTTTGGCTTCGTAGTTGGCCTTGATCTGCGCACGCAGGGCCGCGGTGTCCATGGCCGCTAAGGCCAGAAGGCTATCCTGCCACTTGATGGTATTGAGGTGTTTGACAAACTCGTTTAAAACCTCCTGCCGGGCCTTGATGCGTGCATACCCTTCGTAATCCTTGGGCAGGGAGTTGATAGCACTATCATAATACGCTTGCGAGAGCTGATACTGGCGGAGCGTGTCATAGTAGATCTCGCCCAGACGCAGATACGCTTCGCCGTCGATGCGTTTGTTGCTGCCCGCGCGCACGGAACGGTTAAAGTCGGCAATGGCTTCGTCGAGGTTCTTTTGCTTGAGCTCGAACACGCCCATCTCATAATAGATCTTATCCTGGAAGTCCTTGTTCTTACCATCCTTTAGCAGCTTCCTGAACGACTTCCGCGCAGCGTTCACATCCTTGCTGCGCGAGATCTCCGTTACCTGCGCCATGTAGAGACGGGCGTAAAAGTCCACCTCATACTCCGGGTTGGTGGCGATACATTTTTTGTAATAATTATAGGCTTCGGCCTCAAAGCCCAATTTTTGATATACCTGGCCGATGATAAAGTATATTCTTCCGGGTTTATCACGCTTCTTCAGCAGGGGCACGGCTTCGCTCAGGTTCCGGACCATTTTGTCCAGGTCGCCCTGCATCTGATAGAAATAAGCCTTTTCCAGCAACAGATGCTTTTTGTTTGTTTTGGTCAGCGGCATCTTCTGCACAAAGTCGATGGCCGCCTGAGCGTTGTTGAACTCCTGGTGTTCGGTAAAGGTGCGGATCAGGTGAATGATGGCGCGGTGGCGCGTGTCCAGGTCCTTGCTTTTGGTGTTGACGTATTTAAACGTCTGGATGGAGTTGCCCCAGTCCAGGCTGTAAAAACGCGCACGGCCTACGAGGATATATCCGTCGTCCACCCATTTGCTGTTGGGATGCCGTTGTATGGCAAGGGAAGCCATCTTGACGGCTTCCTGGATTTCCTTGTCATAGCCCTTCGCCTGCGCCGAGTCCAGTGGTGGGTACAACCGCAAAATGCGGTTGTAATCGTCCTCATAGGCAGCCCAGATATCCTGATCGATCTTGTCGAGCTCTTCGCGCGCGTACCAATAACCGTTGTAGTGTGCGGTGGTGTTATGATAGGCCTTGGCAGTCCAGCTGTGGCTTGCCGATGAACAACCGTTCAGCAGAATGAGCGTCAAAAGAACAACGAGGTAGTAGACAATATTTTTCAAACCGCTGCTATTTGTGAGGGTAAAACGCAAAAATCCAACATTCCATATTTAAATAAGCTGGAATATCTAATTTTGTGCAAAAAAGCAGAATATTTTGAAATGCCCCAGGGCAAGAGGCCGTTCAATTTGACAATCCATAGCAGAGACCAGCACATACGATCTTAAAAACTATTCCATAGCGGATGAAACCGAAAAAAACATTATCGAACTGGCTTACCACCCGGTATCAACTGATTATTCGCAACGAAGAAAACTTTGCCGAGAAAACCAGCCTGGGATTCACCTATTCGAAAGTTATTCTTTTTTCGGTGATTTTATTTACCGGGCTCTTTATCATGAGCCTCTTTATGTCGAAGACCATCCTGGCCAAATGGTTCGACCCCAAACACGAACAAATGGTCTTGAACCAGCAACTCTTCGAGCTTGCGCAAAAGGTGGATTCGCTGGCGCTGGAGATCGATCGCAAAGACCAGTTCATTGCCAACTTCCAGCGCGTGCTGAGCGGTGACACCGCCAACTTCAAAGATCCCGCCGAAGCACTGCGTAACGAATCACAACCCCTGACGAAACCAACCGCCGCTAATTTGAGCGCGTCGGCGATCGATTCTACATTTCGACGGGAATTTGAGCAGTCTGACCTATCAGTGACCCCGTTGACCAACGTTAAATACCGGGAATTGCAGGAGACCTTCTTTTATTCGCCGCTCACGGGATATATATCCGACACCTACAATGTTGCCAAGGGGCATCTGGGTGTAGATATAGTTGCCAAAGCGAACGAGCCGGTAAAATGCATCGCAGGGGGTACTGTGATCTTTTCGTCCTGGACACAAGACTCCGGCTATGTAATAATGGTGCAACACAGAGGCAACCTCATCTCCGTATATAAGCACAATGCCCAACTGTTAAAAAAAGTTGGTACTTTTGTCAATGGTGGCGAGATCGTATCTATTGTGGGCAATAGCGGCGAGCTTACCAACGGTCCACATTTGCATTTTGAATTGTGGTATAATGGGAACTCCCTGAATCCGGAAGAATTTGTAACTTTTTAAAACCAGAATGTCATGCTAACTTCAAAAGAACAAAAACGCGCAGCCGATGAAATAAGCAACTCGAGCAACACCATCGGGAAAGGCACATACCTGGAGGGAAACATTGAAACATACGGCAATATTCGGATAGAAGGCAAAGTTACGGGCAATATCAAGTCGAAGTCAAAGGTGGCGTTGGGTCATCAGTCACATGTACAAGGCAATATCATCGCACAAAACGCTGATATTGAGGGTGAAGTGAAAGGGAAGCTCGAAGTTGCCGAGCTGCTGGTATTAAAAGCCACGGCCATCATCAACGGCGACATCGTAACCGGCAAGATGGTGGTAGAACCGGGTGCCGTTTTCAACGGTTCTTGTAAAATGGGCGCTGCCATTAAAGATATTAAAATAGGAGCTGAGAACAACAATGGCGTTACCCGATCCATCGCCCAACCCGAAGTCAAAACCGTCTAACACTTACCTGAAATACAGTGGACTGGCGATCCAATTGTTTGGCGCCATCGGCCTGTTTGGCTGGCTGGGCTACAAGCTGGACCAGCATCTGGCCCTCACATTCCCTGCGTTCATGCTTCTTTTTGGTTTTCTGGCCTTTGGCGGAATGATGTTCCAGGTGTACCGGTCGATAAAACGCGACAACCCTTGATCCGTTTCGTTCTCGCATTGCTGGCCACTGCCGCCATGATCACCGGCGTGACCCTGCTTGCCTGGCGGCAGCAGTGGTTGCCGTTGCCATCGTTCCTTTATCAAACACTTATTCTGCTGGCATTTAGTACAGCGCTGATCTACCGGTACCTCTATAAGGTGGACAAGTCAGAGTACTTTGTTCAGCTGTATTTGCTCACCATGACGGTTAAGCTGTTGGCGTATGGCGTCTACTGCGTATTTATGGTATTGCAGGACAAACCCGGCGCCACTGCCAATGTGGTCTTTTTCATGGTCGTTTATGCCACTTTCACGTTCCTGGAAATAACATTCCTTTACCGCCGCATTTCGCGGTTCTGACGGCTATTACTAAAAGCCCAAAATTTTCCAAAACATTTTTTTGTGGGAGGAGATTTAATACCTTTGCGGTCGGAATTAAAAAGCCTCCGAAATAAGCCCAAATGAGCGTTTTCTCCAGCACTTTCAGAAGAATTTCGATCCTTGGTTTACTGTTAGCCGTGTTTTTTTCCGTTGCCGGCGCGCAACATGAACACACGCAGGAAGCAGACGAATACGAGAACGGCGAAAAACCCGAAGCGGAAGAGTTTAACGCAGCCGAGGTGATCATTCACCACGTGGTGGACGACCACAGCTGGCATTTCTGGAGCGGCCACAACGGCACCCTGTTCCTGCCTGTTATTGTTTATTCATCCGAACGCGGCGTAGAAGTTTTCTCCTCCGGCAACTTCTATGACGAACATCATAATCTGAAGCCCGAAGGTTACAACGGTTACAAGCTTGAGCACCACAAAGTGGTACTGGCAAACGGCGCCAGCACCCTGGACCTCTCCATTACCAAAAACGTGGCCATGCTTTTTATCAATGCCATCATCCTGATCCTGGTATTTACGGCGGTGGCCAAAGGCTACAAAAAGAACCGCGGCAGAGCGCCCAGCGGCATCCAGTCTTTCTTCGAACCCATCATCCTGTTTGTGCGCGACGAGATCGTTAAGCCGAACATTGGCCCCCATTACGAAAAGTATTTCCCGTATTTGCTGAACCTGTTCTTTTTCATTCTGTTTGGCAATATCCTGGGCCTGCTGCCCGGAGCCGGCAACATGACTGGCAACATTGCGATCACGCTGGTACTGGCTGTGCTGACCTTTATTATTACGAATGTTAATGGCAACCGTGCGTACTGGTCGCACATTTTCTGGACACCCGGTGTGCCGCTGCCGTTGCGCATCGTGATCCTGCCGGTGGAAATCATCGGGATCTTCACGAAGCCCATTTCACTCACGGTACGTCTTTTTGTCGCGATTACGGCCGGCCACATCGTGATCCTGAGCTTGATCGCGCTGACGTTCATTTTCCAAAGCTATTCGGTCGGTATTGCGTCGAGCGTTGTGGCGCTCTTCATCAACCTGATCGAGATATTGGTTGCCGGTATTCAGGCCTATGTGTTCACGCTGTTCTCGTCGCTGTACATTGGTCAGGCTACCGCGGCGCACGAACACGACGATCATCATTAATAAGATTAAGACATCCCGGTGTCGGTAACACGTTCCGGGCTTTAATACACACAATTTAAATACTTACAATTATGTCATTAGCACTTTTATTGGACATCAGCTATGCAATCATGGGCGCTGGCATCGGTGCAGGTCTTGTAGCAATTGGCGCAGGTCTTGGTATCGGTAAAATCGGTGGCTCTGCAATGGAGAGCATGGCGCGTCAGCCTGAAGCTTCTGGTAAGATTCAGGGTGCGATGCTGATCATCGCCGCGCTGATCGAAGTTGCTGCGCTTTTTGCGCTTGTAATTTGCCTGCTGATTTCGTTCAAAGGCTAAAAGCTTTAGAAACCTGCTTTAGGCGTTTGGCCGGGCAGGTTTCTTTATGTTGAAACTACACCAGATTATATAACATACTATGGAACTTCTCACCCCCGGCACGGGCCTGATTATTTGGCAGCTGATCATCTTTGTAGGTCTGTTCTTCCTATTGAGCAAGCTGGCCTGGAAGCCGATCATCTCTTCCCTCAAAGAACGTGAAGTGTCTATCCAGGACGCTTTGTCGACTGCTGAAAAGGCTCGCCTGGAAATAGCCGCGCTGAAATCAGACAATGAGAAGCTGTTGAAAGCTGCCCGCGAAGAGCGCGACCGGATCCTGCACGAAGCCCGCGAAGCCTCTAACCGCATGAAGGAAGAAGCTCAGGCCGATGCCAAAAAAGCAGCGGACAAGATCGTGGACGATGCACGTGCCGCCATCAATGTGGAGAAGCAAGCTGCCCTGCGCGAAGTAAAAGAACAGGTGGCCCTGTTCTCGCTGGAAGTTGCCGAGAAGCTGTTGAAGAAGAGCCTCGCCGACGACAAAGCTCAGAAAGAGCTTGTAGCCAACTATGTTAAAGACATTAAAGTTAACTAAGCATGACTGATTTACGGGCAGCATCGCGCTATGTAAAGTCCCTTCTCGGTCTGGCGGTAGAACAGAATGCCCTGGAGGCCGTCCATGCAGACATGCAGCTTTTTGCTAAAGTTTGCGCGGAGAACCGACAGTTTGCACTTCTGCTTCGCAACCCGGTTGTGAAACACGACAAGAAAAGAGACGTGCTGGAGCGCCTCTTTAAAGGCAAGGTACATCCGCTGACGATGGCCATTTTCGACATCATCACGAAAAAGAATCGCGAGCCGCTGTTGCCGGCTATTGCCCGCGAGTTCCATGCTGAATACAACCTGTATAAAGGCATTGGCGATGCAGTCATAACGACCGCCGTTCCGCTGGATGCTTCGCTCCGCGCCGAGTTCGAAAGGATTGCCAAGGGCCTGAGCGACAAAAAGCAAGTCGAGCTGAAAGAGGTTGTCGACGCCGATATGATCGGAGGCTTTGTGTTGGAGGTAGGAGACAAGCAGATCGATGCCTCCCTGAAAAATAAACTGAATGCACTCAAAGTGCAGTTCAGCCACAACCCCTACATCAAGGAATTTTAACCATCCGTACACCATTACTTTAACAATTAACGATTAACGATATTATGGCAGAGATCAGACCGGAAGAAGTATCAGCAATATTGCGCGAACAACTTTCTCAGTCCCGCACAGAAGCACAACTGGAAGAAGTCGGTACCGTCCTCACCGTAGGTGACGGCGTGGCGCGCATCTATGGTCTTACCCAAGCCCAGGCCGGTGAGCTGCTCGAATTTGAAACAGGCCTCCGTGCCCTCGTACTGAACCTCGAAGAAGACAACGTAGGTGCTGTATTGTTGGGTGAATCGAAAGGCATCCGCGAAGGCGATACCGTAAAACGCACGGGCAAGATCGCCTCTATCAAAGTAGGTGACGGCATGCTCGGCCGCGTGGTAGATACACTGGGTGCTCCGGTAGACGGCAAAGGCCCCATCGCCGGTGAGCTGTACGAAATGCCCCTGGAGCGCAAAGCACCGGGCGTAATCTACCGTCAGCCCGTAAACGAACCGCTTCAAACCGGTATCAAAGCGATCGACTCCATGATCCCCGTGGGGCGTGGTCAGCGCGAGCTGATCATCGGCGACCGTCAGACAGGCAAAACTGCCGTGGCGATCGACACGATCATCAACCAGAAAGAATTTTATGAAAAGGGTCAGCCTGTACTCTGTATCTACGTAGCGATCGGTCAGAAAGCATCGACCGTAGCAACTGTAGCCGCAGCGTTGGAAAAAGCAGGTGCGCTGCCCTATACCGTTATCGTATCGGCTTCGGCATCAGACCCGGCTCCGATGCAGTTCTTCGCACCCTTCACCGGTGCGGCGATCGGCGAATTCTTCCGCGACACCGGCCGTCCGGCCCTGGTCGTATACGACGACTTGTCTAAACAGGCCGTAGCATACCGCGAAGTGTCGCTGCTGCTGAGAAGACCCCCCGGACGCGAAGCGTACCCTGGCGACGTATTCTACCTGCACTCTCGTCTGCTTGAGCGTGCCGCGAAGATCATCAACAACGATGCCATCGCACGCGACATGAACGACCTTCCCGCATCGATCAAACACCTGGTAAAAGGTGGTGGCTCGCTGACGGCGCTCCCGATCATTGAAACACAAGCCGGCGACGTATCGGCCTATATCCCGACCAACGTGATCTCGATCACCGATGGTCAGATCTTCCTTGAAACCAACCTCTTCAACTCCGGTATCCGTCCGGCCATCAACGTCGGTATCTCGGTATCACGCGTAGGGGGTTCGGCACAGATCAAATCGATGAAGAAAGTAGCCGGTACCCTGAAGCTGGATCAGGCGCAGTTCCGCGAACTGGAAGCCTTTGCAAAATTCGGTTCAGACCTCGATGCCGCGACCAAGCTGACCATCGAGCGGGGAAGAAGAAACACCGAGATCCTGAAGCAAGATCAATATGCACCGGTTCCCGTAGAAGAGCAGGTAGCGATCATCACCGCTTCAACCCGCGGGTTCATGGATCGTGTGCCGGTAAACAAAGTGAAGGAGTTTGAAAAAGACTTCACACAACTGATGCGTGCCAGCCACCGTCAGGTACTGGATAATCTCCGTGCTGGTAAATTTGAAGATGCGGACGTTGCTACCATCAAGAAAGTAGCGACCGACCTGTCAAGCAACTACGGAGCATAATTATAGAATCACGACGCAAATACCTGTATGCCGAGTTTAAAAGAAGTTAAGAGTAGAATAACATCCGTTATGTCTACGCAGCAGATCACCAAAGCCATGAAAATGGTGGCGGCGGCAAAATTGCGTAGATCGCAGGATAGGATCACCCAGATGCGCCCGTTTGCTGAAAAGCTTACGGCCATCCTGAAAAACCTTTCTGCCGCTCAGACCGACGGCGATACCGACAACTGGTACAGCCAGGTACGCGCCGAGAAAAAGATCCTGATCATTGCCGTAAGCTCTGATCGTGGTCTTTGTGGTTCTTTTAATACCAACGTATTCAAGGGCGTGCTGCGCCTGATCGACGAGAAGTACAGCGCACAATTCACCGCCGGAAACGTAACGATCCTGCCCATCGGCAGAAAGGCGACCGACTTCTTTGCGAAGCGTGGCGTGTCTACGGTAACGGATTTCTCCACACTGTACTCGGCGCTGACGTTCGACAACGTGTCGAACGCCATGGAGTACGTAATGGATGCTTTCAAGAACGGTAAGTTCGACAAGGTGGAATTGGTGTATAACGAGTTCCGCAACGTGGCAACGCAGATCCTGCGTGCCGAGCAGGTGCTGCCGATCGTGGCGCCTGCAACGGAAAACACGCAATCGACAAACCAGATCGACTACATCTATCAGCCGAGCCAGGAAGAGATCGTCACCGGTTTGATCCCCAAATCGCTGAAGATCCAGCTCTTCAAGGCGTTGCTCGATTCGAACGCCGCTGAAAACGGTGCGCGGATGACAGCCATGGACAAGGCTACGGACAATGCCGGCGAGCTTTTAAAACAGTTGCGCCTCACATACAACCGTACCCGCCAGGCGGCCATTACCAAGGAAATTCTCGAGATCGTGGGCGGTGCGGAAGCACTCAAGTCGGCCTAACGATATTTTTCGTAACATTGAAGTCCTCTGAAATATCAGAGGACTTTTTTTGTTTTAGGGAATATGCAACGATTGATCCGCATCTACCGGTTTTTCAATCTCCTCAGCATCGATGTGGTACTGGGCGCCATATGCAGTGCCCTGTTTTTTGCCAGGATTTTCAACGTGGGCATCCATCCGCAGGGATTGCTGGCGCTAGGCCTGACGGTATGGGTGGTCTACACCACCGACCATTTACTCGACGCGCGCAAAGTAATAGGCAACGCATCGACGGAACGCCACCAGTTTCACCAACGCTACCACCGCATGCTCGTCCCGTGTGTTATCGCGGCCGTGCTTACAGATGCCCTGATCGTATTCTTCATTCGTCGTCCGGTGCTGGAAGGTGGAATGGTATTGATTGCAGGCGTAGGCATATACCTGCTGGTGCAGCAATACACCAAGGTACTCAAAGAGGTCTTTATCGCCTTGATGTACACCATGGGCGTATTACTTCCCTCGGTCATGGTCACCGGCGTACCGTATCATGCGTGGCCATGGGTGTTGCTTATGCAATTCTTCCTGTTGGCGCTTACAAACCTGCTCCTGTTCTCCTGGTTCGATCATGAATTTGATACCCGCGACAAGCGCAGCTCGTTTGTGACCATTGTGGGGCCCGGGCAGACGCGTATCATCATCATCGCCCTCTTCGTTATTACCGGCTTGCTAACATTCTTTTCACACGAACTCCGCGCTTCGCTCTACCTGCTGGCGGCAGACAGTCTGCTACTATGCATATTCCTGCGGCCTGGCTTCTTCCGAAAGGCCGATCGTTTTCGCCTCATGGGAGATGCCATCTTCTTTATACTGCTATTTTATACATTGCGATGAGCGACCGCACCGTCAACGACTTCAATCACATCGCATCGGTGTACGATACGCTGGCGTCCCTGGTATTTGGTAAAAACCTGACCCAATCCCAACATCACTTCCTGCACGTGATTCCGGAAAGCGCAACGGTGCTGATAGTCGGCGGTGGCTCCGGGGAGTTATTACAAACGTTGCTCCGAGAAAAGCCTCATTGCCGCGTGGTATATGTCGACGCATCAGAAAAAATGATCGGGCTGGCGCGGCAGCGAGTGCAGAATTCTCCGAGAGTCACATTTCTGTGTGGTACGGAAGAAGTACAGATGCCATTGCGTGCGTTTACCGTGATCATAACAAACTTCTACCTCGATCTCTTTACACAACAGTCGCTTTGTAGGATTACAGCGCGACTACGATCGTTGCTGGCACCCGAAGGACTGTGGCTTGTTACAGACTTTGTTCGGCCGAAGAGACGATGGCAAAAGTTGCTGCTCAAGACCATGTATCTATTCTTCCGGATCGTCAGCAACATCGAGGCATCGAATATTTCCGACTGGGAAGAAATGGTGAGGAGTACAGGGCTATTCTGCCAGGCGAAGGAGCTGTTTTACAAGGGAATGATTCAAGGTGTAGTCTTTCGCGACGCTATTTCCCCGCTACATAGTCCTGCAGATAGCGGAAGGCATCGGTGAGGCGGCCCTGGTTGGCAATGGTTGCTCGTTTGATAATGTCGTCCTGATCTTCGTGAATGAGCAAGGGAAGCACCCGGTTGATCAGGTCCTGGCCAAACTCTTCGGAAGCGCTGCGCGGTAACTCGCAGGGTAGGTTATCCACGGCCATGACAGTTACATATTTTTCATTGGAGAGCGCCGGGTATAATTGATCTGTCGCCGGGTCATAATCATACAACGGTTCCGGAATATTTGTTGCACGCTTGGTACTGGGGATCGAACCGTCGATGTCACAGGTTATATCGGCAATGACAGACACCTTAAAATCCGGGGCGAGCATATCCTCCCGCGTGAACAGCACCGGGGCCTTGGGATTCCAGTACGCACCGGCCATCAACACGTCCGCGACGTGTGTAAAGATGGTGAACGAGGAAGTATAACGCTCGGGATGTTCGTGAAATTCCTCCCGGTTAAAAGCGCCGCCTTCTTTGCGCGAATGATAGTCGGCACTGCTAAGTTGTACATATACCGGCTCGTCAAATTTCTTAGTGAGGAAATCATATACCCCCACCTTGCGAATGCCCGCGCTGTCCAGCGTCTCCATCGAGCCCTTGCCCACGCGACCTGCGCCCGTGAGTATGATCTTGATCGGAGGCAGCTTTACTTTGCGAAGCTCAAGCTTGAGATCGTTCACGTCAAAGCATTCGTGCGCGCGTCGCAGCGAGAATGTTCCGTGACGCTTGCCGTATGCCCACAGACCGTTATAGGCGCCGACAATACCGGCATAGCGGCCAAAAGCAACAAGCCGGTTGCCGAGCTTATCTTTCAGCACCTCATAGTCGATCAGACGTATGCGTTTAGCCAGTACCGCCTGTAGCAGCTTGCGATTGTAGGGCTGTTTTTTAATGGTATGCGAAAAGAACAGATAGGTTTTATTGTCGATCAGGTTATCGACAGGCACTTCTTTAATTCCCATCAGGACGTCGCAATCACGGACATCAGCGTGTACGCTGATGCCGTGGGTGCGATATTCTTTATCCTCAAAACAGCGTATTGGGCTTTCCTGGCAAACGATCGTCACCTCGGGAAAGCGCTGTTGGATTTCTTCTGTTTGTGCAGGTGTAAACGGTACCCGTTTGTCGGGTGGGACTTTACCTTCCCTGATCAACCCAATTTTCATCCGTATAATTTGCTACTAAGTTAACAGCAAATACCGCTTGTACCAGCAATGCGATCAACTTTCAAAAAAACCACCCAGCAACGAGCCGGATTCCTTGCCACTGTTGCGGCCATACGGAGCCAACGCCTGCACCAGTTTGCGGATCGGCATAGACTGCAGCCATACCTTACCGGTACCACGCAGCGTCGCCAGGAATATACCTTCACCACCGAAGATCATGGAACGCAAACCACCGGCGGTCTGCACGTCGAAATCGATTTGTGATTCAAACGCCACAACGCACCCCGTGTCTACACGCAGTGTTTCGTTGTTCAGCGTACGCTCGATAACGGTACCGCCTGCATGTACAAATGCTTTGCCGTCGCCCTGCAACTTTTGCAGAATAAAACCTTCGCCACCCACCAGGCCCGAGCCGAGCTTGCGGTTAAACGTGATCGATACCTTCGTGCCATACGCGGCGCAAAGGAAACCATCTTTCTGTACGATCAGCTCGTGACCAGGACTCTCCGCCAGGGAAATAGGTATAACTGTGCCGGGATACGGTGCGGAAAAACCGACTTTGGCTTTGCGCATGCCGCGGTTGGTAAAGTGTGTCATGAAAAGCGACTCGCCGGTAAGAATGCGCGAGCCGGCAGACAACAGCTTATCAAAGATACCTTGATTGGGATTGGCACCGTCGCCCATCTTGGCTTCGAACGTAATGCCGTCTTCCATAAAGAGCATAGCTCCCGCCTCTGCGATAACGGTTTCCTGCGGGTCAAGCTCGATCTCTACGATCTGTATGCTTTCGCCCTTGATCTGGTAGTCGATTTCGTGTGATCTGGTCATGTTTGGTTTAATTATAGTACTTAAAAACGGGATACTCCACCGCGTGGTTGTTGATCCCGGCTTTTTCCAGGTAGCTGTCGAGGAAATTCCAGGTAATAAAACCGTCATCCGATTGAGGCTCAAGCACGTAAAAAGCTAAGTTCCCCAGCGGCTGTGCCAGGTCGACAATATAGTCACCTGCTTTGAACTTACGCACAGCCTTCTCGAACGTGCCTTCCGCGGTAGCCATGAGGTGGCCTTCAAACTTACGGGCACCGTGCTGTAACGTTTTTATTTGAAAAACGTCTCCCTGGAAAGATTTACCCTTTGGCAACTTCGTCACCCGGATGCCCAGCTGCTGCAGCTGCTGCGCCAACACACCGTGTGCTGCCGGAATGATATAACCACGCGGTATCGTGCTCTCGATCGTCGGCTGAAACTGCGCGAAGTATTTCACGCTGTCATACTTCACGGTGTTCCCGGTGCGAAACCACTCCATCGTACCGTCATCTTTCTTCGCGCCGATATAGTCGTAGGTAAGAAAGTTATTGATCACTTCGCCCGATACCATTTTAAACCGTACGCCGGCCTTCGCCTGTCCGCTCTGCGTGGCAAACTTGCGCACGGTTGCTTCATCGGCTGTCCGGGTAATGCGGGTGATCTCGCGTGCGTGCTGCCGGCTATAATCCAGGATCTCTGTTACGAAGGAATAGGTGGAATGGATGCGTTGATAAAAACGCTCATGCGCAAAGGCCTCGCTCAGGATCGCGATCCGGTTGCGAAGTCCAAGCTGATTGATAAGGTAACGTGGGTGGTGATTATAAGTATAGAAATTCTTTACCGGCCAACCTTCCCGTAGGTCGTAGTCGCCGTACGGCCCGATGAGCAGGTCATACTTCTCGCGCATTTGCTGCGTGATCGTACGCAGCATCTGATCGTGGGTATACTGGTACACCGAAGGGCTTCCCGATGATAGATATCCCGGTGCCCACGTCAACGAGTATGCGTGCCACGTGCCATTGGTGGTGTGCAGGTCGACAAACACGTGGGGGTCCCATGTGTTCAATACCGAAGTGAACAATGCGCGTGTCTCCAAAGCTTCCTGCTTTACACCGTCGCGGTTCAAGTCCCAGCCCTGGCTGTTTTCACGGATCCCCACTTCCACCGGGCTGTCTTCTTGTGAAGGGCGGCGGCCTTTCTCCATCTTGTCGTTGCTGTCGGTATTATAGGCGGGGACAAAAAGTAAGACCAGGCTATCGAGCAAACGATTCTTATCGCCCAGCAGAATGTCGCGCATCAACATCATCAGCGCTTCTTTCCCCTCCACTTCACCGGCGTGGATGTTGCCCTGCACATAGACAATGGCTTTGTGGCTATTCTTTGCGGCAGCCGGCGTAATGATACCGTTGCGCGACAGAATGGCCATTTGTATATCTTTTCCTTCCGGGCTTTTGCCGATGGAGATGACCTTTATTTCGGCACTAAAGCTGGCGATAGCTTCGAGAAATGAAAACACATCCCGACAAGTGGAAGTTTTTTGAAAAGCTGTTTTCTCAGGCGTGAGGATCAGCGGGGCCGGCCAGGTCTTTTGTGCGACGACTGTCGGTAATAAAAAGAGAGAGAATACGAAGAGTAGATAAAATCGCATCGGCGTCAGGCTTTGAATTATTAAATGTAAAAAAGCCCGGCCGAATTCGTGTCATTAAGACTTTTTCTTCTTGCCCTTTTCGTCGTAGTCTTCGCGTTCAGCCAATTTTTTGTCGTCGACATTCTGATCGAGGAACTCGTTGAGCTTCTCGATATTCATATTCGATTTGATCTCCCCAAACTGATCGATGGTGATATCCAACCCCTGCAGCTCTTTGTGCACACGTGGTTTGGGTTTGGCGGGGGTCTTCTTTTCTTTCTTTGCCATCATCTTTTTCCGTTAAGGCTTTCCAGGCCCTTCATCAGCGCCTGGAAAGCCAGTATACAGTTTTACGCAACTTTAACTTTAATGTTTTGCAGCGCGTAATCAATTCTCTTAACGACCTCGTTTTTACCGATGATCTCCATGATTATCATCAGGTCCGGTCCGGCGCCGGCGCCCGTCAGCGACACGCGCAGGGCCTGCATGATCTTGCCTGTGCCGATGCCCAGCGTGCTGGTAACCTGCTCGAGCGTAGCCTTGGCCACATTCGCATCAAACGGCTCTGCTGCTGCCACGGCATCCTTAAAGGCTGTCAGCACCTTCACCGCGTCATCATTCCATTTCTTCGACACCACACCTTCTTCGAACTGTGTCGGAGCGTGGAAGAAGAATTGGCCTTGCGCCCAGAAGTCTTTCGGGAACGTAGCCCGCTCCTTCATCAGCACGGCAATCTGCGTAGCCTTCTCAAACGAGCATTCGATGTTCTCCCGCTCCAGTGACTCCAGCAGGTAGTTCGCCAGCTCGGCGTCGGGTTTGGCCCGCAGATATTGCTGGTTGAACCACTGTGCTTTGTGAATGTCAAACTTCGTACCCGCCTTGCCAATGCGTTCGATCGAGAATGCTTTGATAAGCTCCTCCATCGAGAAGATCTCTTGCGTAGTACCCGGGTTCCAGCCCAGGAAGGCAAGGAAGTTGATGAGCGCATCCGGCAGGTAGCCGGACTCTTTGTAGCCCGAGGCAACTTCGCCCGTATTGGGGTCTTTCCACGTCAGGGGGAAAATGGGGAATCCCAGCTGGTCAGCGTCGCGTTTGCTCAGCTTGCCATTGCCGTCAGGTTTAAGTAGCAGCGGAAGGTGCGCAAACTGAGGCATCTCGTTTTCCCAGCCCAGGTATTTATACAGCAATACGTGCAGCGGCGCTGAAGGCAGCCACTCTTCGCCACGGATCACATGCGAGATCTTCATCAGGTAGTCGTCTACGACGTTCGCCAGGTGGTAAGTAGGCATGCCGTCGCTTTTCATCAGCACCTTGTCGTCGATCTGCGACGAGTGGACCATTACCCAGCCGCGGATCAGGTCATTCAAACGCACTTCTTCTTTGCGCGGCACCTTCAGGCGAATAACATACGGCGTGCCGGCGTCCAGCAGGGCGCGTACTTCGTCTTCGGGCAGCGTCAGGGAGTTACGCATCTGGGTGCGCGTAATGCTGTTGTATTGAGGTGAAGCCACGCCCGCAGTCTTGAGTCGCTCGCGCATGGCTTCCAGCTCCTGTTCGGTATCAAAGGCATAATACGCGTGACCTTCATTGATCAGTTGCAGGGCGTACTGCATGTACATGGGCTTTCGTTCCGACTGGCGATACGGTGCGTGCGGGCCACCTACGCCCACGCCTTCGTCGATCTTGATGCCGACCCACTCCAACGATTTTAAAATGTATTCTTCCGCTCCCGGCACAAAACGGGTCTGGTCTGTATCCTCCACCCGCAGGATCATAGTGCCGCCGTGTTGGCGCGCCAGCAGATAGTTATACAAAGCGGTCCGTACCCCACCGATGTGCAACGCACCCGTGGGACTGGGGGCAAAACGTACGCGTACTTCTCTCATGCTCTCGAAATTCTTATTTGGACTGCAAAGGTAGCAAATTGAGGTACCGCCCCGCGAATGAAACAATACGAATTTGCCTGGCCAAAACAGCCTTTTTTACAATGTTATTTAACAGCAATGCAGGAAATCTCCACATTCACATCCTTGGGCAGACGGCTTACCTCCACCGTCTCGCGTGCAGGTGGGTTGGATGGAAAGTATTCGCCATAAATGGCGTTGACCTTCGGAAAATTGCCCATGTCTTTCAAAAAGATCGAAGTTTTCACCACGTTGGTGAAATCCAAGCCTGCCGCCTTCAGAATTTCGTCCAGATTGGTCATGACCTGCCGGGTCTCTTCTTCGATGTTGCCTGTCAGCATCTGACCGGTCGATTGCTGAATCGCAATTTGCCCGCTGACGAACAACATATTACCGGTTTGGATAGCCTGGCTGTACGGACCGATCGGAGCCGGCGCCGCAGCGGAATAAACGACAGTTTTTGACATGAGATTATGGGTTTAAAAATTACCTTTAGTAAGGACCAAAAATAACAGGACAAAGCCATTTGTAGCCAGATATGAAAATTTTAATCGTCGGTCGTGACCAACACCACCAGGAAAGCATTCAGAAATTCGGAGATACGCACCAATACACCCTCCTGACCGGTCACGACACGTTGCCAACCCACCTGGACACTGCCGATCTCATACTGGACTTTATCATTGCCGAACAGCCGGCTAATTTTGCGGTCTATCGCAAGACCCCCACGCCCGTCTTCCTCAACACCGTCACCCGAAGCCTGGCTGCGTTGGCGGCTCCCAGATTCCACCCGGGCCGTATGGTGGGGTTCAACGGTATGCATACACTATTGCACCGCCCGCTGCTGGAGCTGGCCCTCTGGAGTAAGGAAGACGAACCATGGGTGAACAGCATTTGCGAGAAACTTCAAACAAAATATGTGCTGGTGGAAGATCGCGTTGGTCTTGTTACCCCGCGCGTTGTTTGCATGATCATCAACGAGGCCTACTACACCGCCATGGAAGGCACGGCCACCAAAGAATCGATCGACCTGGCGATGAAGCTGGGGACCAACTATCCCTACGGCCCCTTTGAATGGTGCGCACGCATTGGCATCCGCCAGGTATATGAACTATTGGATGCCGTATATGCCGACACGAAGGACGAGCGGTATAAGATCTGCCCCTTGCTGCGTCAAGAATACCTGCGCAGCGAATAAAAAAAGTCCTCTCGTTATGAGAGGACTTCTGTTATTTTCAAATAAGTCGGTAGCCTATTCTACGGTCACCGACTTCGCCAGGTTGCGCGGTTGGTCAACGTTGCAACCACGCATCACCGCGATGTGATAGGAGAGCAGCTGCAGCGGAATGACCG
Organism: Dawidia soli; assembly: GCF_018598185.1. Taxonomy (GTDB): domain Bacteria; phylum Bacteroidota; class Bacteroidia; order Cytophagales; family Cyclobacteriaceae; genus Ohtaekwangia; species Ohtaekwangia soli. The sequence goes on from NZ_JAHESC010000002.1 coordinate 280,723, forward strand.
ATACCATCGGCATCAGCGCTTCGTGTACGGCCGGTACTTCGATCACAAACTCCGACATCTTCGGGATCAGCTGGTCGCCTTCCGTGACGACGGAAATTACGCGACCCTTGCGAGCTTTCACTTCCTGGATGTTCGAAACGACTTTCTCGTACGAGCTATCGCGCGTCGCGATAAATACTACGGGCATTTCGTTGTCGATCAAGGCGATCGGACCGTGCTTCATTTCTGCCGCCGGGTAACCTTCTGCGTGGATGTACGAGATCTCCTTCAGCTTTAATGCACCTTCCAGTGCCACCGGGAAATTATACCCACGACCCAGGTAGATAAAGTTGCGCGCATCCTTAAAGGTAGCTGCGATCTCCTGGATCTGATCGTTCAGCTTCAGTGCTCTTTCCACTTTCTCGGGGATATTCTCCATCTCCGTGAGCAGCTCGTGCAGCTTTTGCTCGGTGATCGTGCCTTTTTTCTGGGCCACGATCAACGCGATCATGTTCAACACAGTGAGCTGTGCGGTAAAGGCCTTGGTACTGGCAACACCGATCTCCGGACCGGCGTGCGTATAAGCGCCGGCGTGTGTAGCACGGGCAATAGATGAGCCTACTACGTTACATACACCAAAGATGATCGCGCCTTTTGATTTCGCAAGCTCGATCGCCGCCAGGGTATCGGCGGTCTCACCCGATTGCGAGATGGCAATCACCACGTCGCCTTCACGGACGATGGGATTTCTGTAGCGGAACTCGGATGCATATTCAACTTCTACCGGGATGCGGCAGAACTCTTCAAAGAAATATTCAGCCACCAGGCCCGCGTGCCATGAAGTACCGCAGGCTACGATCAAAATGCGATCGGCATTGACCAGCTTGTTGACATACTCGCGCAAGCCACCGAGGATGAGGCGTCCGGATTGTGAATCCAGGCGTCCGCGCAGACAGTCGCGAACGGAACGCGGCTGTTCGAAGATCTCTTTGATCATGAAGTGCTCGTAACCACCCTTCTCGATCGCCTCTAATTCGAGGTCGATGGTCTGGATGTACGGCGTCAACGGCAGGTTGGCCGTGTCTTTGATGCTCAATTCGCCGTCGCGGATCACGACGATTTCCTGATCGTTCAGGTACACAACCTCGTTGGTATATTCTACGATCGGCGTAGCGTCTGATGCCAGGAAGAATTCGTCCTTGCCCACACCGATCACCATCGGGCTACCCTTCCGGGCAGCGACGAGCAGGTTGGGATCTTCCAGTGACATGATCACGATGGCATACGCGCCGATCACTTTGGTCAACGCCAGGCGCACCGCTTCCTCGAGCGAGCAACGTTCGTTGTCCTTGATGTCTTCAATAAAGTGAATGAACACTTCGGTATCGGTGTCGCTGTGGAAGACATGGCCCTTGCGGATCAGTTCCTGCTTCAGCGAGCTATAGTTCTCGATGATACCGTTGTGAATAATGGCAAGTTTGCCCGAAGCCGAATAGTGCGGGTGAGCATTGGCGTCATTAGGCTCGCCGTGGGTAGCCCAGCGCGTGTGACCTATACCAATGTGGCTGTCGAGATTCTTACCCTTCAGGTACTCTTCCAGTTCCGATACTTTTCCTTTCTTCTTGTAAACGTTCAAACCACCATTCAGCAGGGCGATGCCAGCACTATCGTAACCACGATATTCCAGCCGCTTCAGCCCTTTAATAATGATCTCCTGGGCCTGGCGATGCCCGACGTAAGCAACAATTCCGCACATAAAAAATAATTGTTTTAATTGATTGAGGGGGTGGTATAATAAACCCGTAGGATAATGTTATCCTTCCGGAAAGCTGCCCGGTTCAACGTCTTGCCGTAGATATGACGGCCGTACGGAGGATCCGAGGTAGTTGCCGCCGGCGAATAGGGCAGCAGAATAGCTTTTGTATAGAGCGGACCGTCGGTCTTTAAGAACAGTTTCTGGAAGAACTGCGGCGCACTGCCCCGGTAGGTCCGGGTATCGCTCGAGTAATTCAATGTCAGGAACGTTCTCGAATCGTTCATCACAAAGAAGGTACTGTCAAAGGCAAAGCGTGAACCGCGTACGAAATAATAATAGTTGGAGTAACTATTCGTCGCGTCGTTGTTGAAGTTGACAAAGCCCTCATACGCCGCGATGGTATTATACGATTCCTGGTAGTCGCCGCTGCGGCCCGGAAACGGCAGTTTGATAGGCCGGTTGTTATCATTGATCAGCTTTACCGCCAGGTTACCGGGCGGTGTCAGCACGCCGCCATCTTCTACATCCTTGATGATGAGCTCCGCATCGTTGATCACTACTTTGTCAAGATCACCCAGGGCGCCCTTGAAAGCAGAGAAGTCGATCTTCGTTACGACACCGGTACCTGCCTGTACGTAACGCAGGTCGTTCCCCAGGTCGGTATCCTGATAGAAAGTATTTAAACCGCTTAACTCCGACACGGCACGGTCGGCAGTGATTTGGTTGTAGCTCACCAGACCGGCAAATGTGATCGGCAGCATCAGGGAGTCTTCCTTTGTCGTGTGATAGTGGATCTCCAGACGCGTCAGCGCATCCGCGGGATTAATGCCGATCACCTTATCGCCTTGCGGAATGATGGCAATACCCTTGAGATGCTTCTGGAAGAATGAGCGGTTTTGTGCTGAGTCCGGGTTGTCACGGATCAGCTCGAACAAACGCAGGCCAAAGGCAGGGTCGAGGTTTACCGAGGTGGTAATTTCCGGCGGAGTCGCGTCCGCAGCATAGCTCAGGTGTTTGTCACGGTCTACATTAAAGACCTTGGTACCGAGTGCTACAGGGTTATAGGGCGTGGCGGTCTTGCTGAGGTACAGCTGTGGCTGCGGGTAGCTGATCTCCTGCGGCTTCTGCTGGCCACCGATGTGCGTGGTCTTCGTAACGGTATAACCCGCTACCAGCCTGTTCGTTACCTCGTGAACGGCAATGGTCTGCTGCGTGTTGCCGGCGGCACCATACACATAAAAGTCATGACGGAATTGAATGGACACCGAGTCAAACACCGCTTCGTCGCGTGTGATAACGCCGTTGTTGTTCAAGGTGTCGATCTCGAGCGTGTCAGCAGGTAACAGTTCGGCAAAAGTGGCCGACGTGATGTCACCAAAACGAGTGTCGTTATACCGGCCCACGAGGAACCGGTTCACATCGTTGAAGGCATCATAGTTCGACGTGCGAACAGAATCCAATAACAGGATGCTGCTCGTCACGGGAATATCGATGGACTTAAGATCGAATTTGCTGTTTGGATTTTTATACCCTAATTGGTTGGCCTCATCTTCGCATGAGAAAAAAAATAAGGCAACTGCCAATACGGTCAGTTGCCTTTGAATGCGATTACCCCACAAGTTCATTATAGAAGTTATAATAGGATTCGGTGTAGTTTTCTTCTTTGATTGTTTCGACTTTCTTTTCTTTGATCTTCTTGAAGAGACCTTCCAGTTTTTTGGTTTCGCCTTCGGCCAGTACGGCATCGGAGAACTCTATACCCAATTTGATAAAGCCTTCAAAGTCGGCGGACTTCAGGTTGCCCAGCATGTTGTCTTCAATGTCCATCATCTTTACCTTGTCCATGATGTCGCCTTTGAATTTGTGCGTAAAGGCATTGTTATAGATCGTGAAGACGGTCTTGGTGTTTTTAAAGAGCGGATCGTTCTTATAAGTCGTCTTGAGATACAGCGGAATAAAGCTGGTGATCCAGTCGTTGCAGTGTACTACGTCCGGAGCCCATCCCAGTTTACGCACGGTTTCAATAACACCCTTGCAGAAAAAGATCGCGCGCTCGTCGTTGTCTTCGTAAAACTTGTTTTCCTTGTCATGGAAAACCGACTTGCGATGGAAATAATCTTCGTTATCGATAAAGTAAACCTGAAGCTTGGCGTTCGGAATAGAGGCTACTTTAATGATCAAAGGCTTCTCTTCATCTCCCACGGCAATATTGATCCCCGACAGCCTCACTACTTCATGTAACCGGTTCTTACGTTCATTGATGATACCAAAACGCGGCACGAGAATCCTGATCTCCATCCCCTTTTCCTGCATGGCTTGCGGAAGCTTACGGACAAAGTCCGCTACTTCTGAAGTTTGCAAAAATGGGTTTATCTCGCTGGCTACATAAAGGATACGGAGTTTTGACATATTACTTAGATTTTAAAAGTAGAACGGAAAATTGAGCCACAAAAGTACAAAAAAATACCCCCTGGATCAACTTATTTTCCTTTTTCCCTATATCTTTGACCCCCTTTGCCAAAGCGGCGTAAAATGGAGATTTTCAAGCAAATAGCCCCATTAAAGGCCTTTCTAAACGCCCAAAAACGCGCGGGTAAGTCCGTCGGACTCGTCCCAACAATGGGAGCGCTGCATGCGGGGCATTTATCACTCATCAAGGTCTCGAAAGCGCAGAACGATGTCACGGTTTGCTCCATCTTTGTAAACCCTACACAGTTCAACAACCCCAACGACCTGCAGAAATATCCCCGCACCCTAGATAAAGACACTTTATTGCTCGAAAAAGTTGAGTGTGATGCTGTTTTTTGTCCGGAAGCAAGCGAAATGTATCCCGAGAAGTCGATCATCAAATTCGATTTCGGGCACCTCGACAGGGTCATGGAGGGTGCTTTCCGCCCCGGGCACTTCAGCGGCGTGGGATTGGTCGTTTCAAAGCTGTTTAACATCATTCAACCGACCCGTGCCTATTTCGGCCAAAAGGACTGGCAGCAGTTTGCGGTCATTCGAAGGCTCGTAGACGAGCTGAATTTCGATCTGGAGCTGACCAGCGTACCCACTTCGCGCGAAGACGACGGCCTGGCCATGTCGTCGCGCAACCTGCGTTTAAACCCCGATCAGCGACAGGCAGCCACCGTGTTCTACGAATCGCTGGTGGCCGCCGGGCAGGCCTTGCAGCATGGAAAAACAATCCGGGAGGCCCGGGCCATCGTACAGGCAAAATTTGACGAACGGCAAGGGGTTTCGCTGGAGTATTTTGAATTAGCGGACAGCAAAAACTTAAATATCCTGGAAAACGTTAACGCGTCAGACTCACCTTCAGGCCTGCCTGTAGGTCTGCCGATCATGTGTATAGCAGGGTTTGTAGGAGAGGTCAGATTGATCGACAACATGTTTTTACAGTAACAACCACCAACGTGAGAATTGAAGTTCTAAAGTCGAAAATACACCGTGCCAAGATCACACAGGCGGAGCTCCACTACGTAGGCAGCATCACCATCGACGAAGACCTGCTGGAGGCAGCCAACATGATCGAAGGCGAAAAAGTGACTGTTGTAAACGTTAACAATGGCGAACGTCTCGAAACCTATATCATCCGCGGTGAACGTGGCTCGGGCATGGTATGCCTCAACGGCCCCGCGGCCCGCAAGGCGCAGGTGGGTGATATTGTCATTGTCATCTCGTACGCGTCGATGAAGTTTGAAAAGGCCAAAACGTTCAAACCGACCATTATATTCCCAACCCCCGACAATAAACTGCCCTAACGCCCCGGCTCACACTCAACCCTATACCGTGACTGTATCTTCCCGCTTCAAGACCATCCTTCAGTACGCGATCATCTTTGCAGTCACCTTTCTGTTAATAGGTTTGTCGCTGCGTGGCCTGAAGGGAGAGAATAAGCTGGAATACCTCAAAGTAACCTGGCAATCGGCTAACAAAGGCTGGCTGTTACTCATGGCCGTCATTGCCATGTTAAGCCACCTGGTGCGCGCGGCCCGCTGGCGCATGCTCATGGGTCCCGCCGGCTATAAACCGTCGCTGGCGCATAGTTTCTATTCACTCATGGTTGGCTATCTGGTAAACCTCGTCATTCCCCGCGGCGGCGAAGTGTCACGGTGCTATAATTTATACAAGTTGGAGAAAGTGCCGGTAGACATGTCGTTCGGTACCGTCGTGGTAGAGCGCATCATAGACCTGCTGTGTTTGCTGGCCTTGATCGTCATCTCG
>NZ_JAHESC010000030.1 GCF_018598185.1 Dawidia soli
GTGTGAAGGCGATCCACGAGGGCATTGTGCCGCCGACGATCAATACGCAGAACATCGATCCCGGCATGCCGCAAGGACTGAACATCATCCTGGGCAAAAGTGTAAAGGCTAACGTTAACGTGGCCATGAGCAATACCTTTGGTTTTGGCGGCCACAACGCTACAGCCGTGTTCAGGAAGGTCGACTGATCGACCTTTCTGAACCGCTGTCGATATTATTTCTTCTTGACTGTAAACGATTGGCGCAGCCGTTCGTCGGCCGAATGGCCGCCAACGACTACAGTATACGTTCCGGATGTTATTTCCCACTGGCTCTTCTTCAGATTCCATTTCTGCAGGTCCGCTACCGGTATCTTCAAGGTCACGTCGCGCTCGCCGTTCCGGGCCACATAGACCCGGGCAAATTGCTTGAGCTCTTTTAACGGCATACGCTCACCGGTAGGGTAGAGCATATAGGCTTGCACCACTTCGGCACCGCTATACTTTCCGGTGTTCTTCAGGTGGACGGTCATCGACACCGTGTCTTTGGTTTGGTAGGCAGCCGCGGGCTTTTGTTTCCAGCTATAGTCAAAAGACGTGTAGCTGAGTCCATACCCGAACGGATATTGTACTTTGCCCGTAAAGTAGCGATAGGTCCTGCCCTTTACGTTGTAGTCGTCGTAGGCCGGCAGGTCGGCAAAGGATCTATAGAACGTCACCGGCAGTCTGCCGGCGGGCGAAACTTTGCCAAAGAGAACATCGGCCAATGCGTTACCCCCCTGTGCCCCCGGGTACCAGGCCAGCACAATAGCGTCGGCATACGGCTCGAGCGCGGCAATGTCAACGGCGCTGCCGGCGGTAACAACGGCCACGATGGGTTTCTGGTGGCGTTTGCGCAAGGCCTTTAAAAAGGCGATGTGGCTTGCCGGGATGCTCAGGTCGGCTTTGTCACCGCCGTGCGCAGCCAGGAATGCGTCGCCTTCTTCACCTTCCAGCACCGGGGTGAGCCCGATCACCGCGATGGAGAGATCGCTGCCTTCGGCATGCCAGAGGCCGCCAAAGTGCACACTGTCTACGTCGTTACAACCCAGGTCATACTGTACGGTAACGGCCGGTCCGGCCGCTTGCGTAATGCCTTCGACAAAGGTCGATACGTTGCCCGATACACCGTGGTAGTTCGCCAGCAGGGCATCCAGCGAGGCCGCGTTCGGGCCCAGGATCATGATGCTGTTATACTTCTTCTTTTCCAGCGGCAGGAGATTCTTGTCGTTCTTCAGCAGGACCATTGATTGTTGTGCGGCGCGGCGCGCCAGGGCCGTATGCGCATCGTTGCTGATGCTCTCGGCGCCGAGCGATGTATAGGGCACCTGGCCCGGGGCGTCATAGAAGCCGAGCTTGAACTGTGTACGCAGCGCGGGGATCAGGGCCTTGTCGATGTCGGCTTCCGTGACCAGCTTTTGCTGCAGTGCTTTTTCAAGGTCCTTTTGCAGGAGGCTCGAGCAGTCGATGCTCACACCTGCTTTTACTGCCGCGGCCGCTACGTGCGCGGCGTCGGGCATTGTTTTGTGGCGCAGGTAAATATCGTCGAGGGCACCGCAGTCGGTGACTACGTGTCCTTTAAATTTCCACTCGTCGTGCAGGATCTTTTGCAGCAAGGTATTGCCGGTACAGCACGGCTCGTCGTTCACGCGGTTATAGGCGCACATCACGGATTCCACGCCGGCATCCACCAGTGCATGAAAAGCGTACAGGTACGTTTCGCGCAGGTCTTTTTCATCGACGCGCGCGTTGAACGTATGGCGGTTCGCCTCGGGCCCGCTGTGCACGGCAAAGTGCTTGGCACAGGCAGCGGCTTTCAGGTATTGTGGTGAGTTGCCTTGCAGGCCCCGTACAAAGGCTGTGCCCATGCGCGCGGTCAGATAAGGGTCTTCACCGTACGTCTCCTGGCCACGGCCCCAACGCGGGTCGCGGAACAGGTTGATGTTGGGCGACCAGAAGGTGAGGCCCATATACTGGATGTGGCGGTCTTGCTGCACGGCCAGGTTATACTTGGCACGCGCTTCCGTAGAAATAGCGTCGGCCATGACACGTTGCAGCGAGTCGTTGAACGTGGCGGCCATGCCAATGGCCTGCGGAAACACGGTCGCTTCGCCCGCGCGCGCAACACCGTGCAACGCTTCGTTCCACCAATTATATACCGGCACCCCCAGGCGGGGCACACCCTGGTTGTTATACCCCAGCAGGTGGATCTTTTCTTCGACAGTCAGTTGGTGCAACAGGTCGTTTACACGGCTGTCGAGGTCCTTGCGCGAATCGCGGAAGGTGTAGGCGGGTGTTTGACCAAACAGGTGCAGACCGGCCAGGAGCAAAACGGCCAGCAGCAAGGATGTGCGAAAGAACAAGCGGGTGTGTCGCATGTAGTGAGGTTTGATGAATGTTGATGCCCCAAATATTAGCGGTAATTTTTTGCGAAGACCTACCATCGGGATTATTTTTTTCGGAAAAAAGCCCGGAGGCGCTCGTTTACATCAGAATACCTGGCCTTTCTGAGATAAGGCAGCGCTTGTATGTCCCCGGAAATACACCGCCCGAAGACCTGGCGCTGGAAACACACTTCCAGCCGTGGGCGTTGACGCCCGATGCCAGGCGACACACTTCCTGGAATACCGGGGGTGTATTGCCATGCACCCAATACGTGATACGTTAGACTGGACCATTGTGCCGGTACTACACTCCGGGTTGACCGGACACGGAAGTGAATGAAGCTTTTTCTGCAAATGTGGAACAACATCCGCACGCAACTGGCGGATACTTCCCAAAGTCCTTCATAATTTTATTGGCCAGCAGGTATTAGATTAACGTGCATACTTCGTTTGCTAAACGATTATCGTCGCAAACAACGCGGCCGTGTATCGTGTAAAACCTATTGTACCTATTCCACCATGATGAAAAAACGAATACTCGTCATCTGTTTATGGCTTTGCGCCACGCTGGGCCACACGCAAACACCGACCGAACACGTCTTCCGCGAAGGACTGGCAGCAGACTCGCTGCACCGCTACGGGCGCGAAGCATTGGTGACAGACCAGTTGACATACGCCTGGTTCACCGGTCAATTCACAACACCCGCCGCGAGCAAAAACATTGAGTGGACTCCTATCAAAGCCGACAGCGCCGGCCTCTTTAAAGGCCGCGCGATCATCAACGGCTATCTGTATTTAACATACGATGCTGCTGTGGAACAAACGGCGCTGCTCCACGTGTCGGGCCACAGCATGTTGTTCTTTAACGGCGAGCCCCACGCCGGCGATATATACCGCCTGGGGTGGTTGTACGTGCCGGTAAAGCTCAAGAAAGGCAGGAACGAATTGCTGATCCGCTGCTCGTCGTGGGCTGTGCGCCAGGGAGTATCGGCACGCCTGATATTCCAGGAGAAAGCCGTGACGCTTCGCACGGAAGATCCTACCTTGCCGCATGTCGTTGTCGGCCAGTCAACGGAGAACCTGTGGGGTGCCGTGGTCGCGGTAAACGCTTCTGACAAAACACTCACCGGCCTGCACATCACCGCCAAACTCGAAGGCAAGGAGGTAACCACGCAGATCCCGACACTCGTGCCCTGGAGCATTCGCAAAGTAGGCTTTCGCATGGATCCCACGGGTGTGCGTGTGAAAGGAGCCCATACTTGCACGCTGACCTTGCGCCAGAATGCCAACGGTCGCGTCCTCGACACGCAAGAGATCAAGATCGATGCCATGCAGCCGCAGGATCACTACAGCAAGACCTTTGTGAGTGATATCGACGGCAGCATCCAATATTATAGCGTAACACCACGGCTTGGAGAAAGTACCACGGCGCCTGCGTTGTTCTTTTCGGTGCACGGTGCCAGTGTAGAGGCGATCAGCCAGGCGCGTGCCTATCGCCCGAAAGATTGGGGTGTACTGGTCGCCCCCACCAACCGCCGCCCGCGCGGCTTTAACTGGGAAGACTGGGGTCGCCTCGATGCGTTGGAAGTACTGGCACAGGCCAAACAGCAATTTAAACCCGATCCGAAACGCATTTACCTCACCGGCCACTCCATGGGTGGACACGGCACCTGGTACCTCGGGGCGACGTATCCCGGCAACTGGGCGGCGATCGCTCCCTGCGCCGGCTATCCTACTTTGACGGCGTATGGTTCCGCCGACGGTAAAATTCCGACGGAAAGCCGTTCGTCCGCGGAGAAGATGCTGCTGCGCGCCAGCAATCCCAGCGATGTGATCGCGCTGGCAGGCAACTACAAAGGCCTGGGCATATACATCCACCACGGTGACAGCGACAAAGTCGTATCCGTAGACTACGCCCGCCAGATGCGGCGCATACTCGGCGACTTTCACAAAGACTTCAGTTACTATGAGTATCCCGGCGGCAGCCACTGGTTTGGCAACGAAAGCGTAGACTGGAACCCGATCTTTCAATACTTTCAATGGCATACCATCCAGCCCGACAGCGCCGTTGACAAACTGGAATATACGACGGCAAACCCTGCCATCTCCGACAAGTACCGCTGGGTATCCATCGCGCAGCAGCAACATGTACTGGAATATAGCAAGGTCGACCTGGTACGTGACAAGAAAAAGAAAACGATCACCGGCACCACGACCAACGTTTCGATCGCAGGCCTTTCCCTGGCCGTCTTCCAGGCAGGCGATGTCGTGACCATTACGCTGGACGGACAGGCACCGATCGCGTATACGAAGACAGCCGCGGAATGGGTATACCTTACCCGGTCGGGCAATGCATGGCAGGTGTCGGCCAAGCCTGACGCGAAGCAAAAAGGCGTGACGCGCAACGGAACCTTTAAAGAGCCGTTCAAGAACCGCATGGTGTTTGTATATAGCACCAAGGGCACAGCGGCTGAGAACGCCTGGTCGTATGCCAAGGCACGTTACGATGCCGAAGTATGGTACTACCGTGGCAACGGCGCCGTCGACATCGTCGCCGACCAGGCATTCCAGCCTGCGAAATATCCGGATCGCGGTGTCATCCTCTATGGCAATGCAACGACCAACGCAGCCTGGAGCAAACTTTTAAAGAACTGCCCGATCACCCTGACGCGTAATCTTGTTGCCATCGACGGCCAGCAATACCGCGGTGATCAATATGGCGCATACTTTATGTGGCCTCGTCCCGACAGCGACGTAGCATCCGTAGCGGTAATCGGTGGCACGGGTCTGCCGGGCATGTCCGCTACCGAGCCCAACCAATACTTTGCGGGGGGCAGCGGTTTCCCGGACTATATGATCTTGTCGACCGAGATGTTGACGCGCGGGGTGGATGGCATCTTGTCGGCCGGTTATTATAGCAACGATTGGCGTGTAGAGACCGGAGACCGTGTTACCAAGACCGCCACGATCAGCACCGGTACATTAAAAAAATAGCATACATTTATACATGATGAGACGCCTGATACTGCTGGGAATAGTCGCATGGATGGCGGCACTGCCCGTACACGGCCAGGACAACCTGCACCGCCAGTCCACTGTCTATGAATGGCCAGCCGACACCCAGGTTCGCCAGAAGCTGGAACATTGGCGCGACCAGAAGTTCGGCATGATCATTCACTGGGGGCTATACGCCGTGCCGGGCATCATCGAATCGTGGGAGCTCTGCTCGGAAGATTGGATCTCGCGCGACAGCACCATCACCTACGATGCTTACAAACAATGGTACTGGGGATTAAAGAAAGATTTTAACCCCACACAGTTCAATCCCGACCAATGGGCGCAGGCCGCAAAAGATGCAGGCATGCGCTACGTGGTATTCACCACCAAACACCACGACGGGTTTAACATGTTCGACACCCGGCAGACCGACTTCAAAATTACCAGCGGCCCGTTCGCGAACCATCCGAAGGCAAACGTAGCGAAGTATGTATTTGAATCGTTCCGCCGGCAGGGTTTTATGATCGGCGCCTATTACTCCAAGCCCGACTGGCACTCGGAGTATTTCTGGTGGCCACGATACGCCACACCCGACCGCAATGTAAACTACGATATCCGCAAGAATCCCTGGCGGTGGAACAAGTTCAAACAATTTGCCTACAATCAGATAGACGAGCTGATGCACGACTACGGTGCCATCGACATTCTGTGGCTCGACGGCGGCTGGGTGCGGCCGCTGGAAACGGTGAACGACGAAGTGCGCGCCTGGGGCGCGGCCATTCCACCGTGGAGTCAGGACGTCGACATTCCCCGCATTGCTACGATGGCCCGCGCCGCACAACCCGGCCTGCTCATCGTCGACCGCACGGTGCATGGTCCCTACGAGAATTACCAAACCCCCGAGCAACATATACCGGCCACCAAGCTCGACCATCCGTGGGAGAGCTGCATTACGCTGGGAGGTGCCTGGGGTCATGTTCCGAACGACAAGTATAAATCGGCCGCGAAAGTGATCCATACACTCGCAGAGGTAGTGGCGAAAGGCGGAAGCCTGTTGCTGGGCGTCGGTCCGACGCCCGAAGGCACCCTGCGACAAGAACAGATCGACCGCCTGAAAGATATCGGTGCCTGGCTTACCCGCAACGGGGCTGCCATTTACGACACGCGTCCGGCAGAACATTACCAGTCGGATAAGACATACTTTACAACCAACGCCGGCGGAAAGCTGTTTGCCATCGCCTGTCTCCCCGAAGGCACCCCCGTGCCGCGCACGGTATCCTGGAAAGGAAATTTGCCGCGCAAGGGCACCCGGATGACATTGCTCGGCACCGGTGCAACGGTAAAGTGGTCGGCCAGGGATGATGTCGTCACGGTGTCGGTACCGTCCTCTGTCGCCAGGGAATATACACCCGCCCTGGCCTTCGCCTACGAGACAGGCAAGTAGCAGACGCGATTAGATCCGGACACGACTTTGATTTGTCATATCCTGCGCTTCAAGGTCCCTGGAGCGGGTCGCCGTGGGAATAATCCTGGCATTTTTTGCACGCCTGGGCCCAATTATAACGGTTGTAACAGCTTCTTTGGCATCCGGCCAAAAACTTGCTATTTCATTTCGTAGTACGGGCAAAAAGTTCGATTTTTAAGTCCGTTTGCGTACACGGAGTAAATTGGACATGCTTGAGCAGGGGGAAGAAGGCATTCTGCGGGTAAACACCGCACAGGTGGGGGAGGCTGCCCTGTGGGAGGATTTTATGCAAGGGGATGCGGGAGCCTATGCGCTGCTCTACCGCCGGTATTTTTTCGATCTCTATCAATACGGCAAAAAGATCTCAGACGATCAGGACCTGATCAAGGACTGTATCCAGGACCTGTTTGTCAAGCTGTGGCACAACCGCGGGAACCTGAACCAGACGACCTCGGTCAAATATTACCTGTTCACTTCCCTCAAACATAAGATCCTCGATGTGCTGAAGTCTGCCGCCGTCCGCTACAGGGCAGCCGAAGACCCCCTGGAGCTGGATATGGCCGATGAAAACACCGGCGAAGAGTCCTACGACGATCAGCGTGCGGATGTGCTGCGGGCGCTAAACACGCTGTCGCGTCATCAACAAACGCTTCTGCACCTGAAATTCAACAAGGAACGCACCAACCAGGAGATCGCCGCCGAACTGGGCATTACCATCCAGTCGGTGTATAACGCTGTGTTTAAGGCTTTGCGCTCGCTCCGAAAACAATTGCATTAAAGCCGGGGATAATTATTTTCTTTTTTTGGTATTAGGAACAGACGCGTCGGGCGTCTGGTTAACGGCATTGGTGTCCTGCCAGTGCTGGATTAGGTTTGGGATCCTCTCTACCTTCATCCTGAAAAGGGTGGGGGCGAGAGGATTTTTTTAAATTCGCGTCATATGAAATTCCCATCTGTTTACCTCCTGCTTTTATTGATCATCAGTGCCCCCGTGGCCCATGCGCAACGTCTTTACGACCTGGACAAGGCCTGGAAAGCCCGGCGGGCGAGCGAAGTGCAGGAGGACGGTATAGCGCTGTCGCGTGCCACCGGCGGTTTAACGGGTTGGATACCCGCACGCGTGCCCGGCACGGTGCTGACAACGCTCCTGGAAAACGGCCTCGTGCCCGACCCGTTCTACGGCATGAACAATGAGCGCATCCCCGACATTTATAAGACGGGCAATGCACATTACACCTATTGGTTCGTAAACGATTTTAATTATCCGGCCCTTGCCGGCGGTGATCAGGCCTGGTTGCACTTGCGCGGTGTGAACTATCGCTGCGATGTATTTCTCAACGGCGAGAAATTGAACGCCAGGCCGCACAACGGCATGTTCCTGCGCCAGGTATATAATATCACAAAAGCGCTTCGCCCCGGAGGGGCTAATCGCCTGGCCGTGATCGTGCACCCGGCCGACGTAGCCGGCAATCCCAACGGCGGACAGGGTGGCGACGGTACTATTGCAAAGAACGTAGCGCATCAGTATGTAGCCGGATGGGACTGGATCCAACCGGTCCGCGACCGGAACACCGGCATCTGGGACAAAGTATGGATCGAGCAAACCAAATCGGTCAACCTAAAAAATCCCCACGTGGTAACACACGTGCCGGGTAAACGCTTCCCGGGAGAAAAGCAGGAACCCGCCCGGATCAACGTCTCCGCAGAACTAGAAAATCCGACGGCAGCAAAAGTAACGGGCAAGCTTACTTATACACTCGAGGGCCAGACGGTATCACAGACGGTAACGGTCGGCCCGAAACAAACCGTGACCGTTACATTGCCGGTGTTGACCGTAAGCAATCCCAAGCTGTGGTGGCCCAACGGCTATGGCGCCCAGCATCTCTATACATCGTCGCTGCAATTTACCGAACCCGGTAAAGGTGTGTCAGACGAAGAAAAGATCACCGTGGGGGTACGCGAAGTGCGTACGGCCTGGAATGCCCATACCCGCAGTCGCGAGGTATCGGTGAACGGACAAAAGATTTTTATTAAAGGCGGCAACTGGATCATCTCCGACGCGATGCTTCGCTTTTCGGATGCACGCTACGATGCCGAGATCCGCTTTCACCGCGACATGAACCTGAACCTCATCCGCGTATGGGGCGGAGCGCTGATCGAACGGCCGGAGTTCTTTGCCGCGTGTGATCGCTATGGCCTGCTGGTCATGCAAGACTTCTGGATGTCGGGCGACTGTAACGGCCGTTGGGTTGATCCTATGAAAGCCGAAGACCAATGGACGCGGCGCAATTATCCCGATGATCACAACTTGTTTATCGCTTCGGCGGAAGACCAGATCAAGATGGTGCGCAACCATCCGTCCCTGGCGATGTGGTGCGGCGGTAACGAGATCACACCCCCTGCCGATATCCTGAGCGCCCTGCGCGACGACCTGCTGCCGCGCCTGGACGGCACACGCTGGTTTGCCGAATACTCCAATACCGACAGCATGTCGTACAACAGCATCGGCGGCAACGGCGACGGCCCCTATGGCATCCAGAACATCCGCACGTTCTGGGAAGACCGCACCTTCCCCTTCAATTCGGAAGTGGGGTCTGTGGGTGTAGGCGACGCTGTTTCGCTGGAACGTTTTCTGCCGGAAGTAAACCGCGTTGCGCCTGACGAGCCCAACCGTCGCATCGACTCGGTGTGGCAATATCACAAATACATTGGCTATGATTCGTCCGTATACCGCTATGGCAAGCCGAAGGACATGGCCGACTTCGCGAACAAGGCACAGCTCGTAAACTACGACCAGTATCGTGCCCTGATGGAAGGCTTCAGCGCACACATGTGGGATTGGTATACCGGCACGATCATCTGGAAGACACAAAATCCCTGGACCGCGCTGCGTGGCCAGATGTACGATTATTACCTCGACCCCAACGCGTGCCTTTACGGCTTGCGCAAAGGCAGCGAACCGTTACACGTCATGTGTAACCCGGTGACGGGCATGGTGATGGTAGCGAACAATACCTTCGTACCCTACAATGACCTGATGCTTGTGGTAAAGGCATACGACGTGGCCGGCAAGGAGCGTCTGCTCACGCAGGTCTTTGTCACGGTAGAGCCTACGGATGCCAAGAAATACCTCTCGGTAAAAGGGTATCTGAACCAACCCGGGCAACCGAAGGACGTGTTCCTGTCGCTGCAACTGCTGGATGTAAAAAAGAACGTGGTAAGCGAGAACTTATACTGGTTGCCGGATGCAAAGGGATCGTATCCCGGGTTGAACCAGCTGGCTGCCGCGCCGTTGAAGACGACCGTGAAGCGTGTAGGCCCCGGTCAGGTAGCGGTAACGCTAAAGAACCCGGCAGGGGGTGCGGTGGCGTTCTTTAACCGCGTGTCGTTGGTTGACTTGAATACAAAGAAACGGTTGCTGCCGGTGTTTTATACGGATAACTATGTTTCGGTTGTGCCGGGAGAGGAGCGGACTGTGGTGCTGGAGTATACGCCGGGTGATGTACCTGTGGCGGTGACGGTGAGTGGGTGGAATGTGAAGGAGCAGGTGGTGGCGGTGGATTAAGCCGAACGGGACTATTTTTTGATTTTTAAAGGAGTCAGTCGGAGACTGACGCCATGCTAGGTCCAAGTCGCCCTCCCTTCGGTCGGAAGACTCGAACCAGAAATAGTGACGATTAGTGGGAGGAATGTGAAGGAGCAAGTGGTGGCGCTGGACTAAGCCAAGTGCATTATAATCAGATAGTAAAATTTATGAGCAATAAAAAAGCGCCGACGTTTCTATTCGGAATTATAGCCATCATTTTAGGATGGACCTTATTTAAACAATTTGATTTTGAGAATTTCAAATTCGAAAAGCCGGCATTAGCTATCGTATATATACTAACCTTTCTGGCGTCTGTTTACTTTCTTGTTAAGAACATGAGAGGAAAATAACAGACTGCCAACATGAGGGTGGGCGGGACTGCCCGACCCCGGTTTGATTAAAACTTTAGCGTAAAGGTAGTTTTCACTTCGGGTTCGGACTCGACGGTGATCGAGCCGTTGTGCATTTGCATGATCTGGCGCGACAGGCTCAGGCCGATGCCCGAGCCGGTGCGCTTAGTGGTATAGAACGGCACGAAGATGTGCTCCAACGCTTCCGGAATGATGCCCGCGCCGTTGTCGGTCACTTCGATCTTGATGGCGTTCTCGTCGTAATATCCTTTGAGGCTCAGCTGGGGGGCTTCGGTATCGCCCAGTGCTTCGATGGCGTTCTTGAGCAGGTTGATCAATACCTGTTCGATCATCTCTACATCGGCCTGGATGGTGAGATATTCGGAGTCACAGGTGCACTCGAAGTGGATCTGGGTTTTCCGGAGCTCGGTCTTCATCAGCTGCGACACGTGATCGAGCAGTTCCTTCAGGCGCACGGTTACCAGCTTGGGTTTAGGCAAGGAGGTATATTCGCGGTATGCGTCGATGAACTTGATCAATCCTTTGCTACGGTTGGCAATCGTGCTCAGGCCTTCGCGCAGGTCTTCGGCGCCTTCTTCGGTCAACTCGTAGTGCACGTCGCGTGCTACCATTTCGTGGTCGAGTATATCGCGCAGAGTAGAGGTGAGCGACGAGATCGGCGTGATGGAGTTCATGATCTCGTGGCGCAACACGCGCGTCAGGTTCTGCCAGGCTTCGAGCTCCTGCTTCTGCAGTTCAGGCTGGATGTTCTGCAAGGTGACCAGCTTGATGTCCGTGCCGCGTATGCGCAACTCGGTGGCCTGCACCGTCAGGTAGAGCTCGTTGCTGCCTTTATAGAGCTCGCTTTTGCCCGACTCTGCGCTGTGGATGGCGTGGTAGAGGCCGGGGTTGACATCGATCAGCTCATGCAGGTTCTTGATGTTTGTAATGCCCAGGAACTTCTTGGCGTTGGCATTGACGAGCTGCACGTTGCCCTCGGTGTCGAAGGAAAGGATACCGGTGCGCACCTGCTGTACGACGGTGTTGAGGTATTGCCAGTGCTCTTCCTTTTCCGACCGCGCTTTGCGAAAGGCTTCCAGCACTTCGTTGAAGGCCAGGTTGAGATCCTTAAAGCTTTTGCCCAGCTTGTTGTCGGAGGCGAATCCCGAGATGAAGTCGGAATAGCGCACCGACTCCAGAAAGCGGGTAAGCTTACGGTTGGTCTGGCTGACAAAACGGAAGATCTCCACCAGCTGCAGCACGATGATCAGGGCCATCAGCATGGCGGCAAACAGCATATTGGGGCGTACCACCATGAACATAAACAAGCCCATGGTACAACCCAGTAAGACGACCCGCAAAATGACGCGGGTACGGAAATCTTTAAATCCTAAGTTCAAGGTGTGCGGTTCAGCATTCCAACATTCCTACGAAGGTAATGGATTTGCCGGTCACAACCCGTATTTCTCCAGGCGGCGATATAACGATGACCGTGTCAGGCCCAGTTCCGTCGCGGCCTGGGTGATGTTGCCGTTATATTTTTTCAGCACTTTGCGGATCAGCAGCTTTTCCACCTCTTCCAGGTTGTACTGCTCCAGGCTCAACTGGGCGTCTTCCTTGCCGGCACCGCCACCGTTGGAGGTGAAGTTAAAATCTTCGGGTTGGAGCACGCTGGTGTTGCTCAGGATGACCGCCCGCTCGATGGAATGCTGCAGCTCGCGAATGTTGCCCGGCCAGGGGTGCTTGTGCATGCGCGTCATGGCGGCCTCGCTGATCTTGGTCACGCTTTTTTCGTACTTGGCTGCATAATGCTTCAAAAAATGCGTCGCCAGCAGGGGGATATCCTCGAAACGCTCGCGCAGCGAGGGTACTTCGATCTCGATGGTGTTGATGCGATACAGCAAGTCCTGGCGGAATCGGTTTTCCTTCACCATTTCGTACAGCGGCATATTGGTGGCGCAGATCAGGCGAATGTTGATGGGCGTTTCTTTGTTGGAGCCCACACGGCTTACCTTCCGGTGCTGCAGCACCGTCAGCAGCTTGGCCTGCAGGGGCATAGACAAGTTGCCGATCTCGTCCAGGAAGAGCGTGCCGTTGTTGGCCAGCTCAAAGCGCCCGGCGCGGTCTTCCTTGGCGTCGGTAAAAGCGCCTTTCTTATGTCCGAACAGCTCGCTTTCAAACAGCGTCTCGGTTATAGAGCCCAGGTCTACGCCCACAAAGTTCTCGTGCTGCCGCGCCGAGTTCCGGTGGATGGCGCGGGCGATCACTTCTTTGCCGGTGCCGTTCTCGCCCAGGATTAAAACGTTCGCATCAGTACGCGCCACGCGGTCGATGGTCTGGAAGATCTTCTGCATGGCGGCGCTCTGGCCGATGATCTCGCTAAAGCGGTGGTTGATCTCCTGGTTGATCTCCTGGTTCTTGAACTTGAGCGTTTCGATCACATCGCGCGACTCGCGGAGCCGCATGGCCGAAAACAGCGTGGCCAGCAGCTTTTCATTTTCCCATGGCTTTAATACGAAGTCGGTCGCCCCGGCCTTGATGGCTTTTACCGCCATCTGGATGTCGCCGTAGGCGGTGATGAGTACAACCACCGACGATGGATCGATCTGCAGAATGCGCTCCAGCCAGTAATAGCCTTCGCTGCCGCTGCTCACGTCTTTGGTAAAGTTCATGTCCAGCAGGATCACGTCGTAGTCTTCGTTGCCCATCAACGCGGGGATCGCCTCCGGGTTCTTTTCAATGTCTACCTGTGCAAAGTGTCGCTTGAGGTACATTTTTGCCGCCTTTAAAAGGTCTTCGTTGTCGTCAACGATCAGGATCTTTCCGTGCTTGGTTTCAGCCATGGTACTAAATAACAAATTGGTTTGGATCGACCGCAGGGCGCAGCAACGACGGCCGGACAGCGCGGTGGACGTCCGGTAACGAACAAAGGCTGTACCGGAATTGGTACAATGGCTAAATGTGCCAAAATCGTGCTCCTGGGCCTTTTTGGCCGTTGTGCGGACGTTCGGAAGCGGACACACCCGTTCACATGTGAACGTGAATACCGCGGAAATTACCGGGAAAACGGGTTAAATTGGGCTTCTGGCGCTTGGCACGCTTGTTGGCTTCAGGCAGATAACGTTGCCTGACAGCAGGCAGCCTTAACTGAACCAGCATGGATAAAAAGATTGTCAAGAAAAAATGGACGTTGAAACGTATCGCGACCTACGGTGGCATCGCCGTGTTCGTATTGTTCATCGGGTACCAGTTCATTTTTGCAGACCGGCGCTCACGGGTGAAGGTGGAAAAAGATAAGATCACGATCTCGACCGTACAACGGGGGGTATTCCAGGAATTCATTCCGCAAACCGGTACCGTAGAGCCGAGCCGCACGGTATACCTCGACGCCGTCGAAGGCGGAACGATCAAGCGCGTGGTAGCCGAAAGCGGTGCCATGCTGAAGGCCGGCGACGTGATCCTCGAACTGAGCAACCTGAATACCGAGCTGTCGGTGCTGGGACAGGAGGCACAGCTGAGCGAAAGTATCAACCGTAACCGCGACACCCGCCTGGGGATCACGCGAAACGACCTGGAACAACGCCAGACATTGGCCCTGATCGATAACATGCTGGCCATCCTGGGACCTCAATACACACGGGAAAAACAACTGTTTGAAAAGAAGCTGATCTCCCGGCAGGCTTTTGAAAAGACAGAAGCCGACTATAAGTACAACCTGGAACGCCGTCGCATTACCTACGAGGTATACCGTGCCGACTCGGTGGATCGTATCCGCCAGCTGCGTGAGATCAAGATCGCTGAACAACGCATGAGCCAGAACCTGGAGGGCGTAGGCAAGATCCTGGACAACCTGGTGATCCGTGCCCCGATCGACGGCCAGCTGTCGCGGCCGCAACTCGATCCCGGTCAGAATATAACACCAGGCCAACGGCTGGGTCAGGTAGACATTCTGGGAAGCTACAAAGTGCGGGTGCCGATAGACGAATTGTACCTGCCCCGCATTATGACCGGGCTGAAGGCAACCACCTCGTTCAACAACAAAGACTACGCGCTGGAGATCACCTATGTGTACCCGGGCGTAACGGCCGGCCGATTTGAAGTAGATATGCATTTTACGGGCGAAACGCCTGCGGGCATCCGGCGGGGTCAGTCGTTGCGTCTGCGCATCGAGCTGGGGCAGTCTTCCGAGCAGCTGTTGCTGCCGGTGGGCGGGTTTTATAAAGATACCGGTGGCAACTGGGTGTTTGTGCTTGACGGCGAAGACCAGGCCGTGCGCCGCGACATCAAGCTGGGCCGCAAGAACACTGAAAATTACGAGGTGCTGGAAGGGTTGAAGCCGGGTGACCGGGTAATTACCTCGTCGTACGAGAACTTTGGCGACAACGAGGTGCTATTACTGAACTAAAAAGCGTAACCAATAAAAAAAATTGAAGTATACATGCAATAGCATGCAACCTATACGGTCAAAACTCCATCTTACAACAATATAATCCTGAAAATCTCCTAGCCATGATTAAACTCAAGAACCTTGAAAAAGTTTACACGACAGAAGAAGTGGAAACTACCGCGTTGAACAGCATTAACCTGGAAATCAAAGAGGGCGAATTCGTTGCCATCATGGGTCCTTCCGGTTGTGGCAAATCGACCCTGCTCAACATCCTCGGTCTGCTGGACAATCCTTCCGGAGGAGAGTATCATTTTGGCGAGCACGAAGTGGCCAAATATTCCGAACGCCAGCGCGCACAGCTTCGCAAAGGCTCGATCGGCTTCGTGTTCCAGAGCTTTAACCTGATCGACGAGCTGACCGTATTCGAAAACGTGGAGTTGCCCCTGCTGTACATGAAGGTGCCGTCGTCCGAGCGCAAACAACGCGTGGAAGAGGTACTGGAGCGGATGAACATCATGCACCGCCGCAACCACTTCCCGCAGCAGCTGTCGGGTGGTCAGCAGCAGCGTGTGGCCATCTCGCGCGCGATCGTAGCAAAACCCAGAGTAATCCTCGCCGACGAACCGACCGGTAACCTGGACTCGGCCAACGGTGAAGAAGTAATGAAACTGTTGTCACAGCTGAACGAAGAAGGAACCACCATCGTCATGGTGACCCACTCGCCGTATGATGCGAACTATGCACACCGCATCATCAACCTGTTCGACGGTAAGGTCGTAACAGAGAACATCAAAGAACACTTTCATATTTAGCCGATAACATACTATAGCACTGTCCCCCTTGTGGAGGCAGTGCTATTATATACACACCACATAAACATGTGGCAGGGGTTGCTGTGCCGAAAGAGCAGGGGTAGGGGAGCTTTTATTTTCGTCACGGCATGCAACCTCCGGGCAGGAGCGGGAGTCTTAGAACAGCAAATACCGTAAAAACACCCCACTATGATAAAAAATTATCTGCTCATCACCCTACGGAGCATGATGAAGAACAAGTTCTTTATCTTCATCAATATCTTTGGATTGTCCATCGGCATAGCCTGTAGCATAGTAGCCTATTTTAACTGGGAGTACGATCAGGCATTCAACAGGAACCACAGCCACGTCGGAGAGATATACCGGGTCAGCCCACTCCGCACGTTTGACGGCACCACCGAGATGCATACCATGGTCAGTATTCCGCTGGCCAATGCCATCCGGCAAAATATACCCGATGCGGACCACGTCACACGGCTCAATCGCTCGTGGACGAACTTTAAGGTCGGCGACAATCTCTTTCCCGGTCAGGTGCGTTATGTCGATCCCGACTTTTTTACCATGTTCACCTTTGACTTTCTTTATGGGCGACCGGATGCTATAAAAGATAAATCTACCGTGATGATTAGCGACGAGATGGCGAAGACGCTTTTCGGGAGCACGGATGTTGTCGGGCGTCAGCTTACCCAGGTGGTACGCGAGCAGTTAAAAGAATTTACGGTGGGAGGGGTGTTCCGGAAACAGCCCATGAACTCGAGCTTTCAGGCACAGTCGTATATGCACTACGACAATTTTTTTGACGACGCGAACGAGATCACCGAAAACGATTGGCGGTATAACACGGTATTGTTCGTACAGGTCAAAGACCCTTCACGCGTGAGCGTTGTGCACTCGCAATTACAGCCCTACCGGGAAAACAACAACAAGGTCCGCGAAGATTTTCAGGTCACCGAGTATGTACTCGATCCTTTTGACGGCATGGCGCGACGCGACTCGAACAACGAGCGATGGACCGAAACACTCCATCCTGCCAACGCGCGGGCCGCGGTCATCACCCCCGCCATCATGGCGGTGCTCATCTTGCTGATCGCCTGCTTTAATATGACGAACACCTCCATTGCGATCTCGTCACGCCGTTTGAAAGAGATCGGTATCCGGAAAGTGATGGGCAGCATGCGCGTGCAGCTGATCATCCAGTTTATCGGCGAGACGCTGTTCATTTGCTTCCTGGCGCTTGTCATCGGCATGGTGCTGGGCGAAGTACTAATATCGGCCTGGAACTCGCTGTGGACGGAAATGAAGCTCACCTCGCATTACCTGGATGCGCCCGGTTTCCTGATCTTTTTGATCGGCATTCTTTGTTTCACTGGACTGCTGTCGGGCAGCTATCCCGCCTTTTACATCAGCGGATTCGAGCCCGTCGGCATCTTAAAAGGAAAACAAAAGTTCGGCGGTACAAACTACTTTACACGCATCCTGCTGTGCCTGCAATACGCAATCTCGCTGCTGGCCATCATTGGCTCGTTTGCCTTCTATGAAAATTCGCTGTTTCAACGTGACTTCGATCTGGGTTTTGATCAGAAAGGTGTCATGATCGTGTATGTCAGCAACGGCCAGGAATACGAGACCTTTCGCAATGCCATTGCACGGAACAAAGATATCCAGGCCATCGCGGGCTCAAAACACAGCGTGTTCTCATCCCGCTACAGAGACCCGGTAAAGCACGAGTCGCGCCAGTATGAGGTTGATATCATCGACGTGGGTGATGGTTATCTGCAAGCCATGGGGCTCACGCTCCTGGAAGGCAGGGATTTTCAGAAGGATTCCGAAACCGATCGTCGCGAGTCGGTCATTATCACCGAAGAGTTTGCCAAGACCTTTTCATGGGACAAGCCCCTGGGCAAGGAAATACTCTGGCACGACACGGTTAAACTGTACGTCGTGGGTGTTGCCAAAAATGTGTTCACGGCCGGGCTTTGGGATAAAGCACAACCGATGATGATCCGCTACACCGCACCGGAAAATTATACACACGCGATCGTCAGCGCCCCGGTGGACAAGCTGATCGCGGTCAACGCATCGATGGAGCAAGAGTGGAAGCAAATATTCCCGAACCGCTTATATACCGGCCGCTATTTGAACGAAGAGATGAAGGAGTCGCTGACAGTGAACGACAACATTGTGAAGATATTTGCCTTTCTCGGTATCGTAGCCATGGTGCTTTCCGTGACAGGTCTTTTCACGCTGGTGTCGCTGAACATCATCCGCAAAATGAAGGAGATCGGAGTGCGCAAAGTAATGGGCGCTTCGGTCGGTAACATTGCGCGCATTATCAACACCGAATTCGCCATTATCCTGCTTATCGCGTCCGCGGCGGGGTGTTTACTGGGGGCGCTTCTTGTAAATATGCTGATGTCAAGTATTTGGAAGTATTACCTGCCGGCAGGTTCCAATACCTTTGTTATATCTGTCGTACTGATGTTTATGCTGTCGGCGCTGGCCATCGGCTATAAAGTATTCAGTGCGGCCTCCATGAATCCCGTATCGACGCTGCGGGATGAATAAAAAACAACGCATCCTGTAACATACTGGTAGGAGAAAGCGTCGAATAATGAAAGAAGATTACGTACGGTCATAAATCCATAACAGTATGTTTAGAAACTACTTCCTCGTGGCGATCCGGAATATGAACAAGCACAAGTTCTTTTCCGCGATCAATATCTTCGGGATGACAACGGGTATCACCGCCTGTATGCTCATCTTTCTGTACATCTCAGACGAGCTGAGCTATGACCGCTTTCATGCCAGGGCCGACCACATGTATCGTGTCAATCTGCTGGGCAAGATCAGCGGCCAGGACATCCATACCTCTACGACGTGCCCGCCCATGGCGGCGGCCCTTGTGGCAGAGATCCCGGAAGTAGAAGAAGCGACGCGCGTGGCAAGTTACGGCCAGTCGTCCATCAAATACGGCGACATCGCTTTTATCGAAGAGAAGATGTTTTATGCCGACTCCAACTTCTTTCAGTTCTTTAGCTACAAGCTCTTGTCCGGCGATGTAAAGACAGCCCTGAAAGAGCCGCGTTCCATCGTCATGACGGAAGACCTCGCCCATAAATACTTTGGCGATGAGTCGGCGTTGGGTAAGATGGTAGTGATCGGCAACGACAATGAGACGTTTAAAGTAACCGGTGTATGCGAGAACGCGCCCGCCAACTCACACCTGGTCTTTCACGTGCTGCTCTCCGCCAGCTCGGCAGACTACCTGCGTAATTCTATCTGGCTGAACAATAACTTATATACTTATCTGATCCTGAACAAAGATGCATCGATCGATGCGGTGCACGCCAAGTTCAGAGGCTTGGCCGAGCGCCACGTCGGACCGGAAATGGAGCGTTTCCTGGGCAAGAGCTTCAAGCAATTGGAAGCAGAAGGAGCACAGTTCGGTTATTCGACCATTGCCGTGCCCGACATTCACTTGCGTTCGACCATGCAACATGAGATCGAGCCCGTGGGAAGCCTGTTATACATATATTTCTTCGGAGGTGTCGGTCTGTTTATTATTGTCATCGCCTGCATCAACTTTATGAACCTGTCTACGGCGCGCTCGGCCGGCCGGGCGAAAGAGGTAGGATTGCGGAAAACACTGGGGTCGCTACGCGGGCAGCTCGTGCGGCAGTTCCTGTCAGAGTCGCTGTTGTACAGTGCCGTAGCCGTGGTAATCGCCTTGGTAGCCTGCTACCTGTTGCTACCGTCGTTCAACCTGCTGGCAGGAAAGGCGCTTCAGATCCAGATGTTATACACGCCGGTGTTCATCGCAAGCGCCATGCTGTTGATTGTGCTAGTTGGCTTTATCGCCGGCAGCTATCCTGCGTTTTATCTCACGTCGTTCAGTCCCTTGGAAGTCCTGAAAGGCAAAGTACGTGCCGGCATGCGCAGCAAAGGCGTGCGGAGCTCGTTGGTGGTATTCCAGTTCGCGCTTTCCATCTTTCTGATCATCTTCACGGTGGTGGTCTATCAGCAGATCACGTTTATGCAGGAGCGCAACATGGGCATCGATAAACACAACCTGCTGGTCGTCAACAATGCCTGGACGCTTGACAAGAACCAGGCGTCATTCAAAAATACACTGCTGGAACAGACGGGCATTGTCGATGCCAGCTTTACCAACAACAGCTTTCCGGGGGTGAACAACACGACGGTCTTTAAAGCCTCGGGCAGCGAACAAGACCACATCATGGGTGTGTATTATGCCGATGCCGAC
The DNA here is from genome assembly GCF_018598185.1 of Dawidia soli. GTDB lineage: Bacteria > Bacteroidota > Bacteroidia > Cytophagales > Cyclobacteriaceae > Ohtaekwangia > Ohtaekwangia soli. The sequence continues at coordinate 20,263 of NZ_JAHESC010000030.1, forward strand.
AACCAACGCACCATGAAATTTGAGATAAAGGAAGGCCGCTTCTTTTCGGCCGAATCACCGGCGGACACGCTGGCTATTGTCTTGAACGAAGCTGCGGTAAAAGAATTCGGATTTGAGAAACCACTGGAAGAAGAGATCTTGTATAACGACCAAAGGAAAGGTCTCGAGCGTCTTAAAGTAATTGGCGTATATCGGGATTTTAACTTCGAGTCGCTACGCGACAAAGTGCGGCCTCTGGCGATCCGCTTCACCAAGACGTCCGGTCGCCTGTTGGTGCGTTATGAAGGCGATGCCGGCAAAGCGATCGCGACGATCGAAAAGCTCTGGAAGACACAGACGGAGAACGAGCCGATCCAGTATGCTTTTATGGATCAGAACTTCGACCGGCTGTTCCGCTCGGAGCAGCGGATGGGACAGGTGTTTGGCGTGTTCTCGGCGCTGGCCATCTTCATCGCCTGTCTGGGACTGTTCGCATTGGCGGCCTTTACGGCCGAGCAGCGCACCAAAGAGATCGGTATTCGCAAAGCCATGGGTGCGTCCATGCCCAGCCTGATCCTGTTATTGTCCAAAGAATTCACCCGGTTGGTGCTGATCGCCTTTGTGCCCGCGGCGCTGGCCGGGTGGTACATCGCGTCAAACTGGTTGCAGGGCTTTCAATACCGCGTCGAGATCAGCCCGTTGATCTTTGTCGGCAGCGGTCTTGCCGCCATTGCCATTGCCTGGATAACGGTAGGCTATCAATCCATTAAAGCCGCAGGAACCAGCCCTGTGAATTCGTTGCGATATGAATAACATGTCTCTGGTATGCGGGAGATGGGTATGAGGCCACCGGCCTGTGCCTAAGGTATCCTGGGTAACTAGCCGGGTCTCATGCGGTGCTTGCTCGGCCGGACCGATCAGATCCATGATTCGGGATTTCCTGGGACAAAGTGTTAAAAATCACGTTTATTTAGTGATTTAAGGCGATAAAAGCGTGCCCATGTTAAGTTTCATCGAACCCCTTAACATTGCCGTAATAAATCCGTAAATTGAGCTATCAACGGATGATTTATTATGGAGAAGAATAAGAAATCGAAGAAGGCTTTGAAAAGCCTGATCGAAGATTCGACGCGGGAGGCCTTGAGCCGCCTGGAACTGCCCGAGGCGACCAAGAAAGTGAAAAAGTTGATCGACCGGAACGCCAAGAAGCTCGCAGAGGCATATGCCGACATTCTGAAGCGAGAAGACAAAAGGAAGAAAAAGGTCGAAAAGTTTATCGACGAGGCGGTAAAAGGCGGCCGTAAAAACACCAAGACGAACAAGAATACCAAAGCCGGACATGTAACGGTATAGGACTTTTTCCAAACAATCCTGGTAAAGCCGTCTCAAGAAGTTGAGGCGGCTTTTTTTGTATCTTTCCCGCACTTATCTATCCGACCATGTCCTCAGCGGAACGCTTACATGAACTAAAAGCTAATCGCAACCGGCGCATCGGCGTCATCCGTACAGTAAAAGACACACTCTTTATATCCCTGGGGGTGCTGTCGGCTGCTTTCGGACTGAAAGGATTTCTGCTACCTAACAACTTCCTCGACGGCGGTGTCATGGGGATTTCCCTGCTGACAAACCTGTTGACAAAGATCGAGCTGTCGTACCTGGTGGTCTTGCTCAACATTCCTTTTATTATCATCGGCTACACGCAGGTATCTCAGAAATTTGCCTTTAAGACACTCGCGGCCATTGCCGGGCTGGCGGTCTGCCTGGCCCTGGTTGAATTCCCGGCGATTACCAACGACCGTCTGCTGATAGCCTTCTTTGGCGGCTTCTTTCTGGGCTGCGGCATCGGCCTTTCCATACGGGGAGGTTCTGTCATCGACGGCACCGAAGTGTTGGCCATTTATACCAGCCGCAAGACGACGCTCACCGTCGGTGATATTATTCTCATTCTGAACATTCTCATATTTTCAGTAGCGGCTTACCTCATCAACATCGAAGTGGCACTGTATGCCATCCTGACGTACCTTGTCGCGTCGAAGACGGTCGACTTTGTTGTGCACGGTATCGAAGAGTATACCAGTGTGATGATCGTATCGGAAAAGAGCATGGAGATCAAAGATGCCATTACCGAAAAGATGGGCCGTGGGGTAACGATCCTGAAAGGCAAGAGTGGCTATGGCAAGACCGGCCATCGTGAAAAAGACCTGGATGTGATCTTTTCCGTCATTACCCGCCTGGAACTGCAAAAGCTTAAAACGGAAATTGCCAAGATCGATCCCGGGGCCTTCGTGGTAGAGAACAGTGTAAACGATATCAAGGGAGGCATGATCAAGAAACGGCCTCTGCACGACTAGACATGATGACGGTAAGTATATTGGGGTGCGGCTGGTTTGGGATTCACTTCGCCCGCACGTTGGTGGCGGAAGGTCACACGGTAAAGGGTTCTACAACCTCGGAGCGTAAATTGCCGTTGCTGGCGGAGCAGGGAATAGAACCTTTTCTCATACACATCCGGCCCGGGGCGTTAATGGTAGCGCCGTCGTTCTTTCGTTGCGATGTGTTGGTGATCACGATACCGCCCCGGGCCGGTGTAACGCCGGCGGGCGAGTATCAGGCCGCCGTGGCCCAGGTCGCCGCGCTGGCAAAACAACACCAGGTACCACAGGTAATTTTCATCAGCTCGACGGCGGTCTTCAGCGACCTGAATGGGCACGTTCAGGAAGATACTGTTCCCTCACCCGAAAGCGACTCCGGTAAAATACTGCTGGCCGTAGAGCACATGTTGCAAGCGGAAACCGATTTTACCACAACCATCGTCCGATTTGGCGGCCTGGTGGGACCGGGACGAGACCCCGGGCGGTTCTTCGCCGGTAAAAAGGAAGTGCCGAACGGACATGCACCGGTAAATCTTATTCACCAGGACGATTGCACGGGACTCTGTCGGGCAATCTTGAAAGCAAAGGCTTTTGGCGGGATCGTGCACGGCTGTGCGCCCGATCATCCCACACGCCAGGCATTTTACCGCCAGGCGTCAAAAAGAGCGGGCCTGGAAGCGCCCGTGTTTGTGGAGGAGCTCACCCGCTGGAAGATCGTGGAGGGAGCACAATCGCAATCCAGGCTGGCCTATCGCTATCAGGTCGACGACTGGCAGGCCTGGCTGAGCCGGTCGTAACTTTCTGTCGGACAGTTACGTTTAACCAACATACTAACTCCCTTTCACATGACCTGGCTTGTATTACTGATTACTGTAGTCGTGACGACCGGCCTGGTATACGGCCACCTTTGGATCATCCGCAATCGTAAAACGAACCCTGCACTGTATCGCAACCGCGGGCCGGTATATTTTCTGGTGTGGGTGATCTTGCAGATCGGTGATATAATAGGCTAGTTTTCCATCAGATAATTCCCCGACTTTTTCGAAAAGGATCCCGCCTCCGGAAAGATCAGAACACTGACCGGAAACCCGTGGTATACCACGGTATGGTTTGGATCCAGCCAAATACATTGCACGGTATCTCCTTTGACAGATTCGACGGTCATTAACTTGTCTTCCGACGGCAGTTGTACAACATCACCAATCTTAAAATTCAGCATCCGATTCATATACTTTTGCATTCGTTTTAGGGTATAAAAAATAGGCGTCGGCGTCTCCGGCACCTGGCAATGGCTGTGTCTTGTATGGTTATTACCGAAGTTTACCAGCCATTGTCGATAATTATCCGCGACAACTACTATGCCGCGTATCGATCGGATTGCTGATCAGCTTGTTGCGTGAAGGGTAATTTTTGATACCATGCGGAATCCGAAGGGGATATTCAGATTCCGTGTGGTGAGTGGTGGGTTATTTGGCCAGGAACGTATCGATCATCATCACCACAAAGTCGGGCATTTTGCTGTTCTTGTCGGGGGCGCAGACCTCGCCGATATAGTCGCCGTGGCCTCCCGGCAGAATAGCCAGCTCGGCGTGTGGCAAGGTGCGCGACAGGAGCAGGGCATGTTCGGCCCTTACCACGTCGGTATCGCCGTTGATGACGAGGGCCGGCGCCTGGATAGCTTTGATGAGGTCGTCGCCGATATCCTGGAAATGGATCATGCGGCGGGCGTCGCGGTCAAACATCTTTTGCAGTCCCTGCGGGTCGGAATTAACTTTCCGGTATGCTTCCTTTAACGGGGCCGGCATGTGTTCGAGCGTTGCGTGCTGCATGCCTTCAAAAAAGCCTGCCGGCATACCGTCGCGCCGGTAGAGCGCCGAGGCTAATACCAGCTTGTTGACCTGCTTCGGGTGCCGGATGGCGACTTGCAGGGCAGTAGTCCCGCCGTTACTGAATCCCAGGATATCGGCCTTTTGAAGGTGCAGGTGTTGTAAGAGTGCCGCTACGTCGTCGGCATCCTGCTCGAAACTGAAAGGCCGGTCGATATCGGCGGTGTGGCCGTGGGCCTGAAGCTCTACGGCAATGACCTGGTGCGTCCTGGCCAGGGCCGGCAGAACACGGGCGAAGTTGGACTCTATGGTAGAGCCACCACCGTGGAGCAATACTAAAGGCTTGCCGGTGCCGTGGATCTCGTAATACAGTTTCAATCCGTTTACAGTGGCATAGTGGCCGGACGTGTTTTGCTGGGCGTACAAAGTGTTATGGGTCATGATGATAAGTAAAAGTACAAGAGAAATTTTGGCGTGCATATAGTTTTTTTGGATGTAACAAATTTAGGGTGAATTATCCTGGAGCAGGCTCCGCTCACACGCCAATCTGGCGGGTAGATTGCGTCAGTAGGGTGTTTGACTCCGTAAACACACCTTAGCGACAGTAGATTCTGGCGGCAGCGAGCTCGCCAGCGTAGTGTGCCTTGTATTTTCTGAAAATATTATCCTGGAGTGGTTGTAAAACACGTTATCATTTTTTAGTTTCGTTCGGCCCATCTATTTGCTGCCGAGAATATCAGTAGCGCATAGGTGGGCTTTTATATTTGTCTGCTCTGGTTCCTGGATCATTCATCGTCCGGAAGAGGTTTTTAGTTTATTGTTATTGCGGGTGACCTTATCGGACAAGCTTGAAATTACATAGCCTTGCACCATTTTAATACTTGCCTTTCATGACAGGATCCATTGCGTTAGACGTCGTTATCGGGTTGGTTTTCATTTACCTGCTGTATAGTCTTTTTGCCACGATTGTGTGTGAGATTGTCGCCGTGCACCTGGGGCTCCGGGAGCGGAACCTAAAGCAAGCAATCCGCAGAATGCTGGAAGACTTTCCCGAAACATCCGAAAACAAGTTTGTGGCATTTTGGAAGCATATAAAAAGAACGGTTTCTGAATTGTTTGACAACTACATGGGGCCGGCGACGTGCGTATTTTATCATCTACCCCTTATCAAGTACTTCGCACGGAATACCCTGCAGAGTAAGCCGGCTTATATTACAAGCCAGAATTTTTCCAAGGCGATCCTTGAAATATTCCGCCAGTATGGCGGGAGTGATGAGTTGAGTGACATCGAGAAAATTCAAAATGTTTTAAAAGGCAATGTACAGCATACAAAGGAGCTCGCGTCTTTGAAAGATATTATCAAGACCAATCCGGATACGAAAGAGCCCTACCAGCCAAGCGAGGAACGAGATTATAACGCGATCTACAAATCGCTAAAAGAACGTGCAGAGTCGATTGATGTTAACCATTCCGATCTGGATGCGGCACAGCGGATCGTCCTCCGGAGAATTTTGCAACTGTTGAAGGCCGCCAGGAAGCATCCGGAGAAAAAAGCAGTGATATACAGAGCGGACGAAATGCTTAATCTATTTGGCCGCGAAACACGAACGCATCTGACTTCATTGCTGAGAGATTCGAACAATGACCTGTTTAAATTCAGGTTGCAACTTGAGCAATGGTTCGAAGACACGATGAACCGCGCGTCGGGATGGTATAAGCAAAGGATACAGTTTACGTTGCTCATTATCGGCTTGATCATTGCGATCGGCTTCAATGCCGATACCCTGGCAATCGTTGGTAAATTATCGGTGAATAAAGACCTACGCGACAAAATGGTGGAAAACGCATCGCGTACGGTCAATGATCCCAGGACAAAGCAGCTCATCGAATCTATTAGAAAAGGCAGAGCAGACAGCGCTACTGCTCAAAAGGCGAATGACGAAGCAAAGATGGATTCACTGGACGCAGTTCGACGCGAGATACAACGACAGCTTGACGATGCCAATTCGCTACTCGGGTCTGGCTGGATTACCCTTCCGGAAAGCCTCACCCTGATGCCCTGGACGAAAGAACTTGAGGCCAGGATGAAAGAATTAAAGGAAAAGAAGCTTACCGACTATGCAATACTCTACGCTATAGATTCAGTGTATGGTGAAAGAAGACTTCACACCTCGGACAAAAAGATCTTGGAGTTTCCGAGCGGTGCAACGCCCAGCATACTATGCTGCCTGAAAACTTCAAAAGTGGATGGCCGCATGGTATATACGGGTATCAGTAATGATGGAACAAAAATAGACGTGAATGACACTTTCGGCGGATATTGCTTGTATATACTTAGCAATATTTTTTCCGTTGCGTTCTGGGGCTACTTGCTGACGGCAATAGCGATTTCGCTCGGCGCGCCATTTTGGTTTGATTTGTTGAGTAAGTTGATTCAGGTCAGGGGGGCTGTAAAAACGCCGACGCATACAACGGCGGCCAGCTCCACGCCTGAAGATATGGGGCTGTCCCATCCGGCCCATCCGTTAAATCGAAAAGGATAATCGGGTATGAAACTGCTTGTTAAAGACTATTTGAATGTGCGCGTAGGAGCTCCCAACGTCAATGCACCCAGTTACCAATATCTGGCCCCAGGGAGTGAAATTGAAGTGGATGGACGTTTGTACGACGGCGGTGAATTTGAAAATATCGCTACCTGGTATAGAGACGCTGCCAACAATTACTACTGGAGCGGAGGTTTTGCAAATACCAAGCCGATAATACCCAGGGAGTTTGACCCCGCGAAAATGAGCTGGGGGCATGAGCGTTATAATTTGCCCTTTATTTGGAGTAAGTTAAAGACCATGGGCGAAGGAATCACTGTGGCCGTTATCGATACGGGAATTGATATTCTTCACCAGGATCTGGCGACAAAGCTTCATCGTCTCTCGAAAAGTTTCGTCAGCGACGCCAAGGATATTAAGGATATCGATGGTCATGGCACAAACATGGCGGGAATAATTGGCGCGAGCGGGAGAAATAAAGTATTCGGCGTGGCGCCTGGCGTCGAGTTACTGATCCTTCGGGCCTCGGAACATCAGCGTGGCGCCAATGTAAAACTATTTGCCAAAGCGCTGGATCACGCGGCCGGTATAGACGCAGTGGACATTATTTCAGTAAGCACGACTCTGCCCGACGATCCGGACCTGAAGACTGCGGTCGACAAATGTCATGCAAACGGAAAAACAGTGGTCGCTGCCATCGGGAACAACCGGGATATCAACCTTCCCATGGGGCCGGATGTTGACACCTTTCCCGCATGTTATGAGAAAGTACTTGCGGTCGGAGCATTTGATCTGTCGGGACACCTTGTTTCGTACTCAAACTGGAACCGGCAGCTTGATTTTCTGGCACCGGGTGCATCTGTGCTGACTGCGGCGCTGAACGATGGTAGGAATCAGGAAAATGGTACCAGTATGGCCACCGCGTTTACAGCCGGTTGTCTTGCGTTGATGTTTGCTTATGCAAAGGGAAAAACCACGCGGGATAAGTGTATTGAAGCTATTCTGTCAACATGCGATGATATCGGTCCGACGCTCGGGCCGGATATTCGAACCGGAAGGGGTTTGCTCAATTTACGAAATGCAATTACCAAGCTATAAAGGAGAATAAGTATTATGAAAAGAATCCTACTCGTTAACATGCTTTTTTTCATGTTGTCTGCTAACGCACAGATCGCATTCCGGGATGCTAAAACCGTCCGTGAGCGTTGTGTGACCGTTACGCATCCAAATTTTGCGTTTAAGAACGATAATGCGTCCGTTGACATTCTTGCGGGACTCCTTAAAAATTACCTGCCATTAGCGCATCGGAATAATCCCGCACTTACCACGGGTCAGGTACTGGGAGCGTTCACTGCCAACCCTTTCTTTGGAGCGGAGATTAGTCCATTGATAGCCGGGGGCGCAGGTGGTAATGCGGTGAACATGATCACATCCAGCGTTAATAAAATTGGTGGACTCAATGTTACTACTGTCGCGGACGGCATTGCCCGGTTCCTGGTGGAACGGACAAAGGCGGAGCTGGATGTATATTTTTTTGAACGATTCAAAGAATTTCTTGAGAACACCACCTATGGAAACGATCTAAAGGTGCTTTTTCCTAATACACACTCGGTAATGCTGGTGGTTGGTAGTGAAATTTACAACTATCAAATGTATCTCCAGTCGTTACGAGAGGCTTTTGCGCACGACCTGTCAGCGCTTCTCGTCAATACAAATCGCTGGATAAATCAAAATCCTCCAGGCTCTGTTGTGACGATCATTCAGGGATCTGCTTTGTATCCTTACCTTCAACTGGCGCTTCAATTGGCGGTTGATATTCAAAATGGCAAGCATCCCGGCGATATATTGAACGACTTTGCGGGAAGAGCCTATAACAACGCTGTCTGGGGTGAATTTGGTCCAATAGTAAAGGTTGCCAATTTGGTTTCTCAATCACTCCGATCCGACGATCCAAACCGCTACTGGATTTCAGAACAGGACTTTGGTGAATTTAACGATATCACGTTTGCCCGGCTTTACTTCGGTTTGCTTTATGAAAAAGCCCGGGAACTTAATGTTTCCATCAACGGCACACCGTTGACGAATATACTTGCCAGCGTAGCGGCACACCTCAACGGAGGTGTACAGTTCGTGGGCGAGCTTAAGCCTTTGCTTGTTCAGGGTGATAAGATCATTTCGGAGATCAGGGGGCAAAGCGAGCGCGGTATTGCCGAGAACTACGTCCTGCTCGGAAGCACGATCTTAGACGTCTCCGAGGTGACCAACAGGCTTCTTCTGACCACCGCCGGAGCAACGTTATTTCCGGCGGCAGTTGTAGACAACGCGCAATTCTTTTTTACCCATACGGCAAATTTACTTGCTGATGTACGAACCAGAAGCTACAGCGCCGGCGTGATCGAGCTTTCCCTGATCCTGCAGAAAATATCGGTAGACCCGAATCTTGTAAATGGTGTGATCAAATACGGGACCTTTATGGCCGGTGTGGCCGTGGCGAAGACTTCGGAAGAAGTTAAACAAGCTATCGAGGTAGTGGCGCTCCCACCGGGTAGTTATCGCGTAAAACGCGAGTCGCGCGCTAATATTTCACTAAATGCGTATATGGGCTTTTACGGAGGGAACGAGCATATGCCGCAATCTGAAAACAAGGATAGTTTCTCGGCCGGTTTGTTTGCTCCTGTCGGTTTTGCATTCAGCAGAGGCGCCATGAAGAATAACGAAAAGAAAGGCGGAAAGTCTATCAGCATTTTCGCCTCGGTGATAGACGTGGGTACGCTGGCGGCGTTCAGGTTTAAGGATGACAATACAACTGTTTCGTCTGAAATACAGCTCGAGGATATTGTTGCTCCGGGTTTATTCTTTGTTTATGGATTGGGCAAAAGTCCGATATCGATTGGAGCAGGTGTGCAGATGGGCCCGGCGTTGCGTGATGTCAACCCGAACGGGGTGGCGGACATCCATAAAGACTATTATGTCCGGGCGGGTGGCTTCATTGCCGTGGATATACCCGTTTTCAATTTGTACAACCGGAAGGACAAAAAAACCAAATAAAGGTCGGTAAGGTAAAAAAACGGTCAGCGGGGTATAAGAAAAAAGCGCCAGGTTAGTTGACCTGGCGCTGATATTATGTTATCGAATATCGATCGGGATCTCCATCTGCTGCTTCGAACTGTTGATACCATATACATATGCCCGCCCACGATACTTGGCAAAGAACTCGCTGACTTCCTCAGGGTCTTTTACACGTTGGCGGTTCAACGCCACGATCGTAAAATTCTCGGGTATACCGATGCGTTTCAACACACTGTTGTCTTTCATCTTGAATACTTTCACGCCGTAACGTGTGGACTCGAGCTGTGCGCCGAGCGACCCATCGCTCAGGATCTTGCGTTTAATGATCTCTGTGCTGCCGTTCTGATTGACCAGCGTGAGCGTAGCGGTATTGACCTTGTTGCTGCGCAGGTATGTAATGGTGATCTTGTCGCCGGGGTTGTGGTAGCTTAGCTCTTCTTCGAACTCGCTCTGGGTATTGATGTTGATGGTGTCTATGCGGGTAATGATATCGCCCAGCTTCAGGCCGGCTTTGATTGCCGGGCCTTCGCGGTCGAGCTGCTCGACCAGCACGCCGTTGAATGCTTTTACATTGGTGGCCAGGTCGTACTTCCTGGCATTTTCGTAGTTATACTCCACTACGCTGGTACCCAGGAAAGCTTTTTGAGGTGCGCCGTATTTTACCAGGTCGTTGAACACCTTCTTGGCAATGTCGATGGGAATGGCAAAGGCATAGCCTGTGTAAGAGCCTGTGCGGGAGAGAATAGCCGAGTTGATGCCTACCAGCTCGCCGGCTTTGTTCACCAGCGCACCGCCGGAGTTGCCGGGGTTGATGGCGGCATCGGTTTGAATAAATGATTCGATGGGGAACTTGTCTTCCAGGATGCCGATGCGGCGGCCCTTGGCGCTGACGATCCCCGCCGTTACTGTAGACGAGAGTGTAAACGGATTCCCCACGGCAATGACCCATTCGCCCACCTGTACGCTCTTGGAGCTACCCAACGCGGCGGCAGGCAGGTCGTTGCCTTCGGGTTGGATCTTGATCACGGCGAGGTCGGTAGAGGGGTCGGTGCCGATGAGCTCTGCCGGATAGGTGCGTTTGTTATAGTTCACTTCAATGCGCTCTGCTGTCTCCACCACGTGGTTGTTAGTGATGATATAGCCGTCGGCTGTAAAGATCACCCCCGAGCCGCTGCTGACCTGGGTGCGGTTGCTGCTGCCCTGGTTAAAGAACCAGTCCCAGTATGAATAGGAGGCACCTTGTGAGATGCTGTTGATGTATACAACACTCTGGGTGGCTTTGGCCGCGGCAAAGCTGAAGTCGACGTTGGGTACGGCGACCGTTGGGGTGGCCGAGGAGGAGGAGTGATAGGTGAGCGGCGCGTCATAGCCTACGGCGGTGGTAAACGGCGTTTCGGCCTCGCGGGCAGCCAGGTCGGGCTTTACCACCAGGGCATAAAAAGCATACGAGCCGCCAAATCCGGCCAGGAAAGCTACGATGACAATTTTCAGGACGTTCTTCATAGAAATCAATATCGGTTTTGTCGTTTGGTACTGATGGAACGGGTGTGTAAAAAGTTCAGTGTGTGTCGGCAAAAATACGCATTGTTGATGCGCTTTGGCCAATTTTCTTAGTTTTGCACATTATGGGAATTCGTTCGTTCTTCGCCCGGCCGATTGCCGCCTACATTGCCCGTCAGACTAAGAAATGGTCGCTTGCACCGGTTGCTTCTCAGCAAAAAGTATTCCGGTATCTGATCGGCGAAGCCAGGCACACGGCCTTTGGCAGAGACCACGGCTTTGATACTATTCATACATACGAGGACTTTAAGAAACAAGTTCCCCTACGCGACTACGAGGCCCTGCGGCCCTACATCGAGCGGGTTGTGCACGGCGAGCCGGACGTACTCTGGAAGGGCAAGCCTGCTTATTTTGCCAAGACCTCGGGCACGACCTCGGGCATCAAGTATATTCCCATCACCAAAGCGTCGCTTCCCAACCATTTCAACAGCGCGCGCAATGCCGTGCTGAGCTACGTGCACGAGACGGGTAATGCGTCGTTTCTCGATGGGGGGCTGATCTTCCTGTCGGGCAGTCCCGAGCTGGAAGAAAAAGCGGGTATCAAGACCGGTCGGCTGTCCGGCATCTCCAACCACCAGGTGCCCGCCTACCTGCGCGGCAACCAAAAGCCCAGCTATGAAACCAATTGTATCGAAGACTGGGAGGAAAAGCTCGACAAGATCGTAGACGAAACTTTACGGGCCGACATGCGCCTGATCTCGGGCATTCCGCCGTGGGCGCAGATGTACTTTGACCGCATCCAGGCCCGCACGGGTAAGAAGGTAAAGGATGTATTCCCCAACTTTTCGGTATTTGTGTACGGCGGTGTAAACTTCGAGCCTTACCGCGCCAAGCTGTTCGAGGCGATCGGCAAGCGAGTGGATTCAATTGAAACATACCCTGCGTCGGAAGGATTTATAGCCTACCAGGATTCGCAGACAACGCCCGGCCTGCTGCTGTTGCTGGATACGGGCATCTTTTTTGAGTTCGTGCCGGTAGAAGAATACTTCGCGGAGAAGCCTGCGCGGCTGAGCATAGGCGAGGTAGAGCTTGGCAAGAACTATGCTCTGATCATCAACAACAACGCCGGTTTGTGGGGCTACTCCATCGGCGATACCGTGAAGTTTGTATCGAAAGATCCGTACCGTATCGTTGTCACGGGGCGCATTAAACATTTTATCTCAGCCTTTGGCGAGCACGTCATCGGTGAAGAAGTGGAACGGGCCATGAAATATGCGCTGGAAAAATTTCCCGAAGCAGCCATTGTAGAATTTACTGTAGCCCCGCAGGTGACGCCGGCTACGGGCCTGCCGCACCACGAGTGGCTGGTAGAGTTTGCGCAACTTCCGCATGACCCGGAGGCTTTTGCGCAAACGCTCGACGACGAGCTGCGCAAGCTCAACGTGTACTACGACGACCTGATCACCGGAAACATCCTGCGTACACTTATCGTCACCCCGCTGCAGCGCAGCGCCTTCATCGAATACATGAAGTCGTTGGGAAAACTGGGAGGGCAAAACAAGGTGCCGCGCCTGTCGAACGACCGCGCCATTGCCGACGTATTAGGGGGAAAGTTTGCCGTTCGGTCATAAGCAAACTTATGCGTATTTTTGCAGAACGTACCGGCATGTGCCTGGTCGTTTGGATCATCAATTCTATCGCAGTTGAGTAACAAAAAGAACATTGCCATCCTCGGCTCGACCGGCTCTATCGGTACACAGGCCTTAGATGTAATTGCGGCAAATCCCGATGCTTTTCAGGTGGAAGTGCTCACGGCGCAAAACAACGCCGCGCTTCTGATCGAGCAAGCCCGGCGCTTTAAGCCCAATGCAGTCGTTATCACTAACGAAGACCATTACGAGCTCGTGCGCCAGGCCCTGGCCACCGAAGACGTGAAGGTCTACACCGGCGAAAAGGCCCTGGCAGACATTGTGCAGATGGAAACCATCGACCTGGTCATAACCGCGCTGGTGGGCTATTCCGGCTTGCGCCCCACGCTGCGCGCCATCGAGGCCGGTAAAACCATTGCCCTGGCCAACAAAGAAACGCTGGTCGTGGCGGGCGACCTGGTCACGCGCCTCGCACGGGAGAAGGGCGTGAGCATTTACCCGGTAGATTCCGAGCATTCCGCTATTTTCCAGTGCATCGTGGGTGAATTCCACAACAAGATCGAAAAGATCATCCTAACGGCTTCCGGTGGTCCTTTTCGGGGCCAGCAGCGGCCGCAGCTTGCTGCTGTTACCAAGGCACAAGCGCTGAAACACCCCAACTGGTCCATGGGTGCGAAAGTCACGATCGACTCGGCATCGCTCATGAACAAGGGCCTGGAAGTGATCGAGGCAAAGTGGTTGTTCGGACTGAATCCGGCGCAGGTAGAGGTGGTGGTGCATCCGCAATCCATCATTCACTCGTTCGTACAGTTTGAGGACGGTTCGCTCAAGGCGCAGCTGGGGCTGCCCGACATGCGTTTGCCGATCCAGTTTGCGATGACGTACCCGCATCGTTTGAAAAGCGACTTTCCACGTTTTGATTTCTCGCAATACCCGGCTTTGACATTCGAAAAGCCTGATACAGAAACTTTTCGTAATCTTGCATTGGCATTTGAGGCCCTGCACCGCGGGGGCAATATGCCGTGTGTGTTGAATGCGGCGAATGAAGTGGCAGTGGCCGGTTTTTTGCGAGAACAAGTGGGTTTTCTGGAAATGTCGGACATTGTCGAACAATGTTTGGCAAAAATGGATTATATAGGAAATCCCTCGTACGAAGATTACGTTACAACGGATAAAGAGACGCGTCTCCGTGCGCAGGAATTGCTACGATAAAAGACCCACACGCACACTGTAATAAATTGAAAAAGAAAAGACTAACGGATTAAAAGATAACGAATGGATTGGATGATCATGTTAGCTCAGTTACTGCTGAGCTTATCGTTTTTGGTGGCCGTGCACGAAATGGGCCACTTGTTAGCGGCCAAGTATTTTGGAATGCGCGTAGAACAGTTTTCGATCGGCTTTCCGCCGAAGATATGGTCCTTTCAAAAGGGTGAAACAGAGTACGCCATCAGCGCTATACCGCTGGGCGGTTATGTAAAGATCTCGGGTATGATCGACGAATCGCTCGATACCGAGACGATGAAGCAAGAACCGCAGCCGTGGGAGTTCCGCTCCAAGCCGGCGTGGCAGCGCCTGATCGTGATGCTCGGCGGCATCATTGTGAACCTGGTCGTGGGCGTATTGATCTTTATCTCGTTGACCTTTGCCTTTGGCGATATCTATATGCTGAAAGACGTGGTCAATAAGAATGGCGGTTTTGATGTAGGCGAAGTAGGCGAGGGGATCGGCTTGCGCACGGGCGACAAGATCGTTAAGATCAACGGCAAGGATTTCTTGTATACCGAAGACATCACCAAGCCCCAGACGCTGCTGAGCACCGACGGTTATTACACCGTGGAGCGCGACGGCAAGCTGGTGGATATTCCCATTCCCGGCAACTTCATCGAGAAGTTCAACAAGAAAGAAAACGCCATGAATTTCCTGCGGTACCGCGTGCCGCCGGTGGTAGGTGAAGTTACCAAAGAGTCTATTGCCGAAAAGACTGGCTTGAAGCCCGGCGATGTGTTCACTGAAGTGAACGGCACACCGGTGGCGTACTTTGACCAGGTATATAAGATCGTACAGGCCAGCAAAAAGAACAACGCTGATTCTATCTCCTTTAAAATTTCACGTGCCGGCACCGCGCTTGCGTTTAAAGAGGCCTTTAAAGGCAAAGAAGGCATTGGCTTCCGCGCCATGGAGCCGAAGGACTACCTGGCCGAGGGCCGCGTAGCCATGAAATACGGCTTTGCAGAGTCTATTCCGCTGGGCGCTACCCGGGCCGTAGAAACGCTGAAGACACAGGTAACGGCGTTTGGCCGCGTGATCAGCGGTAAACTTTCTCCGAAAGAATCCTTGTCCGGCCCGATCGGCATCATGCGTGCATACGGTGCAGAGTGGGACTGGCAGCGCTTCTGGTCGCTGACCGGCGTGCTGTCGCTCGTGCTGGCCTTCATGAACCTGTTGCCGATCCCGGCGCTCGACGGTGGCCACGTTATGTTCCTCACGTACGAGATCGTTTCACGTCGCAAGCCTTCGGATAAGTTCCTGGAGAATGCACAGAAGGTAGGCATGGTATTCCTGCTGGCCCTGATGGTGTTCATTTTTGCCAACGACATTGTGAAGCTGGTAACGAACGCATAACAAAAAGATGTACACGCTGCAATGCCCCCCGATTAACATCGGGGGGCATTGTTGTTTTACTCCGGTTTGTGGATCTGGAATTCGACGCGGCGGTTCAGCTTGCGATCGTCTTCTGTCTTCTCTTCGACGATGGGTTTGGAGCTGCCGTAGCCGTGGGCCTCGATGCGTTCGGCCGCAATGCTGAATTTGTAGATCAGGTAGGCCTTGATGGCGTCGGCGCGTGCCTGCGACAGCTTGAGGTTGGCGATCTCGTTACCCTGCGAGTCGGTATGCCCCGCGATGCTCAGCTTGAGCGTAGGGTGATCGATCATGAAGTTGGCCAGCTTGGTCAGGTCGGGATGCATCGTTTCCAGTATATCGGCCTTGCCGTTCTCAAATTCGAGTGACTGGAACGCGATCTTGCTCTCGATCGGCTCGGTCTCGAGGTTGATCTCGCGGTCGCCGTCCATAAAGAAGATCTGTTCGATGCGGAAGAAATCATCGCCCTGAATGATGAGCAGGTAATTCCGTTTATTGATCAGGTTGAAGTCGAACGAGCCGTCGTCGCGCAGGAACTTCGGAGCTACCTCCACGCCTTTGTCCAGGTCGATGACCGACACAATGCCGCGGAAAGGTTTTTTCGTTTCGGAGTTGATCAGCTTACCCTTGAGGCGTGCCACGGCGTCGGGCTGTGCTTCCATCGGCACGGGAAAGGAGTATAGATCGAGGTTGTTCAGGTCGTTCTCAACGGACTTGGCATAGTATAGATTTTGCGATTCGGAGTCGATCGTAAAGTAATATTCACTGCCGCCGCCGTTCACCAGCGGGCCGATGTTCTTTGGCTCACCCCACGTGGTACCTTCACGGTATGCCTTGTAAATATCGAAATCGCCGAAGTTCAGCGGCTGTCCGTTGGAGCTGAAGTACAGTACATTGCGTGTATGGTGAAAGAACGGGCTTACCTCAAACGCCCGGGTATTGACGACCGGTCCGAGGTTCCGCGCCTTTTGCCAGCGACCGTCTACGTCGCGTACGGAAAAGTAAATGTCCGAGAAACCAAAGCCGCCAATGCGGTCGGAAGAAAAGTAGAGCGTATCGCCCGAGTGGGAGAGCGAAGGCTGTGAGTCCCACGACGCGCTGTTGATGTTCGGGCCCAGGTTCCGTGCCTGTCCCCAGGTGCTGTCGGGTTGCAGATCAGACACAAAGATGTCGCAGTTGCCGTACGAGTCGGGCGAGTTGCAGCGGGCAAAGTATAAATGCCGTCCGTCGCGGCTCAGGCTGGCGGACCCTTCGTTATAGGGTGTGTTGATCGTCTTGAGCTCTTCGGAAAAGTCCCACAGCGAGTCTTTCTTGATGGTATAAAACAAGTCTTCGTTGTAGGTCTTTTGCAGCGGCGTGATCTTCGAGTTACGCTTCGAGGTAAAAAGCAGCACGTTGTCTACGTTGCCGATCGTGGGGCCGTAGTCTTCCTTCTCCGAATTTACGCCGTAGCCCATGTTGAGCAGCACACCTTGTGGCGGGCGCAATGTGTCGATCTCCTTGCGGAAGGCGACCAGGTCATAATATTGCTTGAGGGGCACATACAGGTCGGCCTGGTTGCGCGTGAGCGTGTCGAACTCCCGGCGCACCTGTTTTTCGTCGATGCTCTGTTTGTGGTGTTTCAGGACAAGCTTGTAGAGTAGTACGGACTCGCCGGGTCGGCCGAGCTTTTCGGAGAGCTTGGCCAGGTCCCAGATGAGCTGTGTCTCGATGCCGAAGTTTTCGATGCCGAAATTGCGTACATAGGCTTTCAGCTCGGTGTATTGTTGCTCGTAGTCGCCGGAGGCGGCGAGCGCTTTTATTTTGCCCAGTTTTGCTGCATCTTTATAAAAGCGGACCACATTTACGTTTGGAAAAACGAAAATGTCAGATTGGCTGTAGCTTGTCAGGCTATCATTGAGCTGAACAACTCCCCCCTTTTTGTACTTCGTTTTAGGCTTTTGAGCCAGGAGCGGAGCGTGTACCAACAGCCAAAAGGCCGCAATCAAGGTCAAAAAGTAGGTTTTCACAGAACCTGCGTTTGGTAAAAAGCACGCCAATCGGATAAAGTTGACACTATTTTGCTTCTTTTACAACTCTCTTGGCACTACTATTGTCCTTTAGGCGCACGTAGCAACAACATAACGAAGCGCACGCAGGCCGTGCCAGTTTGACATCTTTTGACAAAGGCAATGTTTAAAGCAAATCCCATACAACTCGTTCAGGAAGATTCAGATGATCTCATTCAGCTGATCAACCCCGAGCAAGATTCCGATATTAAGCCGGAAGACCTTCCGGAAGAGCTCTCGATCCTCCCCATCAAAAATACAGTACTGTTCCCCGGCGTTGTGATCCCCATCACGGTAGGCCGCCAGAAATCCATTAAGCTGGTAAAAAAGGCCTATCAGGGAAATCGGATCATTGGCGTCGTGGCGCAGAAGAACTCGCAGGCCGAAGAGCCTGTGATCGATGATCTTTACCGCACGGGCACCGTAGCCCGCATCATCAAAATGCTGGTGCTACCCGACGGTAATACCACTATCATTATCCAGGGTAAGAACCGGTTTACGGTCAAGGAATTTGTTCAGGAAGAACCGTATCTCACGGCCCGCATCTCACTCCAGTCAGAGCCGGTGCTCAATGCGAACAACAAAGAGTCCAAGGCGCTGGTGCAATCGCTGAAAGACGCGGCCACCAAGATCCTGAAGCTGAACCCGGAAATACCCCAGGAGGCCCAGGTCGCGCTCGACAACATTTCGAGCATGTCGTTCCTGGTGCACTTCCTGTCGTCTAATCTCAATGCCGAAGTAAGCGACAAACAGAAGATCCTCGAGACGCAGAACATCACCGACCGGGGCACCCTGTTGTTGCAGTATATGCTGAAAGATGTACAGATGCTGGAGATCAAGCACGAGATCCAGAAGAAAGTCCATACCGACATCGACCAGCAGCAACGCGACTACTTCCTGCGTCAGCAGATCAAAGTGCTGCAAGACGAGCTGGGGTATGACGGCCCCGATAAAGAAGTGGAGAAGTTCCGTCGCCGCGCCGACACCAAGCATTGGACCAAGCAAGCGGCCGAGCACTTCAATAAAGAGCTGGACAAGCTGTTGCGCATAAACCCCATGGCGGCCGAATACCCGGTAGCGATGAACTACGTCGAGTTTATGCTCGACCTGCCCTGGGCAGAATATACCGAAGACGACTTCGACCTGAAGCGTGCCCGCAAGGTGCTGGACCACGACCACTTTGGCCTGGAAAAGGTAAAGAACCGGATCCTGGAATACCTGGCTGTGCTCAAGCTCAAGCAAGATATGAAGGGACCGATCTTGTGTTTGTACGGCCCGCCCGGTGTCGGCAAAACGTCGCTCGGCCGCTCTATAGCCAAAGCGTTGCAGCGTAAATATGTACGCATGTCGCTGGGCGGTGTGCACGACGAAGCCGAGATCCGTGGCCACCGTAAGACCTACGTGGGCGCCATGCCCGGCAAGATCCTGCAGCACATCAAGAAATCGCAGTCGTCAAATCCCGTCTTTGTACTCGACGAGATCGATAAAGTAAAAGCGGACTTTCGCGGCGACCCTTCGTCAGCATTGCTGGAAGTGCTCGACCCCGAGCAGAACAGCACCTTTGGCGACAACTACCTGGAAGTAGATTACGACCTCTCGAAAGTGCTCTTTATCGCAACGGCCAACTCGCTCGATACCATTCACCCCGCGCTGCGCGACCGGATGGAAATCATCGAGATCACGGGCTATACACAAGAGGAGAAAGTAGAGATCGCCGTGAAGCACCTCATCCCCAAACAGCTGAAAGAACACGGTCTGCGGGCGAGCGATGTGAAGTTCTCGAAAGACGCCATCAACAAGACCATCAACAGCTATACCCGCGAGTCGGGCGTGCGCAATCTGGAGCGCAAGATCGGCACCCTGGTGCGGCACATTGCCAAGTCGGTGGCAATGGAAGAGGAGTATGACAAAGTGATCGGCGAGGAGACTGTGCGCAAAGTATTAGGGGCCGAGGTCTTCGATGAGGAGCTATACCAGGGCAACGACATTGCCGGCGTGGTGACGGGACTTGCCTGGACACAGGTAGGCGGCGAAATACTCTTTGTGGAGTCCAGCCTGAGCCGGGGCAAAGGTGCGTTGACCATCTCGGGGCAGCTGGGCGATGTCATGAAAGAGTCGGCGGTGGCCGCACTGTCTTATTTGAAATCCAACGCCGAGGCGCTGCAGATAGACTACCGGTTATTCCAGCAATACGACCTGCACATACACGTGCCGGCCGGTGCCGTGCCCAAAGACGGGCCGTCGGCCGGGATCACCATGTTCACGTCGCTGGCCTCGATCTATACCCAGCGCAAAGTTAAAGCCAAGTTGGCCATGACCGGCGAGATCACCCTGCGGGGCAAGGTATTGCCGGTAGGGGGCATCAAGGAGAAGATCCTGGCGGCCAAACGCAGCGGCATCAAAGAGATTGTGCTGAGCGCGAAGAACCGGCGCGACATCGACGAGATCGAAAAGCACTACCTCAAAGGCCTGACGTTCCATTATGTCGAAAATGTGGAAGAAGTGCTTAAGATCGCGCTGCTCAAAGACCGGATCACGGTGCCCATGAAGTTCGTCTTAACCGACCAGAAAGCGACGGCCTGAGCAGAATAGCAGGCGCCGGCCGTGATATGATAACATTTTTGCGATATTAGCAGGCAAAGCTTCCGGCGTGGCGAGACGATCGTACTTCCTTTTCTTCCTTTTCTGTACTGTGTCGTCGTATGCGCAGCCCGGCGGAAAACGCTCTTTTGAGTTTCTTCAGATCCCTGCCAGCGCCCGCCAGGCCGCGCTCGGGGGCGTAAACGTGTCACTGGCCGACCAGGACGTAAACTTTTTTTTTGCCAGTCCGGCCCTGGTCTCCGACACCCTGGCCGGCATGGCTTCGGCCTCGTACCAGTTCTATGTGGCCGACGTGGGGCAGGCGGCGTTTGCCTATGCCCATACCTTTCGCGGCATCGGCATCCTGGCGTTTGGCGTGCAACACCTGCGCTATGGCACCATTCAGAGCTACGATCCTTCGGGCAGCCCGCTGGGCGATTATAAGTCCGGCGAAACGGCCTGGGTGGTGAGCAAAAGCCACCAGGTGGGCCATTTTCGTGTCGGGGCCAACCTGAAGCTGGTCTTTTCCAACCTGGCCGGCTATCGCGCCAGCGCGCTGATGGTAGACCTGGCCGGTGTATTTATCCATCCCCAGCAAGACCTGCGCGTGGGCCTGGCGATCCGCAACCTGGGCACGACTTTATCCGAATACACCGACACGGGCGACACCTCGCTGCCGTTTGATGTACAGGTAGGTGCGACCTTTAAACCCGAACACATGCCCCTGCGTTTTTCGCTTACGGCCTATGCACTGACCGGCAAAGACGTGACGTATTACGACCCCGCGAGTGGCGACGACGAGCCCGGTACGTTGGACAAGGTGCTGCGACGGGTTAACTTTGGAGCCGAGATCCTTTTTCACCGCAACGTAAACCTGCTGCTGGGCTACAACTACCGGCAACACCAGGAGCTGAAGCTCGAAGAGGGTGGGGGTGGTGCCGGTATCTCGCTGGGCTTTTCGGCCCGGATCAAAGCTTTTGAATTTGTTTTCAGCCGGAGTGGTTATGTGGCCGGAAACGGCGGCTATACACTCACGCTGTCATCGAACGTGGAACGAATGTTGAAGAGACGATAAATTATGATGGAAAAGAAATATCTGACGCCCCAGCAAATCGTAGAGGAGCTCGACAAGTATATCATCGGGCAATACGAAGCAAAACGCAATGTCGCCATCGCGCTGCGTAACCGCTGGCGTCGTATGAATACCCGCTCGGACATACAGGGCGAGATCGTGCCCAATAACATACTCATGATCGGCGCCACCGGGGTGGGTAAGACGGAGATCGCCCGTCGCCTGGCCAAGATCGCCGATGCTCCTTTCGTAAAAGTAGAAGCCTCGAAATTCACCGAAGTGGGCTATGTAGGCCGCGATGTAGAGAGCATGGTGCGCGACCTGGTCGAGCAGTCCGTGAACATGGTACGCGCCCGCAAGAAAGAGGAGGTAAAAGAAAAAGCCGCGCAGGCGGTAGAGGACGCTATACTGGATGCATTGATCCCGCCGCTGCGCTCGGGTGCCGCAACCCATCGTGCAGCCGGGTTCGGCAACAGCGGCGACAGTAACAACGAGACGCCTACCAGCGACGCCGAGCTCAACGAGCGTACACGCAATCATTTTCGGGAGAAGATTCGTAACGGTGAGCTGGAAGACCGCAAGATCGAGATCGACATAAAGGGCAGTGGCGGGCAGGGGGTCGGCATGATCGGCGCCGGTATGATGGACGAGGTGTCGATGATGAACCTGCAGGAGATGATCAACGGCATGATGCCGAAGAAAAGCAAGAAGCGCAAGGTGACCGTAGCCGAAGCGCGCAAGCTGCTGCTGGAAGAAGAGGCCGCCAAGCTTATCGACATGGACGAAGTGAAAGACGAGGCGATCCGCCGGGCCGAAGACGCGGGCATCATCTTCATAGACGAGATCGACAAGATCGCGTCGGGTTCGCGCAAGGGCGGCGGGAGTGGCCCCGATGTGAGCCGCGAGGGCGTGCAGCGCGACCTGCTGCCGATCGTCGAAGGCAGCACCGTCAACACCAAGCACGGCATGATCAAAACAGACCATGTACTGTTCATTGCCGCCGGGGCGTTTCACATCTCCAAACCTTCCGACCTGATACCCGAGCTGCAAGGCCGGTTCCCCATACGCGTGGAGCTGAACAACCTCACGCGCGAAGACTTTGTACAGATCCTGAAAGAGCCGCGCAACGCCCTGACCAAACAATACCAGGCGCTGTTCGAGGCAGAAGAAGTCATTGTCGAGTTTACCGACGATGCCATCGAAGAGATTGCCGAAACGGCATTTGTCATCAACGCCGAAGTCGAGAATATCGGAGCCCGTCGCCTGCATACCGTCATGAGCCGACTGCTCAACGAGTTCCTGTTCGACGTGCCGGATAAGATCGGTCCCAATGCCCGTATTGCCATCAACGCTGCCATGGTGCGCGAGAAGCTGGCCGGCCTGGTGAAGAACAAAGACCTGAGCGAATTTATCCTTTAATGAAGAATCTCTTCCGGACACTGCTGCTGGCCGTGCTTGCACTGCCGGCATGGGCGCAGGACGACGTCACGATACAGCCCGCCGGGCAAGGCAGCTACGACTCTGTGCGGTCACAGTACATCCAGTCTTTTCCCGACCACTTCTTTTTGTGGCCCGTGTTGAAGCAGCGCCGGCTGGACTTCGAGATGGGCAGCCTGTCCAACAAGGACTATACCTTGAAGTATCGCTCCAACAAACCCTATGCTTTCGGTCTGGGGATGTATATCTTCGAACTGGGTGTGGAGCTGGCCTTTTCCGTTCCATTCGACGAGCAGAACAAACGCATCTACGGGGAGTCGGACGCCAGCGACCTGCAGCTGAACATCATCGGCAAGAAATGGGGCATCGACGCTTTTGTGCAGAAGTACCGCGGGTTTTACATCGAAGACCCGAACATGGATATTCCCAGCAACACCCCATACCCGCAGCGCAGCGATATCACCACGCGCAACACCGGGATAAGCGTTAACTATACTTTTAACAACAAGAAGTTCTCGTTCCGGTCGGCCTATAACTTTGCCGACCGTCAGCTGCGCAGTGCGGGCTCGTTCCTGCTGGTGGCCTCGCTCAGCAGCTTTCAGGCTTCGGGCGACTCGGCCATTTTGGGAAGCGCGTATGCAGCGGAGTTTAAAGACGACGCCAAGATCAAGCGCATGCAGGTCACCACGTTGGGCGTTGCTCCCGGCTATACCTATAGCATAATCTATAAGGGATTCTTTCTGAACGGTACGCTGGCCATCGGCCCGGCGCACAACTGGCTGGGCTCTACGTTGGAAGGGGGGAAGGACCGTAACGACATCCGGTTCAATCTCTATGTCACGGCGCGGATCGGCATCGGCTACAACGGCGATCGCTTCTTTGGCGGCATGGGCTTTAACAGTCAGAACCGTTCGGCCAAGTTTGACGATGTACAGCTGGTCAGCACCAGCGGTACATTTAAAATACTGGTGGGTTATCGCTTCCGCGAGTTCGGTATTTTGAAGAAACGTATTTCAGACCTGCCCCGGGAGCTGGCCCGGTAGTGCACTAGTCTTCGCGGCTTTTGGGATAATCAAAGAAGAGCATTTTGCCTTTGCCCCATTTTGCATCCTTCCACGACCCGATGTCGAGCTGGAAGGCCACGACACCGCACGTGGGTATGTTGTCGATATCAAACTCGTCGTCCTGGAAGGAATTGACAAACTCGGTCAGGCCGGGGTTGTGGCCGAAGAGCATTACGACGCTGTGTTTGTCTTTCAGGTTTTGAACGGTCTTGAGGATCTCTTCTTCGGCGGCGTGGTACAGCTTGGTTTCTTTCTTGATCTTTTCTTTGGGAAAGGCGAGTGCCTTGGCCACGCGTTTGGCGGTAGACCGCGCCCGTTTGGCGGGGCTTGTCACCATCAGGTCAGGGTGAATATTCTTTTCAGACAGCCGTTTGCCCATGCGAGGGGCGTCGCGCTTGCCGCGGTCGTTCAGTGGCCGATCAAAGTCTTCCTGAGCCGGGTTGGCCCAGCTGCTTTTTGCATGGCGGATGATGTACAGAGTTTTCACGACTTAAATTTAGTGCCAAAAATCCTAATCCTAACCCTTATCTTCGCCCCTCATGGCAAGTCTTAAAATAATTCGCCGGAAGATCCGCTACGCGGTCGTTTATGGATTGGTCAGGTTCCTGATCTTTTTATCGAACCTGATGCCCCGGATCGCCTGGCTGCGGTTCTGCGGTTTTCTGGGTCGGTTGGCCTATCCGTTTGCAGGTCAGACACGTACACGCACCCTGCGTCACCTCACCCTGGCGTATGGCAAGGAAAAATCCGCTGCGGAGATCCGTGCACTGTCGCGGCGCACGTTTGAATATCTGGGAAAAAATGCCGGCGAGATGTTGCGGGCGACAGCTTCCCTGCACACCGCGGCCGACCTCGACAAGTTCCTGGTCGTGCATGGCTACGAGAACTTTGAACGCGCCCAGGCCAAAGGTAAGGGGGTGATCTTCCTGACCTGCCACATGGGTGCTTTCGACTTGCAGGTAACGGTCATGGCCCTGCGTGGCCTCAACCCCAACATTATCGGTACGCCGTTAAAGGACCCCCGCCTGAACGACCTGTTGTGGGACTATCGCAATAAGCACGGCGCCATCGCCATCGAGCGTGGGCGCGAAACGTTCCGCATGATCAAGGTATTGAAGTCGGGCGGATCGGTCGCCCTGCTGATCGACCAGGACACGCGTGTGAAAAGCCGGTTCGTGAATTTCTTTGGCATGCCCGCCGCGACACCGGTAGGGGCCACGGTCATGGCGCTGAAGACGGGCGCTTCCATCGTGCCCACCTATATCTACCTGGGCACGGACTGGAAACAGCACATGCATATATTGCCGGAGATCTCACTCAATGTCAGCGGCAACGACGAGGCGGACATGGTATACAATACGCAAATCCTGACAAACTTTATCGAACAGCAGGTGCGCAGCCACCCCGAGCAATGGGTGTGGATGCACGAACGCTGGAAGACGAAGCCGGGCGAAGAGATCGCCTAGCATTCACGGCGGCTACTTTCGCGCGTAAACGACAAAATCAAAGCTGTAGGCATGCCGTTCGTCGGCAGCGTGCGGCACGCGCGATATTTCCTTCCATTCATTTTTATCAAACGCTGGAAAGTAGGTATCACCCTGGATGACGGCGTGGATCTCCGTGAGGTACAGCAGGTCGGCCTGGGCCAGGGTAGCGTGGTAGATCTCGGCGCCGCCGATGATGAACAGCTCGCGCTCGCCGTTGGTGCGGGCCAGGGCGATGCCCTGATCGATCGTATTGACCGTGATGCACCCGGGCGCGTGAAACCCTTGCTGGCGTGTCACCACAATGTTGGTACGGTTGGGCAGGGGCTTAAACTTGTCGGGTATCGAGTCGTAGTTCTTGCGGCCCATGATGCAATGGTGGCCCTTTGTGGTCTGCATGAAATACTTCATGTCGTCGGGCAGTTGCCAGGGCAGGTCGTTGTTCTTGCCGATAACATGGTTCTGCGCATGCGCGGCGATGAGGGATATTTTCATGAGAGTTTATTTCCGCGAAAGAATTCGTCAATTTTCATACTGCGCTTGCCTTCCGGTTGCAGCTCTTCCAGCGCCACCCAGCCGTCGGCTGTGCGTACATGCAGATAGGTCTTTTGGTCGGTATCATAGGCACCGGGTTGTGCGTCGCGATCTTTCGTTACGATCGACACCCGGTATACTTTAAAGTTCTTATCACCTAGCATACACCAGGCCGCCGGGTAGGGGCTCAGGCCGCGTACAAAGTTGCGCACAGCCTCGGAAGACTGCGTCCAATCGATGCGGCAGGTTTCTTTGAAGATCTTGGGCGCGTGTTTGATCTCGACGTCCGTCGGTTGTGGCACAGACGGGTAGTTGCCGTCGGTGATGGCTTGTACGGTCTTCAGCACGAGCCTGGAGCCCAGCGCCATTAAACGCTCGTACAGGGTGCCGACGGTATCGTCGTCGTGAATAGGCTCTTTCTCCTGGAAGATGACGCTGCCGGTGTCGATCTCGTGCTTGAGGAAAAACGTCGTGACGCCGGTCTCGCGCTCGCCGCGTATAATGGCCCAGTTGATGGGCGCCGCGCCGCGATACTGCGGCAGGAGAGAAGCGTGCAGGTTGAAGGTGCCAAAGGCCGGCATGGCCCACACCACTTCGGGCAGCATGCGGAACGCTACGACGATCTGCAGGTTGGCTTGATAACTGCGCAGCTCGTCCAGGAACTCCGGCGCTTTGAGGTTGGTGGGTTGCAGCACGGGTATGTTGTGCTTCTGCGCACATTCTTTCACCGGCGAGTATACGATTTTTTGGCCCCGGCCCTGCGGTTTATCGGGCGCGGTCACGACGGCCACCACGTTGACGTGATGGGCCACGAGCACCTCGAGGCTGGGCACGGCAAACTCCGGGGTGCCCATGAAAATGATGCGAAGCTTAGTCATAAACGAGAACCGCAGAATCGGACAATGTCGCCGGTTTGCGGGCTACAAATTACATAATAAAAGATACACGAAGAGATTAAAAGAAGTTATAAAAAGCCACCTCACGGCCTCGCCAGGGCCGTTTTTAGAATTGGCCCTAAACTTGCCTTACAAGGATTAGTATCAATTACTACTTATATGAAACGGTTTATGTTCGCTGCCCTGGCACTGGTTACACTGGCCTCTTGTGATGTTACTGTAGTAGACGAGCCCCGCTACGACCCCCGCGACCAGGTAGTCGGTTCTTATAGCATGGAAGAATACTCCGAGACTTACGACGACTATACGTACTACAAAGTATATGTCAACAAAGACGGATACGCGGACGACCGGATCTACCTCGATAACTTTTACGGCGCCGACCTGCGGGTGCGGGCCTTCTTATATGGCAACAAGATCACGATCCCGTACCAGGTCATCAACGACTACGAGATCGAAGGTATCGGTACCGTTGACCGCAGCGGCATAAGCTTGCAATACTCGGTACGCGACCTGTATGAGAACACCATCACCGACTATTGTCAGACGTACGGTGACTATCGCTAATCAGGCTTCGCGAAACCACTTCTTGTCGGCGTAGAAGGTGCCGAACGGAATAAAGGAGGCGACAAAGGCCGCCACCGAGCGCGAAAACTTCCAGCGTAGCTCCAATGCTACTTGCAGCAGCAGGAGCACATACGCGATGAAGAGCACACCGTGGGCCATGCCCACCACGCGCACGGGGCCGGGGATGTCGGCCATATACTTCAACGGCATGGCGATGCACAGGAGTACGAGGAAGGAGATGCCTTCTAGGAACGCGACGATGCGCAGACGGCCTAATGCGGTTTTGATCATGATGCTATAGATTCAATAATGATATTACGATGATAACTGGCTCGCCAGGACGGCAATGCCCTCCGGAAAGCTGTGCGGCTCGTAGCCCAGCTCCCGGCGGGCTTTTTCAATGGTAAAGCCCGTCTTCGCCGGCCGTTTGGCGGGCTGCGTAAAACGGGTGGAGTCGGTAGCCTGGATCAACGCCTTGTCCAGGTGGAAATAATCGGCGGTAGCCAGCGCGATCTGGTAAGGGCTCAGAAAGTCTTTGCCGGAAATGTGATAGATCCCCTGCGCGCGTTTCGCGGCCGCCAGGTAACACCCTTGCGCCAGGTCTTCGGCCAGCGTCGGCGTGCGCCACTGATCGTCTACGACCTGGATGGTCTTGCCCTGCTCCACGCTGTTTTTCACCCACAGTACGATGTTGGAACGGCTCATGTCGTTGGTGATGCCATAGACCAGCACCGTGCGGAGGATCGCCCAGCCCGCTGTGGCGTGCCGTTGTATATACTGCTCGGCGGCGAGCTTGCTTTCGCCATAGTAGTTCACCGGGTGCGGCGGCTCGGTCTCGTCCAGCGGGCCGTGCGAACCGTCGAATACAAAGTCGGTGGAGACGTGCACCAGGTGTATGGCGTGACGGTTGCAGGCGTTGACGATATGCTCCACGGCCGTGACGTTGGCGGCCCAGCATTGCTCGCGCTCGGTTTCGCACTGGTCCACCTGCGTCATGGCCGCGGTGTGGATGATCACGTCGGGTTTCTCGGTGGCCAGTACATGCTCCACGGCATGGCCATCGGTTACGTCCAGCGGCACAAAGCGGCCGGAGGTAAGGGGTAATACAGACTTGCCGCGGGCCGTGGCCACCAGGGTAATGCCCACAGTCTGTTGCAAGAGTGCGGTAAGCTTCTGACCCAGCAGGCCGTTGGCGCCGGTAACAAGGATCTTCATGGACTACTTTTTAGCAGAAGGCGGGTACTGATAGCCGTACAGTTTCTCGATCTTTTTCTTTGACAGCTCTTCGATCGTCACCGTCATGCGGATATCTTCCAGGGGGCGTTTGGCCTGGTCGACAGATTGTTTGGCGATCGTGTCGATCACTTCCAGGCCTTTGATCACTTTGCCGAAAACAGTATAGGAGCCATCCAGCTGCGGGGCACCGCCCACCGTGGTATAGGCCTTTACCTGCTCGGCCGGTACATCTTTTTCCGTATTGATGCCGGTCTCGTTCTCTACGCGCGGCTTTAGCTTGAAAATAAAGTCTTGCGCGCCGTGCAGGTCGTTGGTCTGGTAGAACTGGCCGATGGAGTCGTACACCGGTTTATTAGCGGGGTTCTGGAAGAACTGCTGCATGGCCTGGTTGAACTTGGCCGGGTCGATCTTGATCTCTTCCTCCTTTACTTTGGTGCCGTGTACGATGTAAAACTGGCTTCCGCTGGATGCCTTGGAGGGATTCATCTGGTCGCCCAGGCGGGCCGCCGACAAAGCACCTTTTTCATGATAATATTTCGGGTTGAACTCGGCGTCGATGGTATAGCCCGGTCCACCCTGGCCCAGCATGGTGCCTTTGGGCGCCTTGCGCGAGTCGGGGTCGCCCCCCTGGATCATAAAGCCTTCGATCACGCGGTGGAACATCAGGCTGTCGAAATAATGCTCTTTCACGAGCTTGATAAAGTTCTGTTTGTGCTTGGGCGTTTCGTCATAAAGAATAGCGATCATATCGCCGTAGGGTGTGTGAAAGGTGACGACCTGGTCGCGCTCCTGCGCGCAGCCGGTGATAAAGATGCAGCAGAATAATGCGATGCCGGTTAAAAAAGTATGTTTCATAACAGTGAGAGTATAGATCAGCGATACCCGGGGATCAGGCGTTGTTGAGTTGTTGGCGTATTTCTTTCAGGATCTGCTCGCCGCCGATGGTCAGTACTTCGTTGGCGACCAGCTCGCCCAGCTCTTTGGCTTCTTCCGTCGCAGCGGAGCGCTTTACTTTGATGACGCGCTGGCCGTCCAGTGAAATGAGGCCGGCCTTTAACGAGATCAGATCGCCTTCGAAGTGGGCATAGCCAAACGCCGGAATGCTGCAGCCGCCGTGCAGTGTTTTGAGGAACGCTCGCTCGGCGCGTACGCATACTGCCGTGGCGGGGTGGTTCACCCAGCGTTCGAGGATCTCTTTTTTATCAAACGCCAGTTTCTTGTGGCACTCTACGGCAATACAGCCCTGGCCTACGGCCGGTACGAAGTAACTGGTGGGGATCTTCTCTACGATATAGTTGTCGAAGCCCATGCGGTGTACGCCGGCATAGGCCAGCAACAACGCATCGCACTCGCCGGCTTCCAGTTTAGCAAAGCGCGTTTGGAGGTTGCCACGGATGGAAACAGCCTGTACGTTGGGGTAAAAGTGTTTGAGAAAAGCCACCCGCCGTGTAGCCGACGTGCCGATGCGCAGCGTCGAGCCATTGGTAATATCGATCGGGCGGTTGCTGATCAGCACATCGTTCACGGCTTCACGCTCCGTAAAGGCGATCAGCTCCAGCTCATCGGGCAGCTCGGACGAAAGGTCTTTCGCGCTGTGCACGGCGATGTCGATCGAGCCATCCAGGAGCTTGGCTTCGATCTCTTCGGTAAAGACACCCTTGCTGCCGATCTTGGCGATGGAGACATCGAGGATCTTGTCGCCGCGTGTTTCGATCGGAACGATCTCGGTGCCATAGCCCGACGGGCGGATCAGGGACGCGATGTGTTCGGCTTGCCAGAGGGCCAGCTTGCTGCCACGGGTCCCGATGCGAATGGTTTTATTCATGTTACGGATTAAGCGTTTTGGATAGTTTCAGGGACAGGTCCAGGAAGATCATCTTGGCACTGCCGTTGCGTTCCAGGTGGTATGCGGCATCGTTGAGCAACTTGTACGAGCTCTCGATCTTATCCAGCGTCAGCACTTTGCTAAAATCATGAACGAACTTCAGCTCTTCGCCGCGGGTGCGGTTCATCGCGCCGGCGCCCGAGATGTGGAGCATCGACTCGCGCATCATGTTGATGCTATAGGTCATCATGTTGCGCTGGCTGAGCTTGTCCAGCCCGTGGTACGAGTCGGCCATGCCCACCAGCTGGCCATAGCTCTTTTTGAAACAGGCGCGCATCCAGTCGATGAAGACCGTAGCGTTGTTGTCTTCCGGGCTGTCGATCAGCCGCACGGCCTGACTGACGCTGCCTTCTGCCAGCTGCGCCAGCTTGTCGGCTTTGGCAGACTCTACGTTGTGACGTTCGCGCAGGTGCGCCGCTACTTCTTCGTCGTGCAGCAGCGGCACGGTTACGATCTGCGTACGCGAGATGATCGTCGGCAGCAGCTTGTCGGCGGCGTTGGTAACGAGTATAAAAAATGTCTGCGGGGGTGGTTCTTCGAGGATCTTCAGAATGCCGTTGGCGGCCGAGGTATGCATCAGCTCGGGCTGCCAGATGATCATGACCTTGTGCGGGCTTTCGAAGGGCTTTAACGACAGCGTCTTGATGATCTCGCGGCTCTCTTCGCGCGAGATGAGCGCCATCTTGTCTTCGCCACCATAGAAGTTCGTCCAGTCGTCGAGCGAACCGTACCACTGCTCGAGCAGGAACGACCGCCAGCTTTTCAGGATGTCGGCGCGGAAGCGGTCTTCATCCTTATCGTTCTTGACGTTGCTCAGGGGAAAAACAAAGTGTGTATCGGGGTGTATGAACTTGGCGTTCTTCGAGCATGCCGGGCACACGCCGCAGGCGTCGTCGCCCTTGTTCTCGCAGTGCAGGTAGGTGGCATAGGCCAGCGCTAACGGCAGGTTGAGGGCGCCGGCGGCGCCTACGAAAAGTTGCGCGTGCGCGGTATGGTTGCTTTTGACAGCGTCGGTAAGAAGTTGCTTGACGTCAATGAGACCGGGTATGTCGGAAAATTTCATGCTACATCTTTTCCCACGCGCGGCTTTGCGCGGTGGTGTCAAAGATATGGCGGAGAATGGCTTTATCCACGTCTCCCAGCGTAACATTTCTTCGGCCCAGCACACGGCCTGCCGTTTCCAGGGCTTTTGACAACGTGTGTGTCACCAGGCCCTCGCCACCGCCCCAGGCGAACGACGGAATATGCGCCGGCGGAAAGCCGGCGCCGAACACATTGGCGCAGACATCCACCACGGTGCCGGTGTTGAACATGGTATTGATGCCGGCCTTGCTGTGGTCACCCATCATGAGCCCGCAGAACATGAGGTCGGTAGCTTCCGGCCCGTTCAGCGCATGGTTCCAGGGGCGCACTTTGTCGTAGTTGTTCTTCATGTTCGAGGCATTGGTGCCGGCGCCCAGGTTGCACCATTCGCCCAGCACCGCATTGCCCAGAAAGCCGTCGTGGGCCTTGTTGCTGTAGCCAAACACCACCACGTTCGAAACCTCGCCGCCCATTTTAGAGTAGGGGCCGATGGACGAATCGCCGCGGATCTTGGCACCCACATTGATATGCGCCCCTTCACCCAAGGCAAACGATCCACGCACGACGGCGCCTTCCTGGATCATGCTGTCGCGGCCCAGGTAGATGGGGCCGTTTTCGGCGCTCAAAACACAGGCGCGCAGGTGTACTCCTTCTTCGAGGAAGATGTTTTCCTTCGGGCCATAGACAATGGTATGCGGATCGGTGATCGGAGCGGAAGTGCGGCCGGCCGTGATCAGGGCAAAGTCGAGCTTAATCTGCGCGGCGTTCGAAAGAAAGATCTTCCAGGTCCGGTCGATGACGGTGACGGGATGGGCATATTCGATCGTGTTTTGCTGGGTCATGGCGCCAGCGGGCTGATTGGCGGCCAGCAGCATATCGTCTTTTACAAGAAAATACTGGGCGGGTAAGGCTTTGATGGTGTCCACCAGGGTTTGGTCGGGACATACGGCGCCGTTGATCAGCAGGTCTTGCGCGGTGGTATGAAACGGAAACTTCTGTTGCAGGTAAGCTTCCGTGCGGAAGGAGACCTTGGTATTTAAGCGGCGTTCCCATTTTTCCTGGATGGTGAGGATGCCGGTACGGATGCAGGCTACGGGGCGAGTGAAGGTAAAAGGCAGGAGGGCAGTGCGGATCGAGGGATCGTCGAACAAAATCACATTCATGCGCCAAAAATAGAACATGAAATTAACGCCGCAACATACACCAAATCAGTGTGTGTGTCTGTGTGCGCCCACATGAAAAATAAAGTTACGACAACAAAAAAGCCCTCGTTTCCAAGGGCTTTTCTCTCCATTTTAAAGAAGAAGTTATTATGCTTTCTTCTGATACTTGTTCTTGAATTTCTCTACGCGGCCGGCTGTATCGACGAACAGCTTCTTGCCAGTAAAGAACGGGTGCGAAGCAGAGCTTACTTCGACCTTGATAACAGGGTACTCTTTGCCATCCTCCATTTTGATAGTCTCCTTGGGAGACTGAGTAGAACGGCTGATGAATTTATGATCGCTGGAAGTATCCCAGAAAACCACTTCCTTGTACTCCGGATGAATGCCTTTTTTCATATCGATTCGTGCTTTTTGCCTTAAAAGGAGTGCAAAGATAAGGAGCTTGCGCGGATATCCAAACGCTGGCGCCGGTTTTGATTCAGAACTTGTTTTCGGGTATCTTGCGGCCCCGGAATTAACCATTTTTTAAGCTAATAATCCTGGTCAGCGATTGAAACATGCCCCGCAATACCGCTTTGCCCTTGGATTTCAATCATTTGCAGATAATTTCACAGGCATGATAAAACGCTACTTCCTGCTGGCGATCGGGTGCATGGCCGCTGCCACCGCCGTTGCCCAAAGCTCGTATGCCCCCTTGAATGAAGATTATTATCACCTTGTAGACCGCTACGAAGTAAAAACGGGCTACATCCTACCCCAGCTTTTTACTTCTGTAAAACCCTATAAGCGATCGGCCATCATTGCCCTGGTCGATTCCGTCAACGCCGTGGAAGGGTTCCAGTCCCGCGCCGACCGGTTTAACTACAATTATTTACGAGACGACAGCTGGGAGTGGTCCCGGGCGGAAACCGCCGACAGCAAAAAGCCCTTCCTCAAACACTTCTACCGCAAAAAGTCCGATCTCTTTCACGTAGACGAACCCGAGTTCGACCTGCACGTAAACCCCGTGCTATACCTGGGTACCGGCCACGATTCGCAGCGTGACGACGCCCTCTTCATCAACACGCGGGGTGTGGAGGTGCGCGGAATGGTCGACCGTAAGATCGGTTTTTATACCTACCTCGCCGATAACCAGGCTGTGCTGCCGTCGTATGTATGGAAGCAGATGTCGCTCAATCCGGTCATACCCCACGAGGGGTTCTGGAAGGAGTTCAAGTCGGGCAAGGGGGTCGACTTCCTGCAGGCCCGCGGTCACATCACGGTGGATGCCAGCCGCAGCATAAATTTACAAATGGGCTACGACCGCTTCTTTATCGGCAACGGCGTGCGCTCGTTCATCTTCTCCGACTATGCCCCGCCGGTGTCGTTCTTCAAGGCCAACATCAAAGTGTGGAAGCTGAACTATCAATATTTCGTCAGCGAAATGACGGCCGACATCACCGGCAACCTGGGCGGCAGCCGGCAGATGGACCAGGGCTATCCCGACAAGTTTGTGACCTTTCACCACCTCAGTGTGAACATCGGCAAGAAGCTGAACATCGGGGTGTTCGAGTCTGTGATCTTTAGTCCTGACGATACGCTGGGGGCCGGTAAATTTGAATGGGCGTATCTCAACCCCATCATCTTCTACCGCGCCATCGAACAGCAGAACGGCAGCAGCGACAACGTTATTCTCGGTATGGACTTTAAGTGGAACGCTGTCCGCAAGCTTTCGTTTTACGGACAGTTCGTGCTCGACGAGTTTGTACTCGATCACATCAAAGCGCGTGACGGCTGGTGGGCCAACAAGTTTGCCGTGCAGGTGGGCGGAAAATATATCGACGCCTTTGGTGTGCCCAACCTCGACCTGCAGGGTGAAGTCAACATCGCCCGGCCGTTCATTTACTCACACAATACCAACTATGCCAACTACAGCCATTACCAGCAACCGCTGGCCCACCCGCTGGGCGCCAACTTCGAGGAGCTGGTCGGTATACTCCGGTATCAGCCGCTGCCGCGTCTGAACCTGACGGGCAAGCTGATGGTGACGCGCGTGGGGCGCGACTCGACCGATTACAACTGGGGCAGCGAAGATCCGCAGAACTTTAAGTACAACTGGGGGGGCGATATCCTGAAGCGGAATACCACCCGCGAGAAAGAGTATAACAACAGCATCGGGCAGGGCGTGAAGAACGACCTGGTGTATGCCAGCTTTATCGCCTCGTGGCAGTTTCGGCACAACCTGTTCATCGACCTGAACGTGGTGCTGCGACAGAGCAAGGCAAACCTGGCATTTTACAATAATAATACATCCATTACGTCTGTGGCGTTACGCTGGAATATTGCGCGGCGCTCGTACGAATTTTAACGACGGTCAGATCTTTTCATGAAAGTATATTTTCGAGTATTACGGTACGTTCCTAACCTGGGCATTCGCCTGGTGCAGTTCTTTGGATATTCCGTTCTGGGCATTGTCTTCGGGGTCGTGAATTATGCCCTCGTCATTCCGTTGCTCGACACCCTGTTTGGCGATACTAAAGACGCCAGCCAGGCGGTGCCGGCATACCCCACGTTCGAGCCTTCGCTCGACTATGCGACGGACCTTTTCAATTACCATATTCTGACCACGGTTCGTGACTATGGTATTATGCAGGCATTGCTCTTTATCTGCATTGCGTTGGTGGTGAGTATGCTCATCGCCAGCGTCTTTCGTTATATGGAACGCATGGCCGCATCGCGTATCAAGGTGGATGTCGTCAAGAATATCCGCATGGATATTTTCGACAAGGTATCGCAGCTCCACGTGGGTTACTTCAATGACCAGCGCAAGGGCGACCTGATCTCACGTTTTACCAATGATGTAGTGGAAGTCGAAAACGCAGCGGTCAACAGTTTGAAGTTTGTACTGAAAGAGCCCATTACCATCCTGGTCACCTTTGGTGTACTATTCTTTATATCAGTAAAAATGACACTTTTTACTTTGCTGGTGTTTCCTATTACGGGGGGGATACTGTCAGAGATCATCAAACGCCTGAAGCGCCGGGCCATTCAGAGCCAGGAATCGCAGGGGCGCATCGTCAATATTTTAGATGAAGCGTTTGGCGGCATGCGGGTGATCAACGCCTTTAACGCCCGCTGGTTTGTGCTGGGCAAGATCGATGCGGAAACCAGCTATCACCGCAAGGTGAACTTGTCGATGGCCCGCAAGAACGAGCTGGCCTCACCGGTGTCGGAGACGCTGGGCGTAATGATCATGGCCGGCCTGATGTACTTTGGCGGCTCCATGGTATTGGGTGAGAACCCGGAGCTGACACCGGGTAAGTTCCTGGGCTTCCTGGCCCTGTTTGCGTCGATCATTCAACCGGCTAAAAACTTCTCGAATGGTATCACCTCGGTGCAAAAAGGAACGGTGTCGGCGGAGCGGATCTTTCGCGTGATCGATACACAACCCCTGGTAAAAAATAAGCCTGACGCGAAACCCATCGGAGAATTTAAGGAATCTGTCGAGTTCCGGAATGTGAGCTTTGCTTACGAGCGCGACCTGGTGTTGAAAAATATCAACCTGAAGGTTGAAAAGGGCAAGACCATCGCGCTGATCGGCCCCTCGGGTGGCGGCAAGTCCACGCTGGCCGACCTCGTACCACGTTTTTATGACCCCACGGAGGGAGAAGTGTTGCTGGACGGTGTGTCGCTGCGGGACTATGAGCTTGAATCTTTGCGCAAGCAGATGGGTGTTGTTACACAGGAATCGATCCTGTTCAACGATACGATCTTTAACAACATCGCCTTCGGCCTTGAGCACGTACGCGAGGAAGATGTGATCCAGGCCGCCCGTGTGGCCAACGCCCACGACTTTATCATGCAGACACCCGATGGGTACCAGACGGTCATCGGTGAGCGCGGTTCGAAACTGTCGGGCGGACAGCGCCAGCGGTTGAGCATAGCGCGGGCGGTATTAAAAAACCCGCCGATCATGATCCTCGACGAGGCGACGTCGGCGCTGGATTCCGAGTCGGAGCGGCTGGTGCAGGATGCGCTCAATAACCTCATGAAGAACCGTACTTCGATCGTGATCGCCCACCGGCTGAGCACCATCCAGCATGCCGACGAGATCGTTGTGATACAAAACGGTCAGATCGTTGAACGGGGGCGCCACGAAACATTGCTAAACCAGAGCGGTCTGTATAAAAAACTTATAGAAATTCAAACCATGGACAGGTAAGCCCGTTAGTAGAATTTCTTTTTTTCAGTTACCTTTAACAAGTATATCGTACTAACGAGCATATTGGTTTTTAATCATGAGTAAGAACAGAGTAATTTTTTATATCGTATTTGCACTTTTTCACCTGGGTGCATTCATCTTCACTGTTGTACTCGACAATAACACCAACCTGCTCTTCAGTATGGTAAGCTGGGTGCCTTACTTTAAGTGGGTCACCTTTTTGGGAGTCATTCTTATCATAGCAGACGTTATTTGGTCATGGATCATCAATCGCGATTCGCAACGGGAAAAAGCAGCCCTGATACAGGAGCTGAACACCCTCAAGGCAAAACTTTTCGACATGCAGGAGGCCTCGTCCAAGAGCGCCGGCAATCCCGCATCACAGACGAAGTAAGCATCATCAACCCCCCGGGCCGTCATGGTTGCTAAGACCTTTGGCGGGGCTGTCTACGGGGTGGACGCACGCACGATTACCGTCGAGGTAAATATCATTCAGGGTCTGCATTTTCATTTAAGCGGCTTGCCTGACAACGCCGTAAAAGAAAGCCAGCATCGGGTGGAGGCGGCGTTGAAAAGCGGCGGCTATTTCATGCCGCGTAATAAAACCGTGGTAAACCTCGCACCGGCCGATATTCGCAAGGAAGGCGCCGCGTACGACCTGCCCATTGCCCTGGCCGTGCTCCAGGCTTCGGAGCAGATCCAAACCGAACAGTTGGAACGTTATATCATCATGGGCGAGCTCGCCCTCGATGGCACGCTACGGCCCATAAAAGGAGCGCTCCCCATTGCCATTCAAGCCCGCAAAGAGAAGTTCACCGGATTTATACTACCTGCCGACAATGCCCGCGAAGCGGCCATCGTCAACTCTCTCGATATCCTTCCGGTACGCACGCTACAAGAAGCGATCGACTTCCTGACCGGCAAGGCCACGATCGAACCGGTACACGTCGACACACGTGAGCTGTTTGCCGCCAGCAATAGTAGCTATCCCATCGACTTCAAGGATGTGCAGGGGCAGGAGAGTATCAAGCGCGCGCTCGAGATCGCCGCGGCCGGTGGCCACAACGTCATCATGATCGGCCCGCCGGGTGCTGGTAAGACTATGCTGGCCAAACGGCTGCCGTCCATTCTGCCGCCGCTTACGCTCAACGAAGCTCTTGAGACGACCAAGGTACACTCCGTAGCCGGTAAGCTTGGCAAGGATGCAGCGTTGATGACCACCCGGCCGTTTCGCAGCCCGCACCATACCATTTCGGACATCGCGCTCGTGGGCGGCGGCGGTCATCCACAACCCGGTGAGATATCATTGTCCCATCACGGTGTGCTGTTCCTCGACGAGCTGCCCGAGTTTAAGCGCTCGGTGCTGGAGGTGATGCGGCAGCCGATGGAGGAAAGACGCGTGACCATCTCGCGTGCAAAAATATCGCTTGACTTTCCGGCCAGCTTTATGCTGGTGGCGTCCATGAATCCATGTCCTTGCGGATACTATAATCACCCCGAGAAAGAGTGTGTCTGCGCGCCGGGCGTGGTACACCGTTACCTACGCCGCGTCAGCGGGCCATTGCTGGATCGCATCGACCTGCACGTAGAAGTGGTGCCGGTCAGCTTTGACGAGATGACCGCGAACCGCAAGGCGGAGAGCAGTGAGCAGATCCGCGAGCGTGTTGTCAAAGCCCGGGAAGTACAGGCCGAGCGTTTTAAGGCGCACGACGACCTCTATTGCAATGCCATGATGCCCTCGCACATGGTGAAGGAAGTATGCGAGCTGAACGAAGCCGGCCGCAAGCTGCTCAAGACCGCGATGGAGCGGCTGGGGCTCTCGGCGCGGGCCTACGATCGCATTCTGAAAGTAGCGCGCACCATCGCCGACCTGAGTGGTGCTGCGGACATCCGCGTCGAGCACCTGGCAGAGGCGATTCAATACCGCAGCCTCGACCGCGAGGGGTGGGCGGGGTAAGCCTGCCGGGGATTTTGGCAGCCGATATTTTACGCTATTTTTGGGCTGGTGTCTGCACAACGCAGCACACAGCAGTGTAACCCCCCACAGGAATAGCCGTACGGAAATGCCAACAGGAACGAAGAAGATACTTATACTGGGCGGACTCGGCTTTATCGGCAAGAACCTGTACAAGCGCCTGGCGCACGATGGCCACACCGTCACCATCCTGACGGAACGGATACACAGCGAGGCCGATGGTTTCCTGACGCCCGCGGTACGACAGCATACCCTGCAAGGCAGCATCCTGAATCCGCAGTTGATGAACAACCTGGTGGCGGGGTTTGATGTCATCTTCTCGCTGGCCGGCAGCTCGGGCGCCGCCGACAGCATCCGCGATCCGTACCACGACCTGGACACGAACCTGAAGGGGCACCTCAATATACTCGAGGCCTGTCGCCAGTATAACCCCGGGGCGCTGCTCGTGTTCCCTTCGAGCCGCCTGGTGTATGGCAAGCCCACGGCAAACCCGGTGCGCGAGGACCACCCGTTGCAGCCCGAGTCGATCTACGCCATTCACAAGATCACCACCGAGCATTATTATTTGTTATACCAGCGTCTGTATGGCATTCGCTCGGTCATCTTCCGCATTGCCAATCCGTTTGGTCCGTACCAGCGCTTTGGCAGCAACAATTACGGCATCCTCAACTGGTTTATACACAAGGCGCTCGTGGGCGAGCCGATCGAGATCTACGGCGACGGCAGCCAGCAACGCGACTTCATCTATATCGACGACCTGGTGGAGGTATTGACCCGGGTGATGGACACGCCGGCCATGGCGGGGAATATATACAACGCCGGCGCCGGCGCGGGCATCTCGCTGCGCCAGGCGGTAGAGGTGATCCAACGGTATATCCCGGCGACGCAGGTAACATTCCGGCCATGGCCGGAGATCGCCAAAAAGATCGAGACGGGCGACTACATTGCCGACATCGGCTTGCTGAAACAACATACCGGCTGGATGCCCCGTACGAGTTTTGATGCGGCCATGAAAGAGACCATTGCATTTTATGACAGAAGCAACACGTGACCGGGTCTGCTGCGCCCACTACGCCTCGACCTATTTACCGCTCACCCAGAACTGGATCTACCGGACACTCACACACCACCGGTCTTACCGCCCGATATTCCTGACCCGAAAGAAGGAGAACCTCAACCTGTTCCCCCTCTCGCCGGTATATAGCCTCGACGATCGGGGCAAGGTATGGCAATACGTGTCGGTCGCCTTCTTCAAGATATTTGGCTACTTCGGCTTTATGCAACGTGCCTGTCGGCAGCACGAAGCAAAAGTACTGCATGTACATTTCGGCTACCACGGTGTAAAAATGACCGGTCTGAAAAAGAAGCTGAACATACCGATGATCTGCAGCTTCTACGGCGACGACGTCTTTTCTTTCCCCACGCTACCCGCCAACCGCGCGCGTTACCAGGCGCTGTTTCGGGATGCCGATAAATTGCTGGTGCTCGGCCCCTATATGAAAGCCGAGCTGATACGGTTAGGCTGCCCGGAGCATAAGATCGCGATCCACCACCTGGGCATCGACGCCGATACCATCCGTTTTGAGAAACGTACCGTGGCGCGGGGCGGTAAGATCCGCTTTCTGATCGCGTCCAGCTTCCTGGAGAAAAAGGGCATCGAGCTGGCCGTACGCGCGTTGGCTGCGCTGCGCACACAATACGACTTCAGCCTCGATATCATTGGCGACGGCGTGCTGAAGCCTGTCATTCTCGAGGCGATCGCGACGGGCGGCATACAGGACCGCGTGACGCTGCACGGTTATAAGCCGTATGCGTATTTTATCGATCTGTCGTACCGGTGTGACGTATTGATACAAGCCAGCCGCACGGGCAGTAAGAATAACAAAGAGGGTACGCCGATGGCGATTGTCGACGCGATGGCTACCGGCATGGCCATTATTTCCACGAAACACTCCGATATACCCGAGGTGGTGCACGACGGTGTACACGGCTTCCTGGCCGAAGAGAACGACGTTGACAGCCTGCGCCAATGCCTGGCCCGGCTGTTCGAGCAGGCCGACCGCATCGAGGCCTTTAGCGTGGCCGCCCGGGCCCGCGTAGAAGCGGAATTTAACGTCGCCACCCAAACCCAACGGCTGGAGGGGTACTATACGGAGCTGATCAGCGCGCAGGGGTAATTCGCCTGGCGACGTTTCCATCCAGATGGGGGAGGAGCGGGTGTAAAAAAGATCGCCGGATTTGTGCAACTTTTGGTAACTTCCGGACATCTCCGAAGATATCCGGATAACCCCACGACCTATGTTAAAAAGCCTGCTCCTCATCGCCCTGCGCAACATGCGTAAAGAAAAAGCCTACACCGGCATCAATGTGCTCGGCCTTACGGTGGGCATTACCTGCAGCATGTTCCTGCTGTTGTATATCCTCGATGAGCTGAGCTTTGATCGTTACCACAAAGATGCTCCCAACATTTACCGGGTCGTTACCCACATCAAGGAAACGGATGATGCTTTTACCTGGGCGGTGGCCCAAATACCGTTTGCCGAAGAGGTACGCGATAATTACCCGGAAGTTAAAAACGCCGTGCGCTTTTTTGGCACCGGCCGTACATTATACCGCTACGAAGAAAAGGAGTTCTATGAAGACAAGTTCTTCCAGGCAGACTCCACCGCCTTCGACATGTTCACCTATACGTTCCTGGCGGGTGACCCCGGCACCGCCCTGGACGAGCCGTTCTCGATCGTGCTGACGCGCAGCATCGCGATCAAATATTTTGGCAAGACCGATGTCATTGGCCAGTCGTTCCAGAACCAGCGTGGCGAAACGTTTAAGGTTACGGCGGTCATGGAAGATGTACCGCTCAACTCACACTTCATTTTCGATGGCCTGATCTCGGCCAGCAGCCGCCCGAAAGATGCCGTCGGCAGCTGGGGGAACTTCGGGATCTATACCTACATCCAGCTGCCCGAGGGTTACGACCTCAGCAAGATGTACACCAACCTGGAGAAGATCGTGAAAGAAAAGGTCGACCCCATCTTTGCGCAGTATGGCATCACCATTCGTTATGAGCTGCAGCGCATTATCGACATTCACTTATACTCCGAGATCCAGGACGAAGCGGAAGCGGGCGGGAGCATGAGCGTGCTATATATCTTCGCGGCCGTCGCGGTGTTTATGCTTGTCATTGCATCTATCAACTATATGAACCTTGCCACGGCGCGCTCGGCCAACCGTGCCAAGGAGGTGGGCATTCGCAAGGTGATGGGCTCGCCCCGTACACAGCTT
Organism: Dawidia soli; assembly: GCF_018598185.1. GTDB lineage: Bacteria > Bacteroidota > Bacteroidia > Cytophagales > Cyclobacteriaceae > Ohtaekwangia > Ohtaekwangia soli. Next base: position 62,351 of record NZ_JAHESC010000030.1, read on the forward strand.
ATGGCGCAGTTCATCATGGAGTCTGTGGTGATCACGTTCACATCCTTGGTCATCAGCCTGCTGTTGATCTACGCATTGCTGCCGGCGTTTAATGAGCTGGCGAATAAAAAGATGCCGTTCAGCTATGTAATGCAGGCGCCGGTATTGCTGAGCCTGCTGGCGATCGTATTGGTGGTAGGCGTAGGGGGCGGAAGCTACCCGGCCTTTTACCTCTCGAGCTTTAACCCGATCGGGGTATTGAAGGGAAAGCTTTCGGCCAGGGGCGGCAGCGTGATCTTCCGCAAGGTGCTGGTCGTGCTGCAATTCTCGATCTCCATCTTCATGCTAATCAGTACGATGATCGTGTTCGATCAGCTGCAATACATGCGCACGAAGGACCTGGGGTTCACAAAAGACCGCGTGGTGTGCATAGCGCTGTCGGGAGAGGACCAGGTGAAAAAATCCGGGGTGCTGGCCGAGCGCCTGCGCCAGACGCGGGGAGTGGAGTGGGCGGGCGCTTCCAATGCAGGCCCCGGCGACGGTATCGGTAAGCTGCTGCTACAGGTGGACGATAGCGAAGGCAAGCTGGTAGAGCGGGGCATCAACCTCTACCGCGCGGACTTCGACTTTATTAAAAGCATCGGCATGCATGTGGTCCAGGGCCGCGACTTCTCGCGCGATGTATCTTCAGACACGACGTTTGCCGTGCTGGTAAACGAAGCCATGGTAAAACGCATGGGGTGGAAAGATCCCATTGGCAAACGGTTCGTCTTCCAGGACGAGCAGCCGATTGAAAAACGCGTAGTAGGTGTGGTAAAGGACTATCACCAGAATTCACTTTACGGCGTGATCGAACCACTGATGATCATGTTGAGCGAAGACGATAACTATTTGCTCTTTGCCCGCATCAAGGAAGGTGAAGATACGAAAGAGGCACTGGCGGCTATTGAAAATACGTGGAACGGCGTATTCTCCGACATACCGTTTGAATACGACTTCCTGGATCAGCGGTTCGACTCGCAGTATAAGTCTGACGAAAAGCGCAGTTATATCTTCACGTTCTTCTCCGCGCTGACGATCTCCATTGCTTGTCTCGGTTTGCTGGGCCTGGCGGCATTCACCACGCAGCAACGGTATAAAGAGATCGGCATCCGGAAGGTGATCGGTGCCAGTGTGCAGGGGTTGGTGATGCTGGTGGCGCGGGAGTTCTTTATACTCGTAGGCATCGGAACGATCATTGCGTTCCCGGTGGCGTGGTACTTTACCAATTCGTGGCTGCAAAAATTTGCGTATCGTATCGAGCTGAGTGGGGAGTGGGCTACGTTTATACTTTCGGCCTTGCTGGCAGCCCTGATTACGATGCTGACGGTGGGCTACCACGTACTGCGGGCAGCGTCCTCTAATCCTGTGAAGGCGTTGAGGGACGAGTAGTACGTCTGGTTATTTCTATATTTATGCAAGCGTATTTAGCCCTGAAGGCGCAACAATTCGAGGCGCATATGCATCGATTGTTCCGCCCTTTCAGGGCTGCCTTTACAGAACAAGACGTTTCCGCATGTGGCCGGTCTTCTACCGGCTTTTTTAGAATCGAATGATAAATGTTGTTCCCTTATTGACTTCACTTTCCGCCGTCACGGCGCCGCCCATCGCTTCGATCTGCGTCTTCGTGAGGAAGAGCCCCACGCCGCGGGCTTCTTTGTTTTCATGGAACGTCTTGTGCAATCCAAACAACTTATCCCCGAACTTCTGTAAGTCAATTCCCAAGCCGTTATCCCGCACGCGCAGCTCGGTTTTGCCGTCGACAATATTGGATGATACATGGATCTCCGGCCTGCGATCGGGCGAGCGATACTTCACGGCATTGCTCAGCAGGTTCTGGAAAATGCTTTCCAGGTATGTCTTTGAATAGCCGATCGTCGGCGCCACATTAAAATCAAACGTCACCGTGGCTTCCGATTGGATCAGTTCGCCTTCGAGTGACTGGATCACTTTGTCGAGCATGTCTTTGAAGCGGATGTCGGTATATTCTACTTCGGTGTTCTTTTTGACCTTTAAGGTTTCCATCAGCTCGTTCATTGTCTCGCTGAGGTTACCGGAGACGTTCTTGAGCTTTTCGAAGATCATTTTATACTCGTCGATACCGCTTTGCTCGTTGAGGAGGCCGATCAGCGCCTTGATGTTGCCGATGGGTGAGCGCAGGTTATGCGAGATGATGTGCGCGAACTCGTCTAGTGCCCGGTTCTGCTCCTGTAACTCAGAGGCTACTATTTCCAGGTGGTTCTTGGAGCGGATCAGTTCCTCTTCTGATTTCTTACGGTCGGTGATGTCGATCGCGGAAGCGAAGATCAGCTGGCGCTCTACATCGGTGGACGAGCTCCACAGCAGCCAGCGGTACGAGCCATCTTTGCAACGGTAGCGATTTTCGAACGTATTGATATGGTTGCCCCCGCGGATATAACGCATGGTTTCTTGCGTAGCGCCGATGTCATCGCCGTGTACAAAATCGGTGAACGGACGGGATTTCAGCTCCTCCAGGGTCCAGCCGAGCTTGTCGGCCCACGCAGGACTCAGTTTTTTAAAATAGCCATCAAAGCCTGCAATCACGTTGAGGTTGACGGTATAACTAAAGACGCGTTCGTTTTCATTGCTTACCTGGCGGAATTCTTCTTCGACTCGCTTTTGCATGGAGATGTCCGTTGCGATAAACGCATAACCAATACGGTCGTTCTTTTCATCCCATAAAGCTGTCACCGAAATCGAGACGGGAAACACAATACCGTCTTTGCGCACGTATGTCCACTCGCTGCGCTCGGCATTTTTTTTGTCCTGCAGGCGCGCGACGAACACTTCGAATCCGGGGGAGATAGTTTTGTTCAGCTCGTCGGACAGGATGGTGGCACGGTGCAGTATTTCTTGCGTGTCGTGAAAGGTTACTATAGAGACGCGGTCCATCACATCGTCAGCGGCATAGCCGAGGAGCAGCTCAGCAGCCCGATTGAAGCTAGTAATAGTACCGTGTATATCCGTAGAGATCACGGCCAGCTCGGTCGTGCTGATAATGGCTTCCTGCAGCCGATAAGCGTTCGCCAGGGCGTTCAGAAACTTATCGTCCGGCAAGGACTTCTCATACAGGGGGAGGGGCTCCATGAAAGGTGGTCTTTCCAACCCCTAAGTTACAGAAATGTAACGGCGATGTATTGCTAACCGTAGAATAATTTGGTCAGAAAGCGAAACCGCGCTGACGCCTAGCTTCAAAAACTACAACGGCTGCCGCGGTTGACACGTTCATCGAGTCAATTTTTCCCTGCATGGGAATAATGATGTTTGCGTTGGAATTTTTTACCCACGCGTCGGAAAGTCCCGTGGCCTCAGTGCCCATGATAATGGCGCTCGGTTGTGTGAAGTCTATTTCGTGGTAAGGCCGCGAGGCCTGCAAATAGGTACAGTAGATTGCGATGTTGTTTTTGCGAAGCCATGCAATAGTTTCTTCCGATGTAGCGGCGGCGATCTGTTTGGTAAATACACAGCCTACACTGGACCGCACTACGTTGGGATTGTAAAAATCTGTTTGCGGATCGCAAATGATCACGGCGTCCACTCCGGCGGCATCGGCCGTGCGCAGAATGGCGCCGAGGTTGCCGGGTTTCTCGACCGCCTCGACAATTAATAATAAGGGTTGTTTGCCAAGCTGCAGCCGGTCCAGGCCGTGCGGCTTTTGTTTGGCGATGGCAACCAGGCCGCCCGTGCTTTCGCGTACCGCGATCTTTTCGAATACCTCTTCTGATACCGGGATCAGCAAGGTCTGTGGTTGAGTATACTCCGCGGCTTCCGCGGCGGGGATGATCGCTTCACAAAAGAACAGCGTCTCCAATGCATAGCCGGCGTCGCGGGCCAGGCCGATCTCCTTTTTACCTTCGATCACAAACACACCTTGTTTACGCCGCTCACGGGGCTTTTCCAACGACAACAAATGTTTGACTTTCGGATTCTGAGTGCTGTTGATCTTTACGTGCATGCGCAGCCGTTAATTCCCAAAGGTATGGACAGTTCGGGAATTCCCACGGCACTTTTCGCGGTTTACCATTAGTTCTGTTACTTTGCCCCCAAAATAAACGGCACTACGCGTTGAATATCAAGCTGCACCATCCTTCTTCCTGGCAGGACTACGAACTGCTGGACTCCGGCGACTTCGAAAAGCTCGAACGTTTTGGCAAGTATATTCTCAGCCGCCCCGAGCCTCAGGCGATCTGGAGCAAGTCGTTACACGAAGACGAATGGAAGAAGCTGGCCCACGCGCGCTTTGTGCGCGAGCAAAAGGATAACTTTCGCTTTGCCGACGATGTGAAGGGTGGCTGGTCGCGCGGCCCGTCCATGCCCGAAAACTGGCAGGTGCAGTATCGTTACAACGACCTCACCCTCAACCTTCGCCTTGGTCTGACCAGCTTCGGCCACGTTGGTGTTTTTCCGGAGCAAGGCAACAACTGGAATTTTATCTACGACACCGTCACCGGCTGGAAGATCGCCAGGCCCCGCGTGCTGAACTTGTTTGCTTATACCGGCGCAGCGTCTGTCGTGGCGCGCACGGCGGGGGCCGATGTGGTGCATTGCGATGCGTCCCGCCCCGGGATCAACTGGGCCAACCAGAACATGCAGTTGAACAACCAGGATAACATCCGTTGGGTATATGAAGACGCCTTTAAGTTTGTGCGCCGTGAGGTCAAGCGTGGCAATAAATACAACGGACTGATCATGGACCCGCCGCCGTACGGCCGTGGTCCCGAAGGAGAGAAGTGGACGCTGCAAGAACAGCTGAACGAACTGGTCTACATGAGTAGTCAATTGTTAGAAGACGATCATCACTTCTTTATTCTGAGCATGTATGCCGTGGGTCTTTCGCCGATCGTGGGCCTGAACGTGGTGAAAACACATTTCCCACAGGCGGCCCCGGAATACGGCGAATTTTTCCTGAAATCCAGGCAGGGCAAGGATCTGCCGATGGGCACCTTTTTACGGTTCCGGTCGGAATAAGCCAGGTTGGAGCAACCTGCGCCGGCATGCCTTTGGTGCGGCTTTGACAGGGCTTATATAGGGCTTTAGTAGGGCTTTGATACGGGTATGATAGGGCTTTGATACGGGTAATCTCCCCTTTCACATTCCTGATAACGCTATTCAAACGTGTGCGGTAGGCGAAGAATCTTTCGAGAAATAGGGTATACGCGGATGAAAGAGTGGTGGAACACGGGAATGTGAATTATTCGTAGTCTTTTTGCGAGGCCTTCGACAAGTCCTTAAATAACCGTATCTTTGCGCCTCAATTCAAGAAAAACAAGGAATACAACGAATTTATGGACGTTAACAAGATCAGGAACATCGCCATTATCGCCCACGTCGACCACGGTAAGACTACGCTAGTGGACAAACTGCTGATGGCGGGAAAGCTTTTTAAAGATCACGAAAATCCCGGCGAGCTGATCATGGACAGCAACGACCTGGAGCGTGAGCGTGGTATCACGATCTTGGCTAAGAACGTGTCCGTACGTTATAAAGACTATAAGATCAACGTAATCGATACCCCGGGTCACAGCGACTTTGGTGGCGAGGTAGAGCGCGTGCTGAACATGGCTGACGGCGTTCTCCTGCTGGTCGATGCGTTTGAAGGGCCCATGCCCCAAACCCGCTTCGTGCTGCAGAAAGCCCTGCAACTGGGCCTGAAGCCGATCGTGGTCGTAAACAAAGTAGACAAGAAAAACTGTACGCCCGACGAGGTGCACGAGCAAGTATTCGAGCTCATGTTCCAACTCGATGCGACCGAAGAGCAGTTGAACTTCCCGGCGTTTTACGGTTCTGCCAAAAACGGCTGGATGAGCACGGACTGGAAAACACCTACCGACAGCATCACGCCATTGCTCGACGGTATCATCGAATACATCCCTGCGCCGAAGATCGCAGAAGGTACTACGCAGATGCTCATTACATCGCTCGAGTACTCGGCTTATACCGGCCGGGTAGCGATCGGACGTGTACACCGTGGTGGCATCAAGGCGGGTCAGCCGGTTGCGTTGATCAAACGCGATACCAAAGCCATCGTAAAATCACGGATCAAAGATCTTTATGTCTTTGAAGGGTTTGGAAAAGAAAAAGTAGAGGAAGTAAAGGCGGGTGAGATCTGCGCGCTGGTGGGTCTGGAAGGGTTTGAGATCGGTGATACGGTTGCCGACATCGAGAATCCCGAGGCTATGGCGTCGATCAAGATCGACGAGCCGACCATGAGCATGCTCTTTACGATCAACAACTCGCCGTTCTACGGCAAAGAGGGTAAGTTCGTAACCTCACGGCACATCAAAGAAAGACTTGAGAAGGAGCTGGAGAAGAACCTCGCGTTGCGCGTGGGCGAAACCGGTTCGGCCGACTCGTTCATGGTCTTTGGCCGCGGCGTACTGCACTTGTCTGTACTGATCGAAACCATGCGCCGTGAAGGCTATGAGCTTCAGATCGGTCAGCCGCAGGTGATCTTCAAAGAGATCGACGGTGTGAAGAGCGAGCCTATCGAAGAGCTGACGATCGACCTTCCGGAAGTTGTTTCGGGCAAGGCCATTGAAACCGTATCACAGCGCAAAGGCGAGATGACCAACATGGAGCCGAAAGGCGACCGTATGATCCTGAAGTTCACCATCCCTTCACGGGGTATCATCGGTCTGCGTAACTACCTGTTGAACGTAACCGCCGGTGAAGCGATCGTAACACACCGCTTCCTGGAATACCAGCCGTACCGTGGCGAAATCCCGGGCCGTATCAACGGTTCGCTGATCGTTATGGAGCAAGGCGAAGCGATTGCTTACTCCCTTAACAACCTGCAAGACCGCGGTAAGTTCTTCATCGATCCAGGAGAGCCTATCTACGAAGGTCAGGTAATCGGCGAGCACAGCCGCAGCGGTGACCTGGTGATCAACGTTACCAAGACCAAGAAGCTGACCAACATGCGTGCGTCAGGTGCCGACGAAAAGATGCGCATTGCGCCGCCGGTGAAATTTACGCTTGAAGAGGCCCTCGAATATATTCAGTCAGATGAGTATGTTGAAGTGACGCCGAAATCCATTCGCCTGCGTAAAATTTACCTGACGGAAAATGAGCGCAAGCGTTTCGGTAAATAATATTCGATTTTCAATAATCGCCGGACTCATTACCCTTTGCGGGGTAATGAGTTCTTTTTTTGCCGTTGCCCAACAAGGCCGCGCCGCCCTGGAAACCGAAGCCGACACCCTCGCTGCGCGCGAAGACTTCGAAGGCGCGATCGCGCTTTACAGTAAAATATTGCAGAATGCCATGTATGCGGACGAGTCCGACTACATCGTGTTGCACAAGCGTGCCTATGCTTACTTCAGTGCCGAGAGATTCAATGAGGCGCTGACCGATGTGAATCAATACCTGGGCAAATATCCTACCGACCACCAGGGTAAGCTGTTGCGCATGTATGTATACCAGGGCTTGGAGAAATATGATCTGTTGCTGAAGGAGCTCGATGCGTTTGCGGTAGGCCGTTATGGCGACCCGCAGATCGACCGCTGGCGCGCTTCGATCCTGATGGAGGCGGGGCGTTATGCCGAGGCACGTACTGCTATCCGGACGATGCTGCGTGAGGAAGAAGACCCCGAGCTGCAGGCTTACCTGGGCCTGACCTACGCGTACGAGCAACGGCCCGATAGCGCCAAGATCGTTTTTGATGAAGCCATTGCTAAAGAACCGGGCTACGTGCAGACCTATCTGTTTGCCGGCTCGATGTGTATCGAGCAGGAGGCGTATGGCCTGGCCCTGAAATATATCGAGGCAGGTTTGAAACAAGAGCCGGGGAATGTTACCTTGTTATTCTACAAAGGCGTGGCCCAGGTGGAAAACGACCAGCTCGCGGCTGGCTGTAGTACGTTGACCAAGGCTTTCCATGCCGGTTTTGACGATGCTGTCGACTATTTGAAAGAGTATTGCTATTCCACGAAGGAATAGGACGTTCCCGGCGTTTTCCCCGGGCTCTCCACACTGTTTTAATGCTGATCTTAGAATTCCGGGAGGGGTGCGCCCATCTCCGTGTATACTTTGGGTCTATGCAGGGATGTTCCATAGATGTCCCACAGATGTTCCGTGCCTATATAGGGGTAGGACATCTATGGGACATCCGTGGAGAAAACGAGCCGCACGCGAAGGGGGGACAGACCCAGTCCCGGGAATCGACGGCCGCGTTTTGACCTGGGGGAAACAAAAGCGCCGCACCCGGGTAGGGCGCGGCGGAGAAAAGTAATTCTCAGCTTAGGTATTTCGTTTACATATTCCGGCGATACTGTCCGCCTACCTCAAAGAGAGCTTTCGTGATCTGCCCCAGGGAGCAGACTTTACAGGCCTCCATCAGCGCTTCGAAGATGTTCTGGTTTTGTACTGCCGCCTGTTGCACACGTGCCAACTGTTCCCTAACGCGTTGCTCGTGCACGCTGTGCAGGTTGTTCAGCATGTTGATCTGATACTCTTTCTCTTCGGTCGTGGCGCGGATAACCTCTTGCGGAATGACCGTCGGCGAGCCCTTCGAGCTTAGGAAGGTATTGACGCCAATGATCGGAAACTCGCCGGTATGCTTCAACATCTCGTAGTGCAGGCTTTCTTCCTGGATCTTGCCACGCTGGTACATGGTCTCCATCGCGCCCAGTACGCCGCCGCGCTCGGTAATGCGGTCGAACTCCGACAGTACGGCTTCTTCTACCAGGTCGGTCAGCTCTTCGATGATGAACGAGCCTTGCAGCGGGTTTTCGTTCCTGGCCAGGCCCAGCTCTTTGTTGATGATGAGCTGGATGGCCATGGCGCGGCGTACGCTCTCTTCCGTCGGCGTGGTGATGGCCTCGTCATAGGCATTTGTATGCAGCGAGTTGCAGTTGTCGTAGATGGCATACAGGGCTTGCAGCGTGGTGCGGATGTCGTTGAAGTCGATCTCCTGCGCGTGCAGCGAGCGGCCCGATGTCTGGATATGATACTTCAGCATTTGTGAACGTGCATTGCCGTCATACTTGTTCTTGAGCGCCTTCGCCCAGAGGCGGCGGGCTACACGCCCGATGACGGCGTACTCGGGGTCTATGCCGTTGCTGAAGAAGAACGACAGGTTGGGGGCAAAGTCGTTGATGTCCATGCCGCGGCTGAGGTAATACTCCACGTATGTAAAGCCGTTGGCAAGGGTAAAGGCCAGTTGTGTGATGGGGTTGGCACCGGCCTCGGCGATGTGGTAGCCCGAGATGGATACCGAGTAGAAGTTGCGTACGTTCTGGTCGATGAAGTATTGCTGGACGTCGCCCATGAGGCGGAGTGCGAACTCCGTCGAGAAGATACAGGTGTTTTGTGCCTGATCCTCTTTGAGGATATCGGCTTGCACCGTGCCGCGTACTTGTGAGAGGGTTTCGGCTTTGATCTTTTGGTAGACGTCGGCCGGCAACACCTGGTCGCCGGTCACGCCCAGCAGCATTAGCCCGAGGCCGTCGTTGCCTTTGGGCAATGCACCCTGGTAGGTGGGGTGTTTACCGGGATAGTCTTTATACAGCGCGGCGATCTTTTGCTTTACCTCTTCTTCCAGGCCGTTTTGCTTGATATATACTTCGCATTGCTGGTCGATGGCGGCATTCATGAAATAGCCCAGCAGCATGGGCGCGGGACCGTTGATGGTCATCGATACCGATGTTTTCGGGTCGGCCAGGTTAAAGCCGCTGTAGAGCTTCTTGGCGTCGTCCAGGCAGCAGATGCTAACGCCGGAGTTGCCGATCTTGCCATAGATGTCGGGGCGATAGTCGGGGTCGTTGCCGTAGAGTGTTACCGAGTCGAACGCCGTCGACAGACGTTTGGCGGGCATGGCCATGCTCACGTAATGAAAGCGACGGTTGGTACGCTCGGGGCCGCCTTCGCCGGCGAACATGCGCGTGGGGTCCTCGCCCTCGCGTTTGAAGGGATAGATACCGGCGGTATAGGGGAACTCGCCGGGCACGTTCTCTTGCAGGTTCCATTGCAGCAGCTCGCCCCAGGCTTCGTAGCGGGGCAGCGATACCTTCGGTATTTGCAAGTGCGACAGCGACTCGGCGTGTGTCTTGATGCCGATCTCTTTGTCGCGCACCTTGAACTTAAACAGTGGGCCTTTGTATTGCGCTACCAGCGCTGGCCAGTTTTCGAGCAGCTTCCAGTTGCGCGGGTCGAGACCCAGTTTGAGCTTTTCAAATTGCTCTTCCAGTCCCTTCAGCAGCCGATCTTTGTCTTCGGGGGCCAGCTCGCGTACAGTATCCATCGCCGTGCGCAGGGCGTAGAGCTTTTGTGCGATGGTGGCCTGGTCTTTTACCCAGCCGTCGTAGCCGCGGTTGTTTTCGGCAATCTCGCTGAGGTAGCGTGTGCGGTGCGGCGGGATGACAAAGATCTTCTCCGACATCTCGCGTGTGATCTCAAACGACGACTGCAACGGTGCGCCGGTCTTTTCGGCGATCGTATCCATGACGTGTTTGTAGAGCTGATTCGTGCCGGGGTCGTTGAACTGCGAGGCGATGGTGCCGAACACGGGCATTCCTTCCGCCGGGCTGTTCCACAGCTGGTGGTTGCGCTGGTATTGTTTCTTGACGTCGCGCAGGGCGTCGAGGGCACCGCGTTTGTCGAACTTGTTCAGGGCAATGACGTCGGCAAAGTCGAGCATGTCGATCTTTTCCAACTGTGTGGCGGCGCCGTATTCGGGCGTCATGATATAAAGTGACACGTCGCTGTGGTCGAGGATCTCCGTGTCGCTCTGGCCAATGCCGGAGGTCTCCAGTATAATGAGGTCAAAACCTGCAGCTTTGAGTACTTGTATGGCTTCTTTCACATAGGCAGACAGTGCCAGGTTGCTTTGCCGTGTTGCCAGGGAGCGCATGAACACGCGTGGGTTGTTGATGGCGTTCATCCGGATCCGGTCGCCTAAGAGTGCGCCGCCCGTTTTGCGTTTGGAAGGATCGACGGAAATGATGCCGAGGGTCTTGTCTTTAAAGTCGATCAGGAAGCGGCGTACGATCTCGTCCACCATAGACGACTTACCCGCACCACCCGTGCCGGTAATGCCCAGTACGGGGGCCGTCGAAGTAGCCGCCTGTTCGTTTACCTTTTTGAAAACATTCTGGTGTTTGTCGTAGAAGTTTTCGGCGGCGGAGATCAACCTTGCCAGCGCGGGGTGGTTGGAGGTTGTTAGCTGCGTGATGTCGTCGGAGATGGTCTCGCCGGTAGGGTAGTCACTCTTTTCAACGAGGTCGTTGATCATGCCTTGCAGGCCCATGGCGCGGCCATCGTCGGGCGAGTAGATGCGGGTGATGCCGTAGTCCATCAGCTCGCGGATCTCTTCGGGCAGGATCACGCCGCCACCGCCGCCAAAGATGCGGATGTGGCCTGCGCCCTTTTCCTGTAAGAGGTCGTACATGTATTTGAAATATTCCGTATGCCCGCCCTGGTAGCTGGTCATGGCAATGGCGTGCGCATCTTCCTGAATGGCGGTGTTTACCACTTCTTCGACACTGCGGTCGTGCCCCAGGTGAATTACCTCGCAGCCGGTGGCCTGGATGATCCTCCGCATGATATTGATCGCAGCATCGTGGCCGTCAAACAGACTGGCCGCCGTGACGATCCGCACCTTGTGTTGCGGTTTATAAGGCTCCTGAACCGTGTGGCCCGCTGCAACAGGCTGTTTTTTCTCAGTTTTACTGGCTGTAATCGTATCGGAACGCATGAAAAATCGATTGTTATACACGAAAGTACGCAGAAGTGGGCTATTGTGCTAACAGGAGTTAGGAAAGCATCTTCTTGAATAGATTTTCCGTTATTGTAGGTAGCGAATCTATAAATGACAAAACGATGTTTGGTCTTTTTAAAAAGAAACAGAAGGAAATAAAGAAGCCGGAAGTGCTTCAAAAAGAAGAAGGAAATTTCAAGTTCAAGTGGTATGAGATCGGCGAGGAGAATCCTTTCAACAAGCGGATCATAGACATTCGGTCGTTTACACAGACTATGATTTCCACCTCTTCCCAACAGGATGTTGCCGAGAAGTACAGTGCCTTACGTCGCTCGCTGGGCAAAGAATACCGGGGCGCGTCGATACCCCATTCAAAATCAGTCTCCGCCAATCTAAAATATCCGCACGACGGCGCGGCGGTGGAGGGGATCGTGTTTAAGGCTGATGCGATGGAGGTAAAATGGGATATCTATGTTTATGACGATGTGTTTTATTTCACCCGAAGCTGGACCGGGAATTTGGGATACAAAGTCACCGCAAGGATCAATGCAGATTCTATAGAGTTGTTAACCATTGAATGTTCCTCGGACGAAGACGACCTCATTGTTATCAACAATGTACACTTCCTCATTATGGCGCATGTATTGGGCAAAGTATATCCGCACATGATTCCGAAAGAGCTGGAGAGTGAAAATGATATTGCCCTGTATTCCTTTAGTATGTTCGGAAAAAAAGCTTGCTATGCGACCTATGAGACTATTACGGATACGGTTATTGGCGTAAGGAAATAGATTGGCCCTCGGTCACCAAAAAAAAAGGTCTGCCCGGCGAACCGGGCAGACCCCAACAAAAAAAATACATAGAAGAAAGTCTCTTATTGCCAGCCGCCGCCGAGCGATTGGTATAGCTCGACCTGGGCGCTGAGATGCTGGCGGGTGATGGTGGCTTGTTCAAGCTCCGCCTGCAACGCGCGGCTTTGTGCCGTGACGACTTCCAGGTAGTTGGCCATGCCGCTGCGGAACAGCAGTTGGGCATTTTGCACGGCCTGGTCGAGTGTCTCGACGCGATCATCGGCTACCGTCTTTTGTGTTTGCAACTTCTCGATCTTCACCAGGGCGTTGGTTACGTCGTGTACGCCCTGCATAACGGAGCGGCGAAACTCGATCGCACGTTGCTCGCGCTCCGCGCGGGCTACATCCAGTTGGGTGCGCAGCTGTCGCTTCTGGAAGATCGGTTGTGTCAGGTTTCCGGCCAGCACGCCGAACAGTGACGCCGGTGTCTTGAACCAGTTAGAGGCTTCGAACGCGTTTAGTCCACCCGTGGCTGTAATGCTCAATGCGGGGTACATGGCGCCCTGTGCTGCGCCTACACGTGCGTTGGCCGCTATCAGGGCCAGTTCACTGGAGCGTACATCGGGGCGCAGACGGAGCAGGTCCGCGGGTACACCGGTGGCCAGTGAATCTTGTGACAGCAGGCTGTCAAGCGCTGTGCCGCGGGTGACGGCGCCGGGCCAGTCGCCGAGTAATAAGCGCAGCGCATTTTCTTGTAAAGTGATGGCCTGCTCCAGCTGCGGCACGAGCAGTGCGGCGGTTTGCTGTTGTGAAAGAGCCTGTTGCACGGCCAGTTCGGTAACTTCGCCTGCCGTTTTTTGCAGGCGGATCATTTGCACGATGCTGTCGCTGAGGTTCGCGTTCCGTGTGGCAATTTCCAATTGGGCATCGAGCATCACGAGGTTATAGTAGTTGTTGGCGACAGACGCTACGAGGCCGGTTTGCACGGCACGACGTGCTTCGAAGCTCTGCAGATAGGTCGCTACCGCGGCTTCTTTCTGCCGGCGGATCTTACCCCATACATCGATCTCCCATGACAGCGTACCGCCGAGGGTATAATCTTCGAGGTGGTGGAGGGGACCGATGGGAGGAGGAACTGAGCCCAGCTGGATGCCCGTAAAGCTGTTGTTCGACGGATTATTGGTGGAGACGGTGCCTTGCGCGTTGAGCGACGGCAGCCAGGCCAGCCGTGCCTGCCTGGCATACGCATGCGCTGTTTCCAGCCGCTGAATGGCCAACTGTAAATCGAAGTTGCTGACCAGTGCTTTGTCGATCAGGCTTACCAGGGTCGGGTCTTGAAAGAACACTTTCCACGACAGCAAAGCTGCGCTGCTGTCGCTGGCACCCGTCGCATATTGCGCGGGTGCATTCAGTTCAGGACGTTTATAGTTCTTTCCGGCAGAGCAGCCCGCTAAGAGGGCGACTACCAGTCCGAGAGATATACTTGTGGATAAATACTTATTTCTGCGCATGTGCGGAAAGATTATAGCGTTGAGGTTGGTTCTACGGCAGTGGCCTCGGGGCGCTTGCCGGAAATCCGCTCCTGGATGTATTGGAAAATGACGAAGAGTACCGGTACGGCAAAGATGCCGAGGATCACCCCCGTGAGCATACCGCCGGCAGCACCTGTACTGATGGAGCGGTTACCGAGTGCGGAAGCACCGGTGGCACGCATCAGCGGCAGCAGTCCCACGATAAAGGCAAACGAGGTCATCAGGATCGGGCGGAGGCGCAAGCGCGCTGCTTCCAGCGCGGCGGCCATCAGCTCCATGCCTGCGCGTCGGCGCTGCACGGCATACTCTACGATCAGGATGGCGTTCTTTGCCAACAGACCTATGAGCATGATAAGCCCTACCTGCACATAGATGTTGTTCTCGATGCCGAAGAGGCGGATGAACAGGAACACGCCGAATATACCCAGCGGTATCGACAGGATCACCGACAGGGGCAGGATGTAGCTTTCATACTGTGCCGCCAGCAGGAAGTATACGAAGATGAGACATAGGGCGAAGATGAAGCCGGCCTGTCCGCCGGAGGCGATCTCTTCTTTGGTCATACCAGCCCACTCGTAACCGAAGCCACGGGGCAGGTACTGGGCGGTCACTTCTTCTACAGCTTTAATGGCATCACCCGAGCTATAGCCAGGCTTTGGCACACCGTTGATGGTAACGGCGTTGAAGAGGTTGTTACGTGTTACCGTTTCGGGGCCATAGACGCGCTCCAGGCTGATAATGGTGCTGAGCGGTACCATCTCACCAAAGGAGTTCTTGACAAACATGCCTTTGAGGGATGTGGGATCGTCGCGGAACTCTGCGTCGGCCTGCATGATAACGCGGTAGAACTTACCAAAGCGGTTAAAGTCTGACGCGAACGTGCTGCCGTAGTATACCTGCAGGGTTTGCAGGGCATCGGTTACCGATACGCCCAGTTGCTTGGCTTTCTTCTCGTCAATTTTCAAATTGAACTGCGGGTTGGCCGTGTTGAACGTCGTGAAGGCAAAGGCGATTTCGGGACGCTTCATCAGCTCGCCGATCAGGCCTTGTGCGGTTTCGTTCAGCGTGTGCAGTGAACCACCGGTGCGGTCTTGCAGAATCAACTCGAAGCCGGACAGGTTGCTGAAACCGGGCACGGTCGGCATCATGAAGGTAAAGATGTTCGCCTCGTTGATGGCGCCCAGCTTCTGGTTTACCATGCCCATGATGGCGTTGATGTCTTTCACCGACCCCCGGTCTTTGTGCGGTTTCATCTTTACAAAGCCCACCGCATAGTTGGAGCTGATGGAGTTGGTAATGATGTTCAGGCCCGACACCGACAGGTAGTGATTGGTAGCTTCCAGGTCTTTCATGATCTGCTCTACCTTGTGTACTACTTCGCGCGTGCGTTCCAGGGATGAGCCGGGAGGCGTGGTGATGGAGAACACAAAGAAGCTCTGGTCTTCGTTGGGAATAAAGCCAGTAGGGGTGGACATCAGCATCCAGACGCTCGCCAGGGTAACGATGGCAATGCCACCGAGGGGGATCCATTTACGACGATTCAGAAAGCTTAGGCTTCGAACATACTTCTCGGTCATCGCATTGAAGCTGGTGTTGAATGCCTGGAAGAAACGCTTGTGAATCGGCAAGTTTGCGTGGCCATGGTCGTCATGATCAACATGGGGCTTCAGGAACAAGGCGCACAACGCAGGGCTAAGCGTCAGGGCGTTTACGGCAGAGATGATAATGGCGATGGCGAGCGTGAAAGCGAACTGGCGATAGAATACACCTGCGGGACCTTGCATAAAGCCTACGGGTATAAACACCGCCGACATTACCAGGGTAATAGAGACAATGGCGCCGGAAATTTCAGACATGGATTGCAGGGTGGCGGCGCGTGGATGGAGCTTAGAGCTTTGCAGTTTTGCATGCACGGCTTCCACGACCACAATCGCGTCGTCCACCACGATACCGATGGCCAATACGAGGGCGAACAACGTCAGCAGGTTGATGGTAAATCCAAACAGCTGCATGAAGAAGAACGTACCGATGATCGCTACCGGCACCGCGATGGCCGGAATGAGCGTCGAACGGAAGTCTTGCAGGAAGATAAATACAACAAGGAATACGAGGACGAACGCCTCGAGAAGAGTAGTTGTAACCTGTTTAATTGATTCGTCCAGGTATTCCTTGGTGCTATAGATCGTAAACACCTGTACGCCTTGCGGAAGATCGGCTTTCGCTTTTTCCAGCAGCGCGTTTACTTCGGTTTGAATGTCGTTGGCGTTGGAGCCGGCGGTCTGGAAGATCGCCAGACCGATGCCTTGCTTGCCGTTGACGGTTGTGTTTTGATTGTACGAGAAAGAGCCCAGCTCGACACGGGCTACGTCGCGCAGACGCAGCACGGAACCGTCGGCGTTGGCGCGCAGAATGATGTCGCCATACTGCTCGTCTTTGTTGAATTTACCGCGATACTTGATGACGTATTCAAACGCCTCGTGGCTATTCTCACCCAGACGGCCGGGAGCGGCTTCCAGGTTTTGCTCGCGCACGGCGGTCAGCACTTCCTGCACGGACAGGCCGTACGCCGTGAGGCGATCGGGCTTAAGCCAGATGCGCATGGAGTAATCTTTCGAGCCAAACACCATGGCCTGGCCTACACCGTTCACCCGTTGGATCTGGGGGATGAAGTTGATCTTGGCATAGTTCTGCAGAAACGTTTCGTCGTACAGCGGGTTGTCGCTCATGAGGTTGGCCACCATGATCATACTGTTCTGCTGCTTTTGTGTGCTGATACCGGCTTGCACGACTTCTGCCGGCAGCAGGCTGGTGGCTTTAGACACACGACTTTGCACGTTTACAGCGGCCAGGTCGGGGTTGGTGCCGAGCTTAAAATATACTGTCAGCGCCATGGTGCCGTCGTTGTTCGATGTGGAGGTCATGTAGGTCATGTCTTCCACGCCGTTTACGGCTTCTTCGATGGGCGTCGCTACGGAGCGGGCCACCACTTCGGCGTTGGCGCCGGGGTAGTTCGCCTGCACCTGAATGCTGGGCGGGGCGATGTCGGGGAACTGCGTCACCGGCAGCTGGAGCAGCGAGAGCAGCCCCAGCAGCACGAGTATGATTGAGATGACCGTTGCCAGTACCGGTCGTTCGATAAATGTCTTTAACATAAGAAAGCGTTATTAAAAGGTGCGTATAGGTCCTGCCGGGCCTGCTTCGATGAGAAGCAAGCCCGCTAAGCGGCCGGTAAGCCGGCAGGGTATAACGGTTTGATTAAATAGGTTTTGTTTTCAGCAGGCTGTCGAGCGCGATAGGCTGCGGGGCGATCAGCGCACCGTCGCGCAGGCGGCTGAGTCCCTGGTATACGATCTTTTCACCGGGCTTCAGCCCTTCTTCTACAAAATAATAGGTAGAGCTTTGGTCTTTGATGCGGATCGGGCGGCTGGCTACCTTGTTGCTGTCGGATACGACAAATACCAGTACCTTGTCCTGTAGCTCGAACGTTGCCTCCTGCGGTACGACCAGGGCCTGGGCGTGGTTGCGCGGGATGCTGACGCGGCCGGTGTTACCCGAGCGGAGCAGCCCGGCGGCGTTGGGAAACGTTGCGCGGAAAGTGATCGCACCCATGGTCTTGTCAAACTGACCTTCGACCGTGCTCACGATACCCTTTTCCGGGTATACTGTGTTGTCGGCCAGGATCAGGTTAACGGGCGGCAGGTTCTTCAGCTTTTCTTCCAGCGTCGCGCCGGGCACCTGCTCTTTGAACTGCAGGAAGTCGACTTCGCTCAGCGAGAAGTAGGCATAGATCTCTTTCACATCCGACAGGACTGTCAGCGGCAGGTCTTCGCCACGGCCTACCAGGCTTCCGAGCTTATAGGGAATGTGGCCGATGTAACCGCTTACGGGGGCCTTGATCAGCGCATAGCCGGCGTTGATCTCGGCGTTGCCCATCTGGGCGCGGGCCTGGGCCACGTTGGCTTTGGCCGACTCCAGGCTGGCTTGTGCCGTCTGCAGTTGGATCTCCGACACGACGTTGTTTTTTACCAGCGGTGTCAGGCGGTCCACTTCCAGCTGGGCCTTCGCTTCGTTAGCTTGTGCAGCCTTTAGCGAGGCCGTGGTATTGGCTACCTGCTCGCGGTAGGGACGGTCGTTGATGCGGAACAAGGGCTGACCGGCTTTGACATAGTCACCTTCGTCGATAAAGATCGTCTCCAGGTAGCCGGCTACCTGCGGACGAATCTCGACGTTCACCTTGCCTTCCAGCGTAGCGGCATACTCACGGTGTGTAGTAGTGGCTACGTTGGCGACGGTCAATACGGGCAGGGTAGGGGTGGGCATTTGCATCATGCCACCGTCGTTGCCCGACGACGAGGTGCAGCTGTTTAATATGGCGACGAGTGCCATGCTCCCGAGCATGGTGACTCCGGTGGTTGCAAGTGGGTTCAATAAACGTTTCATACTTCCTTCTTTTAAATATATATCAAATGTGGTTTCAGGTGAGTTACGTAAGACAAGCTGGCAATGTGCCGGCGGGGCGACCGGAGGTCATGCAGGCCGGTGGAGCAGAGCAACCGGCGCGGAGGGTGCATAACGCGCAGGGGGTACTATGCTTCCAGATCGGCCGTACACGGGCGACACGGGAATGCGTGGTGGATCAACATAATAATCCCCTTAACACGGCAAACCCCCGTAAAAGGTTTTGCCTGTGGTGGATTATTGTGCATTCTTGCCAGGTTGATCATGAAGCAAAAGTATTATGCTTCATGCAAGCAGACATTTACCTAATCATGGCATTAATTGTACTTTTCGCGGATCGTGCGTTGATATAGATATGGCGTATGGCCCGTGTGTTTTTTAAAGAACCGATTAAAATACGAGTCGTCTTCGAACTTTAACTGCCATGCAATCTCTTTCATGGAGGAGTTGCCCCAGAATAACAAACGTTTGGCTTCCATCAACCGCTTCTCGTCGATGACCTGTTTGGCTGTCTTGCCAACGGTTGTTTTGATCACTTCGTTCAGGTGCCCCGGGGTTACATATAACATATCGGCATATTCGGCCACCATGGTCTTTTCCCGGAAGTGCGCGTCGACCTGATATTTAAATTGACGCACCAGTTTGTTTTGGGTGGAATCCATCTGCATGACGGGCACACTGATGTCCTGCAAACGTGCGCAACAGATAATAAACGCATTTAAGAGATTCCGGATCAGGCTGTCCTTCTGTGGTTTGTTGGCGGCAAACTCCTCTTCCATCAGGCGTGCATAGACCATCAGCTCGTCCATGGTCGACGCATCCATGTCCTGAATTACGTGACCAAACATACATTCCCAGCAGGCCATCCATCCCTGCATCTCGCCCATGAGAAAGTCTTTATTAAAGGAGATGAACAGCAGCTCAGCATCATACGACTTGACCCACTGGTGCACTTGCTCGGGGCTCATGGAGATCAGCGCCGGCGCTTCGATATAGTACTTTTCAAAATCGATGAACTTGGAGACCGCGCCGCGTGTCAGTAAGATCAACGAGTATCCTTCGTTCCGGTGGGGCTCCTGAAAGTCGGTGAAATCGTCGTCAGGCTCGCACCGGGAGATGCCAAAGTCGGTACCGCCGGAACAGGTCATGAGATTATAGACAGGAATGATCGTGTCAGTCAGGTTCATGGAAGGGTGCGAATAGTGGGCCATCGGATTTCGGTTTCGGGTACGTAATCCTGTATTACAACGAAACGGGTACTAAAAGTTCTGTCCTGGGGCTGAATTTGTATAGAAAACATATCCTACCCGACAAAATACAATCCCTGTGCGATGAAAAGATGTCACCTATTTTGGGTCAGATGCAGACTGACAGCTGTTCGCTTCACACGGTGTTCACGTTCGCTTCATACGGAAACTCTTACCAAGACAACCGTAGCGGTGGAAACCCTTAAGACGCGGGGTGTGTTTTTTTATTGTGGCTCACTGGAACATGCGCCAGTTCTTAAGCTGCTCGACGAACTCGGGCAGTACCCGAGGGTATAACACTATGCAGAATACCAGACCGAACAGGGCGCCATACAGGTGGGCATCGTGGTTGATATTGTCGTTGGCTTTCTTGCCCTGATACCAGGAGAACACCAGGTAGGCGGTGCCCATGATAAATCCCGGAAAGCAAAAGGCGAAGTAGATGCAGATGTCTTCCAGCGGCAGAAAAATCACAAACGCAAAGATCACCGATGCCACACCGCCGGACGCGCCGAGCGCATTATACCGCGGGTTGTTCTGATGTTTGAAGAATGTAGGAATGTCAGACACGATAATACCGAGGATGTACAGGGCAATAAAGTATAAATAGCCCAGCGGACCGAAGATTGTCGAGAACACGGTCTCCATGGCTGTACCAAAGAAGTACAGCGAGAACATGTTGAAGATAATATGTATGTGGTCGAGGTGAATGAACCCCGAGGTAATGAACCGGTAGTACTCGCGCCGGTGCCTGACGCGGTAGGGGTTCATGATAAGCTTGTTCAGAAAGTCGGGCCGCTCGAAGGCATAGAAGCTTACGATAGCGGTCACGGCGATCAGCACGTTGGTAACCGTGAGGAGCGATTCGAGATTGACCTTCAAGCCGATGGACTATTTGAAGTGGTACAGGAAAATGATCGACGCGGTAAACGCCGGCTTGGGGTTGTCTTTGATCTCGAGGGTGGCGAGCAGTTGGGCTTTGGTGATGCCCCGCAGGTCGGCGAGCGACTCGAGTGTTACCTTCAGGCGTACTTCGTTGTCGACCAGCACGGGTTGGTTGAACTTCAACTTTTCAATGCCGTAGTTCACCAGCATCTTGACGTTGTTGATCTCGGCCACCTGGTCCCACAGGTAGGGGATGATCGACAGGGCCAGGTAGCCGTGTGCGATCGGTTTTTTGAAAGGGCCTTCCGCCGCCCGTACGGGGTCGGTGTGGATCCACTGGTGGTCAAGGGTGGCCTCCGCAAATTTATTGATCTGTTCCTGGGTGATCTTCAGGTAATCTGAGTAGCCCAGGTCTTTGCCGATGTATTGTTCGAATTCCCGGAAACTGCCGATGACAAGTTTGCTCATACGATTAGAGTAGGATAATGCGGGCGAAAGTAGAGATTTCCCGGAAATAATGCGAAATTTGTTGGATTTGTAAGTATGTCGAGTACCGTAAACACCCCTTTTATCAGGTCGGCGGCCGTGCCGGAGGTACCGGTAAAGCCCAGTCCCGCCGTTGATACCGAGATTCTGGCGGCCATCGCGCCCGAAACGCTCGAGGACTCCTACGTGTACGTCCACTGCTATTTTGAGAATGAGTCGGAGGAGATGCTGATCCGCATTTGGCGCACTACCTACCTGGTAGACCGCGACACCGGCTCCCGTTCCAGCCTGGTACATGCCGAGAACATTTCGTACGCTCCGATGTGGACAGCCATACCCCGCGTGGGCACCTACAACTTTCTGCTCATTTTTTCGGCCTTGCCCAAGGCGTGCACCCTGTTTGACCTGGTCGAGGAGGTGCCGCAGCCCGGCGGCTTTCACGTACAAAACATCGCCCGCAACCAGCAGGATGTTTACCACGTCGATATTTGATCGTTCCGCATTTTCCACCCGCAGCATATCATGGATTATTATATAGATACCCACGCACACCTCTATGCCAAAGCCTTCCACCCGGATCGCGCCGACGTACTGGCGCGCTGCGAAGAGGCCCGGATCGGTCGGGTATACATGCCCAACATCGACCACACTTCCATAGACGATATGCTCGAGCTGGAAAGCCGCTCGGCAGGCCGCTGTCTTTCCATGATGGGGCTTCATCCCTGTTATGTAAAGAAGGATTTTGAACGTGAGCTTTACATCGTGGAGGAGTGGCTGGCCAAGCGCAAGTTTGTGGCCGTGGGAGAGATCGGCACCGACCTGTATTGGGACAAGACCTTCTGGGAGCAGCAAAAGGAGGCCTTTACCATCCAGGTGAACTGGGCCAAAAAATACAACCTGCCCATCGTCATCCACTGCCGTGAAAGTGTCGACGAGACAATCGCCCTCGTAGAGGGACTTGCCGACGGCAAGCTGACGGGGATATTCCACTGCTTTTCAGGCAACGCGGCGCAGGCCGAGCGGGTCACCAAACTGGGATTCCTGCTGGGCATCGGCGGCGTAGCTACGTATAAGAACGGCGGCCTCGATGCCGTGCTGCCCACTGTCGGGCTGGAGCACCTGGTGCTGGAGACCGATTGTCCTTACCTGGCGCCTGTACCTTACCGGGGCAAGCGCAACGAGCCATCGTATATCCCGCTGGTGGCGCATCGCATGTCCGAGATCATGAAGATACCGGTAGAGCAGATCCAGGCGGCCACGACGGCCAACGCACTGAAGCTCTTCCACCCGTCCTGACGGACGCCTGACGCAAACAACCCAAACAACCAGCATATACCACCGCCAACATGAATTTAAGAAAGATAAGCATTGACGCTGCCTTGCCGGAGAAGGCGCGCTCCCGGATATTGATCATCTATACCGGGGGTACGTTCGGCATGACGTATGATAAGGACGGCGTGCTCATCCCCTTTGATTTTGCTTCCATTCTCGAGCACCTGCCCACGCTCAAGAACCTGTCGCTCGAGATCACCGTCATCTCCTTTGAGATACCGATCGACTCGTCCAACATCGACCCGGGCCACTGGCAGGCGATCGGCGAGATCATTAAAGACAACTACGACGCGCACGACGGCTTTGTGGTGCTGCACGGTACGGACACGATGGCCTTTACGGCTTCGGCGCTGAGCTTTATGCTCGAAGGTCTGCACAAGCCCGTGATCTTTACTGGTGCTCAGCTGCCTATTATGGAGCCGCGGTCTGACGCCCGCGAAAATCTCATTACCTCGCTGGATATAGCTTCTGCCCGTCGCGACGGGTTGCCGTTGGTAAACGAAGTGTGTATTTATTTTGACTACGTGCTGCTGCGCGGCAACCGCTCGAAGAAGGTAGAAAGCATGCAGTTCGATGCGTTCAACTCGGGCAACTACCCGCCGCTGGCCAAAGCCGGCGTAAAGATCGATTACAACTTCGCGGCTATGACCGTGGCATCGCCGTCAACGCTAACGTTGCGCAAGTCGTTCGAGACGAATATTTCGATCCTGAAGCTATTTCCCGGCATCAGCCAGGAGATCGTACACGCCATCCTGAGCATACCCGGTCTGAAAGCTGTGGTCATGGAGACCTACGGCGCCGGCAACGCCCCGACGCTGCCCTGGCTGACGGAGGAGCTCAAGCGGGCCATCGAGAACGGCGTCATCATTGTCAATATTTCGCAATGTCCGGGTGGCCGGGTACTCCAGGGCCGCTACGAAACCAGCAAAAAGCTGCAGCAGATCGGCGTGATCGGGGGGGCCGACATGACCACGGAGGCCGCGGTGACCAAATTAATGCTATTGATCGGCGAGTACGGGCCTGCCCGGGCACGGGAGCTGGTAGGATTGTCCCTGGCGGGAGAATTAACCGCCTGACTTTGGAAAACGCAGGAATTATTGATTTCTTTGCACCCCGTTCAACAAAAGGAGAGATGTCCGAGTGGTTGAAGGAGCACGCCTGGAAAGTGTGTATACCCCCAAAGGGTATCCAGGGTTCGAATCCCTGTCTCTCCGCATTAAAAAAAGCCTGCAGATTCTAATAATTTGCGGGCTTTTTTTGTGAATAGGGAAATGGAATCGAACTCTCCATGTATACAGTCTATCTTTTCTGCAGTGAGGTCAACTTCGTCAAATTATGGATGGCTAGCGTATACTGTCACGGATTCCCTCCCGTCGCCATTAGCAGATTTCCACAGACAGGAAGCAATAACTGGAAACTGGAAGCCAGCCGACGAGGCATCGCGAAAACTCACCACTCAAACCAGACAATCAATCTGATCTGATTGTCTTCAAGCCCCTTAATTCCCTTAAATAATTCTATTAGAGAAAACAATTTCGGCCAGTCGCTACCGGCTTCCACGGGAAGCGTTGTCTTCGTAATCTCGTCATAGTAAATGACGGAATATCCAAAAAATCCAACACGGTGTTTCTGTTCTAACAATCTAATATCCTCAATCTCAGTTTTCACAATACCGGACGCGTTGATCGGAATACCTCTGTCTTTCGCTAATGATTGTATCTCAAATTCTTTTCTTATTATCCTTTTTGAGTACCCAAAAAATATCTCCGTCACTCTATCCACCCTGCTTATAACGGCGTCAATACGCATCCAGGCCAACCATGAATGTTCGTCTCGTTCCTCTTGTGTTAAGTATGGGCTATATTCAATCCAACCTAAGGTTTCTAACGGCATGGAATGGTTGTTTATCCTTAAAAGTAATCTTTTTTCAGTCCCGCTCATTGCAGAGCCTTGGCAACCTCCAATTTACCTTCTTTCATCGCCAATTTCTTCATATTCGGGTCCATAGACCCCTTCCTCACCTGGTTCCGCCCCGTAGACGATTCCGTCCCATCCTCAATTAGCACAATAGGAAATTTAAAGAATTTGTAGGCGAGGTCCTGCATTCTACCCGGAAAGAATTGGGATATTTTCGGAAAAAAGATTAGCGCCATCACCCACGATTCAATAATATAGTTATAACAAAAATAGACCGATCTAGTACTCTAAAAAAATATACCATTCGTGTAGTTTCTCATACCTCCTGGTGTTTTAAGTCTCTAGTAAGGTGACGGGGGCTATGTAATATGATCAGGTGCCAATTGGTTAAAATTGTGATTCGCTCACTATCAAGAACAGCGAAAAGTTGAGATACTACCTGACACGCATTTAAAACATTTTACTGAATATGAAAATCCGAGTCAATACTAAACAAATCATGCGGATCAAACTATTTGCCATTTTTACCCTCTTTGCTATAATGGCTTTGCCCATTCACGCGCAAGTAAAGGTTCGCGGGTACTACCGAAAAGACGGCACATACGTGCGCCCACATACCCGGTCGCTGCCCAAACAGAGCGCGCATCATACTTACTATGCGCCAACCACTACAGAGCGCACCTCATCCGCAAAAAGTCGAGTGGCGACGGAAGACGTCGCCGCAGCCGCCAAATCCAGCCTTACCGCCCCAAAGTACAATCGCAATCCTTTTGATCACTACACCTTCTACTCCCATTCTGGAAAATGCCTAGTTCGTTACTGTAGCGTGCGAACACAAGGAAAAGAATATGGCGATTTAGGATACGTGCTGCAAGAGCAATCTTACATGCCTTACTGTGGCAATCATACCTTGAAATGCCTCGCAGCCAGCTGTTCGAATACCGCCGTTCTTGCCCCCGATACATATGGTCGCTATTGTAAATCACATTTACGCACCTGCTTTCAGCTTGGTTGTACGAAAACCCCTATTCTAAAATCTGTTAAGGAAACCGATTGTATGTCCATCGGCAGATCATATACGGGACATTGTGAAGACCATGCCCCTGTTTGTGACTTTTCCGGCTGCGCAGAGACAGCATCCATAAGCGTTATCGGATATTCGCGCTTTTGTACCGATCATGCAAACACCTGCCATGTGGCCTATTGCCAGCGGGAAGCGATTTCAAAACGTGAAGGGGATTTCGGTTATTACTATAACAGTGTTACCTATACCAACCTATGTTCAGATCACACACCATTATGTGGCAATCCAGGATGTTCAACACTAGCATCGTTCTTGCAAGGCGGATATGATAAATTTTGTATTAAGCACAGGTAAATTTGTAACTGACCGTGAATCCGCAGAACTTCGCCTGGCCATTCTTCAATATGGGGGTAAGATGACCTTAAATCGAGTCTTCCCTTACCATAACACATTTCAATATTTGCGGACTTTTAGTGCCTAGAGGAATGGACATCGGGTCGTGTCGGAATCCAGTGCAGTCCAACGCAGAACAGCGGGAGGCGTAAAGGATTTTTCGGGATTGACTTAAGTCCTGTTAACGCCTTGACATTTAGGGCATTTAAAATCCGTCACCGATACTAAAAATGCGTAAATTCTGCTTTAAACTGGCTTTTTTCTATTAGCGCCCCGATACAACAACTTCAAATCCTCTACCAAAAGGTTCGAGATTTTGCCGGTCCTCCCCGCATTTAAAAAAGCCCCGCAAACTTTAACAGTTTGCGGGCTTTTTTGCGAGTAGAGGAATGGACATCGAACCAGTCCAGGTATCATTCGATACAAATGGTTGATTATCATTTGTTTGTCATCAGCCTTTGCATCAAGGACTTAGTTTTGGAGCAGTTCAAACCAATGATGCCCATCCCACTATTCCGGGAATGATCTGCCCCAGGTACGTATTGAGCTTTATAAGTTTTAAACAACGCGAAAAAAGGACAATCTTCCCTTTATTTTTCGTATGTGGTCAGCTGATCAAATCAATCTATATAAATCTCTTTTCCGAGGCCGCGACGACGTCTTTGCCGTACGCTGGGAAAAGAGTGGGAAGAGTGGATATATGCCTGCTTACCGATTCGATCCCTACCGGTACAGATTACATCAAATGCACGGGGGTACCTTCCAGAATTATACTGAGAAGGATTATATTCCGTACGATAGCCACCAGGTGATTAAACATCTTGAAGGTGGTCATTTAGCTGGAATCTATCCCTTACTACAAGATAACACATCTTGGTTCATAGCAGCCGATTTTGATAAAGAATCATGGGTTGCTGATTGTCGAAAATTCATTCAAGTTTGTCATAGCAGGAATATACCCGCATATTTAGAACGATCGCGGTCGGGTAACGGTGGTCATGTTTGGATGTTCTTTGAGGTAAATTATCCAGCGTACAAAAGTAGACGCATTATATCCAAACTATTGGAATTGGCGGGAGTGTTTTCTGTTTTTGATAAAGAATCCAGCTTCGACCGCCTATTTCCCAATCAAGACTATCTGTCAAAGAAAGGCTTCGGTAATTTGATTGCTTTGCCGCTTTATAAACCAGCACTGGAAGTTTCCAATAGCTGTTTCATTGACGTGGATACATTGAAGCCGATTGCAGATCAATGGAAGTTCTTGAAGTCAATCACGCGCATTGGATCTAATGTATTAGACGAACTGGACTGATCGCTGGCAAGCGTCGGAGAAACTGGGATTCAGGCTCCATCCGGAAATCTACTCATTACGCTAAGCAGTAAACTATCCATTAATCGAAATGCGGTCAATTCGAAATTGATTGAGTATCTTAAAGAAGAGCTGAGCTTTACCAACAGCGAGTTTCTTGTAAAAAAGAAAATAGGAAAGAATACATGGGGAACTCAGCGCTATTTCAAATTGATTGAAGAACACGAGAATACGCTCGCGGTGCCCCGAGGCTTCATTGGAAAACTGCTACGATTTTGTAAGGAAAATGAATTCACCTACGAGTTCAAGGATGAGCGTATAAAATTAGAATGCGCCGCGTTTACTTCGACCATTCAGCTACGCGATCATCAAAGGGTTGCCATTGAAGCTACTCAAAGGAAGGACTTAGGTGTTATCGTGGCGCCGCCCGGGCCTGGTAAGACAATCATAGGCTTGTCCATTGTCGTTGAGAAACAGCAGCCGGCACTGATTATTGTGCATCGGAAGCAACTTGCAGAACAATGGATGGACAGAATTGAGACATTTCTTGGAATACCCAGGAAGGATATCGGAAAAATCAGCAATGGTAAAGTGAGGCCGGGAAAACAGATCACGGTAGTATTAATTCGAAGTTTACGCAAAGCCCTAGAACGCGGAGATCAGGAGAATGCGACTAACTCGTTTGGCACCATATTAGTCGACGAGTGTCACCACACACCAGCGGAAACATTCCGTAGCACAATTGAGCGTCTAAATACATATTATCTGTATGGATTTACAGCCACTCCCTTCAGAAAACACAACGATGAAAAGATTATTTTCACTCATGTCGGTGAAGTTATCGCCGAAATCAAACAAAAGGATATTGAAACGCACTTAACGACACGCATCGCAATTAGAGACACAGATTTTGAGGTTCCATTTAACGCGAAGATGGATAATTTTGAGGTACTGTCGCGTATGTTGGTTCATGACTCTGCCAGAAACAAGTTGATCTTTAATGATGTCACCGGAGAGTTGAACGCAGGCAAGCGCGTAGTTATTTTAACGGAAAGAAAAGACCACATCAGTTCTCTCAATCAATATCTTAAGCAATTTTATGAAACAGTTACGCTAAGTGGTGACGACTCTGAAGCCAGCAGGAATGCTAAATGGAAAATTCTTCAAGAAGGAAATTATCAAGCATTGATCACAACCGGGCAATATTTTGGAGAGGGTAGTGATTTGACGAATGCGCACAGCATCTTCCTTGTATACCCATTTTCGTTTGAAGGTAAATTAATTCAATACATAGGTCGGGTGCAACGATCATCAATTGATCCGGTTATTTACGATTATCGTGATTATAAGATTGACTACCTCGAAAAGCTATTTCAGAAAAGAAATGTGTACTATAAAAGATTTGTCAAAGAAGGCCGCTTATTCAATTTTTATGAGCCGGTCACAACGACCGACAAATCATTCTCTATTGATGACCAAGTCCAGGTTCCAATCGAGCAGTTGGAATTTAAGTTTGGGATAGTCGTGTTCAAATATCAGTTGGATCAGATTAATAAGGAGTTGGTATTTGAGATTCCGAATATGCACATACGACCAGAGTTTGAAGTGCTAAAACCATATTTTGCCAAACTACTTAAATCTGCCAATATCGGTGCAACAATAAAAATCAGCGTCGATAATGGAAAACTTATTTATAACTATGCCTCGTCGGATGATCTTGATAGGATCGATCGTGAGATAATAGAAGGCGTTCGCTTTCAATTTTTATCGGAGAATATTTTAAAGCGGCATCCGGAGACTCGTCAGCCTAACCTTTTGGATATTCAACAAGTTCAGAACAGCAGGCTTGATTCACAAACGTTGTACAATTCGCCCGACGATTTGCTGAACGAAATTTTGAGTTATAAAAACGTTAAGCACTATCATCAATTGCGTTATCTGGCACAAAAGCATGAAGCCAGTGTCTTGAAGCTACGTTTTGTGCTGCTTCCATTTTCGTTTGTATTTCTTCTGACAGGCGAGCAACAGTATCATATTATTTGGGAGACATTAGATACGGAGGAAGCCGCCTATATCTGGCATGTAAACAAGAGTGTATCTATCCTTAGAGATGCATTGAAACAGATCGATGACGCATTGGGAGTAATTAGACAGAAAGGTCGCCAGGCATTTATTGATGATGCTTCATCGAACTTTAGTCGCGTTCTTCACGATTACTCTGATCCAATAAAAGGCTTCATTTTATGGCGAGATGCGTTGGAGGAACGTTTAATCTGAGACGCGAAAGGAAGCCGTTCCGTCAAATTTGGCCAATTTGGAGCTTTTTAGGCATCAGAATTGTTTCAAATACCAGTTGGACTTGCCTTTTGAAATAGTCCAAAACGTATAAGAATGCTCTTTTTTTGCTAATTTGGGACGTTTTCAAATGGAATTGAACGACATCATATCGTCAAAATCACCTAGGGTAGACAAGTTTGACTATGTTGAACGTATTGGGCCATGGGCTTTTCAATCCTTTTCGAAAAGCAAATGGCACCAGGTATCGGACGATGAAATTATTGAAGGAGCATT
This sequence comes from Dawidia soli, assembly GCF_018598185.1. GTDB lineage: Bacteria > Bacteroidota > Bacteroidia > Cytophagales > Cyclobacteriaceae > Ohtaekwangia > Ohtaekwangia soli. The sequence continues at coordinate 92,030 of NZ_JAHESC010000030.1, forward strand.
AGTCAATGCTCCGGAAAAAGAGAAGCTGATGCTTTTGAATCTCTACAGTTTGCCTGAGATAGTTCGGGTTTGGAGGTCAAAGGTGTTAATTCAAGACGATTGGAGACATAGTAATAATATCTGGATTGCACGTAATATTTTCAAGCAACGTGACCCTGAAAAATTTGTAAGCCTGGCGCTACAAGATTTGGACAGGCAGCGGCAACGCAATCGTAAATATGAAAGGATTATCTTCCGCAGCTAGAGGCGTCATTGAGTCCTTTTCATCCTTAGAAGTTCTTAGCGATTACTACTTGATTGGCGGCACGAGCCTCGCGTTGCAAATTAATCATCGGCTAAGTGAAGACTTAGATTTTTGCCAGTGGATTCCCAGGTATCATGTAAGCTATGCCATTCCGCAAGTACAAATCCTGGAGGAACTTAAGAAAAGATTTCACCAAGTGGATGAAAATCGTATTGACTTTCATCAGGTGAATTATGTCATCAGCGACCCACCTGTTCGAATAACGTTTTATCAGACGGCACTATCGAAACCAATTTTTAAACCAATCCCCCTAATTGGCAATATTTCGATGGCTGACCTCAGTGTTCTCGGTGGGTCAAAAATGTATGTGATAACCCAGCGTGATGCCCTTCGCGATTATTACGACTTCGAGCAAAACCACTCCCAAAGTGTTGTATGAGCTATTCAATAGGTTCTCGTTTGACGGCAGCCGATTTAAACTTTCCGACCTTGATAAACTGGAACCACGATATGATATCAGAGCCGAGGACTACACCGATTTTTGTCGTGAAGTAGCACAACAAATTCATGAATTGTATCCGAGCACTGTAAAAGTGGCGGATAATGTACATTCTATCAGGACAACAGAGCATTTACTTCGTAAAATTCAAAGTGCAGATAAAATACTTGCCGGCACAATATCAAAGATTATTACCAAGTACCCGTTGACACAGGAAGATGTCGAGATAGTGATTAGCGTAGGTCCTTACGAGTCGGACTTTGGTATGACTAACGCTACCTTACAATTGTTGAGTGAGATTGAGCTCGAACAAATTTTGCATCGCCGAACCGGATCAATCCGGAACTTGATTTATAATTTAAGGGACAGATACTCGATTTCCGGGAAGGACTTTAAACGGCTAAATCTTACTTCAGGTAACTAGATAATAGCTATTATCCGGCATGACAATTCAATGCTTCTAATTGATTTGTTTGCACTTTTTAATAAGTGCAGACAAATGAGATCAAATGCTACTCTTTTCAGCCTGTAACTGATTGAAAGGATGTCCGTTTGGAAACGCAAGGGCTATAGTGAAAATCCGCCTAAATACCTTTAAGTAACGTTTTTTCTGACATTACCCGACGCAACGACCTCAAATCCGCACCAAAAGGTTCGAGATTCTACCGGCCCGCCCCGCCCATCCAATGAATGGCCGCCCGCCGTTGGGCGGGGGCTTCCGTGGGGTGGAGCCCCCCCCCGGGGGTCCCCGCG
>NZ_JAHESC010000031.1 GCF_018598185.1 Dawidia soli
GGCTCACGCCCGGAATTTACTATTTTCTTCGTACGCGGCAAGCCGCGGGGTATTTACCCGAACGTGAATAAAAAAGGCAGGTGATCCACCTGCCTTTTTCTTCTAATCTACTTCCTGGAACCGCTCATCGCCGCACATCCGCACGATACGCGGCATGAATGTTCCGAGGGTATCGACCAGGTCTTTCTGATACTCCATTACCTGGTGTATATTTTTATACGCCATCGGCGCTTCATCCAGACCCGAGCCGATCAGCTCCACTCCTTCACGTTGCAACATGGCTTTTACGGCCGCCGGCGAGATGCTCGCTTTGGCCTTTGTTCGCGACATCAAACGACCTGCTCCATGCGACGCCGAGCTGATGGAAGCCGCCAGGCCCTTGCCCCGCACGATGAAGCCCGGCGATGCCATGGACCCCGGTATAATTCCGAGTACCCCTTTGCCGGCTGGTGTAGCGCCTTTGCGGTGCACAATGATCTCGCGGCCCTGGGCGTCTTTTTCCTTCCACGCGAAGTTATGGTGGTTCTCGATCATCGCGAGAGGCTTCTCACCCAACGCTACCGCCAGGCGGTCGTGGATCTGGTGGTGACACGCCGAAGCATAGTCACCGGCCAGGTTCATAGCCAGCCAGTATTCCTGGCCCGCTTCGGTATCGAGGCCGAGCCATGCCAGGTGTTTTGCCTCGGCCGGCAGCTTGCAGAGGTTCATCGCCACGTCGGTATAATGCCGCGCAATGTTGGCGCCCAGGCCGCGCGAACCGGAGTGTGACAACACGGCCAGGTATTGACCCACGGGCACGTTCAGCTCATGAATGGCGTTTGTGATCTCTACTACCCCGAACTCGACAAAGTGATTACCGCCGCCGGAAGAGCCTATCTGCTGCCACGCCCGGTCTTTCAGTCCACGCAGTATATTCAGGTCCTGAAACTCCTTTCGTTCGAAGATGGCATCGTCTTGCGGCTTTTTGAACGTTGCCAGGCCGAACCGGGTGTTATCTACGAGCATCTTTTTAAAAGCGTCTGTCTTTTGCTGTAGCAAGGAGGTGGGCATGGTATACAGCGTCATGCACATACGGCATCCGATATCCACGCCCACGCCATACGGAATGACGGCATTGTGTGTCGCCAGCACGCCACCGATGGGCAGGCCGTACCCCTGATGCGCGTCCGGCATCAACGCTCCGCCTACCGTTACCGGCAGCTGCATCGCGGTTTGCATCTGACCCATGGCGCCCTGTTCGATACCTTCCGCACCGTAGACCGTATAAGCCTTTGGCGCTTCCAGGGAAATGATGGGATCCGCCGGCTGCAGCAGCTGGTTCGCCACGGCGCCGAGGTATTCATCTTGCTGGTAGGCCGCAGGATCGGCTACTACTTGTTTCAAAAGTGAAAGCTGATCTGCTGCGGACAAGGCGCTGAAGTTCTTTTCCATCGCCTGCAGGGCAAGGCCCAGTGCTTTTCCTTCTTCAAATCCCGCGCCTTTCAAATCGTTTCCTGTTAAGCTCATCGTAGTGCTTGTTTATGTATGACAAATATCGCAATCTCCCGGCAAAGGTGTGTTTGTAAACCTTCTGCCTGAAAACCCGTTTGATGATGCAAAGCTGAGGGACCCCTGCGCAGCCTTTTTGCGTAGTGAAAATTTCTCTTTCTTTAGTTAAAAATTTAGAGGTCACTATGCCTGTTAATCGCAATGCCTTGATCCGGTTTCGCACGATCGACACCTGCCTGCGCAACCGGTACCGTCGCTGGACGCTGGAGGACCTGGTCGACGCCTGCTCGGAAGCTCTCTACGAATACGAAGGAATTGACAAAGGCGTAAGCCGGCGCACGGTGCAAATGGACATCCAGCTGATGCGCAGCGACAAGCTGGGTTACAACGCACCCATTATTGTCTCCGAGAAGAAATATTATACCTACGAAGACCCGGAATATTCCATCACCAACAGTCCCCTGACGGACGAGGACCTGGGTCGCCTGACCGAGGCGGTGGACATCCTGCGTCAGTTTAAAGGCTTCAGCCATTTTAACGACCTGGGGGGTATGGTGCAGCGGTTGGAAAACAAGATCCGTTCCGCCAAAACCAATCAGGCCCCGGTCATTGACTTTGAAAAGAATGACAACCTGAAAGGTCTGGAGCACATCGACACGCTCTACCAGGCGATCATTAACAAATGTGCCGTCACGCTGACGTACCAATCTTTTAAGGCGCGCGAAGCTTCGGTCTTTCCTTTCCATGCGTATTATCTGAAAGAGTACCGCAACCGTTGGTTTGTGCTGGGCGTGCGGAAGAAAAGCGAACCTTTGTTGAACCTGGCACTGGACCGGATCATCGCGATCGAAGATTGCAAAGTAACGTACGTGTCGTCCGGCAGCTTCAACCTGCATGAGCATTTCCGCCATGTGATCGGCGTCAGCGTAAGCCCCGGTGTGCCGACGGAACGGGTGGTGCTCAAGTTTGACCGGCAGACGTTCCCCTACGTTCAAACCAAGCCGCTCCACCACTCGCAGGAGATCATCGAATCGCCCACCGGCGAGCCGCTGGTATCACTCCAGGTCCAACCCAATTTCGAGCTGGAACGGGAGCTCCTGGGATACGGTGACCGGGTGCAGGTATTGGAACCCGCACGTCTGAAGCGGCGCATCCGCGACATCCTGACCAATGCACTGGATTCCTATATCTACGAGTTCAATACAAAATCGCTTCAAAACAATCTGCAACGATTCATTCACCGCGGTTCGACCACCTTGCACCATATATATCGCAGGAAAGAAGTCGACAAAATCCGGAACACGATCTACCTGTACCTGAAAGCAGCCGGTACCAGCACCGACAGCTATGCCATCCGGCACGTGTTGAAGGAGATCCCGGCGCTCAAACCCATGCTCTTTACGCCTAACCTGCTGGAGGTAGTAAAAAAGATCAATCCGGACCTGTTCCTGACCAAAGCGATCTTCTTTGACAAGTCGCCCGAGGCCAACTGGTATGTTACCTGGCACCAGGACACGACGATCAACGTCACGGATAAGATCACAACGGAAGGCTTTACGGGCTGGACACGCAAGAACGATGTACACGGCGTAAACCCACCGGAAGAGATATTAAAAGATACCGTCACGCTGCGCATCCACCTCGACGACACCGACGAGACAAACGGTGCGTTACAGATATTACCCGGCTCACATCACAAGAAGCTCTCGGATGATGAGATCAAATTCCTGACGCAGAACAGTGTGCCTCAGCATTGTGACATACCGGCAGGCGGCGTGCACGTTATGCGCCCCTTGCTGCTCCACGCGTCGTCAAAAGCCACGCAAGGCAGACACCGGCGCGTTATACACCTGGAATTCAACAGCATGACATTGCCTAACGGGCTCACGTGGGCTGAGAAATATGACCTATGGAAAAACGCGTAGCATTCGACTTTGAGATCTTCTTTACCAACGGCGGTGGTATAAAAGGAGAAGGGTTTCGCCTGGATATTGCTGGGGACGACATCAGCGATCAGGCCCTGGCCGACTATATAGTAGCCGACATGCGGCTGCTGATGGTGGGCGAAACAAAGATCCTCAACAAACAGATCCTGACGGAGCCGCACAAACGCAAAGCCATTGACGCTGCTACGCGCGGGCCGTTGCTTATCGACCTGAGCCACACCATCGAGCATGGGTTGGTAACGTATAAAGGATTGCCCGCTCCCGTGATCTGCGACTACCTCAGCCGCGCGGAGTCGCGGGAGCGTTATGCTCCGGGCACGGAATTCCAGATCGCCAGGATCGACATGGTCGCGAATACCGGTACATACCTGGACTGCCCGTTCCACCGCTTCGAACATGGTAAAGATCTGTCGGAGATCACGCTGGAAAGTTTTACCGACCTGGACGGCATTGTTATTTCCGTTCCCCATAGCGAAACACTGGCGGTCACGCTCGACCACGTACGCCACCACGAGATCCGTCGCCGCGCAGTATTGATCCACACCGGCTGGGCCGAACATTGGAATACGGAAAAGTATTACGAGCACCATCCCTATGTTACCCCCGAGGCGGCTGCTTACCTGCGCGACTGCAACGTGGCCCTGGTGGGTATCGATTCACACAACATCGATAACACCGCCGGCAACGACCGCCCGGTACACACCACGTTGCTGGGCGCCGACATCCTCATTGTCGAGCACCTTTGCAACCTGCACCTTTTACCACACGAAGGCTTTACTTTCAGCGCCGTGCCGCCGAGGTTCAAAGGCGTGGGTACCTTTCCCGTACGGGCCATGGCCAAGGTACGCTGAGGTGTATTATACCAGCGAGCTTTTCAGGGCAGCCTGGTTTGCCGTGCTCTCGTCTACCCGCCGTTTTGGCAAGGCATCCGGATAATGCTGCGTAATAAACGCGATCATGCGCTCGCGCACGATGCAACGCAGGTCAAAGGCATTGCCGGAGGTGGCTGCGCTTACCAGGATGCGGAGCTGCATCGTTGTTTCGGTTGCATCGGTCACTTGTACGACGGCGGTGCGGCCGTCCCACAACACCCGGGCGTCTTCCTGTGCCAGGATCTTTGCTAGTTCCAGGCGCACGGCGTCTACCGGCAAGGTATAATCTACAGACAGAAACACGGTGCCCAGCAGGTCCGACGATGTGCGGGTCCAGTTCTGAAACGGCTTCTCGAGAAAGTAAGAGATCGGCACGATCAGGCGGCGCGCATCCCAGATGCGCAGTACGACATAGGTAAGGGTGATCTCTTCGACGCGTCCCCACTCGCCTTCCACGATCACGACATCGTCCAGGCGGATGGGCTGTGTAAAGGCGATCTGCAAACCCGCCAGCAGGTTGGCGATCGACTTCTGCGCTGCAAAGCCGATGATCACGCTGGCGATACCCGCCGAGGCGATCAGGCTCGTGCCGAGCTCGCGCACGCGTGCGAAGCTCATGAGCATCACGGCCAGTGCAATGAGCACGATGAACACGGTGCCGATCTTCTGCAGGAAATCGATCTGCGTCCGGATCTTGCGTTCGTTCAGGTTGTTGGCCGTTTGTATATCAAACCGCTCGTAGAGCGCGTCACGAACGAATTCCGTGATCTTGATCAGCAATCCGGCCAATGCAGCGATCAGCAACAGATAGGTGATCTTGCTGACGTAGTAGTTGCTGATGTTGTGAAAGTACATGAACTGTTGCGCCACGATCAGGCCGATGACGGTGATCAGCAATCGAAACGGAACGCTGAGGCGTTTGTGGATGAGCGCGTATGACGATCCCGAGATACGCTTTACCAACACCGACACCAGCTTGAACAACAGGTAGCTTCCCAGAAAGACTCCGACCACTGTGCCGAAGAGTATCAGCAGGTTGTAAACATCGTGTTTAAAATTGGAAAAGAGCGTGGTAATATCCAGCATGACGAGAGAACTCATTTTTATGCAAAAGGTTTAAGCCTAAAAAAGAATGCCGGGACAACACGCCGAAGGTACGGCATTACCGCCTTTTGGAAAAGAAAAAACTATGCTTCAGGTTGCGTTATGCGTCGAGCGACCGCTGATAGCGGAAAAACCGTTGCGAGATCGGTATCAGCATGAAACCGGCAAGGCCGAATGCGACGAAGGATACGCGTAGGTTAAATGCGTGGGCGATGTAGCCAATCAGTGGCGGGCCGATAAATACACCGGCGATGCCGTAGGTGGTGATGATCGAGATTGCCATGCCGGGAGAATATTTGCGCGATCCGGATGCCAGCGTGTAGGTCAGGGGAATAACGGCGGCTGTGCCGAGGCCTACCAGACAGAAGCCGATCAAGGATGGCCAGAACATCGGAAATGCGATGGCCAAGGTAATGCCTACCACGACGACGGAAGCGCTCATGATATACGTACGGGTCATGCCGATTGCCTCCACAATTCGGTCAGAAGCAAAGCGCGACAAGGCCATGCAGATCATAAAGCTGAGATAACCCAGGGTGAAAATTTCTTCGTGTACAACTTCTTTGAAATATATACCACTCCAATCGAACATACCGCCTTCGCACACGGATGCAAAGAAGACCATGAGGCCGAGGTACATGATGTAGGGGTCGGGCTTGCTCAGCACAAGACGATTGCCCGACGTGGAGCGATCATTCCGGATGAGGAAGCGATACGAAAAGGCCGTCACCAGCAACGCCAGTACAGCCACGTACGACAACTGTTTGCCGATGGATACTTCCCGGGCCAAACACGTCGTCGTGATACAAATACCGACAATGCCGCCGGTGCTCCACAAGCCGTGGAAAGAGCCGTTGATCTTGCGTTGAAAGAGTTGTTGCAGTCCGAGGGCCTGTGTATTGGCCGAAATATTGAGCATGCGCAAGCTGAACGCAAAGAGGCAGATCGATGCTACCAGCGCGACGCTGGTAGTTGCCCAGCCGATACACGCGAGCGCAACCGATAGCATGACAAATCCTGCGGCCAATGGAATGCGGCTGTCATACCGTGATACCAGCCAGCCGGAAATAGGCAGGCCGATGAGCGAGCTGATGGGCATAAAGATCAGGATCGTACCCAGCTCGGCTTCATTATAGTGAAAGTTATTCTTGATTGTCGGAATACGCGACGCCCAGGTCGAAAAACAAATGCCCGATAGAAAAAAGAAAATGCTTAGAAAAACCCGATTCTTATCCTTTGCCTCCATACTCATCATTCCGCCGCAAATATCCGGCGTTCGAGTATAATATCCAATCGCTTAGTGTTTTGTAACCAATTCTTCTTTCGCGGCCCAGAGCGCGATGTCCTGCTTGCTCAACGCCGCGGCCATCATGTCGGGAAATTTGTCGGGGGTGCAAGCAAACACCGGGATGCCGAGTGTTGCCATATAGGCGGCGTTACCATGATCGTAGGAAGGAGCTCCTTCGTCGTTTAGCGCCAGCAGCACAATCACTTGTACGCCCGCTTCCACCAATCCGCGAGCACGCTTGCGCATGTCAGCTGCATCTCCGCCTTCGTACAAATCTGTAATCAACACCAATACCGTATCGGCCGGTCGCTGAATGATCTGCTGGCAATATGTCAGCGCGCGGTTGATGTCTGTGCCCCCGCCCAGCTGTACACCAAATAACAGCTCGACGGGATCCTGCAACTCATCGGAAAGATCGACCACGTTGGTATCAAACACCACCATGCGTGTTTGAATCGCCGGTATAGATGCCATGACGGCGCCAAATATACCGGAGTAGATGACCGAGGTGCCCATCGACCCGCTTTGATCCAGACACAAGACAACATCCTTCAACGAACGCCGCCGCTTGCCATAGCCAATGCGCTCTTCGGGAATGATGGTTTTATAGGCCGGCTGATAGTGTTTCAGGTTTTTGAGAATCGTGCTGTGCCAGTTGATTTCGTTGTGGCGAGGCCGCCGGTTGCGCGCGGCCCGGTTCAGGCTTCCGGTGATCGCCTGCTGCGTCGGCTGTAGCAGTTTCTTCATCAGTGCCTCCACGACCTGACGTACCACTTGTCGCGCGGTATCTTTGGTCTTTGCCGGAATAACACGGCTTAGCGACATCAGTGTCGCCACCAAGTGCACATCCGGTTCGACATTCTCCAACATCTCCTTTTCCAACAGCATGGAGGTAAGGTTAAGGCGCTTGAAAGCATCCTGCTGCATCACGCGCACCACGGTGTTGGGAAAATAGGTACGAATGTCACCAAGCCAGCGGCTGATGTTAGGCGACGACGGTCCGAGACCACCTTGCTTCTCTGCATCGTAGAGTGCCTCCAGGGTACTATCGATCTGCAAGTTTATACCCGTCAGCGTCACGCCGGTGCCGTCGTTCTCATTTGCCCCGAGCACCATGCGCCACCGTTCCAGGTGTGCTGTTGTTTTTTCGTTCTCTTCCATCACGGTAATAAAGCTGGTTCATCTGCTCCTGCGCGCTGCATGCCTAATAACTGAAGTACGACGGGCAATCCCAACTGCGCCCGCGCGGGATCCAGCGCGGCAGTATCCAACGCTTCGGCCGGCGCTGCGCCGCTGTCTTCCTGTCGTGCCTTTTCGCCGATCTTCCGCCGCTCGGCATGTGAGAACTGCGAGAACGTACGTCGCATCAAGGGTAGCAATGCTACGAAGTCCGGCTCCTGCAGGTCGCGCACCCACTGGTTGACCAGACTCCACAAACGTTGATCGAGGATAAGCAGTGACCCACTGCCTTTGAGAAATCCTTCGATCCACGACGCTGCCACCGCCGGATTGCCGGCGCGGGAGAGCGCCCGCGCAAAACGTGCCTCCAGTTCGTTGCTGTCGATCTCGTGCGCATCTGCCAGCAGTCGCGTGCTATAGCCCGACAGCAGCGGTGCCGTCTGGTTGTGATCGGCTATCTGTTGTAAGGTCTCGTGCCAGGCTTGTCGTTGCTCGGGTATATCCAGCAGGGCGATCGTATCACTCAACTGGTGCAAATGTACCGTGATGGTGGCCGCGGCATCGTCATCGATCGATACACACGCCGGCGGCAAGCTTACGCATACGCGGGCAACCATGGATTGAATGATGCCGAGCAGCATCTCCTGGTCGGTCTGGCGCACGTTGCCATAGCGCGATGCCGTGGCTAGCGGGGGCAGCACCTCCAACAGCTGCAGCACATCCCCTGTCGCTGCCGCCAGGCCGTCGATGCGTGCGATCAGTGCCTCGGTAGCGCGGGGTAGCGCAGCGGGTATAACTTTTTCCAACAGGCCGCTCACCACGCCGAGTGTGGCCGCCCCGCCCGCCTCGTTTGCAACGTACTGCGTGACCGCTTCTTCGAGGGTATTACCCCAGTTGCCTTTTTCGATGATGCGAATGGAGTACTCCGGTTCCCACTTCAGCTGCCATTGCTCTTTAAAGGTGCCTTTGCTGCGCACCTGTTGCAGGTGGCCCCAGGTGATCTCCAGCAGCAACAGCCGGTGTAAGAATATACTCCGTTCCAGGTGCAGCGATTCGCGCAGGTCGAGTACTATCTCTTTTATACCGGCCTCTGCCGGCAGGCGCAATCGCTTCTGTGTTTTTTCCACATCCTGCAAGAGCGGTGGCTGGGGAATGGCCGGGGGTACCGTACCGATCGTATCACTCACGATCAGCGCCTCGCGGATCAGCTCCAGCAAAATCGGCTCGCCGCCACACAACACCGCCAGGGCCGCTTCGTTCAGCTCGTCCAGTCCCGCCTTGCTTCGGCCGCGCAGCGAAGCCAACGACTCGGCCAGGCGTACCGCCTCGATGATGTGTGCCACGGAGGTATCGATATCGCGGCTTCGAAACAGGCGCGCCACGTTGGTCATCCATTGCGTGCCGTCGTCGTTCGGGAAGTTCCATACGTGGTGATACCATCCCGGCGACAGGATGCCCGCGCCATAGCCACTGGCAAACGACAAGCGGTTGTAGGTCCACGGTATCCAGGTCGTTTCGACCTTTACCTTCGGCAGTCCTTTCAACAAGGCCTCGTCGTCCTTTTGCTTGGGCATGGTCTCGAGCGCCGGCGCGTGCCAGGCACCACAGATCACCGCGATCTTTTGATATCCCTCTTTCTCCGACTGCCGGATCACCTTGCGCATATAGGCTTCGCGCAGCTTTTCCGTACGGTCCTCGCGCGCCGGCAGCGTCTGCCGCAGGGAACGCATGGCTTCGTTTACAGCCTCAAATATATCGTCGTTGTTGACGCGTTGCTCGAACATCTGGTCCCACCAGCGTTCGCCGTCGTCGAACCCGGCGGCTTCCGCCAGGTGACGCAGCGGGTCGCGGTGATCGTCAAGCGCCGCGACGTCCTCCTCCACGGGAGGCGTTGCGGTCGATTCCAGGCCCTCTGCCGGTGGCGCTTGTTCCGACCCGAACGCAAACCGGTATACCAGCGGCAAGTCCATAAACCGAACAGGTACGCGCTGCGTGGCGCCGTATTGGATCGCCTGCCATTCGGGCGAGAATTCAGCAAACGGGTAAAACACCGCCTGCGCCGGCTTGTCGGGTCGGAATGCCAGGATGGCCACGGGCGGCTTGAGCTCGCTGTGTTGTGACCACCGCAGCAGGTCGTCGCCCTCGGGTGGGCCTTCTACCAGGACCACGTCCGGCTGCAACTGTTCCAGGAATGTCTTTACATTCCGCGCCGAGCCGGGCCCATGGTGCCGTATACCCAGGATGTGTATGCTCATATGCCCAGGTCGCGGCACGCGCGGTAAATATCTTTCCACTCGTCCCGTGGCTTGACCACGGTCTCGAGGTACTCCTGCCATACGATCTTATCCTGTACGGGGTCTTTCACAACGGCCCCGATAATGCCGGCGGCGAGGTCAGGCGCTTTCAGGGCACCGTCGCCAAAGTACGCGGCCATGGCCATGCCGCTGTTCACGACCGAGATGGCCTCTGCCGTGCTGAGCGTACCCGACGGCACTTTCAGCTTGGTCTTTCCATCCAACGTTACCCCCGCACGCAGTTCGCGAAAGATGGTCACAATGCGTTTGATCTCCGCCACAGCCGGTGGCTCGGCGGGCAGCTCCATGACCTTCTCAAAGCTCTGCACACGACGGCGTACAATGTCGATCTCCTCCTCCATGCTATCGGGCAAGGGCAGAATGACAGTATTAAACCGGCGCTTCAGGGCGCCTGATAGTTCGTTTACACCTTTGTCGCGATTGTTAGCGGTCGCGATCAGGTTAAAGCCTTTTACGGCTTGCACTTCCGTACTCAGCTCGGGCACCGGCAGTGTCTTTTCCGACAGGATGGTAATGAGCGTATCCTGCACGTCAGAGCCGATGCGTGTCAGCTCTTCCAGCCGCACGATCTTGCCCGCTTTCATACCTTTCATCACGGGTGTCTCAACCAGAGCATTGGCCGACGGGCCTTCGGCCAGCAGGCGGGCATAGTTCCATCCATACCGGATCGCCTCTTCGCTCGTACCGGCGGTACCCTGGATGATCATGGTCGAGTCACCCGAGATGGCCGCCGCCAGGTGCTCCGACACCCACGACTTGGCCGTACCCGGCAGACCGTACAACAACAATGCGCGGTCGGTCGTCAGCGTGGCCACCGCGATCTCGATCAGCCGGCGATTGCCGATATACTTCGGCGATACTTCAAAGCCATTTTTCAGCTTGCCGCCCAGCAGGTACGTAACGACGGCCTGTGGCGACAGTTGCCAGTTTGGCGGGCGCTTGTCGGTATCGTTCTTTTTAAGTTCTTCCAGCTCGGCGGCAAACAGCTGCTCGGCATGTTGGCGAAGGATGGTGCTCATGGTATCGGTCGTGATTAATTTGTCTGCGAGAATGATCGTTGTAATTGTTCTTTCCAGGATATGAGCCGGTACAGCTCGTCGGCGTGTGTGCGCCAGTATGGTTTTTTAGCTTCCTCTGCCGGCGTGAACGTATCGATATACGACAGCAGCGCTACCGGAATGTTGTGCACTGCCTGGCGGTAAAATGTGCGGTTATAGGTGTATACCTCCGAGGCGGTATAGGCTATGATGTTTTTGGCCAGCGCGAGATCCCAGGGCTCATCCTGCTCCAGCAGCAGCGCGATAATGCCCTGCGGCTGTTGCTTCAGGAAGCGGGCGGCATAGGTCATGCGCTCCGCTACGGGCAAAGCCCTTAGCAATAACACGATGGCGGAGTCGAGCAGGGCCTCGTCGCCATGATCGAGCAGTGCCCGTACCCAGACGAGGTCGCGGAAGGTGGCCGCCGCATCTGCCAGCGCCGGCAAATAGAGGGCCGTGTGTTGTTCTTTTTGCAGGAGTGTAATAACGGCCCGGGCGTCGGCTTGCTGCAGGTGCGTTTGCCAGAATGCCGGCGGCACCGCCATGGCCAGTTGAATGAGTATATATTGCTGATCGGTCACGCGTTTATCACTGCTCAGCTTTTCAATGCCGGTGGTAAAGATCCCGGCCGGCACCGCCACGGCCTCCTCTACCGCTACCGAGGTTTTGTTCAACATGCCCAACAACGCTTTGCCCGTGCGCAAGGCAAAAGCCTGGCGAAGCACATCCTGGTACGCGGCAACGATCTTCGATCCGGGTATATGCTTTAAAAGGTTCGTGATCGCGGCCGTTACCTTTTGCCCTTTTTCTTGTAAACTTTCTATCCACGGCAGGTCGGCTTCAGCGGCGTGTGTTTGCAGGATGTTCAGGAAAGCAACCTTGTCGGCCACACTCTCGGTGGCCCACGTGCTTTGCAGCAGCACGAGGGCGCGAGCCGCATCTGTTTGACGCATCCCGGCCAGCAGCGCACGCCGGGCTTCCGGTTTACCGGTCTGCCACACCGTGTCGTCGTCTTCTGCCGGTGGGTCTATACGCCAGGCAGGATTGAGGCGCATCAGCCACCGGCCGCGGTTGCCGGCAACGGCCATGATCATCGGGCGAAGCTCCGGACGACGAACGGCCATGTCCAATAACGCCGGCAGAATCTCCGGTCGCGCCAACTGGCCGGCGGCCTGGCAGTATTGCAGCCATACGCGTACCAGGGTATATAACTCATCCTCCACCAGCGACTGCAGGTCGCCCGTTGCCTGTAGGGGGCAGTACGGCTTTTCTTCCGGCACGGCCGCCGAGTTTACCGCCGATACCGCGGGCGGCAGCCCACCCGTTTGTCCATACTGCCAGGCAACACTGGCCAGCCGCAGAAAGTCTTCTTCGGCATCCAGGGGTGTCCACGCCAGCTCGCCGGCAATGGCCGCCGGCAGGTCTGCGATCGTAAAGGGTGCGCGTGCTGTTCCCAGCATCGCGTGTTGCTGTATCGTTTCCCAATGCTTCATGCCCATGCCACGTAATGTTCGTCAATCCATACACCCAGGGGCTCGAATGCCTGCGCGCGGCCAACGGCAAAGAGCCGGAGCGGAGCGCCGCCACTGATGGCCATCAGCTTCCAGGCCCGGTCAGTATCACCTTGCAATACCACGCCGTGGCCTTCGGCATCTTTTAACAACCAGCGGTTGCTCCCGTCGCGCACTGGTATCACGCCGTCGATGATCACCGGACTTGCTCCTACCAACGGATTGACCCTTTGCACGGCGGCCAGTGTATCGGCCACCTGGTGCCAGCTCTTCAATCCGTTTATAGCGCCCGGCGGGGCTACGCCAAACTGCTGGAGCACCAGCGCCCGCCGCGGCGTGGCCCCGGGAAAATAACATAACGCCGCATCGATGTATGTGCCGGGTATGAGCGTAAGCTCGGGCGATGCGTTGCGCACCGCGAACTGTAAGATCAGGGCGTATTGCTGTGTGGTTGTGCCGTACAACCACGTGCGCTCGACGGTGAGGTTATCTTCCTGCTCGGCGCGCCGCGACAACACCATCCAGGTATCGCGCACGTTGGGGCCGGCTTTTACTTCCTCCTGGCTCTGGGCAAAGCCTACCCACGTACGAAGTTCCGTTTGGAGATCCTCCGGCAGTTGGTCGAGACGGCTAAATCCTTCTATGACCAGATAAATACGGATCAGCTGCTCGAGAAACACACCCTGCCAGCCCTCTTGAAACCGGTTGATCTCTCCAAGCTGCCGCACCATCGCGGCCAGCCCGGGTGCCTGTGCGTCCACCATGCGCCGCGCCGTTGTCTCGAAGTAATTCGCCTCGCGGTCCGACAAGGCGTGCAAGCCATTGCGGACAATGTCTTTGATCCAACGTTTCAGATCGGCCATGCCCTCTTCCACACGCCGGAGCCGCGTTGCCTGCCGTTTGGCTTGCGCTTCCGGATCGGCCTTGGTGGCCTTCTCTGCCTTCTCGGATTTTTTTTCTTCGCGCGCCGACCGTTTGTCTAGCCAGTCGGTTACCCAGGCGGGCTCGGGCGTTTCGACAAAGTGCTTTTTATCGCGTGCGTAGAGGAGCATGAGGCCCAGGCCGTGCTTGCAGGGAAACTTGCGGCTGGGGCAGGTGCATTTAAACGCCACGGCCACCAGGTCGACCTGTGTTTGATACGGCAGTTTGCCGCTGCCCTGGCACTCGCCCCACAAGGCCCGCGCGCTGTGGGCCATGAGGCCCCACTTCGATGCGTTTGCCAGTTCCTTTCCTGATCTTTTGGACGAGTCGTCCGGGGCCATCGCGAGAACCTGTTCCTCCGAAAAATTCATTGCTGCAAAATGATCCTTAAATGAATGGAACCGGGCAGGCAGATGCAAGCCGTTCCTGGAATTTAATTTATCTTCGGGCTTTGTGTTGTATGGCAGCGCCAAAGAAACCGCTTTATACCGTCGGTCATGGCAACCGGCCCATCGGGGTTTTGCTCGACCTGCTGGAAGCATATTCCATCCGGTACCTGGCCGACGTACGCTCACGTCCATACTCCCGCTACAAT
Source organism: Dawidia soli (assembly GCF_018598185.1). Taxonomy (GTDB): domain Bacteria; phylum Bacteroidota; class Bacteroidia; order Cytophagales; family Cyclobacteriaceae; genus Ohtaekwangia; species Ohtaekwangia soli. The sequence continues at coordinate 14,257 of NZ_JAHESC010000031.1, forward strand.
CCACAGTTTAATCGTGAAGTCCTCGCCGCATCGTTGGCGACGCGCGGTATTGCCTACGTGTACCTGGGCGATGCGCTCGGCGGCCACCCCGCCGATCCCTCCTGCTATACCGACGGTAAAATAGACTACACGCTTGTCGCGACAAAAGATTTTTACCGGCAGGGCATCGTGCGCCTGCATACAGCATACGACAAAGACCTGGCCCTGGCTATTATGTGCGCGGAAAGCAAGCCTTCGGAATGTCACCGCACACGGCTCATCGGCGAAACGCTGGTGACAGAAGGCATCGACGTGATGCACATCGACGAGCACGGCGGCCTGCAAGCGCATGCCGCCGTCATGCACGCGCTGCGCAAGGGGCGACAACCAACCGATCTTTTTGGAAACTGAATATGACGCATTATTTCATCATCCCCGGCCTGGGCAACTCCGGTCCCGAACATTGGCAAACGCACTTTGAAAAAACACTCCCGCATGCCCACCGCATCGAGCAGCAGGAGTGGGAAGCGCCCGTCTGCGCCGATTGGATTGCCACGATCGATCAGGCGCTGCACGGCTATGATCTTTCTACCGTCGTGCTGATCGGCCACAGCCTGGGCTGCTCGACCATCGCGCATTGGGCCGGACATTACGGTAAACGCGTGCGCGGCGCATTGTTGGTCGCACCCAGCGACATGGAATCTCCGCTGTATACTTTTCCGATAAAAGGGTTCGACAAAATGCCGGTAGCGCGTATCGATTTTAAAACCATTATGGTCACCAGCACAAACGACCCCTGGGTAACGCTGCCCCGTGCGGAGTTGTTCGCCAGGAATTGGGGGAGCACCCTGATAAACATCGGCGATGCGGGCCACATCAATGTCGCAGCCGGATTTGGCCCGTGGGAAGCAGGACTGAAGCTGGTCGAAATGTTGTAGTCGCGTTGTAAAACTGTTAAACATACAGTACACGAATCACATATATACTTACTATAGATATGAAAAATTAATAGAGGTAAAGTTTGCAAAATCTCAGGGACCTCTCTACATTCGATGCCAAGAGCCCATCGATCCGTCATACCCTATAAACGTGTGGCTGGATAGATGGGCTTTGTCTTTTTACGTAGTCTGAGTTGGTATGTCTTTAATCGATTTGTGCCTTACGGATTGATTGTGTTCTAACAAGATCCTGCCTCCTCTGCTATGTGCTTCTGTTCCGGTCGATGTCCGCAAATTTTGCGAAAGTTATTGTAGCCCGGAACCTGGTTAATCGCTGACTTTATTAGATGGGCTCTAATAAGTATCTAAGTTTTGTAAGCACCTCATGCTTTTAAGTTGAGGCATGCATACTCCAGCATGTAAAGGTTGGACTACCCCCCTGCCAATGAAGTAAAGTAAAAAAAATTAACCCTCACCTACGTGTGCCCGGCAGCCGGGTACACTTCACCTGTAAGTTCCTAACCGACCCTATCAGGTATCAGCTCCGGTATACCGGACGAAAGTAAAAGCCTCCCCCGAGGTTTTTACTTTCTGTAGGATATGGTATGGTATTCTCGTTTTTGCTGACACAAGTGTCGAAGTATACATTTATTCTCCTGCCAACAGCTCTTTTCCGAACAACACAAACTCTTGCTGCTGTCCGGGCAATGTGATCATTTTCTCAAAGTTTAATCCCAACCGGGCCAGTAAGTTCAACGAGCGGCGGTTTTCTTCTGTCGTAATGGCAATGATGCGCTTGAGCCGCAGCGCCGCTGCGGCGTATGCCAACACAGCATGCGATGATTCAAACGCCAGGCCTTGTCCTTCATGCTCGGGCAAAAAGGCAAAACCAATGTCGGGGTGGTCGAGTGTGTCGCGTTTCAGCAAGCCGCAAACGCCCAGCGACAGGTTGTCTTCCGTGCGTGCTACGCGCCACAATCCAAAGCCGAATCGGGCATAGCTCTTATGGGGGCCTTGTTGAATATAGTCTTCGGCCCCCTGAAGTGTAAATACGCCCCGGTCGCCGATGTATCGCAGCCAGTTGGGTGTATTCAACAGCTCCAGGATAAACGGAGCGTCTTCTGTCGATAGCGTGGAAAGTGTCAGGCGATCAGTTTGCAGGATGACCATGTGTAACAACGTTTCGAATGTCGGTTACCCAGCGATCGGCCAACGACACGGTAAAGATGTGCTCACGCCCCTTGACTTTCACGGTAACACCCGTGCGATATTTACTGTGCAGCACCGATAATTGTACGTGGGTTATTTCGTTCCAGTCTGCCTCCACCTGTCGCGGACGTAGCCAGTACTTTTCGCTGGGGTGACGGAAGATCAATCTCCGATCCGTCAGGACCAGGTTGCCCTGTATCGGCCTTTTACCGATGATGTATCCGGCTTCTGCCGATCGTACGATCTTTTCACCTTCTTCCAGTACAGGTCCGAAAAGCGATAGATCACGTCGCATCTTAGTAGAAAATGACAACTTCATCCAGCCGGCCAGCATCATACCCATGAGAATCGACTTACCGATATGCTCTGCCGTCGACGACTCGCTGCGATCCACAAAGAAGAAGAGGATTGTAAACCCGATAAACAGTGCAGCGAACGTAAGCCACGGCCTCTTTGATATGACCGCATAAAATGGAAACATAGTGACAAAACAATATTCCTTCAATATACGCAGAACAGCCGCACAAGTTGACGAACAGTTGTTTTATTTTGGCTTTTGTGTTTCGTCCGGCTGTCTTACAAATTTTAATGCCATTTTAATTCCACACGACAACCTCCCCTTTCCCGTGGTGGTCAGGCAATTTGGATACGTCCGCATCACACCACGGAGGGGCCGCTGGTCTGCATGGGTTGCCCGCGTAGGCTTCATTTTTTTAACTTGCGCCACATGATTCATCATAACCTGCTGCTGATCCTGTCGCTGCTGTTTGCAGTCTCCATTCTTTCGCTGTTAAGCCAGAAGCTACGGGTGTCGTATCCTATATTCCTGGTTGTCGGCGGACTGCTCATCAGCCTCATCCCCGGCACACCCCACATCACACTCAACCCCGAGTTGATCTTCCTCATCTTTCTGCCGCCATTGTTGTACGAAGCGGCATGGTATACATCGTGGCATGACTTCTGGAAATGGCGGCGCCCCATCAGCCAGCTGGCCTTCGGTCTGGTGATCCTCACCTCGTGTCTCGTCGCCTTTGTCTCCAGCAACATGATCCCCGGCTTTACGCTGGCGCTCGGCTTCCTGCTGGGCGGCATCATCTCACCGCCCGATGCGGTCGCCGCGACCTCGGTACTCAAGGGCCTGCCCGTGCCGCGACGCGTCGTCACCATCCTGGAGGGCGAAAGCCTGGTGAACGATGCATCATCCCTCATCGTGTTCCGGTTTGCCCTCGCGGCGATCACCTCCGGACAATTTGTGCTCAACGACGCCATCGGCGATTTCTTTATCGTCGCCGGCATGGGTGTGGTCGTTGGCCTGGCCATTGCGCACGTGGTATACTTCATCCATCTCTATATGCCCACGACCGCCAGCGTGGACACGGCGCTTACGCTCATGACGCCCTACATCATGTACATCGGCGCGGAGAAATTTCATTTCTCGGGGGTTATGGCCGTCGTCAGCGGCGGGCTGTTCCTTTCGTTCCGCTCGCACGACTTCCTCAACTACCGCTCGCGCATGCAGTCTACGAGTGTGTGGTCTACGCTGGTGTTCCTGTTGAACGGCATCGTTTTTATTCTGATCGGCCTGCAATTGCCGGTGATCATGGGCGAGATGGGCGGCTACTCGGTGTCGGAGGCGATCACCTACGCGGTCATTATCAGCGTCATTACCATTGTGCTTCGCCTGGTGTGGGTCTATCCCATCTTTTATCTACCCCGCTTGTTCAATAAACGGATCCGCGAGCGCGAGCCGGCCCCGGGCCTTAAAACGGTCTTTGTCGTTGGCTGGGCCGGTATGCGCGGCGTGGTGTCGCTGGCCTCTGCGCTGGCTATCCCGCTGACGCTGGAAGGCGGCGAGGCCTTTCCGCAACGGAACCTGATCCTCTTTATTACGTTCGTGGTTATTCTCATCACCCTGGTTATCCAGGGCCTCACGCTGCCGCTGGTACTGCGCCTGCTGAAGATCAAAGAGATCGACAAGGTTATACCCGAGGAAGAGCAGGAAGCCGCCATCCGGTTGCGGCTGACGAAAGTGTCGTTACACTGGCTGGACCAGAAACACGCCACGGAGGTGGAAGAAAACGAGCTGATCGAAAACATCAAACAACAGCTGGAAAGCGACCTTAACCTCACCCGCCAACGCCTCGACACCCTGACTCACCACGACCCGGAGAAACGCGAGATCCAGGAGTATACACATATTCTGCAGGAATTGGTGGAAGCGCAACGCAAAGAGCTGGCTGCGATCCGGCGGGAGAAATTATACGACCACGAGGTGGTGCGAAAGCAGGAGGCCCAGCTGGATCTGGAAGAGGCAAAGTTAAATCATTATACGCATTAACGGCCCTTGCCAGGTCTGCGTCAATTGCCCGGTTTAGCCAGGGCTTAGCCGGGTCATCGCCGTAGCACAGCTATGGATTACCCGTATCAAAGCCATACCATACTTATACTTCCCTTATACCCTACATAGGGTCTCTTTTGCATTTCGTACCAAAAGGCCCGGTTTTTTACTATTTTACAGCAGTATCAACGCTTTTTACCATGATCACTGTAACTGTCATCGAAACGGAGCTTACCCCCATGGGCGACATGGCGGAGCTACTGTTGGATAAGCATGTAGAGCCCGCCCTGGGAATGATGCTGATCGACAAGGAAGGTGACACCTGGGAAGTGACCGGCACACTGTCAAACAAGCAGCGGAACGCCACCGACACATCCTTGCGGCGGTGGACCTTCCAGGTCAAGCCCGTCAACACCGACCAGAACATCCACACGGGAGAGTTCAAGCTGATGCATTAAGGGCGTCAGGGCGTAGGGTTTTCCACCACCACTTCCCAACGGCCACGGTCGTCTTTGGCGTACGAAAGGCCGTTGCTCATGGTGTGTACCTCTTTTCCGGAGGGGTCGGTAAAGGTCTTTATTTCGTTTACACGGATGCCGCCGTTTTCCTGTGTCAGGAAGACGATCAGTGCGTTTACTGTCGGGGCTACGTCGTGCAGCCACAGGTCGTCGTTCTCGCGTACAAATGCCTGGCTCATCGTTTCAATGGTTTTTCTTGTATCGGTTTAAAAAATGGTGCCGTTTTGTAAACAACCACCGCGCTACGCCAGTTCACGCAACAAGCTTTGCACGTCCAGCGGGCGTGTATACATCTCAATCGTGCCGTCGGGCTTCAGCGGCCATTGCTCCCGGGGGCGGTCCCAGTATAGTTCCACGCCATTGTTGTCCGGGTCGTTTAAATACAGGGCTTCCGAGACCCCATGGTCGGAGGCGCCGGTAAAGGGATAGCGGGCTTCTGTGAGGCGATAGCAGATCGCGGCCAGGTCCTTGCGGGTGGGGTACAAAATAGCCGTGTGAAAAAGCCCTACGCCGCGGGCCGGGGCAGGTGGCGCGCCGGCGCTATACCAGGTGTTCAGGCCGATGTGGTGGTGATACCCGCCTGCCGAAATAAAGGCAGCCTGCGTGCCGTAGGTGGTGATCAGCTCAAAACCGAGCAGGTTGCAATAGAAGTCGAGCGCGCGGTCGAGGTCGGAAACCTTGAGGTGCACGTGGCCGATGCGGGTCTGGGCGGGAATGGTGTAAGCGCTGTCCATGGATGCCGGGGGTAATACACCTGTAAATATAACACGAGAGCCCTTCTCTTTCGGGAAGGGCTCTTTCGTTTTGTAGCAGGTCGTGGGCTCCTTCTACATTCAGGCCTTTTTTTGACTATCCAACGGTCTTACCGAACGGACGCCATCCGCAGCGGCTCGTTCATCGGTTCATGCGCCAGCATGGGCTTTATGTCGTTGATCTTCTGTACCTGCGCTTCCAGCTCCTGCTGGATCTTCTGGTTCAGCTCAATGAGCTTGTTGAGCCGGTCGATGATCTCGGTCTTTTCAAAGTCGTTAAAGTCGTTGTGCGTACGCAGGTAGGTAGTGATGTCGGAAATACGTTCGTCGATCTGGATGATCGATGTCAGGGCATTGTCGCCGTACGATATCTCCACGCTGTCGAGGTTGAATTTCAGATTTTCCATGATCGTGCGCTTTTTGCTAACAAGGACATAAAAAAGTATGCCGTGCTTCTGCACGGGCGTTCGACGTCGAGCGTGCAATGAATATACGCATTCCCGATCGAACCCGAAACCGAAAGCAGATATATTTTCGCACAGACCTTGCGTTATAACACAGGTATCACCTGTCAACGATCCGCATACTTCGCATAGGCTTCGCGGCGTTTGTGACGGTCCAGGTAAATATACCCGGCCAGCAGGACCAACGAGATGGCGGCGATCCAGATCAATGCCTTTTCTATTTTTCCATTGTTCCCGTAGATTGCCATGAGCGTGATCAGCGGCGTAATACCGCCCAGGGTAGCGAGTATATATTTTCTATAGCTCATTTCCAGGATGCCGGCGACAAAACTAAGGGCATCGTTGGAAAAAGAAGACAACCGGGTGATGGCGATGGCTTTGACGCCATACCGCTCAATGAATATACAGATCTTGTCCTGAGCCTTCTGCGAAACGAAGCGATCGATGGCGCGTGGGCCAAGCCTGCGGCCGATAAAATATCCTAACGAAGAAGACGCGAACACGCCGGCCAGCGAAATCAACCCTCCCCATATGGGTCCGTAACAGATGATCGCGATCATAAACAACAGCAGGTTCGGAACCACGAACATAAACATCTGCAACATCATCGCTACGATCAGTACCACCGGGCCCCAAAAACCAAATTGCTGCACCCACAGCTTGATCCGTTCGTCGTCCTCGCTTGTAACAACCTCAAACGCTTCATTGATCCCCGCCTGGAAACCCGGGGAAATAAAATAACATGCTACGAGCACGGCCAGAATGCCGAGCGCAACGAATAATAAAACGTTGCTCGACTTCCTTTCTTCTTTTTTGGGATTTTTATCATCCGCACACGGATCTTCCATACGGCCTGTGTTTCATTAACGGTGAATAAGATTTCCCGTTAAAAAAACCATGCCATTTGAGTTACTCCTGACGCAAGGTGTGGACGGGGTTCATATGAGCCGCTTTCAGGATTTGACTCCCGACAGCCGCCAGTGCCAGAAGACCCACCACTACCACCGGTACCAGGAACATCCACCACACCAACGTAGCGCGATAGGCGAAATCTTCCAGCCACAGCGTAAGCACATAATACGCCAGGGGTATACCGATGACGTTGGCCGCCACCAACAAGCGGGCATAATCCCGCGAGAAGAGCAGGAAGATGCTCGATACGGTCGCGCCCAGCACTTTGCGTACACCCACTTCTTTCATGCGCACCGTAACGGTATACGACACCAGCCCCAGCAGGCCCAGGCATGAAATGGCGATCGAGAAGAAGGCAAACGTGGTGAACACGCGGCCAAACCGCAGGTCCTCTTTATATTGATCGGCTACGTGCGTGTCGAGGAACGAATAGTTGAAAGGGTTGTCGGCATACGTCTGCTGCCATTGCTGCCGTACATGGGCGATAATATCTTGCATCGAAGCTGTTGTGCCCGGTGCCAGCCGCAGCGAGATATACAGCGGATACGCCGGTGTATTGCGTATCATCATCGGTTCAAAATCATTTCGCAGCGACTTGTGGTGGTAGTTCTCTATGACGCCCAGCACTTCTACTGTCCGGCCCTGGAAGTCTATCTTCCGGCCCACCGCAGCTTCCGGCGATGCAAATCCAAAGAGCGCAACCGCTTTCTCATTCAGGTACACCAGGCTGTCCCGGCCCGGTTCCGCGGGCGGAAATTTACGTCCCGTCAACAGCTTCATGCCGAACACATCGGTGAAGTCTTCGTCCACACGATACGTCAACAAGGCAAGGTTCTGATCGCTTCGCCCCAGGATGCGAATGCTGGCCATGTTGTCCAGATCGTTATACGACTTGCCCGGCACTGCGGAAGACAATGTCACATGCTGTACCGCCGGGTATTTCAACACCTGTTGCTTAAAGCTCTGATAGCGGCTAAAAAATATCGAGTCGTTGTCGATCGTGCTGGGGCTATTGATGATCAGCGTATTGTTGAACGAAAAGCCGAGCTCCGCGGTGCGCATAAACTCCAACTGATTTACAACGATGATGGTACCGGTAATAAGACCGGCCGACATCACAAATTGAAACACGACCAGCGCCTGGCGCAACCGCGACTTGCCGCGCGCCACGCTGGTGGCCGAAGCCTTGAGCACACGCAGCGGCTGAAACGACGACAACGCAAACGCAGGATATATCCCCGCCACCAAGCTGCCCAGTACATACAACGTCAGTAACGAACCCAGAAAACCCCTGTCCCCCAACAGCGTAAAGTGCAGATCCTTTTCCAACATCGAACCGATCAACGGAACGGATGCCTGCACGATCACCATGGCCAGCATAATGGCGACCAGGTTCATGCAAAAAGATTCCAGCAGGAACTGTCCGATGATCTCACGCCGGCTGGCGCCGTTCACCTTGCGCACGCCAACTTCCTTGCCGCGGCTCTCGCCCCGGGCGGTGGAAAGATTGATATAGTTCACCCAGGCAATGACCAGGATCATGATCGAGATGATCCCCAGGAACTGCACGGCACGCGCATCGCCGGCAGGCTCCAACTCAAAACCCACATGCGAGCCCAGGTGAATATCCATCAGGGGTTGCAGCACAAAACTTTTGTGCGAATCTTTGCCCATATATTTCGCGACATAGGCATCGTCGAGCTTCGCTTGCAGCGTACGGTAGTCGGTACCTGTCGCCAGACGGATATAGGTATAGAAGTCGTTCCAGCCCCAGTTATGGGTGAGGTCTCTGCCGGCCGTAAACTCGGCGTATGAAATAAGTACGTTGGGTTTGAAGTGCGAGTTGCCCGGCATATTCTCCATGATACCCGTTATACGCATGGCATCCTTACCGTTAACGCGAATGGTCTTGTTTAGCGGGCTCTCCTTCCAGGTGTCCATGGGCCCGAAGTATTTCTCCGCCGCCCGGCGTGACAGCACAACCGAGGCAGGCTCTTTGAGCATCGTCGCCGGGTCACCTGCCAGGACTTTAAAATCAGAAAAGAACCCGAAAAACGTCGAGTCGGCATAATAAACTTTCTCCTCTTCAAAGATGCGCTCGTCAAATTGAAACACGATGCGCCCGTATTCCGGCGTGATGAACGTATACGCCTCCACCTCCGGAAAATCGTTCTTCAGCGCCGCTCCTGCGGGCACATAAGTGGCGGCATCGGTAAACTCCTCCTGATTCGGGCGGGCAAAGTGCATGGCCACACGGTAAACGTCCGGGGCATGGGTGTGAAAGCGGTCATAGCTCTCTTCGTATTGCACATACTGCAAAATGATAATATACATCGCCACACCGGCGGAAAGACCCAGGATGTTGATGATCGAATACGCCTTGTTCCGAAACATATTCCGGAAGATCACCTTGAAGTAGTTACGAATCATAGAAATGCAATTTGCCGCAGGAAAAGCAATTATGCTACCAAATAATAAATATCGGCCAAAAGTCCGGGCCGGGGTTCGTTTGACAGGCTGAAACCCGGCGCCGACGCTTAAATTTACATTCGATATATATTGTCACCGTCCATTTCCGGATGTTTTTGTCCGACAGAGGACGCACATCATCAGGGCTTATCAGCCTCCGCCTCATTCGGATTCAACGCCTCTTCACTCCCTGCTTTCATCATCAACCGCTGCGTCGGCAACGCAAAGTCTACGCCCAACGCCTGCAAACGCTCAAAGATCGCCAGGTTGATCTGCTGCTGAATGTCCATGTACTTATTAAAATCAGAACTGAGCACAAAATATACGATCTCAAAGTTCAGGCTCCAGTCTTTATAGGTTGCAAAGTGCGCACGATCAAACCGTGTGTCGGCCTGCGCTTCTACAATAGCCTTTAAGATGCCGGGGATCTCCTTTACTTTCTCCAACGTCGTGGCGTACGATATGTTGATATTAAACACAACCCGTCTCAGGTTTTGTGTTTTGAAATTATGAATGCGCGCGTTCATGAGGTTGGAGTTGCCGATCACCAGCTGCTCACCGCTCAAACTGCGAATGCGCGTAGTCTTCAAGCCTATATATTCTACCGAACCCATTTTGTCGTCTACGACAATAAAGTCGCCTACCTCAAACGGCCGATCGAAAAAGATCACAAAATAGTTGAACAGGTCACCCAGGATATTCTGAGCGGCCAGCGCGATGGCTATACCGCCGATGCCGAGCCCGGTGATGATCGTCGTCACGTTGTAGCCCAGGTTGTCGATCAGAAAGACCGCGCCCAGGATCCAGACGACAATATTAATGATCACCATCAAGCCACCCAGCTGCTTGATCTTCTCGTCACCTTTCTCCTGCCGGCGAATATGGTTTTGAAGCACCAGCAGAATGATGGAGGATATTAGCCGTAACACAAAGAACGTAATAACTACGGCCGTGGCAATGCGCAGTACATTATCGGCCTTCGGCGTCAGCTCCAGGTAACTGATGCCCGAGTAGATGATGAAATAATACAACGCCGGCAGCGCAAAGCGTTCCACACTTCGTATGATAAAGTCATCGTTGGTCGTTCTGGTAGCGTTCGCCCACTTCTCCAGCCTGCGGAGCAACGTGCCTTTAAAGATGCGTACAGCCAGCGTGCCGACTATAATAATCGCCAGGGCAATGAGATAATCCTGTACGGTGTTGTGCCAGTACTCGCGTGCCAGTAACTCGTTCATAATAGAAGTCTTATCGTTGAAACTACCTGCTATCGGAAATAATTATTGTGCCCGCCGTCCGCATGCGGTGGGAACAAATTCGGATTTGTGAACCAGACAGCGAACGGGCGGGGAACAATTTCACCAGTCGATCGAAAAGCGCTGTGGAATCGTTGACACAGGGTTGTGGAGCATTTTCGTCAGCCTGTAATGGCCAATAACTGTTTGATCATCGTGATATACTCGTTATAATCGTAAGGCTTTGACATAAATGTAGCCGCGCCCAGTGCCTTCGACTCGCTGGCAAGCTCGTGACCATCGTGCGTAGAGTATATCACGACGGGAATGTGTTTATAGTCGTCGCTCGCCTTGATCTCCTTTAATACTTCGGTACCCTTCTTACGCGGCATGTTCTGATCCAACAGGATCAACGCCGGGTATGCATCGCGTCGCTGTTTTGTTGCCAGGAACGGCATTACCTCACTGCCCTCTTCGAGCATCACAAGCTGACATTCTTTCTCTACTTCCTGGAATATTTCTGCAAAGACGGCGCGATCATACTGATCGTCCTCGCATAGCAATACGTACTTCGGCATACATTACTGTTTAATCGGAATAACAAGTTCAAATAATGCGCCTTGTCCCTCGGCACCGGAGCCGCGTACCAGCCCCTGATGTATATCGATCACCTTTTTTACGATGGCCAGGCCAATGCCCGAACCCTCGTATTTATCCTTGGGATTGATACGATGGAACAATACGAATATTTTTTCCCTGAATTCCTCATTAAATCCTATGCCATTGTCGCGGAAGGTGCATAGACAGAAAGGACCATTGGGGTCGGCAGCGGCCGTAAACGATTTTTCGGACAGGCGGGTAGCCGTAATAGTAATATGTGGCGGCACGCCGTCGCGTGCAAACTTGAGAGAGTTGCTGATGAGGTTTTGGAATACCTGGCGGATGAGATTCGGTATAACTTCCATGTCCGGGAACCGGCCGATGGTAATAACGGCTTTCTTTTCTTTGATCAACAGCTCGTAGTCGTCCTGTATATCTTTCAACATGGCGTTGATATCCGTGAGACGGAAGTCGCCGCGGTCGGGGGAGATCTTGGAGAAGTTCAGGATATTGGTGATCATCGCCCGCATCCGCTCAGACGATGAAGCAATGGCATCCAGGTAAAAGTGCGCCTTCTCCGGCAGTTGATCGCGGAACTGGCTGCTGACCATGCGCGAGAACATGACCATTTTGCGGATCGGCTCCTGCAGGTCGTGCGACGCCACCGAGGCAAACTGCTTGAGGTCGTTGTTGCTCAGGCGAAGGGCCTCGTTTACCTCTTCCAGCTCGCGGGTGCGGCTGGCCACTTTTTCTTCCAGCAGTTTATTCAGGCTCTTCTGCTCGTGAATGTCCACGGAGGTGATAACCCAGTTGACAATTGCACCGGCACGGTTCTTCCGCGGATTGGCGCGCAACAGGTTCCAGCGGTATTCACCGCCCTGTACCAACAGCCGCAGCTCGAGCGTAAACTCTTCGGCCCGGTTCAATGACTGACGCCAGGTCTCTAAAAAGACATCGATGTGCTGCGGGTGTATAACCGTACGCCAGCCCTTCGCCAGGATCTCGTCTGTGGACAAGCCGGTATATTGCTCGAACTGACGATTGACAAAGGTAATATTGCCCATCTCGTCTGTCATCCAGACAATAAGCGGCATGGACTCAGCCAGGAACTTGCGTTCGGCTTGCGAGTTGGCAATCGCTTGCTCGGCTTGTTTGAGCTGTGTGATATCGAGCATCGAGCCGATCATCCGGCAAGGTGAGCCGAGCTCGTCTTTCATGATCGTGGCCTGATCGAGAATGTCGAGATACTCACCATCGGCCCGTTGAAACCGGTACTCTGTGGACCAACGCTGGCTATTCTGATTGATCGCTCTATACAGCGTCTGCTGTACGCGGTCTTTGTCGTCGGGGTGGATCTTATCGGCCCAGGTAGTGCGGGTGAATTTTTCGCGTACCATGTCATACCCGAAGACGTTGTAAAACGTGTCGCTCCACCAGGCTTCGTTCTGCACAAAGTCCCATTCCCAAATGGCATCGATGGTCGTGGTGGCAATGGTCTTAAAGCGTTGTTCGCTTTTCGAAAGCTCCAGGGTACGCTCGCGCACCTTATTCTCGAGGTCGGTGTTGAGCTCCTTCAAGCTGTCTTTGGCGCGGACCAACTCGGCATAACTCTTGCGCAGCTTGTCTTCGGCCACCTTCTTCTGCGTAATGTCCGCGAACGTCATCACCAGGCCGTCTTCCATGCGAATGGCGTTTACCTGATACCAGCGCCGTGTATGGTTCAGGTAAAAGTCCTGCTGCATGGGTACATTGTGTTCTACCACGTACTGCATTTCCTGGAACAGCTCGTCGCTGACCAACTGGGGCAGGTCTTTGCGCACCGAGCTTCCCTTCAGATCTTCCGTGGTACCGAGCAGCGACCCGGCCATATAGTTCGAGGTTTCGACGACAAAGTCGAGTATATTCTGCTCCACGCTGCGTACACACTTCAGCGCCAGGATGGCGCCCGGGCTGACATTAAATACCGCGCCGATAAAGGTGCTCAGATGCTTGACCAGCGACACGTCGACAAACGATATAACAACGCCCGCCTGTTTCTCTTCGTTAGAAAGGTACGGCATCATGCGCATGAGCAGGTTGCGACCGTTTGCCAGCAGCAACTCGCGCTCTAACGTCTGGTTGGATTCCTGCACCGCTTGCAGATCCTGCGCCAGGTTGTCATATCGGAAATTTGTCGAGAAGTGTGTAATAGGCCGTCCGATGTCGCTTTCGATGAGGTTGATCATCTTTGCCGAGGCCGGGTTAAACTTGCGTATGCTCAGACCTTCGTCCAGGAAGATCTGTCCGAAGTCGCTGCTGCGGAAATAGTTGTTCAGGTCGTCATTCAGCTCGGACAATTCCTGGATACGGAGCTGATACTCCGTATTGAGGGTGTGGAGCTCTTCGTTTACAGATTGGAGCTCTTCGTTGCTGCTTTGCAACTCTTCGTTTGCGGTCAGCAGTTCTTCGTTCGAGCTTTGCAGCTCCTCGTTGATCGTCTCGGTATTCTCGACGGTCACCTGCAGATTATACCGCACTTTCTGCAGGTCCACCTCCAGCGACCGGATATAGTCGCTGGTAAATTTATCGGTCGAGTCGAGGTCGGGGATCACGGGCGGCAGGGCGCCGGGTGGCGTCTGATGCTGACGGAGTACGACCAGTGTCAATCGGCTGGGTACATCTACCTTGGCGGGCACGATGAGGACATCCAGTAAATACTCCATTTCGCCGCGTTGAAATTTCAGGTCGCGCAGCAACACCCGCTGATTGGTCTTCCATACCTTGCGCACCTCCAGGCTCAACATCGGGGCGAGGTTGAGCGGCAACATTTCCAGCAGGTTAAACACCAGCTCGCGTGGCGGCAGGGACAGAACACCGTTGTAATCGCCCACGGTCTTGACGATCTCAAACTCGTCGTTGATATAACAGCCCACGTAGCCGAACTCGCGACTGATCTCCTGCTGAAAGAATTTTGAATAGCTGTCTGCGCTCCGGCCGACGGCGGCATTCTCTGCATCCGGGTAGCTGCTCTTGCGTTGCGATATATCCATCAGGTGCCGGCTGCTGAGCGGAGCTTCGTATTCCTTGCGGTAGATCTTGGCCTTTGCGTCGACGTCTGCCAGGTATTTGTCGATCGTTATCGGCGACTCGCTCGAGCCAAGGAACAAATAACTCTGCCGCTTCAGCGCATATAGCAGAATGGGGAACAGCTTTTCCTGCAGCGACCGCGTCATGTAGATCAGCATGTTGCGGCAACTCACCAGGTCGTTCTTGACAAACGGCGCTTCGTTGGTAATGTCGTGCTTAACGAAAATGATCTGCTTGCGGATATGCGGCAGGATCTGATAGCTATTATTGTTCTTGGTGAAATATTTTTCGAGCAGGTCTTGGCTGACGTCCGCTTCGATGGAAGACGGGTATATCCCTTTGTTGGCAATGTTGATGCTTCGGTCGTCTATGTCCGTGGCGAAGATCTTTACCAGCAGTTCTTTCTTCTGCTTTTCTTGGGCCTCGTTAATGAGTATGGCCAGGGAGAGCGCTTCTTCGCCCGTGCTACACGCCACTACCCACACCTTCAATATATCGCCGTTCTCTTTCGACGCCACCAGTGGATTGATCACTTCGCGGGCCAGTACCTGAAAGGCCTCTTTGTCGCGGAAGAACTTCGTGACACCGATCAGGAAGTCGTTGCTCAACGCCCGGCATTCTTGTGGCGACTGGCGCAGCACCTCCAGGTAGCCCTCAAGCGTACCGTGGTTTCCCTTGGAGATGCGATTATAGATACGCCGCAGCAATGTGGGCGTTTTATAGTAATGAAAGTTAAAGCCCACCTCCTCGTGAATAAGCTGGAAGATCTCGTCCAGTGCTTTATTCTCCAACAGGTTGTTGGTGTTCAGATACGACAGGCTGGTCTGCATGTGGAACAGGATCTCCTCCGGCATCTGCGACGGTGACAATATTACCCGTGCATGGCCCGCCTGGATTGCGCTGATGGGCATGCCATCAAACTGCGCGGTTTTCGGGTCCTGCACCAACACCAGACCACCGGCGTCTTTAATGGCTTCAATGCCGCGCGTGCCATCGGAGCCCGTGCCCGAGAGGATCACACCGATGCTTTTATCTTTTCGCTCGCGGGCCAGCGATTGCAGGAATACGTCAATAGCATTGTTGGGCACCTTCAGGGGTACCTCTTTCTTTTCGACCGTGAGGCTATCACCGTGCATCGTCAATGCCCGGTTGCTGGGAATGATGTATACACAGTTCGGCTCCACCCGCATGCCGTCTACGGCTTCATATACCGCCATCTTCGTATGGCGGGTAATGATCTCGGCCAGCAGGCTTTTGTGATCGGGCGACAGGTGCTGGATCACCACGAAAGAACAATCGGGCGACGCCGGCATGTTGTCGAAGAACTCGTTGATCGCTTCGAGTCCTCCGGCCGAGGCACCTATCCCTACTATAAAGTGATTCGTTTCGCGGGCCATGGAAGCGTCTATACGTTATTTGGTCCGGGTCGTGCTGAATTCATACAGGAAGTTGCGCAGTACCTCTGCCAACAGCAGCTCTTCCCGGCGCCACCCTGCCGAGCGCCCGGTGACGGTCTGTTGCCAGATCTTAAAGGAATTGCGCGGATGATACGACTTACCGTCGCTTTCAAACTGTATACGTTCGTCGGGGTTGCCACCCCATTGCAGCGTCTCGATCACCTCGGGTCGGAACAACAGCAGGAAGTCGTGCCGGCGCGGGTCGATAAGCAAGCACAGCAGGCCGCTGCAGGTGCTCCGGTAGTGTTCCGCCACATCGTGTACCGACGAGAGCGAGGTAGTATGGTAGATCCCTTTAATGTCCTGTACGCTCAGCCACAACGCCAGCTCCTGCAGGTCTTCCTCCGACGGTGTTTTACCCCAGGTACGCGTCAGTCCGTTGCGGATAATGGCCAGTCCGTCGGCCTCAAAGAGCTCGGCAATGCGGCCGGTCTTTACCATGGTGTCGTCGGGGTTGCCCGACGCATAGATCTCCTTCACCAGCGTGGTATACTTTTCCTTCAGGCTCTGGTCGAACTGGTAGTTATTCTTGTTCACCAGCAGCGACAGCTTGGCCGAGATCGCCGCCGAAAGCATTTCCAGCACAGAACACATCTGGAACGACAGCTGCCGCGGGGTGCGGTGATGGCACGCCATAAGACCCCACAGCTCGTTGTCTTTCATGATGCGGATAGACATGGAAGCACTCACGCCCATATTCCGAAGATATTCCACGTGCACCGTGGCGACGCTGCGCAGGTTGCAATCAAACAAGTCGATGAAAGCACCGGTCAGGGAATTGATGACGGGATATAGCCGCACGGGTTGCGCATCGCGGTCGGGTATATAGCGATAGGGATTTCTCTTATAAAGTTCCCGCGCCTGGCGCGGGATGTCAGACGCCGGAAAGGTAATGCCCAGGTATACCTCCATGCCCGGCTCGAGCACCTCGGCCACCACCGTGCCGTTCCAGTCTTCGTCGAACTGGTATACCATGATCTTGTCAAAGCCGGAAACTTTCTTGATCTCGGCCACCACGATCTGCCACAGGCCGGTGATGGAGTCGGCAGACTCGATCCGGCTCATGGCGTATTTCAACTCATGGTATACATTGGCAAAACTGGACTGCTCGCCGGTCTGAAAGCCGGGTATTTCGATCTCGGCAATGAGATATGTTTCTTTGGCGTGCCAAAGCACGAAATGCTCGCCGCCGCGAATGTTCCATTGATCGGGCAGCGGGTTGGCAAATGCCGCGGTAAGTTTCTGTTGAATCTTTTCCACAGTCCCCTGCGATATGTACCGGGTCAGCGGGGCATCGATCATCTCCCCGACCGGCTCGTCAAAAACGAGATGACTGTTCTCGCTTGCCTGGATGACGTTAAAGCTCTTGCGATCAATGACCAGCAAGACGCCGTAAGGCTGGATATGGTTGGTTAGGTGAATGGGTAAGCTTCCACAAAGCTCGGAGTCATAATTCTTCATGTACACAGTAAACTAATATGTCCAGGAAAGTCAAAGGTATTGATTCATACCACTACCTGAGATACCACCCGAAGGAAATTATTTATATTTCACAGATATACCGTGTAGGGAATTTCCGGGCATGGTTTTTTACTATACTTTCTCTTGTAGCTACACTTCGTGTATTTACTCCCTGAAAACCCGGATCGATCCATATCCTCATCGTTATATCCCGTGTATCTTTCGTAGCTTGTTTATCTTGCCGGCAGGCGGTACAGAACTTAACGGAGACCGAATTATGCAAAAACACTACAAAGTAATCGTGATCGGCTCGGGCCAGGGTGGCAACCCCCTGGCCAAGCGCCTCGCGGAGGCAGGGTGGAAAACCTGCCTGATCGAACAACGGTGGGTCGGCGGCACCTGTGTAAACGACGGCTGCACGGCCACCAAAACCATGATCGCCTCCGCCCAGGCGGCAGACCTCACCGCCCATGCGAAAGCCCTGGGCGTCGACATCGATGGCTATAGCGTCAACCTGCCCGCCATTGTCGAGCGTAAAAACAAGATCGTATTCCAGTCGCGCGACGGCCTCGAGCAAAAGCTGCAAGCCACTGATCACCTGGACCTGGTCTATGGCACCGCTACATTTACCGGGCGCAAAACGGTGTCCGTTACGTTGCGTGATGGCACCACTGCCGCGTATGCCGCCGATTTTATATTTATCAACACCGGCGTGCGCCCCGCCATACCCCGGATCGAAGGCCTGGACACCGTAGGGTACCTGACCTCGACCACCATTCTCGACCTGAAAGTACTACCCGAACATTTGCTCGTCGTCGGCAGTGGCTACATCGGCCTGGAGTTAGGACAGATGTTCCGGCGGTTCGGCAGCCGCGTAACATTGATCGATCCACATTCGCGCCTGCTGCCACGCGAAGATGCCGACATCGCCGACACGCTCAAGACCATCCTGGAAAACGAGGGCATTACGCTTTACTCCTCCAGCAAACTGCGGCGCGTACAGCCCGATGGCGACGGTGTTATCGCCACGATCGACAAGCATGGCACCGAGGTCACCGTTAAAGCATCGCACCTGCTGATGGCTACCGGCCGCACACCCAACACCGATGCCCTGAACCTGGCGGCTGCCGGTGTGGAGACCGACGACAAAGGTTACATCAAAACAGACGAGGCCCTCGAGACTACCGCGCCGGGCGTGTATGCCCTGGGTGATGTAAAGGGCGGTCCGGCGTTCACCCATATATCCTATAACGATTACCTGATACTGTTTAATAATGTGCGACACGGCCATCGCGACCGTGTCACCGGCCGGCTGGTGCCGTACTGCATCTTTACCGACCCCCCGCTGGGCCGGGTAGGATTGACTGAACAGGAAGCACGCGAGAAAGGATTGAACGTCGAAATTGCCACCCTTCCCATGTCGCGCGTAGCCCGCGCAAACGAAGTGGGCCGCGCGGCCGGTTTGATGAAAGCCGTCGTTGATCGTGAGACAAAACAGATCCTGGGCGCCGCGGTACTCGGCAATGAGGGTGGCGAGATCGTGACGATCTTACAGGTGGCCATGATGGGTGGTTTGACCTACGAAGCACTCCGCGACGGTATCTTTGCACACCCCACGTACGCCGAGTCGCTCAATAATCTTTTTGCCGGCATCGGCCGATAGGCATAAAAAAGGCCACAGCGTGTGCTGTGGCCCGAACTACGAAGGGAAAATTTAAAAACGGTCCTATTTTGCTTTGCGTGTGCCCACAGGCGTGAGCTCTACCACTACGGGAAAGTGATCAGACGGGAAGCGACCGCCATAGTTGTCGGTCAGGATGCCGTACTTTTTCACATTGAATTGGCTGGTCACAAAGATGTGATCGATACGCACCTTGTTCGTGGTCGCTACATCAAAGCTGTTGAACGTACCGATGTTGGCCAGCTTGATAGGCGCCAGGTTGAACGAGTTACGCAACTTGCCGGACGCGACAATGGCGGCGAAGCCTTCGTGCTGCTCGTCGAAGTTGAAGTCGCCCGTCAGAACGACGGGGGCATCGCCGGCGATCTGGGCGATCTTTTCGGCAATCAGCTTACCACTTTCTTTGCGCGCCTGCACGCCGCGGTGGTCGAAGTGCGTGTTGAAGAAATAAAAACGCAAGCCTGTGGCCTTCTCTTCCAATTGTACCCACGTGCAGATGCGCGACAGCGCAGCATCCCAGCCCGGGCCCGGCTTGTCAGGTGTTTGTGACAGCCAGAAGTTACCTTTCTTCAGCAGCTTGAACTTATCCTTCTTATAAAACAACGCCGAAAACTCGCCTTTCTTCTCACCATCGTCCCTGCCGACGCCGGCATATTCATAGCCCGAAAGTTGCTGCATCAGTCCTTCAACCTGGTGGCTAAGCAATTCCTGACCGCCGAGCAGATCAAAATCGTGAAATTTTACCTGGTCGATAATAATGGGCAGGCGGTACTTCCACCGGTTAAGGCTGTCACCCGGATTGTCGTAGCGCATGTTGTATGTCGCTACGCGTAAGGTCTGTGCAAAGGTGTTGCCCGCCAGTATCAGCGCGAGCAACACCACGATCAATTTGTTCTTCATGGATTTGTTTTATACGTTCTCAGTACCATCCGGGATTCTGACCAAGCGCAGGGTTCATCAGAGAATCCGTTTCCGGGATCGGGTAAAGATAACGCTTGTCATCCCAATCTCCCTTGTCCACATTTGCCAGCCATGTAATTTCTCCGTACGTGTCATGAGACAAACGCTGGGGATTGTTCAGGTTGTTGATCTTTTCGCTTACGTTGATGTACATAACACCCTTCACGGGGTTGGCCGGCATCGTCTGGTAGAAACACACGTCCATCACGCCGTCTTCATTCAGGTCCATCGGCACATCGAGGGCGGGAACATAAAATCCGTTCCACGGCCGGAGCAACAGCTCACCCCGTTTCCACCGCACCAGGTCATAGAAGCGAAGTCCCTCCAATGCCAGCTCAATGCCACGCTCGCGGCGGATCTCGAGTAACACGGCGTCGTTGACAAGAGGGAAATATACATCACGCATATATTCGTCCGCCATCGTGGGCAAGGCTGTCAGGCCACCGGTAATGCCCGCGCGACGCCGCAATGCTCCTACGGTCGTTGCCCAATCGTCCGGGGTGAGCGCACCGAGCTCGGCGCGTGCTTCTGCATAGTTCAACAGCACCTCGGCGTACCGCAGCAGCGTAACAGAGTTGTCATTGCGGGTGCCGCCGTCGTAATAGGTGTCATCGAGTGTCCACTTGATGGGTTGATAACCGGTGTAAGTATAAGAGAACACCGGCGGTGCCGCCTCGCGTTTGCCGGCGTTGACACGTGTGTAGTTTCCCATGCGGATGGTTTGCTGCAGGCGTTTGTCACGGCCTTTTACCTCGTCCGCAAACACCATGGTTTCATGGTCGGGCCGATCGGTAAAGGGCGTGCCGTCTTCCATCAGGTACGTGTTGATGAACGTGCGGGTGAAGCTCACGCGCGAGCCGTACGTAGCGCTGGTCCAATACCAGTTGGCGTCGTTGAGTACGCTCAGGTTTGCATCTGCTGTGGCGGCCAGCATCACTTCGGTAGCGATCGGCGTACGCGAAGTAAACACCTGACGGTAGGATGCTGTCGGGCCGCCCGCTTCGTTCAGCGTATAATCACCTTTATCCATCACCTTTTTGGCGGCGCCGGCCGCTTCTTCCAGCCATTTCGCAACGGTGCCGCTCAGGCCATACTCGGTGTGATACTTGCGGAACGTTCCTTCAAACAGGCAAACCCGTGACTTGAATCCGTACACTACGTAGCGCGTTACCGTGCTGCGGCTGTTATCGGCTGTCTCGCGCACATGTGCGGTGGCATAATCCAGGTCGGCCAGTACAGAGTCCATGACGAGGGTACGCGGGTCGCGGCTATTATACAGATCCGAATCGTCGATCGTCATCGTTTTATTGATCCACGGCACATCGCCAAAACGTTTTACCTTGTCGAAGTAGAACATGGCGCGGAAGAACCGTGCCAGGCCTACGTAGTGCTGACGCGCTTCCTCGGAAACGCCGGGCGTCGACAGGGCATTTTCAAGAAAGAAATTGATGTTACGCAGGGCACGCCAGTCCCAACCAGTACTCTGGCGTGGCCCATACGCTCCATCGCGCAAAAAGTCGGGTATTTGCGTACGGGCAGCAAAGTCTGACATATCGTCGCCCCGCACCTGGTTGTTGGCCGTGGGCAGAATGCTATAGTCGGGGTTTGTCAGCGGTACGTAAAATGAATTAGTATATACTTCGAGACCCTTCTCGCTGTTAAACACGGCTTCGCGGGTAGTCGTTGCCTCGGGCGTTTGCTCCAGGTCGCATGCGCCCAGCAGCGCGCTCAGGAGTACGATAGACCAATATTGTTTTTTCATGGTGATACGCATTTAAGATCTTAGAAAGTGACAACCAAACCTGCTGTATAGCTTTTCAATATCGGGTAGTTGTTACCATTACCGGCATTGCTCGTCGTCAGCACCTTGTCGGAGGGACCGATGCTTTCCACGTCGATATCGCGGGTGAGGCGGTACAGCGGCGACCACGTCCACAGGTTCTCGCCGGTAACGTAAATGCGGGCGTTGGACGCGCTGATCTTTTCCACCAGCGACTTCGGCAGCGTATAGCTCAACTGCACGTTCTTTAACCGGATATACGCTACGTTCTGCAGGTACTTGGTCTGCTTCACGCCCAGCTCACGCCAGTCGGACTGTGCTGCGTAACCCCGCATGCGTGGGAAATAGCCATACGGCTTATCTTCTGTCCAGTAGTTGCCGACGATATACTCCGGCGTACCGTTGTACGGACGGTTGTACGGCCCCCAGAAAGCGTCGGCCTCCGTGCCCGGCCACCAGTCCTGCTTGCCCACGCCCTGGAAGAAACCCGACAAGGCAAAGTTGTTCCACGTTGCTCCCAACATGATACCGTAGGTATAGCGGGCTTTCGAATTACCGATCACGCGCATGTCGCCGGGCTTGTTCGCCGTGGCGGTACCGTTGTCGATCTTGTTGTTGCCGTCCAGGTCGCGGAACTTGATGTCGCCCGGCAGGGTCTTGCCGCTTGTAGAAGATTTGATCAGCGTCTGGTCCGCATGGGTGCGAATGTCTTCGTCAGACGCAAAGAATCCTTCTGTTTCATAGCCCCAGATCTCGCCCAGCTTCTGACCTTCGTAGTAGTCGATCAGCTTTTTATCGGGGTTGTTATACTTTTCGATGACAGACTGGTTGTCGGCCAGCGTCAGGCGTACAATGTATCCCAATGTTTTGGAGCCGACGTTGACCTCGTCGTTCCAGTTCAGTACCACTTCCCAGCCGGTGGTCTTCAGGTCGGCATAGTTCCCTTTCGGTATATCGGTTCCAAAAACAGCAGGCAGGGTCCTGCCTACGGTGAACATATCGGTGGTCTTACGAATATATGCGTCGGCGCTTAGCGTCAACCGGTTTCGTACCATCGACAGATCGAGGCCGATGTTCTGCGTGGTGGACGTCTCCCAGGTAAGGCCGTCGGGCAATACGTTGGGCTGAGATGTATACGGAGGTTTTACACCACCCAACGCCAGGTTTGCCTGACGAATAGCGAACTTTTCCTGAAACGCATACGAAGCGATGCTACCGTTACCCAATGAACCGTACGATGCGCGCAGCTTCAGATCTGAAATAAGATTGGGCGACACCTTCCAGAACGATTCGTTCGAGACACGCCAGCCGGCCGACACCGATGGGAAGAAGGCAAAGCGCTCGTTTGTGGGGAACTTGGAAGATCCGTCGTAACGGCCGTTCACTTCCAACAGGTATTTGTCGTTGTAGTGGTAGTTCAGCCGGAAGAATCCGCCCAGGACATTCCACTTGTCCCAGCCACCGATGGTCGTGTAGGACTGACCCAGGGCCAGGTTAATGTCCTCCACACCATCATAGATCAGACCGTTGCGCTGTGCCGACAAACCTTCCAGCGCAGATTGCTCGTAGTTGTAACCGATCAATCCTTTTACATAGTGTTTTTCGTTGTACGTATTCTCGTATTCCGCGTAGATGTTGGTGGCGATGTATTGCGTCACGCTGTTGGCCACGCGTATATCGTTGGTAGCCGTACCGACATACTCGATCACCCCGGGGCGTCTGCTATACGGCACCGGTACGCGAAGGGTCTTGCGTGCCGAATCGGTGTTCTGATACGTAAAGTTACCCTTGACGCGAAATTTCTTATCAAAGAATTCGGCGGTAAACCCGGTGGTATTGCGCAACACACGGTTCTTCATATCGATGCCGTTCTTGCCAAACCAGAAGTCACCCACGGTATAGGCCGCGGAATATGTCAGCGTACCGTCGGGGTTGAACATCGGCGACATGACGTGGCCTTCGTCGGCAATGTTACGCCAGATGCTGCCCCCCTCGCCCGTGTTGAGCGGGTTGTGGTATTTCATGTCGGAATACTGCGTATTGTTTTCCAGCTCCAGCCAGGGCGTTACCTGCACCGTTCCCTTCACACGGAAGTTATACATTTTGAAATCGTCCGAATTATAGCGGAAGAGCCCGTCTTGCTTGAAGTAGCGGCCGGTTACATACAGGCTTGCCTTTTCGGTACTGCCGGAAATCGACAGGTTATGTTCCATGGCGGTAGTATGATCTTTATACAGCGCGTCATACCAGTCGGTGTTTCCGTAGTATACATACTCGCCGTTCGGGCCCACTTCTACTTTCGGCAGTGTGGGGTCTTCCGACCGGCGTTTCAATTCTGCCAGGTATTCGGGCGAGAACTTCAGCGTCTTGTTAACGTTCTGGGGTGTTTGCGAGTAGTCGTTCCACGCCGTCCATGCTTCGTTGAAGATCATGGCTTGTTGGTAACCATCGGTTACCAGGTCGGGAACCGCGGTCGGCTTCTTAGACGAAATGTTGGTGGTGTAATCGATCGTCATTTTGTTTACCGCCGGTCTCCTGGTAGTGATCAGCACCACGCCAAAGGCCGCCCGTGCGCCATAGATCGCCGCGGACGCGGCGTCCTTCAGCACCGATACGTTGGCGATGTCGCGTGGGTTCAACATGCGCGGATCGCCCTCCACACCGTCGATCAATACCAGTGCACCTCCGCCCTGACCGATCGAGGTCGTACCGCGGATGTTATAGGTGGGTGATTGAATAGGCTTGCCGTCTTCCGGCACAATGTTCAGGTTGGGGATCAATCCCTGCAGACCCTGCGACACATTGGCTACCGGCCGGTTCTCAAATACCTCGCCGTTCACCTGGTCGACTGAGCCGGTCAGGTTCCCCTTGCGCTCCGTACCATAACCGATCACCACAATTTCCTCCAGCGATTTAGAATCCGTCTTGAGCTGTACATCGATCGTGGTCTGTGTTCCGGCCACAACTTCAAACGTGGCGTAGCCGATAAACGTAAACTGAATGATGGCGTCGTCGGGTACCTTGAGCGAATACCGGCCGTCTGCATCCGTCGAGGTGCCGATGCTGGTACCTTTTACCATGACGTTTACGCCGGGCATAGACTCACCGGTGACGGCGTCTGTCACCTGCCCCGTAATCACGACATCGGTATACGACGTCGGTTCAACATACGCCGTGGGGCTTTTGGGCGAAACGGTGATGTTGTAATTGATCTGTTTGAATTTCAGGTCTGCCTGCCGGGACACGGCTCGCAGGATCTCGGCAATCGAAATATGAGAAGACTGAAATGTGAAACGTTTTTTAATTTTCCTTACCTGGCTGTTGTAGCCGAATACATAGTCCGTTTGTGTTTCGATGGCAGAGAAAACCTCTGTCAGGGCTACATCCTTCAGGTTTACGGAAATCTTTACCTCCTCCAGGTCCTGGCCGTTCGAAGGTGCCGCAAGCAAACATTGCATGGCAAGGGTGTGCCACACAAAAACATGGATCAGTTTTCTTGACACGGACATCAATATTTTGAGTAATTTCAAGCGCATGAATCAGGCTTTAAAGGTTTTACAATCTTTAGGGTCGGGCCCATCCCTGTTCCCGCAGCGATGGGCTTTTCTTTTTGAATGATGGTGGTTGTTTGGTCAGGCGTTTATCTCATAGGCATTTGTTAGTTGTTGTTACAGGGGTTTCCAGATAAAATAATGGTGCGGTTGTTGACAAAGCGATAGGTGATTCCCTGCATGAACTCCAATCCTTCCAGGATATTGACAAGCTGATCGCTTTTATACTTACCGCTTATCAGGCAATTTCCGAGGGCTTCCTGTTCCAGGGAGATCGTGACGCCATACCACTTTTCAAGGGTCTCGACCATCTCGCGGATCGGCGTGTTGTCGAGGTAAATAATGTCGTCCGTCCAGGCCAGGTAGCGTTCCAGGGCTACCGTCTGGCGGGTCAGGCTTGCGTCGGCCCGTGTATAGGTCGCCTGTTGCGCAGGCGCCAGCACCAGCCGCCGGCTGTCGTTCGCTTCCGGCTCAACCTGTACGCTACCAGTCTTTACCGTAACCTGCACGGTGGCTGCCGAAGCTTCGGCCCGTATATTAAAGGAGGTGCCAAGCACCGATGTTTTTAATCCTTGCGCGTGCACGATGAACGGGTGTTCCGGGTCGCGGTGCACATCAAAGAAAGCTTCACCCGTCAACTGCACCTCACGGGTGTCGGTCGTGAATTTTTCCGGATAGGTGATCTGACTCTGAGCATTCAGGCGCACGACCGAGCCGTCTGCCAGCGTAACGGTGGCCCGCTGGCCGCGAACAGTCTTTTGGGTGATATAGCGGGGTGACGGCTCTGCATCGAAGCGCGTATAGGCCAACCAGCCGAGTCCGAGCGCTACCACCACCGTAGCGGCTACGCGCAATACCATCGGCACGGCACGTCGCCATACGGAGAAGCCCGTCGCTTGCTCCTCCTCTATCTGGCGATTGAGCGATGTATAGATATCGAGCTTGATCCGTTCGCGTTCCGTCAGCCGCCACGACTCCTGCCAGGAGCCATCCTCCTGAAAGGTGGCAAAAAAACGATCCAACGACTGTCGTTCGGCCGCGGTGCATTTGCCCGCGAGGTAACGATCCAACAGTTTTAAAAATTCTTCCTTCGTCATGTATCCGTGTTTACACGCCCTATAGTATCGGGAACGCGTACATACACGGGCCATGAAAACACCAAATAATAGAATCATAATACCCGTAACCTGGGCATAACAAACCTGCGCGCATACCGGATGTTAGTGCAGCAAAAAGAAGATCAACAACAGGAAGGTATTTTCAATGGAATGCCGCAGATGTTTCAGTGCGTTGGAAATGTGCCACTCTACGGTGCGTGTGGAAAGATTGAGGCGTTGTGCGATCTCTTTATTAGAGAGTTGTTCAAAGCGGCTCAGGTAAAAGACATCGCGGCAGCGCTCCGGCAATTTACCGAGCGTTGTTTCCAGCAGCGCATCGAGCTCGGAAGCATGGAGCGATTCCTCTGTCGTGTTCAGGGCGTGGAGGTGTCCAAATTGTTCTACATGGATATCCAACAACTTGTCTTGTCGCAGTTGGCGCGCCACCTGAAACTTTACCGCCTGAAAGAGATATGCTGACAACAGGCGGATCTGCTGTGTATGGCGTTTTTTCCAGATGCTAAAAAATACCTCCTGCACAATGTCCTTGGCCGAATCCTCGTCGCGCAAAACGGTATACGCGGCCCGGTAGAGACTCTCCCAGTGCCTGAAATACAATTCATTAAACGCCTGGCGGCTATCCTGTTGCAGCAATAGCAACAGCTGCTCATCCGACTGAATATGTTGTTCCGGGGTCTCCATGACAATTCAGACGTCCAAATAACCCAAATAAAAACTATGGAGGGGCGAACGCCCTGTTAAGGATTTTTTAAACTTTCGGTGAGGCGTATCAATCGTTTGCTGCTGTCTTGCATTTGTATCCCAGGGCGGAGTTCCGATAGCTTTCATCGGGATGTGCCTGCATCGATCATTCCTGTTACGGAAGAGTCTCCGACTCCCGGAACATCCCACAAATTATTTCAACCACACACGTCAACATCCACAATCACATGTTCACACACCATACCTTATTTCTCACACCCCTTACTTCTAAGGTATTATATACTTCCAAAAATATATATCTGCTACTAATCGATTAAAAGGTAACCTATATCGCGCTCACCCTGTTTCTTCCCGTCTTATTCGGTATATTGTTTAGTAACCATAAACCGATACATGTTATGAAGAAGAAACTACTATTCATCGCTGTCTTTTCGTTGACAGCAACGTTGGGCATGGCCCAAATGAAAACGTACTGGACCAGGTCCTCAGAGCCTCCGTTGGAAAAGCCATTAGCTGCGCGACGCGCGACGCCATCGGCACACCAGGTGTTTGCCCTCGACTTCTTCGGCTTTCAACAAGAGGTGAACAAGGCGCCCATGCGGGGTCTGTCCGCCGGGCGGGCTGACCTCATCGTCAGCTTCCCTGATCCGCAAGGCACATTGAAACGTTATCGCGTGCTGGAAGCCTCGGTGCTGCACCCCGACTTAGCGGCAAAGTATCCCGGCATCAAATCGTATGCGGGCCAGGGCATCGACGAGCCCTCGGCGACCATCCGGTTCAGTGTGTCCAACCAAACGGGCTTTCACGGCATGGTGCTGTCGAGCGAGCAGGACCACATGTATTACATCGATCCTTATACCGAGGACCGATCGCTGTACACCGTATACCGCCGTGCCGATGTGGCCGACCGGGAGACGAGCTTTACGTGTTATACCGACGAAACCGATGCCGCGGGCCGCACGGCAACGCCGTACAGCACCAACGATCGCAAGCTGCGCAAGTACCGCCTCGCCTTGTCGTGTACAGCCGAGTATGGCAACCTGTTTGCCGGCACGGGTACCGACGCACAAAAGAAAGCCAACATTCTCGCGCAGATGAATGTGAGCATGACACGTGTGAATGGCATCTATGAGCGTGACCTGTCCATCACGATGGAGATCGTTCCGAACAACGACCTCATCATTTACCACGGCAGTACGACCGCCGACCCCTGGTCAAACGAGTGGAATACCAAAACACAACAAGTGATCGACGCTGCCATCGGCAACGCCAACTACGACATCGGCCAC
Source organism: Dawidia soli (assembly GCF_018598185.1). Taxonomy (GTDB): domain Bacteria; phylum Bacteroidota; class Bacteroidia; order Cytophagales; family Cyclobacteriaceae; genus Ohtaekwangia; species Ohtaekwangia soli. The sequence continues at coordinate 42,733 of NZ_JAHESC010000031.1, forward strand.
AATTTCAACACTACCGGCGGCGGCAACGCGGGGTGTATTGGTTGCGTGTGTACCACGGGCAGCAAGGGCCGCGGTTACACGGGCAGCTCCAACCCCACAGGCGACGCATTTGACATCGACTACGTCGCACACGAGATGGGTCACCAGTTTGGCGGGTATCATACGCAAAGCAACGCTTCCTGCCGAAGCGGCAGCGGCACGACCGAAGTAGAGCCTGGCAGCGGCAGTACCATTATGGGCTACGCGGGTATATGTCCTGCCAACGTACAGAATAATAGCGACGCCTATTTCCACTACGTAAACATCCGCGACATATCGGCCAACGTACAGTCGGGTAACAGCTCGGGTTGCGCGCAGGTCGTCAACCTGACCAACAACCCGCCGACGGCCAACGCCGGTTCCGACTACACCATTCCACGCTCGACGGCGTTCGTACTCCGCGGGCAGGGCACCGATCCGGACGGCGATGCGCTTACCTATACCTGGGAGCAAAACGACGCCGGCAACCCGAACTCCAACGCCGCGCCGACCTCCACACGCACGGTGGGCCCGATGTTCCGCTCGTGGGAGGGAACGACATCTCCCGACCGTTATTTCCCGCGTATCGCCGATGTCGTGGCAAACAACCTTACACCTACCTGGGAAGTTGTGCCGTCCGTGGCCCGCACCCTCAACTTTGCGTTGACCGTACGCGACAACAAAGCGGGCGGCGGCCAGACAGCAGAAGATCTCATGCGCGTGACGGTCAACGGCACGGCCGGGCCTTTTGTCGTATCGTTCCCCTCTGCCGCTACCACGTGGGCTGCCGGCAGCACACAAACGGTAACCTGGAACGTGGCGAGCACGAACGTAGCGCCTGTGAATTGCGCAAACGTAAACATTCTGCTTTCCACCGATGGCGGCTTTACCTATCCCACAACGCTTGTCGCCGGCACACCCAACGACGGCTCGCAGGCTATTACCGTTCCTGCCCTGGCGACCACCACGGCGCGCATTAAAGTCGAGGCAGCGGACAATATCTTTTATGATATCTCCAACACCAATTTTACCATCACAACAGGACCGGTGGTCTGTAATGCAACGACCCCCACGGGCCTGGCGGCATCCGGCGTTACTGCCTCGGGTGCAACCCTCAGCTGGAACGCCGTAACCAATGCTACTTACGATGTACAATATCGCGCCACCGGCGCCTCCGCCTGGACAACGGTATCGACCGGTGCCACGACGATCACGCTAAGTGCCCTGGCAGCGCAGACGACCTACGAGGCACAGGTGCGCAGCGTCTGCAGCTCGGCCACCTCGGCCTACAGCGCCTCGGTAAACTTTACCACGCTCGGCAGCGGTCCTACCTATTGCGCGTCGCGTGGCAACAGCGTGGCGGACGAATATATCGGCCGTGTACAGTTGGGCGCGATCAATAACCTGAGCGGTGCGAACGGCGGCTATGGCAATTTTACCAACCTGTCGGCAACCCTCAGCGCCGGTTCGGCTTATACCATTACGGTCACACCTGCCTGGACGGGCTCTACCTACAGCGAAGCGTATGCCGCGTGGATCGACTACAACCGCGACGGTGACTTTGCCGACAGCGGCGAGCGTATATGGTTCCGTAACGCCACGACGACAACCCCCGTGAGCGGATCGTTTACCGTGCCATCAACGGTTACGGCGGGCGCGACCCGTTTGCGTGTATCCATGAAATATAACGGTGTGCCGAGTTACTGCGAAACGTTTGCTTATGGCGAGGTGGAGGACTATACGGTCAATATCACCGGCGGCAGCGGCCTGGCGAAAACGGATCGTGGCGAGATCGTACTTCCGGAAGAGGCGACCGTATTGGCACACCGCATTTATCCGAACCCGGTAAAAGATCAGCTGACGCTGGAATTGGGAGAAGGCGTTGTCATTCGTACGTTGCAGATCAACAACCTGGCCGGCGCGGCGATGCCCTACACCCGGCAGGAGGAACGATCGGTGGATGTATCGTCGCTGCCCTCGGGTATGTATATACTTTCAGTGTCGACGGATAAGGGACTTATCCGGGAGAAATTTTTGAAGGAGTAGGCAGCAGGGACGGCGGACGGCGGCAAAGCTGTCGAAAAAGAAGAAGCCTCCCCTGAGCATGGGGAGGCTTCTGATTTTAAGAATTATATGCGAATCGAATTAGAACTTCACAACTTCTACTTTGTTGCTGGTTACGATCTCGAACGTCAGCGACTCGTTTGCGTCGAGCTTTGCCTGGCCCAGGTTGTATACCATGCCGAAGCTACCGGCTACTTCTACCATTTGTTCGTGCAGGATGGTCTGCTCACCTCTGTAGATCCTTACCAGAACATTTTCGCTACCGTTGTTCGCCAGGCTCACCAGGTATTTGTTCGGGTCAGCTTGCAGACGGGTAACTTTTACTACGCTGTTAACGTGGTTCTGTACGTAGTTTACTTTTTCTACCTGGCGACCGTTCTTGTCTTCCAGGATGATCGTGTATTGACCTTCTTCCAGCTGGCTGAAGTTATAGGGGCGGGAGAAAGAAGCTACATTGTTCAGTACTTCGTAGTAAACAAGCTTGTTGGCTTCGTTCACGATCGAGATCTTCACTTTACCAGTGCCGCTGGTTTTGTAGAACACAGTGTATGTGTTGGCATTCGACACTACAGACAGTACCGCAGGTGAATCGGCCAGTGCTACAACCGACATCAGGAGGGCAAATACAGAAACGGCGATCTTGGACTTCATATGTTGTTTTTGTGTTGTTTTGATGATACAAAGTTGCGAGGCTGCGCGCTGCCCTGCTTGTCAAAGCCGTTCTTACATGAATTCGTGTAAGAAAAAGTTAATTTCTCATGGATCAGGATTTTGTTTTATAAGCATTGCGGTATGGAAAACCGACAACGATTGTGTGTGCGGCCACACAAAAGGTCGTTGTTCATAGCCGCTTGTTTCGAAAGAAAATTCGGTCGGAAGAGACTTTTCAGGACGTTTTTAGAGGCGTTTTTTGTGCAAAAAGAGCCTTTTGCCTCCAAATCACCGCAACTATTTGGGCATGATTCGACCGCAAAGTGTCTGAATCATGCCCAAATTCTGCAAAAAACGCATGTTAGGATAAAAAACCTGAAAAAATAGGTGACCCATAAAACGATCTGCCCCTGCCAAAACGTTAATGATCATGACAGCGATCGCTGCCGGCTACTGGCTGGATTCATAAAGTATTTGAACAACGCCTGTAGTTCATGTCCCACTAAAAGAAAGGAGGTACCCATGTCTAGTCCCAAACACTTTTTATCGATCAAACGTACACTAACAATTTCCAGGTGTATCACGCATTGAGGGTTGGTTAACCTCTTGGAATTTTAGTTACGGATAAAATTTGAATGAGGATTTCTTGGAATCCCCGGTCTTGTTCCTGACCGGGGATTCTTTTTTTTCGTTTGCCCCGAGGAGTAGGTTGCCATAGGTTATATAGGGAGTAAGTATGGAGTAAGTACGGCTTTGATACGGGTAATCCTCGCTTCCGGCCCGAAGGAGCTGTGTTTGATGGGTGGACGAAGAACTATTTTCCGGTGCAGGGCATCTTAGCGAAAAGGCCATGGCCATACCCAAAGCCCTGATATTCCTGCTGCTATTGCCCGTTATGCACAGCCTGCAGGCACAACCCCTCTCCGGCACTATTACTGACCACGCCACGAAACAACCGGTTCCGCATGCGCACATTTCGATCCTGGAAACCGGCGAAGGGACAATGAGCGATGAGCGCGGCCGTTATTCCCTGAAGCTTCTTTCCGCTGCGGCTACGCGGCATGCTACGATATCCTCTATTGGCTACCGGCCGGCGACGATACCCGTTCCCCCGCTGGGCGGAGTGATCGACGTAGCCCTGCACCCTGACACGGTTTTGCTCCAGCCTGTAGAGATCACCCCCATCGACCCCCGACAGCTTATCCAGCAAGCGCTGGTGCAGCTCCCGCAAAACCACGGCGGTTCGCGAACGCTGACATGCTTTTATCGACTGATCGCCCACAAAGCCGATCAATCCATACACATATCCGAGGCGGCTTTCGACCTGCATCAACCCGCTGATAAAGAAGCTCAGCTCACGGTCCTGAAGGCCCGTGAAGCAGAAGATGAACGAGCGTTTAACGGTGTCGGTATGGCTATTGGCACCAAAGTGAACACGGTAAAAACGCTCGACCTGGCAGCAAATCCTTCTACATTATTTCTCGGTAAGAGCGGCCTGCGCAAACACGACTTTGTCTACGAAGGCGTTACCCACATCGGCACGGAAGAAGTGCATGCGATATCGTTTGATCAAAAACCTCTGGTCAAAGACGGATTATACCGCGGCAGGATCTTCTTCAGCACATCGTCTCTTGCCGTCGTGCAGGTGGAGTACGAGCTCAGTCCGCGCGGACTGCCCTACGTACAGGCCGGCTCTGCTGCCGAGCGTGCCGCGCTGAAGCTCCTGAACATTCAGATCGACGTATCCCGTCAGCGAACCGTGATCCGCTACCGGCCTTTTGGCCGCCGCTGGTACCTCGATCACATCGCGCGTGACGAGACCGCGCGTGTCAGCAGCAAGCGCTATAGCTTTGATGTAACGGTTGATGAACGAAGCGACTTTCTGGTGACACGCATCGATACCACGGCGCAATCCGCATCCCGGCAGGCTTCCGCAACAGGACGATTCCTGGAGTCGGCGGCCGACACGAGCGCTGCTTTCTGGGAAGGATATAACATTCTGCAGACCACGCTAAACTACGACACGCTGGCCGCAGCGATCGAGGCACGAAATGGTTATACAGCGCTGAAGGAGCACGTACAAACCATTTTAAGGAAGTCACCCAAACACCCTGCTGCCCGGGTCGACTCTGTGCTGCGTATATACCACCAAAAGGGCATGTTCCACGGCGTAGCGCTCGTTCAACACCGGGGAGAGATCCTGCTACACCGCGGCTACGGCTACGCCGACAAGGTCACACGGCGCCTGCATGACACTACTACGGTCTTTCGTATCGGGTCACTGGCGAAGACGTTTACCAGCCGCGTTATTTATGCCCTGCAACAAGACGGCCTTCTTCAATACCAGGACACGGTGCAGAAGTTCCTGCCCTGGTATCCGCACCGCGGCATCACAATAGAACATCTGCTAACACACGCGTCGGGCCTGCCGAGCTATACTTCGCACCCGGCTTTCATCGATTCTATACAGCATGTATATAGCCTCGAGGAAGTCATTCGCCGTTTCGGTTGTGAGGCGCCTCGGTTCGCTCCCGGCACAAGTTTCTTGTACAGCAACACGGGCTATAGCTTGCTGGCGCTTGTAGCGGAGAAAGCTTCCGGCAGATCCTTTGGGCAATTATTGGCAGAGAACATCACGACACCGCTCAGGTTGACCCACACGTCGCTGGACAGTCACGCGCCTTCTCTCGCCAGGGGCTACCTCTATGGCGTCGAAGAACCGGCGTATGCCGTGACCAACGTAACGGGTGCCGGCGCCATTACCTCAACGGCGGCTGATCTGCTCCAGTGGGCCAACAGCCAGTCCACGCCCGGGCTGGACGTCCAGTTCGTTCCGCGAACCTATTACCAGGACTGGGGTGTTTATTATGGTTACGGCTGGATGATCGACCGGTACCAATTTCGCGTGTCAAAGCGCGACAAGGTTTTACTTCACCCGGGAACCGACTTCGGTTTTAAGACCATGCTGGCACATCAGCCCGACGGGGGCAATACGGTTATTCTGTTAAACAACACGGGCGAGTTTCCGTTATTCGATATCACCGACCTGATCCTGAACGAATTGAATTGACTTATAAAATAAGAAAGGCCTCCACATTGCTGCAGAAGCCTTTTCTTTCCCTGTAAACTAAAGTCGTTAGGCGAAGCGCTTCGCCACTTCGTCCCAGTTCACCACTTTCCACCAGTTGGTGATGTATTCAGGGCGTTTATTTTGATACTTCAAATAATAAGCATGCTCCCATACGTCCAGCCCGAGCAGTGGCGTGCCTTTAAAGTCGCTGGAGTCCATCAACGGGTTGTCCTGATTGGGCGTCGAGCCGATCTTCAGCTTGTTGCCGTCTTTTACCAACCATGCCCAGCCAGAGCCAAAGCGTTTGGCGGCAGCATCGTTAAATTGTTCTTTAAATTTATCGATCGATCCGAACGAGCTGTTGAGCGCATCTGCCAGCTTGCCTGTGGGCGCGCCGGCACCGGGCTTCATACATTGCCAAAAGAAGTTATGATTCCAGGCGCCGCCACCGTTGTTTCGCGCTTTGTCAGACAGCTTGGACGCATTGGCAAAGAAATCTTTCTCGGAGGCATAGGTGATCTTTTCTGCGGCGATCGCCTCGTTGACATTCTTTATATAAGCGGCGTGATGTTTGGTGTAGTGAATTTCCATGGTCTGCGCGTCAATGGAGGGCTCGAGCGCATTGTAGGCATACGGCAACGCGATCTGCGAGAACTGAATGGCAGCGGCGCCCGCGGTGGGTGCCGTGGTGGCAGGAGAAGATCCGGCAAGGGCGTCGAGGGCCAGCGGTGTACCAATGGCCGTGAGTGTCGTCGCTTTTAAAGCACGTTGTACAAATTCTCTACGGGTTGTTTTCATATGATGAGTACTTTTAAATGAAGGGACGGTTAGTTGTGTAATAAATCATGCCAGAGAAATCACATTTCTTACAAATGCTGGAATTTTCTGCGCGCGAAATTTAGACAAAAATATTTAGCTTGCGGCGTACCACTCATGTAACCCGCTACAGTTATGGCAGAAGTTCTGTACGACCAAATACCTTCACTCGACCTGGCCGATTTTCTGTCGGGCGATGTCGACAAAAAAGCCAAATTCGTCGAAGCCCTCGGTGAGGCCTATCACAACATCGGGTTTGTGGCCATTCGAAACCACTACCTGACAGACGCCGCCCAGAAAGAACTGTACACCGCCATTCAGCGCTTCTTTGCGCTCCCCGACGAGGTTAAGAAAAAATACGAACGCCCGGAGCTGGCCGGCCAACGAGGCTATATCGGCAAAGGTAAAGAACACGCCAAGGGCCGTAACACGGGCGACCTGAAAGAGTTTTACCACGTAGGCCAGGAACTGCCCGAAGACCAGCGCCAGCGCGAAAATTATCCGGCCAATATCTGGCCCGCCGAGGCGCCCGAGTTAAAGACCGTCGGCATAGAAGTGTATCGTGCCCTGGAAAAAACGGGCCTTGCCATGCTACGGGCCATTGCACTATATCTCAAGCTGCCCGAAAACTACTTCGATGAAAAAGTAAAGCACGGCAACAGCATTCTTCGCCCGATCCACTACTATCCCATCGAAAATCCCGATGCGGTACCTGCCGACGCCGTACGCGCCGCCGAGCACGGCGATATCAATCTCATTACACTGCTTATGGGCGCCAGCGCCGACGGTCTTCAGGTATTGCGTCGCGACGGCAAGTGGATCCCCATTACCGCATTGCCCGACCAGCTCGTCGTCAACGTAGGCGATATGCTGGAGCGACTCACCAATAAATATCTCAAGTCGACGATACACCGCGTGGTCAATCCGCCGCGTGAGCGCATGAACACGCCCCGTTATTCTATACCTTTCTTTATGCACCCGCGCGCCGAAATGAGCCTGGCCGCACTGAACAATTGTGTAGACGCCGCCAATCCCAAACAGTGGGAAGACATTAGCGCCGGGGAGTTCCTCGACCAACGTCTGCGCGAAATCGGCCTGAAGAAATAATCAACAGCGCATGATCCGGAATGTGCGCTACTATATCTTTTTGAAAGATGTGCTGATGCTGGCGGTCACCACGTTTGGCGGCCCGCAAGCGCACCTGGCGCATTTTCAAAAGATCCTCGTCGACAAGCGCAAGTATCTGTCGGAAGAAGACCTGCTCGAGATCAACTCCCTCTGCCAGATCCTGCCCGGCCCAACCTCTACGCAGACGCTGACGGCGATCGGTTTTAAGATCGGCGGTCCCAATCTTGCCTACCTCACACTCATTCTTTGGATATTGCCCGGGGTCACGTTCATGACGCTGGCCGCGATGATGATGTCGAGCATCGAGCAGAAGAACTGGTCGACCGAGTTTACACGCTTTATACAGCCCATGGCCGTGGGTTTTGTAAGCTACGGTGCCTATATGATCAGCGTCAAGACCATTCATACAAAAACAGGCATGGCATTGATGATCCTGGCGGCCGTGCTTTCATACTTTATACAGACGCCTTTTATCTTTCCCGTCGTGCTGCTTTGCTCCGGTCTGTTAACGGCCTTAAAGTATAAAGCACAACCCAAAGAAGAAAAGACCAGGATCGTTATACCGTGGGCTAACTTTTTACTCTGGGCCGGCGTATTGATCGTAGCGGCCGTCCTGGGGGGGATCACAAAGGCGCTGCCCGTGCGGTTATTCGAGAATTTCTATCGCAACGGCAGCCTGATCTTCGGCGGGGGCCAGGTGCTGACGCCACTGCTGTATACCGAGTTTGTGCAATATGCGCCCAAACAATACCTCTCCTCGGAAGAGTTCCTTTCTGGCTATGCCGTAGCGCAATCTTTACCCGGACCGGTATTTTCGTTCAGCTCCTATATCGGTGCACTTTCCATGCGCGAGTATGGCAAGGCGGGCGAGCTGCTCGGCGGTTTTGTCTCCGCGCTGGGCATCTTCCTGCCGGGCACGTTCCTGATCTTTTTTGTAATACGTTTCTGGGAAAGTTTAAAGAAATACCGCGCCGTGCGCGCGTCGCTGGAAGGCATTACCGCCGCCAGTGCCGGCCTGGTTATCGCTTCCGCGGTCATTTTGTTTCAACCGCTTGAAAACACGGTCATGAATTTCGCCGTCACCATCATCACGTTCGCCTTGCTGGCGTTTACGCGGCTGCCGTCACCACTGATCATCTTAGGGGGATTGCTCCTCGGTTTCGTATTGCGATAACGTTCCGTAACATTCAGAACATATCACACGGCAGCATGATCTGGTCCGAATAGAACTTCATGCGTGTGTGGTTCATGTCGAGGGGAATAATTTTCTCAATAATGGTGTTCTTGTGCCTAACGAAAACCTCCACATAGAAATTGCCCAGGAGGTACAGATTAATCTTATATGAATAATAGCGGATGGCCATAATGAATGTACCATGCTCATACAAAAGATCGATCTTATCCTCCAGCGTCAGTTTCTTATATTCAGGCCACACAATCATGGCTTGAACATAAACCAAAAAAAGCCGGAAGGCAACATTGTTTGTTAGCGAAGTTTTTCGTTAAAGAAGTCGACCGTGCGTTTCCACGCGAGCTTCGCTGCGTCGGCATTATAGCGCGTCGGCGCGGTATCATTGTGAAAGGCGTGCTGCGCGCCCGGATACATATATACCTGATATGTTTTACCGGCTTTCTTCAGCGCCTCTTCATACGCTGCTATACCGGCATTGACGCGCTCATCCATTTCCGCATAATGCAATTGCAGTGCCGCGTGGATCTTCGGTACATCGGCCGCGTCGGGTTGCCGGCCGTAGAACGCGACAGCCGCCAATACGTTCGGCACCTGTATCGCCAGGTTGTTTGCCATGGCGCCACCCCAACAAAAACCTACGCAACCAAATTTACCATTGCTGTCGGCTTGTGTGCCCAGGTAATCAAACGCGCTGGCGAACGATGCAATCGTCTTCGGCATATCGAGCTGCTGAAACATATCGCGTGCCTTGTCGGCATCTGTCGGTGTCCCTCCTACGGGCGAAAGTGCATCGGGTGCCAACGCGACAAATCCTTCCAGCGCGGCCCGGCGTGTTACATCTTCAATGTGCGGATTCAACCCGCGGTTCTCGTGAATGACCACGACGCTGCCATAGCGCCCTTGCTTTTTCGGTCGCGCGATATAGGCACGCATCGGTCCTGCTTCTGAAGGATACGAGATATAGCTGGTCGTCAGACGGTCATCCTGTGCGGGGGTGGTAGCCGCCTGTGCATAGTTTATTTCCAACAGGGGTAGTACGGAGAGCGCGGCGGCGGTGCTGCCGGTGAGTGTCGCCAGCCGGCGCATAAATTCTTCGCGTGACAGCGGCTTGTGGGTATACTCGTCGAAGAGGTTGATGATGCGTTGGTCCATAAGCAAGGGGGATTGTTATAGACACGAGATACAGCTTTCACCGGCTAAAAGCTATCGGAATTCCGCGAGTGGAGCGGTAGAAAAAAATAAACCCCTCGGGTGTGAGGGGCTTTCTTAGTGGGGTGAAAGACGGGACTCGAACCCGCGACCCCCAGAATCACAATCTGGTGCTCTAACCAACTGAGCTACATCCACCGTTTAAGGACTGCAAATGTAGCGAGGTTCGTGGAATTTGCAAAACCGATTTTAGCTCAATTTTCGATCAAAGAGCATCCTTTCGCCCATTTTTGCTTCGTTAAACTGGCCATCGGCATAGGCCAGGTGCCCGGAAACGAAGGTGTGGGTAACGGCTGCCTGGAAGGTGACGCCCTCCAGCGGCGACCAGCCACACTTCGAGCGGATGTTCTCCCGGCTAACGGTCCACGGTTTGTCGAGGTCCACCAGCGCCAGGTCGGCAAAATATCCTTCGCGAATAAAGCCTCGCTTTTCTATCTGAAAGAGTATGGCCGGGTTATGGCTCATTTTCTGCACTACCTTTTCCATCGTGATGCGCCCCTGGCGGCAAAACTCCAACATGGCCACCAGGCTGTGCTGTACCAGCGGTCCGCCCGAAGGCGCCTTGAAATAGGTGTTCTGTTTTTCCTCCCAGGTGTGCGGAGCGTGGTCCGTGGCGATCACGTCGAGGCGGTCATCCAGCACGCCCTGGAATATTGCCTGCTGATCGTGTCTGGTCTTAACCGCCGGGTTCCACTTGATGCGTGTACCGAGAGTTTTATAATCTGCCTCGTTAAACCACAGGTGATGAATGCATGCCTCGGCGGTGATCTTTTTTTGCTCCAGGGGTATGGTGTTGTCAAACAGCTCCAGCTCACGCGCCGTGGAGATGTGCAGGATGTGCAGGCGGGTGCCATGTTTTTTGGCCAGTGCTATGGCGGCCGACGACGATTTATAACAGGCTTCGGCGCTGCGGATCAGCGGGTGGCACTCGACCGGTACCTCCTCGCCGTACTGCGCCTTGTAGTCGGCCGTATTCTTCCGGATAGTCGCTTCGTCTTCGCAATGCGTAGCGATAATAGAGGGGTAGCGCGAGAAGAATCCCTCCAGGGTCGTCAGGTCATCGACCAGCAGGTTGCCCGTGGAAGAGCCCATAAAGATCTTCAGACCACACACCCGGCGGATATCGGTCTTCATGACCTCGTCGAGGTTGTCGTTGGCTGCCCCCAGGAAGAAGGAGTAATTTGCCAGCGATGTACGTGCGGCAATCTGGTATTTATCTTCCAGCAGCGCCTGCGTGAACACCGGCGGGTTGGTGTTGGGCATTTCCATAAAGCTGGTAACACCGCCCGCTACGGCTGCACGCGACTCGGTAAAGATGGTCCCCTTGTGCGTCAGGCCCGGTTCGCGAAAGTGTACCTGGTCGTCGATGGCACCGGGTAGCAGGTAGCGGCCGTTGGCGTCGATGACCGTATCTGCCTGGACCGATGACAGGTCTTTTCCGATGGTTTCGATGTGTTGCCCTTTAATCAGCACATCGCCCTGAAAGACCTTGCCTTCGTTGACTATATTTGCGTGCAGGATCAGTGTAGTTTTCATTGCCTCAAAATTAAAGTAAAACGTGCCAGCCATTACATCTTTCGAAGAATTTAACCTCAATAAACAACTGCTGCAGGCCGTGGCCGACCTGGGCTTTGAGCAACCCACCGAGATCCAGCAGAAGAGCATTCCGCTGATCCTGGGTGGCCAGGAGGTGATCGGCATCGCCCAGACCGGCACGGGCAAAACCGCCGCGTACCTGCTGCCGATGTTGATGAAAATAAAATATGCACAAGGCACCGACCCCCGGGCCGTGATCCTGGCCCCTACGAAGGAACTAACGGTCCAGCTGGCGGAGCACGCCAGGCTGCTGGCAAAATATACGGACTTACGCATATTGCCTATCTATGGCGGTACCGGCCCCAAAACGCAGATCGAGAGTATTCAACAGGGTGTGGATATCCTGGTGGCCACACCGGGGCGCTTCATGGAGCTTTACCTGCGCGGCGACCTGCCCGTGAAGCAGATCAAGACGTTGGTGCTCGACGAAGCCGACCGTATGATGGACATGGGCTTTATGCCGCAGTTGCGTAAGATCTTTGAAGTCATTTCGCACAAACGTCAGAACCTGCTCTTCTCCGCTACATTTTCCGAGCGTGTGGAGCGGCTGTCGGCAGAGTTCCTCGAATTTCCGAACAAGATCGAGGTAACGCCGCAGGCAACGCCCGCGGTGCAGGTTGCCCAGGAGTTGTACCGCGTCGCCAACCAAAAGACCAAGATCAACTTCATCGAACACCTGTTGCTCCAGAAAGACGAATTTACACGTGTCATGATCTTTACGCGTTCAAAAGACAGCGCCAACGAGCTGTATCGGTTTATCGCCGACACGCACCTGGGACCGGCGCGCGTCATTCACTCCAACAAAGACCAGAACACCCGCATCAACGCCATGAACGATTTTCGCGAAGGCAAGCTGCGCGTGTTGGTCTCTACCGACGTGACGGCGCGTGGCATAGACGTTGCAAACGTGTCGCACGTTATCAACTTCGATGTGCCGGTATTGTATGAAGACTACGTACACCGCATCGGCCGCACAGGCCGGGCATTTCAGGAAGGCAAAGCCATTACGCTGGTGACCGAAGCCGAAGAGTACCACATCGAAAAGATCGAGGCGTTGATCCGCGCCAAGATCCCCGTGCTGGAGCTACCCGACGCGGTCAAGGTCGAGAAGACCTCCTTCCAGGAACGGCAGTCCATCGCCCGTGCCATAGACGACCAACGCAAGAAAGATGACCCGACCTTTAAAGGCGCTTTTCACGAAAAGAAAAATGCGCCCAAGCAAAAAGGAAAACCTGCTCCCGGCGGCAAGGGCAAAAACATTCCGCCCAAAAAGGGTGGGCATAAAAAAAGGACGCGCTAGGCGTCCTTTTCTATTTTCTCACGTGGGGAATTTATTACCCGTTCATGGATAACAGGAATTCCTCGTTGTTGCGTGTTCCTTTCATTTTCTGCTGCAGGAATTCCATGGCTTCTACGGAATTCATGTCGGCCATGAACTTGCGCAGGATCCATACACGTTGCAGCTCTTCTTCTTTCATCAGCAGGTCCTCGCGGCGTGTGCCCGAAGCCGGTACGTCCATCGCGGGGTAAACGCGGCGGTTGGACAGCTTGCGGTCGAGCTGGAGCTCCATGTTGCCGGTACCCTTAAATTCTTCGAAGATCACTTCGTCCATCTTCGAGCCTGTATCGATCAGGGCTGTGGCGATGATGGTGAGCGAGCCGCCGTTTTCAATTTTACGGGCAGCACCGAAGAAGCGCTTCGGCTTGTGCAGGGCGTTGGCATCCACACCCCCCGAGAGGATCTTGCCTGACGACGGTACCACGGTGTTGTAGGCACGGGCCAGACGCGTCAGCGAGTCGAGCAGGATCACGACGTCGTGTCCGCACTCTACCATGCGCTTTGCTTTTTCCAACACGATGCTGGAAACTTTCACATGGCGTTCGGCCTGTTCGTCAAAGGTAGACGCTACTACTTCGGCCTTTACGCTGCGCGCCATGTCGGTAACTTCTTCGGGGCGCTCGTCGATGAGCAGCACGATGAGGTATACTTCCGGATGGTTCTCTGCAATGGCGTTGGCAATGTTTTTCAGCAGTACGGTTTTACCCGTCTTCGGCTGGGCCACGATCATGCCCCGCTGTCCTTTCCCGATCGGTGAGAACAAGTCGAGGATACGGGTAGACATGTTGTCGGGCGTGGTGCTGAGCTTCAGCTTCTGCTCGGGGAAGAGGGGCGTGAGGTATTCAAACGCTACGCGGTCGCGGATCTCTTCGGTGGTCTTTCCGTTGACGGATTCCACTTTCAGCAGGGCGAAGTATTTTTCGCCTTCTTTGGGCGGGCGGATAAAGCCTTTTACCGTATCGCCGGTTTTCAGACCAAACAATTTGATCTGCGACGGCGACACATAGATATCATCGGGGCTAGCCAGGTAGTTGTAATCGGACGAGCGCAGGAAACCATAGCCGTCTTGCATGATCTCCAACACGCCTTCGTTGCTGATGGCGCCGTCGAATTCGCGGATAGAGGCGCGCGGCTGATGTCTCTCTTCGCGGGTGAGGCGGTCGGGACGCGGCTCTTCGTTGATGATAACATTTTCTATATCGGCTTCTGAAGCTTCATCAAAGGCGGTAGCAGGGCTATCAAAGTTGATGTTGATGTTCTCCAGTAATTCTTCAGAGTTGAATTCGCTATCGGCTTTGGGGGTAGGAGCCGTGGGAGGCGCTACGTTTTCGCGTCGACGGGGACGCATTTTGCGTTCGGTAGCGGCAGATGCGTCGGCAGACTCGGCCGCAGAAGCAGGGGCGGCTACAGGGGCTGATTTTTTGGCGGGAGTCTTGTCACCCGATACAGCCTGTTGATCGAGGATCTTGTAGATAAGGTCTTGCTTGGACAGTTTTTTGGCGTTTTTAACGCCCATATCCTCCGCAATTTCCTTTAATTCTGAAAGGAGCCTGACATTCAGGTCATCAATAGTGTACATGGGAATGGGAAATGGATTGAATTTTTGTTAAAAATGATTGAATACGTTTTTCAGCACCATAGCTGAATGGTAACAGGGTAAACAGATGAAATACAGGACAAAAATTTGATAAAAAATTCCGGATTTATTCAGAGGGCTGGAGATAAAAGCCGAATGACCCTGCAAGTATAGCCGAAAATTGAAAATTATCAAACGGTTAAAAATATTTTCTTCACGTGAAAACCCTGCTGGAACATCAAAAAAACTATTTTTGAAGCCTCTAAAAAATCATACACAATGTTACAGGTAGCAGCGATCCGTGAGCAAACCCACACCATACTGGAAGGTTTACGGAAACGTAATTTCAAGGATGGGGAAACGTTGGTTCGCGAGGTACTCGAGAACGACCAGCGTCGTCGTGATACTCAAAAAGTGCTCGACGAGCTGAAAGCAAAGTCAAACGCCGACGCCAAGAAGATCGGCGAGCTGATGAAGTCGGGTCAGTCCGCGGAAGCTACCTCGCTGCGTGCCGCCGTGGCCGCCGACAAGGAGAACCTCAAAAGCCTGGAAACATCGCTCGAAGGCTTTGAGAAGAGACAGCTCGAACTGTTGTATAAAATCCCCAATATACCGCACGCCAATGTTCCCGCCGGTACTGGCGCCGACGACAACGTGACGGTATACCAGCATGGCACCGTGCCCACGCTGCCGGCTGACGCGCAGCCGCATTGGGAGCTTATCAAGAAATACGACATCATCGACTTCGACCTCGGCACCAAGATCGCCGGCGCGGGTTTCCCGGTATATAAAGGCAAAGGCGCACGTCTGCAACGCGCATTGATCAATTTCTTCCTGGATGAAGCCGTAAGCCTGGGCTACCGCGAAATACAACCGCCCATTGTGGTGAACGAAGATTCTGGCTATGGCACCGGCCAGCTGCCGGATAAAGAAGGCCAGATGTACTTTGTAAACGAAGATGGCCTGTATTTAATTCCCACCGCCGAGGTACCGATCACCAACCTATACCGCGACGTGATCCTCGGCGACAATGACCTGCCGGTGAAGAACGCAGGCTACACACCGTGTTTCCGCCGCGAGGCCGGTAGCTGGGGCGCGCACGTGCGCGGCCTGAACCGCCTGCACCAATTCGACAAAGTGGAGATCGTGCAGATCCGCAAGCCGGAAGAGTCGTACGAGGCGCTGGAAACCATGTGCGCGCACGTTCAAGGTCTGCTGGAGAAGCTGGAGCTGCCCTACCGCAAGTTGTTGCTTTGCGGCGGCGATATGGGCTTTGGCTCGGCCATGACCTATGACATGGAAGTATTCTCTGCGGCGCAACAGCGCTGGCTGGAAGTAAGCTCTGTCAGCAACTTCGAGACCTTCCAGGCAAACCGCCTGAAGCTTCGCTATAAAAGTAAGGAAGGCAAAACGCAGCTGCTGCACACCCTGAACGGAAGCGCCCTGGCGTTGCCGCGCATTGTCGCCGCGATCCTGGAAAACAACCAAACGCCCGAAGGCATTCGCATTCCCAAGGTGCTGGTGCCGTATACCGGTTTTGAACTAATTTCGTAAGCCGAAGGCATGATCAATATTGCGCTCAGCACGCTGCAGCAGGTCGCTGCACATTTCGTCGGCAACAATGCCAACGGCGACCCCCTGAAATTATCGGAGGGCCCGTTCGAGCTGCACGACGATAATCTCGTCGGCCTGCTGCGTTCGTACTTCCTCGGGAATTTTACGACGCCGGAGTTCTATTCATTCACATTCTCCAACGAAGACTTTACGCTCAACCCGCTCTACCGGTTTGCCAGCGACATCTTCGACGATCCCTATTCGCTGTTCGATAACTCCATCAACATTGCCAAACACCTTTTTGGCGCGACGCAGCATCCCAACATCAAAGCGGGTGAATTGTATGTAGCGTATGTCAAAGGCATCGAGATCGACGGCATCCTGTACGACGGCGTGGGAATCTTCAAGTCGGAAAACAAGGAGAATTATCTCAAGCTGACACGCGACTTCGAGCTTTATACCGACGAAGGCACCAACGTGCGCAAGCTGGACAAAGGCTGCGTCATCCTCGACACCGAGCGCGAATCGGGGTTCAAAGTGATGATCGTCGACAACGTCAACAAATCGGACGCGCATTTCTGGAAGCACGACTTCCTGAACGTCAGGCCCCAGTCCGACGCGTTCCACCATACCAGCAACTTCATGAACATGACGCGGCAGTATGTAGCGGAACAACTGTCGGAGGAGTTTAACGTATCGAAAGCGGAGAAGATCGACCTCCTCAACCGGTCGGTCGAGTTCTTCAAATCAAACGAGGAGTTCAGCAAAGCAGAATTCGAGACCAGTGTGCTGGGCGATGCGGACGTGATCGAGTCGTTCCGAAACTATGGCAAGAATTTCATGTCCGAAAACGAGTTCGACGCCGTCGATCAATTTGAGATCTCCGCCCAGGCAGTAAAGCGTCAGGCCAAGGTCTTTAAGACGGTCTTGAAGCTCGACAAGAACTTCCACATCTATATCCACGGCAGCCGCGAGCTGATCGAAAAGGGATTCGACGAGGTGCAGGGCAAACATTACTACAAGCTATACTTCGACAGCGAAAGCTAAGCACGGCCTGCATTGACTTCACCCGGTTTACGGGAGATGGCGATGAACGCCGCGCCCAGCGCCAGGATCAATGCCATGGCCGAATAGATCAACCCCGTAAACTCGGTGTGGCGCCAGCGCAAATAGATGCCCAGCAGTGCCCACATCACCACGAGTATAAACGCCGGCGCCTGGTATCGCCACGCCATAAAGAGCGCCAGCGACGCCGCGACGATCATCATCATCACCGTCCATGCTTCCGGCGACAACGGCCCGCCCTGCCATCGATACGACACCAGTAACGCGGCCGCGTTGGCAATGGTCGCCACGCAGATCCACGCCAGGTAACAAACAAACGGCAACCGGATAAAGACCTTCTCTTTCCAGTCGGTCAACCGCGCGGCGTAGATCGTAACAAAGATGCGCGCCAGTACCGTGAGCAACATCAGCATGACCAGGATCGACACTTCGATCAGCAGGTGATGCCATACCATGATCCACGTCATGTTAAGCACGTTGGTGCCGATAAACCACGGCAGTACCTGTTGCACCACCGACAGGTGCCGGCGACTCCAGGCCAGGATCACAAAGCCCGCCAGCAGCAGGTAAATAACATTCCAGATCAGGAACGTTGCCCCGTCGGGCGTGAAGAGGTTAGGATACCGGCTGGATACTTCGCCTGTGTTTAACCCGTTGATAGGCAGAAGGTTTGCGAGGGCGTTGACGACGATCGTTCCGGCAAAGGAAACGATGGCCAGGCCGGCCAGAAGTTTTTGCTTGCTCATGCAGGAGGTTATCTATACTATACGTGTAATCTTACCTGAAAGAAATAGTGCCTGCCGGTTTGGCCGATTAC
The DNA here is from genome assembly GCF_018598185.1 of Dawidia soli. Taxonomy (GTDB): domain Bacteria; phylum Bacteroidota; class Bacteroidia; order Cytophagales; family Cyclobacteriaceae; genus Ohtaekwangia; species Ohtaekwangia soli. The sequence continues at coordinate 60,828 of NZ_JAHESC010000031.1, forward strand.
CAAACTTGTCTTGGGGAATTCATTCCGCAGCGTTACTTTGAGCACTTGTATCATTAACCCACTGACCCATGAAAACGTTTGTCATACCCATCGCGGGATGCCTGGCCTTTTGCATCACGGCCTGCACATCGCCCAAAGAAGAACACACAGCAAACATGAAATATCCTCAAACAAAAAAAGTAGACACCGTTGACACCTATTTCGGCACCGCCGTGGCAGACCCTTACCGCTGGCTGGAAAACGACACCGCACAAGAGACGGGCGCGTGGGTCGAAGCGCAGAACGAAATCACCGCCGGCTATCTCTCCAACATACCCTATCGCGACGCCATCAAAAGCCGCCTCCGCGAAGTATATAATTACGAGCGTCTGGGCACGCCCTTCCGCAAAGGCGACTACCTGTACTTTGCCAAGAACGACGGCCTGCAAAACCAAAACGTATATTACCGCCAGAAGGGCGACAACGGCACCGCCGAAGTATTTCTCGACCCCAACACCTTTTCTGCCGACGGCACCACCAAGCTCGCCGGCCTGAGCTATTCAAACGACGGCTCGCGACTGGCATACCTCGTTTCCCGCAGCGGCTCGGACTGGAACGATGCCATCGTCATTGACGCGGTGTCTAAAAGCGTGTTGGAAGATACGCTGCACGACTTAAAGTTTGCCTCTATCGCCTGGAAGGGCAACGACTCGTTCTATTACACGGCCTACGACAAACCCGAGGGCAGCAAGCTGCTGGCCAAAGCGGAGAATCAAAAACTGTATTACCACCGTGTCGGCAGACCGCGCAGCGAAGATGTATTGATCTTTGGCGACGACAAAAATCCGAAGCGTTACCTCGACGCCCTGGTCACCGAAGACGAGCGGTTCCTGGTGATCGTCGCCACCAACGGTACCTCGGGTCAGGAGCTGTATATTAAAGACCTGAGCGACCCCAACAGCAAGATCGTCACGATGGTGGGCGACCAGGACAACGATCACCGCTTTGTTGAAAACGTCGGTCCAAAACTATATATTCAGACAAATTACAAAGCACCCAACAACCGGCTGGTCGTGGCAGATATTGCGGCCCCGTCTAAAGAACACTGGAAGGACCTGATACCCGAAACAAAAGATGTTGCAGTCTTCAGCGCTGTCGGCGGCAAGCTGTTTGCCGAATATACCGTGGACGTAAAGTCGCTCATCAAACAATTTGATCTTACCGGTAAGTTTGATCACGACGTAGCACTGCCAGGCATAGGCGCGGCCGGCTGGGGTGGTGGAAAGAAAGACGCGAAAGAAGTATTCTACAGCTTCACATCGTTTCTCTACCCCACGACCATCTTCCGCTATGACATCGCCGCCGGCAAGTCGACGCTTTATGCACAACCCAAGGTGAACTTTAACGCCGACGACTATGAAATGAAGCAAGTGTTTTACACGAGCAAGGACGGCACAAAAGTGCCGATGTTCATCGTACACAAACGCGGCCTGACGCTGGACGGAAAAAATGCTACCCTGCTGTACGGCTACGGTGGCTTTAACGTTTCGCTGACACCCGTCTTTTATCCCTCCCTGCTGGTATGGCTCGAGAACGGCGGCATCTATGCGCTCCCCAACATTCGCGGTGGCGGCGAATACGGCGAGACCTGGCACAAGGCCGGTACCAAACTGCAAAAGCAAAATGTGTTCGACGACTTCATTGCCGCGGCCGAGTACCTCATCAAAGAAAAGTATACCTCTGCCGACCACCTCGCCATCAAGGGCGGTTCCAACGGCGGCCTGTTGGTCGGTGCCTGTATGACGCAGCGCCCGGACCTGTTTAAAGTGGCGTTGCCCGGCGTAGGCGTAATGGACATGCTGCGCTACCACCAGTTTTCGGCCGGGCCTGGATGGGCGCCCGACTACGGCATGGCCAGCGACTCGAAAGAAATGTTTGAATACCTCAAGGGCTATTCGCCGCTGCACAACATCAAAGCCGGTACGCACTATCCGGCCACGATGGTGAACACAGCCGATCACGACGACCGCGTGGTGCCCGCCCATTCCTTTAAGTTCGCGGCGACACTGCAAGAGCATCATGTCGGCGAGGCACCGGTGCTGATCCGCATCGACATCAAATCCGCCCACGGCGCATCGAACCTGTCAAAGGCCATTGACCTCGACGCCGACCAATTCGCCTTCAGCTGGTACAACATGGGCATTGTACCGCCGCTGGCTAAAAAAGACATGTAACCGATCATCATGACATTTCAGATCCGCAAAGGAAAAAAGGAAGATTTACCGCGTGTATTGGAGCTTATCAAAGAGCTGGCACTGTTTGAACGCGCGCCCGACGAAGTAACAAACACCGTTGCGCAGATGGAGCGCGACGGTTTTGGGCCTAATCCCATCTATGGCTTCTTTGTCGGCGAGAATGAGCAGGGCATTGTGGGGCTGTCGCTATACTACTGGCGGTACTCTACGTGGAAAGGAAAGCGCCTGTACCTGGAAGACATCATCGTTACCGAAAGCCAACGCGGCCAGGGCATCGGGCAGCAGCTCTTCGATCGCACCATGCAGCATGCGTTGGATGAAAACTGCAACGGCATGATTTGGCAGGTGCTGGATTGGAATACACCCGCCATTGAGTTTTACAAGAAGTATGGCGCGGCGATCGATGGCAGCTGGATGAACTGCTCGTTGGAGCGAGCGCAGCTTGAACTGTTATTACAAGAAAAAGGGCTTACGGCATAAGCCCTTTTTCCTGTAGCATCACCCCCGGCAAAAGCGGGGTTGTCGCAGAGATAAAGCACTGCTGAAGGATAGCCGGAGCAGCGCCAGACCAGCCAATGCATCCATTGGCTGCTTTAACTATGCCGGAACTGTGCCGCAACAGTGCCACATCTCTGCTACAACCGTGCCGTTGATACGTCGTTGCTAGGGCTTATGCGGTATCAGGCGCAGCACCAAACCCTGCACCCGGGGTGCGATCACCAGGATGGCCGGAACCACGACAACATACGCCGTTCCCCACGAGCGTAACCAGATCTGCCAGAAACGCCCGGCAAACCCGATATTGATACTGATCAACGTAAAAGAAATAATACCGGTGGTAACAACACCCATGATCAGGGCAAAGGCAGCCTTTTGTTTCAATTCTGTTTTCATTGGTAGAAGGGTATTGGGGACTTAAGCAGGATTCAAAACAGCAAAGGCTTCATCCGGCGACTTACGGCTTAGCTCATAGATATAGGCCGTGTTGCCCACTCGCACTTCATAATCGTTGTTTTCGAATGCCTTTAATAATTCCTCTGCTACAACCGATGGAGGTATGCCATGTTCCCCTCCTCCGATCTCAGACGAGAATTCGGTGTTCACCAGCGGCGGCATCAGCTCAAATACTTTTACGCGGCTGTTTTTTGCCAGCGCATGGCGCAGCGACACAGTGTACGAGTGCAGGGCGGCTTTCGTCGCGCTGTAGGTGGCGATGATGTGATTCGGCGTATAGGCTACGATAGACGATACATCTACGATCGCCGCTTCGGCTTGCTGGCGGAGGATGGGCAGCAGCTTTTCATTCAGGCGAATGATGGAAAGATAATTCGTCGCGATTTCTTCCGCCGCTTTTTCATAGGTGCCATCGGCTTGCGCCAGGTCGTGCACAAAGGCCCGGCCGGCGTTGTTGATCACCACGTTCAGGCGGGGAAACTCCGCCTGCAGGCGGGCGACAAGCTGATCGACATCCGCAGCACGGGTCACATCGCTCACGATACCCGTCACCCCGGGAAGTTGATCAACCGCGTTCTGCAACCGGGCCGCGTCGCGACCGGTAATAATGACGTTGTTTCCGTTGGCGTTAAATTGTTTGGCGAGTTCCAGGCCAATGCCCGCAGTGCCACCTGTGATCAGGACGGTGTTGTTTGTTGTTTTCATAATATACTTGGTATGTAGGTTATTCTGATAAAATATCTTCGATGGTACGCTCGACCGAACGCATCACTGTTTTTAGCAAGGCCGGCTTGCCCGTCACGCGCGCCATCATCACGCCGCCTTCGATCATGGCCACGATGGCCACCGCTACTTCCTGCGCGTTGACCGACGCCTTAACCTCGCCCGCACGTATGCCTTGTTCGATCACGCTTACGATCGTGTCCTTCCAGTCCATCACGGCCGCATGCGCCCGTTCCCGCAAAGCGGGGTGCGTATCGTCGGCCTCGATCGCGGTGTTCAAAATAGGACAACCGCCTTGCGGAAAGGCATGGCGAAAGGAAGGGTCGTTGTAAACACGGATGTACGCAACGAGCTTTTCGCGCGCGGAGTCCGCTTTCGCCATCTCCGACTGGATCAGCGTGTGTACCATGTTGAGGTTGTAGTCAAAGCACGCCAGGGCCACCTCGTCTTTGTTCGCAAAGTTGTTGTAAATGCTCCCCTTGGTCAGGCCAGTCGCCTTTTCGAGATCCGACAGCGAGGTGCCCGCGTAGCCTTTCATGTTAAAGACGGGCGCCGTGCGCTCGATGATGAATGTCCGGGTTTGTTCTGCTTTTGGCATTGTTCTTAACCTTTTGGTAAAACCATACCGATCGGTATGGTTGTAGAACCGGAGCCGTGACCATTAGGTTCACGCAGCAGCAAAAAAATCCATCGTTATTTTCTAACCACTTGAAGCTAACCCTTGTAAAGAGATCTTTCGGGCTTCACCTTTTAATAATTGACCCCTGCCGCTCAATCAATCCTTTTTTTCTTTCTCCAATTCGTGTTGAGTTTTAATTCCCGCTCAGGCCGTAAACGGCCTGTTACGGAGCAGACTACCAAAACCAAATTTTAATGCTATGATTAAACCATTCCGAATTGTTATGTTAAACCTGCTGCTGACCGCAGCCTGCTGGCAGATGTCGGCGCCGCTGGCGCACGCACAAACGCCCGTGCAGAAGAACGGTCAGCTTCGGGTGATTGGCACCAAGCTCTGCAACCAGTATGGCAACCCCATCCAGTTGCGCGGCATGAGCACGCACGGCATTCAGTGGCACGGCTGGGGCCGTTCGCTGAACGAAAACTCACTCAATGTACTGGCGTACGAGTGGGGTGCTGACATCCTCCGCATTTCCATGTATGTGCAGGAGGGTGGTTATGAAACCAATCCTACTGCCTTTACCAACCAGGTGAAGACCCTGGTGAACGAAGCTACCGAACGCGGCATGTACGCCCTGGTGGACTGGCACCAGCTCACGCCCGGCGATCCGAACTACAACCTGGCCCGCGCCAAGACGTTCTTTACAGAGATCGCCAACACCTTTAAGGGCTACAATAACATTATCTATGACGTCTGCAACGAGCCGAATGGCAACAGCGTAACGTGGAATGTTATCAAGACATACGCCGACCAGATCATCCCCGTGATCCGTGCCATTGACTCCGACGCCGTCGTGCTTGTCGGTACGCACGCCTGGAGCTCGATGGGGGTATCGATGGGTCGCAGCGCGCAGGACATTGTGAGCAACCCGCTTGCCTTTCCCAACGTGATGTACACCTTTCACTTCTATGCCAAAAGCCATGGCACTTCCTACCTGAACGAGCTGAGCTGGGCCGCCGACCGCCTGCCGGTGTTCGTGTCTGAGTTCGGCTCGCAAGAGGCTTCGGGCGACGGCCCGAACGACTTTGTGATGACACAGCGTTATATCGACCTGATGCGTCAGAAGAAGATCAGCTGGACCAACTGGAACTACTCCGACGACCCGCTGTCGGGTGCGGTATGGAAAACGGGCATCTCGCCGAACGGTCCCTGGACAACGAGTAACCTGAAAGAAGCAGGTCTGTGGATCCGCGACAAGATCATGAACCCTGCGGACGATTTCCCGGGCGGTGGCACCAACCAATCGCCTACGGTAAACATTACGGCCCCGACCAATGGCAGCAGCTTCACGGCGCCGGCCAGCATCACGATCACCGCCAATGCGGCCGACGCCGATGGCAGCATTACCGGTGTATCGTTCTACCAGGGCACTACCCTGCTGGGCACGGACAACACCGCACCCTATAGCTACACGTGGAGCAGCGTAAACGCTGGCAGCTATTCATTAACCGCCATTGCTACGGACAATGCCGGTGCTTCTACTACATCGGGCATCGTCACGGTCTCTGTCACCACCGGCAACAGCGGCGCAAACATCGCACTGAACAAAACGGTAACGACTTCGTCTATCGAAGGTGCCGGCCTGGAAGGTGGCAACGCTGTGGACGGCAACCTGTCAACCCGTTGGGCCAGCGCAGAGACGGCGACCGAATGGATCACGGTCGACCTCGGCGCAACCTATGCGGTGAACCGCGTGAAGATCACCTGGGAAGCTGCCTATGCAGCGAACTACGCCATCGAGATTTCAGCCGACAATAACAACTGGGCACCGCTGCGCACCGTAACCGGCAACACGGCGCTGGTCAACGACTATTCCGGCCTGAGCGGTAGCGGTCGTTACGTACGCATCTATGGCACGGTGCGCGGATTGCCTTACGGTTATTCCATCTTCGAGCTGGAAGTATATGGCTCGCTGGTAACAAACCCGGTAAGCAACATCGCCTTGAACAAATCTGTCACGACCTCTTCGATCGAGGCGGCGGGTCTGGAGGGCGACAAAGCTGTCGACGGCAACGGTTCAACCCGCTGGGCCAGCGCGGAAACTCCCCTGGAGTGGATCGCTGTCGACCTGGGCGGAACATACGCCATCAGCCGTGTGAAGATCACCTGGGAAGCTGCTTATGGCAGAGACTATGTTATCGAAACATCAACCGACGGCAATGCGTGGTCTACGTTGAAACCGGTTACCGGCAACACGGCCCTGGTGAACGATCACACCGGCCTGAACGGTACGGCACGGTACGTACGCATCAACGCTTCCGTGCGTGGCACCGAGTGGGGTTATTCTATCTATGAGCTGGAAGTGTATGGCACGGTGATCACCGCCGCGCGCACGGCCGCAGCAAACGAGATCGTAAGCTACCCCAACCCGGCCGACGACGAAGTGACCTTGCTTTTCGACGCCTCCTGGCGCGGTGGCAACGTCCAGTTGCTGGACTACTCCGGCAATGTACTGAAGCAAGAGAACATCAATAACAACGAGCACAGCTTCGACCTGCGCGGTGTGCCGACAGGAAACTACCTGTTGAAAGCTACCAACGGCAAGAAAAGCACGGTTCGGAAAATACGTAAGAAATAGCGTGTACTGACAGCTTGAAGAAAGGACATATAAAAAATACCCGGCTGACGACCGGGTATTTTTTTGTCTTTATCATACTTCCTCCAGCAAGGTCCGGAAGGCTACGTGCCGGTCTTTATAACGCTGCTGGTGCGCGCGGTTCAGTTCCGGCTCCACCTGCTCGACAAACTGCACCACCCGCTCGATCGAGGCCGCAAAATATTGGACGCTGTACGACACCGAACCATCTTCCTGGTCGTGTAATACCTTGTACATTTTCCAGTCAGCAAACATGCCGGTAGCCATCACCACCGGTATATATTGATCCTTCATCCACTGCACCCACTCCGCCTCAAGATCCTTGTCGATGCCGACTGTTACATTATATAAAAACATGGTACAAAGTTAATATGCCGGTCGCAGCCTGCCTACGCCAGCACTTCTTTCAGAAAATCATTTAACGGCTTGGCCGATTTAAGTGTGTCGGCCACCTGCTTGAGGAATTTCTTGTCCACCACCTCGGCGTCGCTAAAGTTGCGAATGACAATAAAGCTCTTCAGCCGCAGCCAGTCCGCATGCGGATGATCTTTGGGATATCCTTTGGGTGCATTTTTCAGGGCGCCTTCGTCCCAAAACTTCTCGAAATTGGCTTTGAACTTTTTTTCGCGAAAGATTTTCTCCAGCGTGGCGGCGTTGTAGTCTATTTCCTGCCGTACCCTGGCGAGGGTCTCCGGCTCGGGTTGAAACAACCCAATGGCCACAAAGCTTTCGCCGCCCGGCTGCACCTGGAAGTAATATCCCGGCATGCCGAGCCCTTTGCCGGCGGCGGAAAGACCCGCGCCAAAATTATTTTTGTACGGCCGTTTGTCTTTGCTGAAGCGCACGTCGCGGTAAATGCGGAAGATCTGCTTTTTCGGCTCCAGCCCGGCCAGCGACGTATCAAATTTGATCATGTCGTTCAACAGGGCGCCGATCGCCTGTTCAAAATGATCGCGTGCCGCTACGTACCGTGGCTTGTTCTTTTCAAACCATTCGCGATCGTTGTTCCTGGCAAGGTCCTTCAGGAACTTGAGTATGGGTGCAAACTCCATGGTGATACTATCGTGTGTGTTTATAAACTGTCGACTACGGTTTCCAGACCGATGCCCCGCGACGCCTTTACCAGGATTGTCGCCGACGCCAGCGGATTTTTTTTCAACTCGGCAATGAGATCATCTTTGGTGGTGAAGTGCCGGGCACCGGGCAGGGCTTCGGCCGTGGCCCGCACCAGGTTGCCGCACAGGTATACCGCGGCAAAGTTCTTCTCGCGCAGCAGGGCGCCCAGCGCGGCGTGCTCCTTTTCGGCTTCTTCCTCCAGCTCGAACATGTCGCCCAGGATCGCCACCTTCCGTTCGGCCTTCATGGCCGCGAGATTTTCAATAGCCGCTTGCATCGAGCTGGGATTGGCGTTGTAGGCATCCAATATAATAGTGTTGCTGCCTTTGTGTACGATCTGCGACCGCATGTTTCCCGGCACGTAGGAGGCAATGGCCTGGTTCGCTTGCTTGTCGTCTACGCCAAAGAATTTGCCGATGCACAACGCTGCCGCGATGTTCTCAAAATTATAGCTGCCGATCAGGTTTGTTGTGATCGTCTCGCCGTTCTCGGCGCGGACCCGCACAAACGGATCGGCATCGACCAGCTCGCATTGATAGTAGTCGCCTGCGGCCGGGTAAAATACGGGGGCGGCAAAACGCTTGGCCATGTTGGCCAGTACGGGGTTCTGTGATTGGATGAACACGGTGCCGTTATGCGTCAGCAGGTGTTGATACAGCTCCGACTTGGCCCGGATGATATTTTCATAACCGCCAAACGTGCCGATGTGTGCCCGGCCGATGTTGGTAATAAATCCGTGGGTGGGGTTGGCGATCGAACAAAGCAAGGCGATCTCACCCATGTGGTTGGCGCCCATTTCCACTACCGCGATCTCGTATGAATCGTCGATGGCCAGCAGTGTAAGCGGCACACCGATGTGGTTGTTCAGGTTGCCCCGGGTGGCGTAGGTCCTGAACTTCTGACTGAGCACGGCGCTGACCAGCTCCTTGCTGGTGGTCTTTCCGTTAGAGCCCGTAAGTCCCACGACCGGCATTTTCAACTGGCCGCGATGATACCGGGCCAGCGCCTGCAGCGTCGTGAGCACGTCGTCCACCAGCAGGCAGCGATCGTCTACTTTATACCGGGCTTCGTCAATGACTACATACCGGGCGCCGGCCTCAAGGGCCTGCGCGGCAAATTCGTTGGCGTTAAAACGGTCTCCCTTCAGCGCAAAAAACATCGCTCCGGGCTCAATTTTACGGGTGTCGGTAGACACCTTGCCTGCCTCCTTGAACCGGGCGTACAATGCGGCTATTTCCATACTGTGCTCTTCTATTTTGATACGGCCGTCCTTCCAGACTACGCCGGAAGAAAGTATCTTGCAGCAAGATAACAGGCCGTATCGCGACTACGTTATGTAAAGGGAGAAATTTATTTTACATGAGAAGGTTTTTACACGCCGCACTGATCCTCTTCCCGCTAAGCCTGCAAGCTCAGTTTACCTATACGCTGGATAACTCCGTGCCGATCGCCGGTGCCGAGGCCAACCTCGACCTGGCCTGGGCCGGAGGGCTGAACGCCGCCCAATACAACACGCTGGATCTCAACCACGATGGCAAGGATGACCTGGTGGTGTACGACCGCATGGCTGGAAAAATTTCCACCTTCCTGCAGCAGGACGGCCGCTATGTTTATACACCCGTCTACGAGCGTTTTTTTCCGAGCGAGATCATCAACTGGTTGCTGCTGCGCGACTATGACCACGATGGCCGCAAGGACATCTTCACCGGCGACAACTTTGGCATGCGTGTGTTTCGTAACGTTACGCCCGACGGCGACACGCTTGCCTGGCAACACATTCGTTTTTACAGCGGCCCGGGCGGCGGCATGAGCGACGCGGTATTATACAAGGGTGCCGGCGCTTTCAAAACAAACCTGCAGATGGCTCCCGACGACATGCCCTCGATCTCCGATGTAGACGGCGACGGCGACCTCGATATCTTCAGCATCAGCTTTGGCAGCACGGGCGGTACGGTGGGTTATTACAAAAACGTTGGCCTGGAAAACCACAGCCGTTATGACTCCCTCGACTTCGAGCGCATCACCAACAAATGGGGTGGCTTCGTAGAATGTGGCTGCGGCGATTTTGCTTTTAACAACGCCGCGTGCTTTGCCGGTGGCCGTCCCCAACACGCCGGTGGCAAAAGCCTGCTCGTACACGACTTTACGCACGATGGCATTCCGGATATTGTCCTGTCGGAAGCCGCCTGTAACCATCTTTGGCTGCTCGAAAACAAAGGCACGCTCGATGCCCCCGTGATCGACACCAACGTCGACTTTCCGGGGGCAAACGCACCGAACTTCTTATACCCCGCGGCCTACTATGAAGATGTCGATTTCGATGGCAAGAAAGACATTATCGTTTCCACCAACCTGCCCAGCAAACAGATCAACCCGGCGGACGCTGCTACCTTTATCGACCTCGCCCGGTCCAGCCTGCTTTATAAAAACAACGGTACGGATACAGATCCCACATTCACCTTTGTAAAGAATAACTTCCTGCAGGATGCCATGCTGGAAGTCGGCGACAATGCCGTGCCGGCGTTTCTGGATTATGATGGTGATGGCGACTACGACCTGTTTGTCAGCCAGAACAGCTCCGCGAACTTCAGCGCCACGATACAGGTATACGAAAACACCGGCTCGGCCACGCTGCCGGCCTTTACGCACGTCGAAGCCGACTACCTCAACTTCACCTCGCTGCGCCTGTATAACATCAAGATCCAGTTTGCCGACATGGACATGAACGGCAGCAGCGACCTGGTCTTTACCGCCACCTCCCGCGACGATGGGGTGACACGCTTCTATTACATCCCGAACCGTGTCGGCGGCAGCGCCGACTTTTCGTTGAGCGACCGGCAGATCATTACCCTGCCCACGTTGCCCAATAATGCAAAACTGGTCGATTCGGAGAATATATTTGTCGTCGACGTCAATCTCGACGGGCGTCCGGATCTTTTGTATGGCCGTACCAACGGCACACTCTTTTACCTGAGAAACACCGGCGGCATCAGTTTTGTACTCGAAAAGGATACGTACCTGGGCCTGGCGTCGAGCGTGGTGCGCCAGAACATTGCCTGCGCCGCGGGAGATCTCGACGGCGATGGTACTGTCGACCTGGTCCTGGGCGACCAGACGGGCGTTTTGCGCATCGTCAGCGACTTCCGTCGGGCAGCGCACACGAACGATGCCGCCACCGAGATCCTGTGGAACCCCCTGGCAGAAAAATATGAAGCGTACAAGCTGGGCGGGCGCGTATGGCCCGTCGTTGTCAACCTGTTCAGCAGCGCGCGGCCGTCGCTGGTGGTGGGCAACATGCAAGGCGGCGTACACATTCTGCGCCACGACAATGAAGGCGTCCTTCCTCCCGAGCCCGAGATCTACCTGGGCTGGAACCCCGTAAACCGCCAGACACAACGATTGGAAGTGTACATCGATCGCCCCGCCACCGCGCAGGTCTACAGCATCACCGGCCAGGCTATTGGCAGGACGTTGTACCTGCGGGGACAGGACAAAACAGATGTGCCTGTGACAGCGCTCGCCTCCGGCATGTATATTTTGCGCATCGTGGTGGGTGGCAAATCGTTTGCGCGAAGATTTGTCGTGCTTTAATACAGCAATTGCTTCATCTTTACTGGCCGACCCCGACTCCTTAGATAGTAGCGAGCCGATCGGGCCGTAATTAACGCCGCATGAATAAAGCCTTTATCTTCGATATGGATGGTGTCATTGTCGACAGCAATCCTTATCACAAAATAGCCCTCCAACAATTCTGTAAACAGCTTGGCTACGATCTGACCGAAGCGCAGCTGCGCGAGAAGATCTATGGCCGCACGAACAAGGATTGGATCTTCAATTTGTTCGGTGACATCGGCGAGGCCCGCGTCCAGCAATACGCAGAAGAAAAAGAGGCGCTCTATCGCACGCTGTATGACAAGGACATCACCGCTGTGAACGGCTTGGTAGCATTTCTGGAAAAGGTGGACAAGCTCGGCATCGCCCGCGCCATTGCTACCTCCGCCCCGCGCGCCAACGTTGACTTTTCACTTTCCAGGACCCATACCGGGCGGTTCTTTACCACCATACTCGACGACAGCTTTGTAAGCAAAGGCAAGCCCGACCCCGAGATCTATGTAAAGACCGCCGCGGCCCTGGGCTATGCGCCCGCGGATTGTGTTGTCTTTGAAGACTCGCTGTCGGGCGTGCAGGCCGGCAAGCGGGCGGGGTGCAAAGTCGTGGGCATTACCACCACCCACAGCCCGGAAGAGCTTCATGAAACGGATTTTATTATTCGTGATTTTGCCGGTTTAGAGCCTCTGGAGCTGATTTCCAAGCTTTTTTAGGGTTTTATTTGGAGATCGGTTTGTATTTATGGCCTGCTTTTAACGATATTTGCAGTCCCTTTTCGAAAAGGGCTAATAAATAGCTGAAATATGGCACGAGTTTGTCAAATAACCGGAAAAAGACCTCAGGTAGGCAACAATGTTTCGCACGCGAACAACAAGACCAAGCGTCGTTTTTTGCCGAACCTTCAGAAGAAGCGCTTCTTTATCCCTGAAGAGGGTAAGTGGATAACCTTGAAGTTATCAACCAAAGCAATCAAGACCATTAACAAAAACGGTATCTCGGCGGTTTTAAAGGAAGCTAAAGCCAACGGAAACCTGGTACTGTAATAATAAAGCAAAGAAATCATGGCAAAGAAAGGTAACAGAATCCAGGTGATCTTGGAGTGCACAGAGCACAAGACCAGCGGCCAGCCGGGTATGAGCCGTTACATCACCACCAAGAACCGCAAGAACACAACAGAACGTCTGGAATTGAAGAAATACAATCCGATTCTGAAGAAAGTAACTGTACACAAAGAAATTAAGTAACCATGGCAAAGAAAGTAGTTGCTACCCTGAAAAAAGGCGACGGTAAAAGCTTCGCGAAAGTGATCCGTGCCGTGAAGTCTGAAAAGACTGGTGCTTATACCTTTAAAGAAGAGATCGTTCCGGCTGACCTGGTGAAAGAAACACTCGCCAAAAAATAAGCTGGCCTAACAGAATGAAAGAAGTCCCCTTGAGGGACTTTTTTTTTATTTTAACTTGTACGCTGGCGTCTGCCGCAGGACGTCGTAAGCACCTGACCCACTATGTTCGGACTGTTTTCAAAAGATAAAAAAGATTCCCTCGATAAGGGACTTGAAAAAACCAAGGACAGCTTTTTTGGCAAGCTGGGAAAAGCCCTTGTAGGGAAATCTACCGTCGACGACGAGGTGCTCGACAACCTCGAAGAGATCCTGGTCTCGTCGGACGTGGGTGTGGAAACAACCCTGAAAGTGATCGAACGCATCCAGGCCCGCGTGGCCCGCGACAAATACCTGGGCACGACCGAGCTGGACCGTATTTTGCGCGAAGAGATCGCCGCCCTCCTGTCTGAAAGCAACACGCAAGACGTACCCGACTTCGAAACACCCTCCGATAAAAAGCCCTATGTCATTATGGTCGTCGGGGTGAACGGCGTGGGTAAAACAACCACCATCGGCAAGCTATCGGCACAATTCAAAAAGAAAGGCAAGAACGTTGTATTGGGTGCGGCCGATACATTCCGCGCGGCCGCCGTCGACCAGCTCAAGCTGTGGGGCGAGCGCGTAGGCGTGCCCGTTATCGCCCGTGGCATGAACACCGACCCGTCGGCGGTAGCATTTGATGCCGTAAAAGAAGGGGTGGATCGCAACGCAGACGTTATCATCATCGACACAGCCGGCCGTCTGCACACGAAGATCAATCTCATGGCCGAGCTCAGCAAGATCAAACGCGTGATGCAGAAAGTTATACCCGATGCTCCCCACGACGTTATGCTGGTGCTGGACGGTAGCACCGGGCAAAATGCCGTTATCCAGGCGCGCGAGTTTACCAAAGCCACCGAAGTGACGTCCCTCGCCATCACCAAACTGGATGGGACCGCGAAAGGCGGCGTGGTGATCGGTATCTCCGATGAATTTAAGATCCCCGTTAAATACATCGGTGTGGGTGAAAAGACAGAAGATCTGCAGGTGTTTAACAAGATGGAGTTTGTAGACTCCCTGTTCAAACGCAAAGGCTAGGCGGGGTTGCGCTAGTTCTCCGGCGTACTCCCTTCTGCTGCCGCAGGCGTAGGTGCGGCAACCGTCGGCACCTTGGCCTTGCCAAGCGGTATCCTGAATAACAACATGTAGTTAAAGCCCCAGGTAGACGGCTTGTCCGTGCGACCAAAACCCGGCACATCGCTGGGTATCATCTCGCCTGTTTCGTTGGTCTTCAGGCCGAACTTAAAGCGAGCGGTATACCCCATCCAAAAACCGCCGATCATCTTTACGCGCAGTCCCGTGGTCAGCTCGTACCAGTGGCCGTTGACGCTGGAGTTGTGATACTCTTTTCCGATAATATCGCCAAAGTCGGGATCGGAGGTGTTCACGGTGAGGTGCTCCGAGAAGGTCGATCGTCCGTACCGCATGCCGAAAAAGAACATGTTCTTCTCGGGGTCCTTTGTGAGGAAGTTAACGTCTATGCCCGCACGGAAATAGCGGCCGTCGTTGTCGTATAAATTGCCACTGCCGTCAAAGCTGCGGGACCAGGTACCATATTCCAACGCCAGAAAATACCGGTCAAAATCCACATCGGCATCTACCTCCCACCCCGAAAACGTATTGTCGTAAAAATTACGGGCAATCGAAAGGCCGTCTGTACCGAAGCGTACACCGGTGGGAATAAACCGCCGCGGGTCTTTCTTCACCTTGACCGTGTCCTTTGCGGGGGTCGCTTCACCCGACGCAGCGTTGGTCTCTTTTTTGGGTACGGCCGGTTGCCGCGGGGCAGCGTGCTGCGCCAGGGTAACGGTGGCAACCAATATAAACGCTATGCTACTGATCAGCCGCATGGATAACCTGAATGTTAGTATAGGTGGTGGGAGGGTTGTGTAACGTGCTCGCGTTGGTGGTACCGCCGGGCGCTACGATGATATTGTTCGTACCGCCGTCGTCGCCAACCTCTGCCAGCTCAGTATAGGTGATCAGATCGCCGCAATTGGGCAGGTCACTGGGGCGACGCGTACTCGTATAGCTAAGCCGTACCGTGTCCGTGGGGATGTTGGCGTCTGCATATTCTATATAAAATATCGTTTGGTTACTGGCCGGATTTACGGGCAATGTAACGACACGGAGATCCTGGTTGGCCGCATATACCGCACCCGCGGCATAGTCGGATGTAATTCGCTTGACGGCGATCGTGTCGTCCTGAGTCTGGGTTGTTGTCTGGGCGGATGTATACCGGCGGAAGACCAGCCGGGCCAGGTTCGTTTGCGGGCAACGATATAACCGCACGTTGCTCGAGGGCGGATCGGTGAGATAATCCAGAAACTCGTTGTCGTCGTCTATGCCCAGGCTGTCGACGGCGGCCAAACCATCCGCCACCGTGATCGCCATATTTTCTACCGCGAGTATGTCAGGACACAGCGCAGGAAAGGGATTTCGTGTGCGGGTCGTATACGTCACTTCTAAATTCAGCGGGGCAGTTCCGCCACGCGTGTGGAAATGAAAGGTGGTCTGCGTGGCATCGGGGTTTACCGGCAAATAAAAGATCGAGCGGCTGGCCCTGCGGTAAAATACATCGCTGCTGTAATCGGTGGTAATGCTGTCTACCGCCAGAGAGCCCGCCTTGCTGGTGTAATCGGCGGTGGCGCTGGTCGGGGGTGACATATCAAAGAAGGCCACACCTACGTATCGGGGGTTGGGACAACGCAGCAGCTCGACGTTTATCGCGCCGGCCGCCTTGTTGGGTGCGCCGCTGATCACCCGCACGGAGTCTATGTCGGAGTCCGCGGCCCGGAGGTCGGACAATTCGTAGCGTGAGCCGCAATCGGGGGAAATGAACTGCGTCTTGAGCAGGTATTCCAGGTTCACATAATTCGTGCGGCCGTCTTCGTACGAAAACGTGATCGTCGATTGGGTCGTCGTAAAATTGACGGGAACGTATACGCTGGAGGTCACCGTGTCGGGCACGATGCTGCTGGTACCGCTTATCTCCACCATCGTCAGTCGCACGGTGTCGGCGCGGTTGGTACCGATCACCCGAAAAACAAAGCCGACGACATTATTATTTAGACGAAAACAGTCGGGATCGTCGAGGCAAGAAACGGCCAAAATCAGGAAAAAAATGAACCAGGACGACTTTTTCATGGTTTGGTTTGAGGCTGTAAAGATACTTTAACGCCCGGAAGCCCAAATTCCGTGCCCGTTTATTTTTGTACTTTTGCAGCCGGAAAGGCATTTGGGTGCCCGTTTCATCCGGGCCGCCTCCACATCTGCCAAGAGACATGAAGACAAAGGGAAATAAAAAGACGAAAGTCAACATTGTAACGCTGGGCTGCTCCAAGAACCTGGTGGATTCTGAAGCACTGCTCACGCAGCTCCGGGGCAACGGCATCAACGCGGTGCACGAGTCGAGCGACGACGACGCCAGCGTCGTGGTGATCAATACCTGCGGGTTTATCGACAACGCCAAGCAGGAGTCCATCGACACCATTCTGCGGTATGTCGACGCCAAGGAAGAAGGCATTGTCGATAAAGTGTACGTCACCGGCTGTCTGTCCCAACGCTACAAAGACGATCTTGAAAAAGAAATTCCCGATGTGGATGCCTGGTTCGGTACCCGCGACCTGTCACGGCTGCTGAAAGTCTTCAAAGCCGACTATAAGACCGAGCTGGTAGGCGAGCGGATCCTGACCAATCCCAGCCACTACGCATACCTGAAAATATCCGAGGGCTGCGACCGCCCCTGCTCATTTTGCGCCATTCCGCTGATGCGCGGCGGTCACATCTCGCGCCCCCTGGAAGAGCTGGTGCTCGAGGCAAAAAACCTGGCCAAGAACGGCACCAAAGAATTGTTGCTCATCGCGCAGGACTCGACCTACTACGGTCTCGACCTGTATAAAAAACGCAACCTGGCCGAGCTGATGCAACGCCTGTCCGACGTGGACGGCATCGACTGGATCCGCCTGCACTATGCGTTCCCCGCGGGATTCCCGATGGACGTACTCGACGTCATGGCCGAGCGGCCCAACATCTGCAAATATCTCGACATTCCCCTGCAGCACGGCTCGTCTAACATGCTGCAGATCATGCGTCGCGGCACAACACGCGAGAAGACCGAGCAACTGCTCGCCACGATCCGCGAGCGTGTACCCGGCATCGCCATCCGCACAACCATGATCGCCGGCCACCCTGGTGAAACACAAGCCGAGCACAAAGAGATGCTGCGCTTTATCGAGCGGTCGCGGTTCGACCGGCTGGGTGTATTCGCATACTCGCACGAGGAGAACACACACGCATACTCCATGCCCGACGATGTACCCGATGATGTAAAGCAAGAACGCGTAGAAGAGATCATGGAGCTGCAACAAGGCATATCCCTGGAGTTGAATCAACAACGGGTGGGCAAGACACTCAACGTGCTGATCGACCGGAAAGAGGGCGGCACCTTTATCGGCAGAACCGAGTTCGACTCACCCGAGGTGGATAACGAGGTCATCATTCAAAGCCCCGACAAATACCTCCGCATCGGCGACTTTGCCCAGGTAAAGATCAACTCGGCTACAGAGTTCGACCTGACGGGAGAGGTCGTGTCGTAGGGCTGGAGCTTTAACAGATCATTAACAAATTTTATCGTCTAAAGGCGGGCTGCGCTTCTCCGGTGATAGAATTCTTCTAAACATAATACAATTAATTCCCGTTATTCGGGGTGTAGTTTCTGAGTCCACCAACCTCCGCGCCTTTTTATGCAGCTTGAGAAAATTTCCTTTGCTGACACCCACGCATTTCATCCGTTCTTTCTCGATTACATTCAGCAAAAAGAATCCCTCCGCCCTTTTTACAATCGCTTTCCGACACCGGGCGAGTTCAAGCAGCAGATCGCCGATAAGCAGGCCGCCTTTACCAGCGACCGGCGCGCGACATTGGTTGACGTGCTGCAACGGCAGTACAAAGACGTTACGGCACCCGAGGCTGTACAGGTCAATATCAAGGCGCTGGGCGATAACAAAACCTTTACCGTCACCACCGGCCACCAGCTGAATATTTTCACAGGACCGCTATACTTCATTTATAAGATCGTAACGGTCATCAACACCTGCCGTCAGCTGAAAGAGAACTATCCCGACTACACCTTTGTGCCGGTATACTGGATGGCCTCGGAAGACCACGACTACAACGAGATCAAATACTTTCGCTTATACAATAAGAAGTATACCTGGGAGACACCCCAGCAAGGAGCCGTCGGCCGGTTCTCTACAAAAGATCTGGCGACGCTGCTGCGTGAAGTCCCCGGCGACATCAAGCTGTTCCAGGAAGCCTATACCAAAAACAAATCCCTGAGCGGCGCCGTGCGGCATTATGTCAACGCCCTGTTTGGTGCCGAGGGCCTCGTCGTGATCGATGCGGACGAGGCGGCGTTCAAAGCCGGCTTCCGCGACGTGATGCGGCAGGACATCTTTGACAACGTTCCCAAGAAACAAGTCGAACAAACCACGCAGGCCTTAGAGGCTCAAGGCTACAAGCCGGCAGTAAACGGCCGCGAGATAAACTTCTTTTACCTCGACGAAGGCCTGCGTGCCCGGATCGAAAAAGTGGGTGATCAGTTTCAGGTGGTCGACACCGACATATCGTTTACTGCTGAAGCGCTCCGCGCGCTCATCGATCAGCAGCCTGAAAAATTCAGTCCCAACGTTATTCTCCGTCCGCTATACCAGGAGATGATCCTGCCGAACCTGGCCTATGCCGGCGGTCCTTCGGAAGTAGAATACTGGTTGCAGCTCGGCGGCGTATTCAAACACTTTCAGGTGCCGTTCCCCATCCTCATGCCCCGCAATTTTGCGTTGGTGATGGAACACACGACACACCGTAAGTTCCTCAAGACGGAACTTCACATCCGCGATTTCTTTGAGGAAAAAAACTATATCTATAACCATTGGGTGCTGCAGCACTCACCGCGCAACCTCACCGTCGGCAAAGAGCGCAGCGACGCAGAGGCGTTGTTTGAGGCCCTGCGCCAGCGTGCGCACGAGATCGATACCACCCTGTCGGCCTATGTAGCCGCCGAAGGAAAACGGGCGCTGAACAGCCTGGAGAAGATCGAGCACAAGTTACTGCGCGCCGAGAAGCGCCTGCACAGCGATACCTTGCGTCAGATCGGGGCGGTAAAAGACCTGTTGTTTCCCAATGGGAACTTACAGGAGCGCACCGACAACTTCCTCAATTTCTACCAGCAAGACCCGCAGTTCATTCAGCACCTGCTCCGGCATTTTGATCCGTTCGATTTCCAATTCTATATCTTTGCGTACGAACAGCCCCTGGCAAACCCTGCATGACCAAGGCCGAGCTACGCAAACTTTATACGGAAAAACGGGCGTCGATGTCCGAGGCAGAATATCTTCACCTCAATCACCTGTTGTGCGAATATTTCTTTGCCCTGATCGATCTCTCGTTTGTGCGCGTGCTCCACAGCTTTGTGCCGATCGAAAAGTTCAGGGAGCCCAATACGTGGCTAATCATTGACCGCATCCGGCGGGAGTTTCCACACATCCGGCTCTCACTGCCGCGTGTACAACCGCAGACGGGCCAATTGGAGAACATCTTCTTCGAAGGCATGCACCAGCTGCAGGCCAATGCATGGGGTATACTCGAACCCAAACAGGGCGTACCCACCGAACCCGAAAAGATCGATATGGTATTGGTACCGTTGCTGGCCTTTGATGCCCACGGAAACCGCGTGGGATATGGCAAGGGCTTTTACGACCGCTTCCTGCCACAGTGCAAGCCTTCCTGCCAGCGTATAGGGCTAACGCTGTTTCCAGAACCGGTGTCGATCGACGACACCAACGCTTTTGATCAACCGCTGGACAAGATCGTTACCCCCGCGGGGGCAACGGTGTTTTAGCGTCGGCCCATCGGCCCTGGTTGATACCTCACGTTAAATTTCTCCAACGCCGAGACCGGCTTTCCGGAATATGTAATGCCATCGATCCGGATACTATACTCGCCCGTGTTGTCGGGTGTGTAAAAAGACAACGTCACGTTGCCCGCATCGTCTGTTGTTATGTCGGGATTCCAGTAGAGGGCTGACATGACTTGCGGGTACCGCTGTGTGGCCTTGGCATCGGCACCTGTCAAAAGTGGCTTTGCTGGCGTGATGCCTTGTACTTTTATCGTGTTGGCCGGTATGGGCACGTTGGCGGCGTTGCCGGGGATCGTGGTCTCCACCAGCACCATACCGCTTTTACCGATGTTACCAAACGGCCGCAGTTTATCGGTCGAACACACGACCTTGATCGTAGCAACATCTTCCGGCTTGAGCGACATGAAGTAGTCGGTATTGTCGGTCAGAACACCGTCGATTATATATACCGGTGATTCCTTGCCCAACGCATCCAGGTCTGGCAGAAATACGCGTACCACATGTTGCTTGTTGTGCCACCGATGTTGCACAAAGGGAATAATCTCGCGTAGGGTTTCCTCCATGTCGGGAAAGAGCAGGTAGTCACGCAGATTTACGGTAACGTCGGGGCCAAAAATCTCCTCTTCGAGGAACGCATGGGGGTTTATCTTCTCGTAGTTCTGCTGCTGCGTATGCTTTAGAAAACCATAAGCCTGGTCGATGATCTGCTTCTGTGCAGCAAAGGCGCCATACGACGAGGGTGCAGCTGTTTCCTGATATACCGTGCGGTTGTCGGCGGCCGGGGGCGCCGCCTCTTCCAGCGACATCGCCACGACAACATCTTTTACTGTAACACCTTTTACGTCGGCGCGGTAGTACACCCGATCGTCGCCGATAAAATCATTTAACAAAGGAAAGCCAAATCGTCCATCCTTGTTTACATAGATGGAGTAGGTCATAACGTCTTTCTCCAGAAAGAACGTAATACGCGTAGAGTCCGGTAGCGCTTTGGAAGAGTCCCGGAAGTAGGCTCTCCCCGCAAAACGGAGCGACGTACTAAACGAGTAGTTCGCGGGAGTATTGGCAATGTTCCAGACGTCTGCCCAGGAGAACAGTTTGTCTTGCTGCGTGATCAGGAAATTATCAAATACCGGCGGCGTGCTGGTCAGAACAGGCGCATAGGCCTCATACGGCAGATTGCCCGAAACCAACAGCGGGTGAATGCGCGGTGTGGCTGCCGGCGGGAACAGGTCGTTCTGATACACCGCCACCCGCAGCTTGGTTTTTGTTACACCGGCCTGATCTGCTACATGTAGTTTTACCGTTACTTTTTCACGCGTATTGTATACGTCTTTGTCGAAGGTGCTGGTGATCTGTACCGGTGCGGCTTCGTCAACAAAGAACAAACGCTCGGCCAGGGCCGTGCCGTCGGGGCGGAAAAGTGTGGCCCGGACAATGCCCGCAGGCAGGTTGTTCGCGGGGATCATGACCATGCCGCTACGACCCTCTCCAAACTGGATCGCCGCACTATAATACGCATGGCCCTGCGCGCTGATCACCAGGTAGGCCCGGGCATCGCCGACGGCAAACGTATGTTGTCCCGCCTGTAAAATAATCCGCACAGACGCTTCGGCTCCCACGCGCGTCAACAGCATATTTACACCTGTGGTGGTCGACGCCGGCAGCGCGCTGCGGGTGCCGGTATTGCCAACCGCTGTATAGGACTCGTTCGGCTGCGGTGCCAGGAAGAAAACGCCGAGGCCGGTGCTATCCGGGGTGCAGGTGGTTACCGTGCCGCCGGACGATGTAACAATAGCATACGGTGCTCCCGGCTTGCCGGTCATCACGACCTTGTTACTGACTTGCTGGATCAGGCTGCCACCTTCGGGATAGAATGCCGTCGCATAGGCTTGTTTACCGGCAAGGCTCTTTTCCGTAACGACCGGCAACAGCGTTTGGCAGAACAACGACCTGTCGTAATCCTTCATCCAATGACTATATGCCGTAACCGTATACATGCCCGGGGGAAGAGAACGTGGTATCACCAATTGGTTATACCCAAAGCCGTCGCGGATCAACACCTGTTGACGTATGACCGGCGTGTTCTTGTCGTCCAGCAACGCTACCTGTAGGATCTGCCGGCCACCGATGCCGCGCAGGCCCTGGGCGCTGAGAAAGGATAGGTGAAAGTAAGCCGTATCGCCAGGATAATACGCGGGTTGGTTAAAAAAGAGGTGCAGCTTCACGGGCAGGCGATTTTCATAGAATGCCGTCAGCTTCTCCTTCAGGCGTACCACAAACGGATCTTCCTGCGCCCACAGCGAATAGCCGGGTACGAAAAGCGTTATAAAAACGGATAGTGCCAGTCTTTTCATATTACCAAAAAGGAGGTCGTTGATTGGTTGCACCGGGATATATAGTTCGACAGTCGGTCTTGAGCGTATCGATCTGGGGGATCGCTTTCGGAATGTCCAACCGCCGGATAAAGACCGAGCTTTTTGTTACCGCGGAGGCTGAAAAGATGCCGTAAGCTTTCTCGTCCGGATCCGATGTACACCGTATCGTGCCTTTGATCTTCACCACTGCCGGCTGGAATATATCGGAAGCACTTTGCTGTTGTGCCTTGACGAGCTTCCAGAATGCGTAGATGTCTTGCGATACGCTCATTTGCTCCACTTCGATGTGATACTTCTCATAGAATAACCGCTTGTCGATGGGAATCTGCGCCACGCGCACGGTCTTAAATTCCATCTCGTTGATAAAATCGTTTTCCGACACCAGTGCGTCGGTGCTATACTGGGGCGCCCAACAGTCGCAGCACTCACACGGTCCAACCTGGTCGAGACCGGTCGAGTCGGTGTATATCCAGCCGCTGCACAGCGGGGGATCGGGTATTTCGGTCCTGCCTACCCCACGGGTTCTGAGCTCGGGAAAAGCGATGTAATGAAATATTCCCTTCCAGCGCCAGCGAAAGAGATTGGACGCGCCGGGTGTGCCCGTGGCATCGACATATACTGCGAATGCATCCTGCGGCTTGGTCAGGTCGTTTTGGTTGATCGAGTTCTCCTGGAACTGAAAGAAGACCCGATCGACTGTACCGGCGGGCTCCAGCAGTACGGGCGTGGATTCATATTGCCGGCCATCCTCCAGCGTAATACCCAACTGATAGGTATGGCCCACGACGCCCTGTATCGCGTCGGTTTGATACGTACCCGTGGCATTTTCGGTCAGGGTTACGGTATGGCCATGATCGTCGCTGATCGTGACGGCAGCACCCCCGACGTATTGGCGCTTGTCGAGATCCTTGTCCAGCGACTGCGCCGAGAAAAGCTGAACAGTATAGGGCCCCGGCTGATCGGTAATGGCACCATCGACCACAAGACCTTGCTCCACCGCAAGATTGGGAACCTTGAGCGGATCGACACATGCATCGGTCAAAAGAAATACAAAAAACAGTAACAGGCTTCGCATCCTCATGTGTCAAAATTTAAAACTGTATGTTACCGAAGGAACGATCGTACCAACCACCGACAATTTATAGGGGTTGTAAAAACCTTTGCCGTTGTCCTGAAAGAATACAGCATAAGCGTTCTTTCTTCCGTAGGCGTTGTAGAACGAAATGACCCAGGTACCGTCGAGCATTTTTTTGCGCTTGTGCGTGCCTTCTATGATCAGGGCCAGGTCAAGCCGGTGGTAGTCGGGAATGCGGTATTTGTTCCGGTCTGAGAACGTCATAACCGGCACACCGTCTACTGAGTATCCTGCGATCGGCAATGACATGGGGCGGCCGGTATGATATACAAACGTACCCGAGAAGAAGATGCGCCGCGAGAGCCCGTAACGCCAACCGAGCTGCACGACGTGAGGCTGGTCATAGTTGGATGGATAGCGATTACCGTCGTTAATCTTTTCTTCTTCCGAGGCGCCGTCTACGGTGCGCCAGGAACGTGAATACGTATAGCTCAGGCTGCCTTGCAGGCGGCCCTTGATCTTGCTGGCCGATACCTCCACGCCATAGGCCTCGGCATCCCCCGGAAGCAGGGTTGTTTCCAGGTTCTTGTTCAGGATAAGGCTTGCTCCGTCGCGGAAATCGAGGACGTTCTGCGTGACTTTATAGAATCCCTCCACATACGCTTCATACATATTTTCCTGGATCGTGCGGTAATAGCCCAACGAGATCTGATCGGCGATCTGAGGTTTGAAATATGTATTGCTCGACTGCCAGATGTCAACCGGTGTGACCGCCGCAGTATTACTGATCAGGTGCATGTATTGATACATCCGATTATACCCCAGCTTGATCGACGCAAACGCGTTGAGGGTATACCGCAACGACACGCGCGGCTCGAGGCCTACGTAGGTCTTCATGCTTTCGCCTTTGTCATATACCGTAGAGTCGGTAATATTCTGGCGCAGGCGTGGCAGACCTTCGGCGTAGTGGTAGGTCACACCGTCCCCCACGCGATTAAAGAACGATGCGCGAAGACCGGCTTCCAGCAAAAATTTCTCGCGCCAGTAGAAAGCATCACTGAAATATAAGGCCGACTCCGACGAGCGCTCGGGTCGCATGTCAATGTTCCTGACGGTCGACTCAGGGTCCGTAGGTTTTAGCGAGCCCGGAGCAAAGTCGTACCAGGTGTGATGTGCCCCGAACGAGAGCTTATGCTCGCCTTCGTAATTGAAATCCAGTTTTACCGACGGATACGTAATGCCATAGGACAGATCGTAGGCCTGTGTCGGATCGTCGTCGCTGGTGCCGTAGGTATATTTGCCAAACGATACCGACAATGTGCCGAAGAGCCTTTCGGTAAAGGTGCGATCGTAATGAATGGACGCGGCGATGTTCCGCGAAGTATACAGCGTGTCGTTGGTCAGGCTGAACCGGTCGTAGCTCGTATATCCGGACAGCGTCAGCTTTGACCTGTTGGTAAGCTTGTGAATGTACTTGAGCGAGCCATCATAGAACGAAAGCGAAGCGTTCTGTACATCCTGGTAGTTGGATTTGATCGTCTTTAACACCCAGTCCGAGTACGAGGTACGGACGGATGCGATGACCGACGACGTGTCGTCTTTTACCGGACCGCCGGCGGTAAGGTAACTGGACATGATCCCGATACCGCCACCACCGTGCCACTTATCGAGCGGCCCCTCTTTCGACTTGATGTCGAGCACCGACGATACGCGGCCACCGAATTCAGCGGGGATGCCACCCTTGTAAAATGACACCTGGCTGACAGCGTCGGCATTAAAGGCTGTGAAGAATCCCAGCGCATGTGACGTGTTAAACACCGGCACACCGTCGTACAGCACCAGGTTCTGATCCACCCCGCCACCGCGCACGTTAAAGCCCTGGGCCACTTCGCCTACCGTTGTTACACCCGGTTGATTCTGTACCTGTTTTATCAGGTCCACTTCACCGAGGAATGTCGGCGCCCGCTTCATATCGGTCACGCGCAACGACGTCTGGCTGATGCGGCGATTGAGTACCGCTTGTTCGGAGATCACCACTTCGTCCAATACGGTGGGCGCTTCTTCGAGTACGATGTCCAGCGTTGCCGGACTATACACCTTTGCGTCGATGACGCGTTCACGAAAGTTCACCGACTTAAAGTGGATCATGTTCTCACCCGTCGTAACGTTGATGATATAATTTCCTTTTTCGTCTGTTACCGCTGTTTCGACATCGTTGACCAGGACGATGACACCTACCATGGGATGGCGCGTGGATTCGTCTTTAACATTACCCGTAATGGCAGCACGGCTGCCGGGTTTGTATTTGCGCCGGTCTCCCAGTTCGCGCGACTCGATCGTTTTCTTTTTCGCGATGGCCGTCTGAACGCGTGCTTCGTGCTCCAGTGTGCGCTGCGGGTCGCGGATAAAGATAACGGCGTAGCCGAACATATACGAGTAGCGAATGTCGCTGGCGCGTAGCAGGTCGTCCAGCATGTACCGGAGAGATTTGCCGTTATACTGGCTGTCCGCCGTATACGGTTCCAGCCACTCCGGCGCAAAGAAAAATCGTACAGGGTGAGATTTCTCCAATTCGATCAACACGTCTGCCAGGGGCTGTCCGTCTTTGATTCCGGTCAACGTCATGGACGGCATGTCCGGCCGGCCGACAGGCGGGTCTTGCGCAAAGATCCAGGCAGGTGTCACCACGAATACACAGAAGAGCAGTAACTTTTTCAAAGGGCAACAGTTTTGAATAAATATAGCCACAACGCCCGAAGTTTGCTACGGGCGGTATTCGAAAAGTATATACCCTACATGAAAATGGCGTATACGGATCCGGGAAAGGGGCCGATACAGACGAGCAGCCCACGCAGGTCTGCCTACCGGCAGGCAGGCTCCTGCTGGCTGAGACAGTGGAACGAGCCCAGGCCCCAGATGATATCCACGGAATCCAGGCCGATCACTTTCCGATCGGGGAAACATTTCTGGAGAATGTCCAGCGCGCGGTCGTCGTTTTTGTCGCGGAAGGTCGGCACCACCACGTACTTATTGCTGATATAAAAATTGGCGTACGATGCCGGCAGACGCATGTCGTCATACACCACGGCGGCCGGCATGGGCAGCTCCACCACGTTCAGCGGCTTACCGTCCTCCAGGCGCAGGCGGTGTAGCTCGTGCAGGTTTTCTTGTAGCAGCACGTAGTTTTCATCGTTCTTATCTTCCTCCACTACGGTTACAACGGTGTCGGCATTGACAAAGCGCGTCAGGTCGTCGATGTGGCCGTCGGTGTCGTCACCCACGATGCCGTCGCCCAGCCACAGGATGTGTTCGACACCATAATAGTTGCGCAGGTACGTTTCGATCTGCTCCTGGGTGAGATGCGGGTTACGGTTTTCGTTCAGCAGGCAGGCGCGCGTCGTCAGCAGCGTACCCCGACCGTTGAATTCTACCGAGCCGCCTTCCATCACAATGCCGGGATATACTACCGGCAAATTATAATGCTGCGCAATGAGTGTCGGAATATTATCGTCGAGGTCGAACGGCGGATATTTACCCCCCCAGGCATTGTAGCCCCAGTCCACGATCATTTTCTTCTTCTCGTGTGGGTTGATCAGGAACGCGGGACCGTGGTCGCGGCACCAGGCGTCGTTGGTGGGGTGCAGAAAGAACTGTACGTTGGCCAGGTCGGCACCCGCTTGCTGCAGGTGGCCCAGGGCCTTTTGTTTCATCGCCTCGTTTACCACGTTGATGTTCACCTTCTCCCCTTCGGCCACGCGCTTGATGAACTCGGCATAGACCGGGTAGATCGTTTCGATCTTGCCGGGCCATGAGGCCTCTTTGTGCGGCCAGCTAAGCCAGGTAGCGTCATGCTTGGCGAACTCTGCGGGGAAAAAAAATCCTTGTTGCTTCGGGGTGGTCGTGCTCATGGAAAATGCGAGGTGATGGGTAAAAAATAAGCTCCCGGCAGGATCACTGCCGGGAAGCGCTATCGTTATTCTTCGTCGATGTAACGTTTGGTGATCGGCTGGTACGAGTCGATGCGACGGTCGCGCAGGAACGGCCAGTGCGTTCTGTAGCGGTCGCTCTTCTCGAGGTCTACGTTGTGTACGTGTACTTCTTCCTTTTCATGCGAAGCCAGGTACTCGATCTTGCCGAAAGGGTTGGAAATAAACGAGCCTCCCCAGAATTTCATGGCACCCTGTTGCTCAAAGCCCACGCGGTTTACGCTCACCACGTATACGCCGTTTGCCACGGAGTGGCTGCGCTGGATGGTCTGCCAGGCGTTGTACTGCTCGGTGTTGGTGTCCTCGTCTTGCGAGGTAGCCCAACCGATGGCCGTGGGATAGAACAGGATCTCGGCACCCATCAGCGATGTGATGCGGGCTCCTTCGGGATACCACTGATCCCAGCAGATGAGCACGCCGATCGTCGCGAACCGGGTCTTGAATACTTTGTAGCCAAGGTCGCCCGGCGTGAAGTAAAACTTCTCGTAATAGGCCGGGTCGTCGGGGATGTGCATCTTGCGGTACTTGCCCAGGTACTTGCCGTCGGCGTCCAGCACGGCGGTGGTGTTGTGATAGAGGCCTTCGGCGCGTTTTTCAAACAGCGACGCGATGATGACCACGCCCAGCTCTTTTGCCAGCGCGGAAAGAACGTCCGTAGACGGGCCGGGAATCGGCTCCGCCAACTTGAAGTTTTCGTAATCTTCCACGTCGCAGAAGTACAGCGAGCGGAACAATTCTTGCAAACACACGATCTGCGCGCCCTGCGCCGCAGCTTCACGTATTTTGGCAACCGCTTTTTGGAGGTTTTCCTCCGGGTTGGCTGTGCAGCTCATTTGCACGGTACCTACTTTCACTGATTTACTCACGTCTTATTCCGTTTTTTTGGCTTCAGAACGCAAAAGTAGAGAAAGTAATTCCACCGGCAAAAATCAGTGTGAGCATGCGCGTGAGAGCGAAAAAAAGCCCCCCGGCATGCCGGGAGGCTTGTGTATGCTTTTTTTAAAATCGATTCTACACTTCTTGCTCGATGTGCACGAACGACTCGTCCTTCGCTTCGAGGTTCGACGAGCCCATCAGCCAGGTGTCCACCGCCCGGGCAGCTTCGCGACCTTCCGAGATCGCCCACACCACCAGTGACTGTCCGCGGCGCACGTCGCCGGCAGAGAATACGCCTTCCTGGGTGGACATATAGTTTTGCGTTCTGACGTTGCCGCGCTCGTCCAGCTCCAGCCGGAGCTCTTCTACGAGGCCGCCTTTCTCAGCGCCCACGAACCCGATGGCCAGCAGCGCCAGCTCGCAGGGGATCGTACGCTCCGTGCCCGCGATCTCTTCAAAACCCATCTTGCCTTGCCCGTTCATACCCCACTTGATGTCAACGATCTTCATACCGGCCAGGCGGCCGTTGCTGTCGCCGACAAACTCTTTGGTCAGGATCGCCCACTGCCGGTCGGCACCTTCTTCGTGCGAAGAAGACGTGTTCAGGATCATGGGCCACAGCGGCCAGGGGTTGTTGGCGTCGTCGCGTTTCGCCGGCGGCTTGGCCAGCAGCTCAATCTGTGTTACCGACTTCGCACCATGACGGTTGGAAGTACCCACGCAGTCGGAGCCTGTGTCACCACCACCGATCACCAGCACGTTCTTGTCCGTTGCCATGATCTCTTCGATGGCCAGCTTGTCGCCTGCCACGCGTTTGTTCTGCTGTGACAGGAAGTCCATCGCGAAGTGTACACCCTTCAGGTTGCGCCCGGGAATGGGCAGGTCGCGCGGCGCCGAGGCTCCGCCACACATCACGATCGCGTCGAACTCATCTTGTAAGTGCTTGGCGCTGATGTTTACACCGACGTGGGCGTTGGTGCGGAAGACGATGCCTTCCTGCTCCATCAGGCGCAGGCGGCGGTCGATCACGTGCTTCTCGAGCTTGAAATCGGGAATGCCGTAGCGCAGCAAGCCACCGATCCGGTCGCTGCGTTCAAACACCGTTACCCAGTGGCCGGCTTTGTTGAGCTGTGCGGCAGCGGCAAGGCCGGCCGGGCCGGAGCCTACCACCGCTACGCGCTTGCCCGTGCGATGCTTGGGCGGCGTTGGCTTGAGGTAGCCCTTTTCATAGGCTTGCTCGGCAATGGTCTTTTCGATGTATTCGATCGTGACCGGCTTGTTGTTGATGCTCAGCACGCAGCTCGCCTCGCACGGTGCCGGGCAAATGCGGCCGGTGAACTCGGGGAAGTTGTTGGTGCTGCTCAGGATCTTGATCGCTTCTTCCCACTTGCCGTTATACACAGCGTCGTTAAAGTCGGGAATGTTGTTGCCCAGCGGGCACCCGTTGTGGCAGAACGGCACGCCGCAGTCCATGCAGCGCGCAGCCTGTTGTTTTACTTTCTCTTTATCGAGCGGGTTATATACCTCTTTATAGTCCTTGATCCGTTGTTTCGGGTCGCGCGATTTTGGCATCTCGCGCTCGAACTTCATAAATCCATCTATCTGTCCCATGTGTCTGTTGCTTAATGATGATTGAATCGCATTACTTCTTTACCAGGGCCGGCGCGGCGGCTTTGGCGCTGGCGGCATGCTTGCCGGCAGCTTTTTGTTTCTGAAGAACAGCCTTATAGTCGCGTGGCATCACCTTCACAAACAGTTCCGATGCCTCCGCCCAGTTCTCCAGCACCCACTCCGCCGGGTCGCTGCCCGTATATTTGTGGTGCTTTTCAATCATCCCCCGCACTTCCGCTTTATCTTCTTCTTCCATGGCTTCGAGGTCTACCATCTCGCGGTTGGTCAGTCGCTCGAGCGCATGCTCAGGGTCGAATACGTAGGCTATACCTCCGCTCATACCGGCGGCGAAGTTTTTGCCGGTTTTACCGAGTACCACCACACGGCCACCGGTCATGTATTCACACGCGTGATCACCTACGCCTTCTACTACCGCGGTTACACCCGAGTTGCGTACGCAGAAACGTTCGCCGGCTTGTCCGCGGATATAGGCTTCACCCGACGTAGCGCCGTAGAAGGCTACGTTACCGATGATGATGTTGTCTTCCGGCTTGAAGCTGGCTTCGCGGTCGGGATAGATAACGAGCTTACCGCCCGACAGACCCTTACCAAAGTAGTCGTTTGCTTCGCCTTCCAGCTCGAACGTGAGGCCCGGTGCTCCAAACACACCAAAGCTTTGTCCCGCCGAACCTTTGAACTGGAAGTGGATGGTATCTTCCGGCAGGCCCTTGCCTTTATACTTCTTCGATACTTCGTTCGACAACAACGCGCCCACCGAGCGATCGATGTTGTGAATGATGAACTTGTCTTGTACGGCCTCGGCGTCGTCCAGTGCGGGACGGGCTGCCTCCACCAGTTTCCAGTCGAGCACTTTCTCCAGCTCGAAGTCCTGCTCGATCTGCTTGTACAGACCTACACCTTCGCGTGCCGAGTCTACGTGCAGGATCGGCGACAGGTCGAGCTTCTTCACTTTCCAGTGTTCGATATCCTGACGGACGCGCAGCATGTCGGCGCGGCCGATCATTTCGTTTACAGTGCGGAAGCCGAGCTCCGCCATGTTCTCGCGCAGGTCTTGCGCCAGGAAGCGGAA
Organism: Dawidia soli; assembly: GCF_018598185.1. Taxonomy (GTDB): domain Bacteria; phylum Bacteroidota; class Bacteroidia; order Cytophagales; family Cyclobacteriaceae; genus Ohtaekwangia; species Ohtaekwangia soli. The sequence goes on from NZ_JAHESC010000031.1 coordinate 92,091, forward strand.
GAAGTTCACGACGTGGTCGGGGTCGCCGGTGAAGAGCTTGCGCAGGTCTTCGTCTTGCGTGGCAATACCCACCGGGCATGTATTCAGGTGACACTTCCGCATCATGATACAGCCTTCTACTACAAGGGCAGCCGTCGCTACACCCCACTCTTCCGCGCCCAGCATCGCTGCGATGGCGATGTCGCGGCCGGTACGGATCTGACCGTCGGTTTGCAATACCACGCGGCTGCGCAGGTTGTTTTTCACCAGCGTCTGGTGTGCTTCGGCCAGGCCGAGCTCCCACGGTAAACCGGCGTGGCGTACCGAGCTGATCGGCGACGCACCCGTGCCACCGTCGGCACCGGAGATGAGGATGGCGTCGGCTTTTGCTTTCGCAACACCGGCGGCCACGGTACCTACACCCGCTTGCGACACCAGCTTGACGTTGATGCGCGCCTGGCGGTTAGCGTTCTTCAGGTCGAAGATCAGCTGGGCCAGGTCTTCGATCGAGTATATATCGTGGTGCGGCGGCGGCGAGATCAGGCCCCCCCCCGGTGTGGAGG
>NZ_JAHESC010000032.1 GCF_018598185.1 Dawidia soli
TGACCTGGTTCTGTAGGCTTCCTACCCACGACCACCAGAGGTCAATCGTACCTTTACACAGTTAGTTAGACGCTACCTATTACTTGGCCAGGAGCATCGTGGACTTAACCACAACACGAAACTCCCGCTTGGATTGGAGGGCACTTTACCGTACCGAATGAACAGAAAACGCAGCAATCCCCATTTAAAGGTTTAAGAATGGTCTTGCACTCCTCACAGTCATAAAAATATTGGCAGGAGTCTGTGGCCATGACTTCCTGCTTTTTGTGCCCGCAGGCTGGACAAGTAATTGTTGAAAGTAGTGTTACCTCGCTCATGATTTGCCTTGCTCTGTAATGAGTAATTTGTTTGTGAAGGGATCGATCACCTCAAAACACGGAGCATTCCAAGGAGCCTGCTCAATGCCGGGATGATTGTATTTGTATGGACGTGAGCAAATTTCTTTATAAAGTTTTCTGACATCATCAACTTCTATGTAAGCCTTGCCCCCTGAAGAGCAGTCGCCATGATGCTCCGAAAGATGCAGCACAATACCGTCTCGGGACACTTGCATATAGATTGGAGAATCTTCACCAAACTTATGCTCCCAATCGACTTTAAAGCCAAGCCAGTCAACGTAAAATTCAATCGTTTTCTTGTAATCGAAAATCCGGAAAATGGGGACAACGCTGGTTGGCATACACGCTAAAGTGAAGTTGTTATATCGTTTAGTCTTTTGGTCAGGTCTTTACCGCAAAAGTATTTTGTCTGATCTGCCCACGGGTTAAGCGTTTCGCTTAACTGGTGAGCGTATTCAAACGGCCTTGGGAAAGAGCTTGTCCATTGATCATCTCCCTCAAAGAACATGTAGATGTCCCAAGCCTTTTCACCTTTCGGGTTTAGCCTGCGGGCGACAAGATCGCCAAATTTATTCTCTGCGTCAAAATACTGGATGATTGCCGGGTCAGTAAACATGGAAGCGGCCTTAAAAGCACGGTCCTGATCATCCGACTTGAGCATGTTCGTCCAAACAATCAATACGCTAATACCCTTCTCACCCATTTTCTCAGAGACGGATTGCTGGATTGCCTGTGCGCCCTGCAAGCACCATCCGCAGCTGGATGAAAGGATAGCAACAAATTTAACTTTGCCCGGCATTTTATTGAAAGCAACTTTCAAGTCATCGATACGTGCCAGCACTTTGAGGTTTTTGCTTTTCTCGGTAGGTACATTCACTTTAGGCATCGCGTTGCATGTTTCTGGTGTACACGAACCTTTAGTACAACGGTCTGCTTTGGTTAATCCCGTAATCCCATTTTGCTCAACTTTATAGCCAGTGTTGTTAATAGTCGCAATGATCTTTGACTCATCAACTTTTATGGGATCGTATTCTACAATTGCGGACTTGTCAGCATAGGACGCTTTAACGGCAGACACACCAGCGAGCTTTTTAACTTCACTCTCTATGTGATGCTCACAACTCGCACACGTCATGCCGCTTACCGACAGCACTACTTTTTTACTCTTATCCTGCGTAGACGCAAAGGATTGTTCTGACTTAAAAATTCCGGAGTAAGAAGGAAAGGCGAGTAACAGTAGTGATACTGCGGTGATAATGCCCAGAAATTTCTTTGACTGAAAGAAGGAGCGTTTTTCCTCGCAACCACAGGCATCCGTTTTGGAGGCTCTAATAACCTGAAACCAGGCGATCCCTAAAAACAATAATGTGCCGCCAATAAAAAACGGACGAAAAGGTTCAAGCCATGACACAGTCGTCATCAGGCTTCCGGAACTCCCAATGATTCCCAGGAACGGAACAATACAGCATAGCGAAGCGCTTGCTGAAGTCAACACGGTTAATACAACAGATGCTTTCATATCATTTCGAGGACTTTATTATTACTGATCAATTTGAATACGGGCTTAAGGATTTCGGTATACGCGGGGCTTATAGAATAAAAAACCGTTTGCCCGGTCTTCTTTGAAGTGATGATCTTCGAATCCTTCAATTTGCGAAGATGCTGGGATACTGGGGAAATGTTCATGCCAAGAATGTCACTCAGATCACAGGGACACAACTGCCCTTCTTCCTGAAGCAGGTAAAGAATTTTGATGCGAACATCATTACCAACAAGGCTGAACGCATTGGCTAACAGTAACAATGAATTGTCAACCGCTTTTACTTTCTGCCGACACTCTTTAATCTGGTTTACATCCGCAAGGACGCGTATACAAGCACTGTTCATATCGTATTTTAGTAAATGCTAAAGTACTAAAGTAATGGATACGAACGTTATGGGCGACCGATTTTTTTAAGAAAATTTATGAATCTTGAATGCCCAGCAAAAAGGAAGTCTATTTCTTCTACCATGCCATTCTTAAAGTTCTCGACAATACGGGCTTTTAAATGTTTCAAAATCATAAAAGGTTTTTTCTTAATGCTTCGAATCGTTCCAAATCCTTAAGCAAAGCCTACGGAGAACTATATAATAGTCCTGGACAAAGTAAAACAACTATGAAGAAGCCATTAATAAACAACATCCAAGTATTTCTTCGAGGTGGCATAGCAACCGCATTGGTTTGTCATTTTTCCTCAAATATCTTCCAGTCGATAGTGCTATTCACATGCTTCGAAATGTTATGGAGGATCTCAAGAGTTATACTATTAAGCTCTTCAAAGGCTAAACCTTAACGAAGAACTGATCGCGGTTCGATTCCTTTAAGGAATCAATAAAAAAAGCCTTCAAATTTTAACATCTGAAGGCTTTTTTGTGCGTAGACCCTACGAGCCAAATATCGAACCGCGCTTTATCGAAGAATGCCGAAAATTACATGATTTAAAGGTTTTGGTCGATAATCAACGCAACAATCGGCCTAAAGACTAACTACGAATCATTTCGTAGGCGTCCCGACCCTGCCAGTGGTGAATTGAGCATTCGCTTAAATCGAAAGGTAAGGCATACCAAAAAATCAGTGCCAGATTGCGATTACTGGCCCAACTCCTGGTATCGAGGAAACCGCCTTATAACTTTTTCCAGGAATTGTGTAAACCCACTTCAGCCTGGGAGCCGTTAATTTGAATTATGAAACACTCTTATAAGCTTTCCGGAATGACTTGTGTTAATTGCATGGCCACCGTTAAAAGAAGACTCTTATCCCATCCTGGAGTAACATCAGCGGAATTAACCCTAGATCCACAGCGCGCTGTTATTGAGATGGACGCGCACATTGATACGTCAGAGCTGCAAACAGCTTTGGGAGGTGGAAAATATAAAATTTACGATGACATGACCCGTGAGCAGAAAGTGATGTGACATCCGGCTGTTCGACTGCCATATTCACAAATAATCGATAATAAAGGCCAATTTCAGTGTAAATGAGGGTAATTCCTTATATTTAATCATCAATAATGTTGAAGGGGCTTTCCATAGTGCTGTTTTTTATAACGTTTGGGGTGATGCTTATCCCAGCGGTCTCCTACGCATGTGGAAAAAATCACAAAAGGACCGAAAAAAGCTGCACTAACCGGGAATCAAAGCCTAAAACCGAAAAGACCTATAACAAAAATCTGTCTGACCAAGATCCTTGTTCAAGCGAACACTCAAAAGATCAAGGTTGCGGGTCAAACTGCAATCACTCTAATTGCAAGTGCGTACATTTTACTATCAACATTGCCTTGGCCCAAGAGAATTTATTGAAAGACAAAATCATAAACTTCTCAGGCCGAAAACATAGCATCATCAATACAGAAAATAATCTGTCTGAGGGCTTCCACTCAATCTGGCAACCGCCTAAAATAAGCTAATTCTTTGCCGTGACAGCCACAGGTCTGTCCAATCGAAAGCGAAAACTTGCTTTCCAATTATTTCTTTCAAGAATTTAAACTCTTATCACATGAAATCAATATCAAAAATATTGATGGCAGCTTCTATGTTGCTATCATTCCAATCATTCAGTGCTCAAGTAGATAATTCAAAAACATCTACAGTAAAGATTTATGGCAATTGCGGGATGTGCGAAAGTGCCATTGAAAAAGCAGGTAATGTCAAAAAGGTTGCAACAGTCGAATGGAACAAGGATTCCAAAATAGCTACACTAACCTACGACAGTGTTAAAACTAACCAGGATGAAATCCTAAGACGCATTGCTTTAGCTGGATACGACAGCGAACATTTCTTCGCACCAGACGAAGCCTATGCAAAGCTTCCGGCATGCTGTCACTACGAACGAGCCAAAGCAGCAACTCATAAAGATGAAGCCATGGCAAACTCAACAATTAATAAGCCTGAAGCCGGAATGCACGATCACTCCGCAATGACCAGTCAGGATAAAAATCAATTGAAGGCTGTTTATGAAGGTTATTTCTCCCTTAAAGACGCACTCATAAAAAGTGACGGAAGCGCAGCTTCAGCAAAAGCCAAGGATCTGCTTGCTGCCATCAATGCTGTGAAAATGGAGACACTGAAACCAGAAGAACATACTGTTTGGATGAAAGTAAAGGAAGACGTGACAACGGACGCAGAACACATCACCGAAACAAAAGAAGTTTCACACCAACGGGATCATTTTACCACGCTATCCAAAAATATGTATCAACTCATCAAGGTATCTAAAAATGATGCCCCTGTATATTATCAGCATTGCCCGATGTACAATGATGGCAAGGGTGCTGACTGGCTGAGCAAAGAAAGTGCAATCAAAAATCCTTATTACGGATCACAAATGCTTTCCTGCGGTAAAACCGTTGAAACCATTAACTAAACAGCTATGGAAAAGAAACATGAATCTCATAACCATTCAACATCATCCCACACCGGGATGATGTACAAAAAGCTTGCGCTTATGGTTGTTCTTTCCTTCGCTGCAATGTACATCCTCATGTATGCGATGGTTGACAAATTTTCCAACGTGATCCCCAACGTTAACCAGTTCTACATGGCCGGGTTAATGGCTATGCCGATGATGATCATCGAGCTTATCGTAATGGGAAGCATGTATAAGAAGAAAAAACTGAACATCATCTTGTTTGCTTCAGGCTCGATTGCTTTGATTGTTTTCTATCTCTGTATTCGTCAGCAGGCGGGTGTTGGGGATAAGCAATTTTTAAAATCAATGATCCCGCATCACGCAGCAGCCATCCTAATGGTGGAACAAACGCCTATCGAAGATGTTGAGATCCAGGAACTGGCCAAGAAGATCATCGTAAGTCAACAGGCAGAGATAGAACAAATGAAGGCCAAACTCAAGGAGCTTGAAAAGTAACATCATGAAACATACATACACCATTTCCGGGATGAGCTGTGATGGCTGCCGGAAGAATGTGGAAAAAGCATTAAATGGCATTGACGGGGTGCAAGCGAAGGTTGAACTTAACCCACCGCTAGCAACCATTACGATGCATTCTCATATCCCGACAGAAAAACTTCAAAAAGCATTAACGGAGGTTGGGGATTATACCATATCGATTAGCGAGGCGGGTATCAGCTCACATACGCATGGAGAATCAACTGTACAACACGACTCAAAAAAACATTCCCGCACTAATGCGGAGGATACGGGTACGCCTGGAAAATACTATTGCCCTATGCACTGTGAGGGTGATAAAGTGTATGATAAGCCAGGGAATTGCCCCGTATGCGGCATGCACCTGGTTAAGCTTCCAGAGATTGTCCTGAGCACAAAATATACGTGCCCTATGCATCCGGAGATTATCAAAGACAAGCCTGGGTCGTGCCCGATCTGCGGGATGAACCTGGTTGCGATGACTCCGACAGACTCGGATGACACACAAGCCTACAATGATCTGAAGAAAAAGATGGTTGTGGCAACTGCATTCTCGGTTCCCGTCTTTTTGATCTCCATGATGGAAATGATTCCGAATAATCCATTATTCAACATTATGGGGATACAGTACTGGGGATATGTTCAGCTGCTGCTTACAATCCCTGTAGTGGTATATGCATGCCGGATGTTTTTTGTCCGGGCTTGGGTTTCAGTTAAAACCTGGAACCTGAATATGTTCACCCTGATCGGGATGGGTACTTCCCTTGCATTTGTCTTCAGCATCTTTGCGCTATTCTTCCCGGGAGTTTTTCCGGACGAATTCAAAACTCATCACGGCACGATCGGATTGTATTTTGAGGCCACGGCTGTTATCCTGACGTTAGCTTTGCTCGGCCAGTTGCTGGAAGCACGGGCTCATAGTCAAACCAGTGGTGCCATAAAAGAGCTGCTGAAGCTTGCACCTACCGAGGCCACCATTATCAAGGACGGCTACGATCAGAAGATTTCGATTCAGGATATTGTCGCTGGAGATCTTTTAAGAATAAAGCCGGGCGATAAAATACCGGTGGATGGAAAGATCACGGATGGAGAAGGCAGTATTGACGAAGCGATGATTACCGGGGAACCAATCCCGGTTGATAAGCAAACGGGTGATCAGGTTACATCCGGAACGATTAATGGTAACAGTTCCTTTGTCATGGTAGCTGAAAAGGTTGGAGCTGAAACATTGCTCGCGCAAATCATCCAGCTGGTTAACAATGCAAGTCGCTCCAAAGCTCCGATTCAAAAGCTGGCTGATAACATATCAGGTTATTTCGTTCCGCTGGTAGTGATTATTGCCGCGCTTACCTTTGTTACGTGGGCAATTGTCGGCCCGCAGCCAGCAGTAGTTTATGGGTTTATTAATGCTATTGCCGTGCTTATTATCGCGTGTCCATGCGCATTAGGACTGGCCACCCCCATGTCAATTATGGTTGGTGTAGGCAAAGGCGCTCAATCCGGTGTGCTGATTAAGAACGCAGAAGCCCTTGAGCAGATGAATAAGGTAAATGTCCTTATCACGGATAAGACCGGCACGATCACGGAAGGCAAGCCTTCCGTTGAGAAAGTCGTTGCTACCGACTATCCTGAAATCGAGCTCATACAATACATCGCTTCCCTGAATCAATACAGTGAGCATCCGCTGGCGCAGGCCGTTTTGAATTTTGCCAAGACAAAAAAGATTTTGATCCTGGCTTCAAACGATTTTCAAGCAGTGACCGGGATGGGTGTTATCGGGACGGTTGGCTCTAAAAAAATAGCTCTAGGTAACAGGAAGCTGATGGAAAAAGTAGGTGCAACTGTTGCTCACGATCTGGAACATCAAATAGTTGCAGAACAAAAACTCGGTAAGACAGTATCCTATATTTCAGTTGACGGAGTAGCACGCGGATTTGTTACTATAACCGATCCTGTCAAAGGGACAAGCGGCCCGGCTATAAAAGAATTGATGCAACACGGGGTCGAAGTTATTATGCTCACCGGTGACAATGAGAACACTGCACGCGCAGTAGCTGAGCAACTGAAACTATCCTCGTTCAAAGCTGGGTGTCTCCCGGAGGACAAGCTTAAAGAAATCAAACATCTTCAGGCCCAGGGGAAAATCGTTGCGATGGCCGGGGATGGTATTAATGATGCACCCGCTTTGGTACAGGCGAACGTTGGTATTGCGATGGGAACCGGAACGGATGTCGCCATTGAAAGTGCAAAGATCACACTAGTGAAGGGCGATCTTCAAGGCATTGTCAAAGCACAAAAGCTCAGTCATGCAGTGATGAAAAATATTAAGCAGAATTTATTTTTTGCTTTTGTCTACAATGCGCTTGGTGTGCCGGTCGCTGCCGGATTGCTGTACCCGTTCTTTGGAATATTGCTTTCCCCGATGATTGCAGCGTTAGCCATGAGCCTTAGTTCAGTTTCAGTAATTGTAAACGCGCTCAGGTTAAGGGCAGTAAAAATTTAATCTTGTATGAATCGATCTCAAAGAATCTATAAAAGCATAGTACTGACTGTGATAATAGCATTGTTTGCTGTACACATATCCTACGGCCAAAAAGTTGTCCGCTATCACTTATATGTAAAAGACACGATGGTCAACTTTACTGGAAAAGAAAAAAGAGCCATCGCTGTAAACGGACAGATTCCCATGCCAACACTGACCTTTACCGAAGGTGACACAGCCGAGATCTACGTTCACAATGAAATGAAGGAGAACACCTCATTGCACTGGCATGGAGTGTTTCTGCCAAACCAGGAGGATGGAGTTCCCTACTTAACACAGATGCCCATTGAACCGGGAGAAACATATATCTATCGCTTCCCGATCATCCAGCATGGCACGCATTGGTATCACAGTCATAGCGGCCTTCAGGAACAACTGGGAATGTACGGTTCAATGATCCTGAATAAGCGGGCAAACGATCCGACCTTTAGAAAAGGCATAGATGATCTGCCGACCGTGCCGGTGGTCTTGAGTGAATGGACAGACTACAATCCCAACAACGTTGAGCGCATGTTGCACAACGCTTCGGATTGGTTCGCGATAAAAAAAGGAGCAACCCAGAGTTACAGTGAAGCGATCAAGGCAGGGCATTTCAAGACGAAAGTAAAAAACGAATGGAAGCGAATGCTGGCCATGGATGTAAGCGATGTGTACTATGACCGGTTCTTAATGAACGGAAAAAATCAGAGCACGCTTTCACAATTAAAGACGGGCGAAAAGGTCAGGCTGCGTATCTCTAACGGAGGAGCATCTACTAACTTCTGGCTTACGTATGCGGGCGGAAAAATAACTGTTGTTGCCAATGATGGCAATGATGTTGAGCCGGTTGAAGTTGACCGCCTGTTAATTGCTGTTTCTGAAACGTACGACCTAGTTGTAAGCATTCCGGCAGAAAATACGGCCTACGAATTTTTAGCAACTCCTGAAGACCGCACAAAATCAGCATCCCTGTATGTAGGCAGCGGCACTAAGCAATTGATCTCTCCACTTCCCAGGCTAAAATATTTCGAAGGGATGAAGATGATGAACGGGATGATGAAGATGAACGGTGACCTCGATGATATGGGCATGAATATGAGCCTGAACCAGATGGACATGAACGTGGTGATGTACCCGGAGATTACCGGGGAAGCAAACAAAAAAGACAAAGGTGCTTCCGGTGATCAAGACGAACATGCTAACCATTCCATGCCATCGATGGAAGATCAATACAATTCAAATAAGCTTTCAGACATTGTGACGCTTAACTATGCAATGCTGCAATCACCTGAAAACACTACCCTTCCGGAAGGCCCTGTCCGTGAACTTCGTTTTGAATTGACGGGCAATATGAACCGGTATGTCTGGAGCCTTGATAATAAAGTAGTAAGTGAAGCCGACAAGATTCTGATACGAAAAGGTGAGAATGTCCGCATCATCATGTACAACAATTCCATGATGCGTCACCCCATGCACCTGCACGGTCACGACTTCAGGGTCTTAAACGGAAAAGGTAAAAATGCGCCTTTAAAGAATATCATTGACATCATGCCGATGGAAACGGATACGCTTGAATTCAATGCTAATGTTTATGGCGACTGGTTTTTTCATTGTCATATTTTATACCACATGATGAGCGGAATGGGCAGGGTGATCGGTTACGAAAACCAGCCGAAAAATCCGTTGATCAAAAATCCCCGCTCTGCGCAGCGCAAGCTTTTCTCAGATGACCGGCATTTCCACTTCATGGCAGAAAATGATTTTGCAACCAATGGCAATGATGGAATGCTCATGTTTCAAAACACGCGTTGGAGCCTGGGCACGGAATGGCGGCTCGGCTACAACGATATGCACGGTTATGAAACTGAAACCCACATCGGACGATACATAGGCAAAATGCAGTGGCTCATGCCTTTTATTGGTTTTGACTGGCGATACAGAAAAATGGGAATAGATGAGCAAGAGGAAAACTTGTTTGGACAGTCAAACACAAAGGATAACAGGACTCAATTCAGCCTCGGTGTTGCGTACACGCTTCCAATGCTCCTGATTTTAGAAACAGAAGTATTTCATGATGGCAACGTACGCGTGCAACTTATGAGGGAGGACATTCCTGTAACCAAACGAGCAAGGATGGCACTGATGATAAATTCAGACAAGGAATACATGGTTGGACTTCGCTACATTCTTGCAAAAAACATAGGACTACGCGCACATTATGACAGTGATATGGGATTCGGAGTTGGAATGAACCTAAATTATTAGAGCATGTGAAGATCCAGTGAGTGCAAAGATTATGCTCCTCCAACTATTTGGTATTCTTTTAAGGTCGGTCTTTTAGACATTCCTGGATCTACGTTCTTTGTAATGCATGAGCGTGCAAAGCCATTCGTATATTCTCAAAAATCCTTTGCGATCATCAGAAATCCTAAACCTACCTCCGTAGGTAGCATGACATTGCGCAAAAAAGAAAACTATGAAAATTGCAATGTCGTCATCAGGAAATCTCTTCACATTCTTGCGCGGAGCGCTGTTTACATTGGTTGTCGCATCATTGGCAACCAATCTTGCGGAATCAGTGCTTTATTTCTTCGTCCTCGAAGGTTTATGGACCTTTTCGAAAATTCTCTCAGACGTATACACCTATCGTTAGTGATCAACAGGTTTATAAAGCTAGTCTAACGCGACAGCTTAAGGATTGAAAACGCACCCTTGGTGACCAGTAGAAACACGACTGTCCCGACAATGAGATCTGGATATTTTGAATCCAGGAGAAATACAAGAAGTCCAGCGGCAATAACTCCGATATTGATAATGATGTCGTTTGACGTAAAGATCATGCTTGCCTTCATGTGTGCTTCCTGGCTCTTTGATTTCTGAAGTAAGAACAAACAAGACCAATTTGCGACTAGTGCCAACAAGGAAACAATCATCATCATCCTAAAATCAGGTAATTCTTCAACGCCAATAAATCGTCTAATGACTTCAATGAATCCAAGGGTTGCTAAAACCAACTGAAAATATCCGCTAATGCCGGCCACTCTCTTTTTGTTTGCTAACGTGCTACCAACAGCAAAGAGACTAAGACCATAGACAAGGGCATCCGCTAACATGTCCAAACTGTCTGCAACTAGACCCATTGATCTGGAGACTAAGCCAGTTGAAAGCTCAACCACGAAGAAGATAGCATTGATAGCGAGAACTTTCCATAGTAGGCCTGATTGGACATGCGAAGTCTCTATGACATCCCCTAACGTATCATCAATTTTTTCAGATCGTTCAAGCGATGAAGAAAATTTTAATGAGTCTATAGAGGTTTTTATCACTTCCAGGTTGCCTTCATGCGTAACGATCAACTGTCTGTTTGGAATATCAAAATCCAGTGCCCTAATACCCTCTAATCCATCGAGCTTCATTCTGATAATACTTTCCTCAGATGGACAATCCATTTTTTGAATCAAGAACGTTGATCTTTCCATGCTTACTTAATGGCTCTAAAATAGGAATTGAACACTATTGTAACAGGGTCTATAAGTACAGATTATGGTGAAGGGTTCGATTCCCTTTACCTATCAACGAAAAAAGCCTTCAAATTTTGCAAATTGAAGGCTTTTTTAGCGTAGACCCTACGAGCCAAATATCGAACCGCGTTTTATCCAGGAATGCCAAAAACTGCACGATTTAAGCGTTTTTATGGATAATCAACGTCCCAATAAGTCATCGGAGGAAGTACGAGGAAACTCGTACTTTGCTTCCTCGTAGGCACGTCTACCCGGAAGTTAGGCCGAGTCGGTCATCTTTAGGAAGGGGTAATCGAGATCGCAAGCCGGCGCCACCGGCCTAATGACGAGGCCTTCGACGGCTACCTGGCTAACGAGCGAGATCACACACCGTGAGTTTCTCCGCAATTCCAACCCGTTAAGCAGTACATCCGACGGTCTTGACGCGTGCCGGCTTCGCGAGATTTTCCGAGAGTAGCAGGTTATTTACTGACGAAACGTATTTTTTGCGTCCACTTTGCTCGATTTACCAAAAGCAACGTCATAACTTACTAAGTATCAATATATTGAGCTTCGACCGTTTGATCGATGCCCGGCCACTACCTGGCCTGACTTGATATCGTCTGCCTACTCCATCGTCTGCGCAAAAAGGCTGCGTTGGTGTTTATTTTCTTTGTATCAATACTTAACGAAAGAGAGCCATGCTATTTTTAGAAACATTGAAAAAGTACGGACCGCAAGTCGAAGATGCCGTCGACGAACTTTTTTCTACCATTGAAGCCAAGCAAACGCACGAACAAGACTTGCTACTTATTGAAATCAACGGATTTTATCAAGCAAATCTCGAAAGCCCGCTCCACGGAGGTGAGAAGGTTTCCCCTTATGTATTTGGAATCGGCGGCTGGTCCTATTATACAGACCACACTCAATATCGATTCTTCGATGCGTACCGACGGGAAATTGAGGAGACCCCGCGGAATGAATACTTTGCTGACTTTAAGACAAACCTTAAGAAACAAGCGCATTACGATATGACGCTTCAGCTAGAACTCATGGCTTATCTTAAGTTCTGGGAATCGGATGTGATGCTAAGAAAACTGTACCAGCTATCGAACCTAGCCCAAGGAAAAAACTACGATTGGCACTATACGCTAGGCAAAGATGACTCTCGGCAGAATCTTATACGAAACATTATCCGGGATCCAATCAAGAAAATATGTCCGAAGTTTTATCAACTAATAAAGGATATATACTTGTCGCAAATCCGAAACGCGACAGCACATTCCCAGTTCTATATTGAACAAGGAAAACTTGGCTTTACTAACTATGATCCAGCTGATCACGCGCCACTCTCCCAGATTAGTTTTGATGAATGGGAAGAACGCTTTCATAAACTTGCTTTAATGTACAACGAATTGATCAGGAACTTCAACAAATATCGCGAACGCTATATAAAGGAAGAAAACGAAAAGCATTATGGGTTGCAAATCAGAATAACGAAAAAAGATAAATCAGTACGTCACGAGTTCATCAAATACGTCGACATCGGCAGCCGTGCAGACTGGATGTGGTATCGCAATTGGGCGAAATATTACAGCGAACCTTAAGCATTCCCTGAGTAACTACATCTTGCACATGGCAGTTGTCAGCGAGAATGCCTAATATTCCAAGATGGGTTTGTTTCAACGCGACAAACCCAAATGTCGGAAATGAACAAAAGCAAGATGAAATGGATACAACACTGCCGATCTACGAATGCATTCGTAGGTTATCATCTCCGGCTTCGCTTAGATGTCAGACAGTGGCAATTAGCCCCGGTCGAGAGCTTGGCGTTTGTCTTTAGCACCTAGCTTGTGTGGCTGATAATTGACCAGTAAAATGTTGTATCTGCAATCATGGACTCTATTACATTCAATGACTATATTGTTGGATGGAAAAGAACGCCGCGTGTTCAATACTCCGCCTGAACGGTAAGATCAGGAAGTATACAAAGATCAAAATGTCCTTCCCAAACGACGCTTCGGTTATCAAATCGGTCTTCCTGGCCTTACGGGAGATAACACGCAAGTGGACCATGCCGATCCGGAACTGGAATTTAGTTGTAAATCAATTTATCAACATCTTCGGAGAGAGATGCAAAATATAGCCCCTTTACGCAGTTCGTTAGACGCTTACACACTTTGCTGGGCACTGTCTCACACCACTGTACGTACGGGTCTCGTATACAGCGGTCACTGTCAATTGTGGGGCAATCTTTTGATAGTCAACGGGCAACGGTCGTATCCCCTTTCAGCAACCTTTCCAGTGTGATGGTGGTAATCGTGATCGGACTCTGTGCCACGGCCCATCCACCCATTCGTGTTCGTCGTTCCCTGCGTTTTTATGATAAAATGCGTCCCCTTGGTTGCAAAGCTGAATTGAAGGAATTTTTGCGCCGCCTTATGGAGGAACTCAGGGTTCTGGGTTCAAAACCTCTTCAGATTTGAACAAGATCATTATATTCCGACCTAATTCATAGCGAACAATGAATCCAATTCCTGTAAAAAGATATATCGAGATTAAGAATCTTTCCAAACCAGAGCGAGCACTCGAAAGGTTAGAAAACGAATTCATTGACATCATGTACACGGACCATTTTTCCGAGACCAGTTTGATAATGCTGCTTGATGTCAACATTGATCCGTATAAGGAGGAGGATATAATTTGGCTAAAGAATCTTCTGGACACAGTTCTACCTGAAGTAGGAGAAACGCAGTATCTTTTAGTTCCATTTGTCCCTAGGCAAAAGTGATGACTGCATTTAAAAATCGTTTCTTCAAAATATATATTAGTAACATGACTGAATGCCGCAATTAGATATAAACCTGCAATTTCCCCGGTAAAAAAGATGCTCTATAACTGGCGCAGCTTGACCAAATTACTCACATTAGTGAAATAGTAACCATATCATCGATACAGCAATGGTACGATTAGACTTAACAGGCGTAGATTTTGTTGACAGTGAGCTCGTTGATTTCTACGATAGCAAAACAATATTTTTTGAGCCAACAAATAAGCTACCCGAAACTGTCACCTTTAAAATATGGGGAGCAGATATCGAAAGAACCGCTGTGCAGGATGAATTCATAGAAGTATTGGACTATCCCAATATTTCGGAAGCCCTGAAAAAAAATGGAAGATTGACCGTAAAAGGTTTCTCGACTTTAACATTTGAAGAGGTAGTTGCCGGTGAAATCAAGATTTCACCATATGACAAGGGGGAATTTGTTAAACTAAAGAATGGAACGACCCAAACATTCAAACGAGAATGGAATCTTGATCAGATCGACCGTCAATGTTTCTGCTATCATTTAAACGCATCAATTTACTTCCCTTATGGAGCATGCGATCTTAAGCTCTATACAAAAGGAAGAGTATCGTTTGAATTTGACCCTAAAAATTGTATTAACTATTTGGACTACATTGGTGATAAGGATAGAGGCGAAACATTTTGGGGATATCTTAAGAACAAAGATATCTGTACAAGCTCGCTTAGTTATCCAGATGTTGATCCCCGGCACGTTTCCTGATCCGCTACATTCTCAAATGTTAACATCCGTGCTCTCCGTTGCAGGCAAGAAGAATACCAGCCCATAAAATCAGAAAGGTTTCAAAATAAAAAGCAAGCTTCGAAAAGTTGCTTTTAACTCGAAAATGTAACCCGGAGACAGTGCTGCATTCGTGCTCGCTGAACCTCGATGTGCAACAACTTACGGGCGGTTCGATTCCCGCTCAGTCGGACACAAAAAAGCCTTCTAATTGCTGAAATTAGAAGGCTTTTTAGTAGTAGACCCTACGAGCCAAATATCCAAAATTCGTCCAAGAATGCCAAAAAGTACATGAAATGGCCATTCTATTAACAAACAGCCAGTAATTGAATTGGCCATACCAAACAACTGTTAGGATGAGTAGCCCGATAAGCACGTGTGGCACCACTTGCAGGTAGAAAAAAGCATATCGCCAATTTGAATTGCATCTAACGTTGAAGCAAGCAAACTAACACCGGTCACCAAAAACAAAAAATGTCGCCTACACTTTGTTAAAAGTACTAACATACGTTAGCTTTAACAAAAGCTATAAATGGGACGTCAAAGCGCCAGAACCGTCGGTCGAGCAAATTTATTCAGATCGTTCTCACAAAATTTAGAATGGGTAAAAGAGCATGCGTCTATTAAGTTCGAGCCAGACTTCGAATACGGTTACATCTGCCCATTATGTTTCCGGCTGTTCCTCGAAAAAGATCTGGACACTTCGCTTAGCAATTTTCTAACGTTTGAAGACATCCCCCCAAAATCGCTGGGCGGGCGACCTCGAGCTCTTACTTGCAACGCTTGCAACTCAAGATCGGGTCACGAACTTGACGCGCACCTATTAAAAACGCTGCTGGACACCGACGCCCAAAATTTCCTTCCCAACTCGTCCGCCAACGTCACTTACCAGCTCAGCGGTAATAGCATAAATGGAACGTTTAAGGTTAGCTCAGACGGCGTGGTCACATTAAAAATGGAGAAGACCCGCTCACACCCTATTCAGGCAGAGAAGTTCCTGAATGAGCTCATACCCCGTACGAGGATCAGCAAGCCATACCCACCTCTATTTCGTCCATTACAGGACGCGGCCCCGAACCCGGCCTTTTCCATGACAGTTTCTAAAATATTCGACACAAGGCGCGCAAATATAGCTTTACTCCGTATCGGCTATCTCCTCGCATTCGCTACGCTAGGCAACAGCTTCCTGCTGAACAGCGGGCTTTTTACGGTCAGAGAGCAACTGATGCACCCAGACAAAGAGGTAATCAAAATATTCTGGATAGCACACAAGTTCCCAAAACACATGGAGGGTATTCACATAATTACTCTTCCCAAGGACATGCGAGCATTCCTTGTAATTTTTTCACTGGCAACCCGAAGCTCCACTAGCCAATTTGCAATCGTGTTGCCTGGGCCTACCGCCCCGGGAATAAAGGTATACGATTTCATAGAGAGCGAATTATGCACGGGCGACGGAACCACGTTCCTAAACTTCACAACGGAGAAGTTACCAGACAAAAACTACCTAAAAGACAAAGCTTCCGCATTCCTGGCACAAGCATACTGGCAAGAGTTTACAAATGATGGTTACACACCGAGATTTGCTCCCTAAGCTTCCCGGAATTTCCCGACAGTAAAAAAAACTGTAGAGCTCTTACAGAGAAATGTCAACTGCGCAGATACACTGCGTACTTAGGCATCTACTTTAGCCACTAGAACGAAAAAGCATTCTTTTTTTAACTCTACCGCAACATGACTGAAATAAACGGCGATTGGTTTTCACCCAAGAATCCAACTACGAAACTTCCAGGGACCTTGACTATAGACGATGGAGCCATGGAACTTCAGCTTTACACAGAAACAGACTTCTTAGGTCAACCCCTCTACGACAACGAGAACGAAATTAGCCAATACTCAATTATACTGGGGGAAACTTGGCAAGGAAAAATTACGCTCGTTAACTGTGACTTAGTCGCAAAAAACAAGATCGGCAAAAAGTTTGCAACATTCTCAATATCTCCGAAACTAATGTTTGAGGGAGAACATTTTGCCAGCACAAACGATATAAACGCAACGGCGATATCTTGCTCATACACCTATCTCTCGGCATGGATGGAGGATCTTACTCACGAATCGCCATTCAAAAATATAACGGGTCAACTTTCGGACCTTGACCCTCGATTAAACAAAGAGTTAGTGATAGACATAGAAAATGGATTCTCAGTTCACATACACCAGTTCCTCAGAGAACATGATATTACCAAACGGACTAGAGTAAGCCATCAAATTCACCATTCAGTGGATTTTGTTTCTAAAACGAATCGCCCTTTCGTCGAGTTTGAAGAAAAAGCCATCGCCTTTCAGAAACTTATGGAACTAGCTCTTGATTGTTCTATAACAATTCAATGGAGCATGATGAAATGTGGATTGAAAAATCAAACCACTGTGTTCATTACAAAGGCGAGCTCTAGGAACAGAGTCTCCAAAGATTCCGACAGCCATCGTAGCCCAAGCTCCATGCTTTTTAGTTATTACAAACTGGGAGAGCACGGTTTCAAAAATGCGATTAATAAATGGTTCGCTTCATATACTCAATTTAGTACTGTATACGATATATACCTTGATACTAATAAACGATACAATGAAACGGGTATTTTACTAACAAGTATTATGTTCAATAACCGTGTACTAAACATTATTCAAGGATTGGAGCAATACCATCGACTATCAAATCCTCAAGACGATGAGACAAAGGACGCTTTTAAAGAAAGTTTAAAACCAATATTAGCGAAGCTGGACAGCAAAGAAAAAGATTGGCTAAAGGCCCGAGCCTTTCGAAAGACAACTAGGTTGGAGGATCGTCTTGTTCGATTGCTCGAGGTTTATGCAACAAGCTTTACTGGCATTTTTGACGCCCCTTCGGAAAAACTGGATTTTGCAAAACATTTGGCAGAAATACGAAATTCACTATCTCATGGGCGTAACGAAAAAAGCGACATCGGCGCCGAAAATCAGGACGCTTACATAAAGGCTAGAATACTCCTACTTGTATGCATATTGGACTCCATTGGCATCAATCCAGAAACGTCATGTAAGCTAATTGAGCGGTGCCATCGCTATGGCAGCCCATTAGAATTTTACCGGAAAAGCAACGCCAAATAGTGCACACATGCTACAAAGATTCATGCCGCTTAAAACAACTTCTTTCAACCGACCGCAAATGGCAGCACCGGCATCAGAAACCCCACCGCCGCTTTGTAACGCAATATAATTATCACATAAGTAAATTTGTTTTTAGTGAGCATTTTTTTAGTTTAGAAGCCGCCGCATTTCGCGAACCCCGGGATACGGCAACGTAAACCCCATAACATATGACTTCTATAGTTGGACTTCTAAATACTCGAGGAATGGCTCTCGCGGCAGATAGCGCCGTTACAATAAGCTCAGTAGCTGGTGCTCACAAGGTGTATAATAAGGCAAACAAGATATTCAATCTCTCAAAAAAATTGTCGGGTTGGCATTGCAATTTTCGATAATGTATCTTTTTTAGGAATTCCATGGAAAAGCCTTATAAAGTTTATCGATCTGGACTGAACCAACAATTAAATACCGTAAAAGACTATCTACATGCACGCGTGCTAATGAAGAAATGAAGAAGAAGAATAGCAATTCATTGACCAACATAACGCTAGCTGTTACCTGGGGATCGGTATTGTTCACTGGAATCTTAATTTACCTATTTGCTCGACGCGTCCCGTTTCCTGCCGGAAGCTCAAACATGATTGACCCGGCGATCTTTGGCCAGCTTGGTGACGTAGTTGGAGGCATTGTCGGTACCGCTGCCGGCTTGCTTACAATGTACCTAGTGTTGCGAACATACCATTCTCAGAAGGATGAATTGGAAGCCACGCAAAATGCACTTTACGACCAACGTGCTGAAACGTCGGTTTTTGCTATGTTATCGACTCTGCGAGAAATCGTAAATGAAACGTCGGGAACAGTTACAGTTATGTACCTTGATGGGCATACAGGAAGTTCAGAAATGAAAGGTCGTGAGTATATCCATAACGTCCGCCTTGATGTTAAACGGAATCTCGCTTATCCAACGGGCTTCAATAGAGAACTGATGTACAATCCAGCCACTCTGCAATTCCATATTTATTTTCAATCGCTGACGAGCTTAACGTCCACCGGCCCGAGAGTTCTAACTAAAATGCCCGGCCCCGATTCCTACACTGTCGATCAAGTTAGGACATCAACCGGTCAGGCTTTTCTTACCGCCTTAAAGCCGCATTATCATAACTTTGATCATTACTTTCGATATTTTAGAAACACCTTGGAATACATCGCATCTATCGAGTATACAGAAGATAAAGCCCGATACTTCGCGTTGGTTACGGCGCAACTTTCACAAGACGAGCTGGTAATGTTGTTCTACTATACAATAAGTGCTGATACAGAGTTTCGCGCTTTGGTAGACGATCTCGGGATTTTGGCGCCCATTTTAATGCCAGAAGCACTGTTCGATCCGTGGCATCACTGGCTTCTTCCCAAAACGCGATTTAAGTTTCTAACGAACGAAGAGTGGGACCAAAAATCAAAAATCTCTAATACGTAAGATAGGCGAGTTATGACATTAATTTCCCTTTCCCTTAATCACGGCAATCCTATCATGATGGCTGACCTTCTGTTCAGTTCAGAAAACTCAAATTCAAACATTGCAATACCAACATTAGTTAAGGGTATGGATGATCACCACCCTGATACGGAATACAAAAACATTTTAGTTGTATATATCGTGAAAAGTCATTACGATGGACAATACTATCTTCCGCCTTACTCAATCGTTGAAAATAAAAATGAGTTGCATAAAAGTGCAATAAAGTTTAAAAGAACTGGCGATAGATTTTACGTACACACCTCCAAAGATCAACACGACATCATTCGAGATCAGCCATTATCAGAGCTTCAGTCACAATCAAGAAATTAAAATACTTACCATTACTAAATCGATTATGACACTATCCATGAGAGTATTCGGCAAGGATCTGGAAGCGTTGACCTACCAAGACTTGGAAGAGTTCTTTACGACCGATAAACATGAATCTGATAGCTTGGAATTTAAGTCCATCAATGCAGCCGGTGCACTTGATCAAAAAATACAAGGACTATCAAAAAGTGTGTGTGCCTTCTTAAATTCCGACGGCGGCATTCTAATTTGGGGTGCTCCTAGCGGTGTCTCAGACGGTGGGAATGGGCCGAAGCGGTTTGTTGGCGCCTTAACCCCTTACCCTACCCACATCGAAAAAGACGCTCTTATTAACATGGTCACCGACCGTATCGTTCCGATTCCGAACCGCATTAAATTGCAAATATGTAATCAAGAACAAAATTTTGTCTTCGTGTTTGAAATATCTCCTAGCAATTACGCACCTCATCAAACAGATAATACTTACTATATGAGGATAGATGGACAAACTAGAATAGCTCCGCACCACTACATAGAAGCATTGTTCAAGAAAGTTAGATTTCCGGACATCTGCATATATTTTAAGATTACCGGAGCAAACGTCTTAGCGAATGGACATTACCAAGTGCACTTTGATTTATATATAATTAACTGGTCGCAATTTCAGAATGACGAAGAGATTTCGTTTCGCGTTTTTGGCGGAGAACTAGTATTTCCCCTAGCGCAAATTGCTCCCCATTCTAATAATTATCGATGGAATGGAAAAGAATATTTCAAAGACCCGGTGCAGAAAATACTACACTTTGGACAACCGATTAGGGATGGCAACTATTTTACTGTTTCCCCAACATCATTGGGAGCCAACCAGCATATGGAAATTCATATAATAGTATCAGGTCGATACTCTCCAACCAAAAAATCGGACTACACAATTGATTTTTCAAAAATGCCAAACAGAAATGAGATGATAGTTGTAAGGTCGGAAAATGTGACAATAGCTGAATGGCAAGCACAAAATGGTGTAAATAGAGACACCGTTCTTAAAGAGTTGCTACAATAGTTTTATCACATTCCGGTCGTTGAAAGGAACTGCTATGGGATATTTAGTTAGATATTGCTTAGATAGTAATTACGACCGATACCTCGTTCTACAACATATTGTGCGGAGCACCACTGGTGATAGCGAGACCTCCAAGAAGAAACGTGGTTGACAAAATTTAAATCGACTAAATGAAAAACTGGTACTATGACTTGTTAGATGAGCTTTATGACAAGTATGACATAACAGCTGGGACATCTTTGGAAAATTTTATTAAGCGAAAGCTGAAAGCCAAAGACACTTTAGTCAATACAACGCATATCAAGACAATGCTTCTGGACTTAGAGAACAGAGGGCTTATAACCTGGAAAGCAGATGTAAAGACAACGAACCAAGATGGCGTTTACTCGTATCATTGGTTGAATATCGAAAAGTACAAGAATGATTTAGGTAAAACAGTAAATGGGATTGACCAGACATTTTCAAATATTTATGTAGAGGCTCACTTAACACCTGACAAAGGACTAGACTACGCAGCTGACCTTGTGAATGGACGAGCGATTCGTAACTCTACCCTTGCGACAAACTTTTGGATGACAACTTTGACCATAATCATTGCATTGACAAGTATGGCTACTTTGCGTACTCAGTATCTGCAATATAAATCCACAGAGACAAAAGAGTTGAAGGACGTTGATGCCTTCACCAACCAACAGATTCAACTTGACAGCATTAACTTAACCTTAAAACGAATAAACGCGACTTTGGGTAGATATTCAGGTACAATGTTGAACAAATCCCAAGATGACAAAAATATGAAAAAAGAGTAGTGAAGGTACAACCAGAAACAAAGCATCATGTCGGCAGATTTTGATGATTATTTAATAATTTGGATTGACGGAAAGCCGCGATAAAGCGCGGGTGCATCACGCGAATATGAAGGCAGTTGATGTAAGAGACCGCGGGATTTTACAGATGAGTACATAAAGGCTTTTGCAAATCCTCATTAAGACTAAGAATCATACAAAGAAAAATACCATGCGTGAAGAAATTGACGTGCCTATGTACAAATCCTAGAACATCCACTTGTAAACACTTTGGACAAAGTTGACACAACCGCTAACAAAAGCTATAATGGCTTGCCTTCTGATATTTGTTTCTGCTCTGTAAAGCCAGAACCTTCAACGCAAACGTTGTATGCAAGCTCCTCAGGCAAATTAGGCTCGACACAAACGAACATTGAAATGATTGACAACTATGGATTGGAGAGGCTATGAACAAGTTACTAAATACATCTATGAAACCCTTGGCAAAGCTACGGGAGTGAAGATCGAGGGACATGGAAGTAGCTGTAAAGTGAAGGGGAAATCAGGGGTTTACCACCAAATAGATGTGCTGACAAGTCACTCAGATGGAATTCATACTTATAGAACGGCAATTGAATGCAAGTTCTGGGAAGACTCCATCAACAAAGACATTGTGATGAAAGTGGCCGAAATAATTGAGGACGCTGGAATCAATAAAGGGGTAATCGTTTCCAAAAAAGGGTTTACAACGGACGGAATCTCATTTGCTAAGTATAAAAATATAGGCCTTGTTGAGCTAAGGGAGTTGGAAAATCGCGACCGGGAGGAGTTCAACTTGGGTATGCTAAACATCAAGACCGAATTGAGACGACCAGAAATACTCGGAATAATGATTGATAACGTCGGGGAAAATCTAAGGCCCGAACATACAGATACACGACAAATAATAGTTAGAGTTAAAGAGGGAGAAGAAATACCTTTTGAGAACTATTTGACGACCTTTAAAATGGAGCTACATAAAGAGGCTCCTGATAACGTTGTAGAAAAGTATTATGAACTGAAAGGTGCTGAACTTTTTACTAAAGGGGCTAAAAAGTCAATAAAAATAAGAGGGTTCACACTAAAAGGGAAACTGACAATAAAGGACATCGACTTGAAATGGGACATTGTTGACGAAGTGTGGTTGATAATGAACTCCTTGTTCGATGAAAAATCGTTCACTATTTCAAAGATGGGTGCGATACAACAAAGTAAACCAAAAAACCGACCAAGATAACCACCCCTCAAGCTACAAAGCATTTATGCACAATGCCGCGCCGAGAAACTAATCACCACCGCGCACTGGCATCTGCTTCCCTCAAATTCCATCGCGACACCAAAGCAAACAAACTAGCTAATTCTTATTACAAATTAATAAAATATAGCAACTAAGACAGTTTCAAGTATGCCGAAAAAGACAGTATTGAAGCAAAGGGACATTGAGCGCAAAGTCTCGAAAAGATTGAAGAAATATAAAAAACTAAACTACCTTGGGCAGTTTGCAATGTTTATGGGAACTGCCCAGTTGCTGGAGATTGGACTAAAGAATTTATTGATCGCAAGGTACGGTTATAAAGTAGAACAAATTGAAAAGAAAACCTTGGGCTGGACAACAGCCGAACTTGAGAAAAATCAGTTGCGAACGGATTTCGTGAAATTACTTAAGAGTTTAGTTGAGAAAAGAAATTACGTTGCTCATGAACTTTTAGCCAACGAAATGATTAAAGAAACTCTTTTGGGAGGTCTAAAACCGAAAAAGCATTACAGCAAGGACTTGAGGTTTCTGCATAAAAGTATTCTTGAAGTTGAACAGGTTATGGTTCTTTTTAATTGGACAAGTAGAAACGATGGTTGGAGCTGATGCTAATTATTAAGCAGCACCGGCCGTGAAGACGAGATGCGTGATCAACTTAGGGTGCGAACAATCTCCATGAGTAAAGCGTCTATATCGGACCGAAACTCCACCTGCTGCCTCGTTGGAAGCGCCTCTTTACTGCGGACTGTTACATGGAGATAACCATCAGCAATACTTCGTAACGATTCATTCAAATGCTTCATGTGTTTCTTAAAACTCTTCCCGTCTTTGGCGCCGCCATAATTAGCCGTCAATTGATCAAATGAACCGAACTTGAATAAGGGCGGGACATGATCAATGAGAGCACGGCCAATAATAGCCACAGACAAGAAGTTGCCGCGGCCATAATTATCGTTCAACTCTTCGCACAGCCTAACAAGCCGTCGCAGATCGGCATCAGGTGTTACGATGGCCTTCATTTCCTTAATGCGCTCGAGGCTCACGTAAGATTCACCAACTGGTAATGTCTTGTTAATATTTTCACCAAAAACATGGTCTCCTATAATATCCTTTGTAACATGATCACCCATTTTCTCCAGTGTACCTGACGGCAGGTAATATTGCCCCCCCCTTTTCCTTCTTTGGACCACATTTCCCATATAGTGATTGACCGACGCCTGCAGATCGTTACCTACAAAAGTAAATATCTTGATTTCAGAGAGGCCCACCAAGGAATATTTTTTTCCAGAAAAAGTGATCTCTGGATCGCCGTCTTTATAAGCATTCACCAACTTTGAAAGTTGGTTCTCCTCTATTCCAAAGATATTAAAAGCATTTGTGGCCGTTTTTACAAGTATATTATATTTCATAGTAGTCGTCACTTCCATTTACCTAAGCTTGTTAGCGATTACAAGGTCGATTACTATACAAAGAAATTGCCCAACCGCGCAGCCTATTTGCGCAGACAGATTAACGCGAACAAATCTATTCCTTTCGCCTAGAAATGTAAAAGCATGTCAATCGTTGTGCTCCAGCAGCATCGCTTTCACGGATCAATAATGCCAACTATGCCTGCAGCTTTAAATGCCCACAAACGTGTTCTAGGAGGTCGGCCGGCTCAACGTCGATCGCTCGTGCGATCAACCAAACCTCGTCGGCACGTAAAGCGACGTTTGGGTCAACAGTGATGTCGGTCATGCGATTCTTCGTAATCCCCGTTCGTCTGGCAATTTCCGCTTTAACTACCGCTTTCTTTTCCAGGAATTCGCCAAGTTTCGTCATTGTGTCATTCAATTTTCCATAATCATATCCAATTTTTAAATAAATGTTGAGAAATACGGTCCACTTTCTTTTATGTGTCAAAAAATTAAGTACATTTATCACCATATTTTTGACGCATGGAGCAAGAAGACGTAGAATCGGTAGTAATACGGGGCCAACAGGAGCGTCTCAGATATTCCCAAGCCGTGCTTGCACTGCTTCGTCGGGTTAATGTACAGGACGGTGATGCCACTTTGAAAAATGAGCTAAAGCCCGTGTACGAACTTTTAACTTTATTACAGGGAACTAGTCGCTCTAAACATTCGAAATAAACGACGACAGAAGAAAAGCTTAAATATTATACATAAGTATAGTTAGACAAAGGTATTCACAAAGAGTCTCGTGACGCGAACTTGGAAATTTGACGCGAGGCAAAAGTGGATACCCAGTCTCTACCATTATATTTGCAAACGGTAGGGCTGGGTTCACTTATTGCATCATAGCGTCAGACCGCCTTCGGGCGGTGGTTTTCCAAGACCAGCGTCGCTAAGTGTGGTATTGTGCGCCCGCCCTACTTTTTTTGTGCGCAATCCACACTCTAATGGCTCTTCATCATCGATCAAGCTATGAAGAACATGCCAAGAAGTATTCCAACAGACATTCCAAACAATCGCAGGCCACGTCAGCACTTGCTTTCTAAAACGCACCAGCGCATGCTCCATTGTAAGAACGTGTGTCGCGGCCACATTATCAGACAATTTCTTCTCCGTGGACAACTTCGTACATGACTAACTCATAAATACCTAGATCGCTCATGAAACGAGCTCGAAGCAAAATGCACATCCACATTACCGGACTATGAGCATGCAACCCTGGAGACTAGATACACGAGAGAAGGACGATGATGAAATTCATCACGGAAGAAATATAAAGCGCATTCGCGAATTGCTCGGATGGAAGCAGGAAGCTTTAGCCGCGGCCCTTGGCATAGGTTGGTCTCAAAAGAGAGTGTCGATAATAGAAGGCAAAGCCCGAATCAACCATATAGACCTCCAAAAGATCGCCACAATATTAGGCATATCAGAAGATCTTTTGCGCACAGGTTCAAAAAGCAAGCTACGAAAGCTTTTGCAGACAGAAGAAGCAAGACCGCCTGTTATACGTGAGGAACAGATAATCGCGACGGTCATCCAGCACCTTAGGACATTATACGAATGCCTCAATGACACTACTGCAGTGATCCGCGACAGTACCCATCTATTTTATCGTTCACCCGACGACCCCGTCGCGACCAATCGTGAAGGTAATAGACAAACAGATTCAATGCCTATGTAGAGCTAAAATATCAGATATGAAAAGATCAACCAAATCCAAAAAAGAACGAACAGCTAGAGAACTAGTAAACGAACATGTTAAGTCCTATCTAGAGGAAATGTTTAAAGAAACCACGCCAGGGTTTTACCGATCAACTCTGATAACGCTTATGCTAGAGACCGTCCTTGAAGACCTCCATGAAGAAACGATTCCTAAAATGGGCGAGGCCGCTGTGACATGCCTCAAGTTTATTGGTCTGATAGATCAAATTGAATATTCTCTGTGGGCAATGAAAGGGTATGAAAATATTTATAGTCTTCCCAACATGGACGGTGACGATTCTACAAAGGATGTAGATTCTTAATACCCGCTCGCCGCAAACGTCTGTTCGTGATTATCACTTTCAACAACTCACTATGACTGAAACCACTTTATTCGAACAATTCGCCGAAGCCGTAGGCGGCGTGTTTATGAAGCTCCGAAAAGAAAAAGGTTATACTAGCTACGAAAGCTTTGCATTCGATCATGAGTTTCCACGAGCGCAATACTGGAGGGTGGAAACTGGAAGGCACAACTTGACAATGCGTACGATCGTCAAGCTACTTGTGATCCATAAATTGACATTGGAAGCATTCCTGGCTCTGCTCGTCAACGAAACGAAGATGCCTTATCGACGCGTTGACGTTGCTCTCAATCGCCCGATTACAATGCCCGAAAAATAGCAACATTATCCATCTTCTTAGAGTATCAAAAATCGATGAATTATTCTATTCCCTAGAGACGAAGCTACAGAAGTTATGAAAGTTTCGCGTTCGATCACGATTCCAATTAGCTATCAACAATATGAAAACAGTGTACAATATTCAGAACAACTACGACAACACAAGCAATCCGAGCCAACAAAATCAACCAAGTTTTAATCCCATTGATAAGCTAATCGAAGTTTTCGAGAAAATAGATCACTTGGTAGCAGAGAATAGAAAGCTTTACGAAGCACTCCTGCAAGTGGAACGTGACAAAAACGCACTACTTACTGAACTTCTAAACGGTAAAAAAAGACAGGAATACATACGCGCGAAATGATAAGGTATGACCGTTACCCCCATACAATCCACAATTTGACATTAGAAGCATTTCTGATGTTGCTCGTAGACGAAGCGAAGATCTTATACAACACCAGATTTAGGAATCAGCCTAAAATTTTATATGGCACACTTTTTTGAATTCGTGCACATTAAGAACTTTCGCTCTATCAGAGATTGTAAGCTGACTGACCTGCGCAAGTTCAACATTATTATTGGCCGGCCTGACACAGGTAAAACGAACCTTATTGACGCATTGACTTTGCTCTCAATCCCCGGATTACAATGCAGCACTCTCGAGCTTCTTAGAGCGTCGAAAATCGACGATTTGTTTTATTGCTTCGATAAGAACAATCCGGGGAGCGTAGTTACAAACAAAGGCCAATGTGAATTTCAGTGCCATGCCGATCGAGCTTTAACGATCGACTTGTCCTTTGTGCCCAATAAAAAATTGACTTACATTCTTGATGAGCGTTCACAAGAACGCATGGAGACGCGGCATCTGACTGCATTAGGGATTAAGCGATACCAATATAACCTTGACGCAACATACCTGCTTGACGATAACAGTGAGTTATCCCTTCCATTTGGCGAAAACCTGTTTTCCGTTGTTCGCCTAAATACTGACTTATGCACGCGCCTCACACGGCTACTAGAGGAGTCGCGGGTCGTACTAGCAACCGATCCCGTTGGTACTGTGGTTCCGTGTTTGCCTTTAAACTCGGGCGGAATTACTAAAATGCCGTATCGGTCAATTGGCTCAACGCTACAACGAATGATTTTCTATTTCGCGGCGATCATGTCTAACCGAAACCAGATCATATTATTTGACAACATTGATGCAGGCATGTTTCCAAACTTTCTCTCCCCGCTGGCTGCAGAAATGATGGACAGTGAAAATCAATATTTTTTTTCAACACATAGTCCTTTTATCCTTGATGACTTCTTACAGGAGGACTGGAAAAACATTGCGGTGTTCATGGCATACAGAACTGAGGAGGGCACCAATGTAAGGCGCCTAACAGAAGAAGATCTACGATCGATTTACAGCTATGGGGTGGACGCATTTACCAATAGCGAATACTTTGTTCCAGACCGCAAGTGATCCTTCGTCTTGCAAAGGCGGCCATTGACTAGCATATTTCACGCTGCGTTCGTTCGTGTTCTGCATCATACTATAATCTGACTATGGTCCACGAAAAACACCATTCCATCCACACCGCTCGCAGCATCTACAATTTCACGTGACATGATGGGCACAGCCCATCCTCTATCGTATTGTTGATCGGGTATATACAACTTCAACGGTGTCAATACCTTGTCTCCATTAATGTCCTGGTACAAGACAGCCTGTATGCCACAAAGTCGCCAGTTTGCCATAATTTCGGCAGACATTTCTTGAAAATGTGATTCGTAAGGCTGCTTTGGCATACGGTAGCTTACATATGAAACTAAAATACTGATAATTAGCATTTAACGGATGAACCGATCTATCGAAAGTTCCTGCCCTCAGGGAATATCTTCCCTTGTACTATTTGATTGCCCGCACTACCTGGTTTAACGTCTTTCACCGACGAACTCTCATCAGCCTCTGACAAGGGGCCAGAATGGGCCTGTGCCACGTTTTTCGGCATTAGCTTCCCGAGCAATGGAGTGACATTCCTGCACTTTTTGGCAATCACGTGGATTACCTCGCCCTCCCGTTGAAGAGTGCCTTCTACCATAAGCACGCGCGATTGCAGAATTTCTTTTCTGTGTTTATCAAACAGGTTCTGCCATACGACCAAATTGGCGATGCCGGTTTCATCTTGTATCGTGATAAAGCAGACGCCGCTCGCGGTGCCCGGACGCTGCCGAACAAGCACAAGACCAGCGACTTTCACTTTGTGGCCGTTGTTCAAGGTTGGTAAAGCTGACGCGGGCGTAATGTGCAGCATGTCTAAATCTTTACGAATAAAACTTAACGGGTGAGCCTTTAATGAAAGGGCCGTCGCAGCGTAATCGTGGACAACGTGTTCGGACAGCGTCATCGGCGGAAGCGTGACCGTGGCGTCCTCCTTATCCTCAAAGGATAGATGCCCATGCAGAAGCGGCTTTACTTCACCTTTTACGGTGAGTGCCCAGAGCGCCTGGCGCCGATCCATGCCCATTGAATTGAAGGCGTCGGCATCCGCCAGGCGCTCCAGACAGGCTACAGACAGGCCGGCGGCACGAAGTTCGTCCGTGCTTGTGAAAAGCGTTTTACGGGCCTTTATGAGCGTTTCAGCATCATCCTGCCGCATGCCCGTCACTTGCCTGAACCCAAGTCGCACGGCGTAATACTTTTCGCCCCTCTCTTCCATCACATTGTCCCATGCCGAGTAGTTCACATCTACCGGGCGGACTTCAACACCGTGCTGCCGGGCGTCGATGACGATTTCGGCTGGCTGGTAGAAGCCCATTGGCATGCTGTTGAGCAAGGCTGTCGCAAATACATCCGGTAAGTGACATTTGATCCAAGCAGATACGTATACAAGCAGCGCGAACGAGGCAGCGTGGCTTTCGGGAAAGCCATATGAACCAAAGCCTTCCAGTTGCTTAAACACGCGCTGTGCATATTCCTTAGTATAGCCTTTGGCGGTCATGCCATTGATTAGCTTGTCTTCGAAATGCTTGACGAGGCCGTGTACTTTAAAGGTTGCCATGCTGCGGCGCAGCTGATCGGCTTCGGCCGGAGTAAAACCTGCCGCCACGATAGCGATTTTCATGGCCTGTTCCTGAAACAGCGGAACGCCAAGCGTGCGGCCAAGGATGCCGCGCAGCTCTTCTGACGGATACTCGATAGGCTCCTCGCCGTTCCGCCGTCGTAGGTACGGATGGACCATATCGCCCTGTATTGGACCGGGCCGGACGATAGCAACTTCAATTACCAGGTCGTAAAACTCCTTAGGGCGCAGGCGCGGAAGCATTGACTGCTGCGCGCGGCTTTCAATCTGGAAGACGCCGATCGTGTCGGCGCGGCTGATCATTTCATACACGGCCGGATCATCCTGCGGAACGTTTGCCAGTGTCAAGTCGCGCCCGTAGTGTCTCTTCGTCAAATCAAAGGCCTTTCGAATGCAGGTGAGCATTCCGAGCGCCAAAACGTCAATCTTTAAAAAGCCCAGTGCATCAATGTCGTCTTTGTTCCACTCGATGTTTGTTCGATCCTTCATGCGGGCATTAAGAATCGGGCATAAGTCAGTCAGCTTTCCTTCGGTGATCACAAAGCCACCAGTGTGCTGGCCGAGCTGCCGAGGAAAACCCATAAACTGCGCCGTCAGCTCTAGCGTTTTCCCCAACACGAAGTCGTTGGGGTTGAGACCGGCATCTTTGATTCTTTTCGCGTCAAACCACTCATTGCTGTAACCCCAAATGAGCTTAGACAGCCGTTCGATTGTGTCAACGGACAGTCCCATAGCCTTGCCTACGTCGCGTATCGCACCGCGCTGGTGAAGCTGGGTGACGGTGGCGACTATGCCTGCACGATCCCTGCCATACTTGTTGTAGATGTATTGCATGACTTCCTCGCGCCGCTCGTGCTCGAAGTCGACGTCGATGTCGGGCGGCTCGTTTCGTGCAGAAGAAATGAACCGTTCAAAAAGTAAATCGAACTTAACCGGGTTTACCGAGGTGATACCAAGGCAATAACAGACGGTAGAATTTGCAGCAGATCCGCGACCTTGACAGAGGATGCCTTTCGAGCGCGCAAAACGAACAATGTCATCGACGGTTAGGAAGTATTCAGCATAATTCATTTCTTCGATGAAAGCCATTTCATGGGCGATGTTAGTTTTGATCTTTTCAGGAACGTTTTCGCCAAACATCTTTTTTGCCCCTTCCCAGGTTAGGTAGCGGAGCTGTTCGATCGGTGTGCGACCACTGGTATTGATCTCCTTCGGGTATCGATATTTTAATTCGTCAAGTGAAAACTTGCATGAGTCGGCAACCTCCTGCGCACGCCAAATCGCAGATGGATAACGTAGGAATAACCTGACCATTTCGTCTACCGGTTTAAGATGCCGCTCCATGTTTGGATAGAGTAGATAGCCTGCGGTATAAATAGTGCACTTTTCGCGAACGCATGTCATTATGTCTTGAAGTTCACGGCGTTCGCGCGTGTGGTAATGGACGTCATTAGTGGCGACTACTGGTGTGTTTGTTGACGCAGCGAGCTCAAAGATGCGACTCAAAAATTTGGCATCATGACCGTTGTAAGCACGTATCGCTGAAAGATAAACGTGCGTGCCGAGATGCGCACGATATTCATGGACGGCCGCTTTAAATGCGTCTTCTAATTGTAAATTTTCATTTACTGTGGCAGAAGGCGGGACGATGATAAATTTTATTCCCCCGGCGTGTGCATACACATCTGACTTATATAAATGGCACTTACCTTTTTCGGTTCGCAAATTGCCGAGGGAGAGCAATGCTGACAGGCGGCTGTAGGCGTGCATATCCGTCGGGAATGCCAAGAGGCTTGGACCATCTTGCAGGTCAAGTCTGCATCCCGGAATAAATTTTATCCCGACTTTCTTTGCAGCCGCATGACCACGGACAATGCCAGCTAACGTATTGCGGTCAGTCATAGCAATGGCTGAATATCCTAACATGGCGGCTTGCTGGACGACTTCCTCGGGATGGGACGCCCCACGCAAAAAGCTGAAGTTAGTAGTCACCTGTAGCTCACAATAGCGATCTGGTTTCATACGCCTCTCTCACCTTCTGCAATGATCTCGATAATAATGTATCAAACTATCCGTCGCTCTATCACCGTTGCGGCTTTTGACGCGCAGTCAGATCGGTAGTGTCGATGCCGTCTTTAGTGGTGCCACTGTTGACACCATGCTCGATGTGTGCCGGATAAAGGACTTGACGTATAAGTTGATTGATTTGATCAAAAAACCAGTTGTAGCCAAACAATCCATCTTTCAACGCCGGCTCATAGAGACTTTCCTGAATGACTGACCCTTCGAAGTTGGAAAGTGCCCCGCGAATCTGGTCAAGTTGTGTTTCTGATGCCACGACCTCGAACTTGTAATTAAGATAGGCAGGGAGGTCACTTTTTAGGCTGTCCACAAGAGATTTGCGCTCCTCAAGGAGTGTTGCTTTAATCCTGCGTATGTCTTCCGACTCTGTACCACGCCGCACATCCTGTGCGCCAGTGGCGTTACCCATCCTTGCCTCCATGTTGAAATCTTTGGATCAAAAGTAAAACACGCAACTAATTAAATTAGAATAACCAACTAATATTTTTAGTTTTTTCTTATACCTTTGTTTAGTCGGGAAATTTTGGGGATGCGAATGCCACCGGCGATAGAAAATTGGGGAAGTGTCTGTACGAGTGGTCGACCGGATGGGCACATAAAAAAAAGGACGAAATTTGAGCAGAGATAGGGTTGATAGTCGGAGTGTCGAATTTAAAAAATTAATCGTATGTGCTTTTTTAAATCGCTGACAGCAAGCTATGATGACTTGGCCTTTTACTACGGTAATAGAAACCTGGATCATCTTGTGAAGGAATTCGAGGCATCGTTTCAATCAATTCAAAATCACGTTCAACCGATTCGAGAAAAATTGTCGGTGCTCATGGATAGGGATCCGCAGCTTGCCCAGCTTTCGCTTATGCAGCCCAATCAGCTCTACAATCAGTTGCTTAGCTACTCAAAGAAGGCTGGTCGTCCTGCGGTATACACCCAGCAAGATGTAACGTTGATGAAGCGTTATTTACGAGATATTGAGCGTTTTCAGCCAAGCGGCATATCCGCCTACTATGAAAATGGCTTTGATTTGTTTGCAACTCCCGTGCTTACGGCGGGCGACCCAGAAAACTATAAGATGTTTCATTGGGGCCTCGTCCCTACAGAAGTACCAGATAAAAATGCTTGGCTTGATGAAAAGGAGCGACTTAATGCCAAGTCAGAGTGGGTGCCCATGAGCGACGATTTTCGACACACCTTTGAAAAGGGACAACGATACCTGATTCCGGTTAGCGGATTTTACGAATGGCGGACGCTCGATGAAGAGGTAGGCGATGAAGACGCGAAAATTAAAATTCCATACTATGTGACCTTTCGCGATCAGAAGCCGCGCATGATGGCTGGGTTGTATAGTCGTTGGCGAAACCCGCTGACCAATGAGTTCTATTATTCCTACGTGCTACTCACCACAAAGGCCAACGCGATCCTGGAATATGTCCACAATACAAAAAAGCGGATGCCTGTATTTATTCCGCAAGAACAATGGTCCAAATGGTTGGATAAGACGTTGTCGCCAAGGGAGTCACTGCAGATGTGTCAACCGTATCTGGACCCCGATATGCGAGCGTATACGATCACTAAGCTGCTGAGCAGCAACGACGCCCACCGTAATGTGCCTCACGTTCGGTACCCAATGAATTATAATCCAGCGATAGAACAGGCAATCTATTTTTTACAGGCCGGTAATCATAAGCAGGCGCTGGAAGTATTCAGAGAGGCGGTAGCGCGATCGACAGCGAATGCGAATCAAATAGATATACAGCATTTGGAGCTTGCGGCGCGGCAGCCCATTATAGCTGAGTTGTCTTTAGCAGCATGATGTACTGAGACACTACTGCTTATCATGGGTATACACGCACGTCGCCGCTGATTACTAAGTCGGATGCAGGGCCTACAATGTAGTTCACCGTCCCGGGGCCAAGAACCGGCTTATTGATGAAACTCTTACCGTATAGAGTTATATTGATCGTGTCTTCAATAAATATATTTATGGCGTGTGGCGCTGACGCACCCGCCTCAAGTACAGCACCGGTAAGAATGAGCGTGTATACCTGATTGTTGTGGTTGGTCTCAAACAGCTTGCCGTCAGATTTTAGATTTTTCAGCCTTCCAGAAATCAGCACTTTGTAGTTAAACCCAAAAATGAACAAAGTAGGCGCATTCCCGATCAAAGTACCTTGTAGATCAAAGTACTGTCCTCCCTCTCCGAATATATAATTTCCTTCGGTGAGTTCAACCCTTCCGGTTATTGTCATCAAGCTCGGACTGCCAAGAAAAGTGAAATTGAAAAAGTCTCCCTTCAACACCACCGGGTTTGAACTCGTTCTATTGTAGGTACAGTTTCGCCAAACGCCATCCAGCACCAATAGAGTTACCTGAGCATTCAATATGGCGACAGTATTAGCAACACACTGCGCAAAAGTATCCGTTGAAGGGCCAGCATTAAACGTACAGGTTCTAAGAAAACCGCTTAAAACAACTTTCGACCCAAGCACAACTACTACGGTGCCCCCAACTAAGGACAGCTCATAATTGCCTGATGTGATATACGTGGTGGCACCCGCTGGCTGGGCGATTTTCAGTTTGTATGAATTAACAAATGTAGAATTGTTAGTTACCGGTTCTTTAAACAAGCCATGTGCGGTCGCATTGTAGTTGACATCGAAGGAGAAGCCATTGAAGCAAGGAGAGATTGCACTAGTCGTTGTCGAGTTGTTATTAATCGCCAGTTTGACCACACCATTCCCCGTGCTTCCGTTTCCGTCACAAACAATGCACGGCTGGTCGGCACTTGGCGCGATCTCGACGCAGCCTTCGAACGTGCCTATGGTGAGTAACAAAGGCATCGTAAGGAATGTGCCTTTCAACTGTAACGCCGTTCTCCAGCGAATGGAATATTGTCTTGCACTTTGACCAGGTTTGTTGAATTTAAAAATGCCTGCTGTGTTGGCATCTATTTTGAAATCGAATTCACCAGCAATCTTCACCGGTAAGTTTGAGTTCGCTATTGCCGTGTAATCGAATAATATAGCACCAGCTTGTGATACCGAAATCTGAACACCACCGCCAAGCGTCCCATACTCGACACCATTCACAGCCAGATTTGTATTCACTGTGTAATCACCCGGCAGGAACATCACTTTGTCACCGGCACCTGCACGCGACGCTATGCCGTCTGGGGCGAACGGCCTTGAAATGTCACCTTTCAATCCGTGGTTATTATCACCATCCGGTGAGACAAACAGCACATTCGGAAACTTGATGTCTCCACCGCGCAAAAGGTCTGCATCTGTCAGGACTGAATTTAGCTCAGCGAGAGTGTCGATGTCTTCGGTTTTCAAAAACGTAAGCCCCTGGATGATGCCGTACATTTTTTCCAAAGTGTCAGCAATTGCTGGCACATTTCCTTTGATCGACTCTATAGCGGCCTGTGTTTCTCCCGCCGGCGCAAGATCCGCATCGAGCAGAAGGACATTCAACTTAGCCAGCGAGTCTATATCCTGCCGCGTCAGATACTGTGCGTCCGGAAGCTTTTGCAGGATTGCAAAAAGCAGCTCCTCGACCACAGAGCGAAAAGGCGGTGTCGGTGCCATATTAGAGGTATTGTTGTTTGAGAATCCATCCGAGGAGGGCACCGGCTGCAATGGTCACCCCTGCCATGATCCGCTTAAACGTAACCTTGGTCATGGCCCGGAAATCGATTAACGTATACGTGAAGCGATTGCCGTAGAGCGCCTCATGCCGACGGCACAGGGCTATAAAGGATTCGAAGTCCTGGGCATTTTGGAACACCTGGCACCCGGCGGAATACCGTCCAATCACCGCCGTAGTGCCCGATTGCTCCGCTCGGTGAATGTTAATGCCAAATAGGCCGGTTTGCTTTTCTCCGTTGAACAAGTCGAGGATTGAGTCGCGGTTATAATCGCGGATCACCGTCAGCGGTAGCACCTGGACAAGGGCCGTGTATGTGCTTCTGTGCTTTCCAATGGCATAAGCTTCCCGATATTGTCCTTGCGGAAGGATTGCCGTTCCTTGCGGGTAGGCCGGGTTGTTTAGCCAATAAGTTCCGGGGTCGGTCGTTGCAGGAAATACATGATAGTTCCATTTACCGTCGCTCTTCGTATAAAACACGTGTATTTCATCATCGAATTGGTTTGATTCAGTGCTGCGACCACGCAACCCTACGATGTTCACCTCGTAGGGCCGCGTGAATAGGTCGTAGTCATAGTCCCTCAAAATGGCTTTTATTCGCGAGAGCATTACGGCGTAAATTGAAATTTGTTGATCCGGTTAATCCAGCCACCGTAGAAAACTGCCTGGCTAGGCTTCCGTGCCACAATGTTATCGTAGAAGAGTCGGCGAGCCACTTTCAGTTTCTTAAAGAACACCTCTTGGTCACAGCCATTTATCGCCCGCAACGTCAGTGGTCCGACAACTCCATCATCGTCGATCTTCAGGAGACGCTGCACCTGCTTGGCGGCAGTGGACCGGCCGGAGTTGTAGCCCCAATCAACGATGATATTTGCAATCGATTGGTTTTGTATTAGATCACCTTTGAAGTAGTCCCAGAAAACTGTTTTGGCGACAAAATATGCGTCTTCCTTTTCCAACAGTTTGATGTCCTCGGCGTCGATGTCACCATCGCTGTCCTTGTCGTGCCCATGTTCTTTCCATACGGCCAATATTACGCCGTACTTCGTTGGCCCACCCTTGTCGGCAGGGTGGTTCACATATCCACCTTCAAGCTGCACAAGCTTGTCGGCCAACCCCTCAAATCTCGCCATAGTTGTTATTGTTTAGTTATTGAATTTCACCTCGTATATTTTATGTCCTGGGTAGGCACCCGAAAGATGCTGTTATCAATGCTTCGCACCCACGTCATCCCGTTTTCAACCCGCAGCTCGTCGCCCAGCACTGCGTTTGCCTGGACAGGTATTCTGTTATCTTGGGTATCAATCACAAACGTCGGCCGCATCGTAACTACGTCACGGTATAAAGCAAAACCTTGAAGGCTCCATACACCCGAATCATTTACCTTTAAGCCTATCCGCAAAAATTCCGTCTTTAGTGTATTGCGGGCTTCCTCGTTTCCTTGAAATGCGTAATCCAAAAGGTCGGTTACGATCGTCTTGCCAACAATATCTATTAGCTTGTAGTACGAGTTAACAGCCGAGTAATCGGTTGTCGAATGCATACCACGCAATGCACTTATAACTGCTTCGAGATTCTTAGCTCGCGCAGCATTGTAAAGTATTCGCGCTTGTGTTGAAGCTTCGCCGATCGAGGATACTGACAATGCAGACGCTGCGACAATCATTTTAAACGTCGTTTCATCAATCACTTCGCCATAGCCTGCAATCTTCAATGCGTTAGCCGTCCCCTGGCCGAACTGGCCGTCAATTCCACCGTTAGCGTTCATGACTGAAACGCCAATTTTATTCGCGATAGCTTGCTGCAGTTGAGTAACGCGCGCGCCCCGACTGCCGCGTTTCAATGGGAAAGCGTCGTTACGGTTCGTTGAAGTTGATGCCTTTGCGATTGACGTCGACGCCGGCATATTGTTGTTGATGATAATCGGTGAACTGTCGTTATCACTCCTGAGCAACGTCGGGTTCCGTCGCAATCGGCTATAGAGTAAATATCCAGCGCCACCGACTGCAATAACAGCTAGTGCAGCCACAAACACCCTCGATGTGCTGATACCTTTCATTTTGGAACCTGATTTCCGGTCCCTTCTTTTCCTGCCCCTCTTCATTTCTATCATTTTTTGCCGGCCAGAATTGTAATCAACTGATTGTATTCGTCGCTGCTCAATTCATCTTCCAAATCAGCATTCAGATTCCGGTTGTACAAATTCATATATTCCTTTTGAACACGAGCATACATTGTCTTAGAAGGAAGCTGATTGAATACCTGAAAGATCGCAGCCTCATTAGATCCCCAACCAAAGTAATTGTCATTTTCGAATGCCATCTTTAGTTGCTTTGCAAGCGTCGCCGGGTCTCCCTCATCGAGGCTGTGCTTCTGTGCGGTGCTTGACACAATTCTTCTGTAAAAATGACGGCCGACAAGGAACAGACCCGTAGCGGTGCCCGTCGCTAGTAGTGTGCCTACGGCTACGTTTTTTAAGCTGTTCAGTTGTCTGGTCGTCATTTCCATTTCTTACAGTCCTAAGGCCCGCTTGGCCAATGCCGTCTTAACAGGATCGTTCTGTACCACATCCGCGAGCTTCTTAATCTCCCGTACCTGCAGGCGCTCCATCAGGGCACTTGCTGCGCGCAACTTCTCCTCGGCCTCGTTAGCCGTGGCCGCTTGTATGGTTACTTCATATTTATATTTGTTCATGGCCTGTTAATTGCGACGGTATTTATCACGACGTCGATTTTTCTTTTGTCCTCGGCAAGCGCCTGAAGAATGAGAATTACCCGATCGAACTCCTCCTTCAGAAACTGAGCCTTTAATTGTTCGACAAACGATACGGCGGCCTGTTCATCTTCCGTGAGTTCATGACTGTCGCCCTTGGCGTGAAAGCTTACGGATCCTTCCGTAGCGGACTCGGGATTCTGCGCGGGTACATTGATTAAACCGGCGAGAGCTTCACCGCCTGGCATGCTCTTTATTATTGATGGATTCCTCCGAATAAAGCTTTCCACGAAAGTGGAACCGATCTCCCCGAGCAATCCCTTCAACGGCGACTGTTGTTCCTTCAATGCCTTATGCTCGATCTCCAGTTTTTCCAGTTCTTTCTCCAGCTCCGCATATTCGCTTTTTAATTCATTGAATTCACGCTCTAGCGTGGCATGCTGCCAGTCTCGTTTTTGTCGATCGACCTGCTCGGCGATCTTCGCGTCAATGTCTATCCCGGAAAGCCCCTCTTTTGTATTGTCTGTTAGTGTGAAAATGTACCGGTCGTTATTGTTGCTGCTCCCCGTAAAGAATAAGATCTCGATCGCTTTAGTGTCTCCGTCCACGAATCGATTAAAGTCCATAAATTCTTCCGGGTCGCTTGTCCTCCTAACAGCTTTGAATCCGTCGACGACAATTTCGTACTCGATCGGCCTTCCCTTCTCCGCATACAGGCGGAGGTACTCCTGCCTTTTCTCCACCTTGATGGGGTCGTATGACTCCTTCTTCACAAATCCCATGTTAGTTCACGATAATAATTTGAATCACTTTTACCCTTCGCGTGCCTTGTCCAGGGTTGCTTATTACAATTTCGCCACGATGCTGATGTACGTTCTCGGGAAGTTCATCATCCGTTGAGTCGTAAATGCCGTAGTCCGACTCCACCACGATACCCGGCGGGTCGTCCACCAGGAAGAACAATTCGTTATAGGCCGCGAGCCATATTCTCTCATTCTCCCGGATCACCAAATCACGATAACGCAAGTGATACCGGTTAAACCCGAGCTGTTTTATTCGCTGCGGCACATAGCCGAGAATGAATGACTCGCTCATAGGTGTATCTCTATCGGGTCCAGGGGGTCAGCTCTGCCGTCATTGTCTGTTTCTTCAACCTCAACTTCCAGAAGCTCCTCTGTCTCTTCATACTGGACGTAAATTCTCACGACAAGCGGACCGCTGAAGATCTCTCCTTTGAACCATGCGGTAATCAGAGCGTTATCTCCCTCTATATCCACTGCCGCAAACTTTGGAACCTCTCCTGTCACATAGGGTGCGGCGCTAAAATGACTATCTTCGATACGGATTAGCGATTCGTCCGAGTGTGGCGTGTCGGCGTCGTATACGTCGGCAACATAGAATACGTCTCTGCTGTCGTTCGCCTGAAATGTTACCGTTCCTATTCTCATTTTCTCGTCGCTGTTACTAACAGGCCCATTACTCGCTTCACGTTTGCCGGTAATCTGATTTCGACCGGTTTGTAACGCTCCAGCTTGTCAAGCTCCAATTTCACCAGCGTGTATTTATATTTTACTCGCGTTACCACCATGTCGTTATTTCATTTCGCATTGTAGCACGACAATCACACGGTACAGGGTAAAGGCTGCATTGGGATTGTCTGTATCCTTGTACAATATCTTCACTTCTCCATTTCCTGATACAACACCATTGCCTAGCTTTCGAAACTTCTCGTTTGGCGGCACAGAAATGCCCGACATCAGAAGCTTACTCTCATAGTCCTCGGGGAATAGTTCATCACCATTGATCTCGATACGTTGTGAACCGCGATAAAAGAGCATATTCGGTAAGTCTGACGACAACAGGATGCCGTGAACCAGCCTTACATTTTTGTCTAGGTCGAACTTTTTGGTGTATGACGTCGCTGCGCCATCCACCAAAAAGCTGTAAACCTTATCAACTATCAGTGCCATATACTACGGAATCGTGGCTGTCCCCTCAAGACCAACATACAATACCGTGTTGGCAGTCAGCCCTGTCACTGTGCCAAGCTCTACTTCGAACTCGATGTCGATGTCATCGTGAATCAAGCGAGGGTTGGCCAGCTTGTAGTAGCCACGGGGAACAATGCTGAAATCAGTAGTGACAAACTTCCTGTTCGACGTGTCACTTACTAATTGCTTCTTGTTCGCCTTTAACTTGAATTCGCCGTTTGCAAGAGCACCTAAGCCTTCAATGGTTTGGAACTTCGTCGTCTTAATATCATCTACGCCCAGTGACACCGCCTCCCCGGTTAGCAGATAAATTCCACTGACGAGCAACGCCATGTTCTTGGGGAGCTTGCCGTTCGAGATATTGCGTAAGCTTACCTCTTTCACATCTTGGCTTTCAAACATTTTGATGGTCTTCGCGCCGTTAACCGGCTTGATTGAATACACAAGGTGATCGGCCAGGCGCAACTTACCGTTCAATAATTGCTCTTTGATGTGCTTAGGCAGTTCCGAGAAAAATTTTTCAAATTCAGCTCGGCTCCCTTTTGAAGGGATAGGCTTTTTAACGAGCTTGCTCATTGCCTTGGCTCGGGCTACAGGGTTTAGGCTGTTTAAGAAACCCATCAACTCCACATCCATTTCTCCATTTAACCCCATCAGTTCTGCGGGATTTTCGTACTCGCTTTCGACGAGTTGTCCTAATGCTCCTAGCATGGTTATAATTGTTTGATTGTTAAAGTGCTTTCCTACTTTTGTATTCTTGCTTTTTTTTAGAATTCCCGCTCGATTTCGTATCCGGAAACGTCTGAGCGGCCCTGCTGACTCATCGCTGCAATCTGCTCCTGGACACGATCGATCTCACTCATATCGAGTTCTTGCGTACCATAGGGATTTACAAAATATGTCACTTCGTCATTGCCTAATCCGTTAATAGCCGGTTTCTCAGAATCCCCTTGCGGCACGTATAGCTTTTCCGAGAAGTTTTTAAAGAACGTGGTGACGCGGTCTTTTGCATCGGTGGCGATCTGTCTCATATCGAAGCCATCGATACCTACCCCGTCCACTGTACCACCCGCTTTTTGGAATCCATTGCTTAATGCAACTCCTAAACCTGCAGCCATGAGGTATTGATTCTGTTTGTGAATTCCAATGATTGCGACCGGAACACCAATTATCAATGAGTGCTTTCCTATCATTGCACCCACGCCGGCTGCACCTATGGCTGCCAAAAGAACGAGCGCGCTCTCTTTGGCGGTCGTGCCATAAGTATTGGCGGCCGCTTTCGCTATACCAGCCAAACCTAAGCTGCCGTGTTTTCGATTTCTTCTTCGTCTCCTTCCCATCGTGATCGATATTTAAAATGTGATACTTTTAATGTTTCTATGATTGCCCTTTCTCTTCTTCTTTTTGCGTCTTTTTGCCCCGTTAGGTAATCCGTTCATTCCATTGCTCCTTCTTTCTTTTGGGTTACCGTTTGAACTTTCTTTCACCAGAAATCTTGCACCCATCAATAGGCTCGCGGCTGCGCCGACTATCACGAGTGTCTTTCCAGGATTTTCCTTAACCCATGTAGTCGCTTTCGACAAAAAGCCCTTTGTGCTCTCATTGCCCGTTGCAGCCGGAGCACTCGAAGCGGAAGTAGTTGCTGGAACTGAAGAGCCAGTATCTTCAATGCGTCGAGCGACAGCGGCACTTGGTATTGCTGGCTGAACAGGTACAAGAGTGCTAACATTAGTCGCTGCAGTAGTTGGTGCAAGCGTTGTAGTTGGTGCATAATAGTCCATCTCGGTTATCGCGTCTTCATCCTCAGGGATGGCCACATCGGTAGCCGTGCCTGCGTTATCGGTTTCGCTCTGGAATGCAGCTTCGTCTGCACCACCTTTATTAAATAGCCCCTTGATTTGTTTTAAAGCCGCGGCGATTGCTGCTGCGGCGCTGGTCGCTGCTGCAATGGCGGTACCGCTGGCAACTTCGCCCAGACCGCTAAGGTTATCCGGATCGGCGTGGATAATGTTGTACTCATCCATGTCCATGTACACATCATCGATGCCGAATAGCCCGCTTAGTTGCACCTTCTTATCCTTATTTCCTTTGCCCTTAAGAATAGCTTTCTTTAGATTCTCCTTCTTTCCACCCGCCTGCCAGTAGACAGTCTCTGCCCGGTCTTTTACCGTGCGTAGTCTTTTCAGCGTGTCTAGGTTCATGTTCATTGCCTGCGCTTGCGCGTCCGTGAGGTAGGCATACCGCAGTTTGCCTGCGATATTGAACATGTTAAGCTTCATGATTAACAAAAAGCCATTACGCAAAAGGATTGTTACCGGATTGACGAAT
Source organism: Dawidia soli (assembly GCF_018598185.1). Lineage (GTDB taxonomy): Bacteria > Bacteroidota > Bacteroidia > Cytophagales > Cyclobacteriaceae > Ohtaekwangia > Ohtaekwangia soli. The sequence goes on from NZ_JAHESC010000032.1 coordinate 42,617, forward strand.
CTGTTTATTACGCGGATACCATCGCCAATTTTGTCACCAACTTCCTTCGCGGCGGACTTTACGGCAGTGCCGACTTTCTTAGCGGCGGTCTTCACTGTAGTCCCAACTTTTTTAACAGTTTTCTTTACTGCTGATCCTACCTTTTTCGCGAGCTTCTTTAGGAAGCCCAGGTCACCATACAATGCTGCCATTTCCTGAGCTTCAACCGTCTCGTACTCGAGATCTGGGTCTTCGAACTCATACGCCACTTCCTCTTCGTCGTTCTCCTCGAAGCCATCTAAATAATCCAGTTTCATTTCATAATCTTTTTTCTGGTAGTACGGTTGTTCATCATCAAATGCGTCTTTTACACAGTCCAACACGATGTAGGTACTCCGGTCATAGACGCGACGCAAATCGCCGTCTATTGGAACAATCGGGTAAACATGTTGCCATGTCGGTATCTCAGGCGTGCGCTTGTGATATTTCGTTATCCTGGCGAGATGCGGGATTCGAAGGTTAAAGAGGATGGAGCAAATGAACTTCGTATAGCAGTCACAATCGACACCCTTCTTCCGCTCTGCCCATGTAAGTCGCGGACTGCGCACTTGTTCTACTCCATCCTTATCCCTTTTATATTGTATGTGTTGGTAAACAAAGTTCCAGATGTTGCGACAAGTTGAGTATAGGTCATCTCCCTTGAGGAGCGGCGCGATTTTCTCCGTCTGCCATGCGTCTAAGGGGACTGTTTCGATGATCAACTTCATCGTGTCCTCTACGCTGCCCACTTGCTTAACCGTGTGTTCCTGCCAGCTCGGTTTAGGGAACAGCCCATCATACTCGTCGCCTGGTTCAATCTTCCTCATTCCTTCCGCTACCATGTCATCGGCACTTTGTCTACCTTCACATTACCTAACCTCATGCGGGGATACCAGTCCCCAGCTTTATCGAATCGTTCTTTGTAAATGGAATGCTATTGTTAATCGTCGTCACCGTCCGAGCTGTTATCGTTAGCTGTCCGGTCTTCCGATACTCCCTCAGTAGTGCAGGCGCGGACGTGGCTAGTGGCAGAAAGCCCACATTCAAGATAACCGGGTCAAGCGTTACTTCGCTAAACTTCGGAATCTGCATATCTGTGTCCTTCATGGCCGACGAAGCAAGCGTGCTTTCTCCATGCATGATCTTTACAAATGGATGCTTCACGCTCACGCTACCACCCGATGGATTTTTCAAGGTCACTTCAATCCGCAAATCAATTCCACTGATCGTCACTCTGTATATGGAAACCTTCGTTACCACTTCCAGTTCAGAAGAGAGCCGGTTCAGCCGCATCACATACCTCGCCCCAAAAACCAAAGCGACCGCGCCGGCTCCCATCATCACGTAGTTACCGATTGCCATCGCCCCGTGGAGGATTGTGTTTGTTATTCCGAAGCGCCCGCCAGAAGCCTTTGAACTTTTGGTACTGCTTCTTTAGCCACACCTCGATCTCATCGCCTATCACTCTGAAAAGGATTAGAATCATACCGCCAACCACTGCCTCAAATACATGGTCAAGCAGAACGCTTGCGAAATTTGTAATCACGCTGAACAGCGCGCCGAAAAGGAAGACAACGCCGTTGCCCTTTCCTCCTCCAATATTCATTTGTCCGTCATTCATGGAATCAAAGATGCGCCGCGCCCAAGACGCACCTTTCGGAATTTTACCAAACGTTGTCAATTGGAAGTTATCGCGCTCAATATTTCACATTTTCTTTTGATCTTTCTCAAAAGATCTTGGACGTCGATTGCAATGGAACACAATGGGTGGCCCGGCACGATCATTCTTGTATTGTTAAAAAAAATAAAACTGCGGCGTAACGTTGATTAGTTGTGCCATACAATAGTTGCGACACCGGTGACCTGTACGGACAGCTACTAGATTACCATGATTTGTTTCGCGCGTTAGGTGGAATTTAATCGCTTGGTAGTTGCCATTGTAATATTAAGTGACTTCAAATTTCAATCACAAGCGAATATCAATGGGAAGAGTATAACACTCGCGATGGGCCGCACGCCCTTTCAGCCAAAACTTGATGTTTTGATCATACTATTTCCAGCCGTTCTTAAACGATTTCTGCACTGCCGTACAACATGGACGCCATTTTACATTTCCACACAGAACATTGCCGTGCAAGCCGCATTTTATTGCTTAGGATCAAGTCATTCAATCAGTTAGGCACGGCAACAATTCTAGCTGTCCTTTCCAACTTCCAGGCCGGCGCTTTGCGAATGGAACTCATTTATTTGAGCTAACAGAGCCCTAGCAGCCTTTTCGTATTGAGGTTTCACATTATTGCCGTTCGAATCCATCAGTCCTTCGACAGCCCGCTTTACGGAAGTTGGATTTTTATCTCTGATGTCATCCGCTGGCTGAACAAAAATTTTGTAATGCTTAAAACTGGTTTGAAGGTTTGTTGCAAGGTATTGCATGTTATTATCTAAAACGCATGAGACCTTTTTGAATCCCAAGGATTTGAGAAGCCGTAGAATCGTGTCCATGTTACCTGCACCGCCGATTCCCCATCCATATATTGCAGGCCTCAAATAAACAGCCAACACTTCTGTGAGGCGTTTAAAAAAGACGACATCCTCTTGTCCCTCGACAAGTAGGATGTTATCACTTAGAAAGAAAATTTCTCTTGCGTCGAGCCCAAGGATATGAGGGTTGTTCCGATTATCGAACAATGCTTTGATTTTTGACCTCAAGCTTCCATCTATTTCATGTATTATGCTGCTTCCACCTTCTTTGATTACTCTTACTATATTTCCTCCGCTGATGAAAGATTCCCAATCAACAAAAAACGGAGAATGCGTAGCTATCACGATTTGGCGGTCAGCAGACAGTTTCTTCAATAGTGAACAGATGTTTCTCTGCAATGACGGGTGGAGCGAAAGCTCCGGCTCGTCGATCACAATGACATCGCCAGGTTTCGAGTCGTAAAATGCGTCTATGATCGTAAAAACACTAAGCAGGCCTTCTCCAGCTCCGTCACTATTGTGTATGTGTCCGTCGAAGTTGAATTTAACATAGTAGTCGCCAAAATCTGTTTGATCTATTGTCCAATGGGGTACCGGATCGATCACTTTGTTTAACAATTCGTTGAACGCTGCTGGGTCCAGTTGGATTTGAAATAGACGCTGATAGAACGAATTGTAGTTTTCACCTCGTATCGCTCCTATACTATCATTGTTCAACAAAGTCTCTCTCGTGTACCCTCCCTTCATAAATTTGGGGCTAAATGCACGTCGGGATCTGACAACAAATACGTTTAGGTCTTTTCGAGAAAGCCCATTTTCACTGAACTGTGTTTCACTTCCACCCGGCTTTACCGACTTTAGGGTAACGGAATTTCCAGCCTCATCGAAAAGTTGTATTTCAACGGCATCGGTTGATTTATTTCTTCTTCCCTCTGTTATACTGGGTCCAGGTTGCATTCTCATGGAAACAGCACGAAATGCTTCGATTATGGTGGTTTTGCCGGAATTATTAGGGCCAACAATGATTGTTATACCGCTCCCAGGCAGCCCGTTTGGAATTGCAAACGTCATTGTTTGTGTAAATCCAAACCCCCGGAAACCCTGTAACGCCATGGAATGAAATGCCATAAATAATGTGGAAAATAAAGTAGATTTTCAATGAGATGATTTCAAATTGCTCCGAATTTGGAATGTTAGCCACTGTCCAAACATCGGGCAACTGAGCGCGCTTTCAAACATACGTCTACCGTCATTCAGGTTCCCTATTTCTTATTCGATAAAGGCGATATCCCAGCGCGCCTACCGAAGCACCTACAACAGTGACCCGAAGGTAGAACTGCGCCTCACTGCTCTTCCCGTATGTATCTACAATCTTTTGAAACTCCTCACGGATATGATCATGACTTGCCATTAACGGATTAGGCACAAAGAAATCGAGCCGATTTGCAACGTTTATTGCTTGGTCATATGTCAGAAAATATCCCGTCGCCGGATTAGAAGTAAACGATGCGGAATTACAAGATAGGTATACAATAACTCGCGAATGCTTTTGTGCAAGAGCATCAAGATCGCTGATTTTTAGTTTGCTTTTATCTGGGAACTTTATCGCGCCGTCTTCATTGTGACCGATAATGATAATGGCCTTGTTATGTTCGTTACTTTTGGGAATCGAAGATAGTATATCAGCGGCTGTTTTTGGAAGAAGCACATTGGTGTTTCCACAATGCTCTAAGCCCTTTCTTAAAATGAAAGCATCTACAGCATGCGATGCATTAAATTCATTGAATATATTTATAAACTCATTATCATCCGAAGGTAGCGAAACGAAAACGTTGCTATGCTTTATATTTTCCAAACCGGTGCGTGTAATGGGAACAACTTTCCTTTCTAATAGCTTCCTCATGCGATTCATTCCAACAACGTGGGAATCGATCTCCACCATCGCCTTTCTCGTTGCCTCTTGTTCGAGTAACTCCTTTTCGTATGTCGAGATTTTGCCACTCTCTTCAAAATCCTTAATAATTTTTCGGGCCTCATCATAGCACACTTCGCTACTACCTATTTTCTTTTTCAAAACGTCGTACAATTGATTTGATTCGAAAGTTTTCCTGCTCATATATGATTCTCCCCGCTTTTCAGCAACATAAATCATTTTTTTTCCATCAACACTCTCGAACAGTTTCAGTATGACTTTTACGACCTGGCCGAATGATGCTATGTTTATTGCTAGCATTAATACTAGCGTTAGCCAAAACCGGAAAAAATAAACTGGATATTTCATTTAAAGTAGAATTTCGAAACGTCATGAAGTGAAAATGATCGCTTGGAAGCGTACCCACCGAGATCACGGCGTTGGAAAGCATCCACAGCTTTCTTAAAGAGCGCAGGGAATGCTGCGCCCAAAACCATCTGCACGTTCTTTCCCATAGGGTTTCCTTGGTCATAGAAAAATAGCCAAGTTCCAACACCAGAAATACTAATCATAAGGAATGTGATTAGCCAATAGAACTTCGACTTTAACACCTTTCGATTTTCGGTATCCAATTTCTTCCTGAGTTCAAACCAGTGGATTATCTCCTGGCAGGACGCCCCAAAGCAGGCGACGAGAATGAAAGATATTTCAGGATTCATAAGTATTCATTTTGGATTCATTTCTGATTCATTTGTGATTTTAATAGACTGCTAAGGGAAATAAAACAGCCCATCTACCGGACACACTTTGTCCGAATAGATGGGCTCGAATATGCAAATATAATAAAAGCGACAAATGCCAATGCAAAAATTTGAAATGTTTGAGACGGTTTCGAAAAATACCCGGGAATCGATCTCTAGAAGAACGACGCTGGTACAAACTTGTGTCAAAATATTGGACAAGTAAAATATGGATAAGAAAAGTGACGTTGGAGGAAACCGTCTCAAACAATATTCACAGCAGTCTAAGCAGTATTTATAGCCGATTTGGTAGGTTTATATGCCGCTGTCAAAGTAGCACAATTCAATGTACGTCTTTAGCCATAAAATGCATTTGTAGCTTTCACGTTCCCAAAATGCTCAATTCTGATCGATTTAAGCGGTCTCAACCCTTGTCCGTGGCCTCTAATTTGGGGGGCCTTTTGTTATACTCCAACAGTCGTCTTCGTAAACGCCGATTCGCAAGGATCATTGATAAAACGGCGATTTCCAACGGTTTATATTATTTGACTGTAACAATATCAATAAGTGTTATGGAGAACTCAGTGTAGTTAAGGATTAACGTTGGATCTGCTAGATGTGACTTTATTTATTCGTCCTCATCCGGTATTTATTCGTCCTCATCCGGTATTTATTCGTCCTCATCCGGCCAACCCAAGCTATTAAAAATTATTTGAACTTGCCTTATTGTAAAAAAGTGCCCTTGGCGCTCGCCTATTAAACTGAGAAACGGCTTCAACCACTTTCTAAAAGTAGGATTCGATACTCTGTAGATCTGCGCTAATTGCTGCGTTGAGTACGGTTTTAAGGGAACGTGTTTAGAGCTTTCCATGTGTTTTTTTTCAAATGAAGCACCAAGAACAGCTATGCCGAAAGTGTGTATTGGGTGGGGTTAATTACCCACCAATATCGTAAACGCAGAAAAAATGAGTAAATCGAACGTTTTCCGCGAAACCGATCACTTTTTTATCCCGTAGATCCTGTCAACATCCGCATCAATTCGGCCAACCATGCGTAGTAAGATTACTTTAACTGATTCCATCGTCTTCCCGTCTGGCTTATTGTATTTGTTGCTAAGACTTTGCAACGAGATTGAATCTGTGTTATCGGTAGAAATATATTTTGTGATAAATCGCAGTATTTTGGCAATGCGCCGGCGTGCTTTGATTATTCCCAACTCAATTAGCAGTTTCAAAAAGTATGCGATCTCGGCAACGGTCAGGTCTGTTTGGAAGGGCTCATCCGTTCGCATGCCGTTCAGTTCCGGGGCTACCTGGGGCGTGGCCACATCGCAGAAGCGTATCTCTTCTTCGAGCCAGCGGCCGATCTCCGTTTTCAGTGATGCCCTATCACGCTTTCGCGCGAAGCCCGGCTTAGTCACGATCTGGTTCAATTCCTTTTGCGCGAGGCGCAATATCGCCATCCGATCTACGTTATTATCAGCTTCCGAGGCCGCCTGTTCGAGCGTCTTAATGATATATTCGTAGCACTCGTGCGTATTATAATTTAAATAATATACAAGCCGCAAGAGGGCCATTGTTGCGTCACCCTGCTCTGCACGAAATCGTGTCAGCTCATAGGCAAACTCCAACAGATATGTGATCTCGTAGTAGTAGAAATCATCTATGCTGCCATCGACGAGTTCGTCAAGCTTTGCCAACACGATGGTCGCAAGGCGCTCGTCCACACCCAAGGCGTTTAATTTTGCGCGTAACTCATCTACTGTCGGTTTTATGTTTATCGCTATGATCCAACGCGAGTTGTCCGGTATCCACGCATTCTGCGCAATACGATCAGGAAATCTTTTTCGGATAAAAATGAGTAAATCCTGGACTTCCAAATATAGGTACTTCACCACTTCCCGGACTGACGTATCCTGCTGGCTAGGTGACATTACGTAGTTTGCAAGGCTACCAGCCAAACGGATTAATGCAAGCTGGTGGTATTGTACGAACTCCTCTTCTTCCTTGTCATGCAAATGCTGGTCGGAGCAGTCTAACACATTTTTTACTTCATTGACGATAATCGTAACTTCGTTTTGGAAAGACTTTAGCATGTCATCCTTGAAATGATAGTTCTGATCTACCATCATTTCAATGTCTGTTTTAATTACTCTTTCGAGCTGGGTTAGTGCCTGCAGATAATCTGCCGACAATGCGGCAGCCAGACGAGGTTGGTTGGAGGGGAGCATAGGCGATTTGGTTAGACTGAAGATTATTCGAACAATTCATTCAAACATCCAATAGCCACTTCATAGCAGCATCAGTTGTTCGGAAGTCTCTAATTGTAAGAGGTCTGGTAGTTGTGCCGGCGATCGCGGCACGCCGCGCCGACATACGCGCAAAAATGTTCTCCGAAAATATCCATGCGAATTTTTTCACTCCGCTTTCTCTCACCTTGGGAAACCAAACGTCTCTTGTCCATTCGTCCGCCCAAAGGCCAATAACCTCTCTGTTGTCGTTAAGAATTTTGGTAATGCGTCGCTCGTGAATTAGATCAAGTATGACTTGACCGGTAACCGCAATCTGTTCATCTGTCTGGAAACCGATCCACACACACACCAGTATTCCAGACTCTTCTTGGTATTCAATTCTTACGTTGCTCGCGTCGTACAAAAGCATACCTCTATTACAAAAACGTTTTGGTGCCGATTGATCGTTATGGCCTACAAGTTGACATTCTGCTTGAGAAGACAGCAAAATAACCAGTAATAGTCCCCGATTATTCGCAACCAACGCCCATTACTCCCCAACTATGCGTAATAGCTAAAACCTTTAACTCAAAATGTATGGCCTAAAAAAAAGTAACGATATCCTTACCGGAATGTTTATGCAACATTCATACCGTTGTAACGTCAATTATTCAATGAAAGATATATAGTGTACAAACAAACGAGAGAAAATCGCTTTTGTTTCTGCTGTGTCGCAGATGGATCTCATGTCACTAAACCGATTTAGTACACGAAAGTACCTGATATTGTTGGCGGATATTACATTAAACTTACATAAAGATTTTTCTTGTCGATGTGTTCCGTAAAAGAAGCAAATGAGGTAGCCGCCTATGTGCACATCGGTCTGTTCCGTCTTGGGAATGAACATTGGCGGCACCGACATTCTTACACGTTATTGCTGAAGCATAAATCGTTGTTCCCCTAGGTTCAATAACCTATTACATCTACTGACACCTTAAAAACTAAATAACAATATTGTCTTTGAGGACATAGAAAAAATTCCTTCGACTTCACTCGCAGCTTCAGAAGCTAATGGCTCATGGATCGGAACCGTCACCTCTTTGTTGGACGTCAAAAATGGATCATAGGACGTTATACGATAAAGAGTCAGCCCTTCCCGACATCCTAGTAAAGTACAACAGTAACTCCCGATAGCCGCCAGTTAGCCAATATTTCGAGCGTAAGCATTTCATATTTGTCCATAGACGCCCTCATTCTTGCTAATTCAATGAGTTATTAAATATCTAATTTCATTAGTTTTAATAAACTAATTTAATTAGTTTTGTGTAAAAAACAAACCCTATCAAAGTATGAAAAGATTCATAACCAACCAGGGTGTCAAGGGAGTTGAAAACTTTGGTGAAGAGGTGACTGCCAAGATCATCTCCGGATTATTAACAGAGCATCGGAACAAGCTCATTTTGCAGGCAAATGCAGCACTAGAGAATTATGTGGAATGTCGATTCCACAAATTTCCCACCGTCAGCCAGGTGCGTTTCATTCGGATGTTGCTTGAAGAACTAAAATGCAATCAAGTTCGCCTACAGGATGTCCCGGAGATTCTTGACGAAATTCAACAAACGGATCTAATTGCTCTTTCGGATGAGCCTTTCGAAAGGCAGATAGACGAACAGATTTCACGCATTCTCGTCGGCACCGACACACACATTGGGAGCAATACTTGCAATAATTGGACTTGCCAGCGGCTTTTTTGTCTTCCACCACGGGAATGCCTTTTTAGAGGATAGTGGCAAAGTATTTAGCATGGAAAACTGCGATTTAACACTATTGATTGAAAAAACTCAGGAACTGCTGCATAACGGAATGATTGACAAGACAGATTTGCAGCCGGTGAGCGACACAATAGAAATCCAAAAATTACAAGGCGATGATGGCAAAATTTATAAACTTTCAGTCGTCATTGAGCGATATGATCCTGAGAAGGAGTCGACGATGGAGCCATACCTGGGGGATGACTAATTACCCGATCATCAACCTTTTTAGTATCCTGGTATTTTGATTGGCAACATTGGGATCGAGCACTCCTTTGAACAAGTCACCTTTTTTCTTAATTCTTAGAAGAATTGTGTCCATTGTAAAATCCTCTGCATCGAGGGTCGCCTTGATCTCTCTCCAGTCCAGCGGTGTGGACACAGTTGGCCGTTTATTTGGGCGCACGGAGTAGGCAACGGCCATTGTATGGCGGTAGTCGTTCTGATGCGGATCAAGAAACACTTTATCCCCACGATGGTTCTTACTTTCCTGTACTGTCGTCAAATCCGGAAGTCGGCCGTGAATTTGTCCGTATATCAGCTCAGCAAGTTTCCTCGTATCAGCATGTTGGAATCCTTTACAAGGGATAAAAATGTGAATGCCACTTTTGCCACTTGTCTTCGCAAACGCGACAAGCTTTTTTGTGTCCAGAAACTTCTTTATCTCTCTGGCAGTTTGAACTGCTTTCTGAAAATCTCCGTCAGAAGGGTCGAGATCAAGCACAACGTAGTCAGGTTCATCGGGGTGGAGTATCGTGGATGTCCACGGGTTCAAATCCACGCATCCCACGTTAATCAGATAGAGCAAAGTCCCGAGGTTGTTGCACACGATATAGTCTATGACGTTTCGTTTTCCTTCTTTCGGATGAAGCCTATCCGCTTGAAAGATCTTCCCACAACCGGGCTGTCGGCCCTCCATATCGTTAATGAATAAGTTTTTGCCAAACGCACCTTTTGGTTTAAGCAGCAACGTCTGTGGCCGATTTTTTAGGTGAGGAAGAATAAACTTAGAGACGTTATTGTAATATTGAATGAGCGTCGCCTTCGGTATTCCCTTCCAAATCTCGCGCTCAACATTATACAGCATTATACTACAATCGCCAATATTGAACTCCTCCTGCTCCACGATCTTTTCTTTCTCAACCTCAGGCCAATTACTACCGGGCATTGTTGGGAGTTTACGTTTTTCAATGGCATTGTTAGAGTCGGCGACTTGCTCCACTGATGACTCCATAGCAATCTCCGAAACTACCTGCGCCGGCATCTTGTCCTCCCGGAAGCCCTCAAATATCGCCGGCTTTCTAATCCTGCCTGATTTAGTCATTGTAGCAAACCGAATGTTAGCGACCAGTTCCGGCTTGACCCAGTGTGCAATGCCGTCATATTCTACAGCGGTGGCGAACGGCCTCTTCTTAGTTTCTAGCTTTTTAAGCCGCTCCAGAATAACCGGCATTTCTTTGTCCTTAAAGCCACCGCCAGCATGGCCTACCCATTCAAGTCTACCCTTTTTGTAAGCGCCAAATAACAGAGTTCGAAAATGTCGTCGATCTGACTCCACCCACCCGCCGATGACGAATTCTTGCCGCTGCACGGTTGGTATCTTAAACCACGCCGATCCTCGTTGATTAGGCACATATTCGCTATCCCGCCGTTTAGCTACAATCCCCTCCAATCCGCGCTCCTTAGCTAAATTAAAGAGTTCACTCCCTGCGTCAAAACTTTCACTGATTCGTATGACGTCGCTCCTTTTTCCGATGACCTTAGCTAGTAGCCCCCGGCGTTTAATAAGCGGCAGTCCCATGACATTCTTCCCGTCCAGCCATAAAATGTCAAAAACGTAATAGTGAACACCGCTCGTATGGCCATTAAACTTTTGGAGTGCATCAAAGTCGGGCATGCCTTCTTTGTTTAAGACAACCGCCTCTCCATCGAATATCACCTTGCGCTTTAGCATTTTCAGCGCCTCAACAATCGGTGGATACTTCCGCGTGTAGTCAAGTCCCCCTCGCGAATCGAGTCTAACGGCCTTTCCGTCGTGATATGCTATGATGCGGTATCCGTCCCATTTGACTTCATACAGATATTCAGGGTCGTTAAACGGCTTACGAATCAGCGTGCAAAGCATTGGCTTAATTCCGGTAGGCATTTCAACCTTGTCGGCTTGTACTTTCTTCGTCATAGCGACGTCCACAAAAAAAGAATGCCCATCAGGATTTAGAAACGCCGCGGACGTGTGCTGGCACGAAAATTTCTCCGCCAACAAAAACTCAACGTTATCGGAGGTACGTCAAGACAAAGCAGAAGTACAAGTTGCCGAACGAAGCGTAAGACACCCGGCGAAGAAATCTGTTCAAAGGCAACGCAACGGATCTTGTTGGCCGGCGACTGTCCGGGAGCAGTGCCAATTAAGTGAAATTTCGTTCTTCTGTACTGTAACCGTACCGGCTCTCAGCGAGGAGCCTCCTATATGTACAACGGTGTTATTGACTATTGTTGAAAAAAGTTGACTTTTTTTGAAAATGGTTAAACTGTTGCAAATGTTTGCGTTGTAGTAACAAATCATCACATGAGAGAGGGCCGGTTGTCGCGTGCTATAAGACCGAAAGAATCCGAAAAAATAACTAAAAATCGAACGGATTCTTGCATAGTTAGTCCTCAATGAGAAAAATGCAAAACGCACTTGTTGCCCCGATGCGACATTGCGTGCATGATTTCCGTGGTTGACAATCAAGAGCTGTTTATTTCACGAGTCGCCGGTGACCTCGCCGGGCATGTGAAACATACTAAGCTTACGCTTGAGAAGCTTGCATTACAATTCAACATTGCAAATAAAACGGCGGTAAAAGAACTTACAGAAGCAGCTTTGATCAGGGCCGCAAGGCAGATCACCGTCACTTCGCTTGAGATAGCTACAAAGTATCAGAAGATCGTAGAACTGTACAATGCCCAGCCGAATCTCTCTCACCGCACGAGCCATAGCGTAAGCCTCCAACAATACAGCACTCCTGCACCCATTGCGTATCTGGCCGGCTTATACGTCAATGCCGACGAAGATATATCCATATTTGAACCTTCAGCCGGCAATGGACTACTGACTATAGCAGCAAATCCAGCAAACGTTACAGTAAATGAAATCGATACAGTACGGCTTGCAAACCTTCGGAGGGAGGCATACCGACAGGTACTAATGCAAGACGGTGCGCGCCCGTTTATAATGCTGCGCAATCACTTTGATGCAGTACTCACAAACCCGCCATTTGGGGAAATACCCAAACTGAAGTTTGACGGATTCACGATCGGTGCTCTGGAGCATCACATGGCGCTGATTGCGCTTCAAACAATGCGCGACGAGGGCAAGGCAGCGATCATCATTGGCGGGCATAACCGTTTTGATAAAAAGGGAAGGCTTCAACAGGGACCCAACAGGTTCTTCATGAACTACCTATATAGTCATTATCATGTGGACGATGTAGTTAATATCAATGGCCGCAAACTATACGCGCGTCAAGGTACTGGCGTAAGAATCAGACTAATCCTTATTGCCGGGAGAAAGGGTATACCTGAAGGTGCTGCGCCTTTAGCCGATGTGTCTCGGGATCAAGTTATCGAAACGTTCGAAGCGTTGTTCGAAAGGATCATTCCCCATGTACGTCCAAGAAATCAAGTAAAAATGAAACGTGTAGTTGAATTGGAAGCAGAAGCCTTGGAGTTGGAACTCACATTGTTGGATGCCAACGAAGAGCTTGGTATGCCCTATAACCCGGCTAGTGATGCCTGTGTCGTACTTGATACAGTTATACCCGATAGCATGGGCTACGAGGCGCATACAGCCGTCTACCGACTAAAAGAAGAAGTCGGCGGAGACATCGACGAGTACGTACGCGGCAAACTCGGATACGACACGAAATACGAGCTATGTCAAGCACTCTCCGCAGAACAAATCGATGCAGTGGCGCTGGCGGTACATAATATTGAACAGGGAGGTGGGATGATTATTGGCGACCAAACGGGCATCGGCAAGGGACGTATCGCCTCGGCAGTAATCCGTTATGGTGTACTGCGAGGAAAACGACCGGTGTTCCTCACCGAAAAAGCCAACCTCTTTTCCGACATATACCGCGACCTGGCGGCCATAGGCTCGGCACACTTGGTACCGTTCATTGTAAATAACCGTGAAAGTAAAACCGATATTAAAGACGAGGACGGTCAAATTATTTTTCAGGCTCCGCCCACCTCGGAGCAGGAAAGAATATTCAGAGAAAAACTGCTACCAGCCAACTACGACTTCATCCTGGCAACCTACTCGCAATTCAACTCACCTGAGAAGAAACCCATAAAGCCAGGCTTCCTCCAATCCGTGGCGAAAGATACGGTCATGATTCTCGACGAGGCACACAACGCCTCGGGCGCGAGTAACGTAGGCAGCCTCTTACAATCCGTTATTTCAAAAGCGGCAGGCGTACTATTTCTGTCTGCTACGTTTGCAAAACGCCCCGACAATATGCCCATTTATGCCATGAAGACAGCGATCCAAGAAGCGAGCATGACCAGGGACGAGTTGGTCGAAGCGATTAATCACGGAGGTGTAGCATTGCAAGAGGTATTATCAAGCCAGCTTGTGGCCGAAGGGCAAATGCTGCGGCGTGAACGATCATTTGAAGGAGTTGAGGTAAACTACATTACATTATACGACAAAGAGCAAGAGCATAAGGCTATCGCAGACAACATAACCTCGATACTGCGGGATATAATCGATTTCCAGCGCCACTACATCAATCCAGAGGTCGAAAGACTCGACCATATCCTAGCTCCAGAAGGGAAACAGAGCACACTAACGGAAGGCACTTCGCAGGCCGGTGTAGACAACCAGCCATTTGTCTCGAAAGTCTTCAACGTAATAAACCAGATGTTATTCAGTATCAAAGCCGGCTCGGTAGCCGATCGAGCAATCGCACGCCTGAAAGAAGGCAAAAAGCCTGTGATAGCATTTGCAAGCACAATGGGGAGCTTCGTTGAACAGATGGAAACCGACCACGGGCAACCTGTCAGCGATGGAGACACACTAGATGCTGACTTTGCAGAAGTACTTCAACGTGGCCTCGACGGAGTATTGCGTTACACGGAAACCGATGCGGCCGGCGATAGAGAACACAAGGTGTTTGACATCACTGAGTTTTCATCCCAAGCACAGGCCGAATACCACCGGATCAGGAAACACATCAAATCGGTGTCCACTGGGATAACCATATCTCCGATCGACGTTGTAATCGCGAAAATTGAAGAGGCTGGCTATTCGGTGGCCGAAGTAACCGGGAGAAAATTCACACTTCAATTAAACAAAAAGGGAAGTAAGGCACTCGTTCTTGCCCGAAAGAAAATTAACACCAACGATGCATTCAGACAGTTTAACAATAACGAAGTAGATGTATTAATGATAAACCAATCTGGGAGCACCGGAGCTTCAGCCCACGCAATAGTCACAAATAAGGTTCCTAAAGAGCAGGTAAAACAACGGGTGATGATTGTACTCCAGGCTGAACTGGATATTAACACGGAGGTGCAGAAGCGCGGCCGCGTGAACCGAACCGGGCAAATCATTAAGCCGATTTATGATTATGTGAACTCTGCGATCCCGGCTGAAATGCGATTGATGATGATGTTACAAAAGAAGCTGAAATCACTTGACGCAAATACAACTTCCAACCAAAAGTCTAGCACAAAAATACTGGATGTTCCAGACTTTTTGAACAAATACGGCGACAGGGTGGTGACAGAATACCTTCGTGAGAACCAAGACGTAAACAGGCGGCTCAACGACCCATTGTCTCTTTCAACAAGACAGCCAGAAGAGTATGTCGAGGACGCGGCGCATAAAGTTTCCGGCCGAGTGGCGGTGCTTTCCACCAAAATGCAGCACGACTTTTACACCGAAATTAGTACTCGGTACAACGAGTTGATTGAGTACCTGAAACAAGTTGACGAATATGACCTTGAAGTGGAGGCTATGGACTTGGCGACGGAGACGTTGAAAAGCAGCGTCATAAAAATGGGCAAAGGAGGCCGCAGTCAGTTCGGAGACGATTCCATTCTCGAGACTGTGATGGCAAACGTGCTCCGCAAACCTTTCACGGCTCCGGAATTGAAGAACCTGTTGACGGAATCACTAGATGCTCGCGATGCCATAGTGATCCAAACGCAGATCAAAGACGAATTTGAGACTTATTTGAGTAATGCGCTCAATCAAGAATTGGCGGAAAACAAGAAGAAGTATGAGCGACTTAGGGAAACGGATTTGAAGAAGGACGACCAAACGCTCGTCGACGCAGCTGTCAACGACGCGGTTAAAACGGCGCTCGGTGTCGTTGACCAAAATGACAAATTTACTTCGTTAGAGGCACTTGCTAAGGATCGCATAACGGAGATATATCGCGCACGAAAGACCTATATGTTGAACCTCCTGAACTTCTTTCATATTGGACGTGAGCTGTATTACCCGATCGTGACTTTCGATGGCGCACAAGAATTAATTTATTCGGTGTTCCTTGGCTTCGTGATCGACGAAAAACGCAAAAACCCCTACGCACCGAGCGCGATACGACTTCGTTTTGCAATCAGCAATAGCAGCAAGTATATCGCCATGCCTGCGAGTTACACGAAAGATGTCACCGCCATTATCGGCGCCAGTATGTCATTGGATAAGACAGCAAATATAGAAACCGTCTTAAATAAATGGGAGGAAGCGATTAAAACGAGTGCCGCTGATCGAAAGGTGCGCTACATTATTACCGGCAACTTATTACAGGCGTACGGTTCATTCAACGGAAAACTCGTCAGCTATACGACGGCTGATGGCAACATCAAAAAAGGCATACTGATGCCCGAAAGCTGGAATCCCAAGGAAGAGAAAAATCAAAAGGTGATCGTTCCTATCGCCCGATCGATCAACTTAATACGTGCGATTCCTATTGGCCGCCAACTTCTTACCAACGTCGGCGTTTCTTTCTTTCGCCAGGCAGACCGATACAAGATTATCGTCGCGGCAAGCCGCGCCAAGGGCGGAGATCTGTACCTGCATCCCGGAATCCTGAATTTGGTTGACGGCGGAAATTTTGAAAAGACGGGCAACTCGATGGCAGCAGCAGTATCCGTAAATCAAATTGATGAATTTGTGAGCATCCTTCAAAAAGATTTTAACGACACAGTCTCGCTGACACCAGAGCAATTTGCCCTCATTCAAAAGGAACTACCGGCGAAGGCACCTCGCAAGACTGTTAACATGAACCTACCACCGCCGCGAGAGCGAGTGCCACCGCCGCCGCCATTGACACTGCCATCCCCACCAAGCGAATTGGAGTTGGAAGCAATAGCTCTCGAACTAGAGCTTGAGCTACTTGAATTATAAAACGATCAATATAATCATACGCACAAAATATGAGCAAACGACCAAATAGTGGATATATCGCCCTTTTGAACGAACAGGGTTACGCACGCTTCGCGTCAGAGTATGACGTGCAAAGCTTGCCACAAACATTTCGAAAGAGCCACGACTTTGTCGTAAAAACTACGAATAACTTTTCCGACTGGAGCTTGTACCATAAAAGCGAACCTATCAGGAGAACAATCGACTTGTATCTGGCAAAGCTCGCCGAGCATTTGAAAGAGAAAGCACCACCGAAAACCGAAAATTTGCCAGTCAAATCTGACCGTGCGCGGCGTGCTGTTAAAAAACACAGGCCCGACAAACAGAACAAAACTAAGAGGTCACATAGTCAGCGCGACACAAAACGAGTTGAACAAATTCGTGACGAAGTAAAGTTTATTCGACGTTTCGTGGCGCTGCACAATAAAAGAAAATTACCTAGTGCAATTCTGAGCCTTGTTAAGTCGCTGCAGAGGGCAATTGCTCAACGAATTATCAGAAAAACGTCACCGTTTCGCGAAGAAATTCAAATGATCCAGGACAAGCTAGTCGACGCGTACAATGAGGCGAAAGGCGACACTCTAGATATTAAAATTAGTGATAAAGATTTGCCTCGTCTTGTATCAATAGCAGGCGGCGAACAAGTTTATCCGTCCATACAGATCATTAAACGCTATATAGGCATGCAGGGCAAGGAGCTTCCAGATAACGTCCTCGGTTCATTCCTAAAACAAATTGAGAATGCAATAAAAAGCCAAAAAGTGGCAAACGAAGACCCGTATTATGATAACGTAAAGGCTATCCAAAATTCGGTGAAGAAGCTGCGGGGTGGCAACAAATTAAAGATTGCGAAGGTTGCACTAAACGGCCTTGAGGGAATCGTGAACAGTTGTGGCTGCATCAAATCGTCGGCGAGGAAAAATGATCAACATGAAAAAGCAATAGATGACTACAACTCAGGTGTCTCCAGGTACTTACCTGGCAAGAGAGCTAAAGTTTACGACAAAGGGCTGAACGGGGTAATAAGCGCCCGAGAAATGGCTGAGCGTGAATTTGATGTTTTGAACTTCACTCATCCGTGGCTCTCGTTGTTTGGTAAGCCAGAGAAAAACTTCTCCATGATGTTTCATGGCGAACCGCACGCCGGTAAGAGCATTCTGCTCTTGAAGTTTGCTGAATATCTCGCTAACCACTTCGGAAATGTCCTTTACGTTTCTAGCGAGGAACATGATTCGAAAACTCTTTCAAAGAAGCTCGATGTATTGATGCCTGTCAAGCCTGAACGGCTCGGCTTTTGGGGTAACATCGACGAGCCTGACTTGTCGCTTTTCGACTTTGTCATTATCGATTCTGTCAATGACCTGGGATTAAAGATCAGCGACTTCAAACGAATGATCAAAGAATACCCGGGCACCGGCTTTATCCTGGTTCTCCAGCACACGAAAGCTGGCGACTATCGGGGCGGAAAGGATTGGGAACACTTAGTACAGATTGGTGCCGAGGTCACAAAAGGCGTTGTCACGGTCTACCGAAATCGGTATGGTGTTTTCGGCTCTTTCAACTTCTGGCAGTATTTTCGGACGACGCCTGCACAATTCCAAGAAACATAAACTAAAACAAACATATATATGTCAAACTTCATCGGAAAAATTTTGGGAAGAGGCGCTAAGGAAACGATCGAAGCCATCGGCAATACCATTGACAAGATCGACAAGTCCGACGAGAAGCTTTCGCTGCAACTGAGGTATAAAGAATTAATCCTTGAAATGGAAGGGGCATACCTTGCTTACGAAGGAAAACTTCTGGAAAGTCAATCAAAAATCGTCGAGTCGGAAACAAAGGGCGAGAGCTGGCTTCAACGAAACTGGCGCCCCAGCCTCATGGTGATGTGCATGTTTATAGTCTTCAATAACTATGTGCTCGTTCCTTATTTTGGGATGCCTACAACCGTGCTTGACGATCACATCTGGTTGCTTATTGAGATGGGCGTTACGGGTTATGTCGCGGGGAGATCCTTGGAAAAAATCACCGATAAGCTTGCTCCGGTATTAGCAACCACGAAAAAGAAAGTATAGGTATCGTGAGGGTGCAGTATTATGGAAGAAGGCAAAAAACTTTCACTAAGTTTCTTTAAAGACTTCCTGAAAAAGAGGGGGAGAAACTTCACGGACGAGCAAATTAGCCAAATTCGGGAATCACTTTATATTCTCGCAGAATTAGACTATCTTATAACCGTAAACAAAGATGGGAATCTACCCAGACAAAGGCTTGAATTTCCCCCTTAAAAGTCAGAAAATTGTATGAGCAAAAAAGTTGTTATTTATCCCCGCGTTTCAACGGACGAACAACGTAAATCGGGCTATTCCATTCCTCACCAGGAAGCTGTGTTGAACAAGAGTTGCGAGATAAGAGGGTGGACAGTTGATCGAACGTTTATCGAGGATCACTCCGCCAAAAATTTCAATCGACCGTCCTATAAAGAGCTGTTTAAATATTGCAAAGCCAACAAGCATTCAATTGACTATGTATTGGTCACAAAGTGGGATCGATTCTCCAGGAACGTTGGCCATGCTTTAGCAGAAATTGAAAAATTTGCAGCTATCGGGATAGAAGTAAATGCCGTCGAAGAGTGGATAGACTTCTCCATTCCGCAAAACTACCTATTACTGGCTGTATATCTGGCTATGCCAGAAGTGGACAATAAGGTACGGGCACAGAATGTCGTAAATGGGATAAGAGGAAGTTGGAAAAGCGGACGTTGGATCGGCATTGCTCCGGTAGGGTATAAGAATGGACGAGATTTGGAGAATAAGCCGATCCTGATGGTGAACGAGAGCGAAGCCGCGCTTGTGCGTGAAGCATTCGAGCGGTTTTCGACAGGCTTATTTGAACAACAGGAACTTCGGAAGTTGATGTGGAAGAAAGGACTTCAGCTTAGCAGATCAAGGTTTCCTGCGATGCTCAAGAATTCTGTCTATTGCGGACGGGTATATGTGCCAGCATATAAGTCTGAGCCGGAGCAAATTGTGCGAGGTGTCCATCAAGCCATCGTGCCGGAGGAGCTTTTTGATAAAGTTCAAAATGTGTTGGCACCAGCGGCCAAAGTATCAAAGCGACGTTACGAAGCAATGGAGGATGCAACCCCTTTGCGTGGCCTTTTCTATTGTCCTGAATGTGGTGGCACCCTGACAAGTTCCGCATCGAAAGGGCGCACAGCTTACTACTGGTATTACCACTGCCAGGGCAAATGCAACTTTCGGCTGTCAGCCATCAAAACCCACGATATAGTGTCGGACTACTTTGACTCTCTGCGAATAGATGATGATATAGCCGATCTTTTTCTGAAAGTAAAAGAAAACTATTATCAAAACCAGGACAACGTCCGTTCTCAAAACATCAAACTATTTACGGAAAAGCTGAAAGCAGCGGAAGAACAACTTGTAAGGTTGGAGCACAAATTCGTCAATGATCTGGTCGACAAGGAAAGCTACAACCTATTACGACCGCGGTATTTGGCTGAAGTCAGAGTACTTAGAATCGATTTGAAAGCTCTGACAGACGCGGCGAGCGACGCTATGACGTACATTAGATCAACCGTTGATATAGTCCAAAATTTGCGCAAATTCTACGAAGAGGCGACTACGCCGCTCAAGCAAAAACTCGTTGGTTCGCTGTGCGGAAAGAAATTTACCATTCAAAATTCTCACTATCGAACCGCTCAGGAAAGCGCAATAATCGCGGTTCTGAAAGGATTTAAACAGTTTATAAAAGAAAATGGGTGCTCATCTGAGCACCCATTCCTGTTAAGTAGTCCGTACGGGAATCGAACCCGTGTTACCAGAATGAAAATCTGGTGTCCTAACCCCTAGACGAACGGACCTTGTTCGTTTTTGCTACCTTGGCTCGTAAACTCAGTTTGAGTGTGAGCGCGAGAGTGAAGAAAAAACAGAGTGACTGTGTTCGCATTCGCTCTCACACTCACTCTGTTTTTGTAGCGCGGGGGGGAGTTGAACCCCCGACCTTTGGGTTATGAATCCAACGCTCTAACCACCTGAGCTACCGCGCCCTACTTTCCCCTTCCAATTCAGACTTGCGTCTGTCCCGTTTTTGGGAGCGCAAACATACGAAGTCGGGAACAATATCCAATGATTTCTGCGAATTTGTTTCAAAAAAGAGGAAATCGTTGGGTCCGCCATTTGCCCCCTTGCAGTAGCGGCTTCCACGCTTGGCGTGCAGGGCGACGCGACTTAAGTGCCGCTTTACCGTTAGGTAAGGGCGAAGTATCCCCCACTTTACTCCCACCCAAAACGATGGCCCGCGTTACAACGGCCGGTTGTTGTAATCCGTAAAATCCGGCACCCCGCGGGTGTAACCGTCCAGGAATATCGGGGATGAAAACAGCAGGTCGGCGGTGGCGCGGTTACAGGCCATGGGGATGTTCCAGACGACGGCCAGGCGGAGCAGGGCTTTGATGTCGGGGTCGTGGGGCAGCGGGGCCAGGGGGTCCCAGAAAAAGATCAGGGCGTCGATGCGGCCTTCGGCGATCAGCGCGCCGATCTGCTGGTCGCCGCCCAGGGGGCCGCTTTGTAAGCGGTGTACGGGCATGCCGATGGCTTCTGCCAGCAGGCGGCCGGTGGTGCCGGTGGCAAAGACCTCGCAGGCCAGCATGCTGTCGCGGTGCGACTTCGACCATTCAATTAATTCTTTCTTCTTATTGTCGTGAGCCACAAGGGCTATGTGTTTTTTGGTCATGGCGAAAGTCAAATCCGGCTAAAAATACACATTGCAGGTTACATTCCTTCTTCTATTTTTGCCAGCCTGTTTTTGAAACGCTATGATGGAACAAGAGAATCTCAACCGCTGGGTAGATCTGATTGCAAAAGAGCTCTCGCAACCCCTTAAATATGTTAAAGCTGTAGGCGAATTGTTGGCAGAGGGCGCGACGATTCCATTCATTGCCCGCTACCGGAAAGAACTGACCGGCAGCATGGACGAAGTGGCGATCACCGCTGTGCGCGACCGCATCGAACAGCTGCGCGAGCTCGACAAGCGCCGCGAGGCCGTGATCAGCTCCATCGAAAAACAAGGTAAGCTCACGCCGGACCTGATGTCGTCCATCGTGGCGGCCGAAACCCTGGCCGAGCTGGAAGACATTTACCTGCCCTACAAGCCCAAGCGCAAGACCCGCGCCAGCGTGGCCAAAGAGAAAGGCCTCGAGCCCCTCGCCCAGCGCCTCTTCAACCAGGAGAAATTCAACCTCGATGAGTTTGCCGCAACGTTTGTCGACAGCGAAAAAGGTGTTGCCGACCTGAACGAAGCGCTCGATGGTGCCCGCGACATCATCGCCGAGTGGGTCAGTGAAAACCCCGACACGCGTAAGAACGTCCGCGAGATCTTCTGGACCGAAGGCCAGGTAGAGTCACGTGTGCTGAAAGGCAAAGAGAACGACGGCCAGAAATACAAAGACTACTTCGAGTGGAGCGAGCCGATCTCCAAGACGCCATCCCACCGCCTGCTGGCCATGCGCCGCGGCGAAAAAGAAGGCATCCTCGCCCTCGACATCTATCCGCCCGAAGAGCTGGCCATCAGCTCCATGGAGCGTCAACACGTAAAAGAAGAGAACGCCGCCGCCGAGCAAGTGCGGCTGGCGATCAAGGATAGCTACAAACGCCTGCTGCGTCCCTCCCTGGAAACAGAGGTACGCATGGAGTCCAAGATGAAGGCTGACGAAGAGGCGATCAAAGTATTTGCCTCCAACCTCAAGGAGCTGCTGCTGCAGGCGCCCCTCGGTCAGCGCAATGTACTGGCCCTCGACCCGGGCTTCCGCACGGGCTGTAAAGTGACCGTTCTCGACCGTCAGGGCAAGCTGCTCTACGACGATGTGATCTACCCGCACGAGCCCCAGCGCCAAACGGCGAAGGCCGGCGCGCTCATCAAGGCGCTGTGCGAACAATACGACATCGAAGCGATCGCGATCGGCAACGGTACGGCCGGCCGCGAGACCGAGTCTTTTGTAAAGACGATCGGCCTGCCGCATAAGATCCTCGTGGTGATGGTGAATGAAAGCGGCGCTTCGGTATACTCGGCATCGGAAGTGGCCCGGGAGGAATTTCCGGATAAAGACATTACCGTGCGCGGGGCTGTATCGATCGGCCGCCGCCTGATGGACCCGCTGGCCGAGCTGGTAAAGATCGATCCCAAGTCGATCGGCGTAGGACAATATCAGCACGACGTCGAGCAAACAAAGCTGAAGCAGGGCCTGGACGACGTGGTGATGAGCTGCGTAAACTCCGTGGGCGTGGAAGTCAACACCGCCAGCAAGGAGCTCCTCTCTTATGTGTCGGGCCTGACGCCGGCGCTTGCCCGCAACATCGTGGAGTACCGCAACCAGAACGGCCCTTTTAAAGATCGTGAGTCGCTGATGAAGGTCTCGCGCCTGGGTGAAAAGGTATTCGAACAGGCCGCCGGCTTCCTGCGCATTCATGCCGCCGAGAACCCGCTGGACTCCAGCGCCGTGCACCCCGAAAGTTATTCCATCGTCAACCAGATGGCCGTCGACCTGGGCTGCTCCGTGCGCGAGCTGATGAGCAGTGCCGAGCTGCGTCGCCAGCTGGACCTCAAGAAATATGTAACCGACAAGGTCGGTCTGCCGACGCTGAACGATATCGTAGCCGAGCTCGAGAAGCCGGGTCGCGACCCGCGCTCGACATTCGAGATCTTTAGCTTTACGGAAGGTGTCAACACGATCGGCGACCTGAAGATCGGCATGACCATGCCGGGCATCGTGACGAACGTGACGAACTTTGGTGCCTTTGTCGACATCGGCGTGCACCAGGACGGCCTGGTCCACATCAGCCACCTGGCGGACAAGTTCGTGAAAGACCCGAAGGAGGTTGTTACCGTGGCGCAAAAGGTGAAGGTGACGGTAGTGGAAGTGGACGCTCCGCGGAAACGTATCGGGTTGTCGATGAAGAGCGATCCGTTTGCCGACCAGGGAGCCCCGGTACAAGGTGGCGGTAAGGCTGGTAAGAACGAGAAAGGGCCGCGCCGCGATAACCGTGGCGAGAAGCCGAAGGAAAAGGAAGTTTCAATGGAAGAGAAGCTGGCGATGCTGGTGAGTAAGTTTAAGAAATAATACGATCCCTTTCGGGGGATTTAGTCGAAGCGCAAGCTGGTGGGTTTCCCCTGGCTTGCGCTTTTTATTTAGTAGCTTTTTAATTCCTTCGCTTACACTTTTTAATCTTTCTTTAATCTTTTAGCAATACTTTATTAAAACATAATAAAAACAAGAATATCAGATGATTAACATCTATTTATTAAAGCATTAATAAGCCTTGACTTTTATCACCTACGCATTCATAAAAGAGTAGCCGTTGCCAAATCCGCAAACCTTCTATATTCGCATCCTCAACCGTAAATCTATGCTGCCAAACCACAATCCGACCGAGACTGCTGCATGGCAAAAGCTCGAAACGCTTTTCCTCACCATGCAGGCCACGCACATGCGTGAGCTCTTTGATGAGGACCCGGAACGCTTCCGGAAGCTCCACCTGAAATTCGAAGACATCCTGGTTGACTACTCCAAGAACATCCTGAACGACGAGGTCCTGAAAGAGCTCTTTAACCTGGCCCACGAGGTTGAGCTGAAGGACGCCATCGACGCCATGTTCCGTGGCGAAGCCATTAACCGTACCGAAGACCGCTCGGTGCTGCATGTCGCGCTCCGCAACCGCTCGGGCAACCCGATGCTGTCGGATGGCGAGGATGTCATGCCGAAGGTGAACCAGGTACTGGCCCAGATGAAGAAGTTCTCGGACAGCCTGCTGGGTGGCGCCTGGAAGGGCTATACCGGCAAGCCGGTGTCGGCCATTGTCAACATCGGCATCGGCGGCTCTGACCTCGGCCCGTACATGGTGACGGAGGCCCTTCGCCCCTATTGGACCACCATTACGCCGCACTTCGTCTCGAACGTAGACGGCACGCACATCGCCGAAGTGCTGAAGCGCGTCGACCCCGAAACCACGATCTTTATCATCGCCTCCAAGACCTTTACCACGCAGGAGACCATGACCAACGCGGCTTCGGCCAAGGACTGGTTCCTGGAGAAGACCGGCGGAAAGGGCGATGTCGCCAAACACTTTGTGGCTGTTTCGACCAACGAGCAAGCCGTCACGGCGTTTGGTATCGCACCGGAGAATATGTTTGTATTCTGGGATTGGGTCGGCGGCCGGTACTCGCTGTGGTCGTCGATCGGCCTGTCGATTGCGGCCACGATCGGTTACGGCAACTTCGAGAAGCTGCTCTCGGGGGCGCATGCGATCGACAACCATTTCCGGAACGAGCCCTTTGAGAAAAACATTCCGGTGGTGCTGGCGCTCATCGGCATCTGGTATAACAACTTCTTTGGTGCGGCCTCGGAAGCGATCCTGCCGTACGACCAGTATATGCACCGGTTCGCTGCATACTTTCAGCAAGGCAATATGGAAAGCAACGGCAAGCAGGTGGACCGCGACGGCCAGCCTGTATTGTATCAAACCGGCCCGGTGATCTGGGGCGAGCCCGGCACCAACGGTCAGCATGCTTTTTACCAGCTCATTCACCAGGGCACAAAACTTATTCCCTGCGACTTTATCGCTCCGGCCGTCAGTCATAACCCCGTAGGCGATCATCATGCGAAGCTGCTCTCCAACTACTTCGCGCAGACCGAAGCGCTCATGAAGGGCAAGACGCTGGACGAGGTAAAAGCCGAGTTGAAACATGCCGGTATGGATACCGAAGGTATTGCGTTCCATGCGCCGTTCCGCGTGTTCGAAGGCAACCGCCCGAGCAATAGTATACTTTTCCACAAGCTCAAGCCGGAAACGCTGGGGTCGCTCATCGCGATCTACGAGCACAAGATCTTCGTGCAAGGTGTGATCTGGAACATCTTCAGCTTCGACCAATGGGGTGTTGAATTGGGCAAGGTACTCGCCAAGAAAATCCTGCCCGAGCTCACCTCGGCGGAAGAAATCACCTCGCACGACGCTTCGACGAATGGGTTAATCAACTATTTCAAACGTTTGAAGTTTCTTTGATTAAATAACTGATTGTAAAACTAAACTCGTCCATTATTTTTGATGGATTTTTTCGACAAATGAGCAATAAAATTCTGAAGGTTGGAGTGTTCACATCGGGCGGCGATGCCCCGGGTATGAATGCAGCCATCCGTGCCGTGGCGCGTTCGTGTGCATACTATAAGCTCGAGTGTTTCGGCATTATGCGAGGTTACGAAGGTATGATCGATGGTGACATCGCACCGCTCGACGCCCGGGCTGTAGGCAACATCTTACAACGCGGTGGCACGGTTCTGAAGTCTGCCCGCAGCAAAGAGTTTCGCACACCGGAAGGACGTAAGAAAGCATACGACCAACTGAAGCGCCACAACATCGATGCCCTCGTGGCCATCGGCGGCGACGGTACCTTTACCGGTCTGCACAAGTTCTATGAAGAGTATCAAGTCCCCTCTATCCTGATCCCCGGCACGATCGACAACGACCTGTCCGGTACCGATTATACCATCGGCTACGATACCGCTACCAACACGGCGGTAGAAGCGATCGATAAGATCCGCGACACGGCTCTCTCTCACAACCGGTTGTTCTTTATTGAAGTGATGGGGCGTCACTCCGGCTACATCGCCATACACGCCGGCATTGCCGGTGGCGCGGCGTCCGTGGTCATCCCGGAAGAAACCATGTCGTTCGACGATCTGTATAAGATCCTGGGCGAAGGACAGGATACTGAAAAGAAGTCAAATCTCGTAGTCGTAGCAGAAGGCTCGAAGATCGGCGATGCACACACCCTGGCAAAAAAGGTCGCCGAACGTTCTTCGTACTTCGATATAAAAGTGACGGTATTGGGGCACCTCCAGCGCGGAGGCTCTCCTACGTACTTCGATCGCGTGCTGGCCAGCCGTATGGGCGTGGCGGCCATTGAAGGCCTCTTGAACGGCGAGAACGGCGTGATGGTCGGCGTAAAGAACCATGACATGGTCTACAGCTCGTTCGAGACCGTCATCGGCAAACATCATGAGATCGACGCCGAGTCGATGCGCATCGCAAAGATCCTTTCCATCTGATAAAACCAACCTATCTATCAAACCAATCCAAACCAATCAGTAACCCAAATTTTATCTATGAAAGAATTAACCATTGGTATTGACATCGGGGGCACGAACACAAAGTATGGCATTGTCGACCGCGATGGTAATGTTGTTTTTCAAGGCAGCATTTCAACAGCAGAGTACGAAGAGTTCCGTGACTATTTTAACGGACTGGCGGCTGCTTTGCGCAAAGCAACCGAAAGCATACCCTTTGCGCACAAGATCATCGGTGTAGGGGTGGGCGCTGCCAACGGCAACTACTACAAAGGCACCATCGAGCGTGCGACCAACCTGAAGTGGAAGGGCATCATCCCGCTGGCCGATATGTTCAAGGAAGAGTTCGGCATTCCGGCCATCGTGACAAACGACGCCAACGCGGCGGCGGTAGGCGAAATGGTGTACGGTGCAGCCAAGGGCATGAAGGACTTTGTCGTCATTACCCTGGGCACGGGCCTGGGCAGCGGTTTTGTTTGCAACGGCATCCTCCTGAACGGTAAGCACGGCATCGCAGGCGAAGTAGGCCACACGTCGGTGAACCCGGCCGGCCGTTTCTGTAACTGCGGTAAGCGCGGCTGCCTGGAAACGTATGTATCGGCTACCGGTATTAAACGCACGGTGTACAAGCTCCTGGCTGACCACCTCGAGCCCAGCGAGCTGCGCGGCATCAGCTTCGACAACCTGACGACCAAGATGATCACCGAGTCTGCCGTACGCGGCGACGTGGTGGCCCTGGCCGCCTTTGAATATACCGGCCGCATCCTCGGTATGAAACTTGCCGAAACGGTCGTACACACCGACCCGGAAGCGATCTTCCTGTTTGGTGGTCTGTCTCTGGCCGGCGACCTGATCTTCAAACCGACGATCAAACACATGGAGGCTAACCTGATGCCCCTGTTCCGTGGCAAGGTGAAAGTCCTTCCGTCAGGTCTTCAGAACCAGGCCGCACCGATCATCGGTGCCAGCAGCCTGGTATGGAACTACCTCGACAACAAACAGCTCAAAGAAGAAGTGTACTAACCAGACACTGCCTGCGCGGAATGAACGACTTAAAGCCTCATGACCATCATGAGGCTTTTTTATTGCTCTACCTTCACCCCAAGGTTGTCACCCAGGGTGCTGAACTGGCTGCTCCAGCTGGCCGAACGTTGCTCGTTGGTCTGCTGCTGGGTGATCTCGAAATACAGGTTCTGCGTCTTATAGATGTTCGGGTTGATGCGGAAGTTGCGCAGCAACGGGAACAACCGGTTCAGCCGCTCGATCCGCCGCGCACTGCGCTCACCCTCGCCGCTGATGCGCTTCAATTCTTTGTAGATGCTTTCGCCGGCCAGGCGTTCCACCTTCTCGCGGTCGTCGATGTTCAGCTTCCACTTCACCAGCTCGCTGAGGATGCGCTCTACTTCGCGGATGTTGATTTTATCGGTCAGGAAACAACGCACCAGGTCGGCGTTGAGGATATACTCGAAGGTGGTGCGGTAGGCGCCCGGGATCGGTATGTCGTTCTTTGCCAGCGCGCTTACCAGCGGATAGTCGCGGTTGTAGATCCGGCGCAGCGACTGTTCCAGGTCGTTCATGCTTTGCTCGGTAATGAGATTAAACACTTTGCGTTTCTCATCCTGGAAGAGTTGCCATATAGTGTACTTCTCGGGGCCGAAATACATCTGCATGAATCCGATAATGTCACCCAGGCGGCCGTCCTCAAATGCATTCACGATCCGTTCCTGCATGCCGGCAAATTTCTCTTCCTCCATGTCGAGCGAGATGTTGCCGATAATATTATGCTTTCCCATGTATAGCACGGCGAACGCGAACTTCTTTTCAGACCGCGTCACGTTCGAACGCACCTGCGTCACCCCTAGCGCCAGCCGCTGTTCACCGGCTACCTTGCGAATAAAAATCTCGTTGCGCGTGGAGTAATTAAAAACCGGAAACGACTCGGGATCTTCTTCGAATATCGATGCCACGGCGTAGTGCACCCCTACGCGCTGCAGGTTGGTCTTCGCCGGCAGCACATACTTGCGGTAAATAATGGCGCCGTTGTCCAGCACGGGCACGTTGCTCGGCGCCAGCGCCAGGCGTTTCATAAACTCTTCCTCGAGCTTCACCTCGCTGATCTGGCTTACCAGCTGCATGGCGCGGCAGGCATATTGCATGATCTGCGTTGTCTCGATCCCCGAAAGCTCGTCAAAGAACCAGCCGCAGCTGGTATACATCAGCTGCGCGTTGCGCTGGATCTCCAGGAGACGCAACACCAGGTTCATGTCTGCCTGACGCGCACAATGGGTGGCCATGAATTTGCGTATGGTATCGTCCGTACGATCGAGGATCACATTGATGTATTCGTCGCGGGCCTTCCAGGCGTCTTTAAAGATAACCGAAGCCTCGCGCTCATAAATCGCCACGAGCTCATCGCGCAGCCAGTCCAGCGCCTCGCGCAACGGCTTTCGCCAGCGCTGGTGCCAGCCGGGATTTCCGCCCGAATGGCAACCACAGTTGTTGCGCCAGCGCTCTACGCCGTGCACGCAGCTCCATGAGCTGTTTTCGTGGATCTCGGCTTCATACGTCGGCGGAAACTTCGCTATATACTCTGCATAGTTGGTTAGCTTGCACGTTGTGTCGCGGTCGATATTGTCGAGACAGAACGCCAGGGCCATGTCGCCGTGCTTGTGGTGGTGCCCATAGGTTTCACCGTCTGTCGCGATGTGTACCAGTTGCGGCTCTTCGCTCTCGGCATCAAACGCCGTATGTAAATGGCTGCAAAACTTCGCGCCATCGTTCAGCAAACCGCTGAAGGCCACCCCCTGCGCTATGCGCCCGTCGTAGAAGAACAAGGTGATGGTCCTGCCCGACGGCAACCGGCACAGGTATGGCCGGCGCGTGTCGATACTCTCGGTTGTGACGCCGGTCCACAGCAGCTCGCCGCCCATACGGATCGACTTCGCCTGGCGCGGCGCCAACACCGTAAACGCTATACCGTGCTTGGCCAGCAGCTCCAGCGACTCGGTATCGACCGCCGTCTCGGCCAGCCACATGCCTTCGGGCATGCGATTGAAACGATGCACAAAGTCACGAATGCCCCACACGATCTGCGTCTCCTTGTCGCGACGGTTGGCCAGCGGCAAAATAATGTGATTGTATACTTGCGCCATGGCTGAGCCATGCCCGCTGAACGCTTTTACGCTTTCGCGGTCGGCCTCGAGAATGGCCGCATAGGTCACCGGGTCGTTCTCTTCCATCCACGACAACAATGTCGGACCGAAGTTGAAGCTGATGCGCGAGTAATTATTGATGATCTTTTTGATCGCGCCCTTTTCATTGAGTATGCGCGAGGCGGTGTTGGGCGCATAGCACTCAGCGGAGATGCGCTCATTCCAGTCGTGATAGGGGTGCGCCGAGTCTTGTACTTCTATTACCTCCAGCCACGCATTCTCACGCGGCGGTTGGTAAAAATGTCCGTGAATACAGATATAGCGCTCGGCGGGTGTCTTTACTACTTCTTCTTCCTCCATGGTCTTTTCCTCCGATGATCATTAACTGCCCAGCCCGAATCCCTGTTCTTGTTTGACAAGCTTCCAGATCGTCATGGCGAGCGGAGGTAAAGTTACTGAAATCGAGTTATCATAGCCATGGTATTTCACCGGCGATGTCGACGCAATACCTTCGTTTCGTACACCGCTGCCGGCGTATTCGGTTGCATCAGAGGTAAAGATCTCTTTCCATTGACCGCGGTACGGTACGCCAAAGCGGTACTGGTAGCGCACTTCCGGCGTGAAATTACAGGCCACCAGCAGCAGCTCTTCTTTCGTATCGCCCACGCGCAGATAGGCCACCACGCTGTTGTCGCGATCGCCGTAATCCAGCCAGTGGAAGCCTTTGGCATCGAATGCATACCGGTACAGGGCCGGCTCTGCTTTGTACAGTTTATTGAGGTCGCGCAGCAGCTGTTGTATGCCCGCGTGCACGGGGTACTGCAGCAGGTGCCAGTCCAGGCTGCGCTCGTGATTCCATTCCGCCGACTGCCCAAACTCACCGCCCATAAAGAGCAGCTTGGTGCCGGGGTGCGTGAACATATAGCTGAACAACAACCGCAGGTTGGCAAACTTCTTCCATTCATCGCCCGGCATGCGCCCCAGCAACGAACCTTTGCCGTGCACCACTTCGTCGTGCGAGAGCGGCAGCATAAAGTTTTCCGTAAAGGCGTACATGATGCTGAAGGTGATCTCGTTCTGGTGGTGTTTACGATGCACCGGGTCGAGCTTGAAATAGTGCAGTGTGTCGTGCATCCAGCCCATCATCCACTTCTGTCCAAAGCCAAGGCCGCCGATAAACGTGGGGCGTGACACCCCCGTCCACGACGTCGACTCTTCGGCAATGGTGACGGCGTCGGGAAAATTCTCGTACACCACCTCGTTCATTTCCTTCAGGAACGCGATCGCCTCCAGGTTCTCGTTGCTGCCATACTGGTTGGGAATCCACTCGCCTGCCTTACGCGAATAGTCCAGGTATAACATCGACGCCACGGCGTCTACCCGCAGGCCGTCGATGTGATATTGATCCAGCCAGAACAGCGCATTGCTGATCAGGAACGAACGCACCTCGTTGCGACCGTAGTTGTAGATATAGCTCTGCCAGTCGGGGTGAAATCCCTTGCGGGGATCGGCGTGCTCGTACAGGTGCGTGCCGTCGAATTCATAAAGACCGTGCGCATCACCCGGGAAGTGCGACGGCACCCAATCGAGGATCACACCGATGCCCGCCTGGTGAAAGCGGTCGACCATATACTTAAAGTCGCCCGGTGTGCCATAGCGGCTGGTAGGCGCGAAGTAGCCCGTTAGTTGGTAGCCCCACGACCCGTAGAACGGGTGCTCCATCAACGGCAGGAACTCCACGTGGGTAAACCCCATGTCGGTGACGTAGGCCACCAGCTCGTCTGCTGCCTCGACATACGACAGCGACCGGTTCTCTTCGATCTTGCGTCGCCACGAGCCCAGGTGTACTTCATAGACCGAATAGGGCTGCGGCTTGCCGGCCAGTTTCTTACGGGCCTTCAACCACGCCTCATCCTTCCATTGATACAGGTCCTCCCACACGATCGACGCCGTGCGGGGCGGCGTCTCGAAAAACCGACCGAAAGGATCGGCCTTCTCGAGCGACTCACCCGTAACAGATTTAATAGCGTATTTGT
Organism: Dawidia soli; assembly: GCF_018598185.1. Taxonomy (GTDB): domain Bacteria; phylum Bacteroidota; class Bacteroidia; order Cytophagales; family Cyclobacteriaceae; genus Ohtaekwangia; species Ohtaekwangia soli. Next base: position 74,552 of record NZ_JAHESC010000032.1, read on the forward strand.
ATGCTTCGCCGTGCTGAATGTCTGCATGGAACCCCTCCCAGATGCCCGAGCCGTCCCACCGTGGCGTAAGCGGGTGCGAGTTGCCCTTCCAGTGATTGAAGTTACCGATCACCGACACTTCGCGGGCATTGGGTGCCCATACGGCAAAGTAGGTACCCTCCTGGTCGTTAAACGTCGCCGCATGTGCGCCCAGCTTTTCGTACAGTTTAAAGTGTTTACCGCTCCGGAACAGGTGGATGTCGAAATCTGTCAACAGTGTAAAGAACGCTGCCGTGCCCAGATTCGTGGAAAGTGTTTTTTTCGCCATGGTGGGGTTTACATAATGAGTGCGTTGTCTGCCCGAAAAGAGCGTGCCAACCCACCCGGGTCATCACTTTTTCTTGCGTTCGTCCTTTTCCTCCTGAAAGCGCTTCATGAGGTAATAGATGCCCCGCAGGGGAATAATCGTCCAGTCCGGCCGCCCGTTCAGCTCATACCCCAGCTCGTAAATGGCCTTCTCCAGCAGGAACGTGCGCAGCAGTACGTCGTACTCGGGCGTCAGCACATTGCCCATGCCCATCCGCTCCATGTAGGCGCCCAGGTAGTAGCGCCCTACATAATGCTGCCACTGCTCGGCCCACGACTCGAGGAAGTCGAGGTCACGGTCACGGTAGTTTTCATTCAGCAGGATCTTACCAAAGGCGGCGTAGTGGATCGAACGCATCATGCCGGCCACATCCTTCAACGGGCTGCGCTTCAACCGGCGTTCGCTAAAGGCCAGCCCCGGCTCGCCCTCGAAGTCTATGATCACAAAGTCTTTGCCCGTAAAGAGTACCTGGCCCAGGTGGAAATCGCCGTGAATGCGTGTACGCACTGCGTTGATCTTTACCTGGTATATTTCGCTGAAGCATTCCAACACCTGGTCTTCCAGCGCCAGCACCTTGCGGGCAATGTCCTGCGCCTCGGCAGGCAACCGGGTAAGCGTGCTTTCCAGCAGGCTGAACTGGTCGCGCACCATCTTGCGCATAGACGAGTAGATCGAGCGTTGATAGTTGCTGTTGAAGCTTTCGGGCACAAAGGCCGGGTTGGAGGCGTCAGACGCCAACGCCAGGTGCATTTCAGCGGTACGTTGGCCCAGGCGCACCATGCGCTCATAGAAGCCGCGCCCGATAAACTCCTGGATGATCTCGGGAGACTCTTCAAACCTGATCGCCGACTTGGCCAGTAGCTTGGGCAACTTCACGCCCTTCCCCTTGGCCATCACGCGCTCAAAGAAGCGGCCCACCGAGTCCATCGACATGGCCCATGCCTCGCCCTGGTTCTCGACCTTCTCCTGCAGCAGGCCGAAGACGATCGTCTTACCTTCCGCATCGTGATACTCGATACTGCCGGCGTATTTGGGACTGTTCTGAAACGATGTATGCTCGGACAGGAAACGCACCACCTCCAGGTCGGGATTGATCTCCTTCTCGAGCTTGCGATAGAATTTAAAGAAGTATTTGTCGTTATAAATGATCGCCGTATTGCTCTGGTCGGCCTTTAAAATCTTCGAGTCTACCTGGCGGTTCTTGTCCAGCCGGGCAAACACGCTGGAGCAGAACTCCAGCTCGCCACCGCTGTCGTCGCGCAGGTGCAGCTCTTTTTCCATGCCGGTGAACAGGAAGTCGCGGAACACTTTGTCGTAACTGCTGTCCATGATAAAGCCGGCCTTGCCCTGGATCTCGGCCCGGCATACAACGCTCTGCACGGTGTACTCCACGCGCTCGAGGATGTTGTCCGACGGTACAAACGTCAGCGGCAGGAAATACAGCTCCGGCAATCGCTGCACGTAGTGCACTTCCAGGATGGCGAGGTAGTGGGTATCGCCCTCGACCTTCAGCGGTATTGTTTTATGGATCCCGACCTTGCTCACCACCTTGGCTTTGCCGCCAAACCACCGGCACTTCTTCATGAACGGCGGCAGGATCTTGCGCTCGAGGTTGCGCACCTCGTTGTAGTTGTCGAAGAGGCGTTCCCACGAAATGTCCGTACGCACCAGCGGCAGCTCACCGCTCGCGTCGGCTTTCTCTTTCTTCTCGGCGGTGTCGACCTGGAACCAAAAATACCCGTAGGGGCCGACGGTAATGGCGTAATCGCCCTCTCCCACGTTCATAAAACGGTTCTGGCTGAACGCTTCCGTGATATCGCAATCGCGGTACTCGGCCAGGTTCAGCGTCGTTGCCTGCGAGAACTGCGACAGGTTGGCCACGACAATGACGCGTTGCTTGTCATACGTCCGCACAAAAGCCAGTACCTTGGCATTGCTGCTGTCGATAAACTTCATCTCGCCACGTCCGAAGATATTCAGACGTTTGCGCATGGCCATGACGTGTTTCAGCCACCACAGCAACGACGACGGGTTCTCCTCCTGCGTCGAGACATTTACCGACTCATACCTATAGATCGGGTCGGTAATAATGGGCAAAAACAACCGCTGCGGGTTTGCCGTCGAAAACCCCGCGTTGAGGTTCATATTCCACTGCATGGGTGTACGCACGCCGTAGCGGTCGCCCAGGTAGATATTATCGCCCATGCCGATCTCGTCGCCGTAATAGATCACCGGCGTGCCGGGCAGCGAAAACATGATGGTATACAGCAGCTCGATCTTGCGCCGGTCGTTGTTGAGCATCGGCGCCAGGCGGCGGCGGATGCCGGTGTTGACCTTCGAGCTGGCGTCGCTCGCATAGGCCTTCAGCAGGTAGTCCTTCTCCTCCTCTGTCACCATTTCCAACCCCAGCTCGTCGTGGTTGCGTAAAAATATCACCCACTGACAATTCGCCGGTGTATCGGGCGTCTGGTCGATGATGTCGACAATGGGATAACTGTCCTCCGTACGCAACGCCAGGAACATACGCGGCATGAGCGGGAAGTTGAAGTTCATATGACATTCGTCGCCATCGCCGAAATACGTGGCCGCGTCTTCGGGCCACAGGTTGGCCTCGGCGATCAGTACTTTGTCTTTGTAGTTCTTGTCGATGTGCGCCCGCAGCTTCTTCAGGAACACGTGTGTCTGCGGCAGGTTTTCGCTGTTGGTCCCCTCCTCTTCGTACAGAAAGGCTACGGACCCCAACCGGAAACCATCCACGCCCATCTTCATCCAGAAGTCGACCACCTTGATCATCTCCATCTGTACTTCCGCGTTCTCGTAGTTCAGCTCGGGCTGGTGCCGGTAGAACCGGTGCCAGTAGTAACCGCGCGCTTCGGTGTCCCACGTCCAGTTGGAAACCTCGGCGTCGGTAAAGATCACCCGGGCCTCCTTGTATTTGTCGGGGCTGTCGCTCCACACATAGAGGTCGCGGTATCGGGAGCCGCTGCGCGCCTTCCGCGAACGCTTAAACCACGGGTGCTGATCGGACGTGTGGTTGAGAATGAGCTCGATAATAACCCGGATGCCACGGCGGTGCGCTTCTTTGAGAAAGAGCTTGAAGTCCGCCAGCGTGCCGTAGTCGGGGTGTACATCGGTGTGGTCGGTTACGTCAAAGCCGTCGTCCTTCAGCGGCGATGGATAGAACGGCAGCAGCCACAGGGTGTTGATGCCCAGGTCCTCCAGGTAGTCCAGGCGTTGGATCAGGCCGGGAAAGTCGCCGATACCGTCGCCATTGCTGTCGTAGAAGGCGCGTACAGAAACTTCGTAGAAGATAGCGTCCTTGAACCACAGCGGTTCTCCGGTTTTTACGGGCGTACTCATTGATAGGATTCGTGAATGGCCAGGTGAAATAAATGAAAGGGTATCTTATGCGGGTCTATGCCCACGTAGTTCCACTCCTGCGTCCAGGTATAGCGCTCGCCCGTCATCAGGTCGTGCAGCTTCAGATTGATATCCTCGCCCAACCCCAGCAGCGCCTTCGGCAATTGTACATAGCCGCTCTGGAAGCTGTGGGGGTCGAGGTTGACCACCACCAGCACCATGTCGCGCAGGTCGTCCGTGACTTTTATATACGCCAGCAGGTGCTGGTTCTCCACCGGGCAGAACCGCAGGTTCCACGTAGTCTGCAATGCCGGATGCTCTTTGCGGGCTTTGTTCAGCACGGTGATGATGTCGGTCATCCGATTGGTCGTATTCCAATCGTATCGTTTGATCTCGTACTTTTCGGAGTTGTAATACTCCTCTTTGCCCTCCACGGGTTTGTTCTCGTAGAACTCGTATACCGGCCCGTACATCCCGTAGTTGGAAGACAACGTTGCCGCCAGCGCCAGGCGCAGGATAAAGATGTTCTCGCCCTGGTGTTGCAGGTGCCACGGCAGGATGTCGGGTGTATTGGGCCAGAAGTTCGGCCGGAAGTATTGCCGCGACGGACCATGCACCAGCTCTTCCATGTAGTCGATGATCTCCTGCTTGCCTACCCGCCAGGTGAAGTAGGTATACGACTGCGTGAAGCCCGCCTTGGCTAGCGACGCCATGACCTTGGGCCGCGTAAACGCCTCCGACAAAAACGTAATGCCGGGATATTGTTTATTCACCTCAGCGATCGCCCACTGCCAGAAGCGAATGGGCTTTGTGTGCGGGTTGTCGACCCGAAAGATCTGTACGCCCTGGTCGATCCAGAATGTGATGACCGACTTCAGTTCCTCCCACAACGCCATCCAATCCTGCGTCTCGAAGTTGAAGGGGTATATATCCTGGTACTTCTTCGGCGGATTCTCCGCGTACTGGATCGAGCCGTCGGGACGTTGTTTGAACCACTCGGGGTGCTCCTGTACATACGGATGATCCGGCGCGCATTGAAAGGCGAGGTCGAGCGCAATGTCGATGCCCAGCTTGTGCGCTTCGCGAATCAGCTCGCGGTAATCGTCCAGCGTGCCGAGCGGCGTGTGTATACTCTTGTGTCCGCCTTCATCACTGCCGATGGCCCACGGCGAGCCGGGTTCCCCCGGTTGAGCCGTTGTCGAGTTATTCTTTCCTTTGCGGTTGATCTTTCCGATGGGGTGTATTGGGGGCAGATACAAGACGTCAAAGCCCATGGCGGCCACGCGGGGTAGCAGGCGCACCACGTCCTTAAACGTGCCGTGATGGATACCGTCGCCCGCCGACCGTGGAAACAGCTCATACCAGGTGCTATAGCTTGCCTTGGGATGCTCCACGATCACCGGCAGTACCTGGTGGTATAGCGTTTCAAACGCCACCAGCGGATAGTGGTGTACAATGCGCGCGAAATCATCGCCAAGGGCGTACTCCACGGCTTGCTCATACGGCAGCGCCAGTTGTGCGGCGGCATGTTTCACTTCATATGGATTCTCGACCTGCAGCGAGCGCAGCATCTGCGCGCCCTCCTGCAGCTCGAGTGTGACATTTACATGGGCGGCCACCTTCTTGCGAAAGCCGTCGTACCACGTCTCGAGATGATCTACCCATGCCACCACCGTGAACAAGTGCAGGCCTTGCTGCCGCACGGCAAACGCTGCGTGCCAGCTGTCGTTGCCGGTGTGGGTCATCTCGATGGTCTGCCACGACGCTTCGTGGTCCATGCGGTGCCATACCTGCGCGCGGATGTGGTCGTGGCCGTCGCCAAAGATGTCGGCGGTAACATCCACACGTTCACCCGGCGTACGTTTGGCCGGGTAACGGCCGCCGTCCACCTGGGGTTGTACATTTTCTATGATCACGCGCGACTGGCCTTCGGGCATTCCTTCCGGCAAGGGCTGGTTCGTCGACGTCTGGGCGGTGGCTTTCGTAGTACGCATCGTTACTTGATTTTAAAAATGTAGGCACTGAACGGCTTTAACGTAAGGGCAAACCTGCCCGCCTCGTCAATGCCCACCTCCGTCTCACGCCACAGCATGTCGCGGGCTATGTAGCCCTTTACGGGGTCGAGGCCCATCCTGGTAAAGGCCTCGGCCGGTATCTGTACCGTGACCGGCATGGGCGCGGCCGCGTTAAAGCTGGTAATGATCAATAAACGTTCCTCACCGGCAAATCGCAGAAAGGCGTGTACGTTGGTGCCGAAATTCCCCGCCGTGACGTTCGCACCGGTGATGTCGAGATACTCCCCCGCATACAAGGCCGCACTGCGGCCCGACAGGTTCAGCAGATCGGTATATACCTGGCGCAACTGCTTCTGCTCCGGCGAAAGCAGGCCGCCATCGAACAGGCCGCCGTTCATCCATTTCTGATGCTCGGGCACGCCCCAATAATCGAAGATCGACGTGCGGCCGTCGTCGCCCTGAAATCCCTCCACACCCAGCGCGGGCTCGCCACACTCCTGGCCAAAGTACACCATCACCGGCCCCTTGTCGATCGTCGCGCTGACGACCATGGCGGGAATCGCGCGCCACGGATCGCCGGCAAAAAAGCGGGAAGCCGCACGCTGCTCATCGTGGTTCTCGATAAAGTGCAGCATGTACTGGTTGATGCCGTTCAGGCGTGCCTGCACCTGGGCAATCTCGGCGGTGCTGCGGTCGGACGCGGTGGTCAAGGCGCGCAGCGTGTCGTATAACAGTACCTTGTCGTAGAGGAAGTCGAACTTGCCCGTCTCGATATAGCGGTGGTATTGGTCCGGGTTATAGATCTCGGCAATGAACACGATGCCGGGGCGCAACGCTTTTACCTGGGGGATCACCCAGGCCCAGAACTCCACCGGCACCATCTCGGCCATGTCGCAGCGAAAGCCGTCTACATTCTTTCCCGCCCAGAACACCAGGATGTCGCGCATCTTGTTCCACGTGTCGGGTACCGGCTCAAAGTGCGTGCTCCGGCCCCGCTGAATGTCTACACCATAGTTGAGCTTGACGGTCTCAAACCATTCGTTCACGCCGGGATGCGCCGTGAACTGATCGTTGCCGGTGACCTTGGCCGGTGTTTCCTCAAACTTGCCATCCAGCGTTGGAAATGTATAGGAGCCCAGCGGCGCATAGCCATCCGGTACCTGAAAGGATTGCCCGGGCAGGTAATAAAAGTTATTGCCGGGACTGAACTCCACCGTCTTATCGTCATCCGCGCCCAGGTCTTTTACCCCCGCCGGCTTTGCGTCCGACCGATAGGCACGGGCTACGTGGTTGGGTACAAAATCGATGATCACCTGCAGGCCGTGGCGGTGCGTGCGCGCGACAAGCTGCTCAAACTCCTGCATGCGGTGGGGCACATCGGTGGCCAGGTCGGGGTTGACGTCGTAATAGTCTTTAATGGCATAGGGCGAACCGGCACGGCCCTTCACCACGTCGGCATCGTCCAAAGGTATACCAAAGCGTGTATAGTCTGTCAGCAAGGCGTGTTCAATGACACCGGTATACCACACGTGCGTGATCCCCAGCTGCTGAAAAGCCGTGAGCGCGGCGTCGTTTATATCGGCAAACTTACCGGTGCCGTTCTCTTCCATTGTGCCAAAGGTTTTGTTGGCGGTTTGTTTGTTGCCGAACAGGCGGGGCATTAACTGATATAGGATGACCTTTCCGGAAGCTTGCTCCATGGGCATGGCGGGTGGTATTTTTTCTTTCGGCGTTGTACAGCACACCAGCGCCAGACAAGCCGTTACAATGTACAGTAAAACCATTCTCATACGACTGGAAGATAGAAAGAAAAACCCGCCTACGCCAAGGCTTCGGCGGGCAAGCCCGCCAAAGCTTTAGCGTAGGCAGGCAGGCCCACTATCTGCTATGCCGCCCGGCGGCGCGAAAGAATGAGGTAGAAAACGATCACGATCACGCAGATCATCAGCCCCAGGAACTCGCGCGACTCCTCGATGTAGAGGTGTTCCATTTTGGCAACATTATCAAAAAGCGCCGAATGCTCCGACGTCTGCCACCATTCCTGCACACCTGGGAAATAAATAACGCTGTAGGCCAACGCGGCTATGAGTGCGCCCCACAACACCTTGCGCGGGTAGTAGGCAAACATGGCCATGACGCAGAACACGGCCATCACGCCATAGACCAGGATCCAGAGAACGGGGTCCGGGTCATTGACTTGCAAAAAAGCAAAGATCAGGAACATCACCGCCAGCACGAAGTTGAGGATACGCATAAAGACAATACAGTTTACACTACATAAATAAACAAAAGATGCCGGACATAGCATGCCCGGCATCTTCCTGTCAACAAAAAACAAACTTACAAGATCGTCTTCAGGTACTTAGCGCTCGCGGCCGCACTGTCGATCGGTGCGCCGGGATACGACTCCTGCTCAACGTAATAGTATTGCAGTCCCGACACTTTTGCCTTGGCAAAGATCGCTTTCCAGTCAATGGAACCGGTGCCCACATCGGCATTTTTGTTACGATCTGCCTTGTCCATATCCTTCACGTGCCACTGCTCGAACCGGCCCGGGTACTTTTCAAAGTACTGGATCGGATCATAGCCTGCGTTCACCACCCAGTAGATGTCCATTTCCATGCTCACCTTCTTGGGGTCGAGCTCTTTCAACATCAGGTCATACGGCACCTGGCCGTCGATCTTATCGAACTCAAAGGCGTGGTTGTGATAGCCAAAGCGTATGCCGCCCTGGTTGCAAACCTCGCCGGCGGCGTTCAGGTCGGCAATGATGCGTTTGTAGTCATCCAGCGTCTTGCGCTGCTCGGCCCCGATATAGGGCACGACCATGTGCTTCTGACCGTTCTTCTTGGCGTCGTCCACGGCTTTCTTCCAGGTGTCGCCTTTGATCATGTCCAGGCCGTAGTGACCGCTGGTCACCTGCATGCCTAACCCCTTTACAAAGGTGTTGAAGTCGGCGTAGGGCATGCCAAAGATCTGGCCGTCTTTGTAGCTATAAGCTTCCAGCTCCTTGTAGCCAAAGCTAGCCACACGGGTCAGTACACCTTTCGGGTCTTTGCCGATCGTGTCGCGCAAGGTATAGAGCTGAAGCCCCACGCCTTTCTGGCGTTTCCCAGCCGCGGCGATCGCCGGCAGTGCCAGGAGGCTGGCGGCGGCAAAGGTCGCGGTCTGTACGAATTCTCTTCTTTTCATGGTCGTTTAAGGTTGTAGTGATTGGGCTTGCCTCCCATCTTAATTGACGAGTTGCACACTTCTAAAATAAAACAAAGATTGATCACCTGCACCTGAATTTTTAAATACCAGATACAAATCGTGATAACCGGTGGTTGCGGTCGCCGTAATGCCGATCGCCTGCGGGCCTTTGGCGGTTGTCCTGCCCTTTCCGAAAAGCGGCCCATCGGGCTTGTCCAGGTGCAACTCCACTTCGCCCCCGGCCTGGTCGGCCGGCACGATCAGCGTCACCTTCGCCTGGCGGATGCCCGTCAGGTCCAGGTGCTTAAAGGCAGCCCGTGCGTTGTTCTTCACATCGGCCAGCACCGACTGATCGTTCTCTTTCCGCCGCTGGGCCCCGTTGATCTCCGTCGCCTCGCCTGCCGTCAGCACAGCGCTGCGCAGCACTACTACCTGGCTTGCCGGCAGCGCCGGCACGTTGCCCGCGCCACCCTTATCCTGGTAGGACGCCGTCAGCATATACACCCCGTCGGTTTCCTTTCCGGGGACGACCTTGCCTTGCAACGGCAGCTTTGCCGGCGTCTTCCCATCGGCCAGCGACAGGATATATTCTACCATCTTCTTGGCTTCATCCACGCTCAGCTGCGGGTGCGCCGCCATTTCGGTGTCGCCCCAAATGCCTGCGCCCCCTTTGATGACCTTGGCCGCCAGTTGCCCCGGCGCGTCGGCGTTGCCTTTATAGCGCTCGGCCACCTGCTGGTAGCTCGGGCCGGCCGACCGTTGGTCGATCGTATGACAGGACTTGCAATCACTTTTAGCCATCAGGGCCTTGCCCGGCAGCTCCGCCGTCGGCATCTGGTGCCCCTGGGCTACCTGCGCCATGTCAAAGCCTTTTACATAATCGAACGTTACCGTCACCGCCGCCGGGTCGATCTTACCATCAGCCGTGCTGCCATCTTCCGCATCGGTGGCCTCCACCGCATACGCTACGGGCGTACCCGGGAAGAAGAAGGTTTTATTGCCGCTGGTCAGCGATGCTTTTACCACTGGCGGCACATTGCCGGCGGCCACCTGCACGGACGCCGTGGACTCCAGGCCTTTATCATCCACCACCTTGAGCTGCACCGGGTAAACGCCCGGCTTGTCGAAGGTCACGGTGAAGAGGCTGTCCGGGGTCTGGTAATCTCTGCCCGCGGCCTTCAGCGTGAGGGTGAGCTTGTCGCCTTTGTCGTGGTCGAACGTGCCGGCAGCTGAAAACTGCACTTGCAGCGGCACACCGCCGTTGATCTGGCTGGCCTTCAGCCGGGCCACCGGCGCGCGGTTGCCGGGGTTGTAATCAATGCGCACCAGGCGTGCGTCGAGATTTTGCGCAAACCACCGGCTACCATATTCCAGCATATACAACCGGCCGTCCGGGCCGAAAGACATATCGATGATGTTGTTGAAGCCCACGTTGGGCAGGAAAGGCTCCATGTCCATGATCTTATCCTGGCCGTCGAGGTCTACCAGGAAGATCCAGTTGCGGATCCAGTCATAGGCGATGAGCTTGTCGTTGAAGTAATCCGGGAAAGCCGTAGCAACGCCTTTGTACATCTCGCTGTGATAAACCGGTCCGGCCATGGCGTTGCGGCCACCCTCCTTCAGCATCGGAAATTCGTCCGAATGGGCATACGGGTAATAGATCAGCGCCGGTGTGGCCGGGGGCAGGTCGTGCTTGCCCGTGTTGTTCACCGACTCGTTTACCGGCAGCGCCGGATCCCACCAGCCCTTGATCTGGCCGGTAGCATAGTCATAGCGGGAATACGCCTCATTCTTGCCGACGAAGTACGGCCAGCCATAGTTGCCCGGGCGGCGGGCCAGGTTGATCTCGTCATACGAGCGCGGCCCCCGCAGGGAGTCGCCCTCACCCGCGTCCGGTCCTACTTCCCCCCAGAACAGCGCGCCGGTCTTGGCGTCGACCGAAATGCGGTACGGGTTGCGACACCCCATGACATAGATCTCGGGACGCGTGTCGGGCTCCTGGTCGTCAAAGAGGTTGCCGGCGGGAATGGTATAGGTGCCGTCGGGTTGCGGTTTGATCCGCAGTACCTTACCCCGCAGGTCGTTGGTATTGGACGACGACTTCTGCGCGTCATAGGGACCACGGCCCGGCCGCTCATCCGACGGGCTATAGCCCCGCGACTCCCAGGGGTTGGTATTGTCGCCCGTAGACAGGAACAGGTTGCCGTCGGGCGCAAAGGCCAGCGAGCCTGCCGTGTGACAGCAGCTCTCGCGTTGCGTCGGCACCTCCAGCATGACCTTCTCCGACGTGCTGTCGATGTGGTCGTCTATAAAGGTGAACCGCGACAGGATGTTGGCCGACTTCTCGGCATGTGAATAATAAATATACAGCCAGTGGTTCTTGTCGAAGCCAGGGTCGGCGGCGATGCCGAGCATACCGTCTTCAAACTTGGTGCCTACATGAAAGGTGTTCACCACACGCACCTTGTCGCTTTGCGGGTCGTACAGTTTAACATCGCCCTTGCGCTCCAGGAAGATGATGCGGCTGTCGGGCAGGATCACCATTTCGGTGGGCTCGTTCAGGTTGAAGTCCAGTACCGTTTTGGTGAACCGGCTTTCGTCCGGCGCGATCGTCGCCGTAGCCTTGCCGTAATCCGGCCCGTCGCCCTCGCCCAGTGCATACTGAATGCCCTGCCACAGGTGGTTGCGGAAGAACGGGTCGGCGTAGCTCTCGTCGGTGTGGCCCATGCCGGTATAGAACGCGCGGCCGCCGTCAAACTCGTGGTACCAGGCAATGGGGTGGTCTTTGCCGTTGGTGCCGCCCTCGTACGAGGTTTCATCGAGGTTATACAGCACTTCCAGGTCGCTGCCGATGCTGCGGTAATTATACCACTCGTCGGTGCGTAATACCGATTGTTGCAGTGAGTCTTCCCCAAACACCGGCTTCTGCGCCACAATGCGCGCTTCCTGGATCTTGGGGTGGCTCTTGAAGTAGGCGCCGGTCAGACGGCCAAACCAGGGCCATTCATATTCGGTATCCGACGCTGCGTGGATCCCGACAAACCCGCCGCCTGCCTGAATAAAGCGACGGAAGGCGCCCTGCTGTTGCAGGTCCAGTATATTACCGGTAGTGCTGAGAAAGATCACCGCGTTATAGCGGCGCAGGTTGTCTTCGTTGAATACCGAAGCATCTTCCGTCGTGTCGACGTCGAAGCCGTGTTGCTGGCCAAGCTCCTGCAGAGCTTTTTTGCCCACGCCGATGGAGCCGTGCCGGTAACCGGCGGTTTTAGAAAATACCAGGATGCGCGGGCGCTCCTGGCATGAAAAGAGCAGGCACAGCAATAGTGCTGGCACTATAAAGTTCAGTTTTCTCATAGGAGGTTAGGATGGACATAAAAAAACCTGGAAGCCTTTTGCCTCCAGGTTCTTGATATTATTTCAGCTCCTTGATCTTGATGTTGCGGAACCAGACCTGGTCACCATGATCTTGCAATGCAAAGTGGCCTTTGGTCGCCTTGCCGAAGTCGGGCATGGACTTGAACTTGCTGTTCGCCACCATGTCGTTCCACGCAGCATCGTGCATCGTAAAGGTTACGACCTTCTTGCCGTTCAGCCAGAATTCGTATTGGCCTTTGTTCGAGATGATGCGGGCTTCGTTCCACTCACCGGCAGGCTTCACGGTCTCTTCCGAGCAGGCGATCAGATCATACAGGTCACCGGCGCGATGCTTGTGGATCTTGGCATCGGGGTGGCCGTTGTTGTCGAGCACTTGCATTTCCGGACCGGTAACATATACCGCGCTATACTTGGGGTCTTCCACCACGTTGAACAGCAAACCGCTGTTACCGTTGGGAGCGATCTTCCAGTCATAGGCGAACTCGTAGTTCTCGTATTCACCGGCGGTAATCAGATCACCACGACCTTCTTTAGTAGAAGCGTCCAGGTACAGTGCACCGTCGGCCACCTTCCAGGCAGAGGCGTCAGACTTGCCGTTGAACGATTTCCAGCCCTTGGTGCTGGTACCGTCAAAAAGCAGTTTCCAGCCGGCCTTCTTCTCGGCGGCGGTCAGTTTATTCTGGGCATGTGTCGGCGCGCTCATAACCAGGGCAATGGCGGTCAGCAATACAATGATTCTCTTCATGTGCGGAGTTGTTTAGGGATGATGGATAAAACGATCAATCTTTCTGTTTCTCACCGTCGAGCGACAGCACGTACATGGCCATCTTTTCGGCATCGGCTTGCGACAGATCGGCGTGCGCCGTCATCGGTATCTCACCCCAGTTGCCCGCGCCGCCCGCTATGATCTTGCCGGCCAGCATGGTGACGTTCGCTTTCGTGAACTCGTATTTCTTAGCCACTTCCATGTGGGCAGGGCCAATGATCTTGTTCGTCGGGTGATGACAGGTCTTGCAATCGCTGTTGTCGACAAGCGCCTGGCCTTCTTTGATCAGGTCGTCGGCAGAAGCCTGCTTAGGCTCGGCCGTTTCGTAGTCGCCGTACGCATCACCTTCTTCCTTCTTTTCCTCTTCTTTTTTTGATCCCCCGCACGATGTAAGCGCAAAACTGGCTACCCCTGCAAGGGCCATGATCACGAATAATTTTTTCATGTCTGTTGTCGAATTAATAGTGTTGTAGTGTCTGTTTATACTAAAATTAAATGCCCAGAATCCGCTTGTTGAGCTTCTGGTCTTTGCCCGTCGACGCGAAGTCGTCAAAGGCACGTTCCGTCACGCGGATGATGTGGTCCTGGATAAAAGGAGCGCCTTCCGCAGCGCCCTGCTCGGGGTGCTTGATGCAGCACTCCCACTCCAGCACCGCCCAACCGCTGTAGTCGTATTGGGTCAGCTTGCTGAAGATCGCGCTGAAGTCTACCTGCCCGTCACCCAGGGAACGGAACCGGCCGGGACGGTTTACCCAGTCCTGGTAGCCGCCGTACACGCCCGACTTAGCCGTCGGATTGAACTCGGCATCCTTGACGTGGAACATCTTGATGAACGTGTGATAGAAGTCGATATACTGCAGGTAGTCCAGTTGCTGCAACAGCAAATGGCTCGGATCGTACAGCAGGTTGCAGCGCGTATGCTTGCCGGTAGCCTCCCAGAAACGCTCGAACGTGATCCCATCGTGCAGGTCTTCACCAGGGTGGATCTCGTAGCACAGGTCCACGCCTGCCTTGTCGAACGCATTCAGGATGGGCAGCCAGCGTTTTGCCAGGGCGGCAAAGCCGTCTTCCACCAGGCCCGCCGGGCGTTGCGGCCACGGGTACACCGTGTGCCACATCAGCGCTCCCGAGAAGGTAGCATGTGCATTCAGCCCTAGGTTGCGGCTCGCCTTCGCAGCGTACTTCAGCTGCTCCACAGCCCATGCCTGGCGCTCTTTCGGATTGCCGCGCAGGGCCTTCGGCGCAAAGCCGTCGAACAGTTCATCGTACGCAGGGTTTACCGCCACGAGTTGCCCTTGCAGGTGGGTCGAAAGCTCGGTCACCTGCAGGCCGGTCGATTCGATCACGCCCTTCCAGTCATCGCAATAGTCTTTGCTTTCAGCCGCCTGTTGTAAGTCGATGCAGCGCGGATCCCACGTCGGGATCTGCACACCTTTATAGCCCAGCGAAGCCGCCCATTTGCAGAGCGTCTTCAGGTTGTCGAACGGTGCCTGGTCGCCGAGGAACTGCGCCAGGAAGATAGCCGGTCCTTGTATCTGTTTCATGTATCTGTCGCGTTACAAAGGCCTAGATATCTTTCAGCGGAACCCACTTCTTGTTAGACGTCGCCGACTTGACAACTGTCTGCACGAAGTTCATACCGCGTACGCCATCCTCCACATCGGGGAAGTCGTACTTCTCGTAGTTGACCTTCTTGCCCGGCTTGAAGTCGCGCACGGCGCGGCTAAACGCGCGATAAATGTTGGCAAACGCCTCCAGGTAGCCTTCGGGGTGCCCCGCCGGCGTACGCGTAAACGACTTGGTGTGGTCGGTCAGGTAGCCCTGGCCGGCACGGATTATTTCCATCGGGCGGTTGAGCCATTTCACCACCAGGGTATTAGGCTCCATCTGGCGCCATTCCAGGCCGCCTTGCTCGCCATAGATGCGGATGTTGAGGTTGTTCTCTTCGCCGGCCGCTACTTGCGTAGCCATCAGGATACCCGAGGCGCCGTTGTCAAAGCGCAGCAGCATAGACGAATCGTCGTCCAGGTTGCGGCCCTTCACCACCGTGTTCAGCATGGCGCAGACTTCGGTGATCTTGTTGCCCGTGATATACTCGGCCAGGTTGGCGGCGTGTGTGCCGATGTCGCCAATGGCACCGCCCATACCCGACTGCTTGGGGTCTGTACGCCAGGAAGCCTGCGCATTGCCCGACTTCTCGGCAGCGGTCGACAGCCAACCCTGGGGATATTCAACAAATACTTTGCGGATCTTGCCGAGCTTCCCGGCACGCACCATCTGGCGGGCTTCCTTCACCAGCGGATAACCGGTGTACGTG
>NZ_JAHESC010000033.1 GCF_018598185.1 Dawidia soli
ACAACTGGTTGAGCTTTAGCGACGAGATGCACAACCAGGGCGTGGAATCGATCAATCACAGCATCAAGGTGTCCTGGGTCAATGCCGACGAAGACGTGGCCCTGAGCCTGGGCATCGAGCAGGAAAAGCGTGTGCTGCGGCTGGAGCGCCTGCGGGGCACCGGCACCGGCCCGTTTGTATACTTCATCTCGTATTTCCATCCGCGCGTGGGCTTCACCGGCAAAGAAGACTTTTCCCGGCACCTGTACGAGATCATGGAGCAGGACTATCATACCATACCCTCCATCTCCCGGGAAAAGATCAGCGCCGTGTCGGCCAAAGCAGAGATCGCCAAAAAGCTCGGGCTGAAGAAGGGCGACGCCGTATTGTTCCGCAAGCGCATCGTATGTGATCCCGGCAACCGGCCGGTAGAATACAACCTGGGCTATTATCGCGGCGACAGCTTTACCTACGAAATCGACATCAGACGCTGATCCACTGCCAGGACCGGCACCCCGGGGCTGCAAATTCCGCTCTGGTCATTTATTTGCAACAGCGTCGCAAATTTCATTTTACTATACTCACTATAAGCTTACATTAAGGTATCTATATGTTTGCTATAAGGATGCTATAAGCATGGGTATAGCCTTGCTATAAGGATGGCCTCCTTGTCCATAACCTGTACTTCACTTCCACACTCGCTCTCGTGCTGCTTATCTACCCTGTAAAGGGTATACGTTTTAACCCCCCGGGGCGATAGGACAATAGGCTTTCCGCGCCTAGATTTGCGGTTATTAGTATTTAGATCACATCCAGATAGATCTACAAACCGCGGAATTATGGCAGAAAAGAAGCTTTCGACACTATTCAAAAAAGTCATCGGCAAGCTTCACCTATGGTTGGGACTCGTTTCGGGCATCATCGTTTTTATCATTGCCATCACGGGGTGTCTCTATGCCTTCCAGGCGGAGATCCGCAACCTGACCGAGCCGCATCGGTTTGTAACGATCCAGAACAAACCTTATCTGCCGCCGTCGCAGCTGAAAGACATCGCTCTGGCGGCCCTGCCCGGCAAACACCTGCACGCCGTGTTGTATGGAAAACCCGGAAAGGCCGCGGAAGTGATCTTTTATCATCCGGACCCGGTAGATTATCATATCGCATACCTCAATCCGTATACGGGCGAGGTGCTGAAGCTCTCCAACGAAGAGGAGGGTTTCTTCCCGTTCATTCTGGACGGCCACTTTTACCTGTGGCTGCCCCACGAGATCGGTCAGCCCATCGTGGCATCGGCTACGCTGGTGTTTTTCTTCATGCTCATCTCGGGCATCATCCTGTGGTGGCCGCGTAACAAGGCTGCCGCGAAGCAGCGGTTTACGATCAAGTGGAATGCCCGCTGGCGCCGGAAGAACTACGACCTGCACAACGTGCTGGGCTTCTATGTATCGTGGCTCGGGATCATTTTTGCTACCACCGGACTGGTATGGGGCTTCACCTGGTTTGCCGAAGGTCTGTATGCGGTAACGGGGGGGCAAAAATCCCTGATGTATACCGAGCCGGTGTCGGACACCACGTACGTGGCCTCGTTTGACGAGCCCGCCATCGACAAGATCTGGCGCCGTATGTCGGCCGAGTGTCCCGGCGCGGCCGTACTGGAAGTACACGTCCCCGAAACAGCGTCGTCGCCGATTGCCGTAGGGGTTAACCCGGACGACGGCACCTACTGGCAAAACGACAACATTTACTTCGACCAGTATTCCCTGAAGGAGCTTTCAGTAGACCACATCTACGGCCGGTTTAAAGATGCTGCTGCCGCCGACAAACTGATGCGGATGAACTATGACATTCACGTAGGCGCGGTGCTGGGCCTGGCCGGCAAAGTGTTGGCTTTCTGCGCCAGCCTGTTGTGCGCCAGCCTGCCCGTTACCGGGTTTTATATCTGGTGGGGTCGCCGCAAGAAGAAGGGCAGCGAGCTGGAAGACGAAACGAACACAGAGCTTGCACGCAAGCCCGTCGCGGTTAAACGCGTGGCACCGGTGATGCGCAGGCCTGTTGTCGCCGCCAATAAATAGCATTACTTCTCCTGTATCCTTTTCATTAGCCGGCCGTTACGCCGCACACCTTTGCCGTGTATGTAGGGGAGACGACAAAAAAAACGGCTGCTCGTTCAAGCAGCCGTCTGTGTATTCGATCATAGGAGCGGATTACCGTCTCTTCTTCGCTACTTTCTTCGCCGCTTTTTTCGGGGCGCTTTTCACAGCCTTTTTAGCGACTACTTTTTTCGGGGCTACTTTCTTGACCACTTTTTTAGGAGCGGCTTTTTTCGGGGCTACTTTCTTCACCACTTTTTTAGGAGCGGCTTTTTTCACCACCTTCTTAGCGACTGCCTTTACTGCCTTCTTCGGCGCAGCTTTTTTCGCTACGGTCTTTACTACTTTCTTAGGAGCAGCTTTCTTCGCCACCGTTTTCACAGCTTTCTTCGAAGCAACCTTTTTGGCCGCTTTCTTGGGCGCTGCTTTGGTTACGCTCTTCACCACCTTCGCTACCGTCTTCACTGCTTTTGCTACACCTTTGGCCACTTTGGCGACAGCTTTAACAGCCTTTTTAGGAGCAGCTGCTTTCTTCGGCGCAGCAGCGGCCGGCTTCTTCGCTTCTTTGGCAAATTTTGCCGCCATCAGGTTCAGCGCCGAACCGGCTTTGAACCACTCGATCTGGTTGGCGTTGTAGGTGTGGTTCACCTGGATCGACTCTTCGGTGCCATCGTTGTGACGGATCACCAGCGTGAGCGGTACTTCCGGGGCAAACGACGTCAGGCCTACGATGTCGAACGTGTCGTCTTCCTTGATCTTGTTGTAGTCTTCCTTGTTGGCAAAGGTAAGCGCGAGCATACCCTGCTTCTTCAGGTTGGTTTCGTGGATCCGGGCAAACGACTTCACCAGGATGGCGCGTACGCCCAGGTGGCGCGGCTCCATGGCGGCGTGCTCACGGGATGAACCCTCGCCATAGTTTTCGTCACCGACCACGATCGAGCCAAGGCCTTGTGCCTTGTAGGCACGCTGCACGTTGGGTACTTCGTCGTATGAATCGGAGAGCGCATTCTTCACGCTGTTGATCTTCTCGTTGTAGAAGTTGGTGGCGCCGATCAGCAGGTTGTTTGAAATGTTGTCGAGGTGACCGCGGTATTTCAGCCACTTGCCGGCCATGGAGATATGGTCGGTCGTGCACTTGCCTTTTGCTTTGATCAGCAGGCGCAGGCCTTTCAGGTCGGAGCCTTCCCAGGGTTTGAACGGAGCCAGCAGTTGCAGGCGGTCAGATGATTCGCTCACTTTTACCACTACTTTGCTGCCATCTTTCGCCGGAGCGATAAAGCCCGGATCTTCAGCGTCAAAACCTTTCTTCGGCAGCTCGTCGCCGGTAGGAGGGTCGAGTTTTACTTGCTCGCCGCGCTCGTTGGTGAGGTAATCGGTAGCGGGGTTGAACGTCAGGTCGCCGGCAATGGCCAGCGCTGTTGTCAGCTCGGGCGATGCTACGAAGGCAAACGTGTTGGGGTTGCCGTCGTTCCGCGACTGGAAGTTCCGGTTGAACGAGTGAACGATGGTGTTCTTCTCTTTCTTTTCCGCACCCACGCGGCTCCACATACCGATACACGGACCGCAGGCGTTGGCAAATACCTTGGCGCCGATCTGGTCGAAGGTGTCGATAAAGCCGTCGCGGTCGATGGTATAGCGCACTACTTCCGAACCCGGTGTGATGGTGAACTCCGCCTTGGTCTTCAGGCCTTTGTCAGCCACCTGGCGGGCCAGGCTGGCGGCGCGGGAAATATCTTCATACGAAGAGTTGGTGCAAGAACCGATCAGACCTACTTCCACTTTGGTAGGCCAGCCGTTCTTCGCAGCTTCTTCTTTGATCTTCGAAATAGGGGTAGCCAGGTCGGGCGTAAACGGACCGTTCAGGTGCGGCTCGAGCTCCGACAGGTTGATCTCCACTACCTGGTCGAAGTATTGCTCAGGGTTGGCATATACTTCTGCATCGGCAGTGAGGTGCTCTTTTACTTTGTTGGCCAGCTTGGCAACTTCCGCACGGTTGGTAGAGATAAGGTAACGCTCCATCGACTCGTCGTATCCGAAGGTAGAGGTAGTCGCGCCGATCTCGGCACCCATGTTACAAATGGTACCTTTACCGGTACAGCTCAGTGACTTGGCACCTTCGCCGAAATACTCGACGATGGCCCCGGTACCGCCCTTTACGGTCAGGATACCGGCCACTTTCAAAATGACATCCTTGGCCGATGCCCAGCCGCTCAGTTTACCGGTCAGTTTTATACCGATCAGCTTGGGGAATTTCAATTCCCACGCCATGCCCGACATAACGTCTACGGCATCCGCACCACCGACACCGATCGCCACCATGCCGAGGCCGCCGGCGTTTACGGTGTGAGAATCGGTACCGATCATCATACCGCCCGGGAAGGCGTAGTTCTCGAGTACCACCTGGTGAATGATGCCCGCCCCCGGCCGCCAAAAGCCGATGCCATATTTATTGGAAACAGAAGAAAGGAAATTGAATACTTCCGAGCTTTCGTTGTTTGCATTGGTAAGGTCTTCTGCCGCGCCTGTTTTCGCGACGATTAGGTGATCACAGTGTACCGTTGAAGGAACCGCTACCTTCGGCCGGCCGGCAGACATAAACTGCAGCAACGCCATCTGGGCGGTGGCATCCTGCATGGCTACGCGGTCTGGCGCAAAGTCTACGTACGACTTGCCCCGTCCAAAATTTTCCAGCTTTTGTTCTTCGTGGAGGTGGGAGTAAAGTATTTTTTCGGAGAGGGTGAGCGGGCGGTTTACAACTTTTCGAGCCTTGGCGATGCGGGAAGGCATCTTGTCGTACAAGGCTTTGATCATGTCTAAATCGAATACCATATTGTTAAAAGGTTAAAAAGAGACGCTAAAGTAGTAATATTTTCTTATCAGAGGGGGTGTCAGAGTCCGACGCACGCGTTTGCGGATGTGTTTTACCGCTTCGCACCTTCTCTAACAACATATTCAGCTGACGGGTTTCGTCTTCGGTCAGGGCGTTCAGCAGGTTTTCGATCGCGATGACCTCGTCCTGCATCCGCGTCAGCGCATCGAGTCCTTCCTGCGTGATCGTCACTTCTACGCTGCGCTTGTCCGTTGCACAGTATACACGTGTCAGATATCCCTTTAGCCGGAGGCGTTCAACGATACGGGAAGTGTCGGGCATCTTGTCGATCATCCGGTCTTTGATGAGATTGATCGACGCATGCCCCGGGTGCTGGCCACGCAGGATACGCAGCACGTTGTACTGCTGCCGCGTGATGTCATGTTTCTTAAACACGCCATTCATGCCATCCAACAGGTAGTTGTGCGTGTACATCAAATTAAGAACAGCCTTGTGATATTCGCTTCGGAAGTCCTTTTGATGGATGTCTTGTTCAAGGGACATAAGCCAAATAGCCGATCTGGTTTGCGGTGCCAAATTAGCCATTTATTTATTATCACGTGCATGTTACCCAAATAATAGGGATGCTATCACTTGCTGTTGATGTAATTTAGAAACTCTCTTTTTATGTTCTCGTCGTTGAACTTACCGGAAAAATAAGCCGTACCGGTCTTGCTATTGGTGTCGCCCACGCCCCGGGAGGCCACACACATGTGGTTGGCGTCGATCACCACGCCCACGTCCTGCGTGTGCAGTACGCGCTCGATCTCCTTGCCGATCTGCACCGTCAGACGCTCCTGCACCTGCGGCCGCTTGGAAAAGTATTGTACTATGCGGTTGATCTTCGAGAGGCCGATCACCTTGCCATGTGAAAAATACGCCACATGGGCCTTGCCGTAGATGGGCACAAAGTGATGCTCGCAGTGCGAGTAGAATGTAATATCCTTTTCGACCAGCATCTGGTCGTAGTTATACTTGTTATCGAAGAGCCGGGCATGTGGCCGGTTCTTGGGGTTGAGGCCCGCAAACACTTCCTTGACGTACATCTTGGCCACGCGGCGGGGTGTGCCCTGCAGACTGTCGTCGTTCAGGTCGAGGCCGAGGATGTTCATGATCTCGCGGAAGTGCCCCTCGATGCGCGTGATCTTCTCTTCGTCGTCCAGGTCGAAGGCGTCGGCCCGCATCGGCGTTTCGAAGGATGAAGAGGCCACGTGGTCGTCGCCAAATTCGTCGTCGTTGAGCTTATTCGGCTGGGAATTCGACGAAGTTTCGTTCGGTCTCATACAGGGTAATTTTCAGGTCAAATTTAGGATCTATCAGGGCACGCAGGATCTTCCAGATAACGAGGGCAATGTTCTCAGCGGTGGGATTGATGCCCGTAAACTCGGCTACGTCCAGGTTCAGGTTGCGGTGGTCAAACTTGCGCAGGACATGTTGCTGGATCAGGTCGCTCAGCGCTTTGAGGTCGTATACATACCCGGTCTCGGGGTCGGGCTCGCCGACAAGGCTCACGATCAGCTCGTAATTATGACCATGATAGTTCGGGTTGTTGCATTTGCCGAAGACCCGTTGATTTTGCTCGTCGGACCAGGCCTCGTTGAAAAGACGGTGTGCTGCGTTAAAGTGCTCCTTGCGCGATACCTTTATCTTCATGCGTAAAGGTAAACAGGATTCCCGAAGAATGGTTCAATCGGGTGTGTAAAACCTGCCCCATCGCACGGGCTACGCGCTTCGTACGCTTTGGAGTATACGTCTTCGCCTGGTAACAAGTCAGGCACGTAAAGGATCAGCTCCCCACGGAGCGATCACTTGTTAGGGCTGTGATGAAAGGGGAGCGACAACAGATTGCTGGGTACGGGGATGAACTATTTGGGTAGGATTGATGGTTTGCCCAAATACAGCCTGGCCACAAATTGCCAGTAAACTGAGCAATAGTGCCAAAAGAACACGATATTTCGAATTCAAGACGCGTGGGGTTAGGGTTCGTAACTGGCAGTGAATATAATAATTGAAGTATCTATTCACTACTATTCAGTTGATGAATTGATTGTTAAATAGTTAAATGGATTATTTGAACGGGTAGATTGCCATGAACTTTGAGGAGATAAAGACCAAGATCGGGGCGTATCAGGCAGACGGAAAGAAGTTGTTCACCACATCATCGTTCCAGTCGCATAGCCTCGTGTTGCTGCACATCCTGAGCCGGATTGACAAAAGCATACCGGTTTATTTTATTAACACCGGCTTCCATTTTCCCGAAACGGTGTCGTTTCGCGACTATATTGGCGAGCAGTTCGGGCTCAACATCGTCGACCTGAAGTCGGACGTGCCCAAGTTCATGCAGCGCGACCCCGAAGGGCGCCTGCTCTTTACCTCCGACCCCGACCATTGCTGCTACCTCAACAAGACTCAGCCCACGGATGCCATCCTCATGTCCCACGATGTCTGGATCAACGGTGTGCGCGCCGACCAAAGCGCGGTGCGCGCCGCGATGAAGGTAGAGCAGCCGGCCAAGCACGGCTGTATCCGGTTTCATCCCATGCTGGACTGGAACGCCAAGATGATCTGGCAGTATCAGAAGGAATATCAGCTGCCCAAGCACCCCCTGGAAGAAAAAGGATACGTCAGCATCGGGTGTGAGCCTTGTACCCGTAAATTAGATCCTGAAATGCAGGAACGCGAAGCGCGTTGGTTCGGCATGAACAAAGTAGAATGCGGCCTGCACACAGACCTGATCAGCAAATAACCAACCACCACACACAGTATCTAGCCTAATGAAAGTATTAATTACCGGCGGCGCCGGGTATATCGGCACGGAGTTGATCAGTGCCCTGATAGCCAAGCCTGAAATAGAAAGCGTTATTGTTTACGACAACCTGAGCAGACCCAACTATAATGTGTTCCTGGGCCTGCGGTTGCAGAATCACAGCAAGGTATCGTTTGTTAAAGGCGAGCTGCTCGACTCGCGCGGCCTGCGCAAAGTGTTGAAAGGTGTGGATGTGGTCTACCACCTGGCCGCTAAGGTTACCACGCCGCTGGCCAATACCGATGCCCACGTGTACGAGCAGGTGAACCATTGGGGCACTGCCGAGCTGGTATACGCCGTAGAAGAGAGCGCTACCGTCAAGCGTTTTATTTACACCAGCAGTACCGGCGTCTATGGCCCGTCCACCGGCCAACCGGTCGATGAGACCGCTGCCACGGCCCCGCAGTCATTATATGCGATCTCCAAGCTTCGCGGTGAAGAGCACGTGCGCCGGCTGGCATCGCGCATGGACACTTACATCATGCGCTGCGGCAATGTATATGGCTACAGCAAAAGCATGCGGTTCGACTCCGTTATCAATAAATTTGTATTTGAAGCCAATTTCGACGGACGTGTCACGGTGCAGGGCGACGGTAAGCAGTCGCGTACCTTTATACACATCGACAAGGTGGCGCACGCCCTTGCCAACCTGGCATCGACAACGTTCGCCAGCGGCACGTATAACCTGGTAGACCGCACCTTGCGGGTGTTTGACATTGTCGACATGCTGAAGGAATTGGTGCCTCCGCTGGAGTTTATCTTCATCAACCAGCACCTGCGGTTGCATGAGCTGAACATCCGGACGAACGCCGAGGTCAATGCGGCCCTGGGCATCGGTGAAGAAAGACTTCTGAAAGCCGAGCTGGAAGAGTTTCTGGCGAAATTCAGCTTTTAAATTCAACACAATTTTCATATCTAAGGTACCGGATTGGTCCCTCTATGGTTGTTTTTAGCCGTAGAGAGGGGCATCCGGTAAAGAAAACGTATTCCATAGCATGCAAAACATCGCTACTGTTATCATTTTGCTTGCCGTTGTCACCGCCCTGGCCGAGGTGACCGATAAGATCCGGGTACCGTATCCGATCCTGTTGGTACTGGCCGGTATCGGCATCGGGCTTGTACCGGGGCTGCCGGTGCTCTCGCTCGACCCTGATGTGGCGTTCCTGGTCTTCCTGCCGCCCGTGCTGTATGCCGCGGCGTGGAACACATCATGGCCCGACTTTAAAGCAGCCAAGCGTCCCATCACGATGCTGGCCATCGGCTGCGTGATCTTTACCACCTGTGCCGTGGCCTGGGTAGCGCATACATTTATTCCCGGCTTTGGCTGGGCCGAAGGGTTTGTGCTGGGGGCGATCATTTCCCCGCCCGATGCCGTTGCCGCTACGGCCGCCACGAAAGGCCTGGCCATACCCAAACGCGTCGTCACGATCCTGGAGGGTGAAAGCCTGGTGAACGATGCCACTGGTCTGATCGCCTACCGCTATGCCGTGGTCGCCGTTGTCACCGGAGCCTTCAGCCTGTGGGAAGCCGGCTTTCAATTTTTGCTGGTAGCCGCAGGGGGTATCGGCTTGGGGCTGGCACTGGGCTGGCTCTTTAAGTGGATCCACAACATCACGCCCAGCAATCCTACGACCGATACGGTGCTGACCTTTCTGGCGCCCTTTGTAGCATACCTGTTGGCGGAAGCGGTGCACGTGTCGGGCGTATTGTCGGTGGTAACGGCCGGGCTGATGCTGGGGCGGAGCTCCAGCGAAATGTTCTCGCAGCAAACACGCATGCAGGCCAACAGCTCCTGGAATACCGTGCTCTTCATCCTGAACGGTATCATTTTTATCCTCATCGGCTTACAGCTGCCGGAGATCATCCGGTCCATGGGCGACTACGCCTTCTGGGCCTGGAAGTATGCCGTGCTCATCAGCGTGGCGGTGATCATCGGCCGCATCATCTGGGTGTACCCGAGTACGTACCTGCCACGCATCTTGTTCAGGCATATCCGCGAACAGGAACCGGAACCCGATGTGCGCCTCACGACGATCATTGCCTGGTCGGGTATGCGCGGGGTTGTTTCCCTGGCGGCGGCGCTGGCACTGCCGTTGGTGATCGGCGACGGTGTCGCGTTCCCCCATCGCAACCTGATCATCTTCCTGACCTTCTGCGTGATCTTCTCGACATTGGTTTTGCAGGGCCTCACGCTCCGCCCCATGATCAAGCTCTTTGGCCTGAAGCCGGATGATAAGGATTACGAGGACGAGCAACGCGCACGCCTGAAGATTGCCGCCTCGGTCATCGAGCACATCGAAGAAAACTATGCGCTCGAGCTAAGCGACGCCGTGCTTAGCCAGGTAAAGTCGAAGTACGAGATCCGCATCGAGCGGCTGCGCAAAGACGAGCCGCAACGCCGCATGACAGAAGACCAGATCCGCGAGTTCCACCGCATTCAGCAGGAGCTGCTGGAGAAGGAGCGGCGGGACATGATCCGGCTGCGACACGACGGTAAGATCAGCGACGAGATCTTGCGCAAGATGGAGTACGAGCTGGACCTGGAAGAGACCCGTCTTATCCTCGAACGCGATCTCGCGTAAGTGTCATTGCACAGGCTCCCGCAAGATCGTCCTGAATTTCGCGGGCGCTACTTTCGTAAAATCAGACAGGTATATTTCGTGGTGATCGCCCGCATGCTTCAGGTTATGCGCCTGCATGAATTCCTGCATGATCTGCAGCGATTCGGGTTCGCGATCAAAGGGCCCGTTGTGTAGCATTTGCACGACCTTGCCTTCGTTCAGCGTATAATAGCAGACCTCGGCGATCAAGGGTTGCTTCTTTTTTTCCAGTACGGCTTTGCGCACCGATGCCACGACCTCGGCGGTAACAAAGTCCGGCATGCGGATCAGCAGCCGCCACTGCCATGCTGCGCGTGGGATCTGGCGTGGCGCCTCGGCCATGGAGACCCCAGCATAGCGTTTGTCGAACCACCACTGGGCTTCCAGCTTGGGTACGGTAAAGTCCTTCCCGCGTGATTTGCACAGGAACTTGATGCCGTAGGCTACGGGAAACACGGCCTGTATACCGGCTTTGAAATCGTCGCCGTTAGGGTCCCCCTGGCCTGTGAGTGACAAGTAGTGTGCCTCCTCCAGTGTCAGCACTTCCGGGGTGTTGGAGGCGGAGTAATACGATTTATAGCGCTTAGTCAGGTCGAGCTTGGAAGAAGTCTTCGTGGAGGTGATTGTCATCGGGTTTGCGTTTTAAGGTGTACCCAAAAGTGCGACACCCTGCCGTCAACCCTATGTCAGCAGAACCTGTGAAAATCAGATCAGAATTCCATTTTTTTCAGTGCCAGGAAGCGTTTGGCCTTCGGATGCCGGAATATACAGTTGTTGAATCCCCCATAAAGGGGGAGTTGGATGGAGCGTTACCGGTAGCGAGTACGCAAAAAAAAGGTCTTAGGGAAAGTGAAAAAACGCGATAACGTCTATCTTAGTGTCGAAACCTAAACGTATGAATGGACCTCTGCCGGTATCGGTGGTCTTGACCGCTATGCTATTAACGGCCTGCGAATGGCAAGCCCGTTGTCTCGAAGAGACGCGCTACCCGGCGCTCGTGTGGCCCACCCATGGCGAAGAGATCGAATTTGCCGACGACGCAAACGCCAATACCGAACACCAATGCCTGGAGCACCACGTGTTTGACAACGTTCCTTTCAAACTTCCGATTGCCATCGACCCGGCCTATGCCCCCATGATGCGGCTTCAGCAGGACACCGTCGTGCGCTATGCCTCCTCCAAACATGCGAATACCTTTGTGATGCGGATCGACAGTACCGCACGTTACTCACTTTACCTGTTGCGCGAAGAGCTCCGTGGTGGCGGCGACCATCCCGATCAATACGATGTTTTATTCACCACCGATGCCCGGGGTAAACTGATCGACAACCTCATGGTAGGTGTCGACGATGCCCATCACCATCGTGCGTATTGGATCGAGAGCCCGACTGAATTTGGCATAAAGGAAGTCGCCGGCCTGAGTATGGAGGAGGAAACGGAGTATAAGGTGACCTGCCGTGTAACCGAAGCCGGCACCTTTGCGGCGATCCAGAGCAATCTGATGCAGATGAACGGGCAGGAAGAAAATTATACCGAAGAGGTACCCCTGGAATATGCCGAGTCGATGGTGACGGTCGAAACGGGCAAACCGGTACTCGCCGCCATCGAAAAAGCCATCTTTGTCGACCCCCTGGATAAAGATTACCTCGACGAAAAAACGGTAGGAGACCAAAAGGTATACCTGGCCCTGGGCATGTCGGGCATTGCCGACTACACATTATTTATGTTGCATAGCCCCATGGGCGAAGGCGGCAATACGTTGGTGGCCGAAAGCTGGTCCATTCCCATGCCGCTCTCGTCGCGGCCGATCACATCCAGCCACATTGTACACATGGATTGGTTGCACCAGCAGGGAGATGAATACAACGTCGAGCTGGTCGTTCAGTACGAAATGCAAGCGCCCCAAGAAGGTGCGGCCCCGCTGTTGGCACTGCGGAGCTATTCCTTTACCTATTCACCCGAAGGCGGCCTGGAAGCCGCCCGCGACTAGCCCGTGTATCACGGTTTTTTCGGCTGCGCGGCCTTCTCGGCTTTGGCGTCGTCGGCTTTCTTAAATTCCAGGGACGTAGAGTTTACGCAATAGCGCTGGCCGGTAAGGGTCGGCCCGTCGTCAAATAAGTGGCCCAGGTGTGAGCCACAGCGCGCGCACAAGATCTCGGTGCGGACCATACCGTGGCTGCGATCTACCACCGTAGTGATACGGTCGCCGGCCAGCTCACGGTCAAAGCTGGGCCAGCCGCACTCCGACGCAAACTTCATGTCCGATGTAAAAAGCGCCTGCCCGCAGCCGGAACAGTAATACGTACCTTTCTCGCGGGTGTTGGTATACTTGCCTGTAAAGGGCATATCCGTTCCTTTCTTGCGCAGAACGTTGTATTGCTGGGGGGTAAGCATGGCTTTCCACTCGGCGTCGGTGCGGATGATCTTGCCGGTGGTGTCTTGTACGGCGGGGGCCGATGTTAATACGGCCGCAGTGGTTTCCGGGCGGTCGGTCGCCGGGTGGCAGGCTACCAGAGTGGCAGCGGTAAGCAGAACAAAAGCAAATGCGTGCATGGCGTGCTGGTTTAGACGTAATGATCTACGTTAAAACACGCTCGTTTGGTTTTTGATTCCCGGTAGACTCTTCCACTTCGGCGTAGACCTTGTCGATGTCGATAAGGATGGATTTTTCCTGCTTGTATTGAACGGCGATGTACTCCAGCCAGGCGATCACCGATTTTTGCGGGACGTGCGACAAGAGCCATAACAACACTTTACGGTCGATCTCGTCCAGCTTAAAGAACTCTAGTTTTTCTTGCTCCATAAAACATTCCGGATAACGGCATTATACAGCAAGGTACTATTTTTCAAGAATATTGCACTACGGGGAAAAATCCCTTTTACATAATCGGAAATACAGGTGTTCGTAAGGAATTGTTACAGCACCGGCGCTGACCGGCTGTATACTTTTTGTTTTCTTGCGGCATGATCGAGGTGAAGCAAGTGAGCGTGCGGCGGGCGGGACTACCGTTGCTGAAAGACATAACCTGGCGCATAACGGCTGGCGAGCATTGGGTAATTACCGGCGCGAACGGCAGCGGTAAGACCTGGCTGCTCGAGCTGCTGGCAGGACACGTACACGCCACGGCCGGCGAAGTGGTCTACGACTTTGTACAGGGTACCACCTGGGACGAACGGTTTGCGCTGCGTAAACAACATATACACTATATTCCCGCGCATGCCCTGCAGGTCTTTTTGCAGCAACACGACATGTTCTACCAGCAGCGCTATTACTCCATGGGCGACGAGCGCGTGCCCCGCGTCAAAGACATTCTCGGGGTGGAAGCCGATGCGTTTGAGGCGCTCGGTATGCCTGCTACATTTAACATAGCATCGTTGCTGGAAATAGACGTGACGCGGCTGTCAAACGGGCAGCTGAAAAAGGTTGTTATTTTACAGCAACTGCTGCGCGGGTTGCCCCGTGTGCTGCTGGTTGATTATCCCTTCGAAGGCCTTGACCCCGCAAGCCGTGCCGATCTGGCCGCCTTCCTGGACCACCTGGCCCGGCAGCAGGGCATCACGCTGGTCATGACCGACCATGGCCACCACCTGCCCGCGGCGATTAACCGCCGCCTGGTACTGGCCGCCGGCACCGTAAAGGCGATCGAACCGGTGCAGCCGTCGCCCTGGCCGGCACCAGTCACACCGGCACCGGCCAAGCCCCTTCAGGACGGCACGCCCATCGTCGAGATGAAGGGTGTCGCCATCCGCTATGGCAGCCGCACGATCCTCGAAGATTTTCATTGGACCATCCGGCAGGGCGAGCGCTGGGCGTTGACGGGCCGCAACGGCTCGGGCAAGACAACGTTGTTCAGCCTCATCTTTGCCGACCACCCCATGGCCTATAGTCAGCCGGTCTTTTTGTTTGGCAAGCGCCGTGGCAGTGGCGAGTCCATCTGGGATATTAAAAACCGCATTAATTACTTCGGGCCGGAGTTGATCAGCTACCTGGCGCCGCAGTACCGGCCCGAAACAGCCCGCACCTGGATAGCAAACCAACACCGGCAGTTGAACCGGCAAGCGTTAACCCATGCCATCGAACATTTTCAAGCACAGGACTTTATCGGCCATCCGGTAAAGACCCTGTCGTCGGGACAGTTGCAGGTCATGCTCATAATCAGCAGCCTGGTGTCGGGCCGGGAGCTGCTGCTGCTGGATGAGCCCTACCAGTTCCTGGATGCGGCCAATAAAGAGCGCCTGAACGACTACCTGCACGAGCATCTGCATCCCGATACGACGCTGGTGCTCATTACCCACTACGAAGACGACATCGCTCGCTGGACGCAGCAGCGGTTGGTACTGGCGTGAAATGCCCCCCTTGAACTTTTGCCGACCGCTTTATGTATTTAAAATGAATCAATACATTTGCATTCGTCAATAAGACGGAGCACTGTCAAAACAAGTATGTCGCTGAATACGAAGCAAATTGAAAAGATTTCCAAGGCGTTGGGAGATGCCAACCGCCTCAGGATCCTGCAGCACATCGCAAAAAAAGGCGGTTGCGGTTTTTGTTCGGAGATCCAGGAAGAAAGCACCCTGGCACAGCCTTCTGTAAGCCACCACCTCAAAGTTCTCATCGAAGCGGGTCTGATCGATGCCGAAAAGGAGGGAAGAAACCAGAAATACACACTGAATGACGCTGTCTTAAAAGAATACACCAGCGCCGTAACCCTGCTGAAGTTCGTGTAAAGTCCCCGTGGGATTTTTTTTGGTGAGATATATTGAAATATTTCGATGTGTCTATGAACTAAAACGACGTGGCGTGCGTCTACAGCACTATAAGCCCCTCGCGGGGATTTTTTTGAACCTAATGCATCGAAATATTTAAATGTATCATATAAACGTTTGCCGAGCATGACCAGAACAGCCTTTACCCCCCACAAACTTGGAAACATCTCCCTGGAAAACCGTTTTACCATGGCCCCCATGGCCCGCCACCGGGCCATTAACAATATACCGAACGACCTGATGGCTGCATACTATAAACAGCGCGCATCGGCCGGACTGATCATTACCGAAGGTGTGTCGCCGTCGCCCAATGGCCTGGGGTATCCGCGCATGCCCGGCATTTATACCAACGACCAGGTAAACGCCTGGAGAAAAGTGACATACGGTGTGCGCGAGGCCGGCGGCAGGATCTTTATGCAGCTGATGCACACGGGCCGTATTGCGCATGCACTGAACCTGCCCCGCGGAGCAAAGGTGGTGGCGCCGTCGACCGTGGGTGCGGCCGGTCGGATCATGACCGACCAGAAAGGGCCACAGGCCCTCCCGGTGCCGCAAGCCATGACGGCCATCGAAGTGCAGCAAATTAAATACGAATATGTGCGGGCCGCACAGAACGCGATCGACGCAGGTTTTGACGGAGTGGAGATCCACGCCGCCGGCGGCTATCTGCCCGAACAATTTCTGTCGCCGCATACCAACCAGCGCACCGACATCTATGGAGGCAACATCGAAAACCGCAGCCGCTTTTTGTTAGAGTTGACCCAAGACATCAGTGACGCCATCGGCGCCGACAAAGTTGGTGTGCGGTTGTCGCCGCACGGCACGGAAAACGACATGCGTTCATATGCGGAAGTAGACGAGACGTACACCTACCTGGCCGCGCACCTGAACGACCTGCGCATAGCCTACCTGCACCTGGCCAATGTGGACGTGGCGCCGGCGGGCGAGCCGCTGCCCGTGTGGCGCATGATCCGCGAGCAGTTTAAAGGCACGCTGATCCTGGCGGGCGGGTATACCGTCTTCCAGGCAGAAGAAGACCTGGCGTCGGGTTTTGCCGACCTGGTGGCCTTTGGTAAACCCTTCATCAGCAACCCCGACCTGGTGCCGCGCGTGCGCAAGCGGCTGCCGCTGAACATCATGGTCGACGCCCGTACATTATACACACCGGGGCCGAAAGGCCTCATAGACTACCCCGTATTTGATCAGGAACTTGTCAATGCCTGAAATCCTGCTGTCATAGGGCTGTCACTGGCGGTCTGTTTCTTCGTACCAAATCTTACGGTGTATGAAGAAGCAGACCGTCGAACAACAGATAGAAATTGACTGGCCGATCCGGGCCTTGTTCAATTATGTATGCGATATCCACAACAACGCCGCCTGGCAGGACCGGATAGACCACGCCGAGTGGACGGCCATCGATCACTACTGCGCCGGAGCCCGTTACACGTGTCAGCAGCCCGGCCGCACGCGCCGCGCTACATACGAAGTCACCGAGCACACGCCGTACCGCAAGCGTGCCGTTACACGCCGCGACGCCTGGCTGCAACCCACCTATAATATGGAATTCGAACCGCGTGGCGAACGAACGCTGCTGCGCGTATCGGTATCGTTCAACGGCCCGTGGAGCCTGATGGCACCGTGGTATGCCGGCAAACTGCTGGCCGCCTATGATCTGCCGCGGCTCAAACAGATCCTCGAAACCGAAAATTAATTTTCATCATGCCGGCGCTCTTGACACAGGGGTGTCAGTAGCGCAGTGTTGCTTTGTAACAACAAAACAAAAGACCTATGTATATCAAAGAAGTACATCCCATCAATTTCTTGTTCCATCGCGTGGAAACCACGGTGGGCGAGCTGCATCAGTTCCTGCCCGTGGGGCAACAGCTTTTTGCAGAGGCTGTAGCGCGTGGCCACTTCGTTGCGGGGCCGGTACACTGGCATTACATCGGTTTTACCGACGTCGCAAAGCCGTTTATGCTGGAGATAGCCTTGCCGGTGCGGGAAATACCGCAGGAGTATGACGGCCAGTTTCAATACAAGCGCACCGGTTCCTTCCGCTGCGTATCCTGCGTGCACGAAGGCCCGTGGGAGCGGATGCCCGAAAGCTATGGCAAGATGATGCACTACATTGCAGAGCACAGACTGTCGCCGCTGGCGGTCAATCGCGAGATCTACATTAACGTCGACATGGTCCATCCGGAAGCCAATACCTCGGAGATCCAGATCGGCATAGCCTGACCGTATGCATCTACTGTACCTATGATTATGAAAAAGCTCATTATCCTCCTCGGTATCGTCATCGGCATCACCAGCATGCTGGTGGCGTTTACCGCCTCCGCCCAGACACAACCTGAAAACGTGCACCCCATGAAATTGAATGCCGGCATCATCACCCCGAAACTAAAGGA
The DNA here is from genome assembly GCF_018598185.1 of Dawidia soli. GTDB lineage: Bacteria > Bacteroidota > Bacteroidia > Cytophagales > Cyclobacteriaceae > Ohtaekwangia > Ohtaekwangia soli. The sequence continues at coordinate 17,520 of NZ_JAHESC010000033.1, forward strand.
GTCGCGCGAGTTTTATACCCGCGTGTTGAATTTTGGCGTTACGTTCGAGAACGAGTTTTACCTGCTGCTGCACACGCCCGGCCGCCAGGCAGAAGTGGCGTTTATGTTACCCGACCACGCCTCGCAACAACCCCTTTTTCAGCCGGCCTTTGGCGGGAAAGGTATCTTCCTTACGATCGAGGTGACAGATGTCGACGCCGAGTATAAACGCATAAAAGCGTTGGGTATTCCCATTGCCATTGCGCTGCGCGATGAGCCCTGGGGCGACCGGCACTTTGCGATCGTCGATCCCAACGGCGTTGGTATAGACCTGGTGAAGTATACACAACCTGCCGGCCAATAGGGCCGACCGGTAAGTGATACCCGCGTGCTTGGACATGTCGGTAATAGCCGTTAGCTTTCCGCTTTCACCGATCACCATGCACGAAGCCATCATCCGCGACTTTTATGCCGCCTTCCACCGGAAGGACTATGCCGCCATGCAGGCGCTGTACCACCCGCAGGCGACCTTCTACGATCCCGTTTTTCAACAGCTCGACGCCACGGAGGTAAAGGCCATGTGGCAGATGTTGTTGACATCCTCGCGCGACCTGGCGGTAGAAGCTCACACCCTGCAAGCTTCCGGTGACCGGGGCAGCTGCACCTGGGAGGCACGCTATACCTTTTCCAAAACCGGACGTCCCGTGCACAACATCGTGCACGCTACATTTGAATTCCGCGACGGCAGGATCTACCGGCATACAGACCGCTTTGGCTTTTGGCGATGGTCGCGCCAGGCCCTGGGCACTGCCGGGTGGTTACTGGGGTGGAGCCCGATGCTGCGTAACAAAGTCCGCCAGACGGCCCGGCGCGGACTGGACGCCTTCCTGGCCGGCAAACGCTGAAGCCCCCACGGAAAAGCACCATTCTTTCCCCACATCGTGTTAAAAACTTGTTACCCCGGCAGCATACATAAATTGGTTTGCCGATAAGCTGTACCTTTGTGCTGTGAGCTTAGAGGAAAAAATTGCTGCTGTAGAGGGTGTGTTTGAAAAGCTGGACCAGGAAATCGCTGCCTTTCAGGCCTGGTCGGGACTGCATTGTGCCTGGGGATGCGGCAAGTGCTGTTATAAGGCCGACATCGAGGCCACACCCCTGGAATTCCTGCCCTTTGCTCACTATCTCTACCAGCAAAACCTGGCACATGATTGGTATGATAAACTACGCGACCGCGATACGTCGCTCTGCGTGGTCCTGAATCCCACACAGGCGGGGGCCGGGCTGTGCTCGGAATACAAACATCGCGGACTTATCTGCAGGCTGTTTGGCTACTCGGCCCGGACCAACAAGTACGGACGAAAAGAGCTCGTCACCTGTCAGGTTATTAAAACAGAACAGGCCGTGCCATACGAGGCGGCACAGCAACGGGTAGGCGAGGAGGGAGGCCTGCCGGTCATGAACCAATACTACATGCAGTTACACGGTATTGATTTCGAGTTGACACGCGAATTTTTCCCGATAAACGAAGCCATAAAGAGGGCAATTGAGGTTATATTGCATTACTATGCGTACAGGGAATAAAGCATTGGCCGTAGGATTTTTAGGAGCCGTATTGCTTGTCATGACGGCGGCCGGCGCCCATGCGCAGGGAGACTCGGCCCGTACCAGGCCGTTCGACCGCTACTGGACGCGCTCACGCATTGTGCCTAAGATCGGCGTCGGTGCCCAGGACCGGGCTTTTTTCGAAGCCGGCCTGCAGTGGCAGAGCATCTACAAGCACCCCCTCACACTGTTTTCCAAAGGAGCGTATTGCACCGTCGATGTCTTCGTGGACGATAAGAACCTGCTGCTCGGCCCCAAGCTGGGCTATGAGTTTACCGCGGGCATCATCGGCACGGCGGTGGACCTGACGTATTTCATCGATCACAACTACGATGCCGAAGGCAGCAACCGCCGCTCCCTGGTGGCGACACCAAAGATCGGGTTGACCATCCTGGGCTTTGCCGACCTGTTCTACGGCTACCAGATCCCCCTGTCCAACGACGAGATCACCTCCCTCTACCGCAACCGTTTCTCGTTGGTATTCAACCTGAACCGCGATTATTTTAACCTGAAGGGTGCCCCGCGCCGGGTACGCTGATTTTCCATACCAGACTCAAACGTTATGAAACGACTACTATTTTCAGCCATGGCCCTCGCCGGTGTACTGGCAGTGACGGCTATGACCCTGATCGATCGCCCCCAACCGGCCGAAAGCGGAGTGCAATGGCTGACGCTGGAAGAAGCGATGAAAAAAGCAGAGAAGGAAAAACGCCCCATCTTTATCGACGTCTATACCGATTGGTGCGGATGGTGTAAGGTGATGGACCGCGAGACCTTTAGCGACCCCACGGTAGCCCAGCTACTGAATGAAAAATTCTACCCTGTAAAATTTAACGGCGAACAGAAGGAGGATGTCGTCTTTAAAGGCAATACCTACAAGTATGTGACCAGTGGCCGCAGCGGCTATCACGAACTGGCGGCGGCCATGCTGAACAACCAGCTCAGCTACCCTACGGTGGTATTCCTCGACGAGGATTTTAACATGATCCAGCCCGTGGCAGGCTATCGCAAAGCCCCTGAATTTCACATGATTGCCCAATTCATAGGCGAAGGTCATTTTAAAACGATGAAATGGAATGACTGGCAGAAAAGCTACCAGTCGCCATATTAAAAAGACAACGAACAAAGGCTAAATAAAAAAGCCTTGGTGCGATGGCATCAAGGCTTTTTCTTTATAGCGATTGATGTGCGATCAGTCTTTCTTCTCTTCCTTTTTGGTTTTCAGGAAATCGACGTAGCCCAGCGCCGTGGCAAAGCCTACCAGCACGGCTACAATAGCGATGAAAATGTTTGCTCCGTCTCCAATAAACTGTTGAAACATGGTTGTAGTAGTTGTTTACGCAAGCAAAGGTATGGCATGCATGTAAACCGTAAAAGGATTTATCATTAAAAAAACTGTAAAATTTCGCTGTTTTGGTACTTCCTTGTTACCTGCCGCATGCAATCGTTTCCTTCGCAACGGTTGCGCCGTACTTATTTCAACATCTTCTTTCGTAAAAATAGGTTCAACCCACCCAGTACCGTCAGAACACCTAAAATGATCAGCACGACGACTAATTGCGTGCTGCGCAGCTCCAGGCGGGTGATCTCATCCTGCGACTTCAGCAGGTCGAGCTCTTTTTCTTTCTCCTGAAAGTCTATCAACATTTCCATCTGCGCGATCTTGCGGCTGCTCTCTTCACCGTAGATCTTCTCGCGGGCTTCATCATACTTCACATACGCATCGTATGCTTCCTTCCATTTGCCCTGGTTGCTGTAGTTTTCAGAGGTGTTCTTGTAAATCGACGGTAGGTACGAGAAAGCTTGCAGCTCTTCGCAAAGCCTCGCGGCCTCGTCCAGGTACACTTGCGCAGGCTTGGGTTGTTTGGCTTTGGTATAGGTGATCCCCAGGTTGATGAGAATGTTCAGCGCGCCCAGCATATTGTTGTTCTTGCGTTCGATCTGAAGCGCCTTCTCATAATTCTCCACCGCCCGTTGGTAGTTGTTCTGGCGGAAATAGAGGTTGCCGATATTGGTGAGCGGGTCGGCGTATGCCTGACCTTTCTTTTCACTGAGCTGGTACGCCTGCGAGAAATAGTCCATCGCTTTTTCATAAAGCTGGATCTCGCTGTGCAGGTTGCCCAGGTTGTTCATGGAGCCGATGATCTTGTCTTCGTCTTTGAGCTCGATAAAAAGTTTGTAGGACTCCTGCAGGTACTTCATGGCCTGGCCGTAATCCTTTTTCATCGAGTAGATCGTGGCGATGTTGTTGCGCGTGGTGGCAATGCCCTCTTTATTCTGCAGGGCCTCGTAGAGGTGCAGCGAGGTAAGGTAATACTCCAGGGCCTTGTCCAGGGCACCCTGGGTTTTGTAGGCCACGCCCAGGTTGTTATAGGCCGCTGCCAGGCCCTTGCGGTCGTTGATCTCCGTGGCCAGGTTCAGGGCCTCGCGGGCAAAACCCACAGCCTTCACGGGGTTGTTTTGCACGTGCGCGCGGAACAGCTCATTCAGCGTTTTTACTTTAACCTCGTTGCGGGGTACGGTATCTAAAATGGCCTGGAGGCTGTCGGGGCCTGCGGCGAACACAGGAGCAGACAAAAACATACAGGTAACGGCAACAAAGGCCAGCAATATCTTGTGGAGCATAGGCAGTAAAATACGGCGTTAAAAGTAATAAATATTTGGGAGTGGTTATAAGCGTCATTTTCACGATCTTCGGCCGTATACATAAAACCCAAGATGATGAATTGCCGCATAATCTTCCTGATCTGCCTGTTATTAGCCTCCGCGGGCGTGGCCCGGAGCCAATCCGCCGACGAGGCGGCCATCCGGCGTGTCGTTACACAGCTGTTCACCGGTATGGAAAAAGGCGACAGCGCCATGGTGCATGCCGCCTTTACACCCACGGTAACGATGGCGACCGTCTACCGCGATAAGACCGATGCTCCCACACTCCGCCGCGAGTCGTCCCTCGATGAATTCCTGAAAGCGGTAGGCACCCCGCATCCGCAAATATGGTACGAAGAGATCTGGAACGTGAAGGTCCAGATAGACGGCGATTTTGCCCAGGCCTGGTGTGATTACGCCTTTTATGTCGGTGATACCTTTAGCCACTGCGGCGTAGATGCATTCCAGCTGTTTCGCGACAAGCAAGGGGCCTGGAAGATCTTTCACCTGGCTGACACCCGGCGCAAGACCGGCTGTAACATTCCCAAAGAGATCGAGCGCAAGCACATCCGGGGTCACATTGACTACGGTATAAAAAGATCCTACGACCTTGGTTCGACGCCGGCGGAAAGCCTGCCGTCGCCCGGATCGTTTGGTTACAGGCGTTGGAACGGCGGTCGCATAGGCTGGTAAAGCCGGCGTCAGTATCTAAAAGATCAGCGGCACACCCAGGGATACCTGCAGCGTCTGATTACGCGCGTTGGAGTAGCGATCGTACACGCTGATAAAACCACGGCTATACCGCACGTCGATGACAAGATGCTGAATAAGTGCCACGCCGCCGCCGATCTGTGCGCCGACGTCGTATCGGCTATTGACATACAGGTCGCGTCCATTGTTGGAAAACGTGGCATCTTCGAACTTCACCGAGCCGCGACGTGCAAAACTCGCTTCGCTGTAACTTTGACCGGAGCCATTGGATAGGTCGGTATTGTTGTTCCGGGTATAGCTAACATAACCTGCATCAGAACGCACCTGGCCGCCAATGCCCATGCTGACCACGGGCCCCGCCACGACAAAGAATGTCGCTATCGTACTCTTGGAAGGGAAGTTGTACCGTGCCAGAACCGGCAGCTCCAGGTACTCTAGCGTCACTTTACCGTCGCCCCATGATCGGGAACCCCGCTCGACGCCCGATCCGACCACGGTTGTCATGGCACTGACGGAGTAGCGGGTTTGTGCTCCCTTTCGGATATAGCTAAGCTCCGGCTGTAAAGAGAAACGTTCCGAAAACGCAATGTTGACAGCCACGCCGATCGTAAAACCTGTTTTGACCTCTGTGCGCTGTCCGGGCACTTCCCGGTGAGCTACGTCGTCAGGCAAACCGTCGGGTGGCAAAGTGCCCGGTGCTACCCAGGAAGGCCAGTGAATGGGTTCTAAAACCGGGTTATCAAAGACACCCGCATGATTTGTAATGGTCGACAATGTCACCCCCATTTTAGGTTGTACAAAAACATGTTGGGCAAGGGCAGAAACGCTTGTCCCGATAACGAACAGGCCAACAAGAGTAGAAACGCGTAGCATGGTAGGTTTAATAACAAGTGCAGTATACTATATTCAGGCTACATGTTTTAGCAATAATATGATTATTATTTGACGGTATTGTTTTATTCGCTCTCACGCTCACACCCACACTACCTTCTAAGCGGGTATGGCTTTTTAAGTAGATTTCCCCAAAAGAACATCTTCATGCCGCTACTGGAATTCACGGACCGCGGGATCTACTGCCCACCCGCCGGCGTCTACCTCGACCCCTGGAAGCCGGTGGACCGGGCGCTGATCACCCACGGCCATGCCGACCACGCCCGATGGGGGCATGCGCACTATCTGTGCACCGAGGCCGCTGCGCCGGTGATACGCTACCGCCTGCGCCTGGAAAACAACCTGCAGACGGTGCGTTATGGAGAATCCCTGCTGATCAACGGCGTACAGTTTACATTTCATCCGGCCGGCCACATTCCCGGCTCGGCACAGATCCGCGTCGAGCATCAGGGCGAGGTGTGGGTCTTTACCGGCGACTACAAGCTCGAAGACGATGGCGTGTCCGAGCCTTTCGAACTGGTGCGGTGTCATACGTTCATTACCGAGTCAACGTTTGGGCTGCCCGTGTATCGGTGGAAACCGCAGCAGGCCATTATGGAGGATATCAACGCGTGGTGGCGGCAAAACCGGGCCGAGGGTAAAGTATCCGTCATTGCCGGCTATACGCTGGGCAAGAGTCAGCGCATTCTCCGGAACATCGATACGACGATCGGAAATGTATTCCTTCACGGCGCCGTCGACAACATACTCGAAATATTCCGCGCCCAGGGCATGGCACTGCCGGCTACGCACCGCGTCACCTCGCAACACAGAAAACAGGACTTCGAAGGCGCGCTGGTGATCTGTCCGCCGTCGGCAGTAGGCTCACCGTGGATCCGCCGGTTCCTGCCGTACTCGCTGGGCATTGCTTCCGGTTGGATGAGCCTGCGCGGTGCGCGTCGCCGGCGCGGGGCAGATCGTGGCTTTGCGTTGTCCGACCACGTGGACTGGGACAGCTTAAACACTGCGGTGCGCGAGACGGGTGCCGAGCGGGTATATGTCACCCACGGCTATACCGAGATCTATACCCAATGGCTGCGCGAGCAGGGGCTGGAGGCACATGCCGTGCAGACCCGATACGAAGGCGAGCTGAGCGAGATAGTAGAAGGAGAGGAGAAGACCCATCCCGATCCGGTCGAAGAGCAGGAGAACACTACGCCGGGAGGGACCACCGCATGAAAAACTTTGCCAACCTGTTCACCGCGCTGGACCAAACCACAAAAACACTGGGCAAGATCGACGCCCTCGTGGAATACTTCCGTCAGGCTCCCGACACGGACAAGCTCTGGGCCATTGCCTTGCTCTCACACCGCCGCCCGAAGCGCACCGTAAACACCACGTTGCTGGCGACGTGGGCCTCCGCGCAGGCAGGCTTACCTCTGTGGTTGTTTGAAGAGTCCTACCACGTAGTAGGCGACCTGGCCGAAACGATCACCCTGCTGCTGCCACCCCCGCAGACGGCCTCCGACGAATCGCTGACGTATTGGATCGAGTTCATTCGGGTGCTGGCGCCGCTCACGATCGAAGAAAAACAGATCCAGATCCAGGCTGCCTGGAGCCGCCTCGATCATACCGAACGCTTCGTCTTCAACAAGCTTATTACCGGCGGTTTTCGCATGGGCGTATCCCAGCAGCTCATGGTAAAAGCGCTGGCCAAACATACCGGCACGCGCGATACCATATTGGCGCACAAGCTCATGGGCAACTGGTCGCCCGATCAGACCAGCTTCAGCCAGTTGCTGGAAGAAGAACAGCACGACATCTCGCGTCCGTATCCCTTTTACTTAGCCTATGCGTTGGAAGAAGACGTAGCCACGCTCGGGACACCGGAGGAGTGGTATGCCGAGCACAAATGGGACGGCATTCGCGGACAGATCATCGTGCGCGACCGCCAACTTTTTGTTTGGTCGCGTGGCGAAGAGCTGGTAACGGACAAGTACCCCGAGTACGCCGTCATGCTCGACCTGCTGCCCGACGGTACGGTGCTCGACGGCGAGATCTTACCCTTTCTCGATGACCGCCCGCTGTCGTTCAACCACCTGCAAACGCGCATCGGCCGGAAGACGCTGAGCACTAAACTGCTGCGCGAAGTGCCCGTGGCCTTTGTCGCGTACGATGTGCTGGAGTGGGAGGAAACGGACCTGCGCGAGCGGCCGATGCACGATCGTCGCACCATCCTCGAAACGATCTGCGCGCAACCCAACCCCGTGCTACGCCTTTCAGCGCTGGTAACGTTCGACACCTGGGAAGCCCTGGCCGCCGAGCGCCGGCGGGCACGCGAGCTGGTAAGCGAAGGCATCATGCTCAAACGCAAGACGTCGCCTTACCGCACGGGCCGCCGCCGCGGCGACTGGTGGAAGTGGAAGATCGACCCGTTGACCGTAGACGCCGTGATGATCTACGCCATGCACGGCGCCGGCCGCCGAGCCAACCTCTACACCGACTATACATTTGCCGTGTGGGACCAGGGCCAGCTGGTGCCCTTCACAAAAGCCTATAGTGGCCTGACCGACGACGAGATCCGCGCGGTAGACCGTTGGATCAAACAAAACACCCTCGAACGTTTTGGCCCCGTGCGAAGTGTCAAGCCCGAGCTGGTATTCGAGATAGCCTTCGAAGGCATCGCCAGATCCACGCGGCATAAATCGGGCATCGCGCTACGGTTTCCACGCATCCGCCGGTGGCGGCAGGACAAGCCGGCCGCGGAGGCCGACACCCTCGACAACCTCCGCTTGCTGCTGGACGAGCGTTAATTGCCGTTCACACCGATCACACTGTATTTCGGTGGCCACAAGGATTAAATTAGGACTCATCAACGTTATAAAACCATGGCCCGCCTGCTCTTCACCCTACTGTTCCTGCTGCCGCTGCCGGCCCTTGCCCAGCAGGCACGCGAAGAGCTGCGGCGGAGTATCTATTTCGGCGGCGGCAGCTACGAGATCGACGAGTTCCAGGCCGACGCCCTGTACCAATGGCTCGACTCCATTCCCGACCTGCTTGAAAAATATCAGCTGCAGCTGATCAGCCACACCGACCCCATCGGCGGCCGGGCGTTCAACGAATGGCTTTCGGAAATGCGGGGAGAGGCCGTGCTGCAGTTGCTGATCCAAAAGAACATCCCCTCGTACAGGATCAATATCAAGAACTGGGGCCTGGACAACCCGGTCTATAGCAACAAAACGTTTAACGGCATGCAGCTGAACCGGCGCGTGGATGTGATCCTATATCCGATTGTTTATTAGGATCGGCCTGCAAGGGGGCCAAAGGCAGGGTTAACAATAGAGTTAAGCCTGTATTCACACAGACGTAAGCCAGTGATGACATAGTCCTAAAGGACTGAGAAAACACCCGGCCACGGCTCGGACAAGCCGGCGCCACATCAGGCCAGGAGGGAGCGTACCCGTATCATACCCGTATCAAAGCCCTAGATTACCCGTATCATACCCGTATCATACCCCTATCAAAGCCGTACTAAAGGCATACATACTCCCTCCCAATCAGGCCCCACGGTCTCCTCACCATTCCCCCGGCCAGGTGTTCATATCGACCGTCCGATTTAGGACACCATTTTGCACAAGCGGACGCACTTTATGCTGAAAACATCCCTTTTTTGTGCATCTTCCGCTAAAAAGTCCATTGGCACCATTGTTGGCAAAGACCTGCTACCGGTCATAGCGCCCAGGGAGTCGTGGAATCATCCCGCTTCTAACATGTTCTGACCTATTATTCAACACTATGATCAAACTACGCGACATCGACAAGTACGTGGACTCACGTTTCCAGCGCACCTTCATTCTGAAAAGTGTTAACCTGGATGTACAGCAAGGAGAATTCCTGACCCTCATGGGCCCCAGCGGCGCCGGTAAGTCGACGCTGATGAACATCATCGGCATGCTCGATGAGCCCTCGGCCGGCGAATACTTTTTCTTTGACGAGCCCGTGCACCGCATGAAGGAGAAACAAAAGTCCGACATGCACAAAAACTATATCGGCTTTATCTTTCAGGCCTACCACCTCATCGACGAGCTGACCGTGTACGAAAACATCGAGACGCCGCTGTTGTACAAAGGCGTCAGCGGCAGCCAGCGCAAAAGCATGGTGGCCGAAATGCTGGACCGGTTCAACATGGTGGCCAAGAAAGACCTGTTCCCCGAGCAGCTCAGCGGCGGCCAACAACAGCTGGTGGGCATCGCGCGGGCCATTGTGGGCCAGCCCAAGTTGCTGCTCGCCGACGAGCCGACCGGCAACCTGCACTCCGACCAGGGCAAGCAGATCATGGAGATATTCCAGAAACTCAATGAAGAAGGCATCACCATCATCCAGGTAACACACTCGGAAGAAAACGCACGTTACGGCAAACGCATCGTGAAAGTAGCCGACGGCACTATCGTGTCGGATGAGCAGGTGATGGTAGGAGCATAAGGCTTAAGAACTAAACAAGACATGAAGAGGATCGTTGCAATATGTTGGTTAAGCTGCCTGGTTATAGCAGCCCGGGCTCAGGAAGCGTCCACGCCAGTGCCTACCACGTTGTCATATAAGGAGGCGGTGCAGATTGCTATCAAGAATAACTATCTCCTGAACCAGGAAAAGAATAATCTTGAGTTGAGTCAATCTGTCAGAGCCAACAATGTTGCCCGACTGGCACCCTCGGTGAGCAGTACTTTTACGGCCCTGCGCATAGACGGTAATTCGTTCAACCAAAACGAAGGTAAAGTTGAAAACGGCGTACGCGATAACGTTTATGGAAGTGTTGATGCCAACCTGATGCTCTTCAATGGGTTTAACCGGATCAACACGATCCGACAGTCTAACGATCTGCTCCGTGCGCAGACGAGTGTTGTCAAACGCACCGAGCAACAGGTAATCAGCGATGTATCGTCACAATATCTGCAAGTATTGCTCGATCAGGAGTTGCTGAAGATTGCCGAGCGTAACATCGAATTACTCAAGGCCCAGTTGGAACAGATCAAAGGACAGGTAGAGCTTGGTGCCAAGGCCGAGGTGGATGGCATCACTCAAGACGCGTTGGTAAAGGGTGCGGAGCTTATGTTCCTACGTGCCCGCGTGACGCTGCGTAACGACAAGGCCTTGCTTTCGCAGACCATGCTGGTAGACGCTGCGGCGGATTATTCGCTCGAAGATCCTCAGTGGGACGCAAACTTTGCTGCGTCGCTGGACCAAAACCTGGACCAATTGGTGGCTACCGCCCTGGCAAATCGGGCAGACTATCAGGGCGCACTGTATACGGAAAACGCTGCCCTTCATTTTGTACATGCCACCCGCGCAACGTATTATCCCAATCTCGTGGCTTTCGGCTCCTATGGGTCGGCCTATAACAAATTGCAAGGATCGGCTGCACGCGGTTTTCGGGATCAGTTCTTTACCGATAACACCCAGCTACAATATGGTCTGCAGTTGAACATTCCCATCTTCAATAATTTAAGCAACAGGTTGAATGTGGTTCGGACGAAGGTGGCCTATAACAACGCCAAGCTGGTGCGAAGCAACGTCGAAAATACTGTCAAAAATGATGTTCTGAAAGCTTACCTGAATTTCCAGGATGCCATTGCCGCCTACCAGGCTGCCGAAGTGCAACTGCATGCAGCCGAGCTGTCGTATAATCTGGAGAAAGAGCGGTACGATCTGGGCATTACCGATCTGGTTCAGTACACGCAGGCTAACCAGAATTATGTTAAAGCACAGGGCGACTTTGCGCAATCCAAATTCACGATCACATTTCAAAAGATCCTGTTGGACTTTGCTGTTGGCACGCTCAAATTCGAGGATATCCCCTGAGAGTACCTTCTTTGTTGAAATACGTTGCCCTTCCGATGATCGGGAGGGCATTTTGCTGTTATTCAGCCTTTTCCTATCTTTGCACCCCTGCTCGATCGAGCGGGCTCTTCGGGCGGTTGCCGGAAGGGAAATAAACAAACAAAGTTGCCTCCGCCCGCCCGCCGGAGGCATGTAAACAGGGCAAACGCATGTCAAAAGTACAACGCCCGGGTGGTGATCGCCCCAGAAAACCTGCAGGAGCTTCCAGCGACGCTTCGAAAGGAACCTCTAAAGCAAAAGGATCGAAAGTCGACAACGACGATGAAGATCCGATGGCAGACCTCCGTTCTGCGCAACGCGAGGACATCGGCACCGACGCCATCCCGCTTTCTGAACTGAAGAAAGCAAAATACGAAAAGCAGATCCCCGGCCAGTTCGACTTCGAAGCATTCGCTTCAAAAGGCTTTGGCGAAGGATATTCGAAAGAGAAGCGCGATGAAATGGAGAAAATGTACTCCGGTACCGTAACGTCTGTTGACAGCGGTGAAGTAGTACAAGGTGTAGTCGTGGGTATCAACGACCGCGACGTGATCCTGAACATCGGCTTCAAGTCAGACGGTCTCGTGCCGCTGGCTGAATTCAAGGAAATGACCAACCTGAAAATCGGTGATGTGGTTGACCTCTTCATCGAAGAGCGTGAAAACGCCATGGGTCAGCTCGTCCTGAGCCGCAGAAAAGCGAAGCTCGTGAAGGGTTGGGAATATGTACAAACCGCCCTGGACAAAGACCAGGTGATCGAAGGTTTTGTAAAACGCAGAACCAAAGGTGGTCTGATCGTCGACGTGTTCGGCATCGAGGCCTTCTTGCCCGGTTCACAGATCGACGTGAAGCCTATTCGCGATTTCGATATCTATGTAAACAAGAACATCGAGGTGAAAGTTGTGAAGATCAACTACACCAACGACAACGTAGTAGTATCGCACAAAGTCCTGATCGAGAAAGACCTCGAGCAGCAGAAGGCAGCGATCCTCACCAACCTCGAAAAAGGTCAGGTGCTCGAAGGTGTCATCAAGAACATGACAAACTTCGGTGTGTTCATCGACCTGGGTGGTGTAGACGGTCTGCTCCATATTACCGACATCAGCTGGGGTCGCATCAACCACCCGGAAGAGGTGCTGAAGCTCGACCAGACGGTGAAAGTAGTAGTGCTGGACTTCGACGAAGACAAGAAGCGTATTTCCCTGGGCATGAAGCAGCTGACGCCGCACCCGTGGGATGCACTGCCGGCCGACATCCAGGTTGGCTCGAAAGTGAAGGGCAAGATCGTGAACGTAGCCGACTACGGCGCATTCCTCGAGCTGCAGCCCGGCGTGGAAGGTCTGATCCACGTAAGCGAAATGAGCTGGTCACAACACCTGCGCAACCCGCAAGACTTCATGAAAGTTGGCGACGAGGTTGAAGCAGTCGTATTGACCCTCGACCGCGAAGAGCGCAAGATGTCACTCGGCATCAAGCAACTCACCGAAGATCCCTGGACACGCCAGGACGTGCTGACCAAGTACGCCGTAGGCACCAAGCACAAAGGCATCGTGCGCAACCTGACCAACTTCGGCTTGTTCATCGAGCTGGAAGAAGGTATCGACGGCCTCGTGCACGTATCCGACCTGAGCTGGACCAAGAAGATCAAACATCCTTCTGAGTTCGTGAAAGTAGGAGAGACCATGGAAGTACAAGTGCTCGAGCTCGACGCCGCAAACCGTCGCCTGGCCCTCAGCCACAAGCACCTGGAAGAGAACCCTTGGGATACATTCGAAACCGTATTCACAATCGGTTCGGTGCACAAAGGCACGATCATCAACAAGAACGACAAAGGCGCAGTGCTCGAGTTACCGTACGGTATCGAAGGCTTTGCAGCCATTAAAAACCTGGCCAAGGAAGATAACTCCAAGGCAGAGGTGGGCGAGTCACTGGATTTCAAAGTGCTCGAGTTCTCGAAAGATGACAGAAGAATCGTGTTGTCGCACAAAGCAACCTGGTCTGCAGAAGAAGAACGTCCTGCACCCGGCGGCAAAGGCGCTGGCAACAAGAAAGCCCCTTCAAAAGGCGCTTCGATCCAGTCGATCAACCAGCAGACTGAAAAGTCGACCCTGGGCGACCTCGATGCCCTGGCCGCATTGAAAGAAAAAATGCAAGGTGGTGAAGGTAAAGCTGAGTAAGCTATAAGTAATAAAAAGGTGGTTCCGGCACCCGTCGGGATCACCTTTTATTTTATAGATCGTTGTAAACACAGCCGTTTTTTTTAGTTTTGCACGATCGTTAAGAGCGATACCCACACCTCACACGCAAAATGACACGGTTCCGTGGCCGAGTGGCTAGGCTGAGCTCTGCAAAAGCTCCTACAGCGGTTCGAATCCGCTCGGAACCTCAAATAAAAAGCCATCCAATGCTGTATTGGATGGCTTTTTATTTTTCCACCCCTGGGAGATCTTGCTTGTTAAGTTGCGGTAGACCGTTCAGAAATTATTTATACTTTATGCGAACAATAGCGCTGTACCATTTTCTTAACATGTTACACCGATGTTGGTGGCCGTCAGAGATACGAAACGAGGGGTTATCCTTAATTTTGGTTAACTTTGGATAACTACGCGCATTTATGAAGAAGCTTCTTTGGATCGTATTCATTCTCTCATCTTGTGCACCGGTATACGTGCCGAACGTTCGCAACGCAGCGCTGTTCCGCGGCGCGGGAGAAGTGCAGGTGTCCGGCCACGTGGGTAATGGCGTCGACCTGCAGTCGGCGGTGTCTGTTACGGATCACATCGGCGTCATGGGGAACTATGAGTTTGTAAACCGCAATAGCGAAAGCGACGACAGCTATATCAAACATAAATTCTGGGAAGCTGCCATCGGCTACTACGAAAACTCCGACAAGATATGTTATGAGATCTTCGGAGGATATGGCAGGGGAGAGGGAACAGCCTACGACAACTATGGCGATCTGTTCACGGTTCCGACCGACGTACTGGCTACCGGAAAATATCAACGCTTCTTCGTTCAGCCTTCCATCGGGTCGAACCACCGCATTTTTAATTGGATTGTTTCGGGGCGGATCAGCTATGTCGACTTCGAAGAATTTATATACGATGGCCGCCGGGCGGCCTTCAACGACCCGGCAATATTTTTTGAGCCGGCATTCACAGGACGGGTCAATTTTGGTAAAAGCCCTATATATACGCAATTCCAGGCGGGGTTCAGCTTCACGACCCAAGGGAGTACCGTCTATGACTACGAACCGTTTCATCTCTCTTTTGGTTTCGGTCTCCGGCTGGGTGGTCTTCGCCGCAACACGGCTGACAGCGAAAACTAATTCTGATGCCGGTCATTTCCCCGCCGGCGTAGGTTTATGCTTATCGCGCATTTTAGTAACAACAGCAAACGTCAACAGCACAACAAAGGCAGCGGTCGTAAATACCGCAGCGAGAAGAAAAATTGCACGCAGGGTTAATAGCTGGCCCTGGACGGCCGACGTTTTGGCAATGAGCATGGTTGAAATTTGCGAGGCTTCCCCCGCGGCATAGCCTTTCAGGGTCAGCAGACTTTTGTATAACTCCTGTCGCTGCGAGAATATGTCACTGCCGGTTGACAGTTTGGGCAGAAAGCCTTCTTTGAAATGTTGGCTATAATTCAATTGGAGCGTATAAAATCCTGCCAGGGAATTGAGCGTGGCGATGAATCGCGCGTAGGCGCAGATCACGATTCCGGTGATCGCGGCTTTCGGGGGAATGGAGGCCATACAAAAGATCGTAATGGGCACGAACAATAATCCGCAGGCAAAACCATGCAGGAATATCGGGAAGCACAACGCATGGAATGATAAGTCGGGCGTGAGGTATGCGTATACCCATGCGTGATAGAATGTCATCACGGCAAACCCGGCTAGCAACAGCTTGGGCAGGTTTGTCTTTTGTGCCAGGATCACCATCACAGCGATAATGGTTGCCAGGATCACCCCCGCGACGTTGAACATGCCTGCGTTCACGACGTCTGCCGGACTCCAGCCAAGCACCGAGCCTGCGTAGCCATACATCAGGTTTATACTGTCTTTGATCCCCCAGAACAAAAGCATGAGTAGTATGGCAAAGGCGAATTTTCCCGACCGGAATACGCGCAGATCGATCAGCGGTCTTTTGAGCGCCGATTGCCGGAGGAGGAAAAGTAACAAGGTTGCCGCGGCAACAATGGATATATACAGGATCGAAGCGTCGGCAAACCAGTAACGCTTCGGGCCGTAGATCATGACAAAAGCCGTTGCTGACGCACCGGTTATAAACAACACGCTTCCAAGCCAGTCGACCTGGTATAATGGGTACGGTCTGGTGGTGGACCGCGGATCGAAAATGAGCGTAACAAGCACAACGGCGATCACCTGTAAACCGATCAACCCGTTATACACCCATACCCAGTTGGCCCTTAGTACGACCCACGTCCCTCCGATACCAACAAGAAGGCCGCACGTAAGGACCAGTGAGAAAAATAGCGACATGCCCACGACCATTCTTTTGTGGTCTGGCAGTGTAGAAAAAATGGCCATCAGCATACAACCGGCGACCGAGCAGGTAATAACGCCTGTAAAAAAACGCAGCACAGCAAACAATACCAGGTCGTGCACACACAGGCAGCCGACATTGACCAGAATGCCGAGTATGAATGCGTGGAGCAAATAGCTGCGGGTAGTGAAGTACCGCACCAGGCGGAACTGTATAGGCAAAGTAGCAATGATGCCGGCATAGGCGATCTGCAATGCGAACGAGATGTCTTCGGGCTGCGCGCCATAGAAGGAAATTACATGCTGCTGGGTCAGCGCAAACGAAGCGAATGGCGCCATGGCAGCAAATAAGATGAAGATCAACGCCAGCCTCACAGCACCGAGGTGTCCGTAGAGCGTTTCTTTGAAGTGAATGGTTTGCACCTGTTCTTAGTTAGTTGCCTTCTTTACGACGATCGTCACGTTCATACCCGCCTTCAGCTCGTCTACGTTGCCTTCGTTGAATACGATCTTCACCGGCACGCGCTGAATGATCTTCACAAAGTTGCCCGTCGAGTTGTCCGCCGGCAGCAGGGAGAATTTTGAACCGGTCGACGCAGCGATGGCGTCGATCTTTCCGGGAAACATCCTGCCCGGGATAGCATCTGCCTCGATCTGTACCGGCTGGCCCACGTACATGCCGCTTACCTGGGTCTCTTTAAAATTTGCGATAACCCATTTATCGCGACTGTTCACCACCGATACCAGCGGCTGCCCGGCTTGCACCTGTTGCCCCTCGAGGATGGTCTTGCGTCCCGTATATCCACTGTAAGGCGATGTGATCACCGTATAGCTGAGGTTTAACCGGGCCAGGTCGAGCAATGCCTCGGCACGCTTGCGCGCTGCCGACAGCGCGTTGTACCGGGCTTGCAATTCCCGCACTTTGCTGTTGCCGGTTTTCAGGCTGTTGAGGGCCGCGCTGTAGTCGCTCTTCGATACGTCGTATCGTGTCTGCACCTGCTCGAAGTCGGCCACGGTCACGGCGCCTTTGTCCAACAGGTTCCTGAATCGGGTTACATCCTGCTCTTGTTGCCAGAGCCGTGCCTTGGCGGCGTTCACCTGGTCACCATTGACGAGCGTAGCGGTTTGCGCCGCTGTGATGCTGGCGTCCAGTATTTCCTGTTGCGCACGCGTGTCGTCCAGGATGGCCTCTGCCTCCCGTACCTTTTGGATATATTCCCGGTTGTCGAGAACAACCAGTGTATCGCCCTGCGCGACAGGCTGATGCTCGTCAAACAGTACTGTTTTAATAAAGCCTCCCGCACGGGCAGAGACAGGTGTGATAAACGCTTCCACTTGCGCATCATTAGTATCTTCGTAGTGGCTTAAATACAGGATGTATCGAACAAAGTAGACCAGTGCGATCACGACAATCGATAGGGCAATGCCTTTGATAAGCTTATGCATGAGGCTGGATGTTACGTGTTGTTTTGTTTTCATGGCTGCGTTCAGATTTTACCGGTGATAAACAGTAGGCGATAGTATATCGACAACGCGGCGATATTTGCCTGCAAATAGTTGAATCGGGTTTCCTGGTAGAGATTATCGGCTTCCAGAAGATCGGTGAGCAGACCGAGCTGGTTGAAATACTTTGTGTTTTGGATGTCGTAGTTTGTTTGGGTCTGCTGGATGGATTTTTGAATGACATGCATCCGATGCATGGTCTCATTATATTTTATGGCCAGCGCCCGGGCCTCTTGCTTAACGTTGTCTTCGATCCAGGCTTTTTGTTGGCTGATGGTAGTTTCCTGCAGGCGGACGGACTTGATCCGATGTTTGTTCTGGTATAGCGATGATATTTCATACGACACTTTCACGCCCGCAACCCCCACAGCGACTGTCTGCGCTACCGGTGGAAACATCAATGTATTGGGGTAGTTGAGGCCATAGCCGCTAAACAAAGTAACCGTGGGGTGATTATAGGACTTCACCAGCCGGGCCCGGTTTTCCTGCAGGGCGATATTCTTTTGAATCTTCAGCAGCGCGTAAGTGCCCGAATAATCCTCCAGAAAGCCTGCGAATGCCACGCTGTCCAACAGTCCCAGCGACATGGTATCGGAAGGGATGATTCTGGTGTGCTCGTGTAGGTTCAGCAGTGTATTTAGTTTCTGATTGCTGATGAGGTAGTCGTTTTCGGCGGTGGTTTTACTAAGTAGTGTGATCGATAACAGCACGTCGGCCCGTAGTACGTCGCTTTTTGTAACCTTACCATTGGCATACAGGGCGTCGATGTTTTTCGAGCGCTCGCGGGACCGGGCTACCTGGTCGTCTATGAGCAGCTGCTGGAAATGAAGCTTGATCATTTCCAGGTATTGAAGCGCTACCTGTAATCCGATCGTTGCTTCCTGCTCGCGCGTGTTGATAGACGCCAGCTCGCTTCTGTAGTGAAGGTCCGTAACAACCGACCGCTGCCGGCCACCCGCGTACAGGTTAACGGATGTTTCCACACCCAGTGCACCGGCATTGGCCGTTGGCGGTTTGGGTATTTCGTGCGAATTCCCCAGTACGCCGTCGTACAACCGTACGTTGCTATACCGCTGATAGGAAGCGTTGGCGTGGACCCGCGGCAGCGCTCCGGCTTTGGCCTCGGCCAGGTTAGCCTGCATGACGTCCTCCTCGGTCTTCAAGGCACTGACGGATTTGTTAGACGTCCTGGCATATTGTATTGCCTGCTGCAACGATAAAGACAGCGTAGCACTGTCTGGGATTTGTGCGTTGATCTCGACTACTGACACGAACACCAGTGCACAAAAGAGCCCCAGCCTTATCGTGGTTTTAATACTTCCAGATTTCATGATGTATGTTATTTTCCATTACAGAATCGATTTCCCTGATCCGGGCGACAGCTTCGCATTCAATATCTCCGTGTCATACAGGAAGTAGGTGAACGGCAAACGTCCGTCACTGTTTGCCATGTGCTCGGATGTGTCTCGTTCTACCCATTCGGGTAGCACCAGGTCGTCGGCTCCGGTACTTTCGATCTTTTCGATAAAGTCTTTTGTCACCAGGATGTAGTTGTGGCTCGGTATATCGTTCTTCAACAGATTGTGCGCCGTTACGAGCGCTTCTCCATACAGCTTTTTAAATCCATAGAGCTTGTATTCTGCAATAGAGCCAAAATGAACGATCAACTTCAGGGAGAGCTCCAACGCAGCCAATTGTCGTGTGTTGTTCAGGTCGCGAAGCTTTCTCTTGAAAGCGATCAGCATCACCTCATACTGGCGTACAAGCTCTTTTAGCGTTGGCGGTGGTCCGTATCGGTAGAACAGTACAGCATCGCCTTCTATTTCCGACACTTTCAAATTCAGGATGTTGGAGTGTAAGATGACGGATAGTAATTCCGCGACGATTTTGCGACCCGAATGTATATCGGTATCGTGCACGAATTTGGTGAAGCCGCTGATGTCGGGGATAAAGATCATTCCCTGCCGTACGGTTGTCTTTGGTTCTGTCTGAATCATATGTATTTTCGATTACATCCTACCCTGCAAATCATAGATGCTTTGGAAATTGACAACAATATTCCCCTGTCCTTCGGTGGAAGGTGTTTTTTGTACGCGAACTCTTGTTTGAATGGAGTCGCTGACTACGTGCTGTATGATTTGAAATTTTTTCTGAACCGTCCCGGCGAGAGGTTGGCTAGTTTGGTAAAAAGCCGGTTGAAGTACTTGTGGTCGTCGTACCCCAGCAGTGCCGCGATTTCTTTCACACTCAAGTCGGTGTAGCAAAGCAATCGCTGCCCTTCCCGAAACATTTCCTGTTGAATAAAGTAAGTCGTTGTAAAACCCGTTACCGATTTTATGGTGTCGTTCAGATAGCTGGTCGAAAAGCTCATGAGGCCGGCATAGTCGCCGGGCTTCTTCAACTCGCGATAGTGCTTCTGCACCAGTCGCTTAAACTTCCTGGCAAGCTCAATGCTGCGTTGTGGATGCACGCCCGCCAGGGCATTGCTATTCGCTTGAAATGCCGATGCGATCTTGTATATGCTGGGTGCCACGAGCGCAGTAACGGCCGATTTATGAAGACCTCCGAAGGCGCCATCGTGGTAGGTTTGAAAGAGCAGCTCGAAATACCGGGTAAACCAAAGCAGGTCGGCTGCGGATAAAGGTAACAGGGGGTCTTTCAGTAAGGTATCTTCGATCATCAGCCGGGCGTCGTCGTTCACCAGCTTATTGTCCAGGAACAGTATCCATCCGTCGCTGTTCTTGTTGAACTTGATCACGCGCTGGATTTGTCCCGGCAACAGGAATGCAAGGGTCTTGCGGGCAACTGACACCTTCTTAAAATCTACCAGTAGTTCGGCGCCGCCCGTCGTCAGCATCAGGCAAATGAAATGGTCGTTGCGATGAAGCTGGCTGATGTCGGCAAACAGCGAGGAGATAAAAGAGTTGCTAACTCGTTCTATCCGGAGACCCGATATATTCTCTTGGAGTTGCCATATAGGTATCTTGGTATTCACTGTAGTTAGAACGTAAACTGCAATGCAAAGGTACAGGGTGAGGCCGTATTAAGGTCGCACGTTTCACGGCTTGGGGTGGACAAATCACGTATTTACTCCAAGGGTGGTCTTCCGCGGAAAGACCACCCCGAAGCCCTACGATAATTTCATTATTCCTTTTACATATCCGATGGATTCGGCTAAGCCCGCCACCGGGTCGTCGCCATCCTTTTCATATTCAAAGGCCACGGTGCCCTGGTAATTGATCTTCTTCAACGCTTGAATGACAGCCGGAATGGGAATGACACCGCGGCCTATTTCGATGGCCCCGCCGTCGGCGGCGCGTTTGTCGACGTCTTTCATGTGGAGGTCGTAGAGACGGTCTTTATATTTTTCAATGAAGGCGACGGGATCCTGGCCGATGCGGACCACGTGGCCGATGTCGATGCAGAAGCCGATGCGTTTGTCGAGGTCTTTGATCCTGGCGTATACGTCCGCGGGGCTGGAATACATTTCATCCCCCGGGCCGTGATTGTGGATGGCCACCTTGATGTTGTGCGTCTTTACCTTTTCGTTGACCATCGGCAACAGGGAATGTTTGGGTACGCCGATGATCATTTCGAGCTGCGCGGCGGCAGCGTAGCGGAAGGTAGTGTCAACTTCCTGCTCGGTGTTCATGTAGATGACACCGGCGCCGTAGAGGCGAAGGCCCGAGGCGTTGACTTTTTCGGCCATCTGCCGAACGTCCTCGATAGGGCTTTTCAGCGGCATGTGCATGTCTTTCAATGCTACGCCGGTAAGCCCCAGGCGCTTGGAGATCCTGATCACGTCGTCCAGGTTGAATTTGCGCAAGGTATACGAGGCCAGGCCAAGCTTCAGCGTGACGTCGGCCGGTGGGAGGGACGTTGCTGTGGCGGCCTGGGCCATAGCGGGTGTCAGGCCGAGAGCGGCGGCCGATAGGCCAAGTGTCTTTAGAAAGGAGCTTCTGGATTGGATCATAAGGGATACTGTTTCGTTGCTATAAAAGATAACAATTCTACAGGGGATGGCTTACGCCTGAATTAACAAACCAATTAATACAGCCCGGGAACGATCTACAGGCTATATTTTCGGGCTATTTTTTACATAAGCGGTGGACCCGCACCGGCGTGAACACCGCGTGTCAGGAAATGACCTGTTCGAATGTCTTTGGATAATTTTCAGCGTAGAGCGCTTTGTATTCCTTTACAAAGTGATCGTACCACGTTTTGGCCAGCGAGTATTTTCCCTTGTTGTTGAGGATCGAGCACTTGAGCACCAGTGCCTCCTGGTTGATGCTGTCGTACTTGAAGATGATGTCGGCGATTTCCAACAGGGCATGATCGTGACGGTTGACGTCCAGCTTTTGCGAGTAGGCCAGCAGGCTGTCGATAACCATGTTCGAGACATCTGACTTGTAATTGTCCAGCCACCCCGCCGTCAGGTTGGGCACCAGGTTTCCGCGTTTTACACAGCGCATGAGAATGTCCACGGTTTGGTGGGTGATGTCGCCGGCACTATGGAGGATTTTGGAAGCGATCTGATAATCGCAAAAGACGCCTTCGCCGATGACCAGGCGTACATAGTTGTGCGTGTTCTCGATCTTGATGTCGCCGATCTCTTCAAAAATAGCTCTCAGTTTGGTAATGGTAACATTGCGGTTGTTTCGGGCGCTGATCTCGTCTTTTTCGGACCACAGATGTTCGCGGAGCGAGGCCGTCGAGATACCCTTTTCCTGCTTGACGGACGAAAGGACGAGCAACACAAAGAGCTCTTTGAGTGTAGTGCTGAACTTCGAAGTGATGTCGTTGCCGTTTTTATCGAATACCTGGAAGTCGCCAAAGAGAAATACCGTCGAGACGATCTTTCTGTCTTCGGGAAGCGCATTGATTATTTCGGTCCCTTTTACCAGGTGGCCGATCGGATCGGGATCCGACAGGGGCTGCAGCGTGATCTTGTCGCCGGTGAAGACCGCGTGTGGTTGTCCAACCCTGCGTTTGGATAAGAGCTGATAGGCCAGGGCTATTCCCAAGATGCCGGCGATCCCGATGATCCAATAGTTGCCGGCGTGTTGCCGGCTGCCGGCCGCTTGTACAACATCTTCTTTTCGAAGGGGAGGATAACTAATAGAGTAAACATGCACGGTATAGGCGGTGTCGGGCTTCGCGTTCTTGTGGGCGGTTACGGCGATGAGCTCTTGTGTGGCTTTCGAGAGGAACAGGTCGCAGAACGAGTATTCGTCGTGGAACTGAAAGGGGATGGAGTCGGCAAAGCCGGTATATCGCGCATCGCTCAGCAGGTATTTACGCAGCCTCAGAGAGCCGTGGTATTTGTTTTTGGGAAAGCTCAAAACATAAAAGCAGCTGTCCGCTTCGTTGACGATGAGTGAATTCGAGAACGCGATCTCTTCGTCGCCATGCTCCTTGAATTCCCACACTTTTTTTACAGTATGCGTTTTCAGATCGTAGGAGTAGAGATCATAGTAGCTCTGCGGGAATAATTCCTGCTTGCCGCTTTCGGATCCGTAGCCGCCAAATATGTATGCCGTGGTTTGGGATGCCGTGAGTCCGAGCGCGCTCAGGTAGCGTGGTGGTATGGAATCGCCCGCGGTCTGAACAGATTCCCAGGCGTGTTTCTTCGCGTTATAGCGGCGGAATTTGTTTTTGTAAACATAGTACCCGTAGCCGCCAAAGGTATACAATGTCGAGTCGAAGGGATTATAGAACTTATTGTTGTGCCAGTAGTGCGGCTGCTTATACATCTTGAGCCCGTTTTCCCACGTGCTGTTCGCGAAATCAAAATGCGAATAGACGTTTGATCGGAAATCGTAGTTGATGAGCTCCCCGGTTTCAGGAACATAGACCAGCTGGTTGGCGTCGATATAAGCCACGTTGCCTTCCGCGGCGTTCACTTTTTCCAGGATACCCGTTAGCGTATTGAATGTCGTGAGATTTTTGATGTCGGAGATGTATAGGTTTCCGGTGGTCGGGTCGAATGCCGCCGAAGGATATTTGCCGGTCTTAAATTCTGTTTTATGGCTCCAGGTGATATGGCGGTCGATGAGCCAGATCGGGTTTCTGACCTGCGCCAGGTGCTCCAGCGTGTTGTCATACACTTCGTTTGTCCCGTGATTTCGTAAGTCCCATGCCAGGCGATTCCTTCCGCCGTCCAGGGATATACGAATGTCTTTGATGATCATCGGCGGCACATCGGCGGTTTTGAACTTTCCGAAATCGTGGCTGCCGAAGAACAACCGGAACTGTTTGATCTGTGCCGCGGGAAACGCGTGTGTTTTGACCTTGTTGTTCCAGGTTATGGAGACAAGGTTCTTGCGCGTGTCGAACCTGATCGTAATGGTTGCCCAGGGAAAAGGGCGGTTTCCCCATTCAAAGCGCTTGATGCCGAGCTCTTCGTAATCAAAATAGACGTCTGTCTTCTGGTTATTGATGATAAAGTTAAAGTCATGGAAGCCTTCGGTTTCAGGGCTGGAAACCAGGTCGAAGTTCAGGGAGTCGTTCGCAACGATGCGCATCACATAACCATAGGTATTAAAGAGACGCTTCAGGCGAAATGTAAAAGAGACCTCTATATCATCGGAGGTCTGAAATGCAGATGCCGGTGTGAGGTTGAGGGATGTCCGGAAGTCTTTGGCGACCTCGTGCGATGCAAACTCAAGGCCATAGGTGGTCTCCGGGTACTTGTTCTGCGCGAACGTACCGATAGAATAGATCAGGACAAGGACTGTATAGACAGGTAATCTGAGACTCGACATAACACGTAAATGTTCTCCCCGCAGTGACCGGAAAATTGTATTTCAAGATATAAAAAAGGGATTTTTTGAGCAAAAGAACGTTTGCAGGCAGATCGTGGAACGGCCCCTTTCAGGGCCGTTATTTTCCCGCCGGATTCGATCCATGGTTTATTCACGGCTATCGGGACCGATCCCAATGGCACCTTTTCGTAAAAATTCAGATAGAAAAATGCCATTAATAGCAGTGTTAATAACGGCATTAATAGGGGGCATCTACCTTGTTTCACCGAAAGCGATGGAAGTCGTTTTTCAAACGAACGTCCTAATTCCTTAAACAACCCCTAACCCTAATGCTTATGAGTAAAAAATACTTGTTTGTGCTCTTCTTCCTTGGATCTGCCGATTGGGTTGGCGCCCAAACCGTCAGTGCCCGGCGGGTGTTTTCAGAAGACAGTGCGCCGCCGCCACAAACATCTTTAGCGGTGCAAATGCGCGCCGGAGCACCCGGTACCGTGCCGACGATCGTAACCGTGTCAGGCACGGTCAGCGATGAGTCTGGCGTGACGATGCCTGGCGTGAACGTCATTGAGAAAGGCACGACCAATGGCACCACGACCGATACCGCGGGGAAGTATACGCTAACGGTAGAAGGTCCCTCGTCAGTGCTGGTGTTTTCCTTCATCGGCTATCAAACGCAGGAGATAGCCGTCCAGGCCCAGACGTCGATCGCTGTGACATTGGCCAGTGATGTGGCCACGTTGAACGAAGTCGTGGTAGTGGGGTACGGTGAGCAGAAGAAGGTAAGCCTGACGGGCGCGGTAGCCTCCGTGCGAAGTGAAGAGCTCATGACCACCCGGCACCAGAACGTTCAGAATATGATGACGGGAAAGGTGCCAGGGGTACGCGTGGTGCAGCGCACATCCGAGCCCGGCAACTTCGACACGCAGTTCGACATTCGTGGCTTCGGTGCGCCTCTTATTATTATAGACGGCGTACCCCGTGACAACATCGCCCGTATCGATCCCAGTGAGATTGAAAGTATCTCCGTTCTGAAAGATGCTTCGGCGGCGATATATGGTGTACGAGCGGCCAACGGCGTGGTGCTGATCACCACCAAGACCGGTCAGCCCGGACGCGCCAGGATTGAATACTCGGGCTACTACGGCATGCAAAACGTTATCGGTTTGCCCAGGCCGGTAGACGTCATAGACCGGTATACCCTGGCAAATGAAAAGAGCATGCACACTGTAAATGGACCGGTGCTTCGCTATACCGACGACGACTTTGCGCCGTTCCGGGACGGCTCGCGCCAGGGCACGGATTGGTATGACGATGTTATGCGAAACACGGCGCCGCAATATCAGCACAACCTGACGGTCAGTGGCGCATCGGAAGACAAACGGGTCGACTACTTCATAAACCTGGGGTATATGAATCAACAAGGTTACTACCGCAGCGACGACCTCAACTACGACCGGTATAACGTGCGGGCTAACATCGGCGCGCAGATCACGCAGCGCATCAAGGCGTCTATGAAGATCAGTGGGATCGTAGAGCAAAAGAACAGCCCGTACGCCAATCAACCCCAGGATATCTATGGTGCCTTGTGGCGCGCGCAACCCAATGAGCAGTATTACGCCAACGACAATTCTGCCTATTTATTCAAGACCCTGTTCCTTCACCCCGGCGCCATCACCGACGCCGGCATCTCGGGGTATCGCCGCGACGATAACCGTTGGGTGCAGAGTCAGTTCCAGCTGGAGTACAAGGTGCCCTATATCGAGGGCCTGCTGGCGAAAGGTATGTTCAGCTACGATATGCGTTTCAACGAGAACCGGCAATACCGTAAAACCTATACGAGCTATGCGTACGACCCGGTAACGGAAGTTTACATTCCGAACCTTCAAAACGCTCCTGGAAATTTCACCCGTAACTATTACAGCCTGCCTTCGTCGCTGATGCAGCTGTCGCTGAATTATGGAAGAACGCTTTTCTCGCATCACAACATCAACCTGCTGGTGCTCTATGAGGAAAGCACGCGCAAAGCGGACAACTTCTTTGCATCACGTGAGCTGGGGCTGCCGATGGATTACCTTTTTGCCGGCAAAGCGCAGAATCAGATCGGTAACAGCAACATCAACGATATCTGGGAGACCGCCAACAAAGGTCTTGTAGGAAGATTAAATTATGACTTCAAGGGAAAGTACATGGTGGATTTTGCCTTCCGCTATGACGGCTCTTCCAAATTCCCTCCCGGAAAACAGTGGGGTTTCTTCCCGGCCGTATTTGCCGGCTGGCGCATTTCGGAAGAAGACTTTTTTCATTTCGATTTCGTAGACAACCTCAAGGTTCGGGGTTCGTGGGGTGAAATGGGCGACGATGGCGCATCCAGCTATCAGTTTATCTCGGGGTACGACTATCCGTACAACGGCAGTAACCAGGGCCTGCCCGGAGGGCATGTATTAGGCGGCACGTTTGTCAACTCGTTGGGTTTTCGTAACTCACCGAATCCGAACATTACCTGGTATACGGTGCAAACCGCGAACATCGGGTTGGATGCCGACTTCCTGGGCGGAAAGATCGGATTTCAATTCGACGTCTTCCGTCGGAACCGCGCGGGGCTGCTCGCCAACCGCCTGGTCAGCGTGCCCGGCTCGTTCGGCGCGACCATGCCGCAGGAGAACCTGAACAGCGATCAGACAAAAGGCCTGGAGCTTGGGCTGACACACCGCGGCCGCGCGGGGCAGGTATCGTACACCGTGACGGGCAACGTCTCGTATACCCGTACGAAGAACCGCTATATAGAGCGGGCACGCGCCGGTAATTCTTACGACAACTGGCGAAACAATACCAACGGCCGCTACAACGACGTGTGGTTCGGCTGGGGTGATGCCGGCCAGTTCACATCGTACGAAGAGATCGCCCACTATGGCGTCTATACCAGCCGGAACACGCTGCCCGGCGACTACCGCTACGAAGACTGGAACGGCGACGGTGTGATAGACGACGGAGACCGGCATCCTATTGCCACAACGCTCAACCCCGCCAGCAACGACGTGACCGGCGGCAACGCAAAAAAGAACAACCCGTTGCTCAACTTCGGGTTGACGCTTTCGGCAGCGTATAAAGGCATAGACCTTACGGTGCTGTTCCAGGGATCGGCCCTGTCTTATGTCGCCAATAAAGAAATGATGATCGAGCCGCTGGCCTTCGACGGAAACGCGCTGGAACAGTTTATGGATCGCTGGCGTCCGGAAGATCCGAAAGCCGATCCCTATAATCCCGCCACCAAATGGATTCCAGGGTACTACGCCTACACCGGTACAAACATTGATGAGAACTCCGAACGCAACATCCAGAACACGGCCTATCTGCGCGTAAAGACGCTGGAGATCGGGTATACCGTTCCCCGGAAGATCACCGCGCGGGCCGGCGTTCACAACCTGCGCCTGTTCTTTAACGGCTATAACCTCCATACCTGGACAAAAGCGAGAATAATCGATCCGGAACATCCTTCGGAGCTGTTCGGCTATATCTATCCGCTGAGCAGCACCACCAACGTTGGATTAACCGCAACCTTTTAACGAAAATGCCGATGAAAACAATACGCTTTAACCGAATATCGACCTTGATCCTCGTGGTGCTGATGTCGGCTTGTAATACGCTCGACATAGCGCCCATGAACGTAGTACAAGACGATGCCGCCTTTACCGACTCCGGCATGCAAGCATATATGGCAGCCCTGTATTCGCGTCTGCCGATCGAGGATTTTAAATATAGTGCAACGGAGAACGACGGATTTAACACCTGGAACGCTATCTGGGTGCCGATGCTCAACACGGGCGAGAATGCAAACCGGAACACCGGTGGGTTTCAGAACCCGGCGCGGGAGTACTGGAAGAACGGCTACCTCGTGATTCGAAACGCCAACTACCTGATCGAAACGTTGCCTGCCTACGGCGGTTCGCTTACCGAAGATAAGATCAAGCGCTGGAGCGCAGAGGCAAAGTTTGTGCGTGCCTATACCTATTTTGCCCTGGCGAAACGCTACGGCGGGGTGCCCATCACCACCGCGGCGCAAAGCCTGAGCGGCGCCGATGTGACCGGGCTTCAGATTCCCCGCAGCAGCGAAAAAGAAATAGTTGACCTGATCCTGAGCGACCTGGATGCCGTCATTGCCGGCATGCCGGAGACCAGCGAGCAGTCCGGCCGCGTGAACCGCAATATTGCCTATGCGTTCAAGGCGCGCGTAGCCTTGCATGCCGCCTCCATTGCGCGGTACGGTAGCCAAAACGTTGTAGAAGGGGTAATGCTCAACGGTATACCGGCCGACCAGGCCAACGTGTATTTCACCCAGGCTTACCAGGCGGCCCGCGCCATCGAAGGCAAGTACTCCCTGTATATGAAGACGTGGTCGGCCACCGACAAGATCGCTGCCGCCGACAACTATGCCGCGTTGTTTCTCGATCCCACCAGCCCCGAGACGATCTTTGCGAAAGGCTATTCGTACGATCAGTCCGTTCATAGCTTCGATGCGATCTATGCACCGCCGCACATGACCACGACCTATGGCGACCGGTTTAACCCGACGCTGGACTATGTGGAGCTTTTCGACGGTCTTCCCAAAAACGAGAAGGGTCAGCTTAAAACCACAAACGATGATGGAACATACATCGTGTATGATTCACCGGACGAGGTATTTGAGAACTGCGAGCCACGGTTGCGGGGAACGGTGCTACTACCCGGTATGAGCATTAAGGGCATGAATGTGGACCTGCGCCGGGGTACGCTGATCGATGCCGTTGACCCCGCCACGCCCATCCAGAAGTTCGTGCCCGAAGGGCAGACGGCAGGCTATAACGCCAATGCCTTTTATAATGCCAATGTAAAACAGTCCGGCGGCATCTTCAACCAGGTGCCCTATGTAACGACCGGTGGCGTCAGCATCAACCCTACGGGAATGGACGGGCCTACTTCAGCCAATACCGCTACAGTTACCGGCTTCCACGGGCGCAAGTGGCTCATGCCTGCATTGCCGGCAGCGGAAACGCGCCTGCACGCATCATCACAAACGTGGATCGATATGCGCTACGCAGAGGTGCTGCTTATTCGCGCGGAAGCCGGCCTGGAGCTCTTTCAGAACGGCGTGACGGAGCTGGGCGGCGTAAATCTGCAGGCAGACGCGTTCGAGTGTATCAATAAGATCCGCGCGCGGGCCGGTGCCGACCTGCTCGCCACGCCCGACGATCTTTCGGCAGCGGCACCCATTGGTGTCGATCAGGGCGTGGGAGGATATGTACTGGCACCTACGCGTGGCCTGCAGATCATTCGGATCGAGCGTCGTAAAGAGCTGGCCTTTGAGCATAAGCTCTGGTGGGACATGCTGCGATGGCGTACGGCAGACCGCGAGGTGAATGCCCGGCGGTGGCGTAAGTTCAACCCCTTCCTGTTTTCAAAGGGTGCGGTCGTCGTGGCGCCCGACAAGGTGGAAGGCAAGTGGATCGTCGATTGCCGCTTCGACGAGCGCGGTTCGACCTTTACCGTCACCACGCAACGCTATTACGAGCCGATTCCCAACGGCGAGATCAACGCAAACCCCAGGTTGAAACAGAATCCGCAATACTAATTATCGGAGACCTATGAAATACATATTCTATTATATGATCGCCATCGTGACGCTGGCGAGCTGCCATGATACAGATAACTACGTGGAGCCGAACGCGACCATTCAAGGCCGTATCCTGGATCAGGACGGAAACCCGCTGCAGCTCGAGCAAGGCGCGTCGAGCATGCGGATTCGCATGCAGGAACTGAGCTGGAGTGAAACAGCCGTGCCTACGTTCCTGAACGTAAAGGTCGACGGAACCTATTCGAACAACAAGATCTTCGCGGGCCACTATCGCATGCAACCTGTGGACGGTCCCTTTTATCCGCTTGCCGACGATGCCGCGAAAATGGCAGACATCGTCGGGGTAACGGATCTCGATTTTTCGGTTGTTCCCTATCTCAATGTCGCCTGGGTAACGCCTCCTACGGTCACGGCAGACAAAAAAGTAACGGCAACATTCCGGTTCACCCGCAATGCAGCACCGGGCGGAGTAATACAACCGAATGTGCTGGACTACCAGCTGTTCATTTCCACGACGAAGTATGTTGGCAACAACAACTTCGATGCGACGGTGGTGAGTGCCGTCGTACCGGTAACCAATGACAAGGAGAGCACGGACATTACCATTATGTCCGCGCAGCCAATGAAGTACGCCACCACATTCTTTGTACGGGTGGGAGTTCGCGTGAACGACAGCTTCAAGAAGTACAACTACACCGATGTTCGGACGGTAGCGGTGCCATAGGTCACCGCCGGTAAGAAGAGGAGATCTGATTGGGGATCCTGATCCGGGGCCTGTGTAGCGTATGGCCCCGGACTCCTCTTATTTTTTCATCGACGATAACAGGAGTTGATGGACGTTTTCAGAAGACCCTGCTATTCTTCTGCGACCGTTAAGTCTTTATTAAGCCGATAATAAGCGCCCCGCCTTACCTTTTCATACGTAACGTTTCTGCCTTGGACTGCAGTCCGTTTTTAGGAATCATTTTTAACTAAAATCAAACAATCATGAAAAAGCGAAAGTACACCTATGCTAAACTCTCTCTTGTTCTTTTGGCTAGCATTTTTGCAGCATGTTCCGATCACGGGGTGCTCGAGGGAGACCGTGATAAAGTGTTGGATCGGGAACCGAAAAGTGGGGAGGCGATCACGCCGCTGGCGTCGCCGGTGGGCGATGTTGTTGGAAAGCTGGTGGTCGGCTATCAGGGATGGTTTGCCTGCGCGGGTGATGGATCTGCATACAATACCTGGGTGCATTGGGGTGGTGGTGCGCAAGGCCCGCGCCCCGGTAATCAAACCTTCGATCTGTGGCCGGATGTGCGGGAGTATACTACTACGTATCAAACCGGGTACGCCAACCTGGGCAACGGACAACCCGCGAAACTATTTTCTTCGTGGGATCCGCAGGTGGTGAACAAACACTTCGAGTGGATGCAGCAGCATGGCATCGACTGCGCGGCCATGCAACGATTTGGGAAGAGTGACGGACAGAAGGATGGTATCGCCGTCCGCGTGCGGAACGCCGCACAGACCTACGGACGAAAGTTCTTTGTCATGTATGATCTCTCAGGGTGGACCAATTTTCAAAGCGAGATCAAAACAGATTGGACGAATGTCATTGTGGGTAATCTGAATCTGACCGGGTCCAGTGCTTATGCGATCCAGAATGGCAAGCCCGTGGTTTGCATCTGGGGTATGGGGGTTTCCGGCCGGCCGGGCAATGTCACGTCTTATACCGACGTCATCAACTGGTTCAAGGCGCAGGGGTGTTTTGTTATTATCGGCGTGCCGCGTGACTGGAGGAATCAGACGGTCAATCTTCCGGCGTTCGAGGCGGCGAATATGATCACACCCTGGGCCGTAGGAACGTTCAACAGCCTGGCCGGCGCCGATAGCTATGTGCCGGTCATGCAAGCGGACCTGGCGTACTGCAACGCCCGCAACATCGATTACATGCCGGTGATATGGCCGGGCTTCTCGTGGGCTAACTGGAACGGCGGCGCACAGAATCAGATTCCGCGTCTGCACGGTGATTTTATGTGGCGCCAGTTTTATAATGTAAAGAACGCCGGGATGACAACCAGCTACGTAGCCATGTTTGACGAATATGACGAAGGCACGGCCATAGCCAAGGCCGCCGAAAACAGCAGTATGCGTCCGACGAACCAGTGGTTCCTGAGCCTCGACGCGGATGGCGTTGCCGTGTCGTCGGATTTTTACCTGCGGCTTACGCGGGATGGTGCGCAGATGTTAAAGGGACAGATCGGCCTTACGCCAAACCACCCGACGCCTCATACTACTACCGGTGGGGCAGG
The DNA here is from genome assembly GCF_018598185.1 of Dawidia soli. GTDB lineage: Bacteria > Bacteroidota > Bacteroidia > Cytophagales > Cyclobacteriaceae > Ohtaekwangia > Ohtaekwangia soli. The sequence continues at coordinate 49,881 of NZ_JAHESC010000033.1, forward strand.
GGTTGTTTTCTATCAACATATAGACTACGGTGGCGCAGCCAGTCAGGCGTTGCCGGTCGGTAACTATACCCTGGCACAGCTGGCGGCACTCGGCGTGGTAAACGACTGGGCGTCGTCTGTGCGTGTGCCTGCGGGCAGGACGCTTATTATGTATTCCGACGATAACTTCAGCGGAACGTCGTGGACCCGGACGGCGGATACTCCCAACTTTACAACGCTTTCGCCGAATGCGAATGATATGGTTTCTTCCGTGAGGGTGCAATAAAAACGAAAGGGTGGATGTTTTCATCCACCCCTTCTATAATAAAATAAACAGGGCAAAAGGCGAAAGCGTACGTTTAGGCGCTCTATCCACTGAGCTATCTTGTGATGAATACTGTTAGGGTCACAAGAGCGGGACTCGAACCCGCGACCTCCCGGTTAACAGCCGAAGTAACGCTATTCTACGGCACCTGTTGTTTCTTTACTATCTAAAAAACCGAGCAACAACCCGGCAAGCGACTTTTATTTAATGCTCTAACCTGGCTGAGCTACCGCAGTTTGCGCCGCAGGAGGGATTTGAACCCCCGTCCCTTAAGTCCCGAAGTAACGCTTGCCTACGGCATCGGTTTAAGTTTTTTAAAACAGAGGGCAACAGATCAACAGGGCTTATGTTCAATTAAAAGTCGAAGTAACCCTGCAGTACGGCACCTCTGTATAGTTTAGGAATAAGGAGTAAAAGACGAAACGAGTTGAGTTTGGGCGTCGCATGCCGGGAGTCGAACCCGGAACACTTCCTCTGATCTGGTCAGAGCGTGTGATTCCTCCCTGTTTTGAGCGAAGTAACTCACTTCTACGACATCCTTATTTTCTTTTTAGAACCCTCTCCCTCCCTCACGGGAGGGAGAGGGTTGTTTTATACTACAATGTTATGTTCTCGATCTCAGACAATGCCTGACGACCTTCGTCCAGTGCGTTCAACACGTCGAAGACCTTATCAGACCAGCCTGCGATCAGGTATACATCGTTACCACGTACATCTACCGGCGCCTGGCCGTGTCCGGCCAGGTCGAACAAGTACAGCTTTGCTTTTGGCGCCAGCTTCTTGTACAGTGCCCACTGCGCCGACAGTGTTGCCGTGGCCCGCGTGGAATCGCTGGTCCACAGCTGACAATCCGTAAACAACATGATCTTATCGACGATCTGACGGCGGGCGAGCAGATCCTGTACGACCTTGTAGCCGTTGGTAGAATATCCTACCTCACCTTCGCGGCGGTAGAACTCCTGCACGTTACCCAGGATGTTCTTACGCGACACGCTCACGATCTTCCAGGTATCGCCAAACATACCGGTCTGTACCTGCGCGCAACGCGACTGCAGCAGCATTCCCAGCATCAACCCGATATCGTACAGCAATACTTTGCTTTTTGCCGATACAGGCTTCTGCATCGACCCGGACACGTCGCAGGCGATGCACACCGAGGTATCGCGACCAAAGCCGCGGATGTTTGCCGCGCTATGCGCCACAGCATCTTCCAATGCGCCCAACACCATCGGTGCCAGGCCGGACTTCAGCTCTTTCACCTCGCGGTATGCCGCCAGGAAACGGAACGGCAACTGGCGTGACGTGGCTACGGCCTCACGGTCGGACAGGTATGCACACGCGCGTTCCATCGCCTGCGATGATACACCGTACTCCAGCATATTCCGCAGGTTTCGGAGCGTGGCCATATAGCCCAGCTTGCCGCTCAGGATCAGTTCCTCCCACTGTGCGCGGAAGGCAAGGATCTTCTGTCCTTCGCTATGGAATTTTTTCTGACCCAGGCCCGACAGTGCAGTCTCCCAGGTATAAGGTATCTCCAGCGTGCCGTGCACGATCTTGTTAAACACGGCTTGTTGCTGCTCGCTCGCCGCTTTCGGGTGGACCAGGAACAAGGCGTCTTTCAGCTTGATCTCACCGGCGCGGTCGTATTTCGCGAACTGGTATTCATCAAAGGTGTTGAACGCTGCCGACAAGCCCCGCTGTATCTGCTTGGAAAGCTTGTTCAGCTTCTTGGCACCGGTACGCGCGTTGGCCAACTGGTAGTAAGCCAGCAGCTCGGTGATTTCGTCCGCGCGCTGTACTACCTGGTTCACCGTCTTCCCGATCAGGTTGTTTCCCGATTGGAGCTTTGCCAGCTCGACGGCCAGCATCAGGGGTACGCTACGCAAATGCATACGCTGTCGTGCATAGACCGCCAGCCGGGCCACAAAATCAGGCTCGTTCAGCTCGATCAGCATACGGATCCGCTCCATGCGCTCGCCTGCCTTTTCGTAGAACTTGTCGCTTAGCGATGTCGTTACCACGGCGCTATACAGCTCCAGGCGCTCATCCAGCCGATGCGCGGTAGCGCCTGCGTGGTTTGTCAGCGTGTTGGTTGTCCGTACATTGAATTTCATAACCTTTATATTTAATTGACGATACAAAGGTTAGGCCTTACTACGCAGCCTTTTTGCGCAGCACGTATGTTCTGTTATTTTTTTTAAAAGAGTGAAAAAAAGATCGGGTGGGGGAGAGTCCCCGACATTACCAGGGCCTCAACATCTTAATAAGGAAGGCCAGCAACATTACCCGGTCGAGCGAGAGCCTTAAATGCTTCAGAGCCGCCGAGATATAATTCTCCACCGTACGCGGTGAGATCTTCATGTGCTCGGCAATACGTTGCGTGGGCTCGTGCTGCATGCGGCTGAGCCGGAAGGCGGTTTGATAGTGCTCGGGTAATCCGGAGAGGCTTTCTTCGATGGTCTTATAGAGGTCCTTCAGGTGCAGGAGCTCTTCACTGGAATTGTCCACACGCTCGGCGGTATAGAGTACAAAATCGGCGGCGTAGCGCTCGCGTACCGAGCGGGATTTGATGAATGTCAGGATCTTGTTTTTTGCGGCGCCGAAAAGCCAGGCTTCGACCGAGGTGTTGATCACGAGTGTATCGCGTTTGGCCCAGAGCGCCAGGAAGATCTCCTGTACGATCTCTTCGCAGACTTCCTTCTTCTTGACTTTGCTATAGACATACCGATACAGGGCCGGCTCGAAGCGGTCGTAGAGTGCCTCAAAGGCTTTTGCCTGTTCAGCAGCAGGCAACGCGAAGAAGTCCGAATGGTTGAATCCAGACGCCATAGAGTGGACCAGGGTATTGATTGAAGAAAGTTAGAATATTTTTATTTCAATCGAAAGCATGATCCGGATTTGATTGAAAACCAATGGTTTGGACATGATATAAAAGAATTTTACAGAAAACGTGTGCGTAAGGAGCGGCTCGGGCTACATCCTGTTATGGGGCCGCAGAAGTGGCCTGTTATCATCGACTATCTATATGAAGAAATCAGAATTTGAGCAGCTTATCGAGAAGTATCAGCAGGGGCTGTTGTCCGGAAAAGAAAAGGAGCTCATGGACGCATGGTTTGACGCCATCGGCCGTGACGAGGCACACCCCTTGCGGACGACGGCGGAGCGCGATGTTTTGAGGCGGCGGGTGATGGCGGGCGTGCACGGACATAAAACATGGGCCCCGGTGTATGCCTGGAGGATCGCAGCCTCTTTATTGTTGATAGCCGTGGCGTCGTTTGCGATCTGGCAGTATATCGCACACGATGCCTATCTGCCGGTGGCGCAGCAACTGACGGCTTCGTCCGCCGAGGGATTTGTCCATAAGGTCCTCCTGGATGACGGAAGCCTGGTATGGCTGAAGAACAACAGCTCGCTGACCTATCCGGAGAAATTCACGGGGAAAGACCGGCGGGTTGTGCTTCGCGGCGAAGCGCTGTTTGAAGTAGCCAAAGACGCCAGCCATCCCTTTATTATCCAATGCGGCGAGCTGACGACGACCGTGCTGGGTACCAGTTTTAATATCAAGTCCAGCGAAAAAGACATTGAAGTGGTCGTGCTGACGGGCAAGGTCTCGCTGACGGCGCAAAACGACGCGTCGGGCATTGTCGTCCTGCCGTCTGAGAAAGCGATATACCGCAAGGAGATGAAGCAGCTGGCCAAGGTCGAGGCGCAGCCAGAGGAGTCGGTGTCCAGCATTTCGGGCACGGAATACAACATGAATTTCGAGCAAACGCGGATGCAGGAAGCTATCCGGCGGATCGAGCTCAAATTCAATGTGACCATATCCCTGACCGACCCGAGCATGGGGAACTGTATCATTACGGCCAACCTGACGGACCAATCGCTCAGGAAGACCCTAGACGTCATAACCCTGACGTTGCGCGCGCACTACGAAGTGAATGGAAAGACCGTCACCCTGACCGGCACGGGGTGCAGTGAATAACGTATCCGCTACCTAAACAAATAACATATGAACAAACCCGCCAATAGTACCAATACAAGCTAGAAAAAAGCCAATACCGCTACAGCCTAAAAAAAGGCAGAAGTGTTCGCACCACCTCTGCCCCCCGTCAAAAACGGTAGGCTAATGTTTCACCTCGAGAGTTTCACACTAAACCTTTAACAAAAATGCAAAAATTTACGATCAGTTGGATCGGTAAGCTTATGCGTATTACCCTAATACAGGCAACTCTTGCCATGACCCTTTTCGGTATCGCGATCGCCGGCGACAACTACGGCCAGCTTCTCGAACTGCAGGTGACGGTAAAATACCGTAACGAATCCATCCGGAATGTACTTTCAGGCATTGAGCGCAAGAGCTCGGTCAAATTTGCGTACAGCGGCAGCATGCCCGCCCTGGAAGAAAAAGTGACCATTGCGGTAAATAGCACCCGGCTAAAAGATGTGCTGGAGACCCTGCTAAAGCCCCGCGGTATAGCATACATCGAAGAGAGCGACTTTATCATCCTTTCCGACCGGCCCCTGGACCAGAAGGCAAAAAATCCCGATAACTATCAATCCATGCTTACGCCGGTCGACCGGACCGTGTCTGGTATTGTGTCGGACGGAGAGAACGCCGGCCCGTTACCGGGCGTAAACGTCGTGATCAAAGGAACGAGCATCGGTACCACTACCGACGCCGACGGCCGGTACTCTCTGAACGTGCCCGACGAGGGGGGTGTGCTGGTATTTTCGTTTATCGGCTATGCGACGCAGGAAGTGATTATCAACGGCCGGACGACCATCGATGTGGCGATGGCGGCCGATATTACATCCCTGGACGAAGTCGTCGTCGTGGGGTATGGCACGCAGCAGCGAAAGAACGTGACGACAGCCATTACGCAGGTTTCGTCGGAAGACCTTTTGCAGGTAGCCGGCAACGGAGCGTTGATGGCCATACAGGGCAAAGTGGCGGGGTTGTCGATCGTCAACACCGCGGCGGCCGACCCCAATTCCACCCCGGACTTTCAGTTGCGGGGTGTATCCTCCCGCAACGCGGGCCTGGGGCCGCTGTTCGTGATCAACGGTATACCGGGCGGCAACATCGACAACCTCAACCAGAACGACATCGAGTCGGTGACCGTGTTGAAAGGGGGCGCTGCCGCGGCCATTTATGGTACCCGGGGCAGCAACGGTGTCATTCTTGTGACGACCAAGAAAGGAACCACCACTCCCCAGGCTTTTTATGATGGCTATGTCAGCTTCAATTATTTAGCCAATACGTTGGACGTCCTTTCGCGGGACGAATTTGTGGCGAATGGCCGGGGCGTCGATTACCACGGCAATACCGACTGGTTAAAATCCATCACCCACGAACCGGCCGTATCGCAGAAACATACGCTGCAGCTCTCCGGTGGAAGCGATCTGACCAATTATATGATCTCCTTCGACTACCGCGATGCCGATGGAATCGACCTGCGATCGAACAAAGAGGAGTACGGTGCGCGGCTAAACCTGAATCACCACTCGGCCAATAATCTGTACGTTGCCACCATTACGATTGCGCCGCGCTATTTAAGATCCAATAATATCAGCAAGAACGGTTTTAGCCAGGCGTTGTTCCTAAACCCGACGATACCCGTTCAGGATACCCTGAACAGTGCGCGGTATTTTAATATCCGCACCGGGTTTGATGGTGCCTTTAACCCCGTAGAGGAACTAAAGACAGTCGAGAGCGGCACGGAAGGGAAATACCTCGACTGGAGCGCTTCGTTCAGACTGAACCTGCTGAAGAACCTGTACACGCAGGTCAGCCTCAGCGAGCAGACGACCGACTTCTTTGACTTTGGATTCACGCCTTCGTATAACACTACCCGGATCAATAACGACGGCGGGAGGAATACAGCCAGCCGGGCGTATAAGAAGCGCGATCAAAAGATCTTTGAGTGGATCGGCAATTACAATCTCTCCTTCGACAAACACAACGTAGAGGTCATGGGCGGCTATTCGTTCAACTATTTCGTCAATGAAGGGATGAACGCCTCCAATGAGCAATTTCCCTCGGATGTGCTCACGTATAATAACCTGGGGACCGGAACCTGGATCCTGGAGAGCCCCCAAAACCGGTTGGGTTCGTATAAATCGGATGCCAAGCTGATAGCCTTTTTCGGCCGCGTGAACTATGACTTTGCCGACCGGTATTATGTCTCCGCCAGCTTGCGTCGTGAAGGATCATCCAAGTTTGGTATCGGCAACAAGTGGGGCAATTTTCCCGGTGTTTCCGTGGGATGGCGGATCACTAACGAAGCCTTTTTCCCGGCGGTGGATGCCATCGACGATCTTAAATTCCGGGCAGACTTCGGGGTGACCGGAAATCAGGATTTTAACCGTGGAGGCGAGGACCTGGGCAGTTACATGTCCATGGACACCTATTCGGGCTATGGGTTCTATGCCTATCAGGGTGTATACTACCAGGTGTGGGGCCCCAGCCAAAATACCAACTACAACCTGCGGTGGGAAAAGTCCGAGAATATAAACATCGGTGTCGATTTCGAGCTCTTCGACCGGAGACTGACCGGCAGCGTGAACTATTATACCCGGAAGAATAAAGATCTCCTGGGTAACTACAATGTTCCTGTCCCGCCCAATGTGCAAGGCGCTACCTATGTAAACGTCGGTACGATGAAGAACTCCGGTTTGGAGATCCAGCTGGAGGGCGAGCCCTATCGTTCGGATAAATTTACCTATGGGGTGACATTTGCCGGCGCCACCAACAGCAATGAGTTTGTGTCGTTTTCAAACGAGCTGTACCATGGTCAGAACTTTTCAGACATCGCAGGCCTGGGTGGCATGGGCAGCTCCGGACTGAATGCGCAGCGCCTGGAAGAAGGCAAACGCATTGGCAGCTTCTACATGCTGAAATCCGCCGGGGTGGATGCCACCGGCCGGTTATTGGTTTACGACAAGGCCGGAGAGGTCATTCCGGGGAACCGGGCGAAAGCCGAAGACCGCCAGTATGTGGGGAACGGGCTTCCGAAGTTCACCGCCAGCCTGGGCAACAACTTCAGCTACGGCAACTTCAGCCTGAGTATCTTTTTACGTGGTGCCTTTGGATATGATCTGTACAATACCACCGCGTATTTCCTCGGTACACCCGCGACCCAGAAAGGTGTCAACGTGCTGGCATCGGCGTATGACGGTGGAAAGTATTCGGCCCTCACCAATCCCGAGACGTACTCATCGCTTTCCGATTACTTTCTCGAAAAGGGTGACTTTGTGAAGATCGATAACGTGACGCTGGGCTATACGTTCAAGAACCCCATCGAGTTCCTGTCGTCGGTAAGACTCTATTTTACTGCGCGGAATTTGTACACGTTCACTAAGTTCACCGGTGGTGATCCCGAATCGGTGAGTGTGAACGGCTTGACGCCGGGTATCAATACCTCGCTGCCGTACTATCCTTCTTCTACCCAGCTCATCGCTGGCTTACAACTCAAGTTTTAATGTCAATATACTAGCGTATGAAAACTATAACTCAACATATAGCCGGTATTGCATGCAGTGTGCTGCTGGTGTTTTTTGCGAATGGCTGTACAGACCTGGACGAAACGCTGTACGACCGGATTACCTCAGAAAATTTTTTACAAACCAAGGACGACGTAATCCGCGACTTCTTACGATCCTTTGAACACGGCTACTGGTCGATCCAGGGCGGTGGCTTATACTATGCCCAGGAATTGCCCTCGGACGAGCTGATGACGCCAAACCGCGACGGCGACTGGTTTGACGGCGGCGTGTACGCCCGTTTGCACTATCATACCTGGACCGAGCAGGATGGCTATACCAGCGACATGTGGAATGCCTTGTACCAGGGCATAAGCCTGGCGACAAACTCGTTGGAGGACATCGAGAAAATCGATCCCGTTCAGTTCGGGTTGACCGAGGCCGACAAGGCAGACTTTGTGGCGGAATTGAGAACCCTGCGGGCGTGGTATCACCTGCGGGCATTTGACCTGTACCGGAACATTCCCCTGGTCACGAAAGTGAAGGGCGAAAGCCAGATGCCCCCGCAGTCGACCCCGCAGGAAGTATTTGATTTTATTGAGCGGGAGTTGACCGAGTCTCTTCCGAATCTCCCAACCCGCGAGCAGCTCGGCGACGACGCGATCGGGCGTTGGACAAAGGGCGGTGCCGCCGCCCTGTTGGTCCGGCTGTACCTGAATGCAAAAGTGTACGTCGACCAGGACAAGTTTGCCGAGTGTGCGTCGATCTGTGAGAAGTTTATCAACGGTGAGTATGGCAGTTATCAGCTCGAAACCCGTTGGGATGCTCCGTTCGATTATACCAATTCAACTTCCGCTGAAATGGTCTTTGGTTTCCCGTCCAGCTTTGCCCGTACACACTGGCAGTACGATGGCGGCATGTTCGGTTGGATGGCGCCGCACCAGGCCGGCAAATATTTTGGCCTGTCGGGATTTGGCTTTAACACCCGCTATGCCTTGCAACCCGGACGCGACGTCGACAGCGTGGAGTATCCCTTTGCGTTGGGCAAGCCCTTTGTCAAGTTTCAAAAGTATCCCGACGACTTCCGGTTAAAGAAATACCGCAACCTTGGCAATAGTACCCGCGAAGGAATGTTTTTATATGGGTATCTGCCGTATGTCGAAAACGGAGAAACCAAATACGTCCAGAGCAACCGCGGCTATACCATTTTCAGCCGCGACCAGGTAGGCTTTTTCAAAAATACACCCCCCGGGCAGGAGTTGGCGGATAAAGTTTCGAACATGGACCACGCGGATGACAACTCCGGCGTGTGGCTGGTCAAATATCCATTCTATCCGACGGAGGATCCGAACAAACTGGCGTCGGCCTATGCCGAGATCCGGTATGCAGAGATCTATTACTCCCTGGCGGAATGCAAGTATCGGGCGGGCGATAAGGCGGCAGCCTCCGTGCTGCTGAACGAAGTGCGGAAACGCAATTATCCCGAGGGCTCTACCAGCCTCTATGAACCCGACGGCAGCGAGCTGACAGACATCGAGCTGATCGACGAATGGGGCCGGGAATTCATCGGCGAAGCCAGACGGCGTACAGACCTGATCCGCTGGGATCTGTTCAACAAAGGCACCTGGTGGGATAAACAACCCGATGCGGACGATCATACCAAACTATATCCTATTGGTAAGAACGTGACCAACCTCGTACCCGATCTTACACCCAACCCTGGTTATTGATATAGTATGGAAAAGCATCAGAAACGAAACATAGGCATTGCAGCAATACTGCTGCTGAGCATAGCCATAGGGTCTTGCAGTAAAGACCTGGACGCGCCGGAGCCAACACCGTTGACCACGGGCACGCTTTCGACATCGAAGTCCGAGGTGGTGATCGACATGACCCAACCGTCGGACGAGGCCGTTAAATTTACCTGGTCGGCAGAGAAAAATACATTGGTGGCGTACAAGATCATTTTCACCGCCGGATCAAAGACCGACTCGGTGGATGTCGCGGCCAATACCGTCGACAAAGGATTCTCGAACACCGAGCTGAACGACATCCTGGTGGATAACCTCGATCTGGAAATTGACAAGCCGGCATCGGTCAGCGTACAGGTCCATGCAAAAGTGACCATCAACGACCGGGAAGCGTCTTCCAACGTCGTGACTATTTCGGCAACCCCCGCCATGAAAGAAGGTTAGTCTTTTAGCGTTGCATAAAAAAGCGCTTTGTCCTGAATACCGGGCAAAGCGCTTTTTTTTAGGATCACCACCACCCGAAATGGTGATACTTGTGCCGGTGGATCCAGTCAGCAGAAATCAAAAAGCACTTGCAGTTTATCAGCGCAGGATGTGAATGGCACCCTTCGTTTCAGGAACGCACTCACCGGTGGCGCGGTAAAAATAGACTCCTTCCGATAGGCCGGACCCCGTCCAGGTGTTCTTGTAGTCGTCGGTAACATACACTCGTTGTCCCCAGCGGTTAAAGATGGCGAGCGAAACGGCGCCGGCGTGGGGATCGACCGGGAGGTTAAATGTTTCATTCTTCTCGTCGCCGTTTGGTGTAATAACATTAGGAGGCGACAGTATGGGGTAGATTTTTTGGGTGATTGTTACTGAGTCGCGCGTGCTGCCACACGCGTTGCTCACCTGTACCCAATAGGTGCCGTACACTTTTGCTTCCAATTGTGGCGTGGTTGAACCATCCTGCCATTCAAATGTCAGGCCTGTAGGGTCGGCTACTGGTGTGAGCATTGCTGCCACCTTGCAGGCGATTTGATCTTCTCCCAGGGATACCACAGGAGCCGCGTTTACAAGTGACAGGCGTACCGTGTCGGTTACCGATCTGCAGACGCTACTGACGCGTACCCAGTACGTGCCAGAGGTAGTTGCCACGAAGCTTGGCGCCATCGATCCGTCCTGCCAGAGGAAGGTGAAGTCGATCGGGTTAGCCAGAGGCGTCAACAAAGTGGAAACGTCACACAGCGTTCGGTCTACACCAAGGTCGGCCTCGGGCGCGGGTGGAAACACCAGGTCTACCGTATCGCGATCAGCGCCGCAGGCGTTGCTGACCGCTACCCAATACGAGCCGGTGACGCGCGCTTCAAGTTGCGGGCTGGTCGATCCATTTCTCCATAAGAAATTCACGCCGGTGGCATCGGCCATGGGGCGTAGCAGGACAGATTCGTCACACGACGTCCGGTCGGGTCCCAGCGATGCTTGTGGTTTAGACGCGACTGATACCTGAATGGTGTCGCGTGAAGTGCCGCAGGCGTCCGTTACAGCCACCCAGTATTTACCTGCCGTTGACACGACAATGCTTGGGCTTGTTTGCCCGGTGCTCCAGCGGAAGGTAGCCGCCGGATCGGGTGCGGTGGGGCGCAGGGTGATCGCAGCCCCGCTGCACGTGAATTGATCGGGCCCCAGCGACGGGTCGCTTCCCGAGACGCCGGTGCGGATTAGTTCAAGGCGAGCCGTGGCTGTTAATGGCCCGCCGGAGGCTAGCGAGGTCCAATTGCCGACACTGTTATCCGGGCGTCGCGAGAGCGCACAAGGAGCCGCGCCTTCGTACGAGTAGGTGGCAGTATAGCGATAGCCGGCGTCCGCCGCGACGAACACGCCAAAATATCCCCGGGCAGCTGCGGTTAGATCGAGGCCGTTGGAGCGACTGGGATGTTCATTGACATAGTATATATGTACGCCCTGGGGATTGCCCTCGAGATTGCTTGTTTTTAACGCGTCGTCGCCCTGAATAAGCTGAAGTGAGCTACCGCTCCAGGTCCCTGCATACTGATACGTGCTGATATCTCCTATGGGTGCGCCGGAGTAGCTCCGGGTGGAGCCATGCATGATGCCGGCGGCGTGTTTAACGGGAGATTGATCATGGATGGCCGTGCCGGATGTCTCATTAAACGACCAATTGCCTACCAGGCCTGGCTCATTGCCTTTTAGTTTCTGGCACATCGTGGTGCGAATCTCATCGGCTGTTCGCCCGCGGTTCCACACACGCACTTCGTCCATCTTGCCTTTGAAAAAGTATGCATTCCCATTCGGCGTCCACTGCCCGACCTTGGCCACATCACCCGGCGAATTGGAACTCATCGGCAAGTTTGTAGATCCGTCGTAGTGGCCCCCTACATCGACACCGTTGACAAACAACTGCATATCGAGCGGACCGTTCACCACAATGGCCACGTGCGTCCATTTGTCAGCAATGGATGCAATAGTCTGCGATTTGGCCCGACGGTACTGTCCACTGTTTTCTCCCCGGCCGTCGCCATAGCCGCCCGTAATACGCGTAGCCGTAACGCCAAAATCGACGCCGTTATAGAGAGGTAAGTTGTCCTGACTGCTAAAAACTGGTAGCACGTAGGCAGGTGTGCCATCGACATACACCCACGCTTCCACAGTAAGCGGCAGCGCCAGATTATCCAGGATGTTTCCTAAATCGATGTAGTCGTCGACGCCATCGAATTCTATGCATCGGCCGGAGCTTTTAAAATCTGACTGCGCATAACCAAAACAATAACAACCGGCCGTTAAAAACAGCAGAAAAACCAATCTCAGCATAGACATTTAGACGGGTTACGTCCAGGCAACAAAGATACGTCGGTTTTTGGACGCGGGGGTAGTCCATGTAATAGAATCCGCTGGTTTACCCGGGCCGAAATCGGGCAGTCCACGCGCAATGCATCAACGCTGCTGCATCAGCGTGCGGCTTTAAACTCCGATCCTTCTTTCCACGCCGGCCAGGCATCTTCTGCCGCCAGGCGTTTTCCTACCTGGAAGAGCAGTTTGATGTCTTCCAGTGCGCCGGCGGTATTCAGGCGGGCGCTATCGTACTCGTCGGTCGGTTGGTGATAGTATAGCCTGGTGTACTCGCTTTTTAAGCGTGCGCCATATTCCTTTCCCTTTTCGGCGTGATCGTTGCCCGTGCCGGTGTAAAGCGCGGGAATACCGATCTTGGCAAAGTTAAAATGGTCGGAACGAAAGTAATAACCTTTTTCGGGTTCGCTGTCAGGCACGACATAGCGGCCCTGCTGGCTGGCCGCGTCGGCCAGATAATCTTCCAGCTCCGACTGGCCCTTGCCGATGACGACCACGTCTTTCATTTTGCCGTACGGATTGATACCGTCCATGTTGAGGTTTGCGACGGTGCTGGCCGCCGGATATACCGGATGCTCCGCATAGTAGGCTGAGCCCCACAAGCCTTGCTCTTCGGCCGTAACGGCCAGGAATACTACCGTCCGCCGGGGCTTTTGCTGCAGGCTCTTAAAGGCCTTTGCGATTTCCAGCAGAGCTGCCGTGCCGCTGGCGTTATCGTGCGCACCGTTGTAGATGCTGTCGCCGACGGCGTTGGGCTTGCCGATGCCCAGGTGGTCCCAATGGGCGGTATACAGTATATACTCATCGGGTTTTTCGCTGCCCGTGAGTTTGGCAATGACATTGTACGACTTGTCGAAGCGTGTTTTTACATGCAAGGTTGTAGAGGCCTTTACGTTCATGTCCACGGCGGTAAAGCCGGGCTTACGTGCGCGTGTCTGCTGCTCATTGAGATTCAGGCCGGCGAGCTGAAAAAGTTTTTCCGCCGCGGGAAAGGAGACCCAACCCACACCTTCGCAGACGTACAGCTGGTGGCCCCGTTGGTCGAGGTAAAGATGCGGCGAGTTCCAGTTGTTTTGCACCACGCCGAACGGATAGGCTGCTGGTACCGTGTTGTGTACGATCAGGCAGCCCCGGGCGCCCTGGCGTGCGGCCTCTTCGTATTTATAGGTCCAGCGCCCGTAATACGTCATGGTGTTGCCTTTGAAGAAGGTCGTGTCGTTGCCGCCAAAGCCCGGGTCGTTCACCAGCACGACAACGATCTTGCCCTTTACATCCAGGCCCTGATAGTCGTTCCAATGATATTCCGGTGCCACGATGCCAAAGCCGGCGAACACCAGCCCGGCATCACGCCAGGAAATGAGCGAGTCGGTGCGCTGCGTCCAGAGTACATATTCCTTCAAACCCGACAATGTTGTTTTGCCGGTTGGCCCGGTAAGGTGCATGACGGAATCGGCCTTGGTGGTGATTTCCACCATCGGTACTTCCTGCAGGAAGCTGGTATCATTACCGGCCTCCAATCCCAATTGCTTAAACTCGTCGACCAGGTATGCCAGGGTTTTCTTTTCGCCCGCGGTGAAGGGACGGCGACCCTGAAAGTCGTCGGAGGCGAGGGTCTTCACATGTTGTGCGTAGCCTGCTTCGGTAAAGCTGGCAAGGCCGTCTTGCGGATCGGCGTGTTTCGGCTTACAGGAGGCCAGAAGGAGCAGTAGGGCCAGGGGCCAAACGGTACTTTTTGACATAAGGATGAAGGTTAAGAGAACCCAAGATAAAAAAAATCCGTGCCCTCGGGGCGCGGATTTTTTTCAGGAGGCGATTACGAGCCGATCAATAAATACTGATCTTCCGGTGAATGACCTTTTCTTGTGTTTTGATCAGACAGATGTACACGCCCGGAGGCAGTTGTGAAACGTCGACCAACAGCGCTTCCTGGCGCGCAGGCTTGGACACTTCCCATAAGTTGCCGCCGGACGCGCCGATGAAGCTTACGGTTGCGGCGTGGAGGGCATCGTCAAACTTCAGCGTGAGCCAGTCGGTTGCAGGCGAAGGATATACCGCTACGCCTTCATGCACGCCGGTTTCCACGCCGGTAATGGTCAGCATGACCGGCCGCGAGCTGCCGCTGCAGCCGTCGGCGACAACGTCGACCTTATAGTGCCCGTCCGACAAGGGAGCGATGCTGCGTGTAGTCCCGCCGGCGATCGGTTCATCTTCCAGGTACCACTGATAGCGATCGGCCTCTTCGGTCGTCTGGAGTGTGTGGCCCACCAGTTCGATCACGGGAACCGGCACCGGATTGAACGTCACCGTGACTTTATCCGATACCTCGCTCTGGCAACCTTGCGCGTCCGTCACGCGAACAGTATAATCGTCTTCTATTATGGCGCCGATCGTCTGCGTGCGCTCACCGGTGCTCCATTGATAATATCGGAAGCCGGCCGGTGCAGACAGCTCGAGTGGCTGGCCGATACAACCCTGTTCCGCGCTTTTTACAATGACAGGCCTGGCAATTTTTTCGGTGGTCGTCGTTGCGTCGTTGGAGTAGAGGGGGGTGTTAGAGACGATCGCCGCGACGCGGAAATCGTACGCTCGATTACACACCAGGTTATTCACGGTGTATTGTGTGGCGTTGGCGCCAATGGATACTGACGTATACGCCGTGGCTGTCGACTCTTTATACTCCACGCGGTACGATTGCTCGGTGGTAACATCGTCACGCCATTGCAGCGCTACGGCAGAGGTACCCGCCGCGGTAGCCGTCAGATTGCTCGGTTGCGTCACCACCGGAGGAGTGATGGTGACAGTCTGTGTAGCCGTACGCTCGCCGCAGGGGCCAGTGCCCTTCAGTGTTACAGAATAGGAGCCCGGCCCGGCATACACATGCGGCAGGATATCGCGCGTAGAGGCCGTCGCACCGTCGCCGAACGACCACAGGAAGCTGGTATATTCGCTGGCGCTGGTGTTGGTGAACGTCACGGTGTTCTCCGCTTGCTGATAGGTGAATGCGGGCAGGCCTTGCGTACACGTAACGGTGAAGGTCTTTGTAACCGTACGCTCGCCGCAAGGGCTTGTGCCCTTCAGCGTTACCGAATAGGAGCCCGGCCCAGCATACACATGCGGCGGGATATCGCGTGTAGAAGCCGTCGTGCCGTCGCCGAACGACCACAGGAAGCTGGTATATTCGCTTGCGCTGGTGTTGGTGAACGTCACGGTGTAGGCCGCTTGTTGATACGTGAATGCAGGCAAGCCCTGCGTACACGTAACGGTAATGTCTTTACAGATCGTCAGTGGCTGATCACAGCCGCCGCCGCGCGTGGTCATGCAGACGTTGTACGTGCCGGGCGTTGTGAAACGATGCTCTGCCTGGGCGCCGGTATATGTCTGGCCTTCGATGGTCCAGGTATAGTCGGTACCATTGCCGCCCGAGGCGGTAAATCCATAACGCATGTAGGCATCCTTCGTTGTGTACGAGTAGTCGGCGGAGACAGGCGGGCTGATCGTGAAATAGTAGTCCGCCGGCGGCGAATATAGCGTCGGGTTCGAGCCGATGATCCGGAACGTATAAGCGTCCGAAGGTACGTCCGGAATGGTTACCGTTATTTTTCCTTCCGGTTCTTGCGTGGCCAGGCTGCCGACCTTCAGCATGGTGGTGTTTTGATCGCTGACGAGATATACATCGAAGACATTACCCGCCCCGAGTTTTATGCTGCCGTGTACACGATAGTCGATGTCCACCGTCGTGTTGGGACACAGGAAGTCCGCGCCATCGATGTGGCTGTCGGCGTAGAGCTTGTATTGTGACGAAGTGCAATCGAGACCGTCAATGGCGGCGATAAAGAAAGAGCGATTCTGTTCCGTATAAATCGCATCGCCCAGCACAAGGTTCGGCAGCTGAACGGACATGTCGCTATTGGTGTTCTGGTATGCGGCACCATACACCAAGACCCTTCCAGATAGCGTAGACACATCGAGTATTTCCGGCCGTACACCGTCATCGAACTCCCGGTCGTAGACGTTTTCGCCAAGTGACTTCGTTTTCGCCAGGGTACCGTCCGTATTAAACCCAACGACGTAGGCAAAACCACCCCGGACGGTGATCGGACCATCCTGTGCCTGAAAGCTTGATTCTTCGTGGTTGGACTGAAGCGAGGTGTAAATTACACCAACGTCGTCTACCGAAAGTCCGCGCAGGTACATGCTGCCTATCGAAGCATTTGCCCATTGCACCTGGCCGGTAGTACTATAGCGAACGATATACACATTGTTGACCATCACGGTATGGTCGGCTTCGCCCACCGAGGGGAAAGAGACCGCGCCAAAAGCCTCGCCGCTTACCACGAGGTTGCCATCCAGGTCGGCCGATGCTTGCAGGATCGTACCGGGAACGTTAGTTTCTACCAGGAGCTCACCGCTGTGTGAATATTTGTGCACAATGTTTCCGTCCCAGCGTGTGGGATAAAAAAACCACATACCGTCCGGGGTTACGACCATCTCGTCGGCAGTGTACGGATAGTTCGGCAGTTCCAACGGAAACGACGAGATGACATTCCCGGAGGGAGAGACGATAGTAAGGTGATCGTTGACCAGGTATATATTACCGTTTTCGTCGAGTTCCATGTCTTTGAGGACCCCGCTACCGCCCGGAGCAATCTGCCCGCCGGAGCGTATCCACTCGATCACTCCGTCGGTCGTATATTTTACCAGGTATTGCTGGTCCGCGCTGGAGGACGTTGCCGGACGCAACGTATCACCATTGGCGGAATAAAACTCGGGCATGTTACCGGCCTGCCAGGCCAGCATGTAGATCGACTGATCTTTGGCTGTACGAAGCTTTACGTCGAGGTGCGGGTTTTGCGGGAGGTCGGGCATGGCAGCAAATGCCCATGCCACGACACCCCCGAAAGTGTACTTCGCCAGGAATCGTCTCCGGCCCGTTGCGGCCGGGGCGGTATACTTCACGCCGGTCTTCGAATCCAGCATCGCTGTGCCCGACTCATACATGCCCGATACGACAAAGCCGCCTTCCCAGGTCGAAGTCAGGGCAAACAATTTGTCCGTAGGGTACGTGCTCTGGGGTTGATTCAGCCCAATGCTCGTAGCCCAGCAGCCAAGCATACCCGTGGCGTCGTATGCATGGATGGTTTTTTGGATCACATCCGAGCAGCCATTGGAGCCCGTTACGCGCAAGGTAATTGCATGCGTGCCGGGTTGCAGGAATCGGATAGCGGCGGGATGGGCGTCGGTTGATGTTGCCACATCTGCCCCGTTAAAGGCCCACTCGAACGATGTGGCGTCGGTCG
The DNA here is from genome assembly GCF_018598185.1 of Dawidia soli. Classification (GTDB taxonomy): domain Bacteria; phylum Bacteroidota; class Bacteroidia; order Cytophagales; family Cyclobacteriaceae; genus Ohtaekwangia; species Ohtaekwangia soli. The sequence goes on from NZ_JAHESC010000033.1 coordinate 67,562, forward strand.
ACCGGTTAAAAATTTTCACCGGTTCCTGCCAACCGCCGGTTTGTGTATTTATACTCGACAGGTAGAAGTCGGCCTTTATACGTTGTACGTCAATCGGAAGGTTATTGTCAAACCATTGCTCGCACGCGCCGATGCGGGCCTGCACGCGGTAATATGTGTCTTTGGTGATCGTGGTCGTGAAGGTCACCAAACCGCCGGTACCGATAACGTTTCCCAGAAGGGTTTGCTCCCGGTAAACGTCGTATTGCACCGAAGGGTGGCTGTTGGCGATGTTGATGACTGCCTGCCCGCCCTGGCAGGACTGTTGTGCATCGAGCGTGATCGTCGAACCTTCCAGGATGTTGTCGTATACCGTAATCGTGGCATTCATGTCGGCAGTAGCGGATTCGCAGCTATTCGAACGGGTGCCGACAACGCGGAATGTATTGACCGTTGCGGCCGTCAGGGTAGGGGATGTCAGCGTAATGAAGGGCGTGGTGCTGTTAACGGTGACGGACGCCACCTGCACGTCGCCCTGTAAAAGTTTATAGGCTCCACGCTCCGGGTCGCTAACGGTAAACACCGCGGTCTGCCCGGCACACATCGTCTGTGGATAGGTCACCTGCAGTGGTTTGGTGAAGGCGGGGTTCGCCTCAACCGTGAGGTTATTGTCGAACCATTGCTCGCACGCGCCGATGTGGGCCTTTACGCGATAGTATGTGTCGCCATTTACAACCGGGGCAGTGTATGTGACAACGCCGCCAGTACCGGTAACACTGCCAAGCGAGGTTTGTTCGTGGTAGATATCGTATTGCACCAGGGTGCGGCTGTTGGTAATACTGATTACCGGCAGCCCTTCCTGGCAGAACCGCTGCGCATCGATGCCGATTGTCGTGCCCGCACGGATGTCGTCGTATACCGTAATGGTGGCAGTCTTGTCGGTAGTGACTGTTTCGCAGACGTTCGAACGGCTAGCCACGACGCGGAACGTATTTGTCGTCGCGGCCGTCAGGATGGGGGATGTCAGTTGGATGGAGGACATGGTGCTGTTGACAGTGACAGATGCCACCGGCACACCGCTCTGTAAAAGCTGATAGGCTCCACGCTCGGGATTGGTCACCGTAAATACCGCGGGCTGCCCTGCGCACATCGTTTGCGGATAGGCCACCTGCAGCGGCCTGGTAAAGGCGACGCTGGCTTCGACATATACGTCTATACTCTTTGCCTTTGAAAGCGTACCCCTCTTCGCGGTAAGTGATATCGTATGGCTGCCGGCTGTGAGCGTGGTCGTAAGATCGCGGCTGGTGCTGACGAGCGTATTGTCAATGCGCCATTCAAATGTTTGGCCTGTGGCTGGACCGTTGTTCTGGAATGTATACGACGGACCGGCACAGTAGGTCGTGCCGGGTGCGGTAAACGACGCAATAGGGGTGCTGACGTTGTCAGCGGTCGAGCCTGAATAAAGGCGTCCTTCAAATCCTCCCGCCCACACTTTTCCGGAGGGTGTAATAGAAATACCCTGCAGGCTCAGGTTGGAATTCGGAAACGTCTGGGTTTCCCAGGTCGCGCCGCCGTCGGTTGTCTTGAGCACCGGCAGAAGGAAGATGGTAGAATACGAGAGAATATAGCCTGTTTGCCCCTGGAACGCGATAGCCCCCAGGTCGACACCTACGGTAAAGGGGTTTTCCTGCCAGGTCGCGCCGCCGTCGGAGGTATGCAAAACAGCACCGATGGAGGTGGACGCAATGCCGCGGCTGGCATCGAAGAAGTATAAATCGTTGATGTTATACGTGGTTCCGAGGTTTGTCCAGGTAGCGCCGCCGTTGGTGGTCTTCAGGAACATGTTGTCGCCCGCCATGAAGCCAAGTTGGTTGTCGATAAAGAGAACCTTCCGCAGGTTGCCGGTGGCCGGAGCCGTCGTCACGGTGATCCAGGATACGCCGGCGTCCTGGGTGCGCAGTACCGTACCATCGCTACCAACCGCGAAGCCGATCGATGCGGTGGCGAACGATACCGACGATAAGCCGAGTCGGCCGACGGCACTGCCCATAGCCTTGTAGTAGGTAACAGACCAGCTGGTGCCGCCGTCCGTAGTGCGGGCAATGACATCATACGTGTTGAACATCGCACTGCCGACCAGTACGCCCGTCGTGGTGTTGAAAAAGTGAATGTCGTTGACGAATGCGCCCCCGAGCAACTGCTGGTCGGTGGCGGTGGGGTATTGCCCCTTGGCCCAGGTGACCCCGCCGTCGGCGGTTTTCAGGATGCCTTCGCTCGTGCCGAGAAAGCCTACCTGATCGTTCAGGAAGTGGACGTCATAAATGGCAGAGGATTTAGGGATGGGGGAGGTTTCCTGCTTCCATTGGCTAAAACCAGCCACAGGAAGCAGAAAGGCCAGCGAAGCGGCCAGTAACGATTTGAATGACATATTGGTAGGTATTCGAATGCCCAAAGTTCGGCAGGGTGGAGCAGAAAAACGGCGAAAAGTGGGGTGAAAACCTACGTATCCGTATTTTGTCGAAAAAACAACGATGACGCTATTTCGCCGAGGACGATTCGCGTACGAGCAGCTCGTGCTTCAGCACCAGCGTGTTGATCGGCGACGTGCGGCTGTTGTGAATGGTGTTGATCAGGGTCGTGGCCGCGATCTGGCCCATTTCATATCCCGGATAATGGATGGTAGTGAGGTTGGGTTCGATAACCCGGGCGATCGGATCGTTGTTAAACCCCACGATCGCGACATCTTCCGGAATGCGAATACCAGCAATTTTTAACTCTTGCATACACGCTACGGCCGACGAGTCGTTGGCGGCGAAGATACCGTCCGGGCGGATATCGAGTTGCAGGAATTTCTGTGCCGCTTCGATACCTCCTGCCTCGTTTAAGGGGTTTACGATCACAAGCGATTCGTCATAAGCAATGCCCTTGTCTTGTAACGCCATGCGATACCCCTTCAGGCGGTCGGCATAGGTATTGCGTGTCAGATGGCCGCACAGGTGTACAATGCGCCGGCGGCCCTGCTCGAGCAGGTGCATGGTGGCGTCGTATCCCGCTTTGGTATTGTCGATGACAACGTTGGTACAGGTGGGATCGTCAAAGACGCGGTCAAAAAAGATGATGGGGATCCTTTTACGAAGCAGCGCTTCAAAGTGCTGGATGTTCTCCGTGGTATAGGTAAGCGACACCAGCAAGCCGTCGACGCGGCTGTTGTACATCGTCGTGGCATTTTTGATCTCCTTCTCAAAGGTTTCCTGCGACTGGCTGATGATCAGACTGTATCCCTGGGCATTGACCACGTGCTCGATGCCCGAGATCACCGTCGACATGAAGTAGCTGTTGATGCGGGGGATGATGATGCCGATGGTATTGGTCTTTTTTGCACGCAGGTTGCTGGCAAACAGGTTGTTCTGGTATCCCATCAGCTGCGCGGTTTCCTTGATGCGCTTGCGTGTTTCCTTCCTGATGGCAGGGTGATCTTTCAGTCCGCGGCTAACGGTAGCAGGCGACAGATCAAGCTTTTCTGCAATATCATAGATCGTGACTTCCTTCTTTCCGTCCATATTTTACAATCGCTTACATGCGATCAGGTGATCAAAATTAACTAAAATTCTATCTCACAACGTTATTGTATTGCAATCGGTTGCAAATATTGCTAGTTTTAGTGGCTATCAACCAAACCCAAGGCCCGTCGGGGCCGCCGAATGACTATGAAACATAGACAGATCCTTTTTTGTGCCTGCATTCTTTTTGGCGCGACTGCTTTTGCGCAGGTTCCTCAGAAACCGCTTTCACCGCCGTTGGTCACCGACCTCTATTCGGCCGATCCTTCTGCACATGTATTTGATGGTAAGATCTACATTTATCCGTCGCACGACATCGACGCGGGCGTGCCGGAAAATGACAATGGTGACCACTTCGACATGCGCGACTACCATGTGTACTCGCTGGAAGCACCGGGTAAAAAAATACAGGATCATGGCGTGGCGCTCGACATCAAACACGTGCCCTGGGCCGGAAAGCAGCTGTGGGCGCCGGATGCCGCCGTTCGCAACGGCACCTATTATCTATACTTTCCCGCCAAGGATAAGCAGGGCGTCTTTCGTATAGGTGTTGCTACGAGCAAATCGCCGGCAGGTCCTTTCCAGGCATTGCCAGAACCTATGAAAGGCAGTTACAGCATTGATCCATGCGTCTTCACGGACGATGATGGAGCGAGCTATATGTACTTCGGGGGCATCTGGGGCGGGCAGTTACAACGTTGGCGCACCGGGCAATACAACGAGGCCGGTGCGTTGCCCCAGGATCAGGAGCCTGCTGTCGGCCCCCGCATGGCGAAGCTTACAAACGCCATGACGGAGTTTGCCGAGCCCCTGCGCGAGCTGAGGATCGTAGACGCCGCCGGCAAGGAATTATTGAACGGCGACAACAACCGCCGCTTCTTCGAGGCCGCCTGGATGCACAAATACAAAGGCAAGTATTACCTGTCGTATTCTACAGGCGACACCCACCTGATCTGTTACGCTACGGGCGATAGCCCTTATGGGCCGTTTGTATACCGCGGCGTCGTACTGAAGCCTGTGCTGGGATGGACCAACCATCACTCGATCATCGAGTTTAAAGGCAAGTGGTATTTGTTCTACCACGACAGCACGTTGTCGGGAGGCAAAACACACCTGCGGAATATCAAGATGACCGAGCTGAAGTATAACGCCGATGGCACCATTCAAACCATTTCGCCGTATCTCGACTAAACGTTATTACCATTTCGGGCGAATGCCCGGGGCAAAGGGAAATTCCAGGCTTTGATAATATTCCAGCGTCCTTGTCGGCTTGGTTACTCCGGCCGGCAAGGGCCGCTTCGAAAACTGTTGGAAATACAGCAGGCAGGCGTCCCGCCACCAGGCTGCCTCGTTGTATTGAATCGCCAGCAGCGATGTTACGTGGGCGTGCACCGCATCATCTACTTTACGGTGTACCGTCTTCCACTGCGCTTGCATCCAGGCCACCGAGTCAACGCCCTGCTGGTAGCTGTAGCAGAGCTCGTCCCACAACGTGCGGCCCGAGCGCAGCGTGTGGTCCCAGAGCACATGGTGGAACCACAACAGGTAGGGTTCCGGACACTGCTGCAGGTCGTTATACAGCGCCTGTACGGGTGGGTGGTATTGCCCCAGGGCATTGCTGCCGCGCGCGGAGCGGTCAAAGCCTATGCCCTGCTCGTCGGCGCGGTGGTAATAGACCGATGTCCAGTCGGCGCGTTCTTTGTCTTTGATCCAGGGCGCGGGGCCGTAGTGGTGGTTCCAGCCCATGATGTGGTGCAGGCCCAGGGGTGTCATGTAGCGCACCGTGGTTTCGCGTGTAGCGAGCAGCATCGCGCGGATGGTTTGAACGACGGCGGCATCCTGGTGCAGCGTCATGCGGATCCACTCGTCGGCCAGGCTGGCGGGTGACAGCTGATGGTTCCAGGCCAGCCGGCCGAATGCATACCAGTTGGCTTGCGCGAGGGGGTGGCCGCACCAGTTACGGTCGTTGCCGATGTTGGCCACACCGGCCATGCCGGTGAGCGTATGGTGATCCAGCGTACCGTCTATTACGTTCGATACCGGACTGCCCTTGCCGCGTGCATACGTGTCGGCGTCCAGGCATTCCTTAAACAGGGGCGCCTGGTAAAACAGATGTGACGCAAAGCCCAGGTACTCCTGGGTGAGCTGGAATTCGGGTAGGAGGGCTGTGGACGGCATGGCTCCGAAGAGCGGGTGGAAGGGCTCCCGCGGCTGAAAGTCGAGCGGTCCGTTCTTTACCTGCACCATTACATTCGGCAGGAACTTGCCGTCCAGGGGCTTGAACTCGTTATAGGCCTGACGTGTGCGGTCTTCGGGCACCTGGTGATCGTACACAAAGGCACGCCACATGACGATGCCGTTGTGGGGCTGCAATGCTTCTGCCAGCATGTTGGCGCCGTCGGCATGTGTCCGTCCGTAGTTCTGCGGACCGGGTTGCCCTTCGGAGTTGGCCTTTACTGTAAAACCGCCGAAGTCGGGTATATAGGTATAGATCTCCCGGATCTTATCCTGCCACCAGGCCCGTACCGCTTTATCCAACGGGTCGGCTGTCGGCAGCTTGCCGAGCTCGATGGGTGCGCTGAACCGGGCCGTCAGGTACACTTTGATGCCATACGGCCGGAAGACGTCGGCCAGTGCTTTGACCTTCTCCAGGTACATCGGCGTGAGCACGAGTGCGTTGGCGTTGACGTTGGTCAATACCGTCCCGTTGATGCCGATCGATGCATTGGCCCGGGCATAGTCGGTATAGCGCGGGTCGATGTACCCCGGCAGCTGATGCCAATCCCACAGGGAGAAGCCCGCATAGCCGCGCTCTACCGTGCGGTCGAGGTTATCCCAATGGTTGAGGATGCGGACCTTTGTTTTGGGGCTGCTGCTGACCTCGCCCAGCGGCTGGCCCGTCTGCATCATGCGGAGGAAATGAAAGACACCATAGAGCATGCCCGTTTCCGTGGCGGATACGATTGCGATCGATTCTTTTCCCTGGATACGCGTGTGCGTAATGATAAAGCCCTCCGGCGCAAGCCCGGCCACTTTACCGTGCAGCGGCGCCAGCAGGGGGAGCTGCGATGTGCCCACCACCAGCTGGCGGTTGACAGCGCCTGCTTCGGGTATGGTTTCACCCAACAAACCCGGCAACGCCCGGCGGAGCTCCCTGCGTGCGGCGTCGGCCGTTGCGCCGGTCGACAGTACCGTCCAGCCCTGGAGTTGACGGCGATACGATGCCGCTACGGCACGGTCGGCGATGCGGGTATACTTCAGCCACAGGTCATAGCCGTCATCGGCCTGCAACAGCCGTGGTCCCGTCAGACATACGAGTAGGATCAGCACCCGGGCGGCTACCGGGAGCGCGGAACGACGCCGGTTGGTGCCGTTTGCGAAGTCGATGGCAATTGTGCTCATAAAGTATACAAATAAGGCCTTTTTTACGCTATTTCAATAAATCGGTATCATTCATTTATATCGATTTACGGCCTTGTAATTGCCTAAAGTAGTGATTTATTAAGATAAATTTATGCAATCGGTTGCAAAGATTCTTGAAAACACTCATCTTCGATTCATGCATTCCCGGCACCCGGGAGTGCTCCTGGAACAGACCAATTACTAATCCACTTAAATAAACAACCTATGAGAACTCTATTTCTACCCAATTTCCCAGGTCTCGGCATGGGGCGGGGCTTCCCGGGGATCGTCCTATGGATGAGCCTGCTGCTGGTGGCGTCCGCGGCGCATGCGCAGCTGGCTGTGCAGGGCACTGTACAAGACGAGACCGGTGCCGGCATGCCCGGTGTATACGTCGTGGTCAAGAACACGTCGCTGGGTACCACAACCGACGCCGACGGTAACTTTTCGATGAATGTCAACAGCAACGATGCCGTGCTGGTGTTCAGCTTCATCGGGTATGCCACGCAGGAAGTGGCCGTCAACGGCCGCACACGTGTGGACGTAACGTTGGCGGCCAGCGTGCAGTCGCTGGACGAAGTGGTCGTCGTGGGCTACGGCACACAAAAGAAGAGTGACATCACGGGGTCATTGGCGTCTGTCAGCTCCGAGTCCTTGCGCGAAGTGCCGGTGGCGAACGTACAGAACGCCCTGCAGGGGCGTGCTGCCGGCGTGGAGGTACAACGCGTGGGGAGCACACCGGGCTCGAGCGCGCAGATCCGCATTCGCGGTGAGCGTTCCGTATCGGGGAGCAACGACCCCCTCATTGTACTCGATGGGATACCGTACCAGGGAAACCTCAATGATATCAATACCGACGATATTGCCTCCATCGAGGTATTAAAAGACGCATCGGCTACGGCGATCTATGGATCGCGCGGCGCTAACGGCGTGATCCTGGTAACGACCAAACGGGGAAAGAAGGGAGAGAACATCCTTTCGTTCAACAGCTATTACGGTATCAGCACCGTGTCCAAGAAATACCCGGTATACGATGCCAAAGGATATGAAAACCTGCGCGACAGGTCTGTATACCTTGGTGGCTATAAACCCGAGGAGCTTGAATCGATCCAGTTAGGCCGGTCTACCGACTGGCAGGACCTGATGTACGAGAACAGTTATATCACGGACCACAACCTATCCATTTCAGGTGGCGGCGACCGGAGCACCTATTCGGTGGGTGGCGGATATTTCAAAGAAAAAGGTGTTTTGCCCGCGCAGGATTTTTCGCGCCTGAGCTTGCGGCTCACCGAAGACCTGCAGCTGAACGACCGTGTTAAGTTCGGCTTCAATTCCATGAACTCTTATAGCATCCGCAATGGCTCGAGCATCAGCCCCATGTTCCCGATCTTATCGCTCAGCCCCTTGATGCCGGCATATGAAGCCGACGGTACGATCGTCAAGGCCCCGGCCGGCAACGACGACGACCGGGCCAATACCTATAGTCCGCTCTATCTGAAAAGCAACGACCATGACTGGGTCGACCGCATCCGCCGGATCCGTACGTTCAATAGTTTATACGGCGAGGCCGAAATTATACCGGGCCTGACCTATCGCCTGAATATCGGCCTGGACTACTCGCAGGAGGAAAACAGCCAGTTCCGCGGGATGGATACGTACTTCACACCGAACGCCGGTAACTATGCCAGCGTCGATAATACAGAGGAATGGAGCTATACCCTGGAAAACATCCTGATGTATGAGAAGACTTTTGCGGAAAAGCATCATGTTAAATTCACAGGCCTGTATAGCGTGCAGGAATCGCAGAAGCACAACACGTTTGTGCGCAAGGATTCGATCACGAGCGACTTTGTGGAATACTATAACCTGGGCACGTCGGTGGAAACGGCCAACCGTCGGCTGGACGGCAAAGAAGCTAAGTGGGGTATTGTGTCCTACATGGGACGTATCAACTATAGCTTTGAAGACAAATACCTGTTGACGCTGACCGGGCGTATCGACGGTTCTTCCCGTCTTTCTGAGAAATGGCATCGTTACCCGGCGGTGTCGGGTGGGTGGAATATTATCAAGGAGGACTTTATGCAAAATGTCCGGCCCGTGTCAAACCTGAAGCTGCGGGTAGGGTGGGGGAATACGTCCAACCAGGCGGTTGATCCCTACAGCCTGATCGGCGGCGTGACCAACACCTGGCGCAACGGAGCCAACAACGTGCCGATCGTCTATAATTTTGGTACAAAGCTCCAGAACGGTTATTATGTAAGTCGCATAGCCAGCCAGAAGCTTGTGTGGGAGTTTACGGCGACCACCAACATCGGTATCGACTTCGGGCTGTTTGAAGACCGCATCACCGGCTCGATCGATTGGTATAACGCACGCACCCACAACATTATTTATAACCGTACGCTGCCGGCCACGTCGGGTGTCAATAGCGACTATGCCACGAACATCGGTAAAATGCAGAACCGTGGCATGGAGATCTCCATCTCGTCCATCAACATCGAAACACCGGGCGGGTTTCAGTGGAGCACCGATCTCAACATCTTCTGGAACCGGAACAAGCTGCTTTTCCTCGACGACGGTTTTGTGCGGAACATTGAAAACGGATTGCACATCGGTGAACCGCTCACGGCGATCTACGACTTCGACAAGCAGGGTATCTGGCAGACGGGTGAAGAAGCGCAGGCTCAATCGTTCGGACAGGTGCCGGGTCAGCTCAAGATCCGCGATATCAGTGGTCCCGACGGTGTACCCGACGGTAAGATCACGCCCGAATACGACCGTACCATCATCGGCAGCGGCCAGGCGAAGTGGCAGGGAGGTATTACCAACCGCTTTTCCTATAAAGGCTTTGACCTTTCGTTTGTGACCTATGCCCGCTTCGGCGGTACCCTGATCAGCGCAATACACCAGCCGTTGGCGGGTTACCTGACGATCAACGACGGTCGCCGCAATCAGCTGAAAGTCGACTACTGGACACCGGAAAATCCGACCAACGACTTCCCGGCACCTCTTGCGACGATCACGCCGCCGCAAGCTACGTCTGCCTGGACAACGCTGGGCTACTACGATGCGTCGTTCGTGCGGATCAGGAGCATCAACTTCGGGTATAAAATCCCGACGGCGGTGGCCGAGCGGATCCGGGCACGCTCCATTCGCGTTTATACCACGGTGATCAACCCGGTGGTGCTCTACTCGCCGTACATGAAAGCGGGTGGCGTCGATCCTGAGGCAACCGGAACCGGTAAAACCGGCTTTGTACAGAACGGTGGCAATATTCCCGACCGCGCGCTGACCGTAGCGCTGAGCTCGCCGCCCACACGCTCGTTTACGTTGGGCCTTAATATTACCTTCTAAAATAAAAACACTGGTTTATGAAATTCTTAAATAAACTTATACCCTCGTCGCGCTGCCTGGTGTTGGTAACCCTGCTGTCGACCGCGTGTAACGAGATCCTCGAAGAGAATCCCTATACCACCTTTACGAAGGACTACTTTAAGACCTCGGGCGGTTTTCGTTCAGCGGTTGTGACCGGGTATGCAGGCATGCGTTTTAACTATGGGCCTATTGGTGCATTGGACCTGAACGTATTTGGTACGGATGAATGGACCAACGGCGACCAAGCTATCAGCTCGCCGCTGAATGTATATAACGTCAGTACGTCGGAGGGCGACTTGCTTACGCCCTGGAACAATAACTTCTGGCACATCAATACGCTCAACCTGATCATCAACCTGAAGCCGGAAGAACTCGTTGACGTGCGGGAAGCAGACAGGGTCGTCTGGGTAGCGGAAGCCCGTTATCTGCGTGCACAGTACTATTATTTGCTGGTAACACAGTTCGGTGCGGTACCACTCGACCTGGGTTCGGGAGAGCTTCAGTTTAATGACCTGCCGACCTCTGCCTTTAACCGGTTGCCGGTGGACGATCTGCTGGTAAAGAATTACCAGGCCATGATCGACGACCTCACATTCGCCGTGGAGAACCTGCCCGCGAAGCGTCCCGAAAGAGCCTTCAACTTGTCGAAATCCGCCGCGTTGCACCTGCTGGCAAAGGTATACCTATACCGCGGATATTCGGCCGCCAGCCAATCTACGGACTTTCAGAACGCTTACAATACGGCTATTCAGCTCATCAACGGCAAGGATACGTATGGTGCAGCGTTGCTTGAAAACTTTGCCGATGTGTTCCGGGAAGGGAATGACTACAATGCGGAGATACTGTACGCCGTCGAGCGTCTGCCGAAGAACAACACGGCGAACGAAATGCTCGATCCCTCGACCGACTTTGCCAACAAGGCGAACATGACCAACAACATGTTCAACTCAAACTACCAGGGACCGATCTTTGTCTTTGATCCTTCGACGACGCCCCCTTCCACGCAGGCCTATATCGACGGCCGCCCGCTGGAGTACGGTCGTCCCTTACGCCGGTTCGCCCCGACCCAGTGGCTTTTTGAAACGGCCTTTGCCGACAAGAAGAACGACAGCCGCTTCGACAATTCGTTCCGGATGGTGTGGTACGCACGGTCTGTGTCGGCCACGCCGCCCGCTACCTACGTGGATCGATTACAGGTAATCGGGTTGAATATCGGCGACACTGCTTTTTACCTGACGAAGACGGACCGGGAGGCCGATTCGTTGAAGGCGTTGACCGGTGCTCAAAAGAAAAACTACCGGGTCTTTGGTCCGAGCGAATTCTATACCAACGCCAACCGGACCAACCTGATCTACCCGAGCCTTACGAAGTTCCAGAGTATACAGCGGGCTAACTTCCAGGATGCGTCCGGCAGGCCGTTGCCGGTGAGCCGCTTTGCGGAAACGTATCTGCTCGCAGCGGAAGCCGCCATGCTACTGGGGCAGTCAGGTGAAGCTGCCGATCTGATCAATGTGTTGAAGCGCCGCGCGGCGTACCGTCCGGGACTGACGCCGGAGGAGGTCGAGAGCCGCTATGCGGCCATCGAAGTGACGGCTGACGATATAGACATCGACTTTATACTCGACGAGCGCACACGTGAGCTGGCCGGTGAGCACTCGCGTTGGCCGGACCTCGCGGCGCGGGGCAAGTTGCTGGACCGGGTGCCGACCCGCAATCCCGATGCGGCCAATATTCAACCGCACCATGTACTGCGCCCCATCCCGCAAAGTCAGCTGGACCGGATATCCGATCCGGACAAAGCCAAGTATCAGAATCCCGTGTACTAACGGAATCGTTACTGCTTTACCCCTTTGGAGTTTGGTGTGAAGGAAGGTTGTTACCTTCCTTCACTATTTTTAACGTATCTTCCTTCCGATGAAATACCTGTTTATATACTGCGCAGTCGTTATACTGGCCTGCGCCACGACTATACGGGCACAGCCGCTGCCGTCATTACAACGGCAGGGCGCGGCCGGCCACCTGGTGGTGAACGGTAAACCCTTCCTGGTGCTGGGGGGCGAGTTGGGCAACTCCAGCGCGTCCAGTGCCGACTATATGCGGCCCCTCTGGAAAAAGCTGCAGGCCATGCATTGCAACACCGTGCTGGCGCCGGTATACTGGGAGCTGATCGAGCCCGCCCCGGGTAAATTCGATTTTACGACGGTCGACAGCCTGTTGGCCGGTGCCCGCCGTCATGGTATAAAACTGGTCTTCCTGTGGTTCGGAAGCTGGAAGAACAGTATGTCGTGTTATGTGCCGGCGTGGGTCAAGAAGGATTATAAGACTTATCCGCGTGCTTACGACGCGCGGGGCCAGGCGCAGGAGATCCTCACGCCGTTCAGCGCCAACAACCTGCGTGCCGACGTCGATGCCTTTCGCGCGCTCATGAAGCACATCCGCACGGAGGATGAGAAGCACCAAACGGTGATTATGATCCAGGTGGAGAACGAGATCGGCATGTTGCCCAGCGCCCGCGACTACCATCCCGACGCTACGAAGGCATTTCATCAGCCGGTCCCCGCGGCGTTGATGCAATACCTGCAGCAACATCGAAAGAGCCTGGCGCCGGCGCTGGCAACGGCCTGGAAGAAGAATGGCACCCGTGCCGCCGGCACCTGGGAGGAAGTATTTGGCAAAGGCCTGGCCACGGACGAAATGTTTATCGCCTGGCACTTTGCGGTCTTTGCCAACCAGGTAGCGCAGGAGGGCAAGAAGGTATACCCGCTGCCGATGTTTGTCAATGCGGCGCTGAACCGCCCCAACGTAAAGCCGGGCGACTACCCCAGCGGCGGGCCGCTGCCGCACATCATCGATGTCTGGAAGGCGGCTACGCCTGCGATCGATCTGTTGTCTCCGGATTTTTACAATCCCGACTTTGCCTACTGGAACGACCTGTATACGCGTCCGGACAATGCATTGTTCATTCCCGAGATACGGTTTGAGCCGTCGGTTGCGGCCAAAGTATTTTATGCGCTGGGTCACTACCAGGCGATCGGCTTTTCACCGTTCTCCATCGAGTCGACAGACGCGCCGGAGCGCGAGCCTATCGGCCGGAGCTATCGTGTGTTGGAGCAGCTGATACCGCAGCTCTGCCGGCACCAGGGCAAACCCACGCTCGACGGCGTATTGCTCGACAAACACGCGGACACGGATACGCTGACGTTTGGCAACTATATATTTATCGTAAAGCACGACTATACCCTGGGATGGTCGCCCGGTGCCAAGGAGGAGGCCTGGCCGCAGGCGGGCGGGCTTATCCTGCAAACCGCGGCCGATGAGTTTGTCGTGGCCGGCACGGGCATTGTCGTTACATTTGTATCCGCGCAAGCGAGCAACGGGCGGACCGGGATCCTCACGATCGAGGAAGGCGAATACCGCGAGGGCCGCTGGGTGCCCGGTCGCACGATGAACGGCGACCAAAGCCACCAGGGAAGGCACCTGCGCTTTCCTGTCGGTGAGTGTGGTATTCAGAAATTGTCATTATACCAGTATAAGTGATTTTTATCATGAAGGATCGAAGTGTACGGCGAGGCATGGTGGTACTGGCCTGGCTGCTGAGCAGTACGTTGTTGCCGGCACAGGTGAAGTTGCCCGCCCTTGTACGCGACAGCATGATCGTACAGCGCGATGCGAAGGTAAAGATCTGGGGGTGGGCATCCCCGGGTGAGCGCGTGCAGGTGGCGCTTGCCAGGAAGCACTACAAGGCAACGGCCGGGGCAGACGGTACGTGGTCCATCCTGGCGGGTCCGCTGCCGGCCGGTGGTCCGTATACGATCGATATACAGGCGAGCAACAAGATCACCCTGCGGAATATCCTGGCCGGCGATGTGTGGCTCTGCGCGGGACAATCCAACATGGTACACTCCCTGGCATTGCACCAGGAGCGTTACAAACAAGATATTGCGCAGGCAAACTATCCGCAGATCCGGAACTTCACGGTGCCGGTAACGGCCGACCTGCAAGGGCCCCGGGAGGACTTGCCGGGCGGCCGGTGGAAGGCGGCGAATCCTTCGGATGTCAAGGGCTTCTCGGTAATAGCGTATTTCTTTGCGCGGGCGTTATACGAGAAATACCGTGTGCCGGTCGGTATCATCAACACCAGTGCAGGGGGGACGCCGATCGAAGCCTGGACGAGTGAGGATGGTCTGCGTGCCTTTCCGGCAGCCATGGTTAGCCTTCGGCAGAACAAAGACAGTGCGTATGTTCACCGGGTGAACCGTGGCGCCCGTGCAGCGTATGATGCCTGGGAGGCCGCGGTGCGTTCGGAGCCGGGATTTTCGGCGGGCGCGCGGGATGCTGCTGAAGTAACGGTAAAAGACTGGCGGCCGGTATATGTGCCGGGCTACTGGGAAGACCAGGGCATTCGGGACCTGGACGGCATCGTTCGGTACCGCCGCGTGATCGAGCTGCCGGCCTCGGCGGCGGGCAAGCCGGCGCGTCTGGCGCTCGGGCGTATTGTGGATGCGGATGATGTATATATCAACGGTGTGGCCGTGGGGCACACAGGATATCAGTATCCGCAGCGACGTTACCAGGTGCCCGCGGGGGTGCTGAAGGCCGGCAGGAATGTACTGACGGTGCGTGTCACGAACTATCACGGTAAAGGCGGCTTTGTGCCGGATAAGCCGTATCGGTTGGTCGTTGACAGCGATACCGTGGATCTGACGGGGCATTGGCAGTATACGATCGATGTCGTCTTTCATGCGCCGGAACCGGTAGCGGAGATCATACCGCCGCGTTCGCAACCGGCGGCGTTGTTCAATGGTATGGTGGCACCGCTGGTGCCGTATGCGATCAAGGGGGTTGTATGGTACCAGGGAGAGAGCAATACGGATACGCCCGAGGAGTACCGCAAGCTTCTTCCGGCGTTGATCGCTGACTGGCGTCAGCAATGGCAGCATGCTGCTCTGCCTTTTTTGTTTGTGCAGCTGCCGAACTTTAACGAAGTGAACTACCTGCCGGTGGAAAGCCGGTGGGCTTCTTTGCGGGAGGCACAGCGTCAGGCGCTACGCGTACCGCGTACGGCGATGGTGGTGGCGATCGATGTGGGGGAGTGGAACGACATTCATCCTGGTAATAAAAAGCCGATCGGTGATCGGCTGGCGCTGGCGGCGCGGAGGCTGGTGTACGATGACAGGCAGGTGGTGAGCTCGGGGCCTGTGTTTCAGGGAGCGCGTTTAGCGGGGCGTTCCGTTGTTCTGTCGTTTCGTGAGATTGGGACCGGGCTTGCAACAAGTGATGGTGATGCGCCCGGGCAGTTTGCTGTAGCCGGTGTCGATAAGGTATATAAGCGGGCGACGGGCAGGATCGTTGATGACGCGGTTGTTGTTTCCAGTGCGTTTGTGGAGCATCCGGTATATGTTCGGTATGCATGGGGGGATAATCCGGCGAAGGCGAATCTTGTTAACCGGGAAGGGTTGCCGGCTTCGCCGTTTGAGGAGCGGGTTGTTGAATAGAACGCGGTCTTGTCTCGGGCCACCTGAAGCTACGGTGGACGAATCGAGTTGTTGTTTCTTTGGCGTTAGGGCGCTCGAAAATAATTTGCGTGAAGGTTCGGAAGTCGGAGACTCCCTCCATCGATGCACGAATCATGCTAGGCACGAGTCTCCGCCCCGCGGCGGGGCTAAGACTCGCGCCAGGTACTGATGTGTGTGGGGGCTACGCCCCTACTACCCCTTTGGGCACCAAACTCCGACCTCCCCTAATACCGCATTATAAAATCCGTCAGATTTATATGTGGGTCCAGGTTCATCTTCTTTCGTATGCGGTATCGGCTGGCTTCTACGCCGCGTATTGTCAGGTTTAGCAGCGGCGCGATCTCTTTTGTCGCCAGGTTTAGCTTGAGGTAAGAAATCAATTTGATGTCGTTGTGCGTCAGTCCCGGATAATCGCGTCGCAGGCGCGCCAGGAAGTCCTGGTGGATATGGTTGAAGTGATGCTCGAATTGTTCCCACTTGTTCTCTAATGTCAGCTCGCCGGCGATGGCGCGTAGGATCCTTTTGAGGTGTCCGCGTGCTTCCGGGTCTTGTACGGCTTCCAGCGCGGTATATAGATCGCTCTTGACTTTCTGCAGCGTTTCAAAGCTGTGAACAATGTGCATGGCGGATGAGGCCAGTTCCTGGTTCTTGTGGGCCAGGGCGTGCTCGAGCTTTTCGTGATTTAGTTTGATGATCTCTTTCTCTGCCCGCAACACGGCCTCCTGGTGCGTGACCTCTTGCAGGCGTAGCGTCTTTAGCCGTGTGTGTCGCAGGCTTCGGTAGGCCCAGCGTACGAATAGCCCGATCGCCACCAGATATCCGGCGTAGGCCCAATAGGTGCGATACCAGGGTGGTAGCACAACAAAGGCATACACGGCTTCCGAACCGGCACGACGGTACAGGTCCATGCTCTTTACGCGAAAGGTGTAGCGCCCTTCGGGCAAGTCGGTATATGTTTGCGTGGTGTGTTTTGTCCAGGGTGACCATTGGGTGTCGTATCCGTCCAGTATATATTGATATTGTACGTGCCCGGGGTCTTCGTATGACGTTGCTGAGAAGGAAAAGCGAAGCGCATTACGTGCGTAGGGTAATTCCGGTGTGTCTCCGACAGAAACCTTTGTGTCGGGTTGCCAGCCCCCTGAAAGGAGGGAGTCGCCGCCTGCCGCGAGGGTTACGCCGCGGATCAGGGTGGCGAAGGTATGATCGGTGTCGAAGACAAACGCGGGGTCGAAGTGCACGAAGCCGTCGTCGGTGCCGATGATGACGTGGCGTGTACTATAGGGGGCGATGTGTTCAAAGCCGCCGACGAGGCGTCGCTGCAGTTTGTTGAAGATGGTGCGTGTACTTTCGTAGTGCTGGCCGTTGCGTTTGCGCAAGATGCCTAGGTCGTCGCCGGAGGCGAACCAGATGTTGCCTTCACGGTCTTCTACCAGCTTGCGCGTGTGGCCCGCGGCGCCGATCGCTTCCACGAGGGTTGCATGCGGTACGAAGGTGTCGCGGGCCGCGTCGTAGGAATAGATGCCGCGTTGACCCGTAAAGACGAGTTCGTGGTTCACCTGGAAGACATTGATGAAGACGTTCGACGGGAAGCCGTTGCGTGCGTTGTAGAACTGCACGTCGCGCACCTGGCGCAGGTCGTCTGTCAGCGTGATGCGGTACAGGCCGAGGTAGCCGTGTGCCACCCAGAGGTTGCCTGCCGCGTCCTGCTCGATGACCCGCGATGATTCGTCAAAGCCGCGGATCTTCCACAGGAATGTCGGCTTGCCATCTACGAGGCGGTACAGTCGCAGGCCGTCGTAGGCGCCGCAGAGTATATAGCCCGGCCGCTTTGCCAGCGGTTGTACCAGCCACGCGCCGGCAGGGCCTTCGCCGCGCTGTGCGGTCGTGCCCCGCACGGTGTAGAGACCGTTGTTGTGCGTCAGGAGCAGTGTGTTGCCGATCTTTTGCAGGTTGTATGTCTGACCCGCGGTGCCTTCCACCAGGCGAAAGGGTGATGGTGTGAGTGGATTGGCCGGTGCCCAGGGTTTGTAATACAGGCCCTCGCTCGTGCCGAGGTATACGGTGCCGTCTTCTATCCACGATGTAAAGCCAGCGCCTGCCAGGCCACTGGCCGTGGACAGGCGCGTAAAGGGGGAGTTGATCTCGACGTAGTCGATCCCGTCGCGCAGCGCCAGCCACAGGTTGCCGTTGTTGTCGGGGTATATATACTCGATGCCGTTGTGCTGCAGGCCGTTGTCGCGGTGCAGGTGCAAGCGGGGTGTGCCGTCGTCGCCCAGCATCAGCATGCCGTGGTGTGACGAGCCGAGAATATATCCGCCCGGGATGGCGGCGGCCGATACCACGGTGTTGTTTCGAAAGAAGGGCGCGCTTTCGGGCGACCACGGTGTAAAGCTGCTGTAGCCGTCATACATAAACAGCCCGTGCTGCTGGGTGGCCACCAGCATGCGGTTGCCCGCGGCGGGGAGCATGCCCGTGACGTTGTACCGGGCGAGTGTCTCGCTGTGGGGCACGGTGACGAGCTCGTGGTCTTTGAACTCGGCTATGCCCTGTCGCTGGCGACAGACGAACAGGCGACGGCTTACATAAAAGTAGGAGGTAAGTCCCGCGGCTTCGGGGTCTAACCGGAAGAACCGTACCGAGTCGTGTTGCCAGGTATAGAGTCCGGCGCTGGTGCAGAATACGACGCCTTGCTCGGTAACGAGGATCTTCCAGACGTCGGCAAAGGCCTGCTCCCGGGGCTTGATATACGACTTGAGCGACACAAAGCTGAGCTCGCCGCGGGCGTCGGGTTGCAGGTAGCCAAAGTCGGCCTGGCCGCCGTAGTAGACCGTGCCGTTCTTGTCGAGCGCAAGGGATCGCACGACGGTGCGGTTCGGGAGTGGGGTGCTGCGCCAGGTGTTACCGTCAAATTGCAGCAGGTTGTAATTATTCGCCACGTATACTACTCCACGACGGTCTTGCACAATACCCCAGTTAAACGGCGACGAGCCGTAGTCCTGGCGACTGTAATGGCGAATGTACGGAAGCCCTTCGGGTGGGGCCTGGGCGAACGCCGGTTCAAGCGCGGGCAACACGGCGAGAATCAAGCAGAGGAGCTTCCGGTGCGTAACCGGAAAAACATAGTGGTCCATAACGAGGTCGGTTGTCGGAGTACTGAAAATACGCAGCATTTCGCTTATTTTTTCAGCTATGACCGGCCTGTTGCATGCGGGAGGGAATGAGCCGAAGTTCCGGGCGGTGTAAAAAAAGAAGCCGGAGACGCACGGTACGCACGTCTCCGGCTTGTCAGAAAGGGAGGTCTATCGTTTAATCAATTTCTTCTGCACGTCTTTTGCGCCACGGCGATAGCGCACGACGTATACGCCGGCGGGGAGGTGACCTATGCTCACGGCCTGGTTTTCTACACGTTGTGTATACTGGCGTGCGCCGGTGGTGGACAGGAAGCCAACTTCCGTGCCGTCGGTCAGTCCTTCGATGCGCAGCACATCGTGGGCGGGGTTGGGATAAAAGAATACGGGATCTTCTTCGGCCAGCGCGGTGGTGACGCCTTCCGGTGCGGCGGTGCGGGCGCCGGCGGCGGTGCCATACACTTCCAGCTCATAGATGGAATAGCCGTAGGGCGTGCCGCGGGTGGTGCCATAGACACGTACGTAGCGACCGGAGCCCGACAATCCCGTCAGGTCGTTGACCAGCGCCGTGTTGCCGGTCACCGTGCGCAGCGGCGACCAGGTGGATGCGTTGGGCGAGATTTCCACCACGTAGTCGCGGCCGTAGGCGGCTTCCCACGTGATCTTTACCTGCGTGATGGAGTATGTGGCGCCCAGGTCCACATAGAGCCACTGCGGGTCGCTGAACGCGCTGCTCCAACGACTCGTGGCCACACCGTCTACCGCGGCGCTGCCCGGCGTTCCAACGGCTTCGACAGACGACACTGTAACGGGCTTCAGCAACGCCAGGTTGACGGTGGCTGCGGGGTTCACGGTAACGGTCGCATCGTCGCTGGCGGTCAGACCGCCGTTGTCGGTTACCGTCAGGCGGAATACATAGGTACCGGCCACCATGCCGCTAACCGATAGGGTGGCGGTGGCCGCGCCGCTCAGGGTAGGTGTGTTCGGGCCGCTGACGCGTGTCCAGGCATAGGTGCTGATCGTTCCGTCGCTGTCAGTACCGCTACCGTTGAGCGTCGTGCTGTTTGCCGGAAGGGTAATGACCTTGTCGGCGCCGGCGTTGGCGATGGGGGCGACGTTGCTGCCGCTGTTGTCCGGTTCGGCCGTGCCGCCACCCGAGAAGTAAATGTTGTCGACGGCGATGTTGGAAATGTTACCGGTGCCCAGGATCTGCAGAAGCTGTGTTACTTCCATGAGGTTGACCGATTCATAAAAATGGCTCAGCGGAATCTGGATCGTCTGCCAGGTGCCGTTGCGCACAAAGCCATAGGGTGTCTGACCGGGCTCAAACGCGATCCACTTCTGGCCTTCGCCGTCGCGTGTACCACTCTTCATGCCGAGGTAGAAGGGCGTGGTCGCATCCGAGGTCTTCAGCGAGAGCACAAGCCGCGCCGTCGTGTTTTTGTAAGCGGTGAGGTTGTGTACGTTGCTGGGTGTAAAGGCGGCGCCGAACCAACCTTTGTTGTTGTGGGTAAACGACAATACGCTGCTGCCCTCGGAAGGCGTCGTGGCCAGCGGGGTCAGGGTGTTTTCCCATACAAAGAAGTTGCCGTCGGTGCCGAGGTCGAAACGGTCTACGCCGGTCTGCGTATCGCTGTATAATACATAGTTGCCGTTCTGCGGGGTGACCTTTGTGCCATCCTGCCAGTAGATGTTGTCGAGGGCAAACGTGACGGATGACGACGGCGCATCGCCCACGATATAGAACATGGTGTTGATGGAACGGAATTCCACGTTGCCAAAGGCGCTGATCGGGATCACGACCTCATGCCACTGGCCGTCGCGTACTAATCCATACTGATTCGCACCGGCGGGGTCGAGGCGCACGGTCTTGCTTTGTGTACCGGCCTGGGCGTTACCGTTGGCCGTGCTGATCACACCGATCGAGAAGGGCCACGACGAGGTGGTCTTCATGCGGAAGCGCAATGTGCCGTCGATGAAGTTCTGCATGTTCTTGATGTTGGTGGCGCCGGTAGGAATGCCCAGCCCAAACCAATTGCCGGGATTGGCGGTAAACGACAATACAGCCGATCCTTCCTGCGGCGTGGTGGGTGTAGCCGTCAGGTTGCTCCACACGTCGATCGTCGGGCTGGCGCCCAGCGATGCTGTGACGGGAGTCGTTTCGGTAAAGACACCGAAGGTGCCGGTCTGCCGCGGCAGGTTGCTGGCCTGAAAGGTTTGTGTGTTGGCGTTTGCATATACGCGCACGTAGTCGACGACCATTTGTGCCGGCATGGGTGCCGTGATCTGGGCGGGGTTGGTAATGCCGACGAAGTTGCTGCCGCCGACCGCGAGATTCAGGATGACATAATAGGGA
>NZ_JAHESC010000034.1 GCF_018598185.1 Dawidia soli
CGTCAGATGTGTATACGAGCCAGGGCGCCTGTTTGTAACTGGCGGGCAGAAGGCTGACGGCAGTTACAAACTGCCCACAGTGTGGGCACAAGTCACCGCTTCGCTCAGACTTGCGCCAGCGGCGGGAGTTATTTCAACCGGTACACATCCCCCGGCAGCAAGATCGTCAACCTCAAATCTTTCGCCCCCAACTTTCCGCTACGCAGGCTCTTCGACCGCTTCGGATTCTCCAGCACAATCACCTGAGACTCTCCAACCACCTCGATCTTGTCACCATCCACCAGGATCGCCGTAGCCTCGTCAATCCCGATCCCCGTCAACTGCGGAAACTCGATCACCGCGCTGATCAACCGGTTATACCGGCTGCGCCGTACGAAGTGCTGGTCCACGATCGCCTGCGTCATAAGTCCGAGCCCTGGCTTTGTCTCGATATTCTCCGCTTCGATATTCCGGAACGTCGACGCATAATCCGGATGCTTCAGCTCATTGCCGGTGATCATGACCTTACTCATCACCGCCGCCCCCGCGCTCGTACCGCTGACGACCGCACCGCGGCTTCGCGCCTCGAGTATAGCCTTCTCGATCTCCGTCCCGCGCACAACGTCCATAAACCGGTTCTGATCACCGCCCGAGATATAGATGAGGTTAGCACGACGCACCGAGTCCAGCCGGGCCGGCTTCAGCGGTTCACCTTTCGTAAAGTTTATGCCGTAGACACGAGGCACGCCCAGCTTCATCAGTTGGCTTTTGACATAATATACCGCCG
The DNA here is from genome assembly GCF_018598185.1 of Dawidia soli. Taxonomy (GTDB): domain Bacteria; phylum Bacteroidota; class Bacteroidia; order Cytophagales; family Cyclobacteriaceae; genus Ohtaekwangia; species Ohtaekwangia soli. The sequence goes on from NZ_JAHESC010000034.1 coordinate 767, forward strand.
AGTCAGGTTCAGCGCTCGACATCGGCAGCACGATCGTGTAGCCACCCTGCCGAAGTCCCGCTTCGGCAATCAACCGTTCCATGAGCGCGTCCGGCCGCGCGCCGCCACCGATGATAAAAAGTTTTCCGGCACGTCCCGATTGCGCCCAAATGCAGCCTGCCGAGAGCAATAAAACAGACAGTGTTATATAGTAACGTTTCATAGAGCGATATAGAAATTAAAGACGCTCACGCCCGCAGGGCAGACGTGAACGTCTTACGGATTAGTGTTATTTATTCCTTACCAACGGCAAGGCCCTGAACCGACATGCCGGTATACCAGGGCTCGGATTCCGTCCCGTCTACATTGGCGCGCATGATCCGGTCACTGTCCCGGTCCGCCCAGTACAGTTTGTTTTCGATGCCGTCGAAGGCAATGCCATAGATCCTGTCGCCCATTCCGGCGGTGACGATCGAACGTCCGCTTCCGTCCATCTTTGTCGACACCAGTTGGGATGTGCCCAGGGCTACATCCCGTGTGTCGAAGTAAATGCGGTCGCCGACCACTAGCATGCTGCCGCCGCCATCGCCCGGGACCGTCAGCGTGGCCGTGGTACCATTGAGATCCTGGCGCCAAACGCCGCCGGTATAGGTGTTCCAATACAGGCGTTTCGTGACGGGGTCGACCGATACGCCCTCCGGATCGTTCTGATCAGTGGCAAATTCCTCGAATGCCGAGACATCATCGTCGTCGAGACTCGTACGACGAATGCCCGTGTCGGTATCCCAATACAGCATGTTGTTGGCGTAGTCGATCGCCAGTGACGTCGGCGTGCCGATGGCTGTCCGGAAATCTGTTGCCTCCGTGCCATCCAGGTTGGCTACCACGATTTTATCACCGTCATAATCGGATAAGTACAATTTATCATTAGCCGTGTCGATCGCGATACAGTAGGAATCGCCAAGGGCATTGATCCCGGTAGGGATCGCCAGGGGAGCCTGGTCATTGATCAGGGCGATGAATAACGTGCCGCCGTTGGTAAAATACACCGGTGTGCCCGTTGCATTGGGATCTTTGATGATTACCTGCTGCGTAAACTCGTTAATTTCGTTCGAGCTCCCGGTAACGATCACCAGCTTGACATCAAAAAGCCCCGGCTTTTTGTACACATGCACCGGATCTTTCTCCATCGACGACGTGCCGTCGCCGAAACTCCAGTAATACTCCACCGTACCCGCACGATCCGGGATAACGGAAACATTTGTAAAAGTGGCCTGGGCCGGCGCGAACTCGTCGTTATCGATCGCCACGGTAAACTTCGGTACAGTACTGGCCGGCGGCACAGGATAATCTTCCTCGCCGCATCCATGGACCATGACAAGCATGATCGCCATCAGAAGGATATATACATTACGCATCATGATCGCCCTTTATTTTTTTAAGAATATACCCCGGGGACTGTCCAGCCCTGCTTTGAGCACAGATCTATGCGTGCCGTCCAGGTTCGCCCGGTAGATTTCGCCCGTTTCCCGGCCCGACCAGTATAACAGGTTCTCTGTATTGTCGACTACAATGCCATAGATCAGGCTCCCGCCCTCGTTAACAGGTTCTACGTTGCTGCCGTCGAGATTGGCGCGGTACAACGTCGCGTCATCCTCGAAATAGATCTTGTCGTTCTCGGCATCTACCTGGATCGCGTAACCGTATACGCCGGAGAGGATGGGCGTCGCGTCGCTTCCGTCCAGGTTCGCCCGGTACAGCTCTTCGTTTTGCCAGTCGTTGTAATATAGTTTGTCATGCTGGGTGTCCACGGCTACGGCGTAGAGCCTGCCATCGGGCACATCGACGACGTATTCCCGGTCGGTACCGTCCAGGTTCGCCCGGCCGATGTGCCCCGTGTCTTCGTTGAACCAATCTTCCGCCCAGTAGATCTTTCCATTTTCGATGTCGAGGGCAATCTGGTAAGGGTCGTAAAGCCCGTCGATAATTACCTTCAAGTCTGTTCCGTCGAGATTCACACTCCAGATCTTACCGGCGCCGGTCTCATAGAAGTCGCTGAAATATATTTTCTGATGCTCCGCATCATACGCAAGCCCGGGACCTTCTTTTTCTGATATATTGAGAAAGTCGGTGACATCGCCCGGCGTACTGATACCAAAGTGTTGAATCAACGATGCGCCCATCGCTACATAATATAACTGCGGATCCGGCAACACCGTGATGTTCTGGCTGGAGATCGTCGAGCCACCCGCACCCGTCGATAACAAACTCACGGTATACGTACCCGAGGCCCCGTAGCTTTTCCGGGGAGAAATGTCTTTCGACGTTGTACCGTCACCAAAGCTCCACTTGAAGGCCGTGGCATTCGCAGACGTATTCGTGAAATTGATCTCTTCACCGATCTTCGCCTCCGACTTGTCAGACGTAAAGCCCGACGTAGCCTGTGGGGGAGTGGTATTGTCGTCATTACAAGAAAAGGCAACGATCAGCAGAAAGAGAAAGGTCAGGTATCTATAAAGTTTTGTATTCATATTGCGTAAGGATATAGTCGGGATTAATAGCCATGATTTTGTTCCATGTCCGGATGCCGGTTGGTGAGGATCTCTTCCAGCGGGATCGGGAAGAGCGTCTGGTCAACGTCCTTGACCAGCGGCAGCACTTCGAGCGCCCGGTTCGTACGCACCAGGTCGAACCAGCGATGGCCCTCGAACGCGAGCTCGATGCGCCGCTCATGCTCGATCGCCCTCAGCAACGCTGTATACGTCTCAGCCTCGGTATCCTCCAGCTTCGCACGATGGCGGACCTTGTTCAGGTTCAGCTTGACCGTGTCGATGATGCCCTCTGAGCGGGCTTCGGCTTCCGCACGGATCAGGAACATCTCGGCCAGACGAAGGACGATGATATTGTCGGCGCCGGTAGCCAGGTCTTTGTATTTGGCCGCGTAGGAAATATTGAGCGTATCGCGGATGCTCGCTTTCTTTCGCAACGTGTCCGCTTCCTCATACGCCGCCAGCATCTCCGCCGGCGGTGCCGCCTCCCGGCGTCCTTTCAGCAGCGTCGGAAAGGTATATTCGGCCATGCGGTTCCGGTTCGTGACGGTGAAGTCTATTTCGAAAATCGACTCGCTGGATTGGTCGACGAACACCTTGTCATAATCTTTTACCAACGTATACGCTTTGCTGTTGATCACTTCCAGCGCCTTGGTGCTGGCCAGCGCGTAGTCACCCTTATAGAGATACACACGCGCCAGTAACGCCGTCGCGGCGTGCCGGGAGGCCCGGGCCTTTTGCGACGAGACCGCGAGGTTCTCTTCGGCATAGATCAGGTCGGCAATGATCTGTTCATACACCGCGTCGGCGCCTGATCGGGGCGCATCGACGCCCGCTGAACCCACCGTGGGCGTGAGCTTGATGGGTATAGGACCGAAGAAGTTCAGGAGGTTAAAATGATTGAGCGCGCGAACGAAACGCAGCTCGCCCAGCGCCTGGGCTTTTTCCTCGTCGCTCATGTCGGCGATCGCGGGCACTTTCAGGATCACATTGTTTGCATAGTTGATGCCCTGGTAGGCCGACGTCCAGATGCCGTCGATCGATCCGTTCTCCGGCAGGATGTTATTGTTGTCCACCTGCGCGTATTCGGAAGCTGTCGCCTCGGCGGGATGGAACATATTGTCGGAGGCCAGGTCGGAGAATAACAAATAGGTGCGGCCGTAGTAGCCCAGGTTCTGGAACGCCGTGTAAGCGCCCTGCACACCCTTCTCGATGCCGTTCTTGTCCTGGAAAGCATCGTCGGCGGAAATACTGTCGGTGGGCTTTACGTCCAGCACGTCACACGCCGTAGCGACGACCAGGAGCAACGCAAAATATAGTATCTTTTTCATGTCTTTCAGAATTTGAGGTTCACGCCGAACGTCAGCGTCCGGGCCTGCGGGAAGGTAAAGAAGTCTGTACCGATCACCTGGGTGTCGTTACCGCTGTAGTTCACCTCCGGGTCGAGACCGGTGTAGCGGGTAAAGGTGAACAGGTTCTGCGTACTGGCGTAGACACGCAGGCTCGACAAGCGCAGCTTGGTGCTCAGGGCGTTCGGCAACGTATAGCCTAGTGTTACGTTTTTAACCCGCAGGTACGAGCCGTCCTCGATAAACCGCGACGATGTACGCTTGTTCTCGCCGGCCTTGTCGGCATCGGACGTAGCCCGCGGAATATCGGTGATATCGCCCGGCTTTCGCCAGCGCCGCGTAACATCCTCCAGCTGGTTGTCACCGCCCTGCAGAGACTCCAGGAAGAGCCGCGAGCCGTTGAAGACATCGTTGCCGTACGCGAACTGCAGGAACACGCTCAGGTCGAATTGTTTGTAGGTAAAGTTGTTCGTAAAGCCGCCGGTGAATTTGGGATTGGGATCACCGACCACTGTGCGGTCCGCGGTCGTGATCTCACCGTCGACGTCGGTGTCGGCATACACGATGTCGCCGGTGGACGGATCGACACCGAGGGACCTAAAGCTATAGAAGATCCCCAGCGGCTGGCCTTCCATCACGCGGTTGCCGCCGCGACCCAGGTCGTCGATCGGCTGATCGTTGTACAGCTTCAATACCTTGTTGCGGTTAAAGGACAGGTTCAGCTGAGGTCTCCACCGCACGTTGCCAAACGCCTGCTCACCGGAGAGCGTCAGCTCCACACCCTTGTTCTCCAGCTCACCGATGTTTTGCACCACGCTCTGGAATCCGGACGACCCCGGCATCGGCCGCGCCAGGAGCAGGTCTTTGGTTTGTTTGTTGTAATAGTCCGCCGACAACATCAGGCGATCGCTGAACAAGCCGATGTCTACACCCACGTCCAGTTGTGTCGTTGTTTCCCATTTCAGGTCGGGGTTCGAGATATTGCTGGGATAGATGGCGGGTTTGCCGAGGTAGGAGGTACCGCGGTATAGCTCGGCATATTGAAAGGCCGAAATATTGTCGTTGCCGAGCAACCCGTAGCTGGCCCGGAGTTTCAGCTCGGAGATCACGGGCACGTTGTCCTGCAGGAAGTCCTCCTGGCTGAGGCGCCACGCCACGGAAGCCGCCGGGAAGAAACCGTTCTTGTTATTGGGACCGAAGCTGGTAGACCCGTCGATGCGTCCGGTAAGCGATACGAGATACTTGTCGGCATAATTATAGTTTGCCTTGGCAAAGTACGAACGCACCCCCGAGCTCACGGCGCCGGCACTGGCCTGTGCGATCAGCGAAGCCGAGTTGATATACGGCGTGTCCTCGTCGGCAAAGCCCTGGCCGCGGATAAACGAAGAGGTCGTCTCGCGCTTTTCAAAGCTATAGCCGGCCATCACATCCACCACGTGGCGACCGAAGGTCTTCTCATACTTCAGCGTGTTGTTGCTGACCAGGTTGCGCACGTTGGTATAGGTCTCGAATCCCAGGCCGTTGTAGCCCTGGCCCTGCACCGTATTATACTCGAACGCATGCTCGCGCAGGTTATAGAAATCGATGCCCCATTTAGAGGCCAGCGTCAGCCCGGGCAGGATCTCATAGTCGCCGAAGACGTTGGCGATCACCCGGTAGGTGAAGTTTTCGTTCGTAGCCTCGTTGGCAATCGACACCGGGTTGGAATAAGGCCCGCTCTGGTTATAGGTGCCGTCCGGATTATACACCGGAAAGATGGAAGGCGTAGAGATGCCGTTGGGCAGCGGGCCGTGCAGCGACTGGTCGCCTTCCACGCGGTTGGACGTAGAGTACGTCAACCCGATGCTGGTGCCGATCCGGAATTTATCGTTGACGGTATGATCCACGTTCACGCGGGTATTCATCCGTTGGAACCGCGTGCCGATCAAAATACCCTTCTGGTCGAAGTATCCCCCCGAAATAAAGAACCGCGTCTTGTCAGTGCCCCCCGTAGCCGACAGCTCATAGCTGGCGATCGGCGCCGTGCGGAAGATCACATCCTGCCAATCGGTATTGGTCGTATCGCCGGTACGGGCTTTGGCAATGTCCGCTTCGCTGAACACGGCCGACCCGGCCAGGTCGTTCCGGTATTCCATCCACTGTTCGGTATCGAGCATGTCGAGCGTGCGCCAGGCCTGCTGCACGCCATAGTAGGCGTTAAAGCCGATCACCGACTTGCCGCTCTTGCCGCGTTTGGTGGTGATCAGCACCACGCCGTTGGATGCGCGCGCGCCGTATATCGCCGCCGTGGCAGCATCTTTTAAGACACTCATCGACTCGATGTCGTTGGGATTGAGGTCCGACAGGGAGTTGATGCCCTGGCCCTCGTACCCCACCTGCGCATAGTCGCCGGTGGTCACCGGAATGCCGTCGATGACATAGAGCGGCTGCCCCGAGCCGCTGATCGACGTCGTCCCCCGGATGCGCACCGACATGCCGCCACCCGGCGTACCGGAGTTCTGCAGCACCTGTACGCCCGCGGCCTGTCCCTGCAGCACACCGTCGATGGTGGAAACGGGCAGGTCCCTGATCGCATCCGACTTCACAACGCCTACCGACCCCGTGAGAAGCTTCTGCTGCTCGGTGCCATACCCCACCACGACCACTTCCGACAACTGTTTGGCGTCGGGCGACATTTGTACATCGATGACATCACGGGCGCCGATCGTCTGTTCTTGCGCCAGCATCCCGATAAACGTGAACACCAGCACGGCATCGCCGTCGGCTACCGGCAACCGGTATTGCCCCCCGACATCCGTAACGGTACCCCTGTTGGTGCCCTGCACGACGACGCTCACCCCGGGCAGGGGAGATCCGTCCTCCGCATTCGTGACGTTTCCGCGTATCGTCCGTTCCTGTGCCCACGCGATCTGCGACAGGAAGGCAAAGAGTAAAAACAGTAGACTTTTCCTCATAAAGGATATAGGGTTAGGTTCATCATAAGACACGACATCATAAGGTGATCGAAAACGACCACCCGCGATCATCATTCGTACGGGTAACGGAAGAATATCTAAAGTCGGAATATTCACAGACATTTAAAAGATGCAGATTAACGGAAGTAAAAATTATGATGACCGGCAAAGCCAACGTTAGCATCCGCGCCGGGCGTCATTTGCAGAGTACGTAGTAATCCGAGCGCTTGACCCTAATGTCCGGTGAATTCATTTCGCACGTGAGCGCATATGCGTACCGTTAAATACATCGCATTGAGGCGGAAGAGTGCGCTCATGGCCGATATTGTTGCGCCCCTACAGGGCTGTGTCGCTGCTTGTGTGTAAACCCAGGCCTACAGCCTGGGCTGAGATGTTGCGCCCTTGCAGGGCTATGTCGCTGCTTGCGTGGTAAACTCAGGCCTACAGCCTGGGCTGAGATGTTGCGTCCCTACAGGGCTGTGTCGCTGCTTGCGTGGTAAACCCAGGCCTACAGCCTGGGCTGAGATGTTGCGTCCCTACAGGGCTATGTCGCGGCTTGCGTGGTAAACCCAGGCCTACCAGCCTGGGTTGAGATGTTGCGCCCCTACAGGGCTGGTATCGCTGCTTGCGCGATAAACCGGCCATGGCCTGAACTGTTACGCCCCTTCTTCTTCCTTCTACCCCTGAAGGGGGGTAACATAATAGCCCAGGCTGGAGCGGCAGCACAGGCCTGGGCCATCCAATAGCATTGGCAAAAAGCCCTGTAAGGGCGTAACAATTCGACGCACGCATTACGCTACAAAAAAATAGCACCTTTATGCCGATTTCAATCAAAAATCGCCTTTGTGGCAATTTTCCTTTCCGACACTCGTCATTTATTAATGTAAGAATAACCCCAAAATCGACCTTTCGTCGTCATTTTTAGTGAGTACCTTTACGGAGCTGAGTGCATCATACACCTACCATGAAAAAACCCCGTTTGCTGCTGACCCTGGCGTTTTTGCCGGTTTGGGTCGTCGTATTTTCGCAGTCGTCCCAAGTCGTTGTACAGGCCCCGAAGCCCTGGGTGGAAGCCGTTGCCTTCGATCCGGCCGCCACGCCGCCGGCAGGGCAGGAGCGGTCCGCCTACTACCTGTTGCTCGACGAGCAGGAAAACTTCCAGACGCAGGAGTCCTTCGGCCACTATGCCTACAAGATCCTGACCAGCGAAGGCCTGCAGGAGATGTCGGATCTGAGCTTTTCATTTGACCCGGCCTATGAGCAGTTGATCCTGCACACGCTGCGCATCCACCGGAACGGCCAGGTCATCGACCGGATGCCGAAAACCTTTCAGACGATCCAGCGCGAGCAAAGCATGGACCGCTATATCTATGACGGCGCCCTCACCACGGTTGTCAACCTGAGCGACGTACGCGTCGGCGACGTGATCGAATATTCGCTCACCCGCAAGGGCTGCAACCCGGTGCACTGCAACAACATCGATCGCAGGATCAGCCTGAACTATAACGTGGGCGTCGCCAAATGTTTTCAACGCATCGCGCTGCCCGCGTTCCGTAAGGTAGAGATCAAGAACAACAATACCGGGCAAAAGCCCGTCATCACCGAAGCTGACGGCACGCGCACCTATACCTGGATTGCGGAGAATACCCCGCCCGTGGTACCCGACGACAACGTACCCGGCTGGTACAACCCATACCAGGTCGTACAGTTGTCGGGCTTTGCCGATTGGACCGCCGTCGGCCGGTGGGCGTCGCGTTTGTTTACCGTATCCGAGTCGGACAAAAAAGCGCTGTATAAAGCTGCCCAGGAGCAATTTCCAGGTGGCACCGATGAGGAGTACACGCAGAAGGTCATCCGGTTCGTACAGGACGAAGTGCGGTACCTGGGCTTCGAGACCGGCCTGAACACGCACCAGCCGTACCCGCCGATGACAGTATTTACCCGCCGCTTCGGTGATTGTAAGGACAAGTCGTTGCTGCTGGTCACCCTCCTGGCGGCACGGGGTATCGAAGCGCATCCCGTGCTGGTCAACACCGAGCTGCGGGGCCATGTGCGCGAACAACTGCTGCCGTCGGCCTACGCCTTTGACCACTGTGTGGTCGAGATCCAGCTTGGCGGCAAACGATTCTATATCGACCCTACACGCAGCGGCCAGGGCGGCCGGCTCAAAGGTCAATATTTCCCCGCCTTCGGCGAAGGTCTTGTCCTCAACGAACAGGGTGGAGCGTTCACCTTGTTCGGCACCGCCGACGAAGCTTCCATTGCAGAGATCCATACGTATACACTGCCTGCCGTTGGCGGCGAGGCAACCCTGGAAATAACAACGATATACCGTGGCGCCGAGGCGGACTTCGCGCGTTCCCAATTCTCCGGCAACTCGCTGGAAGAGATCCAAAAGAATTACCTCAAGTTCTATGGCAACCAATACCCGTCGATCGAGCGGGTAGGGTCCGTAAACTATACCGACAACCGGGAAGAAAATTTTCTCACCGTAAAAGAGCAATACCGCATAGCCGAATTCTGGAAAACCGCAGCAGACGATGCCGACCTTTTTCACTGCGAGTTCTCCGCCCAGTCGCTGGAGCAATACCTGAATGTCGGCAAGTTTGCCCAGCGCACCGCGCCCTACGCATTGAACTATCCGACGCACTATTCGCATACCATGAACATCCAGCTCCCGGAGGAATGGAACATTGCCAACGACCGTGTAGAGATCGATCATCCGGAGTACAACTTCTTTCATGCAACAAAATACGCTGAAAACACGCTTACCCTCACGACATACTATACAACCTTGCAACCGGACATTGCGGCGACAGACTACGAGCGGTTCATCAAAGATCACCAGCAGATGGCTGAAAACATGTCGTATACATTGACGTATAATAAACATGTTTTTTCGACGGCCGCGCGTACCTGGCCGGAATTGCTGGTAGCACTCCTGGCGCTGGGCGGTGGTATCGTGCTGGTGATATGGTTGTATTACCGTTACGATCCCAAGCCGGCCTATTCCACCGAATACGCCGAGCAGATCAGTGGCTGGCTCGTGCTGCTATCCATTGGGTTGATCATTTCGCCCTTCACGTTGTTGAATGATATGTGGGAGCAACGCGAGCTGATGAGCGGCCAGCTGCCGATGTCGTTGTTTGCGATCGGCAGACCGGGACTGGCCATATTCCTGATCGTGATGCAGGTATATAGTATCGTTCAGGTGCTGTTTTTGATCCTCGTGATCGTGTTGTTTTTCCAGCGTCGCTCATCGACGCCACGCATCGCTTCTATTTTTTATGGTGTGACGTGTCTGGTTGTGATCGTAAACACAGTCGTGGCGCATGCGCTGGCAGAAGACGGCGCCGCGGAGACCGACAACAGTGGCGAGTTGATCCGTGCGATCATCGCCGCGGCCGTCTGGATCCCGTATCTCAACATCTCCGACCATGTCAAGCGCACGTTTGTGTTCACCCGCCGTAAATACGATTTCGAGACGCCAACGGATACTACGGAATTATCCATGCCGGATGAGCCTACGTCAGACGAAGTGGTAGTACGGGCCGAAGACCCCGACGCCACACAAGCCTGATGCCGTGATATAGACCTATTGGTTTTGTACGCGGATCTATCATTCCGGGGCTACGGCGGCCGGATTCCGGTGTAACCGGCCGATGCCCGTCAGTCCGATGCCAGTGGCGATAACGAGGCTGTTTAGTTATATGGCAGCTGCCTATATAAGCAACAGATATTTAGTATCTTATTAAAAGATATTCAAGAGATATTCAAGAATTTAAAAGGTCTTCAATATCCCCTGCTAAGATCTATTTCCCCAAAATTTAAATACTTTCTTTTATCGGGCCTTGGCTCACACTAGCTATATTCGCCCTATACCGGTGTGACCCCTGCTGGTTGTGTTAAAATCGATCGTTGAACGAAACCTGATCTGGTATGCCATTTCTCGAAGGAGGAGTACTCTTCACCGGTAAGCTCGATATGCTGAGCGCTTACCGCATGCGCGGATGTTCGAAAATTGTCATCCGCCGCAAGGGCGGGCCAAAGCCCGACCACATTAAAAAAGGCGCCAACTTTGCCAATACGCGCCACACCATGTCGGAGTTCGGCGGCTGCTCACGCATGGGTAAGCACGTGCGCATGACGTTGTTTCCCATTCGCATGCTGGCCGATAACAACTTCGGCAGTGACATCAACAGCATCATGCGCCAGGTGCAATTACAAGATGGCACAAGCCTGAAAGGACGACGCAATATAATCCTTTCCGAGCACGCCCGCATCCTGGAAGGCTTTCCACTTAACAATAGTAATCCCACGTTCGACTCGGTGGTACGCAACCCGGTATACTATACGCTGGACCGGGCCACACGCACCGCGCAGGTGGACATACCCGAGCTGAAGCGTGGCATCAACTACTTCCCGCAGAACGATCATGCGTTGTTCCGCGTGACCGTAACGCTCGGCGTCGCGCCCGACATGCGCTACGAAGCGGCCTATAAAGAATACCTGCCGCCCAAGTGGTTCAGCCGTAAATTTAATGCCCGATACGTATCCACCGGGTGGCACCCGTCGCACGAAGGCATGGACGCCACAACGCTGTCGCTTGCCGTAGACGATATACCGCCCGAGGAAGGCTGGACGCTGATCCTGTCCATCGGCATTGAATACGGCACGCTGCGTGTAGGAGGAAGCATTAAAGAGGTAGAACGTTTTGGCGCGGCGAAGATCCTGGCGCTGCGTGGCAAAGAGCTGCCGGAAGGAGCGGAGACGCCCGGAGATGACAGGGATGCAATTGAAACGGACGCTGTCGCAGAGGCGGCTGCGCCCGAAGAAGTACATAGTGATGCACAAACCATGATGCCCGTGCCAGAAGAGACACGGGCGCTGCCAGAGAACGACAGCGCTTATCAGCCGCCCGTGGCGGCCTATGTATACGTTGCCAAGGAGCCACCGCCGCAGGGCCATTCATCCGCGGTAAAGACCTATACCTACGCGTATACGGCGCCGCCGGCAGTACCGGACGAAGAAAAAAATGACTATCTTCCCGTGACCTTATTCACCCCTGACCATGATCCCGTACATCACCTGGAACGTCGACCCCATTCTCTTCACTATTCCTGGAACGCATTGGCCCCTGCGGTGGTATGGGCTTATGTGGGTGCTGGGGCTTGTGCTCAGCCAGCAGGTTATGTATTACATCTTCCGGCAGGAAAACCGCCCGCGCAAGGATGTGGATACACTGACGATGTATATCCTGATCAGCGCGATTCCGGGGGCCCGCCTGGGACACTTCCTGTTCTATGAGCCCAGCCGGTTCCTGACCGACCCGCTCGACATCGTGCTGCCGCCGTACTCCGGCCTGGCCAGTCACGGTGGCGCTATCGGCGTGCTGATCGGCCTCTGGTTCTTTTGCCGCAACCTGCACTACAACTACCTGTGGATGGTCGACCGCCTGGTCATTGTCACCTGCATTACCGGCGCCTGCATCCGCCTGGGCAACCTGGTAAACTCCGAAATGATCGGCCTGCCTTCAGACGTACCGTGGGCGTTTATCTTTACACGCATCGATAACATCCCGCGCCACCCCGCGCAGCTATACGAAGCGTTGTATTGCATCGCCCTGTTCGCTGTGCTGTTCTACCTCTGGAAGACCCGCGCCGCCCACCTGGGCAACGGCTTTCTCTTCGGCCTCTTCCTGATTGTGCTCTGGACCTTGCGCTTTGTAGACGAGTTCTTCAAAGTAAGCCAGGTGGAATTTGAAGATCACCTGGTGCTGAACATGGGGCAGGTGCTGAGCATCCCGTTTATTCTGGCGGGTATGTTTTTCTTATTCTGGAGTAGGAGACAGGGGGAGCGCGGGAAACAAGAACAGCGTGTTTTATAGGATGGAATGCGACTTCTTTTTTCGACTTACCTTTGCTGGAAATTTTGCGGAGATTCCTGCCTCTCACGAGCGCTATGCAAGTGATGGCGATGATTCCGATACCGCTATCGCGGTGTTTATATCGGAGTTATGTGAACGTTTGAGTTCTCTAGGGGCGGTTGATTTTCAGGTTAGTGGTTTCGGATTAGATGATTGGCGGACGGATGTGTGGATGCATTTAGCTGTGGTGATGGAACAGTTTCCGCTCTTTTTGACGTCGTTGCAGGCCGGGAAGAATTCAGTGCTGGATTTTTATGAGCAAGGCTTACAAAGGATTTTGTATTTTGTTGTGCGCGATCTTAAGATAACCATTGAATGTCGGAGCTATTCTGAGTGGGATCCCGTTTTTCCCGCGCTTGAAGACGATTGGCATAGAATTCTGCAAATGGCTACTGCTCTCTTACAGGATTTTATTTTCGTTGTGAAGGAGAAACTACCGTTTTTTTACGAGCACTCGTTGTTTCAGAATTACCTGAGGTTGGCATGATTTGGCGGTGTTTAAACTATCGGCTTCATCAACGGGATTGATCCCGATGGAGCATGGTTAGGAAAGCTGAGGGCACAGATAGGAGCAGCGCTACATGGTGGAGAGTACGGGATGGACGATGATGGGAATTGGTTCGCTACATGGGGTGCAGACGGGGCCGCCGTTGCTAAAAATTATGGAAGCGAAGGGTTGGGCATCGGAATTTCGGTACGTGACGCGTGGAGCTTTGCCAATGGTTTTAGGAATGCTGTAGTTACAAATCACGTGTTGGGGGTTGGACGGGAGAATATCGACGACGAAGCATTTCAACAAGGCCAATTCGCCGGTGATTTGGCAACGGTGGCTATGGCTGCCGCTGAAACGTACGGAGGAGTTATACTTACGGAAGCGGGAATTGGAGGAACTATTGCCAGTGGAGGGACTTTATCCGTAGTAACAGCGCCCGCCGCTGCCTTAGGAGTGGCAATCACTGTTGAGGGGACAACAACAGCGGGAGTGGCGTTGGGTAATGTAGCTATACATTTTGCCCATGGTAAAAAGAGTCAAAGTACAGGAAGACTTAAAGGTGCTAAAAAAACAAAGCATGATAAAGGAGTGAGGAGGGATAAGCAAAAGTATAATGACAAAAAAAGGAAAAAGGATGATTGGAATCAGAATCGAAACAAAAGGAAATAAACGATGAGAGTTGGGTTAACTTTACTCTTTATTCTTAATGAAAAGAATGCAAAGATCGGGGTTCTTAAGTCATATTCCTTGCCGATAAGAACCCTTAGGACAGTCGATGTTATGTTAAGAGCAAAAGAGAAGGCAAATCTTGAAATGAAGAGGAATCCAGATCTGAGCTTTTTGGGAATTAACGACGTCTTTACCACCAGCGGTACCGGAGAAGGAAGTATGCTGGGAAGAACAACGTACTTTGAGCTAAATAAAAAAAGAGAAGCTTTGACTTTGGTATTGCCAGTGAAATCTTATCCTTTTGGCTCGTCTAAAATTACAAACGTCGGTTGGTTCAATTTTAGGTCCATATTTTTTTATAATGATCCAGATGAGGAGAGACATAGTTTTACGTTTAGCGTACACTCCCTTGTCAAGGCATCATCTTTACGAAAGGCAAAACAACGGGCCCGGGTCATCGTAGCTCAGAATGCTTTCAAAAATAGGATAGTGAGGGGAGCGTCAGACGAGCTCGTAAAGAAAGCGATTGAATTTGTTGGATTTCAAGATTTTTGCCCTCTGTTTGAGAACCCATCTAAAGGGGGGGCTTATGAGGTTTATTATAATAGAAATATTGAATCTGCCAGGGATTTAAGCCGAAGCATTCTTTCCAAAGAAGAACTGATTAGAGAATTGAAAGTCGTCAGAGAAGTTTATCGGAGGAAATAGTGAAAGAGAATCGAGATAGAATGTGGGGAGACTGACGACCTGAATCTGAGATGGTCATTAAATCTTTTATGAATAAAAACAAATTATGCATTATTGGCGCTGTTCTTTGGGATGATAATCACAACTCATTCACACGGGAAATGGAATTGAACCGTTTTATATTGGAATAGTGCAAGCTTTCTTGGGAAATGAAGAAGTCATTGTGGCGGGAAGAATTGCAGTGATTTCGGAAAGTGGCGATTCGGATGAATTGTATAAGATATACAACAAAAATTAAAAAGCAGTTTAGGAAAATAGGGACGTTTTAATTAAGCTAGACGGAACGATTGTTCCTGCCACTCGAGCAATAGTTATACCGGGTAAAACAGCTTATCCAATAGAGTAATGGAAAATAGATTTTTTTTCGCCGCGGGTAAGCAGAATTTTTTTTCCAACGCTAGGGATATATGAAACCCTCCGTCACGCTGCAAGTTCACACTGGGGGGATTAGGTCAAAGAAGGCAAAGGACTTACTTTTGGACTTACTGCCTAAAACTAAATCTAGTTAGAAGAAATTGATGTAGCGTTAAAAAGAATCGGATAAAGTATGGTACTGGGAGGCAGAGGCGAGAAAATGGTATGATTTACTTGCATGCAATTGTGTTCAGGCAGCAACCAGGCCATTGATACAAGAGCAAATATTATCTCGAAGCTATTATGACAAAGCATTGCCTAATGATACCTTCTGGCAAGTGTTTGATGATATTCTTGGTAGTGGCAATTACGATTGGGCAAATCTTCCTAATTTCCATTTCTGGGATACGTTCACTTTATTGAGGAGAAATTACCGGAAGGGGCGGTAGAGGTTGGTGAGGCAGTCTTTACTGGATTTGTGGAATAATCAGATTAGGAAACATGGCATTGATCATTGTTGCAATTTTTATCGTTTGTTTTTTGGTGGCCTATTTTGTTAGAGCTACAAGAAAAATAGTGATCGTCGTTATTTCGGCTGGAGTATTCGCTATTTCATTGCCAATTTTTTTTAAGTCACTTCGATTTAATCTACTTACAGGAGGCGAGCATTTACCCTCAGCCAGTGCTTCAAAGGAGGAAGCTATAAAGAGGGGCGTGTACATATGTGACATACAGCCCCTATATACCCCTTATAAGGGGACTGATACACTGATACTTGCCCTAGAGGAAGGATGGGTAGAAAGGTCCTGGGCTGGTGGCTATTGGTACTGGACGACCCTGCCGGATCTAGGCTATACTGTTCGTATTGGGACTCGGATGGAGTCCAAAAAAGGAACTTGGGTTATAAGAAATAATAAGAGCGGGTATAGAGGGCTGGAACAACTCAGTTTTGATGATGGCCAGTTTGGTGGTAGCTTACGTGCTTTGCCAGAATCTGATACCCTGAAGTATACCGTTTTAGGCAAGGATAATTTGGATTTTAGTGCGGCTAATATTATCGGCAATGTTATATTCTTGTTGAAGAATAGCCCTCCGGCAGCCAATGGTTTTTAGTCACAGTTTCCTAGTGACGTTAGACTCCGGCGGTGATCCGGCAACTAAAAGTGCGCTTTTGGAATTATTACCTAAATCTCGGACTTCTTTAAATAAAGTAATTTCAGCGGCCTTAAAGCGAATTGGTTAGAAACCAGTAATATAAATAATGTTTCTTCAAAGGGAGAGGATTTGTTGTTGAGTTTGAATACAGAATTCCTTGTCATAGACGCATGGTATGTGAATGATGTCAGAAAATCAATGGTGAGGTGGATATGGTAAATTTGCAAGGTATTCGGTGAAAGGTTTTCCTTATAATCCGTTTCCATTTGGAGTGCTAAAAAGCTGGAGAGGACGTCGCGAGGGTAATTATGATGAAATAAATAAAGAGACATACGACGATATGGGAACATCAAAGGGAGTCTGTTATTTTTCGTATATCTGCGTTAGCGCATGAGGGGAGAGGCGCACCCCATGATCATTGATCCGGGGAAGATTTTATTGAACTCACGGTAGAGAGATTGTTTTTCAATTTAAAAAACGAATTAGCAGAATGCGTCAATTGGTAAGTATTAAGCTCGTAGCGTTATTTTTTTTAACCGTAACCTCGGCCTGGTCGCAAGACAACGTTGGGCCGCTGGCGCGTAAATGGAGCGTAGGTTTCGATGTTGGGTATAGCGAAAGCAGGATTTTTGGGTCGTATGCTGACTTTGCCCAGAGGTGGTATGGATCTCAGTATAAGCGGGCCCCGGAGTGGTTATCTCGGAAGGCCGTCATGGCGGATCTTACGGTCTATAAAAAGTTGTTTAGTTTTGTGTACATTAAAAGTGGTGTTGGATATACCCGACACGGTGGGGGGCTAACAAATACCTCCCTGGTTTTTCCGATGGATATCACACTGGATTACATTACCGTGCCCCTGGGCGTGGGTGTTAATCCTCGGATCTTTAAGTCTGTTTCGGTAGCCCTCGACGGTGGTTTTTGTGCGGGTTTTGAGCTGTCTTCTTCACAAGACTTTCAAAAAGGCGTTGCCCCTGGCATTCCGCAAACCAATAATACGTTTATACCGAACTATTTTTGGAGCGGGTCGGTACTCTATCCGATTAATGCTCGCTGTGCGGTGAAGGCCGCCTATCGATATGTGAAGGCATTAAAGCCATTTTATGAAAATGGCGAAGGGGAATATTTAACGGAGGAGTCTTCTAAGGCCAATGCATTTTCGGCGGGTATCGTTTATGTAGTGAAGTGAATGGTTTCTGGATTTACTAAACGGCACGGTTACCGGCGCTACCGCTGACGACAGACAGAGACGGCAACGTTAACCAGGCGTATAATTTTGACGGAACAGACGATTATATTACCCTACCGGGTTCAGCCGATAGCCTCTCGTTCATTCAGAACACGGGCGTTTTTACGATCACGGCGTTTATCAAGCTGAGCGACCTGAGTGTCCGTAGCGTTATTGTCGGCAGCACCAATACGGCTTCCCGAAAAGGGTTCACGTTTGCATACGATACCTTCGGAGGCGAAAACGGTACGCATGCGCTTCGCTTCAGCTCGTCGACCGGCGCCGCAGGCATCCTGAATATCGGTACGGGAATCGACTATGCCATCAACGATCACGACTGGCACCATGTAGCCGTAGTGGGCGACGGGCATTCGTTTCGGTTTTACCTGGACGGCGTGCCTGACGGGCACAAAACGGCCTTCACCGCCTACAGCACGGGGGCGTCGTCATACGATGTCCTGATCGGTGCTACGCGGAACACGCCGACGGCAATCATTCTGCCGATGCATGGCGCTATTGACGAAGTTCATATCTTTGACAAGACCTTGAGCGATTCGGAGATCCGCCTGCTGGCGGCAGGGGCATCGACCGAAGACATCGACGAGGTGCTGAAACCGGTGGACCGGTCGTACCGGTATGCCTACCAGGGGCAGTTTGCGGAGTTGGATAAGGAGACGGGGTGGAGTCATTTTGAGTTGCGGGAGTATGACGCGGTAATAGGTAGATGGCACGCCAGAGATCCGTTTGGACAATATTGGAGCCCTTATGTCGGCATGGGTAACAACCCAGTGAGTCGTACGGATCCAAATGGTGGGTATTCAAGAGCAGGTGCCTGGTGGCGAAGTGGATTTGGGTTGCGAGGTGAGATTTACCAAAGTGGCATGGACAACGGTCGGGAGATTTGGGGCTTTAATACTAGTTCGGGTGCACATTTTGGAGATGATGCCCGCAGCGGGATAAGAGAATTATTAACATTACCAGAAAATTCAGTGCCAGCTATCGGCTCGTCTGGAGTCGCGTTCAGAGCTAGATCAAGTAGTCTGAGCAATCTTGCCCGTTTCCCTGCGGCTGATCAAGATCCAATTAATAATGGTACTTTTGCGTTTGATGCTGGTTCGGGTGCTTTTGATAATTTTGATAATTTTACATATAACCATGAGACCTACCTGACCACTAAAGGAATTGTCAAACCAATTTTTCTATTGTCGGGCGCAGCTAGGTCGCAACGTGCCAGGATTTTTGCTACAAGATCAGCTGTTGTGAAAGGTGTGGGGAACACTCTCGGAGTAATTGGTACAGGGATAGCCTATTATAACATAGGTACAGGCAACGGTACTTATTTAGATGCAGCAGATGCTGCCATGGGAACGGCAGGGGCGATCACTGCAGGTTTGGAATATTTAGGACTTGCTACGGCACCTGCTGCATTGGGGCAAGTTGGAGCTTTGTATGGTTGGGGAAGATTATGGTATGACATTGGAACGTATTGGGGACCAAGCAAGTGGTATGGTACAGACAATCATAAGTGGTTTAGATAGTGGTATTTATAGCAATAGTGTATTAGGGAGAGATCATAAATTATGAGACTATATTACTTGATCTGGACTGATTTTTTAGTAAGTCGCGCCAAAAATAGACCAGATATGCAGAACTGGAAATTCCAGGGTTTTATAATTATGACCTGGTTGAATTCACTGAACTTATGGACCTTGTTTTCTTTTCCTAAGTTATTTGGCATCAATACTTTCTTGCTGCGGTTCTCCTATATGTCGGGGACCCGGTTGAATAGTGCTGCTGCTTTTTTTATTCAGTTTACATTGATTTGTTGCGTGATTAATTATTTTTTTATTTTTTATGGAGATCGTTATAAAAAAATTATTAAGGAGTATCCATATAGCGGAGGGAGGTTAGCGCGTAATTACATTTTGATTACTGCGGGCTCTAGCTTTTTTACTGTGATGATGCTCTTTATCTTTCATAGTAACGGCGGGTAATCGATAAATAAATGTTATTTGTGCCACTGCCTTTGGCGGTGGTTGGAAAAAGCCGACAGGGCTAAAGAAGGCAGGGAGATCATCAGTAGCTGGTATAAAAACAATAATATTGAGAACGAAGCGGCTTCCTTGTAAGTGACTTGGTTTAGTTATTATGAAATTTTTTTGGATTAGATTTTAAGTATAATGCCAAAGATGCTGTCCCCTTGTGTTCTTCATTGATATACCTCATCAACTCACGCTTTTCGGCAGGCCTTAGAGCTTTTTTTCGATCACATCCTTTAGTATATGGATCTGCCAGGTTTGCTCTGTGACGATCTTTTTGTACTGCGACAACTCCGCTTCCAAATCCTTCTTAAGGTGCTGGACATCCAGACCGGAATACTTGCTTTTCCATATGGACTGAAGTTAGATTAGGAATGGAATAAAATTTCGATTCAGTAACTTCGCATTTTTCAAAGCATCCGAAAGTCTATCATGAATTTGTTGAGCGAGGAATGAAGGCGGCGGACGCGATTGCCGGGGAGACAAATTTAAATTTCTTGAAGTATATGATCAACTTGTTATACACCCCCTGCTTACAAATCCCGGTATGTTGAATAAATATGGTAGACAATAATGTATATGAATTATTTTGAATTAGATTTTAAGTATAAAGGGAAGGATCCAGTTGCTTCTGCATTTGCTCCTGACGCTTATTCCGTCGCGCATGAGAACATTGCATTGTTAGCCGGGAAATTTGAACTTCCTTTTGATTTTTCGCTCTTAAAGCTTGAATCAAATAAGTCGGGATTGGTGAAAAGTGATGATCTTACCGGGTTGGATCTTTGGCGTGACTATTTGTTAAATAGCTTGCGTTGGCCGCTAATGTCGCCTAAAATGCGGAATGTTATCGAGCAGAATCTTACAAGTGCTGAAAAGATCGATTGGATAGCAGCAAATGTATATGGGGGCGATGAAAAAAGAACTTATTATATTTTACGTTTCACAGAAGAGAACGATGTTCTGGATAGTATAAAAACAAAATTTGTTGAAGGTAGCAATATTATGATTCTTCCTTACTATTCGATTGCCAAAGTGGAGGGATTGGCACTGTTTGGTGTGCCGGGGATGTTTTGGGAAATTACCGCTTCAATTTATGTTAGCGAAAATATGAAGAACGCTCTGCAATCAGCTAAGCTCACCGGTGTAAAGTTTGAGAAGATCGCGAATATTAGCTAATGCTAGGTTTATTAAAACTGGACGACCTGCATCTGATATGACTGGGTTTAAAATACTAAGCATAGTAAAAATTGCCCTGGAAGAAATTCTTCAGGAATTATATTTCAATATTGAGAATTTAAATGAGAAAAAGTCATTCAAATTAAGTGTTGATTTTGATGGCGAGACTGTTTTATTTGAGGGTAACGATAAAGCCGTATCAGTAAAAGATCCTGATTATGAGCTATATTCTTCCGTTGAGGTGGATCCACGCATAGACGACTTGGGATGACTATTAGATAATGAAATTAAGAGTATTAAATTGGGGCAGCGAAGACAAACGATACGATACGTTATGTAATATATTATATCAGGATTGTCACGGATGCGAATGACTTTTTGTTCTTTAATAACGGCGATGCAGCAACGTATTCCTTTGATGACATCGATGCCATATTGGCAAATGATATTTATGGGTTGAATGGTTTGATCGGTATCCGTCAATCAAGTAGAGGAAACGATAGGGAATTGATGGGCTGCGGAGAGTAAAATGCTCGATATTGCTAGTATTCTGCTAGGAATATGAGTTTTTAGCATCACCGAAAATTGACCCATGTTAGTCACGAGAATGATTTAAATGAAGAACATAGAGTGGTTTAAGCGTAATATGTCGCCTAATCTGAAAGGGTATGAGTTGATTTATAAATCCTTTGAGGAAGAAGGAGATTTTGGGTTCCTGTCAAGAGTTGAATTCAATTCCGAAGTCTTCGCGGGTACTGTTGACTTTTGGAGCTCGGGGTGGTTGGACGTTTTTGTTTGGAGCAATGAAGTTAGGGATGTAATTCTTAATGTAATGTTGGAGCCGCAGGAGGAAATGGAGAAAGATGATCTGTTCAAAAGATTGGAGAAGATGTTGATTGCTAAAGTGTAGACTCGGCATTACCAATGTATACGAACGATATCGTTAATCTGAACTTTGTCTGAAGTTTTCGATGACAAAAAGGTCAATAGTTGAATGCGCTTTTGAAGCATTGTCGATAATCTGTTTTACGTCACTCCTGTCAGACGGCCTAAGCCGGTGCCGATTTTGGGTAGAGCGATTTTTTGCACATCCAGCTGTTGTGCGACCTGAAGCATTCTGCTGATCGATTGTTCGAGGGGCGACGCGGGCACTATAAACGTCGGGGCGGGCAGCGACTACGCCATCAATGACCTGAATTGGCACCACGTAGCCGTAGTGGGAGATGGAAAATCGGTCCGTTTCTATGTGGACGGCGTGGCGAGCGGCTATAACACCACTATCACGAGTTTCAGCATGGGACCCTCGGCGAACGACGTCCTGATCGGTGCGACCCGGAATGCCGCGCCCGGTGTGGTGTTGCCGATGCATGGCGCTATCGATGAACTTCATATCTTTGACAAGGCTTTGAGCGATTCGGAGATCCGCCTGCTGGCGGCAGGGGCATCGACCGAAGACTATCGACCAGGTGCTGAGACCGGTGGACCGGTCGTACCGGTATGCCTACCAGGGGCAGCTTGCGGAGTTGAATAAGGAGACGGGGTGGAGTCATTTCGAGTCGCGGGAGTATGATCCTGTCATCGGCCGGTGGTTGGTGCCAGACCCCGCGGGGCAGCATTGGAGTCCTTATTTGGCCATGAGGAATAACCCGGTTGTTTCTGTGGATCCGAATGGTGAATTGGCGGGGACTATCATCGGGGCATTGGTTGGTGCAGGTGTTTCTGCCTGGAAGGGTGAAAATGTCTGGAAAGGAGCTGTATCAGGAGCTATTGCGGGGGCCACGTTGATTTGATCGTCGGTTCGGCAATAGCGACGGGAGGGGCGTCGATTCCATTGCTAATTGGGGCAGGAGCCGCTTCTGGTGCCGCAGCGAGCTTGAGTGAACAGACCTGGGAATGGGGATTAGAGGGTTGTATTGAAGATGAAGGTGAATTGGATATTTCAAAGCCTATTGAATTTTACGGTCCGATAAAAATTTGTGTTTTTTGTGGTCTGAATAAGCTTCTTATATGTATCCTATTGCTAAAAACTGCATTTTAGGAGTCTCTAACCATAGAGAATTATGTTCTATCTTGTTGGTAAACCTAAGTGAGGAAGTTGTTTATGAAATATTGGGGTTCTGATAAATTATTAAAGCAGATCAAAACGCCATAGTATTGACTGTTGTTTTGCCAAAGTATCATTTGTCACGTCTTGGGGATCAAAACGATGTTCTGGATAGTGTAAAAACAAAATTTGTCGAAGGTAGCAATATTATGATTCTTCCTTACTATTCGATTGCCAAAGTGGAGGGATTGGCACTGTTTGGTGTGCCGGGGATGTTTTGGGAAATGAAGAACGCTCTGCAATCAGCTAAGCTCACCGGTGTAAAGTTTGAGAAGATCGCGAATATTAGCCGGGACTTTAAGTAAGTTAAAAATGAGTAGTGTTGAGTTAGAATATATTGAATTGTTGCATAATCCAATTAAGACAAGAGATGAAATGCAGCAATTGGAAAGATTTCGTGATGAATTCGTGAATGAGCTTCGAGAAGAGGTGAGCGAATTGCTTGGTGATCTTCGAAGCGTGGGTGTTCTATGCAAGGGTATTTGGGATTTGGTAAACACGAAAGAGCCTTACCCTCAAGCTATTCCTGTTTTGATTAGGTATCTTTCTAATAATTTTCACTATCGCAATAAAGAAGGTATAGTTCGAGCATTGGCTGTAAAGGAAGCGATTGGTGTCGCTGCACCGCGCTTGATCGAAGAATATTATCGGACTCCTCTTGATAAGGATAGTTACAGGTCGGCGATCGGAAACGCGGTTTATGTTACATTTACAAGCACAGACGTGGAAGCAATTTTGCAGATAGTAGAAGACAGAAAGAATGGACCGTCGCGGTTTATGTTTGTGGCAGCGCTTGGACGAGTAAAAGGAGATTCAGATCGCATTGAATCTATTTTAATGAAATTATTGAATGAAGAAGATCAGCTTCTGGAAGCGGCGGTAAGGGCGTTGGGAGGAATTAGGTCAAAAAAGGCAAAGGGCTTGCTTTTGGACTTACTGCCTAAAACTAAATCCAGTCGAAAGAAAGTGATTTTAGAGGCGTTAAAAAGAATCGGATAAAGCAATTTGTCATGACAAAATATTTTGGAATAGTTATTATTCTTCTGATCGCATATCATGTTCAGGCACAGCCCCCCGGGGCACTGCAAGCTGTTCAGCAAATGCAAAGAAACATGGTCGAGCAGTCCAACATGGAGACGATGCATCGGATGCAACAGTTCAATACCATGGGTACGACGCGACGGTCCGCTAACAAGCGCATGCCGGGTGCAGGGCGGTATCAGTATGAAATCGAACTCAGGAACGGTGACGTCATTGTGCGCGAAGGGCGGATCGAGAAGTACGAGATTGGCGATGTTTTTATCGTAGGCAACAACCGTAATTTCAAGATTATCAAACCCGACAGCACTGTGCGTATGAGCCGCGTTTATGGAGATGAGAAGCTGGTAGGCTTGCCCTACGGAAATAACTGGGTATTTCGCGTGGTGACCGGCGCCATCCAGGGTTATTCGCCGTATCCCGACCGTTCACCGCGTCACGTGGCATACATGCAGATCGAGCGTGGAGGCGTTGTCGAGCGTGTCGATATAGACTATCTACGTGGGCGTATGGCCGGACATGAAGAGGCACTCGCGTTACTGGAGATGGAGAAGGTGGGCGAAGCCATGCAGCGGTATAACCGCGATATGGACGACGAAGTAGAAGGCGAGTAGTAGTTGTCGCTTTGAAGGAATGAAGGACGTAAAGTGGTTTAAGGATAATATGGGAAGAATGAAAAAGATTGTCGTATCTGTGGAAGGCTGGCAAATATTTTTTGTTTGGTGGGTTGTAATAATTTCATACAGCAGCATCCCGAATGATCAAGGTATTTGGAAGAGCGCTTTATCGATTCTATTAGCAGTTGGTGTATTCGGATGGTTTATGCTGTCGGGAACAGCTTTGAACGACAATTTGCCAGAGGATGAGCAGAAATCAGATGTGCCTTTTATTATCTGTTGTTTTTATGGTGTTTTGGCGGTAGCGGCCTCGTCTGTCCTAAAGGATGTATATATAGATCCAATACTGGGCCTAAGCTTCGCATTTTTGTTTGTAGCCTCATTCTTCTATATAATATACTTCATATCTACCGCTTTCGCGATCAATCAAGACTACTCGGAAAATAAAAAGCTGAGAGTAGAGATAATTTTTCTTCTTTTTATTGCCTTTGTATTTGGCATCCTGGTAATACAGTCGCATATAAGGCGTTTTTTTAACCAATCGGGAAATCAATAGTCAGATTTTCTTTAAGCCTGTCAACCTTAGCCGTCTCTCGCAGTTCTTCATCCATATCATCGTCGTAACTAAATTATGAAGTCTCCATTGGCTGGAAGGGTTGTAGAAGAGAAGAGAGAATCTTAAAGGTTGGCGATCATATCTGACAATAAAACGTACAAAGTGAAAGAACCAGTGATTCCATATTCAGCGCGACATGTCCTCGAGTCCTTCCTTGACCGAAACTATTGGCCGATAACCCAATAGCTTTTTTGCCTTAACATCCGAAACAATAAACGGTAGCCCAAGCGTATTGACCATGCCGGGAAAGAGCGGCGGTGTGCTTTTCAGCCCGAACGTAGTCCAGATGAATGCAAAGATACGGGCCATGGTGCGGGCCATGCCCAGGGATACCGTTCTGTTGGGCGCCTCCATGTTTTGAGTTTTCAAGATGTCCGTGATGAACTGGCGGAACGGAAGCTTTTCACCGTCGGTGATGAAGAAGGCTTCGCCGCCAACGTCAGCCCTGGCGGCCAGCGTCAGGGCATGGCAGACGTTTGCTACGTGGCAGGTAACGATCGGGTGGGTGCCGCCGTCGATAAACGCGAGGTTTCCTTTTTCAGCCGCGGCTTTGATCTGCGGCAGGGCAGAGGTGTCGCCTTTGCCCCAGATCAGCGGCGGGCGAACGGAGATGGTGCGGAGCGTGGAGCTGTTTGCTTTTAATACCCGCTGCTCGGCTTCGAGCTTGGTTTGTGAATAGCCGTCGATGAGGTTGTCGGAATGGGTGTTCTCATCGCCGTGCAGAATAGGCTTGCCGTTCATAATGACGGAGGCGGCCCCGAGGTAGACGAAGTTGGATACGTTGTTTTTCCGGGCGGCGTCCAGTAAGACCGTCGTGCCGCCTACGTGGTCGGGCCACAGGTGCTTGCGCGACTTCCAGAAGTCGACGGCGGCGGCCAGGTGGAAAACGGTGTCGATACCGGCTAATGCGCCATTGAGTACAGCGACGCTGTGGATGTCGCCGCGGACGGGGGTGGCACCTGCTTGTATGATCTTTTGGTCCGATTCGGGTGAGCGGCTCAGGGCGAATACTTCGACGTTTTCCGACGTTAGTTTTTGGATAAGATTCCGCCCCACGAAGCCTGATCCGCCGGTTACAAATACTCTTTTCATGTCCTTTGTTTTCTGCAAAGGAGCGGGGTTGGCGGAGACTAATTTTTGCTATTTCGCAAAAAGTCGGAGTGCAGGAGCTCTTTTTTGATGTGGCTCAGGGTGTACTGCGAGATTCCCAGGAAGGAGGCAACGTGGGCGGCTTTGACGTGGTTGGCAACATTTGGAAAGTATGTAAGAAACGACAGGTACCGGTCCCGGGCTTCGCGCTGGAACAGGTCGGACCGGATCTTTACTTTGTCGAACAGGGCCTTCTCGGTGATCCGGGCGAGGAGCCCGCTCCATTCCGGTATTTCGCGGGCGAGCCGCTCCAGCGTGGGTTTGTGAAAGGCGATCACTTCCGTGTCGCGCTCCGCCACGGCGGTGACCAATGACGGGATGTCGCTGTTGAAGCTGTCGAGGTCGGCCAGGAAATTTCCGGCGTCGGAGAAGTGCACGGTGATGTCATCACCGTCTTCGTTGTACGAATATAGCCGGATCAGGCCCTCCAGGAGGAAGTATTTTTCTTCTGGCTTTTCACCGGCGTTCCAAAGCGTTTGTCCGCGCGCGTATGTTTCAAACTGCAGCGAATCGCGGAGTATAGAAATGGATGCCTCGTTCAAGGGGCAGAATTTGCCGAGATAGGAAAGTAGTTTCTGTTCTTTCATGGAAGCAGCCTGTAATTTAGTAAACGCCGGCGACTTCCTACTTTGACGTCCGAGGGACGATCACCGATACGCTTCACGAAGAAGCGTTTGGACTTTTCTGCGCCATGTAATAATACCGGCATTTTTCCAGGCGCGGTGATTGCCGGCGGTATATCTTTGTTACGCGCAGTTTTGCTAACCTGCTTTGCGCCTGCCTGATATGAAAAAGTCCTTTTTTGGTCTGTTCTGCCTGTTTTTTGTTCCCATAGCCGGCTTGTTGGCCCAGTCTGCGAAAGTTGCGGTGCGGCCGCCCAGCCGTTGGGTGGAGCCACGACCTTTTGATGCTGCGGGCATGCCGGCGTACGGACAGGGAATCGGGTATTATTTTCTGTTGGTGGACCAGCAGGACCATGCGCAGCAGGAGGAAGGCTACCGGCATTATGCGTATAAGATCCTGACGAGCGAGGGCCTGCAGGCGATGTCGGACATCAGCGTGTCGTTCGATCCGGCGTATCAGCAACTAGCGGTGCACACGCTGCGCATTCACCGCAACGGGCAGGTGATCGACCAGATGCAGAAGACGATCCGCACCATTCAGCGTGAGCAAAGCATGGACCGGTTTATCTACGACGGCAGCCTCACCGCGGTCATCAACCTGAACGACGTGCGGGTGGGTGACATCATCGAATATGCCTACAGCCGGAAGGGCGAAAACCCCGTCAACCGGGGACATAACACCTGGTATATCTCCTTGAATTACAGCTCGGGCACCGAGTCTATTTTTCAGCGCGTTGTCGTTCCGACGACATTGCCCGTATACCTGAAATATACCAACACGGAACAGAAGCCGGTTATTGCCGACCAGGCCGGTCAGCGTACATATACCTGGTCCGTTACCAAGGTGCCGGGGCTGGTAACGGACGAGCAAGTGCCGTCGTGGTACTCGGCGTTTTCGTCGGTGACGATGACCACCTTTGCCGACTGGGGCCAGGTGGCGGACTGGGCACGGCCGCTGTATACGGTACAGGAGGCCGACCGGAAGAAGCTGATCGCCATGGCCGCCGGGCAATTCAGCGCGACAACCCCCGAAGCATACGCAGAGGAAGTGATCCGGTTTGTGCAGGACGAAGTGCGCTACCTGGGCTTTGAAACCGGATTGAACTCGCATAAGCCCCACGCTCCGCTGGATGTATACAATCAACGTTTCGGCGATTGCAAGGACAAGGCGCTTCTGCTAACGACACTGCTGAACGCCCGCGGCATCGAGGCGTACCCGATGTTGGTCCATACGTCGGATCGTGCGCATGTGTCGGAGTCGGCGCCATCCCTTTATGCATTCGACCACTGTGTGGCGCAAGTCAAGCTGAACGATTCTACGTTTTACATCGATGCGACGATCAGCGGCCAGGGTGGTATGTCCGGGCGGCATTACTTTCCCCGGTATGGCAAGGGCCTTGTGATCGATGGCCGGAGCCGTGACTTCGTGTCGCTGGATACGCCGCAGCCCTATGCGATCACGGAAACGCAGACCGTCGACATCGACAGCATCGGCGGCGCGGCGAATCTTACCGTCCGGACGGTCTGTATCGGCGGTGAGGCCGACGACGTCCGGTCGCAGTTTTACGGCAACAGCCGGGAGGAGATCCAGAAGCGGTATTTGAAATTCTACGGCGACACATATCCGGATATCGAGGTGCGTCAGCCCCTGCGGTTTACCGATCAGCGCGATAGCAACATCGTGGTGATCGATGAGTATTATACGATCCCGACGTTCTGGAAACCGGACGAGAAGGATCCGAAGACGCTGATGTGCGACGTGTCGGCGCAGTCCATCGATAGCCGGATCAGCGTGTCGAAGTTCGCCAAACGTACCGCCCCGTTCCGGTTGACGTATCCGTTGAACTATACGCACACGATCGTGATCAACGTGCCGGAGGACTGGACTATCGAAGACAAAGACCAGCGCATCGACCGCGACCAATATGCCTACGAGTACTCCCGCCGGTATGTGGACCGGAAGGTCATGATCACAACACACTATGAGACCAAGGACGCGTCCGTTCCCGTCGATCTCTATCAGCAGTATATCGATGATCATAATGCCATGCGCGACAACCTGTGGTATAGCCTGACATACGATACGGATTTTGCAGGTCAGTCCATGTCGTCGCCTACCGCCGCGGGAATGGCGTGGCTGGCCATGGCAGTGGCGATCTCGGTGTTGCTGTCGGTATGGATCTATCGCCGGTATGATCCCGTGCCCGATCATTCGCCCGAGTGGGCGCGCCCGATCGACGGCAACCTGGTCTACGCACGGTATGGGCTGGTCCTCACGCTTTTTATGCTGATCGTAGAGGTGATCTCCAATCCATACCTGTTCTCAGGCAACCTTTGGCTCCCCGAGCTGATGGCGGGGCAGTATGGGAGCGCTGTGCTGTATGCGGTGTACCAGGTATATGGCGCGGTACTGGTGCCGGTTGGTGTGATGTCGATTGCGCTGTTCCAGCAAGGCCGGTCGTCGACGCCCCGCGTAACGTCGGTGTTCTTTGGCGCACTGGTGGGCATGCCGTTGCTCACGGCGATCGCAATGTTTACGGAGGATGCCAATGGCGGCGGATGGTCGCCCGGATCGCTCATATTTGTGCTGCTGCTGGCGGGTATCTGGATCGGGTATTTCAGGTCCTCCAGCCAGGTGAAGCGCACGTTTGTCGTCCCCGCGCGCGGAGAATGATCATGGGATCGCGGCAGGAATACAAGCGGGATGATTTTGTGCACGGTTTATCAATCACGGTGCAGGGCATAGTAGCAAGGCAGGGAAGGCTCATGAAGACGATGGTGTAATGGCTGATGGAAATAAACTACAGCGAGAGTACATCAATTACCAATATAAGCACCTCTTTAAAGTGGAGTACAATCAGAAATATATTCGTAGGATGAACGAGCGATACTCATCACCATCAGTGAAAGATAGATACAAAAACGACTGAAATGCCGGTATTAATAAGACTAAAATATTGTTTGTTTTGCGTGGTTTTGTTATTGTCTGCTTGCGAAAAAGATGGAAACAAAACCATTAATCTATGTTCGATTGATCCATATGAAAGTTCCTTTTGGGGTAAGGGCGTGAAATATATGGTAGCCGATATGGGGAGAGGTATAATTGATACGATTTTTTTTGATTCTTATGGAAACTGTATTCGGGTTTCGTCATTTGGACGCATCCAATTGCTGAAAGAATGGGATGAGCATCACAGGGTGATACGACAAGCGGATCTTGGTGAATTTCCTGCATATTATATCTGTTCGTATGATACAATGGATAAATTCTATGTAGAGAAGATGCGTTTAATGTCGGCTATAGATTGGGATAATAAATTGGATAGCTTGTATGAGAGGGATGTATATTGGCTTCTCTTTCGATTGGATGATTCTGGTAAAATAACAGAGAAAATCGACACAACTTTAAATCATACGATAACGAAATACTCGTATGAGGATGGTAAATTAATCGAAAAACGAGATACTTTTCTGTTGGGAGATGAGGGCTACGTAAAAAGGTGGTCGTATTCGTATAATGATGGTATTCTTGTGAGAATCGATTTTTACTGGGGGGGAGTTTTAAACACTATTGATTACTTTGATGATCGAGGGTTGATAAAGTACTCTGTTAGAAGAGGAAAGCCGGAGCATCCGTTCGATACCGTAAAATATTGTTTTGCCTATGACTCGCTGGTTTCTGTAAAGTTTATGGATTCAAAGGATTTTGAATAGTATCCGGGCGTTATTTAACTAACGGCCCAACTACCTTCAATACATTATCTGCCAGAATCTTATGCCCGGCGGGATTCGGATGAATCCCGTCGGAAATATTCAGTTTCTCATCACCCGCTACGCCCTGTAGCAAAAAGGGTATTAATGACGCATTATTTTTCTTGGCCAGCTCCGGGAAGATCTTTTGGAAGCTGGTGCCGTAGTCGGCGCCCAGGTTCGGGGGCACCATCATGCCGGCGATGACCAGCTTGACGTCTGGGTTCTTGGCTTTGACCTTGTCGATGATGGCTTGCAGGTTTTTGCGGGTTTGGTCGAGGGGGAGGCCGCGGAGGCCGTCGTTGGCGCCGAGCTCCAGGATGAAGATGTCAACGGGTTGGCGCAGGACCCAGTCGAGGCGGGAGAGGCCGCCGGCGGAGGTTTCGCCGCTGAGGCCGGCGTTGATGACTTTGACCTGTTTGCCCTGGGCGGTGAGCTTTTTCTCCACCAGGGTGGGGAAGGCCTGGTCGGGGGAGTTGAGGCCGTGGCCGGCGGTGAGGCTGTCGCCGTAGAACAGGATCGTTACCGGGGCCGTGGTGGCCTGAAATAACAGGAGGCATGAAATAAACAGGGCAATTCTTCCGACCATATGGTGAATCTTGACGTTTTTAAGGATTCTGAAACAATTTTAAACGTTTAACGCGTAATTGCTACTAATCGATATTCAAAACTATGCCGAACGTAGTGCTCCGGGCCGAAAATCTGACAAAGACTTACCGCACCGCCGAAAATTTCCTCACCGTATTAGACGACGTATCCTTTTCCGTGGAGCAGGGCGATTCCCTGGCCATCATTGGCCCGTCGGGCAGCGGCAAAACCACCCTGTTGGGGCTATGCGCCGGCCTGGACGTGGCCACGTCGGGGACCATCTCGCTGATGGACTTTAAGTTAAGTGCCATGAGCGAAGACGACCGCGCCTACCTGCGCAACCAGTATGTGGGGTTTGTGTTCCAGAACTTCCAGCTGCTGTCGACGCTGACGGCCCTGGAGAACGTCATGGTGCCCCTCGAGCTGCGCGGCGAGCGCAATGTGGCGCCCAAAGCGAAGGCCTTGCTGGACCGGGTGGGTCTGTCCAAGCGCCTGAACCACTACCCGTCGCAGCTCTCGGGTGGGGAGCAGCAGCGGGTGGCGATCGCCCGGGCATTTATGACCGACCCGAAGATCCTCTTTGCCGACGAGCCCACGGGCAACCTGGACGAGGAGAATGCGCAGCATGTGACGTCGCTGCTCTTCGGCATGAACAAAGAACAGAACACCACGCTGGTGCTGGTGACGCATAACCTGGAGCTGGCGGCCATGACGCAACGGGTGATCAAGATGCGGGGAGGGCGCATGGTGGTATGATGGAATATTATATCAAGCTGAAGCGCACGGTGCGGCCGGTGTTCCGCGACCGCTGGGTGTGGTCGATGGCCTGGCGCGATGCACGGCATAACTTCTCGCGCCTCTTTCTGTTCGCGGCTTCGCTCATTACCGGGATCACGGCCGTGGTGGCGCTGGACTCCTTAAATCGCACGTTGCAGGGTGACATCGATCGCAATGCGAAGGAACTGCTGGGCGCCGACTTTGCGGTGAGCGGTGATAAGAAATTCGGGAGCGAGCTGCAGGCGTTGTTCGACTCGACGGGATTACCACAGGCATCGGAAGCCGACATGGCGTCGATGGTGTTGTTTATGCGGTCGAACGAGTCGCGGTTGATCCGTCTGGTGGCGTTGACCGAAGGTTTTCCGTTCTATGGGAAGGTGGAGACGCAACCGGCGAATGCCGCCGCGCAGCTGCAACGCGGGCGGTATGCGATGCTGGATGCGTCGCTCGCCACGCAGTTTGAGGTGAGCTCGGGTGATTCGATCCGGGTGGGGAACAGCGTCTTTACGGTGGCGGGGGTAGTCGATGAGATCCCCGGTGGCGGCGGATTGATGAGCACGTTTACGCCGTCGGTCTATATCCCACTGCGCGAGCTGGATTCCACGGGCCTGGTGCAGTATGGCAGCCGGGTGACCTATAAACGGTATTTTAAAACGGCGAACGATGCCGGTGCCAAACAGTTGGAAGAATCGCTGGGGCCTATCGTAAAGCAACGGGGATATTCGTTTGACACGGTGCAGTCGCGGAAGGAAGGGCTGGGGGAAGGCTTTATGTCCATCTACCGGTTCTTTTCGTTGCTGGGCTTTTTGGCGCTGATCCTGGGTTGCATCGGTGTGGCCAGCTCGGTGCACATCTATGCCGGCGAGAAGCGCGAGGAAGTGGCGGTGCTGCGGTGTATCGGTTCGTCGGGATGGCAGGCGTTCAATATATACTTTATCCAGATCTTTGTGCTGGGGGTGATCAGCAGTGTGATCGGTTCGGTGCTGGGCATCGGCATTACGCAGGCGTTGCCGTTGCTGTTGAAAGATATCATTCCCTTTGAGGTAGGCTTTACCTTTTCGTGGAGTCCGCTGATCCTGGGGTTGTTGCTGGGTACGCTGGTGTCATTCTTATTCTCCTTGTTGCCGCTGGTCGCGGTGCGCTTTGTGCCGCCGCTGACGGTACTGCGGGCGCAGCCGGGTACGGCGCCGCGGCGTTCCAAGACGCAGCTGGTGGCGATGGCGCTGATCGGGTTGTTCCCGCTGGC
The DNA here is from genome assembly GCF_018598185.1 of Dawidia soli. GTDB lineage: Bacteria > Bacteroidota > Bacteroidia > Cytophagales > Cyclobacteriaceae > Ohtaekwangia > Ohtaekwangia soli. Next base: position 33,890 of record NZ_JAHESC010000034.1, read on the forward strand.
GTTTGCCGCCTGGCAGACCCGGAGCTGGCTGACGGGTACGTTCTTTTTCCTGGGATTGCTGGGGGCGTTGCTCGCGCTGACCGGAGTAGCCCTGGCGTTGCTCTGGGCGGTGCGGCGGTTCTTCCCGACGAACGCGGGCTTTGTGCTGCGGCATTCGCTGTCGAGCTTGTTCCGGCCGAATAACCAGACGCGGGTGCTGCTGGTCACGATCGGGCTGGGCGCCCTTATCATCTCCACGCTGAACGTGATCCAGGAGAGCATGCTCTCGCAGGTGGAGTTCACCGGGCAGGAGAATCAATCGAATACCATTCTCTTTGATATTCAACGCGAGCAGCGGGACGGTGTGATCCAGCTCATGCAGGATCACCAGCTGAAGGTCAACCAGGTGGTGCCGATCATTACCTGCCGCCTGCGCGAGGTAAAGGGCAAGACGGTGGAGAGCCTGACGGCCGATACGACGCGGCAACGGTCCAACTGGGCGCTGACGCGCGAGTACCGCATAACCTATCGCGATACGCTGACACGGTCGGAGGAGCTGTTGAAAGGAGAGGTGCAGCACAAGAAGGCGGGCCGGGACTCGGTGTGGGTGACGGTGTCGGAAGATGTGGCGGAACGGCTGGCGATCACGATGGGCGACTCGCTGGTGTTTGACATGCAGGGTGTTCCCATGACGGTATACCTGGCCGGCGTGCGCAAGATCGACTGGCCGAAGGATCCACCCAACTTCATCTTTGTGTTTCCGACGGGCGTATTGGAGGATGCACCGCAGATCTACGTTACTTCGACGCGCATCACGGACCGGCAACAGGCCGGTCGCTTTCAGCAGCAGCTGGTGCAGCAGTATCCCAACGTATCGCTGATCGACCTGCAGCTGATCCTGGGCACGATCAACAAGCTCTTCAACGATCTGGGACTGGTGATCCGCTTCCTGGCCTTGTTCAGCATACTGACCGGCTTGATCGTGCTGGCGGGCGCTGTGATCAATAGTAAGTTTATACGGAAGAAGGAGAATGTGCTGTTGCGCACGATCGGGGCGCGCACGCGTCAGATCACGATGATCACGTTGATCGAGTATGCGTGGCTGGGGCTGTTCTCGGCCTTGACGGGCATGGTCCTGTCGCTGGGCGGCGGCTGGTTGTTGACGAAGTTCTTCTTTGAGATCACGTTTGCTTTTGATTGGATGGAGCTGTTATTGATCGGTGGTGGGGTGATCCTGCTGACGATGGTTATCGGATGGTGGAACTCGCGTGATGTGATTAGTGCTCCGCCGTTGCAGATATTGCGGGGAGAGGGGTAGTGAGTCAGTGTGAGTGTGAGAGCGAGCACGCTTACGCTGTTTTAGCCCTTCCGTTGGTCGGAAGACCTGAACCAGGAGCCGAACACAAAAGCCCTGAAGGGCGTAACAATCACGCACGGGCTTTGCCTGGAATTGTTGTTGCGCCCTTACAGGGCTTTGCCTTTCCGTATACCTTTACCCCAGGCCTTCAGCCTGGGCTAGTATGTTGCGCCCCTACAGGGCTGTGTTTGCCTATACGCGAAATCGGGTGCTTTTTAATTAATCCCAAGAGTACGTTAATTTGTTCTTCATTCCGGTCAGCCCTGAAGGGGCGAGATATAATAGCCCGGGCTGAAGCGATAGCGCAGGCCCGGGTAAACAACGTGGAATATATAGTAAGCCTTGAAAGGACGTAACAACTTCGGGGTACGCACATACCCGAATTGTTGCGCCCTTTCAGATTCTGTCTTTTGCTGGCATTCCAATCCTCAACTGCCGCGGCAAGCGGCGTGGAACTATTTGTTTTTGGCGGTGGTGAGGGCTTCGGTGAGGAGTTTGATGTATTCGTCGAAGTTGCGCTCGGTGGCCAGTTTGAGGCCGGCTTCGGCGGCGGTGATGGCGGCGGCTTTGTTGCCTTTGCGTAGGAGGAAGCGGGATTCGAAGAGGTGGTAGGCTGGGTTGGTGGGTACGTCGGCTTTTGCTTTTTTGATCCAGGCCAGGGCTTTGTCGGCGTCTTTGTTGTTGGTGTAGTAGTATTGGATCGCGTTGAAGTATGCCAGGTTGGTGTTGTGCTCGGCGTTCATCAGCGCTTCGATCGTGGCGGTGATCTTGGCGTCGTCGTCGACGGTTATTCGTGCCGTGACGGTGGTGTGATCCCAGATGATCTGCAGGTCGGCGGAGCTTGATGTGGCGTTCGCGAACTGGATGGTGAAGGTTTCCTGCTTGTCGTGAATGGCTGTCGGTTTTACCGTGAACCGCAGCTGGTCGTTCTCTGCGTTGTAGCGATAGGCGCCCCATTCTTTGACGGCTCTGTTTATTATGATGGTCCACTGGTCTTTGCCGGGTATGGTGAACAGGGAATAGGTTCCGGCGGGTAGGTTGTGGCCTTCCAGTTTTACGTCTTCGGAGAAGGTGATCTCGGTGGCGGTATTCGCGCCGGTGCGCCACACGATGCCGTAGGGTACCAGGCCGCCATAGATGACGCGGCCTTTTACGTTGGGGCGAGAGTATGTCACGATGGCGTGGCCGAGGCCGATCTCCTGGTCGATTGTTTGTGTAGCGCTGGGGTTGGGCAGGCCGGGGATCTGGGCGTGGGTGTTTGGGGGGATTGCGGCGAGTAGGAGGAGGGTGATGAAAAGGATGTGTTTTGCTTTCATAGTTTGTTTCGATTGTGTGTCTGTATAGGGCGCGGAGTTATAGGCCGGTCTGGAGACCGGCACAATGGCGGGCACAAGTCTCGCCCGCGGCGGGCTAAGACTCGCGCCAGGTGCAGTGGGTGTAGGGGTGTAGCCCCTACACCCACTATATGTTTAGTGACGTTCTCGTTACAGTGGTAACGGAACCGTTGTATGTGTTTTGTATAAATCCGATGACCTCCCAGTCGCGGGGATTGAAGTCCGGTGGTGCTTCGATCACCTTCGTGCCTTGCTGACCGGCTTTGAGGTTGACGGTGGTGAGCGTTCGCACGATCTGGGCGTGCGTCAGTGTTCGCCCTTCATTCTCGCCGCGGATGATCTTATTGACGGCATGTTTTTGCACCAGGGCGATCAGGAGCTCGCAGGCGTTGGTTTTGCCGGTGGCCTGGTATTTCACCGTCAGGGTGCGGTTGTTTTGTGTTACCTGGAGGTCGAGCGTCGCATCGGTGGCTGCTGTCAGGGCCTGCCGGATGTCTTCCTGTAAGGTGGCGGCATCCCAATGCAGGCGTTCGTTATTGCCGTTGACGACGATCTGAGGTGTATAGAGGGAGCCGCTTTGCAGCCGGCGGGCATACGTTCTCTGGCGTTCTGAAAACGATGGGTCGCTGAATTTGTCTTTCCATCCCAGGCGGTTCCAGTAGTCGACGTGATAGGCTAATACGTAGACGGGTTTGTCTTTTGCCCCGGCTTGAATTTTGGCCAGGATGTCATCGGCGCGGGGGCAGCTGGAGCATCCTTCGGAGGTGAACAGCTCCAGCAGGGCAAAACCTTTGGCACCGATAGGTGTGCTGTGCGTGAATGGGATGGATGTCGTGAAGGCGGCCAGGCTGATGAAGAGTGCGATTCCGACACCGGCTATGATTACGTTCGTGGATCTCATACGTGTTGTTTGTTGCTTTCTGATCCAAAAATACGGGCTTGCCGGGGGCAGGTTCGGTGGAAACGGGCGAGGTGGACAAAACCGTGCGCCAGCCGGACATTTGTAACGGCCGGCAAGCAAGCAGCTGGTCGACCTGCCTACCGGCAGGCAGGCCGATTGCCACCGGTTGTCTACGAGGCGGCCGTTGATGTGGATGATATTTGTTACCTTGGTAGGAGGCCGGGGTATCGGTCCATCGTGCGTATGAGAATATTTTTCCGTGGGTTGGAGGGTGTATACAAGTACCGGATGGTACGGTGGTGGGTCTCCGCCTTGTTATGTCTGCTGGTTTTTACAACGGTGCGGGCCACTGATCCGCTTCCGACGCCTGCGGCGAGCATCCACTTTATCGAGAACAAACATCAGTGGCATGCCGGCATTCTCTTTGGCGCGCCGGTCGAAGGCGGTTATCTCACCTTTCAACGCGATAAGCTTCAGTTTCTTTTTCAAGGGCGGAGCGCTGCCCCCGCGAAACACATCAAGTCTGAACACCGTGTGCCCGACGGGCACGTTGCCGACGACGGGCATCACCTGGTGCCGGCCACGAACGCGCATGTTGTAGACGTGATATTTGTGGGGGCCAATCCGTTGACGTATGTAGCCGGGGAGGAGAAGGTGGTGACGCAATACAACTATTTTCTGGGCGACGACCCGGCGCGGTGGGCTTCCGGTGCTGCCGCGTATAGCCGGGTGCGTTATCACGACCTGTACTGCGGCATCGACCTGGTCTATGGCTCGCAGGATGGGCGTATGAAATATGAATGGATCGTATCGCCGATGCAGGATCCGTCGGCGATCGCGTTGCGCTATACGGGGGCCGACGAGGTGTCGATCGTCAACGACAGTTTGTACGTTCGCACCTCGGTCAACGAAGTGTGGGAGCTGAAGCCGTATGCATACCAGGAGATCCACGGCCGGCGCACACCGGTGCCGTGCCGGTATACCTTGCGCGGTCAGGTGGTGGGGTATGATTTCCCGGAGGGATACAACCCAGCCTATACGTTGGTGATCGACCCGGCGCTGGTATTTTCGGGGTACTCGGGCTCGACGGCCGACAACTGGGGCTTCACGGCAACCTACGATACCCTGGGCCATGCGTATTCCGGGGGCATCGTTGAAAACGTTCCGGGATTGCAGTACCCGGTGACACCCGGCGCGTTTGAGGTGACACACCAGGGAGGAAATTGGGATATCGGTCTGATGAAGTTCGATTCGGCCGGAACGGCGATGTTATATGCCACCTACCTCGGCGGCGACGGTGTGGAGACTCCGCAAAGCCTCGTGGTGAACCATGCCGGTGAGCTGGTGGTGCTGGGCGTGACGAGCTCGTCGGATTTTCCGGTGTCGAACAGCTCGGCCTTCCAGGAGGGGTTGGGCACGGAGCCGATCGGTGGCATTGATTTCTCGACAGGGGTTGACTTGTTCGTCGCCAAGCTGAGCGGCGACGGCAGCCGGCTGTTGGCGGGAACGTATGTGGGCGGCTCCGAGCCAGACGGTATCAATGACAATATCCTGAACCGGAACTATGGCGATGCTTTGCGCGGAGACATTATTGTCGACGCCAACGATCTTGTCTATTTCGCATCGAGCACGTATTCGACCGATTTCCCGGCCGTGAATAGCGGGACGACGCATGGAGGCGGGCAGGACGCAGTGTTGGTAAAGCTCACGTCCGATCTGTCGGGCATTGTCTGGAGCCGTTTCATCGGAGGCAGCGGTATGGACGTGGCGTATTCGCTGGAGCTGGACCCTGCCGGTAACGTCTTTGTGGCGGGAGGTACGAACGGAAGCCTGCCCGGCATGAATGGTTTCCGCAGGACTTCGTGGGGCGGCATCGACGGTTGGGTGATGTCCTTTACGGCGGCGGGCGCCATGCGCAACGGCACGTTTGTGGGCACATCGGATACGGATCAATGTTATTTTGTGGACCTGGATCAGAACGGTGATGTGTATCTCTTCGGCCAGACCACGGGGCGCTACCCGGTCAGTAAGCGGCAGCAGGTGTACTACAACGCCAACAGCGGACACTTTATCCAGAAGCTCTCCAACACGCTGCGCGATACGTTGCTTTCGACGGTGATCGGCAAAGGCGGGTTCTTACCGGTCCTTTCGCCCACGGCGTTCCTGGTGAGCGAATGTGGATTTATCTACCTGAGTGGTTGGGGAGGCGAGATCAACGGTACCAGCACCACGGGGTTGCAGACTACTCCGGACGCTTACGAACGGGTGGGGCACGGTCACGATTTTTACCTGATGGTATTGAGCGGCGATGTGCGAACCTTGTTATACGCAACCTTCCTGGGCGGGACTGTTTCGCAGACACACGTAGACGGCGGCACCAGCCGGTTTGATAAGCAGGGCGTGGTGTATCATGCAGTATGCGCCGGCTGCCGCGGGTTCTCGGATTTTCCGGCGGAGAATGTGCCGGAGGCGCATCGCACCAACCGAAGCAGCAATTGTAATAATGCCGTCTTTAAGTTCGACCTGTCGCAACTGCGGGCGGCGGTGCGCACCAATACCGTGGACTTCAGTCACCCCGGGGTGAATAAGATCTGTATTCCGGACGAGATCGTGTTCGAAAATTTCAGCTATGGCGGCAAGGTATATGAGTGGGATTTTGGCGACGGTACAACGTTGACGACAACAAACACGGATCCGATCGTACACCGATACAAAGAATCTAACCGGCGCTATACGGTGTGGCTAAAGGCCCTTGCGCCCGAGACGTGTAAAGGCGTCGACTCCATGTCGGTCTATGTGGATGTATTTGATGCACAAGCCCGGGTTCAGGACAATGACGATCTTTGCGCGGGCACGGAGTATACGCTCCAGGCCAGCGGTGCCGCGGTGTATTCCTGGCGGAGCGCCGACGGCAGCTTTACGTCAGCGTCACCCTCGCCGGTAGTGATGCCCGCCGATACCACGGTATATTATCTGACCTACACCGAGGTGAGCGGGTGCATGGGCAGGGACACGGTGCAGTTGAATGTGGTGCCGCTGATCCGGGCGGAGTTTACGCTGGACCGCATCACCGATTGTTTTTCTCAGCCCGTAGTGCACGTCATCAACCTGACCGATAGCCTGGTGGCTACGGATGAGCTGTATTTCGACATGGGTGATAGCACCCTGTGGGATCTGACGGATTTTACCCATCGGTATAAGGATGACGGTACGTATATCGTAAAATTAATTGCCGCCCGGCAAGCGGGCGACAGCACCTGTGTCACCGAGCAATCACAGCCGGTAGATATTTTTACGCTGAAGGTGCCGAACGTCATCACGCCCGATGCTTCGCCGGGCCAGAACGACACGTTTGTGATCGGATATGGCCAGACGCCGTCGCAGTCGCCGGTCGATGTGGGCTATCCTGTGGCAGTGAAGATCTTTAACCGGTGGGGCAATCTTCTCTATGAATCTTCCGACTACAAGAACGACTGGAACGGCAGCGGCCTGGCCTCGGGCACGTATTTCTTTGAAGTGACCGTACAAGGTCACGCCACCTGCAAAGGGTGGGTGCAGCTACTCCGTTAATTCCAATACCAGCAGGTAATATTCGGGCACGGACACGCTGCCCAGGGTATATTTTTTGCCCGTGGTGATCTCCGTACCACCCTTGTATTGCCCGATGCTTTCGGCAAAGCGTTGGGTGTTTACGGTCGTGGGCTTGTCGTTGGTGTTAAAGATGCACATCACGGTTTGTTGCCCCTCGTGGCGGAAGTATACATACACACCGTCTTCGGGTACATACTGTGTGAGCTTGCCGGTAGTCAGTGCGGGCGAGGTTTTGCGGAAGGTGGCGAGCGTACGTGTCCAGTCAAATACTTCATTCTCTTTTTCGGTGCGGCCGGCGGCCGTGAACTTGTTTGCCGGGTCGTTGGGCCAGCCGCCGGGGAAGTCGAGGCGTACCCAGCCGTCGGGATTGGCAAATCCTTTCATGAGGATCTCGGTGCCATAGTACAGCTGGGGGATGCCGCGGCTGGTGAGCAGCCATGCAATGCCGGCTTTGTGTTTGCGCACGTCTTCGCCCACGACGGAGAAGAAGCGGCTCATGTCGTGGTTGTCGAGGAAGATGACGTTGCGGGTGGGGTCTTCGTACACAAAGTCGTTGGCCAGCGTGTAGTACAACCGGTTGACGCCGGTGGTCCAGCCAAAGGGCTCGTTCAGGGCGGAGATGATACCGTAGAGGTTGGCCTGGAAATCGGTGACGCCGGGCAGGTTGCTTTTGAACGGGATCTCGAATTTGTTGCGTGTGAAGTAGGCCTGGTTGGGCACGCCGTGTACCCATGTTTCGCCGAAGAGCGAGAGGTTGGGATACTGGTCGAGCAGGGCCTGGTTGCAGCGGTTCATGAACGCCAGGTCGTTGTAGATGTAGGTGTCGATGCGCCAGCCGTCGAGGCGGAACTGTTCGACGCACCAGAGGGCGTGCTGGATCAGGAAGTTCGCCACGTAGGGATTGTGCTGGTTGAGGTCGGGCATCTGCGGCGTAAACCAGCCGTTGCTCATGCGGTCGCGGTCGCTGCGGGCGGCGTGGGGATCCAGCAGGGGTTGGTCTTTGTAGGTGGTGTTGGTATAGGTGGGCCACTCGTGCAGCCAGTCGTGTGTCGGTTTTTCCTGTACGAAGAAGTGGTAGAGGCCCACGTGGTTGTAGACGGCGTCCTGGATCAGCTTCATGTTACGGCGGTGCAGCGCGTCGCTGAGCTGCGTGTAGAGGGCCTCGTTGCCCAGGCGCGGGTCGATGGCATAGTGGTCGGTGATGGCGTAGCCGTGCTCGGTACGGTGGGGCATGTCGTTCTTCAGCACGGGCATGAGCCAGAGGGCGGTAACGCCCAATTTCTGTAGATAGTCGAGGTGGTTGATGATGCCTTGCAGATCGCCGCCGTGGCGGTAGAAGATCGAGTCGCGGTGTAGGGACTGGTCGCGCATACCTTTGATGCGGTCGTTGGCAGGGTCTCCGTTGCTGAAGCGGTCGGGCATGGCCAGGTAGATCAGGTCTTTGCTGGTGACGCCTTGCGCGAAGGGCTTGTCCGTTGTGCGGGCCTTGAGCGGCCAGTCTACGCGCGTGGTCTTTTTGCCGGCGGCGAATACCAGCGGTACCGTGCCCGGCCGGGCGTCGGGGGCAATGGCGAGGTCCAGCGCGAGGTATTTGCCGTGTTCCAGCGGGTGCACCTGCTGCAGGGTGACGCCGGGGTAGTTTACGGTGACGGTACGTTTGTTAAATGCGGGGTCGTCGGCCCGTACCAATAACTGGAGGGTGGGAGACTTCATGCCGATCCACCAGGAGGGGGGATAGACCGTGACATTTTGAGCGCGGAGAGGGAGGAAAAAGGGGAGCAGGAACAGGGTGGATAAGACGGCGCGGCGTCGGTGCATAGGGTGGAGATTTAGGGGTCTTGAGGTCTAAGTTCGGATGTTCCCGAGGAACTGCCAAGAATACAAAAAACGTCGGTTTTGCTCTTCCGGTTTTGCAGTTTACGTTTTCGGAAACGTTTGTGCATTCGATTCCTGTTAAATTTTTAAAGATTTCTTACAGGAATTACGAACGGAATTCCCTACTTTCAGAGTAGTCTTCAAACGTGTGCATTGAGCCGCCGCGTTTGGGGAGAGAGGAATTAACCCAAAACTTAAACGTATGACGAAGTTTTATCTGTATTTAAGCAGGTATCTCATGGTGGCGCTGTTGTTCGGCACTACCATGGCCTGGTCGCAGGGGCGAACCGTTACCGGAAAGGTAAGTTCATCTGACGATGGCGGAATTATCCCAGGCGCCAACATCCTGGAAAAGGGAACAAGCAATGGTACCATTACCGGTACCGACGGGGTGTACACCATCACCGTACAAGAGGGAGCTACCCTGGTATTCAGCTTTGTGGGCTATACATCGCAGGAGATCGCGGTGGGTACGCAGTCGAATATCGACGTAACGCTCCAGGCCGACGTGACCGCGCTGAACGAAGTGGTCGTGATCGGTTATGGTGAGATCAAGAAACGCGACGCGACAGGAGCCGTGGCGTCTGTAAAAGCCGAAGATTTTAACACGGGGGTGATCGCATCACCCGAGCAGCTCATACAAGGTAAGTCGGCCGGTGTGCAGATCACCTCGGCGAGCGGCGAGCCGGGTGCGGGCGCTAACATCCGGATCCGCGGTACGTCGTCTGTGCGCGGGGGTAACAACCCGTTGTACGTGGTAGACGGTGTGCCCCTGGCGGGGGATGACGTTTCGGGCGGCGGCCTGGATATCGGTCGCGGTAACGCCTCGGCCAAGAACCCGCTGAACTTCCTCAACCCGAACGACATTGAAAGCATCGACATTCTCAAGGATGCCTCGGCGACGGCCATCTATGGCTCACGGGGTGCCAACGGGGTTGTGCTGATCACTACCAAAAGCGGGAAGGGCAAGCGTCGTCAGCTGGAATACGGCGCGACGTTGAGCTTTGCGCGGGTGGCGCGTAAGTACGATCTGCTGAACCGCGATCAGTTCCTGAACGGCGCGGCACGGCTGGGGTCGAACCTCGAGGAGCTGGACTTTGGAGGTGATACGGACTGGCAGGACGCCGTGCTCCGGACGTCGGTTTCCAACCGTCACGATCTTTCGTTCTCGGACAACTACAAGACCCTGAACTATCGGGCGTCGTTCAGCTATGATAACCAGCAGGGTATTGTCGAGCGTACGGGCCTGAAGCGTTACACCGGCCGTTTGAACCTGAACAAATCGTTCCTCAACGACAAGCTGAAGCTGGGTACCCAGATGATCTTCTCGCGGGTGGACGACCAGGCTGCGGCGATCACCGAAAACTCGGGCTTCGAGGGTGACCTGATCGGTTCCATGATCATGGCCAATCCCACCTGGCCGCGGTTTGCCGACTCGCAGTTCTCCAATACAAACATCAACCCGCTTGCCTATCTGAAGTATCATCAGGACAATACGCAAACCGACCGCCACCTGATCAATGTAACGGGTTCTTACGACATTCTTCCTTCCCTGAGTTTTAAAGTGACGGGCGGCTTTGACCGTTCGGAATCTACACGTGACAAAGTGTTCTCTCCCCGGCTACGGTTGAGCAACGGTGTGGAAGGCAACGGCCGTGGTGGCTTTGCCGAAATTGAAACCGACAACAACTTGCTGGAAGCCTATTTTAATTACAATAAGACCATCGGCAAGGGAACCCTCAACGCGGTGTTGGGGTATTCGTACCAGGAATTCAACCGCAAGGGTCTGACGGTGCTGGGTTGGGGCTTTGCCGGCGAAAACATGGACCGCATGGTGAATGACTTGCATGCCGGCGCCGGCATCGTACAGGGCATGATCGATCAGTCGTACCAGCAGTTCGGGTATTATACCGTGATTGATGCGGAAAACGGCAATCGCGAGCGCATGTATATCAATACATTGTCGCCGGAGCCCACAACGATCGACCTGGATAATCTTCCGACGAACATGCCGGTGCGCTCAGTCACGGGCGACATCTTCAACTCAACGGATGAGCTGCAGTCTTTTTTTGGCCGGGTGAACTATTCCCTGTCTGACAAATACCTGGCGACGGTCACCTTCCGGGCGGACGGTTCGACCCGCTTCGGCGGTAACAACAAGTATGGTTATTTCCCGTCGGGCTCGCTGGCCTGGCGCCTGTCGGAAGAGGAGTTTGTTCCGGAAGCATTCACCGACCTGAAGTTCCGCGTAGGATATGGCGTGACCGGTAACCAGGAGATTCCGCACAACCTGCACCAGGCGCGGATCAAGTATAACAACGGTACGGCCAATCGTTTCGGTGCGCCGACGATCGGTAACGATGGTCAGGCCCCGCCTCCGGGCACATCGAACGTAGCGTTCGAGAACCCTGACCTGAAGTGGGAGCAAACCTCACAGCTGAACATCGGTCTCGACTTCGGTTTCCTGGAAAACAAGCTGACGGGTAGCATCGATGTATACCGCAAGAACACGACGGATCTGCTGATCCAGGTAACATCGGCGCAGCCCGCGCCACAGCCCTTTACCTGGCGCAACCTGGATGCCGATGTGATCAACCAGGGTGTTGAATTGTCGTTGAACGCGATCGCGGTCGAGAGCGACAATTTCGGGCTGAACTTCGGTTTCAATATTTCCTACAATAAAAATGAAGTAAAGAACTACAATGGCGCGCCACTGAATACGGGCGAGATCAACGGTCAGGGTCTGTCGGGTGCCTTCGCTCAGCGGATTACCAACAACCAGCCATTGTTTACATACTTCATTCGTGAGTTTCAGGGCTTCGACCAGGATGGTATCGCGATCTACAACGGCGACATCCAGCGTTATGTCGGCAAGAACCCGATCCCGAAATACAACCTGGGTTTCTCGGTCAACTTCCGTTATAAGAACTGGGATCTCTCAACATTCCTGACCGGGCAGTACGGCCACTGGGTATACAACAACACGGCCAATGCATACTTCTCGCTGGGTTCGCTGGCGACAGGTAAGAACATTATTGCCAGCTCGCTGTATACCGGCGAAGCCGCGGCCAACGCACCGGATGCTTCGACACGCTACCTGGAGAAGGGCGACTTTCTGCGAATGCAGAATTTAAATCTGGGGTATAACTTTAACTTCGAGCAGACCTCGCTGATCAAGAAGGTTCGCCTGTATGCCAGCGGCCAGAACCTGTTCCTGATCACCGGCTACTCGGGCCTGGACCCGGAAGTAAATACCAACAAAGCACGTGACGGCGTTCCCTCCCTGGGAATCGACTACACGTCGTACCCGCGCGCGAGAACCCTGACTTTTGGCCTGAACGCAACTTTTTAATTGAGTATGAGTATGAACGTACATAAACTGAAGATAACCTCGGGCATCCTGGTCGCTATACTGGGCGTAGGATGTACCGACCTGGAAGTAAAAGAGAAGGACTCTTATCTGATCGAATCAGAAGGTGTATTTGCGGGTGTTCCTCCGGATGCGACGCTGAACTCAGCCTACCTGGACCTGCGGGACTGGGGAAACCAGGAGAACCTGTACGCGCTGTCGGAAGTAGCGTCCGATGAGCTGCTGGTGCCTACGCGCGGTGTTGACTGGGGTGACAACGGCATCTGGCGGAGCTTGCGCCAGCACGAGTGGGATGATTCTCATCAGTACATTCTCAATACCTGGAACAACCTGAACCGCAACGTGTACAAGTTGAACCAGCTGCTGGCCAGCGAGTCGGGTGCGGATGCGCAACAAACGGCGGAAGGTAAATTCCTGCGTGCCTTTAACATGTGGTATGTACTGGACTTATATCGGCAGGTGCCGTTCCGTGACGTACACGACGCGGTGACGGCGGACCCGAGAGTATTCAGTGTTCAGGAGGCACTGGACTTTATCATTAAAGACCTGACCGAAGCGCTGCCTGCGCTGCCGTCTACCGGCCCCGGCGGCAATACGATCAAGGCTTCGAAAGCTGCCGCACATTTCCTGCTGGCGAAGATTTATCTGAACAAGCACATCTACCTGAATACAGCGGCAGCCGCCAGCGACATGACGCAGGTGATCACGCACGTCGATGCGATTACCGCGGACGGTTTTGCTCTCAATGAGGACTACTTTGATACGTTTAAGGATGCGAGCAACCCCGAGACAATTCTCTGGACGGACGCCGAGTGGGGTAACCGCATCTGGAACGGCCTGCACTACAATCAGGGTGTATCGACCAACACCGGTGGCGGCTGGAACGGTTTCTCGACCACGGCAGAGTTCTACGCTCTGTTCGAAGGTGATCCAAACAACAACGAGCCTGGCCACGATCAGGAGGAACGCCGGGGTTATGTGCAGAACTATGAAGACCGGGTAAAGGAGGGTATAGGCTATGGGTTCCTGATCGGTCAGCAGTATGATTCCATGGGCGCCCCGCTGAAGGATCGTCCGGGTAATCCGCTGATCTTCACGAAGGATTTTGCGAGCAACACGACCCTGACAGGTAACAACGAGCGTAACGGTATCCGTGTTATTAAATATCACCCGAGCACAGGAAGTTATAACCGGTATTATGTCCTGGCGCGCTATGCAGACGCTTACCTGATGAAGATCGAGGCGATCCTGCGCGGCGGTACCGCAGGTGAAGATGCCCTGACGCTGTATAATGCGTTACGCAGCATCCGCGGCGCATCGGAAGCGGAAGGTGTTACGATCGACGATATCCTGGACGAGCGCGGTCGGGAGCTGTACATCGAAGGATGGCGCCGCAACGATCAGGTGCGTTTTGGTACCTTCACGTCGCCGTTCCCGTATATGAACAATACGGATGCATTCCGCAATGTATACCCGATCCCGGCCAACGCGTTGACGACCAACCCGAACCTGCAGCCGACCGAAGGCTACTAATACCGGTTGTCACGCCGGATAAATTAAAGAAGGCACGTCGTAGTTTACCGCGTGCCTTCTTTTTTTATTTTTAGCATCGTATATGCGTATATTTTTCATGTGGAGATATTGGATCCTGTGTCTGCTCGTTGTCAGCGCTTGTAAGAAGAACGATGTGCCGGCCCCTGCCGCCAACCGGAATACGTTGTTCACCCGGCTGCCGGCCGCGGAGACGGGGATCGATTTTACAAACGAGCTGAAGATCGATGCCGACTTCGACGTGTTCCGCTACCGGAACTTTTATAACGGTGGGGGTGTGGGCATCGGCGACATCAACAACGACGGGCTGCCCGATGTATACCTCACGTCCAACATGGGCGATAACAAACTGTTCCTCAACAAAGGCGACTGGAAGTTTGAAGACATTACCGAAAAGGCCGGTGTGAAAGGTCTGAAGGTATGGTCTACGGGCGTGAGCCTGGTCGACATCAACCACGACGGGCTGCTGGACATCTACATCTGCAACGCCGGCGATGTGAAGGGCGGCAACCGCGACAACGAGCTTTTTATCAACAACGGCGATCTCACCTTTACCGAACAGGCCGCGCGGTACGGTCTGGCCGACCGGGGCTTCTCCACGCACGCGGCCTTCTTCGACTACGACAAGGACGGCGACCTGGACTGTTATGTATTGAACAATTCCTATCGCCCGGTATCGACGCTGGGTTATCGCAACCTGCGCCATGAGCGCGACGAGTTCGGCGGGCACAAGCTCTACCGGAACGACAACGGTCACTTTACCGATGTGAGCGCGGCGGCGGGCATCTATGGCAGCGTGATCGGTTTCGGGTTGGGTGTGACGGTGGGCGATGTCAACCAGGACAACTGGCCCGACCTGTATATCTCCAACGACTTCTACGAGCGTGACTACCTGTATATCAACAACCACGACGGCACTTTTACGGAAGCGCTGGAGTCGTACATGGGGCACATCAGCATGTTTTCCATGGGCGCGGACTTTGCCGATCTGAACAACGACGGCTACCCGGAGATCTTTTCCACGGATATGCTACCGGAAGACGATGCCCGGGTGAAGACGATCTCGTCGTTCGAGACCTACGATGTATACACGCTGCGGTTGAAGAACGACTACTATCACCAGTATATGCGCAACATGCTGCACCTCAACAACCAGGACGGCACGTTCAGCGAGATCGGCCAGCTGGCCGGTGTGGCGGCGACGGACTGGAGCTGGGGGGCGCTGATCGCGGACTTCGACAACGACCGGCACAAGGAGATCTACGTCAGCAACGGGATCTACCGCGACCTGACCAACCTGGACTTTATCGACTTCCTGGGCAGCAGCGAACAGATGCAGGCGGCGATCGAAGGCAAGAAGGTGGACTTCAATGCCTTTGTGGAACGCATGCCTTCGGTACCCTTGCCCAACTATATGTTTACGCTGACCGACACGGCGTGGCGTTACCGGAATGTGGCGCAGGCGTGGGGGCTGGACGAACCGGGCTTCTCCAACGGCGCGGCATACGGTGACCTCGATAATGATGGCGACCTGGACCTGGTCGTCAACAATGTCAACTCGCCGGTGTTTGTGTATCGCAACCAAAGCCGTGAGCGTGGCCGGTCGCATTCTTTGTCGCTTTCGTTCAAGGGCACGGAAAAGAATACGTTTGGGCTGGGCGCTTGTATCAAGGCCTTTCAGGACGGCGAGGTGATCTTGCTGGACCACATGCCCATCCGGGGCTTTCAGTCGAGTATGGATTATCGGCTGGTGCTGGGCCTCGGCGAGGCGAAGCAGGTGGATAGCCTGGTGGTGATGTGGCCGGATGGGCTGGTGGAGGTCCGCACCGATGTGCCGGCCGATCAGCACCTGGTGCTCGATCATGCGCAGGCAAAACCGGTGGCGATAAGACCAGCGGCCCCTGTCAAGCCCTTGCTGCAGCCGGTTACACGCACGGAGGTTGCACACCGGGAGAATGATTTTAACGACTTTGATCGCGACCGCTTGCTGTACCACATGCTGTCGACGCAGGGGCCGGCCTTTGCGACGGCCGATCTGAACGGCGACGGCCTGGACGACATTTTTGTGGGTGGCTCGGTCGGCAACGCGGCGGCGTTATATATGCAACGGCCGGGGCAGACGTTTACGCCGGTGCCGGGCAGGCCCTTTGATGCCGACTCGCTGGCCGAGTGTGTGGACGCTGTGTTCTTTGATGCCGACGGCGACCGCGACCTGGACCTGTACGTGGTCACGGGGGGAGCCGAGTATACGACGCAGTCTGCCGAGAGCACGGACCGCTTTTACGAGAACAAAGGTCTGCGTGGCGGCATGCCGGTGTTCGAAAAGACCACGGGCCGGATCCCCCTGCTATACCAGAGCGGGAGCTGCGTGCGCCCTGCCGATGTGGACGGCGATGGCGATCTCGATCTCTTTATCGGTACGCGGGTGATGCCGACGTATTACGGCATGCCGTGTGACCAGTTCCTGTTGCTGAACGATGGCAAAGGGACGTTTACCGATGCCACGGCGGCCTATGCGCCGGCGGTGAAGCGGTTGGGCATGGTGACGGACGCGGTGTGGTTTGCGTATGACAACGATGGTTTCCCGGACCTGCTCATCACGGGCGAATGGATGCCGGTCACGATCTTCCGCAACGACGGCAAGCAGCTGACGCCGGTGACCGACGTGCCGGGCCTTGCCAATACGCAGGGCTGGTGGAACCGGGTGGAGGCTGCCGACCTGGACGGCGACGGCGACCTGGATTTTGTGCTGGGTAACCTGGGCTTAAACTCCAAGTTCAAACCGACGGCTTCGTCGCCGGTCACACTGTATGTAAACGACTTCGATCAGAACGGTTCCGTCGAGCCGGTGTTTGCGTTCCGTCGCGAAGGAAAGGATTTTCCGATGGCGATGCGGCAGGACCTGATCAAACAGATGAGCTCGCTCAAAAAGAAATTCTTATACTACCAGGACTATGCCGGCAAGTCCGTTGCCGACATCTTCGATGCCAATTTGCTGAAGCGGTCCACGGTGCTGACGTTTTATGAGCCGCGCACCAGCGTGTTGCTGAACGACGGTGCCCGGGGCTTCCGGTTGCAGGCGCTGCCGTTCGAGGCGCAGGTGTCGCCGGTATATG
Organism: Dawidia soli; assembly: GCF_018598185.1. Classification (GTDB taxonomy): domain Bacteria; phylum Bacteroidota; class Bacteroidia; order Cytophagales; family Cyclobacteriaceae; genus Ohtaekwangia; species Ohtaekwangia soli. The sequence goes on from NZ_JAHESC010000034.1 coordinate 50,964, forward strand.
GCATTGCCGTGACCGATGTGAACGGCGACGGTATGCAGGACATTTTGCTGGGCGGCAACCTGTTTGCCGTGAAGCCGGAAGCCGGCCGGTACGATGCGCTGCACGGGCTGGTGCTGACGGGTGACGGCCAGGGTGGCTTTACGGCGTTGCCGTCGCGCACGTCGGGGCTGTTGCTGCCCGGCGAGGTGCGGCATGTGCGCGTGCTGAATGCACGTGGTAAGAAACTGCTGGCCTTTGTCCGCAATAACGACACCCTTCGATTTTATACGCTACGTTAATTTTCCGATGAAACGATCTTCTATCTCTTCTTTGTTCTTGTTGGGTCTCTGCCTGCTGGCCGGGTGTTCGTCGGACGGTGACAAACGCTTTCGCCGGGTGCCGTCGGCCGAGTCGGGGATCACCTTCCGGAACACGCTGACCGAAAGCGTGGAGTTCAACATCTTCAACTACATGTATTTTTACAACGGCGGGGGCGTGGCCACGGGCGATCTGAACGGCGACTCGCTGCCGGATCTATACTTTACGTCCAACCAGGAGCCCAACAAGCTGTATCTCAACAAGGGTGACCTGAAGTTCGAAGATGTTACCGACGTGTCGGGCGTCGCGGGCTTTCAGGGATGGACCACCGGCGTGACGATGGCCGATGTGAACGGCGATGGCCGGCTGGACATCTATGTCAGCAACCTGGGCGACTACCTGATCTACAAAGGCAAGAACCAGCTCTTTATCAACGAAGGCAATGATGAGCACGGTGTGCCGCTCTTCCAGGATCGTGCTATGGAGTATGGCCTCGACCTGGTGGGATTTTCCACGCAGGCTTCGTTCTTCGATTACGACCGCGACGGCGACCTGGATATGTTCATGCTCAACCATTCGTTGCACCAGAACGGTACCTTTGGCAAGTCTACCTTGCGCAAGGTGCCGCATCCGCTGGCCGGCGACAAGCTGCTGCGCAACGTGCAGGGTCACTTTGTGGAGGTGACGCAAGCGGCCGGGATCTACAGTACGGTGCTGGGGTACGGCCTGGGCGTTGTAGTGAGCGATGTGAACCTCGACGGGTGGCCGGATCTATACGTCGGCAACGACTTTCACGAAAACGACTACCTGTATATCAACCAGGGCGACGGCACGTTTCGGGAGACGTTGGAAGCGTCCATGGCGCACACCAGCCGGTATACCATGGGCGTGGACTTTGCCGACTTCAACGACGACGGCTTTCCGGACCTGATCGCCATGGACATGCTGCCGGAGGACCCGAAGATCCTGAAGGCTTCGCAGGCGGAGGAGACCTATGATGTCTATAATTTCAAGATCAACTTCGGGTATAATCATCAGTTCGCGCGTAATACGTTGCAGCTCAACAACCAGGACGGCACGTTTAGCGAGATCGCCCTGCTGGCCGGCGTGGCGGCGACCGACTGGAGCTGGTCGTCGCTGTTTGCCGATTTCGACCTGGACGGGCGTAAGGATATTTTTATCTCCAACGGTATCTACCGTCGTTCGAACGACCTGGACTATATCAACTTTATTTCGGCCGACACGGTGCAGCGGAAGATCTCGCAGGAGTCGATGACCGAGAAAGAGATGATCTACATCGACAAGATGCCCAAGATCAAACTGGCAAACTATCTCTACCAGAATAACGGCGATTCGACATTCACCAACCGCGCGCCGGAATGGGGCCTGGACCTGCCGTCGTACGGCAACGGCGCCGCGTATGTGGACCTGGATAACGATGGCGACCTGGATCTTGTCGTGAACAACCTCGAGGACGAGGCGTCGGTATACGAGAACCGTACGCTGACCGCGCGGCCTGCCGATAAAGCGGTAAAGCAGCCGGGGTACTTACAATTCGTACTGAAGGGCCGCGGGGCCAACGCGGTGGGCGTAGGCGCCAAGATATTTGTGTATCGCCAGGGAGGGCTGCAGATGCAGGAGTGCATGCCGACGCGGGGCTACCAGAGCGCGGTAGACCCACGCGTAACGTTCGGCCTGGGCGACGCGGCACGCGCGGACTCGGTTACCGTAGTCTGGAACAGCGGCGCGTTCCAAACGCTGCGCCAGGTACATGCCAACCAGCGGATCACGCTGGACGAGCAGCAAGCGTCGGGCACATTCGACTATACGCCGTTTCACCGGTACACGCCGGTATTCCGGCGTTCGACCGATACGCTGGCGCTGTCGTACCGGCACAAGGAGAACAAGTTCGTGGAGTTTAACCGCGAGCAGCTGATCCCGCACATGATGTCGGCGGAAGGACCGGCCGTGGCGGTAGGCGACCTGAACGGCGACGGCCGGGAAGATATCTTCTTAGGGGGTGCGAAATGGATCACGGGTCAGACGTTCCTGCAGACGCCGAAGGGTACGTTCGTGGAGCTGGCGCAGCCTGCGCTGGCTGCGGACAGTACGAGTGAGGATGTCGATGCGGTGATGTTTGATGCGGACGGCGACGGCGATCGCGACCTGGTGGTGGTGAGCGGAGGTAACGAGTTTGCCAACAAGTCGCCGCACCGGTGCCCGCGGTTGTATCTCAACGATGGGAAGGGAGCTTTGTCGCGGTCGAAGGGACTGCCCGAGCTGTTCCTGACGGGGTCTTGCGCCCGTGCGTCGGATGTAGACGGCGATGGTGATCAGGACCTGTTCATCGGTGCGCGCACCACGGTGTGGCGCTACGGCGTTCGCCCGGATAGTTATTTGCTACGCAACGACGGCAAGGGCCACTTTGCCGATGTGACGGAGACTGTAGCCCCGGCGTTGAAGGCGTTCGGGTTTGTGAAGCAGGCGGCGTGGGCAGACATGAATGGCGACGGCACACAAGACCTGGTGGTGGCAGCCGAGTGGGCGCCCGTAACGATCTTCCTGAACCAGGGAGGCACGCTGACACCGCTGCCGCTGGAAGGCTCCGGTCTGGAGCACACCGCGGGGTGGTGGAATACATTGCAACCCGCGGACTTTGACGGCGACGGCGACCTGGACCTGGTGGGTGGCAACCTGGGGTTGAACGCCAAGCTGCATGCCTCGGTACAAGAGCCTGCGCGGATGTACGTAGCCGACTTTGACAAGAACGACAGCACGGACCAGGTGTTGACGCACTATATTCACGGCAAGGAGTATTCTTTCCATACGCGCGACGAGATGACCAAGCAGATGCCGTACCTGAAGAAGCGGTATCTCTCGTATCACAAATTTGCGGATGCGTCTATCGAAGAGATGTTCGGGCGGGAGGCGTTGGACAAGGCCGAGCAGTATACGGCCTATACTTTTGCGAGCGCGTATATTGAAAACCTGGGCCAGGGTAAGTTCCGTGTCCGGCGGTTGCCGACGGCGGCACAGTTCTCGCCGGTGCAGGCGATCCTGCCCGGTGACTATACGGGCGACGGCAAGCTTGATATTTTGCTGGCCGGCAACTTTTATCCTGTCAATATTCAGATGGGGCGGTATGATGCGGGCTATGGGTTGTTGCTGACAGGGGACGGCAAGGGTAACTTTACGGCGGTTCCTTCGTGCCGGTCGGGATTTTGCGTGAGAGGAGAGACCCGACAGTTGCGGGCGGTGCAGGTGGGGGGTACGGTGCATTACCTGGCGGTGCGGAATAATGATACAGTGGAGGCTTTTACGTTGAAGCCGCGTCTGTAGGTGTTTACGCGGCTACGGCAGTTGCAAACTGCCTACCGGCCAGGCACTCCCGATAGCTATCGGGATCACCGCTTCGCTCAGACTTTCGCCAGTAACTGCCGGTGCCCAGGTTGAATGCCAGGAAACGATTGAATCTCTTGTTCTATGTAGAATAATCCGTTTTTAATTCCAGGGGTTGTTGGGTGATTGAAATTTTATTTTAAAAAACTTCAGAATTCTTTAGTGGGGTGGGGTTGGTTTATTTGTCTTAGGGGACAAATATCTAACCATGCGTGTTGACGAGGAGTATCTCCGCGCGATCGTGCAGTATCTGAACGATCCGGAGAACGTTGTGGCCAGGGAAGCGATGGAAACTATGCGCGGGCAGTCGCCCGATCACGAAACCTTTTACCAGGAAGTATTCTTCTTATGGACCTCGTCGGCCGACGTGCGGTCGCTGGACGTATTGCCGGTGCGTGAGGCTACGGCGCGTCTGTCGGCGCGGTTAAAGGCGCATCCGCGCTATACCCCGCCGGTACGTCAGGTGTCGCTGTGGGGCTGGGCCTTGCGGGCGGCGGCAGTGCTGGCCGTGGGCGTGGGGGCCTGGTGGTGGTATGCGGCTTCGCGCGTGTCGTACATTACCCGTACGACTGCGGCGGGCATGACCGATTCTGTACGCCTGGCGGATGCTTCCCGGATCTTTCTCGATGCCAACACGACGTTGCGTTATCCCGACCGCATCGCGGGCGATGCCCGCACGGTATACCTCGATCAGGGCAACGCTTTCTTTTCCGTATCGCATGACCCCGGGCGGCCTTTTACGGTGCAACTGGATGGCTCCAGCGTGACCGTATTGGGCACGAGCTTTACTATCCAAGCCAGCGCCGAGCAGGTATATGTCGGCGTGCGCACCGGCACGGTGCGGTTCACCGCGGGCAACGCGGCGTCTATACTGCAAGCGGGCGACGGCGCCATCTTTCGCCGCAAGACGCACACGCTGCAGGCGGTGGACGCCACCAACCGGAATGCCGACGCGTGGATCACGCACGAGCTTCGCTTTGTCGATGCTTCGCTGCAAGAGGTGCTCACCTCGCTGGAAGATTACTATCACGTGCAGATCAGCCTGAAAGATTCCATTGCCAACTTTCGCAAGTTCAACGCGAGCTTCCGGAATAACAGGCTGGACGAAGTGCTCGATGTGTTAGCCGCGACGTATCCCATTGCCGTGGAACATACCGACTCGCGCGTCGTCATCCGGAATCTTCCCTGATATTGCCTTACGACTTTACAGAGCCCATCCAAATCCTTTAATCTCATTCACTATGTATGAAAATCTCTACCGGAGAAAGTCACACCCATTCCGCTTACTCCTGCTACTGACAGTCCTTTGGCTGCCGGTACCGTTGCAGGCCAGCCTGGGCCAGCCCCGGGTGGAAACGCTGGAGGCATTCCTCAAACGGCTGGAAGAGCAGCACCACGTCAGCTTCGTATACGATGCCGGCGAGATCAACCGCGGGCTGCAGATCGAAAGCGATCCCTCGGGCTCGCTGGAAGCATCGCTTCGTGCGTTGCACAGCAAAGGCATTGTCTATAAGATCGTCGGCGATCAGGTGATCCTGCAACGCTCGCGCGCGGTGGACGATCTGTCTGTTCGTGGTACGATCACGGAAGTGGTCGGCGGTAAACGTTCGGCGATGGTGGGCGTGTCGGTGGTGGAAAAGGGTACTACAAACGGAACGATCACCGACGTGAACGGGTCGTTCCAGCTGCTGGTGAAGGACGACGCCGTGCTGGTGGTCTCCATGATCGGTTATACCACGCAGGAGGTACCGGTTTCCGGCCGCTCGACGGTCGATGTAACGTTGCAGGAGGACGTGAACGTGCTGGGCGAGGTGGTTGTGACCGGTTACCAGGACGTCGATAAAAAGCTCTTTACGGGTTCTACGGTAAACCTGAAAGGTGCCGACGTGAAGCAGGACGGTATCAACGACGTGAGCCGGATGCTGGCGGGGCGTGCGGCGGGTGTGTCAGTGCAGAATGTATCGGGCACATTCGGTACCGCGCCGAAGATCCGCATCCGCGGGGCGACGTCGATCACCGGCGACAACAAGCCGCTGTGGGTGGTCGACGGTGTGATCCTGGAGGATGTGGTCAACATTTCGAACGAGCAGCTGTCCACCGGTGACACCAAGACGCTGATCGGCTCGTCGGTGGCCGGGTTGAACCCCGACGACATCGAGAGCTTTCAGATCCTCAAGGACGCCTCGGCCACGGCCATGTATGGTGCGCGTGCGATGAACGGCGTGATCGTCATCACCACCAAGAAGGGGCGCATCGGCAAACCGTTGGTATCGTACACGGGGAACTTCTCGACGTACCTGAAGCCATCGTACAACACCTTTAACATCATGAACTCGGCCGACCAGATGGCGATGTATGCCGAGCTGGATACGAAGGGCTGGGAGCTTTTTGGCAACAGCAAGCGCATGGCGAGCGGCGGGGTATATGTAAAGATGTATGACCTGATCGACTCCTACAATGCGGAGGCGGGAGCTTTCGGCCTGGCGAACACGCCGGAGGCAAAGGCTGCATTCTTAAAACGCTACGGCCGCGAGAACACCGATTGGTTCGATGTGTTGTTCCGCAATTCATTTATGCAGGAACACTCGCTGAGCATCTCGTCGGGTACGGAGAAGTCGCAGCTATACTTTTCGTCGTCGTTCCTGAAAGACGAGGGGTGGACGATCGGCGACAATGTAAAACGGTTTACGGGGAATGCCCGCGCGAACTTTACCATTACCGACCGCCTGAGCGTGGGCCTGATCACGCAGGGCTCCATCCGCGATCAGCGTGCCCCGGGCACCGTGACGCGCCGCAGCAACCCGGTGGAAGGTAAGTACGACCGCGACTTTGATATCAACCCCTTCAGCTACGCGCTGAACACGAGCCGCACGCTGACCCCCTATGACGAGCACAGCAACCTGGAGTTCTTCAAACGCAATTTCGCTCCCTTCAATATCATTCACGAGCTGGCCAACAATACGCTGGACCTGTCGATGATCGACCTGAAGCTGCAGGGCGATGTGGCGTATAAGATCCTGCCATCGTTGAAATATACTTTCCTGGGCGCGTTGCGCTATGCCAAGACCAACCAGGAGCACAAGGTTTACGAGCACTCCAACATGGCGGAGGCGTACCGCGCGGCGGGCGATGCGACGATCCGCGCCAGCAACCGGTTCTTGTATACCAACCCGGATGATCCGGAAGCGGAACCGGTGGTGGTATTGCCCTATGGTGGTTTTTATAACACGGTAGACGACTTCCTGGTGAGCTATAACCTGCGCAATACCCTGGAGTGGAACAAGACCTTTTACGAGACACACATCGTGCGCTTGTTCGCCTCGCAGGAGCTGCGGTATGCGGACCGGCAGAACAAATTCTTTTACGGGTATGGCTACCAGTTCGACAAGGGCGGTGTGCCGTATGTCGATCCGAACATCATCAAGCAGGTGGTGGAAGGGAACTTCGACTTCTACGGCATGAGCATGAACTACGACCGTTTTCTGGCGGGCATGATCAATGGCAGCTATTCGTACCGGGGGAAGTACAACGCCAACGCGACGTTGCGTTATGACGGTTCCAACCGGCTGGGCAAGTCGCGCAATGCACGCTGGCTGCCTACCTGGAACATCAGCGGTTCCTGGAACCTGGACACGGAGAACTTTATGCAGCAGCAGCGGCTGGTCGACCGGCTTACGCTGCGCGCCACGTATGGTCTGACGGCCAGCATGGGGGCGGCGACGAACTCGAGCCTGGTGCTGCTGACCAACAAAGCCACGCGGCCGTACCTGCCGGAGCTGGAGTCGGTTACGAATATCCGGTTCCTGGAAAACAAAGACCTGACCTGGGAGAAGCAGTATGAAACGAACATCGGCATCGACGCGGGCCTGCTGAACGAGCGGCTGACGGTGACGGTGGACTGGTATAACCGCGACGGTTTTGACCTGATCAGCCCGATGCGTACGGCGGGTATCGGCGGCGAGTTCATCAAGCTGGCCAACTATGCCGACATGCGCTCGCGCGGCGTAGAGGTTACGGTAGGCGCCACGTTGGTGAACCACGATCGCTGGGGCTGGAAAACCCAGGTGACCTTTGCCCACAATACCAACCGCGTGACGAACCTGAAGAGCAACCCGAGCATCTGGGAGCTGGTGTCGTCTGACGGCGGACCGAAGGAAGGATATCCGTACCGCGGGTTGTTCTCGGTGGACTTCCGCGGGCTGGATGCGGAGAACGGCAGTCCGTACTTTGTCAACGAGCAGGGCCAGGAGAGCGGCCAGGTGTTTTTGCAGAGCGATAAGACCGGGCACCTGGTGTATGCGGGCCCTGTCGATCCGACAACGACCGGCGGATTCTATAACGCTTTCCGCTATGGCAACTTCACCTTGTCGGCGCTGGTGACGTTCAGCGCGGGCAATAAGATCCGTCTCAATCCGGCCTTTAACAGCAGCTATACCGACCTGGATGCCACGCCCAAGGAATTCCTGAACCGGTGGATGACGAGCGGCGACGAACGGTATACGCAGATCCCGTCGATCCTGGATAGCCGCACGGCCGGTACGTTGGGTGGCTTCAATCCTTATGCGGTGTACAACTATTCGGATGTGCGCATTGCCGACGGTGGCTTTGTGCGGCTGAAGCAGGTGTCGCTGAGCTATACGGTGCCGGCGCCGTGGGTCTCGGCGATGCGGGCCACGAATATGTCGGTCAGCCTGGTGGCGAACAACCCGTTGCTGCTGTACTCGGACAAGCGGCTGAAAGGCCAGGACCCCGAGTTTTTTACCTCGGGGGGTGTGGCGCTTCCGATCCCGCAACAATATACTTTATCTCTGAAAGCCGGTTTTTAATCTAACGATATCATGAAGACGAAGCTCTTTTTTATACTGCCGGTACTCGCCCTGGTGACAGGCTGCAGCGATTACCTCGAGCACCTGCCCGACCAGCGCACGGAGCTCAACACACCGGAGAAGGTGGCGGAGCTGGTCGCGACGGCCTATCCGCGGGCCAACTATATCACGTTCCTGGAGGCGATGTCCGACAATGCCGAAGATAAGGCGTTGAGCGGGGGCGAGCTCATCAACCGCGAGCCGTGGTTCTTTAACGATGTGCCCGACCGGAACGAAGACACGCCCGACTATTATTGGTTTGCGGCCTATACGGCGATCGCGGCGGCCAACCACGCCCTGGAGGCGATCGGTCAGGCTCCTGATCCGGAAGAATACCAGGCATCGAAAGGCGAGGCGCTGGTGGCCCGGGCGTATACACACTTTATGCTGGTGACGCTCTTCTCGCGCGTGTACAACCCGGCCACGGCCGCCAGCGACCCGGGCATTCCGTATGTGACGGAGCCCGAGAAGCAGGTGACCAAGCCGTATGCGCGTGGCACGGTGGCGTCGGTATATGAGCAGATCGAGCAGGACCTGCTGGCGGGGATACCGCTGCTGGACAACATGTCGTACAAGGAAGGCGCCGGAAAGTATCACTTTACCACGTCGGCGGCACACGCGTTCGCGTCGCGGTTTTACCTGTTCAAGCAAGACTATGCCCGGGTGGTGGAGCATGCAAACCTGGCATTTCCGGGCGGGGTGATCCTGCCGAGCCTGCGCCCGATCAACTCGGCAGCATACCGCGCGCTGGAGCCTGCGGTGAAGCTGGCGGAGTATACCAAGGCCGATGTGCCGGCCAACCTGCTGCTGGTGGAGACGCCGTCACTCTGGGCGCGAAGCCTGCGCGGCTACCGGTACGGCTTCAGCTCGCACATGCTGCGCACGTTTATCTGGGACGACAATGTAACGGGCGGCTTGTGGGGCTATATGTTCTATGGCAACGAGCAGACGCTGTTCACGCCGAAGTTCCGCGAGCATTTTGTGAAGGAGGATCCCAATGCGGACTTTGGCAGCCCCTATAACATGGTGCCGTTGCTTACGGCGGAAGAAGTGCTCTTCAACCGGGCGGAGGCGAATGCCCGCCTGGGGCAATACGATGCGGCACTGCAAGATCTGAACGACTTTGCCAGTACCCGTATCATCGTAAACGATTATGACGCTCCGTATTACGATCCGGCGCAGCACGTCATTACGCGGCCGCGGATGCTGAGCTTCCATGCCACGCAGGACCTGGAGGCGGCCCTGATCCAGACCGTTCTGGATTTTAAACGCGTGGAGTTCCTCTGTGAGGGGCTGCGCTGGTTTGATATACTGCGGCACAGATTGCCGGTGGTGCATACGCCGTATAACCGCGAGAATATCATGACGCTGGGGCCGAACGATCCGCGCCGGGTCATTCAGATCCCGCAGGAAGCACAAATGGCCGGTCTTGAATTAAACCCCCGCTAATCTCCATGAACACTTTGATGAATTATACCTCTATACAGGCCGCGCTCACGCGCGGTGCGTGGCTGTTGTGCCTGGCGCTGGTGTTTACCGTGGCGGGCTGCCGGGAGGAAGATGAAGACCTCGACGTTTCGTTCCTGGATCCAAGCCAGGAAGCACGCACGGCGGTAGACCTGTGGTTGCAGGAGCACTACACGGCGCCGTACAACATTGCGGTGGACTATAAATGGACGCCGTTTGAGCTGCCGAACAACAAGGTGCTGGTGCCGGTGAAGGAAGACAAGGTGATCCCCGTCATGGAGGTGATCCGCAAGACGTGGATCGAGCCTTATGTGGCCAAGGCCGGCGAGGCGTTTATCAAGACGCACGCGCCCAAGCAGTTTGTGCTGGTGGGGAGCGCCGAGTATAACAACGACGGCACGATGGTGCTGGGGGAAGCCGAGTCGGGGCGCAAAGTGACGCTCTTTGTGATCAACGACTTTCAGAAAACCAATGTGCCGGCGGTGAAGCAGATGCTGCACACCATCCACCACGAGTTCGCCCACATTCTGCACCAGACGATTTTGTACCCGCGCGAGTTCAAGCAGATCACTCCTTCGGGGTATACGGCCACGTGGTACAACACGCCGGATGAAACGGCCTGGTCGCTGGGCTTTATCACGCCGTATGCGCGGGCCAGCACCGACGAGGACTTTGTGGAGATGATCTCGACGATGCTGGTAGAAGGTAAAGAAGGATATGAGGCGATCGTGGCCAAGGCTTCGCCGGAGGCCCAGGCGTTGCTGCGGCGGAAAGAAGCGTTTGTGGTGGCGTACTTCAAGGAGTCGTGGAATATCGATTTTGCTGCCTTGCAGGCGGCTACGCAGCAGGCCATTGCGGCAGCGACAAAATGATCAAACAGACGATTTAAGACTATACATGAAAAAGATATTTTACTTCTTATTGTTCTTGTCGGTGGTGGCCGGCTGTCGTGACGAAGACGACACGGCGTTGCTCGGCCGCCCCGAGGACCGGACCCGGGAGATGCTGGCGGCGTACCGTGCCCAGCTGCTCGACAGTCCCTATGGCTGGAAGGGGTATGTGTTCCCCGGGTTGGGCGGTGGCTTTAGTTTTCTGTTCGAGTTTTCGGATGAAGGCCGTGTGACCATGCTGGCCGACATCAACCGCGACTGCGCCACCGAGCCGTATGAGAGCTCGTTCCGCCTGGAGGCGGTGCAGCGGCCTTCGCTGTTCTTTGATACCTATTCGTATCTGCACATCCTGTCGGATCCCAACCCGGATACGCTGGGCGGTGTGTTGGGGCAGGGGTTGCTGTCGGACTTCGAGTTTGCGTTCGAGTCGACGCACGGCGATACGCTTTATCTCAAAGGCAACCAGCACGGTACGCCGCTGGTGATGATCAAGGCCACGCAGGCGGAGGCGCAGGAGTTTCACGACGGCGCATTGCAGACGACGGCCGATGCCGTGAACAAGTATAGCGAGGCCAACCCGTTTGTATACATCCAGTCGAACGACGGCAAGCGTCTCAATACGAGCTTCAACCACGATGCGAAGAAGTTTTCGCTGTCGTTCAAGCAGGGCGATACGCTGAACATCCGTTCGGCGCCCTTCGGGTATACGCCAAAGGGCCTCTACCTGCAGCGACCGCTGCAATACCGGAACATTGTTTTTCAGGAAGTATTCTTTGACGCGGCGCAACGCACATACTACATCCTGGTGAACGGCACGCGCACGGATCTGCGCGCGGCGGCGGACCCGGTACTGCCGCTCCACCTTTTCCTGGGGGTAGACTTTTCCGTGATCTCCGTGCCGCCCAAGCAGATCGACGGATGGTCGCAGACGTTCAAGACGATCGGCGACGCCATGGCCAATGCCTTCTTAAACGCGGGGCTGGGGCTGAGCTACATGGAGTTTGACTTCAATGCCGAGAATAAGACCCTGAACTACAACGTATACTTCAAGGCGCTGTCCACCGGGCAGTATTATGTGGCGCAGTATCCGTATACATACACCAAGTCGGCGGACGGGGTGTTTAAATTCGCGCCCTATGACGAGGCCAACGGCAACGCCGAATACATCCGGCCCGTGACAGAACCCCTGCTGTTCTATTTTGAAAATTATCGCTTCCGCATGGAGTACCTCAAGACCGACCAGGGATATGTGGGCCAGATGAAATGCGTGGAGAATCCCGCGATGTATTTCTCCGGAAACTTTGGAAGCGCCTTCAACTAACGAATCTTTATGCATACGGATATATATTCTATTTTCTCCATGCTGCGGGTGCCGGTGCGGCGACTTGCCGTCGGCCTTGTGGCTGTTGCCTCGCTCGCGGCGTGTAGCAACGATGAGGACATGACGATCCCGGTTACGCCTTCGTATAGTGACCCGGAGGAAAACCTGGCAGCGTTCAAGCAACAGCTGGAAGCTGCGCCCGAAGGATGGGAGGCTACGTTGCGGCCGCTGACGGGCAAGGTGTATACATTGTTCCTGACGTTGGGCGGGGGTGAGGTGACGCTCTATGCCGACACCGATACCACCGCGGCGCAGACGCCGAGTCATTCGCCTTATTCGGTGGAGCTGACACAGACGGTGAATCCGTCGCTGGTATTTGCCGACGGCTCGAACCTGGCGCGCGTGCCCGGCGGCAAGAACCCCGGTGTCGACAAGGCCTATAGCTACTCGTTTACGCGGGGCGATACGCTCTACCTGCGGGGCAACCAATACGGTGATGAGCTGCGCTTGGTAAAGGCCAGCGCGGGCACGCGTGCCGCGTATGAGGGCCGTGCGCTGCGCAACGCTATGAAGTCGGTGTCGGGATACCTGGCTGCGGTGCACTACCTGTACCTGCAGCCTTCGCCGGACCTGTTGATCCAGTTTGCGGTGAACCCGGCTACACGCGGGGTGTATATCACGTACCTGCAGGGGCACGACGTAAAGTTCTTTGGCAGTGACTATGCGTACGCACCCGGGGGAATGCGCTTGAAGAGCCCCTTCTCCGTGGCGGGGAATACTTTACAAGACGTGGCATGGCATGACGACACCCGGCAGTTGTCTGTGGTATACAATGGCGCATCGCAACCGCTGCAGAAAGCTAACATTCCTGTGATCCCGCTGCATTACCTGCTGGGGACGGAATATCCTCCCGGTGCGGCATTCCCTTCGCCGGGCGTGCAGCTTCTGCCCGGCTGGTCGTCGAAGTTCCGCACGTTGTGGATGAAGGATGACGACGGCGCGATGCAGGAGAACTATAGCCTGATCTATGTCGTGCCGGATATTCATATCGAAAACAATACGATGGACCTGTATGTGTACTACGTCAACCCCGAGGACGACTATGTTCATGGCAAGATGCAGTACAAATACACCAAGACTGCCGAGGGTGTCTTCGACTTTGCGTTCACCGGCACACCCGATGATGAAGAAGGCGCCCGTGCGCGTGCGGTCCAACCCCATATGCCGACGATCCTGGGGTTGTTGGAGAACCATCGTTTTCGCGTGGAGTTCTTTGACGCATACCAGGAGCTGGGAGGTGTGATACCGCAGTATATCAGTGTGGACGATCCCGAGCTTTACTTCACCGGGCTTTGGTTCACACGATGAAACCTATTTACAGATCCTATAACCTATATCCTTATTGTTCTATGAAAAAGCTGGATTGGATTGCAGAGGCCCTGGAGCGGAATGCTTACCGCATCGGCCTCATCATTATTACCTTTTCGCTGGCCGTTATTGTGGCGGTGCTGTCGGGGTGTAGCGACGATGACGATAAAAAAGCAGTGGACCCCCGCGAGACGCTGCCTGGCACGTGGACGCTGGGGGCCCACGGCTCGGTGACAAGAGACGGCAGCGATGTGACCGGCGACTATGCCGGGTTGCAGATCGTCTTTGCCGCAAACGGTACTTATACAGGCGCCCACAGTGAACCGCTGTGGCGCAACACCGGCACGTGGGCCTGGGCGGGCACCAGCGCCACGGTACTGACGCTGGACGGCGACTTTTCCGTGCTGGTAACAACGCTGGAGGACGACGCCCTGGTGCTGCGCTTCACCCTGCAGGCCGATGACCTGGAGGGCGGTCGCGCTTTGTCGCTAGCGGGTGAGTATGTCGTGACCCTGGAACGTAATTGAGTTTATCGACCTAATAAATCAGTAGTATGAAAAAATCTTTACTCTTCAAGAGTCTCCTCACAGCGGTGTTGCTGACGGTGCTTTGCCTGGGTGCGGGCGCGCAGTCGTTCTGGACACAAAGCGATGGTCCCTACGGGATATCCTTGTGGAACTTCTTTATCGGCGATGACGGCACCTACTATGCGGGCGCTTCCGACGGGAAGCTCTACCGCAAGCTGCCGAACAGCACGCGGTGGGACATCGTCTGGTCGGAGTACGGCACCATCCTGGCCATCTATGAAAAGGACGGTGTGGTGTACGTTGGCAATGCCGACGGCATTGTCGTTTCCTCGACCGACAACGGCGACAGCTGGGAAGTCATGAACAATGGCCTGGAGGAAAACCCACAGGTACGCGACTTTGCCGAGAACGACCAGGGAGAGCTCTTTGCGGCCACGAGCAGCGGCATCTATAAGATGATGCCCGGTGCCAAGCCGGGCGTGTTCACCTGGCAAAGGAAACCGTACGAGACGCAGTACGGCTCGTTCATCTTTACGCTGTGTACGGACAAGCTCGGCACGATGTATGCCGGTACGGGGCGCGGGATATACCGGTCGGACGACGACGGCGAGACGTGGCATGCCGCGGCGATGAACGACGATGCGAATGCGATCCTCAGTATGGCCGCGGCGGCCAACGGGGATGTATACGCCGGTACCTCGGAAGACGGGCTTTATATCAATTACGCCGATGACGGAAAACCCGACGGCTGGGCGCCGCTGGCGGACGAGGTGATGGGCGGCGCACAGGCGCGTAAAGTCTCGGTGCTGAACGGCGACCAGGTATTTGTGAGCATCAGCGGGAACGGCGTGTATTATTCCGATAACAATACGAACTGGGAGAAGGTCGTCTCGGGCAGTGCCCACGGCGGTACGCAGTACGATCCGGTCGGACATCACTATGTCGTGTCTTCGTTTAACGGCCTCTGGACATCGTCCGATACAAAGCCGTATAGCTTTACGCAGACCGCCATTCCGCAGGACATCGGCATGATCACCGGTCATCATTCCACTGTGGCGGTTATTGCCGAAGGGAACATGGTATACCAGTCGCCCGACCAGGGTGCGACGTGGACGCCCGTGATCGGCAACAGCGAGGGGATCATCACCTGTTACGAAAGCAAAGACAACGGCGACTTGCTGGTGGGCATGTTTGGCGGTGTGCTGGGGGCACCCTGGGTGCAGGCGTACCGTTTTATCGACTTTACCAACGGATGGGGCTGGTGGTCGATCGGCTTTGACGAGTCGGTGAAGCGGATCTCCGATATCCTGGTGACGGCCAACGACTCCATCTTTGTGGCGACCGATCAGGGATTGTACCGCATCGACTCGAAGACCTACGAGAGCAGTCGCCAGTTGAAGATCGGGCCTACCTTCGTACTGCGCGTGCTGGCCGAGGATGGTAAAGGCACGCTCTACATGGGCACTGACGACGGCCTCTATATTTCACAGGACGGTGGGCAGTCGGCCGGCATCCACCGGTTGGATAATGTCGTGATCAATACCATTACGACCACCGTAGAGGGAGCGGTGTACCTGGCGACGGAAGCGGGCATTTATTACCTGGCCGGTCCCGAAAGCGAGCCTGCGCTGGTCGATGTTCCGAACGATAAGGGAACGTCTTTTAACGACATCGCGATCGACGCGCAGGGGCATTTGTATGCGACCACGCCGAACCGGGTGTATTATGCCGTGAATAAAGATGCGGCGTGGGAAGAGCAGATGGGCGGTATCGAGGGATACGTGTATCGCGGGTTGCGGGTGGTCGACAACGTGGTATATGTGGCCACGAACGTAGGTTTATATAAACATGTGTACGCGCAGCGGGCTGTTGTTACGCTGTCGGGCACAGGTTCGTTTGAGTATACCGGTCAGGAACGTAAGGTGACGGCCCAGACAACGCCGGCAGGGTTGGCGGTGGAGATCCTGTACAACGGTGTGGCGGATGTGCCTGTGGCCGGCGGAACGTACTTTGTCACGGCCCGGGTGAGCGACGGTACCTATGCCGGTACGGCTACGGGCCGGGTGAAGATCGGCAAAGCGCCGGCATCGATCACGCTTCATGGATTGGGCACTCACAATTATAGCGGCGCGCCGCAGCCGGTGACGGCTACGACAGAGCCTGCGGGCTTGCCGGTGGTCTTTACCTACAACAATACGACCGATGTGCCGGTGGAGATCGGTGAATACTATGTAACCGCGACGATCGATCACCCGTCGTACCAGGGTCAGGCCGCCGGCGACATGATCATCCGCGATGCGGTGCTGGGGGTGGAAGATCCGCACAACAAGCTGGTGGCGGTATACCCGGTGCCTGCGCGCAATACGCTGACGGTAGAAAGCAGGCAAGGGCGGATGCGTTCGATCGTGCTGCTCGATGCCCAGGGGCGCGTGGTCGATCAGCGCGCGTTTAGCAAACCGGCCGGCAAGCATGTCTTTGACGTGACGCGTTATGCGCCGGGCATGCTGCTGATCCAGATCACCACGGATACGGCGGAGCGTATTGTGAAGCGTGCCCAGGTGGTTCGGTAATCCTTTGAATCATTCATCCTAAATCCTACTTATACTTATGGTAAAAATTTTCAGACTCTTCGTGTTCGCCCTGGTGGCGGCATCGGTTCTCATGGCCTGCTCCGGTGAAGATGGCGACCCCGGGGTGGCGGGCGCCAAAGGCGATAAAGGTGACAACGGTGCGGTGGGCGCCGACGGTGAAGACGGCGCGGATGCTGCCGCGAAGAACGGTTATTTCCAGGGCACGATCAAAGGCACGCGCCGTGACGGTGCGGCGTTTGAAGAACCTTTCAACTTTCAGTATGTCTATGGCGATCAGGAATACGAAACCTATCAGGTGCTGCTGCAACGTTTCGAGACTGCGGCGGGGGCTATTGCCGATGCGATGGTACAGGAGGCGCAGCAATCCGGTGTAGACATGTCGGCACCACTCGACAAGGGCTTTATGAAGCTGTGGCTGTATAACAATCCGGAAGGCGCGGGGTTTGTTCCCGGCGAGCTGCAGGTATATTTCACCAAGGGGCTGAGCGCCACGCAGGTGTTCAGGCTCGAGGCAAAGCCTCACCTGGAAGACGCGTTCTATGATCGTGTGATCGAGATCGCTCCGGATCACAACGGCCTCTATAACTTTGCGCATAACAACGCCGGCCAGGTGGCGTACATGGAATATTACGATGCGTCGGGCAAAACGCTGCTGAGCTATGCGTTTCCGTTGCAGCTGGCGGGTGTGGACTACGTTTTTGCGTATGATGCCGAGACGGGTGCGTTGCAATACTATGAGATCAACGGTGAGCAGTTCAACGACGGTGCGCTATTCGACAAGTATCATGAGATCAGGTTTGTGTACAACGATGAGTTCGGGAAGCACGTGTTTGAGAAGAACGACGGTACGCCGTTGTACGAATACGTAGACGAAGTACCGGCCGATGCCTTTGCCATCACGAACTTCAGCCAGGCCGATGGTGTGGTGAGCTTCGATTTCTCGATCACGATCAGCAAATACCGCGGCTTTATGGGCGGGCGCAGCCCGATGGGGCCGATCCTGATCCACGGTCAGAACAGCACCGGTCATGATCTGACCATTACCGGCAAATTCAATTCCGGCACCCCGGTATATCAGGAGGCCGTGGGGCGAAGAGGAGCGTGAGTGTGAGTACGAGCGCGAGGAATCAGAACCTTTCGCTCCGTGGGGATAATACCAGTTGCCCGATTAAATATGCACGGAAGGTGTCCGGTGGGCACCTTCTTTCATTTTACACTGCGTTGGGTCGAATCGAAACGCTTTCTTGTATAAACCCGTATGAATCTTTACATTAGTGGATGTTTCCGAAGCAAAGAGGATGAAGGGGCGGGAGAGGTCGATCGATCAATATACGGCGGAACAGCTCCTGGCGGGCATCCGGAATGCCGATCACGATGTCTTCACCACGCTTTATTCGCACTATTTCCAGGGCTTGCTGCTGGCGGCCCTGAAGTATGTGAAGGACGCGGCGGTGGCAGAAGAGGTGGTGCAGGATGTTTTCCTAAAGCTGTGGGAGTCGCCGGCGGCCATTGCCGAGGCCCGGGCCCTGAAGGCTTACCTGTACCGGGCGGTGATCAATCAATCCATCAACCATGTGAACCGGCAAAAGAACATTGCCCAGCACCATTTGCGTATGGCCGAGGAGATCAGTGAAGCGTATATCGAGACGCTGGTGGAAGACCATGCGTTGAAAGAGCTGTTGTACCAGGAGATCGAGCGCCTGCCGGAGCAATGCCGGAAGGTGTTTAAGATGAGCCGTTTTGAGAATCTGAAATACCGCGAGATTGCCGAGCAGCTGGGCGTCGCGGAGAAAACGGTGGAGAATCACATTGTATACGCCCTCAAGCTGCTTCGCTCCAATTTACTGCACAAAGCCGCCGATTATACCGATGGGCCGACCGGCGCACGGCTGTGGCTGTTCGCGTTACTGGTGTAACGCACCGCTTTTCCTGTTATTATTTTTTTGTCACCGGTGACGAACGACCGTTGCGAATGCCCGGATTTCGACTAAATTGTCGTATCGAAGAGTATGGCGAAAAAGAAGCAGCAAGCGGATCCGGGCGCGGAGAACCTGTGGGGGATAGACCTGGGCGGAACCAAGATAGAAGGAGTTGTTCTGCGATCGGCGGAGGATCCGGCGGTATTGTTTCGCGACCGTGTTCCGACGGAAGCGGACCAGGGCTATGAGCACATCCTGGAGCAGATACGCACGCTGGTGGAGATGATGAAAGCGGCGACGGGTACGGAGCCGAAGATGATAGGTTTTGCTACGCCCGGCACTGTTGACCCGCGGCGCGGCACGATGAAGAACTGCAACACGGTGGCGATGAATGGCAAGCCTATGGCGGCCGATATTCAGCGTGTGCTCGGGGTGCCGGTGCGCCTGGCCAACGATGCGAACTGCTTTGCCCTGGCGGAAACCCGTTTGGGTATTGTCAAGCAGGAGTATCCGGAGGCACGGGTGGTGTTCGGCGTGATCATGGGCACGGGCGTGGGTGGCGGCGTGGTGATCGACGGCCGTTCGATCGCGGGCCTGCAAGGTATAGGCGGTGAGTGGGGGCATAATTTTTTAGATGACTCCGGCGGCCCTTGCTACTGCGGAAAGACAGGCTGTGTGGAACGGGTCATCTCCGGCCCCTCGTTGCAGCAGTACTATTTTAAGGAGACAGGAAACAACAAGCCCTTAAAGGACATCGTAGCGCTGGCGGAATCCAAGGTGGATCCAACGGCCCAGAAGACCATGATCCGGCTGGTGCATTTCTTTGGAAAGGCGCTGAGCGTGATCATCAACATCCTCGACCCCGATGTGATCGTCATTGGCGGCGGTGTAGGAAACATCGACCTGCTATACGACCGGGGGCGGGATGCCGTAAAACAAAACGTGTTCAACGACCGGCTCGATACGCCGATCGTGCGCCCGGTGTTGGGCGATAGCGCGGGCGTTTTCGGGGCGGCCTTTCTGGTAGCTGACGCTGTATAGCAAGGTGCCCAGACTATACAACCGGTATGAAAAAAATAGCGATCCTCGGTCCGATCCCCCGGGACCACATTGTCACGCATCAGGGGCACCTCATTCAAAAATGGGGCTGTGTCACACACCCGGTCATTGCGCTTTCGATCATGGCCGGCGATCAGATCGAGATCGTACCGGTAAGCCACCTGCGCCAGGTGGACCTCGACAACGTGCGCGAAGTCTTTGCCGGGTATAAAGGTATCAACCTCAAACACCTCGGCACGCGCAACGATCAGGGCGACATCATCAGCCTGCGCTTTCTCGACATGAACAACCGCCTGGAGCGCCAGACCGGATTTATGGATCCGATCGTGCCCGACGACGTCAAGAAACTGGTGGACTGTGATGTGTTTGTTTTTATTCCCATCAGCGACTACGAGATCTCGCTGGAGACGCTCAAGTTCCTGAAGAAAAAAAGCAAGGGCATCGTCATCTTCGACGCGCACGGTCCGACAACGGCCTGCCTGATCAACGGCGAGCGCCAGCGCAAGTTCTGGATCGATCGCGACCAGTGGCTGCCCTACATCGACGTCCTCAAGATGAACCTGGAGGAAGCGCATGCATCGTGCTTTAAGAAAGAATATGAAACCCAGGATTTCTCCTGTCCGCCCGAAGAAGAAGTAGACCGCCCCGCGCTGCGGGACTTTGCCCAGCACTGCCTGAACCAGGGCGTGAAGTGCGTCTATATCACGGTCGACTCGCGCGGATGCCTGGTATACTATAAAGTGCGCGGACAGCTGCGCGAGGAGATGGTACAGGCCGTACCGGTCGCCAACGTGGTGGACACTACGGGGTGCGGCGATTCCTTCGCCGGCGGCGTAGGCTTTGGCCTGCTGCAGAATCCACGCGACTACATCGGCGCCGCGCAGTATGGCAATGCATTGGGCGCATTGCGTACCCAGGGCAAAACCTTTACCGTGTTTAAATCGCTGGAAGAGACCGAAGCGCTCATCCGGAACACCTATGCATCATCCACCTAAACGAGTACACTTAGTTGATCAAGGCTTGTATTTTTGACCTGGACGGCGTGATCGTCGATACAGCACGCTATCATTTTCTGGCCTGGAAGCGGCTCGCCGCCGAACTGGGCATTCCCTTTACCGAGGCTGACAACGAGCGCCTCAAAGGCGTAAGCCGCCTGCGTTCCATGGAGATCCTGCTGGAGCTGGGGCATATTACCATGGCCCGTGACGAGCAGGAGCGGCTGGCCAACAAAAAGAACGGCTGGTTCGTGGAATACGTCGAGCGCATGACACCGGCCGAGATCTTTCCCGGCGTGCCGGCGTTGTTACAGGACTTGCGCCGGCGCGGGCAGCTGATCGGCCTGGCCTCCAGCAGCAAGAATGCGCCGCGCGTGATCGAGCTGTTAGGCCTGGCGCAGGCCTTCGACGCGATCGTAGACGGCACCATGATCGTACATACCAAACCCGACCCCGAGATCTTCCTGCTGGCGGCGCGTACACTGAACGTTGCGCCACACCAGTGCGTGGTATTTGAAGATGCCGAAGCCGGTGTGGAGTCGGCGTTGGCCGCGGGCATGGCGTGTATCGGCATCGGCTCGAAGGAGCAGTTGCCTCTTGCCGACCGGGTGCTGCCCGCTACGGGCGCGTTCGACCCGGCGATGCTGGCGACGCTGGATGTGCGGCAACCCCGTGCCACCCCTTAACCCTATACTTTCCAAACAACCCCAGATGTATCTATGAAAGAGTTTTTGAAGCATCATCCCTGGCAGATCATTGAAGAAGGTTTCGATCCGCACTATCATACGATCTCCGAAAGTGTCTTTAGCATCGGCAACGGCCAGATGGGCCAGCGGGCAAACTTCGAGGAGACCTATACGGGCGAGACGTTGCGGGGCAGCTACGTGGCCGGCGTCTATTATCCGGACAAGACACGGGTCGGCTGGTGGAAAAACGGCTATCCCGAATACTTTGCCAAGGTGCTGAACGCCCCCAACTGGATCGGGCTCGACCTGCGCGTGGGCAAGCATGTGCTCGACCTGGCCGTGTGCAAGATCGAAGACTTCCGCCGCGTGCTCGATATGCAGGCGGGTACGCTGTCGCGCAGTTTTGTGGCGACCCTGGCGGATGGCAAGAAGCTGCGCGTCTCGGCGCAGCGCTTCTGCAGCATGGCCCGCGGCGAGGTGGGGGCGATCCGGTATGCGGTCACGCCGCTGAACTTTTCGGACCAGGCAACGGTGTCGCTTTTTGTGGATGCCGACGTGGTGAACAAAGATTCGAACTACGACGAGAAGTTCTGGGAGGAAGTATATAAAGAAGCCTCTGCCGGGTGTGCCATCGTGACGGCGCAGACCAAGAAGACATTTTTTCATGTAACGACGGCCATGCGGTATGCGATCACCGCCGGCGGGCAACCGGTCAGGATCGACCGCACCGACATTGTCGAGCGCGAGAAGTTTGCAGGCAACGAGGTGACCTTTAATATTGAGCAGGACCAGGAGGTCGTGATCTATAAATACGCGGCGGTGCTGTCGTCGGAGAACCATGCGAAGGATAAGCTCGTAGCGGCCAGCAAGGAAGTGCTGGATGGGGCCGTGCGGACCGGATACGATGCCTTGCTGGAAGAACACAAGGCGGTATGGAAACATACCTGGGAGGTTTGCGATATTACGATCGAAGGTGACGTTGCCGCGCAGCAGGGGATCCGGTTCAATATCTTTCAGCTGATGCAGACCTATACCGGCAAGGACGAACGCCTCAACATCGGCCCGAAAGGTTTTACGGGCGAGAAGTACGGCGGTGTGACGTATTGGGATACGGAGGCGTACTGTCTGCCGTTCTTCCTGAGCACGGCCGAGCCCACGGTGGCGCGCAACCTGCTGATCTATCGCTATAAACATTTGCCGAAGGCGATCGAGAATGCGCGTAAGCTCGGCTTTACGCGCGGTGCGGCGTTCTACCCGTTCGTGACCATGAACGGTGAGGAATGTCACAACGAGTGGGAGATCACGTTTGAAGAGATCCACCGTACAAGCGCCATGGCGTATGCCATGCGCGACTATATCGTCTACACCGGTGACAAAGCCTATCTGGCGGAATACGGCCTGGAGGTGCTGATCGGTATCGCGCGGTTCTGGGCACAACGGGTCAACTGGTCGTCGGAGAAGAACAAGTTTGTGATCCTGGGGGTGACGGGGCCCAACGAGTACGAGAACAACGTCAACAATAACTGGTATACCAATTACCTGGGAGCGTGGACGCTGCGCTTTACGCTGGAAGCCATCGACTACGTGAAGGGTGCGTTTGCCAGCCGGTTTGGAGAGATCGCCGGCCGCACGCAGTTTCAGGAAGCCGAAGAAACGACCCGGTGGCGCGAGATCGCCGAGAAGATGTATTACCCGGAAGACAGCCGCCGCGGGATCTTCTTACAGCAGGACGGTTTCCTCGACAAGGAGATCCGACGGGTGAGCGACCTGCGCGCGGAAGACCGGCCGTTGAACCAGAAGTGGTCGTGGGACCGCATTCTGCGTTCGTGCTTTATCAAGCAGGCCGATGTGCTGCAGGGCATCTTCCTGTTCGAGGACGACTTTGACATGGAGACCATTCGCCGCAACTACGACTTTTACGAACCCATGACGGTACATGAGTCGTCGCTGTCGCCTTGCGTGCACGTGATCCTGGCCTCGAAGCTGGGCTATAAATCCATGGCCTACGACCTGTACCTGCGCACGGCCCGCCTCGACCTGGACGACTACAACAACGATACGGAAGACGGCTGTCACATTACCTCCATGGCGGGCACGTGGATGAGCGTGGTGAAGGGCTTTGGCGGCATGCGGGTGAAGCAGGACACGCTGCACTTCACGCCCTTCATTCCCGATCAGTGGACATCGTATTCTTTCCGCGTGGAGTTCCGTGGCCGGGTGCTGAAAGTGAAAGTCAGCCGGGACGGTGTCGAAACACGGCTGGAAAGCGGCGCGGCGCTGGAGATCATGGTGAACGGCGCGGCGGTGTCGTTGAAATAACAGTTAGAAACAGATTTGAATTATACTTATGCGAGTTGGTGAGGTGTCTGCACGGCGGATGCGCTGGATATTGGTATTGCTGTTGTTCGGAATGGTTAAGCCGGTTGTATACGGACAGTTGACGTATGACTATGCGACGCGGGGCACGTACGACAAGCGGTCCACGGATCTGATCGAGATGATCAACGATCAACTGCGACGGCAATACAAGGTGCTGGAGAAAAGCGGCAAACCGACACCGATCGTCCATGATGCCAAAGCGGAGCTTGCAAAAAGTACGTCGCTGCTGACGCTGATGGTGAAGCACCGCCTGGTTATTCTGGACGATACGCTGCACCGGTGGGTGGACGATATCGTCAATACGATCGCGGCCGCGAACTCGTTGAAGCGCAAGCCGCAGCTCGTGCTGGTCATGAAAAGCACGACCTGCAATGCGTATTCGGTAGGCGAGGGCACGATCGTCATCACCACGGCCTTGCTGGCCAACCTGCATACGGACAGTGAGCTGGCCTTTACGCTGGCCCACGAAATGGCGCACGAAGAGCTGGAGCACGGCAGCAAGCGCCTCTTTTACACGGTCGAAAGACGCCGTCAGCAGAAGTCGAACAAGGTGATCCGGCAGGCTGCCCAGGGCGACATCACCACCGAGGCGATCGATACGCTCCGAAGCCTGGCCTATGCGGCGCAACGCTATTCGCGCGAGCATGAGATGCAGGCGGATTCGCTGGGGCTGGTCCTGATGCACCGGGCGGGGTATGACACGTGGGCGAGCTTCAGCATGCTGTCGGTGCTCGACTCGGGCGATTATTCCAAGGAGCGGCTGGGCCGGCGCCTGTTCAAACCGTTCGAGTTCGCCAACTATCCGTTCCAGGAGTACTGGCTCCATCCGCCGCTGACCATGTATACACGCAGGCCGGAGGATACTTACCTGATCTCGGTAGACTCGCTGGAGTCCCACCCGGATGTGCTGCTGCGTCAGAAGACGCTGCTGGAGCACCTGCCGTCCAAAGCCCCGAGGAACGAACATCCCAGCCCGGAAGTACAGCATGCGATCGACCTTGCGGCCTTTGCTTCGATGGAAGCCGGCTATGATTTTAAACGGATGGACCATGCGCTGCTGCGCGCGCTGGAACTGAAGCAACGGTACCCGCGCAATGTCTTTGTTACCAGCACCGTCGCGCGCATATTTGTCAAACTATACCGTTGGAAGGACTATAGCGAGCAGCTCTTTCGTGCGCATGTGCCGGTTTATACCACTTTCTATGGCGAAGAGCTGCGGTCGGTCAACACCTTTCTCAATAATCTGACCTTGCAGGAGCTGGGCGAGCTCGGGTTCCAGTTCCTCAACAATAAAGACAATTTCAATCCTACGTGCCGCGACCACTATATCCTTTTATGGCATATCTGTGATCAGACCCGCCGCTACCAGGTGGCGGCGAAAGTGAAAGAAAATTACGAGAAGCGGTTCGGCCGCGACCTGCGGTACGCCGAGATGAAAAGCGGCGCTGCCAAGATCGCCGCGCTGGAGCCTTCTCTGTTCCTGCCTTCCGGCAAGCCCCGTGCACAGTTCTGAGGTCGTAGCCGGGGTTATTGCACCGGCAGGAATACCTCGGCGATCATACACCGGGCGCTGCCGCCGCCATTGCGTTCTATGGTATCTAATGGCGCGTTCAGAATGGGGTTGCGTTGTTCAATTTGAGAAATTTGCTCCCGGGTCAGGGAGCGGTAGGCTTGTGACGACATGATCAGGAAGTGTTCGCCCGCGGCGTTGTCGACTTGCAGCATGTTACCGGCAAAGCGGTTCATCTGGTCAAGCGTGATGGCGATGATCGTCTTGCGGGTGCTTTCCAGGAGTTTTATTGTCTGCTGTCGTTCGGTGGCATCGGCTATGGCGTCGAGGCAGATCACGGCATAGGTATCGGCTATGCACATCATTACATTGGTGTGATACACGGGATAGCCGTTGGTGTCCGTGGCGGTAAAGGTGTGCGGCGTATAGCCCAGCCGGCGGCAGAAGTCTTCGAGCACCGCGGCGTCGGTACGCTGGGAGAGGCAGGCATAGGCAATGTGGTGGGCGCGGTCCAATACCATGCTGCCGGTGCCTTCCAGGAAGCGGTTTTGTTGTTCATAGTTTGACAGGTCGATAGAGCCGGCCAGGTGGAAGCGGGGGCGCAGCGCGGCCAGCACATGCGGTTTGCGTTCGAGCCGGCGGTTGGCGGCGTACATGGGGTACACTACCACGCGGCCGTCGTCGTGAAACGAGATCCAGTTGTTGGGAAAGATCGAGTCGGGCGTGTGCGGTGCGGGGGTGTCGTCTACCACCGTGACATCCACTCCGTGCGCGCGGAGCAACGCGACGAAGGTGTCGAACTCGTGCAGGGCCTTTTCCTGGGCGTCCTGGTCTTCGGCCGATTGGAAAGCATTGTTCACGGCGGTCTGGGCATTGTACCCAAAGCGCACGGGGCGGATCATAAGCACGTGTGAGGTTGTTTGCCGGGGCTTGGCCATAGTGGTTGGGGTTCAGCGGGTGACATCTTCCCGCCACAGCGGCAGGCTCATACAATGAAAACCACCGCGTGCGCGTGACAGCTCGGCGGAGGGCATGACGATGAGCGTGTCGCGCAGCGCTTCGGTTTGAAGTGTGCCGGCTTCGAGGCCTGCCAGCAGCGCTTCGGCCGTGATCACGGAAAAGCCGGCGGCGCGAAATGCCTCAGTGGTCTTGTCGTTGCGGTCGTAGCCTAACACCACACCTTCGCGCAAGGCCAGCACGTTACAGGAGTCCGTCCACTGCTCGCGCACGTCGTAGGGAAATTCGTTGTTACCGGAGTATATAAATACAGTCTTGTCGGGACTCTTCCATTCGTTTTCGCTGATGCTGATGAGCAGGTCTTCCAGGCTGTCGAACGACACCGCATGCTCGGGGTCGTGCCGATGGAACTGGGTGATCCTGACCGGGTCGTCTTTCTTTTTGCTTTCGAGAATGCGTTCGATGGGGTCGGCGCTCTCTTTGCGGATGTTGGTGCGCGAGAAGTTGCCGAGCATGACCCACACATTGCGTTTCACTTGTGTGAAGACGGTATCGATGTGCATGTAGTCGCGCTTCTTCGGAATGCGAATGACCGTGATGGTGTCGACGATCTGCCGGGCAAAGAGCAGGTTGATGACCTGGTGCGCGGCCTCGACCGTGGTGCGTTCGCTGATGCCCAGCAGCAGATGCCGCGGCGTGATCATCATCACGTCGCCGCCTTCCAGCGTCACCTTCTTGTCGTCGGTGTCTTTGGGCATGAGGAAGTGGTAGGAGGTGTCTTCGATCTCCAGGATCTTGTCGCGGAACGTGGTGAACAGGGGATGGTTGAAGAAGATATACTTGGTCAGCAAGGCCTCGCGCGTGCGTGCTTTCTTGGCCGGCCGGTTTAACAGTATATGATCGTTGATGACCACGCCGATGTCGCGTGTAAAGATAAAATTCGGGATCGGGGGGAAGAGCATGCGTCCGTCTTTCAGGATGCCGCTGATGAGCACTTTGGAAAGCTCACGCGGTTCCATGGCAAAGAGGTAATTCTGTGTTTCGTACGAACAGAACTCGATAGCGCATACCGAGGCGACCAGCCGCAGGCGGATGCTCGTGTCGGCCAGGATGTCGGCCAGCAGCCATTGCAGCTCGATGACATTTTCGGAGCGGTGAAAGTTGTCGTCGCAGGGTTTATAGAAAGCCCGGTCGTTGCGGGGATCGTCGATGGCGGCCAGTTTGCCTTTGATGCGCGCTGGGTCGAGAAAATAGAGCAGGATGCGCGTGTAGTAGTCGTATTCCTTGCGGCGTATGGTATCGAGGTGGACGATGTCTTCGAACAGCCAGTCCTGTGCTTTGGAGGGCACCACTTTGCCCAGGCTGCTGTCGGGGCTGTGCACCAACAGTCGGCGCAGGGTACCGATCTCGGACGTGACGCATAGGGTTTGGAGGCTCATAAACAACTTTCTATGAAGAAACGAAGAGGCCTTTAGAAAAGCAATGATCGGCCGATACCTAAAAATCGGGCTTTGGTTTGTGCGCGGCCACGGGGTTGGAGAGATGCGTCGGCGTTGCGTGCTGAAAGGCGGTCGGAGACCGCATCCATACAAGGCACCGGTGACACGCCCCCGCTTCGCTGGGCGTTTAACACCGGCGCCAGATTCAGAGCAATTATTGGAAGGTAGGTATAAATCGGGTCTATTGTGTCCGGCCACGGTGCTGTTCCGGCAGTTGCAAACTGCCTACAGTCCCGGCACCCCCGATAGCTATCGGGGTTACGTACTTGCTCCGCCAGTTGGCGGATCGGTACCTTGCGCCAGATGCGTGGCTGTTGTCTGCGGGGCTCAAAAACAATTTGAAGGGCGGCCGGGGGGCGGAGACCCCCTCCGTTGGGTGCACGAACAGTGCTAGGCACGAGTCGCCCTCCCTTCGGTCGGAAGACTCGCGCCAGATGCTAATGTATATAGGGGCTTCGCCCCTATGATCCCAAACTTTACTGTGCCGAATATCATAACACGAAATTATTAATCTGCTACTTGGATCAGTACCCTTGCGCCAGATAGCGTTTATTGCTTCACGATCTGCTCGCGCAAGACTTCGGCATCCTGGTCGCGCAGTGATAGAAAGTACGTGCCGGCTGCGAGGTCGGCTGTTGGGATCAGGATCGTACCTTGTGTGTCCAGTGGAATGTTCTTGATCGTTTGCCCGGTGCTGTTGAGCAGGCTCAGATGCCGGGTGGGTGAGGGTGCGGCGTGACTCTGTATTTGCAGGATGTCGTGAAAGGGGTTCGGGTATACTTTCAAACTGGAGCGCGTGCCGCTGTCGGGTGTTGCGGGATTGAGGCTGCCTTCCTCCGCGGGCCTGGCGATCTTCAGGCTTTCTACGATGCGCGTTGTCCATGCTGTATACATTTTGCCGGAGGGGTGCAGGCCGTCGCTTGCTACGAGGTCGGTCTCGGACAGGCCGCGACGCGAGATGTCGGTGATGTCGATATAGGTGACACCCATGCGAATGGCGATCGCTTTGTTGGCGGCGTTGAACCGGTCGATGCCGAGGGTGATGGTGGGCTGTTTGTCTTTGCCGAAAGGCGTGTAGCCATAGTCGGGGATCGAAACGACAAATACATGCGCGCGCTGGCCGCCGGCCAGGGCGATGGCGGTGCTCAGCAGGCCTTCAAACTCGGGGGCGTAGGCTTCTACCGACTTGCCCTGGTAATAGTTGTTGACGCCGATCAGCAGGGAGACCAACGTATAGGTTGGCTTAAGGTGCGCCTGGTGGATGGCGTCCCGGAGGTTGTCGGTGCGCCAGCCGGTGGTGGCAATGATGGTGGGATCGGGGCAGGAGAGGCCTTTTTGGCGCAAGGCCGCGGCCAGTTGTACCGGCCACCGCTCGGTGGGCGCGACGCTCTCGCCAATGGTGTATGAATCGCCCAGGGCAAGGAATTTAACCGGATCGACGACGTTCAGTTTCTGTGCCATACTGTCATTCACGGATGCTAACAGTAATATCAGGATAAGTTTCCGCATACTCAAGGAGAAGATGGATTAACCGATATACGATAAAAAGAAAAAGGATGGTTCCGGGACCATCCTTTTCTTGTACATGAGGTGTTTGTTGTTAACGTCCGTCTTCCGACCGCCTTGGGCCATGTCAGGCCACCACGGCCTTCTTACGGCCGCGCATATAGAATACCAGGCCGGCAAAAGCCACGGTAAGAATGATCGGGATAACAAGTGTTACATTGATGATTTCAGGGCCGGCAGCTTTGCGTGCTTCGGCCAGCAGGTTGGCGGCTTCGGCTTCGGAGATGCCCGCGGGGATCTTGCTTTTTACCAGGTTGTCGTAGTAGCCACCCATGAAGATGAGGTACAGCGACACGGCAAACATGCCGGCACCACCCATGAAGTTCAGGCCTACTGCACCGGTGCGGGGCAGGTTCTCGGCTACAAAACCGATCATTGTAGGCCAGAAGTAACATACGCCCATGCCGAAGGCGAGCGCGCCCACAAAGATCATATTACCGGAGGTATGGCCCAGCAGGTAGAGACCTACGACCGAAAGCGCTGCGGAGATCAGCAGCACGCCTTGCGGTGAGAACCGGTGTACGACGGGTTCGGCCAGGCCGCGGCCCAGCACCATGATGCCGGTGGTCAGCGTCAGTACCAGCAGGGCGTTGTCGGTCACGCTGCGCAACAGGACGTCGATCCACTGGCCGGTGAACAACTCGGTGATGGCCGTGCCGAACATACAGATGATCATGAAGATGAAGAGCGGGCTGAGCAGGGCTTTATACATATCGCCGGTGGAAACCCCCGCGGCCACACGTTCCGTTACCGGGAAGGTGAGGCGTGAGAAGAAGTAGCCATACAGCAAGGTCGGGATGATCATCGTGGCGACCTGTACCTGCCAGCCGAGGCCGATCTTGTTAAAGAAGAACACGATGAGCGTACCGATAAAAATGCCGCCGGGGAACCACAGGTGGAAGTGGTTGAGCTTGGTGGTTTTGTTGTCGGGATAGATCGTTGCCACGAGCGGGTTACACGCCGCTTCCACGGTGCCGTTGGCAATGCCGATCAGCAGGGTGGACAGGAACAACGACCAGTAGCCCGAGGCAAAGATCGTAAAGATGATGCCCGCCAGGTGGAACAGGAAGGCGATGAGCAGCAGGCGTTTCATGCCGATGATATCGACCACCATGCCGCCGATGATCACCGCCAGCGGAAAGCCCCAGAAGGCCGTGGCCGTGATGACACCCAACTCAGAGGCTGTCAGTTGAAAAGTGGTACCGAGCTCGTTCAGAATGCCGGCGCGGATGCCGAACGATAGAGAAGTGACAAGCAGCGCCAGGCAGCTGGCCCAGAACAGGCGTGAGCGGTCAATGGTTTGTTCCATAAGGATAGTATATTCGATTTAGGTTTAGCGCCCGGAATATGGATGTAATTTTGTTGCTTTCCAACGATTGCAAGATACAATAATTCCGATAGGGTTATGGTCGTTTAGACTATTATAATAGGCCGCACGTGCTGCCGCGGCTTGCTAGAGCTCGAATGTAAAGCCCTTTTCGCTGAGTTTGTCGTAGGTCTTTTTGTCGAACCGGTAGAGGCTGGCGGCGCGGTGCGACACATCGGTTTGCTTTTCTTTACAGGGTAGTAGCAGGTTCATTTTCATGAGCTTACGCCGGAAGTTGGGTTTGTCGAGCTTCTGTCCCAGCAGGGCTTCATAGAGCTCCTGCAACTGCAGCAGCGTGAACTTCCGCGGCAGCAGGTTAAAGCCGATGGGCTCGTGGCGCACCTTGTGCTTGAGGTGCCGCAGGCCGGCTTCCAAGATATCGCTGTGATCGTAGGGCAGCGTGGGCACGTCGCCCAGCTTGAACCATTTTACATCGGATGCCGTGAAGCCAGCGCCCAGCGTGTAGGCCTCGGGCTTGACCAGCGCATAGTAGGCAATGGTGATGACGCGCTTGGTAGGGTAGCGGTGCACATCGCCGAAGGCCCGGAGCTGTTCCAGGTAGATCCTGGATACGCCGGTAAGGTCGTGCAGGATGCGGGCCGCGGCGTCGTCTGCGCCTTCGTTATATTTGATCCAGCCTCCGGGCAGCGCCCACTTGCCTTTGCTGATCCCTTCGCCGTGCTGTACGAGCAATATGTCAAGCTCGTTCTTCTGGAAACCGAAGATGAGACAGTCGATGGAGAGGGCATCAATAATGGCATCGGGTGCGTCGTGGGTCATGGGCATAGAAGTGCTGTGGAGGCCAAGATAGAAAATAATTCCGGACACCTTGTAGTCAAATGTACTATAAGTTATATCTTTACCCACATCATCAACCGATTGAACCATTGTTACTATGAAGAAATACCTGCTGGGGTATGATGTCGGCAGCTCTTCGGTGAAGGCCTCCCTGGTCGATGCCGAGACGGGGCTGACCGTGGGGTCCGCCCATTCGCCTGCCGAAGAAATGGGGATGCTGGCCGTTCAGCCTGGCTGGGCCGAGCAAGATCCGGCCACCTGGTGGGAACACGCCGTGAAGGCCCTGCAAGGTGCCCTGAAGCAGTCGGGTGTCAACCCGGCAGCCATTGCGGCCATCGGCATTTCGTATCAAATGCACGGGCTGGTCTGTGTAGACAAGAACCAGAACGTTCTGCGCCCCTCGATCATCTGGTGTGACAGCCGGGCCGTGGAGATCGGCCGAGACGCCGTGGATAACATGGGCGAGAAATACGCCTTGCAGCATCTGCTCAACTATCCGGGAAACTTCACGGCTTCCAAATTGCGGTGGGTGAAGATCTACGAGCCGGCCGTATTCGACCGCATTGACAAGGTCATGCTGCCGGGCGATTACCTGGCCATGAAACTCACGGGCGACATCGTGACGACTGCCTCTGGCCTGTCGGAGGGCATGTTCTGGGATTACCAGGACGAAGCTCCTTCCAAGCGCTTGCTGGACCAATACGGCATCCCCGCCGGCATGCTGGCCCGCCAGGAACCGACCTTCTCGATCCAGGGAAAGGTGCGCCAGGCGATTGCCGATCAGCTTGGGTTGACGGCGGGCATTCCCGTGAGCTACCGGGCGGGCGATCAGCCGAACAACGCCTTCTCGCTCAACGTGCTGAACCCCGGCGAGACGGCGGCCACGGCGGGTACTTCGGGTGTGATCTATAGCGTTACCGACAAGAATGCATACGACACGCGCTCGCGGGTCAATACCTTCATCCACGTGAACGATAAACACCCGGCCAAGCGCAACGGCGTGTTGCTCTGCATCAACGGTACGGGCATTCTGAACAGCTGGCTGCGCAAGATGGCCCGGGGCGAAGGCGACCTGTATGGCTACGACCGCATCAACAGCATTGCCGCCGGCGCCCCCATTGGCGCGGAGGGCCTGACCGTATTGCCGTTCGGCAATGGCGCAGAGCGTGTGCTGGAGGACAAGAACATCAACAGCTCCTTCTTCGGCCTGGACTTTAACCGCCACGGCCAGGCGCACCTCTTCCGCGCGGCGCAGGAGGGGATCGTGTTTGCGTTGAAGTATGGCTTTGACGTCTTACAGGAGATGGGGCTCAAGACCCAGGTGATCCGTGCGGGCAATGCCAACATGTTTCTCAGTCCGCTGTTCCGCGAAGCATTCGTTAATACCATCGGTGCCCGGTTGGAACTATATGATACAGACGGTTCCAAAGGCGCCGCGCTGGGAGCCGGCGTGGGCGCGGGGATCTATGGCGCGTTTGAAGAAGCTTTCCGCGGGCTGAAGCTGATCCGCTCGGAAGACCCCGAGGCCGGCAAGGCCGCCGCATATGCGGCGGCGTACGACCGCTGGCTTCAACAGGTACAGAAACAAATCAATTAAGGCTATACTATGAAACTTTCACTGGGAGACAAAGAGTACTTTAAAGGCGTAGGCCAGATCAAGTACGAAGGCAAGGAATCCGACAACCCGCTGGCGTTCAAATTCTATGATGCCAAGCGCAAGATCGGCAAGAAGACGATGGAAGAGCACTTCCGCTTCGCCATTGCCTATTGGCACACCTTCTGCGGCACCGGCGGCGATCCGTTCGGCCCCGGCACCAAGAACTTTCCCTGGAACCAGCGCGAAGACGCTGTGGAGCGTGCTTTCGACAAGATGGATGCCGCGTTTGAATTCATCACCAAGATCGGCGTGCCCTTCTATTGCTTCCACGATTACGACCTGGTAGACGAAGCGTCTACGCTGAAAGAATCGGAAGGCCGCCTGGCCAAGGTGGTGGAGTATGCCAAGAAGAAACAAAAGGCTTCGGGCGTAAAGCTGTTGTGGGGCACGGCCAACCTGTTCTCACACCCGCGCTATATGAACGGCGCGGCGACCAACCCTGACTTCAACGTGGTGGCGTATGCCGGTGCTCAGGTAAAGAACGCACTCGACGCGACGATCGAGCTCGGCGGCACAAACTACGTATTCTGGGGCGGCCGCGAAGGTTATATGTCGCTGCTGAACACCGACATGAAACGCGAGCAGGAGCACATGGCGCGCTTCCTGCATGCGGCCAAAGATTACGCCCGTGCGCAAGGCTTTAAGGGCACGTTCCTGATCGAGCCCAAGCCCATGGAGCCGTCGAAGCACCAGTACGACTTCGATGCGGCGACGTGTATCGCCTTCCTGCGCGAGTTCGACCTGATGGACGACTTCAAGCTGAACATCGAAGTGAACCACGCCACCCTGGCGCAACATACGTTCGACCACGAGCTGCAGGTAGCGGCCAATGCCGGCGTGCTCGGCAGCATCGACGCCAACCGCGGCGACTACCAGAACGGCTGGGATACCGACCAGTTCCCCAACAACCTGTTTGAGCTGACCGAAGCGATGCTGGTGATCCTGCAGGCGGGCGGCTTTAAGAACGGCGGTGTGAACTTTGACGCCAAGACACGTCGCAATTCGACCGACCTGGTGGACATCTTCCACGCCCACATCGGCGGTATGGACTCGTTCGCCCGCGCCCTGTTGACGGCACAGGCCATCCTCGACGATGGTACCTACCTGAAACTGCGCAAAGAACGCTACGCGTCGTTCGACAGTGGCAAAGGCAAACAGTTCGAGCAAGGTAAAGTGACCCTGGAAGAGCTGCGCACGCTGGCCCATAAGACCGGCGAACCGCAACAGATCAGCGGCAAGCAGGAGTACTACGAGAATTTGTTAAGCAAGTTCGTTTAGTCATACACACGAAGGCCGTTCGACACCCTACCCGGTCGAACGGTCTTTGTTTTGGTTTGCCTCGCATGGGTGATTGCCACCCGTTCGTTACCTTTGGGGAAACTTAACACCCCCATGAGAGGTATTTTTTGCTTTTTGATCCTGGCTTCTGTTTCTTTTTTCGCACAAGCCCAATCTCCTACCACCTACGGCAACTTCAAAGTCGTCGACCAGGAGATCATCTACCAAAAGGTCTTTATACAAGATTCTGTCACTGCCGCCAAGCTGGCGGAGTTCTATAAGGCATTGCCCTATGTTGCTAACGTGTCGGTGAGTGGCGACGAGGTTTCGTTTGATGTAAATGACATTACGGTCGACTATAAGAAATTTCAGTTCACGCAGGTGGCTACTCCGCCGATCATTCAAACGGGCAAGTATAGCGGCAAGGTGACTGCCGCGGTGAAGGACGGCAAGTACCGGCTCACGTTCCGTACCCTGATGGTGACCGGCAACATCGGCTACAAGAATATCAGCGAGAAGGACCGCCTGACCAGCTACGCTACCAAGAACAGCGCGACGATCTTATCGCCGGACTGGTGTAAGCCGAATACGTTGGGATTGTTGGATAAGGCTTTTACGGATAAGCTGCAGTATACGGAGCTTCAGAAGAAGCAGGATAGCGACGACTGGTAGGGCGGAATCAGTGTGAGTGTGGAGTGTGAGAGCGAAGGCTACATATTCCCCCCGCTCTCAAACCGAGGGCTACCGGGTTCACACTCACTCTGATTTACGTGACCCAGTGTAGTGTCTTTTTCGGCACCGGATTCTCAAACGGCTTGCCTTCCTGTTGCGACAGGTCCCATTGGCGTTTCAGCTCGTGATACCATCGTGCTTGTGCGTCGGGCTCGCCGAGGAGCATCAGCGTTGGTTTGGTTTCCAGGCCTTTCTGGAGTTTGCGGAATACGCCCAGGTCCTGGTGGATGAATTGTTTGCCGAGGTAGCGCAGGGGCCACCAGAGGTATTTTACAAATCCGAACGATGCATAGAAGATGTGATTCAGCTCGGTCTCTTTCTCGTTGATCGGCGTCAGGCATGTGATCGAGATAATCTCGTGATCGCCCACGCGGATATGCTCGAACCGGTTGCCGGGTAGTTGAAAGTTGATCTCCGTGGATGTCTCGCCTTTCAGGATCGAGTATCCCTTCGAGTTGGACGAAGGTTTATGCCGCACCATCTTGAAGCCTAAGCCGTCGGGCTCGAAGTGTTTCTCTTTGCGCTTCAGTTTCTTTGCCGAGCGCCAGTACCACGACTGGTGTACGAACGTGACGTGGGCGGGGTCGATCAGGCCGATCACGGCGTGGTCGACGTCTGCGGGCATGGTCACTTTTTCTACGAAGCGGAACTTCAGCCCGGGCTTTAGCAGCAGGTCGGGCAGGCGGCTGTCGGCGCCGTCGAGCTGTGTTTTGTTGCGGGGAATATAGATCCAGATGGTGCCGTTCAGCTCGCGGCATGGGTAGTTAAAGACTTTGATCTTCGAGCGGTCGAACTTGTCGTCGGCCAGGGCCGGGATGGCCGTGCAGGTGCCGGCGTGGTTGAACTTCCAGCCGTGGTAGCAACACTGGATCTCTTTGCCGTCGTACCAGCCCATGGACAGCGGTACGCCCCGGTGGGGACAGTTATCTTTCAAGGCAAAGGGCTCACCCTGCTCGTTGCGTCCGAAGACGATCCGTTCGCCCAAGATCTCTTTGGCAACAAGTTTACCCGGTTTCAAAAACTCGCCGTGCATGGCGAAATACCAAAGATTTCGAAGAAAGAGCGATTCGGTCATGTATGTCCGTTAGATACTATTACGGGTAAAGGTAGGGGGAATTTCCCGAAGATTCCGATGACGGAAATCAGATTCACAAACGTTCCTGGTGTTGGAATACGGGGATGACTCACGCCCGATACCGGCGGGTGATAAGGCGTGGATAACGTTAGTACGGCTTATCCCTGGTTTATATAGGGCTTTGGTATTGCTTCAGATCGCTATAAGGTCACTGTAAGGTCGCTGTAAGGTCGCGGTAAAGTAAGGATATTGCGGCTGTAGATTTGTCTGCGCATGGGGAGCAACGTATCATGCGTAGCCCTGCGTGAGCCGGTGATATGAATACCTCTGCCTGCAGTCAGGGCGAAGATAACACTTTACATCCTACGCCGCGGTCGCATTTTCTCCTGAACGCATAAAAAATTGCGAAGCCGAAAGCGGTTGCAATCGTTTCCGGTAATTTTATTTGTTTACTTTTCAAGCTGATAATACTTTATTGCAACAAAATACAAACGTATGAAATATCCGACCGGCAAAGACAGGGTAGGCGTCTGACCGGTGGCGGGATAAGGATCATCTTAAACCTTAAAAAACCAATCACTAACACTCATGAAAAGAAAATTACGCATGGGGATGGTAGGAGGGGGAATCACCTCTTTTATCGGCCCTGTACACCGCAAAGCTGTGGGCATTGATGGCGAGATTGAATTAGTATGCGGTGCTTTCAGTGTTGTACCCGGCGAATCCAAAGCTACCGGGCAAGCGTTATACCTCGATCCGAAGCGAGTGTATGAAACCTACCAGGAGATGTTCGAGAAGGAATCGCAGCTGCCCGCCGACCAGCGGATGGACTTTGTTTCCGTCGTTACTCCCAACCACGTACACTTCGGCCCCGCCAAGATGGCCCTCGAGTATGGCTTTCACGTGATCGTGGAAAAGCCCATCGCGTTCTCGGTAGACGAAGCCAAAACACTTCGCAAGCTGGTGGACAAGACCGGCCTCATTCTCGGCCTGACCCACACGTACAC